>CAVXJE010000005.1:0-278356 GCA_963762065.1 uncultured Flavobacteriaceae bacterium | reverse complement strand
ACGGATTTGGATACGGCGATTGCCTACTATCAAAAATATTTTGGTGCTAAAAAGGTGAAGTACCGTGGCAAGACGGATGCTCTATTTACCGAGAAATCTTTTTTGTTACTCGATCAGGTCGAAGAATCCCCTAAAACCCACATTGGTTCTAGCCTATGGCATATTGGCTGGTCGGGAGTGGATGGTCAATCAGAGTTTGACTGGCGGGTTAAAGAAGGGATAGAGGTACATACGCCCATTAACCCACTTGGTGATAGTCATTGGATGTACTTTTGGGGCCCGAACAAAGAGGTTGTTGAGGTCTTTACCGGTAACAAAAACCATACCTTTGAGCACATTCACCTATTGGCTTCAAGTGTTGATGAGACCATGGATTGGTTTAAATCGTACCTTGGTTTGGCTCCAGAAAATGAAAGGGCACAACCATGGGGCAATGGCTTATTTAAATGGAACATACTACACGTTGACAATATAAATATCATGGTGAATGGCAGACCGGTTGAAGAAAGAACTTGGTTTCCTGCAAAATTCAAACCTACAGATGGTACGGCATTCGATCATATCGGATTTTCCTTTGAAAATATCGATCCTGTTTTTAGGAAAATGAAATTGGCAGGTGTAGAAATTGTGCAGGACATAAAAATTGATCCAATTCATGGCCTAAAAAGTTTTTTTGTTCGAGGACCTGATCTTTTGCTTGTTGAAATAGTAGAGGAAAAACCAATCCCAGAGGGTATTTGGCTTTAATGCTAATTTAAAAGAATATCGATTATTGGAAATTAATAAGAGTGGAATTTCATTCATCTTGATAAATTGTCGTTCAGCTACTATTTGACAAGGTTCGCCTATAAAAATTTTATTTTTGTATTACTTTGCCTTAAAAAAGTGATTTTCAAGGTCTCCACATATCGTAGAAGATATTGCCGTGGTATTATATATAATAGTAGGAACACCAATAAAATAGAATACAATGTATAAAAGGTTTTTTAAAAGAATTCTCGATATTATAATATCTTTGACAGCATTGCTCCTATTATCACCGGTCATCATCATATTGACCCTATTGTTGCTGTTTGCCAATAACGGAAAACCATTTTTCCTTCAAAAAAGACCTGGGAAAAATGCCGAATATTTTACCATCATCAAGTTCAAGACCATGAAAGATCCAAAAGACAAGGGTGGTGAAACGCGTAATCAAGTAGAACGTATTACAAAAATTGGCGGCTTTGTTCGAAATTACTCCTTGGATGAACTACTACAATTGATCAATGTTTTAAAAGGGGATATGTCGATCGTGGGACCTAGACCAATGTTGGATAATTATCTTCCATTGTACAATGAAGAACAGGCCAGGAGGCATTTGGTAAAGCCAGGTATCACTGGCTGGGCCCAGGTAAATGGGCGAAATGCCATTACATGGGAAGAAAAATGGATCCATGATGTGTGGTATGTTGATCATGTAAGTTTTGCTACCGATGTAAAAATTTTGTTGAAAACCGTTCAAAAAGTATTCAAGCGAGACGGTATTACCTCCAGTGAGCACGATATCTATGAGCCGTGGAAAGGAAACACCTGAATAAAGTATGGTTTATGTATTGGCAAAGGCCTCTAATAGTCAATTTTGATTAAAGAACAATCGGCTCATTAACGATTGTTTAAGGGTTTTTAACCGAAATATTACGATGCAACCCTACTTAGCCCCGATATTTGTTAGGTCATTACTAATGTTGATATCTATTGAATAGTATATACAATTGACAACAATAGGCCTAAATTAATTCTATTATTTTTGAAACCAAATCTAAACAAAGTGTAGAATAGTTTTATGATAGAAATCATAAAGGAGAAAGAACTTTGGGACAATCTTGTAGAAAAATGCGATTTCGCTGATTTTTACCATACCTACGACTATCATCACACGGCCAAGGCCAAGGGGGAAGAGCCAGCCTTGATCCATTACGCAGAAAATAACATAACAATAGTTTTGCCCCTGCTTTTTAGAAACATTGAATACTCCTTATATAAGGATGCCACTTCAGTATATGGGTATCCTGGGCCAATTACCAAAAACATAACTTCTGATTTTGACTACAAGGTCTTTCAAAAAGAACTACATCAATTATTTCGGGAACAAAATATTATTTCTGTCTTTTCCAGGTTAAACCCATTTATACCAAACCAAGAAAGATGCTTAATCGAGACGGGTGGGATAGAAACGCTGGGGAAAGTGGTGTATATTGACCTAAATGAAACACTTGATGAGCAATTGTCCTTTACTACAAAAGGCTTAGAACTTATATTAATAAATCAAGAACCATTTACAAAATTAAGAATGCGAATATATACCAAGATTTGGACTTGTTCATGGAGTTGTATTATGCAAATATGCAGCGAGTAAATGCAAATAAGGAGTATTTCTTTGATAAAAAATATTTTCTGGATTTGATCAATAGCACTGATTTCGAGACTGAGGTATTACTGGCAATTAGTCAAAAGACTGGTGAAGTTGCCGGTGGGGCTATGTTCGTAAAGAAAAATAATATAATTCAGTATCACCTTTCCGGAACCAGTGAACGATATCTGGATTTAAATCCTCTAAAATTATTAATAGATGAAATGAGAATAAGAGGATTCCGAGAGAATTACAGCTATTTAAATCTGGGGGGGGGCGTTGGCGCTCAGTACGATTCGTTATTCTACTTCAAATCAGGATTTTCCAAAAATTCAATGCCCTTCAAAGTCTGGAAATATATAGTGAATCCAAATATCTACGAAGATTTGGTTCAACAGCGGAAGGATATTCAAAATTGCGAGGAAACTTTGCGATATTTTCCCCGCTACCGTGTTAACAAATAATAAAACTTTAGCATAGCTGTAAAATAATAATAATCCCCACCCACTTATGGTAGGGACTTATTTGGGTAGCTTTTATACCAATTATACATCACTAATAGTAACTCCCTGTTTCAAAGCAGCTATTTTATCTTTCCCTTTAGGCATAAATTCTTGGGCCACATATCCTTTAAAACCTGTTTTTAAAATCGACTTCATAATAGCGGGATAGTTCAATTCTTGGGTTTCATTCATTTACTTGTCGTCCCGGAACACCACCGGTGTTACAATGGCCAAAAAATTCATGATGGGTACTGATTGTACGAATTATATTTCCTTCCATGGTCTGCATATGGTAAATCTCATAAAGTAATTTGAAATTATCGAAAGCAATTTACATGCTAAGTTTCATCCCCATTTCAGAACGATTGCACATGCAATCTACATGGGGTGAGGCCTATCTATTCAAAAGATTCATTTGAATAATCACCCCGTTTTTTTCTGCCAAAGGAATTATTTGCCTTAATCCTTCCACACAGTTCCTCAGCCCCGAACTATCGTCCATTCCTTTTCGGCTTCCACTAAAACAAATTAGGTTCTTATAGCCAGCTTTGGCTACAATAGGTATCATTTTCAGTATAATTCCCTATTAATGTTTTGTGGTTTAAGGTGTTGTTACTCCCCTAGGTAAAACTGATTTCGGCAAAACGACACATAGAACAATGAATATTGTACTTTTTTAATGTTGAATGAATTTTTTCCAGATTTGCCTTATGGCAAAAAACATAAGTGGTAGTTAAACGAGAAAGTTATTGTAAATAACTGAAAACTAAATATTATTCTGCTGAATTAATTACATTTACACCTTAATAAAATTTTAACCTTAACTAATAAAACTTTTATGAAAAAAGAGTATTTAAAAAGCGTTCAAACCATGGATGATATTATAAAAACTTCCTATGCTTGTATAGGTGGTGAACCAGGAGAAGCCAGAGATTGGGATTTCTATAGGTTTTTATTTCATCCTGATGGAAAACTAATCAGTTATGAAAATGATGCGAATGGCAATTTAAGACCTCAGTTTTTATCACCTGACGAATACATAAATAGAATTGGACATTGGATGGAAACTAAACGAACATCTGGCTTTTATGAAAGGGAAATAGGTAGGGTCGAAGAAAGGTATGGCAATATTGCCCATTGTATTAGTACTTGCGAGTCTTTTCATAGCCTTGAAGATATGGAAGCCGGCAAGTCTTATGTGAAAAATGTGCACAGCATTCAATTAGCTTATTACAAAGAAAGATGGTGGATTCTTAGTATGTATTGGCAACGTGCAACACCAGAATTTCCTATCCCAGAAAAATATTTGCAGTATAGTAAATAATTACTGGTCTAGATTTTATTAGAGACTGTTTTGAAATCTGTCATTAGTATTATTATGGCCTATTTTCGATGCAGAACGAGGCAAAATTTTCAAGCATAGCATCGCTACGAGTTAAAATTTTAACGAAATTATGCGCAAAAAGAGGTTATAAGAAAATAATCGAGATATTACAAAACAGTCTCTTAAATATACAAGGGCATTAAATTTCAATGTTCTTGTATAATTATTAATTTCAAACATATTCAATCAGAATCAATTTCGTATTCAATCTATTCGTTGTATAGATATATAAAAATTTGATCCAAGAAGGGATTGATTTAGTTTATCCATTAATGAGAACGGTTTAAACGATATGCTACCCGTTGACCGTGTAACAAGGATTCTTAAGCATTTGGATAATCCCGCAATAATAGATGATTACTAAATAGTAAGTTTACCTTTTATAGGTAGATACTAATATTATAACTCATTAAACAATAAAAAAAAGGCGATTCAATTAATGTCGAAAAAAACTATTTTTAAAGGATTAGTTGCTTAATCAATTAAATAATTGAAAATACGGATTAATTGATGGAAATGAAGCTAATGAAAATACGATAGAAGTAAATATTCCGTTAAATAATATGAAAAATTAACCAAATAACGACTGAAGTTTTATTTGTATTTAATGCGCTACTATGATAAAGATTAATTTAATTGAATATTTTGAAAATACTGCTGATTTATTTCCTGATAAATTAGCACTTGTCGACAGTACCTCCCAATTAACTTTTAACGATTTAAGGCAAAAGGCAAAACTTATTGCAACCCAAATAGCAAAAGAGAACAATTCAATCAATAGCCCTGTTGCTATTTATTTACCCAAAACCAATGATGCAATTGCTTCATTTATAGGCACTATGTATAGTGGCAATTGCTATACTCCATTGGATACGAAAAATCCTATCCCAAGAATTGAAGCGATCTTAAAAGCATTAAACCCATCATGCATTATAACAAATGATAGGTTTATATCGAACATAAAAAAATGTAACTTGGATATTAAGGTCATCAACCTTGATGAATTAGAACAAAAGAACAATATTGACGAAAGTTTTAATTATCAAAAATGTATAGATACTGATCCAGCATATATATTGCATACCTCAGGTTCTACGGGTGTACCAAAAGGAGTTGTTATTTCACATTTGTCCATTATCGATTATATAAATTGGGTTGTTGACACTTTTGACATAACTGAAAAAGAAAAAATTGGTAATCAAACGCCATTTATATTTGATATGTCTACATTGGATATCTATCTAATGATTTTTAAAGGTGCAACACTCTTTATAATTCCTGAACAGAAGTTTATGTTTCCCGCTACGCTGTTGGATTATATAAATGAAAATAAAATAAATTTTATTTTTTGGGTTCCGTCAGTTTTGGTCAATATTGCAAATCTTAAACTTTTTAGTTCAATTCAAATCCCAACTATAAAAAAGGTGTTATTTGGTGGTGAAGTTATGCCGCCTAAGCACTTAAGTTATTGGATTAAAAATTTAGATAAAAATGTTGTTTATGGAAACATGTATGGTCCTACTGAGATAACAGGAACATGTGTTTGTCATATTGTTGATGATACATTCAATGAAAATGAGTCTTTACCTATTGGTAAGCCATGTAGAAATACCGATATATTAGTACTAAATGAAAAGGATGAACTTTGTAAAGTTGGAGAGAAAGGTGAATTATGTGTTAGGGGATCTTCACTTGCACTTGGTTATTGGAATAATTTTGAAAAAACGAATGCTGTTTTTGTTCAAAACCCATTGAATAAATCGGTACCTGAAAGAATATATAGAACTGGTGATATTGCTTTTTTAAATGAAAAAGGTGAATATATTTATATAGGCAGAAAAGATTTTCAAATAAAGCTATCTGGGTATAGAATTGATTTAGGAGAAATAGAACATTGCATTTTAAGTGTTTTTGACTCTATAAATGCAGGAGTATTTTTTGACAGAGCGAAAAATGAAATTGTTTTAATATACGAGTCTGAAAATGAAATATCCGTAAAGGATTTTAGATTAAAACTAATGCATGTTTTGTCAAAACACATGATTCCAACAAGGTATATTAAAATGGACGTTTTACCTAAATCAACAACTGGAAAAATAGACAGGGCTTTATTAAACAAAAAAATAAATAATACATAACTTTATCAAAAAATTGGAAGCTTTATTAATCAATTATATTTAGTTTATTTTGAAGAAAAAAATAGTAGACTTTCTAACGGAAATTAGACCGGAATTCGATTTTGAAGCATCAAGTAATTTTATTGAAGAAGGCATGTTGGACTCATTTGATATTGTAAGTTTAGTTGCTTCACTAGATGAAGAATTTGGAATTTCAATTGATGGAACAGAAATTTTGCCGGAAAATTTCTCAAATGTCGATAGTATTTTTCAATTACTAATTAAAAATGGTGTTACAGAATGAACCTAAAATTTCACAATAAAAAAATTACGGGCATCCTAACAGTTTTGCCTGAAAATGAAGTCAATTTTGACGACGAGATCGATAATTACGACTTCTCAAGAGGTCAATCCATGAAGCTCAAGTTGATTATGGGCTATGGAAAGCGTAGGGTGGTCAAAGAAGGTACAACGGTGTCAGATCTATGCATTTTTGGCATGAATTATCTTTTTGATAACAATCTTTTAAAAAAGGATGACATAGATGCTCTAATATTAGTGACACAATCTCCCGATCATTTTGTGCCCGCAACCAGTCATATCATTCAAGGTAAGCTCGATCTAAAACAGGATATGATCTTGTTGGACATCAATCAAGCTTGTTCTGGCTATCCCATAGGTCTAAATCAAGCTTTTATGTTATTGGAACAGGATGAGGTGAATAAAGTGGTGGTATTGAATGCCGATATCATGAGCCGTAAAGTTTCGGTAAAAGATAGAGGTAGCAGACCAATAACCGGTGATGCTGCCGCCATCACAATTGTTGAAAAAAATCCGTCTGATAATATTATATATGGCACCGTAAATGTAGATGGAAAAGGTGCTGATGCGCTTGATAATTCCAGCAGGTGGTTTTAAGATGCCATCCACACCAGAAACTGCAGAACTAAAAACCGACAATAGTGGAAATTCCAGATCTTTGGACCATTTGGTCATGAAAGGAGATGATCGTTTTTAATTTTGTTCAAAAAGAAGTTCCTCCCATGATTGAGAACTTACTGGATAAGGCAGGTAGCAACAAAGACGAAGTAGATTATTATATGTTTCATCAGCCCAATAAATTTATGCTGAAAAAGCTTGCAGATAAAATGGAGGTTCCTTATGAGAAAATGCCAAACAATATTGTTGAGAATTTTGGCAACTCCAGTGGTGTTTCCATTCCTACCTGTATTACTTACAATTTAGGTGAAAAACTATTGACAAATTCATTTTTAATTTGTTTAGCCGGGTTTGGAGCAGGTTTGAGTTGGGCCTCTTTGCTGTTGGAAATGGGCAATTTGGATTTTTGTGAAACAATTGATTATACTAATTAAGCTATGGAAAATTTTTTAATCATTAATTGCTGAAATCTTAGAGGAAGAATCTGTTGAACTCAGTGATGAACTTCAATCGTTTGAGGCCTGGGATTCATTGACCATTTTGTCGATTATCGCATTTTGCGACTCAGAATATAATGTACCCTTATCAGCAGAGGAAATTGGTAACTCAGGTACCATATTGGGGTTAAGGGAGCTGATTGAAAGTAAAATGTAGTATTTCATTATAGTGTAAGTTCAATACTATATTTTTCTATCGCTTTAAAGTAGATTTAAGTTATATTAAAAATTAATTTCGTAAATACTTATATTGCAATAGATACTTATATATAATTGTCCCAAAATGTACAACCAAAAAATAAATATAATTATGAGGAACGTTATCATTCTAGGAGCAGGCGGAGCAGGCGCTGAAGTAACTTTTTATATTGAAGATCATAATTCAAAAGTTGGAGTTGATCAACAAATCAGAATAACTGGTTATATTGACGACTCGAAAGAGAATTGGGAAAAATATAATTATAAAGCACCACTTTTAAGTAATATTGATTCATATACTCCTAAGGAGGGTGAAGAGGTCTTGATTGCAATAATGGATATTAGTTTTAGGGAGAAAATGATTAAAGCGCTATTAGACAAGAATGCCAAAATCGGAAGTTTTATCCACGATAGTGTTATAAAACCTGATAATATGGAACTAGGTGTAGGCAACATAGTTTTTCCTTTCTGTATTCTCGAGAAACATGCAATCATTGGCAATTATAATTTTCTTACATCTTATTGTTTTATCAGCCATGATTGTGTGGTAGGTGATAATAATTTCTTATCAGTAGCAGGTTTGGCAGGAACGGTCAAGGTTGGTAACAATAATTATTTTGGATTAAGATCTACAGTAATTCCAGGTGTTGAAGTGGGTAACAACAATGTTATACAGGCCGGTATGATCGTTGACAAAAATGTGAAAGATGATACTACGGTTTTCTATAGATTTAAAGAAAAGGTTATGGCAATACCTAAGGTTAATTAATTTTACAGTTCCTATTAATTCAAAATTAATTCAAAATTTAAAAATAAGGGGAGCCAGCTTGAAACAAATGCTAGCTCCTCATTTTAACACCTTCTATCACTTGAACATTATATTTTGAAAACAGCCCCGAGTATTTAAACATTTCAAAATTAACGTTATAGAAAATAGAATAAATTATAATGATCGATATAATTAAAAAAAAAGAAGATTGGTGTCCTTTAATTACGTCTTCCAAAAATTCTGATTTTTACCACACCTACGATTATCATTATTTGTCAAAAAACAAGGGTGAGACACCTATTCTAATTGCATATTCAGAGAACTACAAGTCTATATTTTTACCATTATTACTTCGTAAAATTAAGGGAACTCCATATTTTGATGCAACATCTGTCTATGGATATTCAGGTCCTTTAAATAATAATATTTCAACTGATTTTGATAATTCAGTTTTTAAAAAAGAGCTTCAAAAACTATTTGAGGAATTAAATATCATTTCAGTTTTTTCCAGATTAAATCCTTTTATTGAACATCAAAATACAATACTTAAAGGATTAGGTGATCTATCAGCTTCGGGGAAAGTTATAAATATTGATCTTACGAATGATCTGGATACCCAAAAATCAGCCTATGACAAAAGATTGCGTACTTATATCAATAAATCAAGAAGACAGTGTAGTCTACGTTTAGCTGAGAGTCCTGAAGATCTGGATATTTTCATCGATATGTATTATGAGAACATGAGACGTGTAAATGCAAACAAATCATACTTTTTTAATAAGGAATATTTTTTTAATTTATTGAACACCAAGGACTTTCTTACAGAAATATTGTTAGCAACACACAATGAGTCCAAAAAGGTAATTGGAGGAGCCATGTTTATTAAAAAAAATAAAATAGTACAATATCATCTCTCTGGGGTGAAAGAAGAATTCTTGGCATTAAATGCAATCAAATTACTTATTGATGAAATGAGAATTAGGGCAACCCAAGAAGGGTTTGAATATTTAAACCTAGGAGGTGGTCTTGGAGGCAAGGAAGATTCACTATTTCACTTTAAATCTAAATTCTCTAAAGATAGTAAAAACTTTAAATTATGGAAATACGTTGTAAATCAAAGCATTTACGACGATTTGGTTGACCGGGAATTAGGCAAGGAAAGTTCTTCTATACATTATAAAGCATATACAAAATATTTCCCTTTTTATCGATGTAATACAAATGAGCTAAAAGCGAATATACTATGATAAGTAACCCGTTTACTTCAGATACGTTTTCGACTATTTGGTCAAAGCATTTTAGCCAATCGCTTTCAGCTACACATTTTAGTTCTTTAAATAATTTACGCTTTGAAAAGCATAAGTTCTTACCACTCTATTTCAATTATGGAAAAACACATACTAAAGGAATAAGCTATGACTTTGTAAATTCCAATATTGCTGAAATAAAAGGGAAAGTTTTGTTGATTTATGATGTTCCAACTTATTTTAGAATAAACAATGAATTTAAGCCAAAATCCCTAAAACTGCATAAGATCAAACAATATCCAGGTTTTCTGATCGAATTGGAATCATTTAAAGATTTAAACGAATATCTGGCGAATACATTTAATAAAAGTAGCCGTTATAAACTTAAAAAGTATAAGAATAAACTAGAGGCCTGTTTTGATGTCAACTATAAAATGTTCTATGGTGAAATGTTAAAAAGTGAATATGATTTTATATTCGAAGCCTTCAATAACTTACTCACAAAAAGGTTCAATGATAAGCAAGAATCGAATAATAATTTAGAAAAGCAAGAATGGGATTTCTATTATGAGGTGGCGTACCCCATGATATTGGAAAAAAAAGCAGGGTTGTTCGTAATTTACAATGGCAGTCAGCCAATAGGTGTAACGCTCAATTACTTTTCTGAAGACATTCTCTTTGACGCCATTACTGTTTTTGATATTGATTATGCCAAATTTCATTTAGGTTCAATTACCATAATGAAATTAATTGAATGGAGCATTCAGCAGAATATAAAAATATTCGATTTTTCAAAAGGCTATTTTGATTATAAAAAAAGATGGGCGA
Source organism: uncultured Flavobacteriaceae bacterium (assembly GCA_963762065.1). Lineage (GTDB taxonomy): Bacteria > Bacteroidota > Bacteroidia > Flavobacteriales > Flavobacteriaceae > Maribacter_A. The sequence continues at coordinate 267,482 of CAVXJE010000005.1, read as the reverse complement.
CAAAAGAATATGATTTTGAATATCATATATATCATGACCCCAGTTCTATTTCGTCAAAAGCAGTTGCCATATTATTGAAGAACTTCTTTAGGGCAAAGCAATTTTTAAGGGATAAAAAAGTTAACGAAAAGTTACATCAACTTACTTTTTGGCTGAGAAATAAGTCCAACAAAAATAAATCAAGTCTACAATATGAATTTTCCAATGTTGAGCAAGGGTTTAAAAAGGAAGAATTGACAGAAGTAGATTTAAAATCTAAAGATAATGATTTTTTAAAGCCTATTATTTTTGATTTTTTATACCTAAACAATGAATCATTTAAAAATCTTAAAATACATCGTGTAATAGATGACAATTCCCTTTTCATTATTCAAAGAAAACCAAATAATGTTAATAGCGCACTGAGAATCTTGAATTAGTTTATTCAAAAATTATTGTTAAATTATTTGGATTATGAGCCTAATAGCAATTAAGAAGTACAAATTCGCTTATGATTTCTATGAAACCAGACGTCTCTATCCTTTTTATGAAAATGCTATCAATAGGACCAACGGCAAAGACTACTTCAATACACAAAAAACAGAATTAAATGATTTAGTAAATTTTATTCACGTTGTTAATTATATAAACCCTTATTATGATTTGATAATAAATGAAAAAGAAACACCATTAAAAGCTTTTAAAATTGATAAAGACAAAGGCTATATGGCCCAATTAGATGAATTCAAATCGATAGAAGAGTATATGGGCAGTAAGATGAGTTCTAAAAGCCGAACAAAAATGAGGAGCTATAAAAGACGTTTGGAAACTTGTTTTAACATTAGTTACAAGATGTATTTTGGTGAAATAACCAAAAATGATTATGATCATTTATTCTCCAAATTTAATTTATTCCTATCAAAAAGATTCTTACAAAGAGGTGATGAACATGAAGCGCTTGCTAGATGGGATAGTCTTAAAGAAAACACCTTTGACATGATCATGAATAAAACCGCCTCCCTTTTTGTGATTTATAATGGTAATCAGCCGATTGATATATGTCTAAATTACCACCATCAAAATATCATTGATAACGCCATAAGATCATATGATATAGACTATTCCAAGTTTAGATTGGGTTATATAGATATCTATAAACAATTGGAATGGTGTTTTCAAAATGGGGTTGAAATATTTGATCTGTCTTTAGGCGATTTTGACTATAAACGTCTCTGGTGTAATGTCATTTATGACTTTAAACACCATATTTTATATAATAAAAATAGTTTTGTTAAAAAAGTATTGGCTCATACTATTGTTGGTTTTTACAATACCAAAGAATATTTAAAGAAAAAAAATGTACATCTATATTATCAAAAGATCAAGAATATTTTTAAGGTGAAAATCAGATCGGGTGGGAGCGATTATGAACATATTCTAGAAATAGAGGAATTAGAAAATCTACCCCTATTGGATGATATTACTCAAATAGATTTTCTTCTTGAAAAATATAGGGTTTTAAGAAAAACAATATATGATTTTCAATATATGAATTCAGATTCCTCTAAAAATATTCGGATTTATGAAATGAACAATCAAAAAGGTATTTTCTTCGTTAAAGGTCGAAAGAAAATATTAAAGATCAATTTAGTTTAAGGTCACTAACTGATTCTTATTGAGGTATATGGAAAAACAAAATAATAATTTATTCTTGAATATATTTGAAAAAGAAAATGGGATTCCAGGATATTATGAATCCATTTATTATCCCGTGGATGACGTTTTTCTGCATACGTCAGATTATATAGAAGAATTTCTTTACCCAAATATAAATGATTTACTCCATGTTCCTTTTGTTCCTGACTACTTGAAAACAAAACTCAAAAATGAAGACGAATTACAATTAAAAATATTTCACCAACAAAAAGGTTATGCTGCAGATCTATCTAATTTCCAAGATGTTGAGAGTTACCTTAAGTCCCAATTTAAAAATAATGCGAAAACCATTCGTAGATATGTAAATAGATTGGAATCTTGCTTCGATATCGAATACAAGCTTTTTTATGGCCAAATGGATAAAAATGAATATGATCAATTACTTCAAGTACTTAGAAGTATGATCATACAGCGTTTTCAACAGCGCAATGAGCAAAGTAAAAGTCTAATGGAATGGGAGCGGACTGTTGCACTTACTTACCCTTTGATATTGAACAAAAGAGCCTCTATTTTCGTCATTTATGAAAGTGGAAAACCCATTGAAATAGCTATAAATTATCATTTTAAACAAATACTGTTCAGCTATATTTCGTCCTATGACATTGACTATGCAAAATTTGGTTTAGGACATGTTGAAATCTACAAACAATTAGAATGGTGTTTGAAAAATAATTTCAACCGATTTGAAATGGGTTGGGGTGATCTGGACTACAAAAGAAGATGGAGCAATCATATCTATAATTTTGAACAGCACTTATTTTATCAGAAAAAATCCTATCCTGCCAAAATTAAGTTCAAAATCAAGGAATTAACCATTCGTGCCAAATTGTATTTGATTTCAAAAAATGTGCATATACATGTCAGAAACTTGAAAAAGCAATTAAGACCCAATAAATCCAGTGATCCTTATACAAATTATGAAATAATACCAGTTGATAACCATTTCACTGGAATCAGATTATATTAAAATTGATCACAATAACGAATCATTTTCATTTTTAAGGAAAATAATCAATGATTTCCTCTATAGTTCCGTTGAGCATATAGCAAACGTAGAGGTACACTGCAACCAGGATACCAATACTTATATCATCAAAGGATTACAGCATGCCCAAAAAGTAGTTTTAAGGAATTAACCATAATCCCGTTTCCCTTACTCTTTACAATATTCTTGACACAAAATGGTTGCCATAAATTTATTGGGAATGAAAAAATCAAAGTTTACATTTAAAATTGATAGATAGAGTACGTTGGATATTATTTTTCAGAACCACTTCTTATCCGCTATTATCCGAAAAGACTTCAATTTCTTATAAAAAAACGTTTCAAATATAAATTGATTCCAATTAGTACCTTAACCACAATTGGTACAGGATCCAGTATAATGAACTTTAAAGCAGTATTATTCCAGAGGTAACCACCATTCAGAACCATGAGTACATTCTGTTTAAAACGCTTTAATAATCCTTTTATACTAAGAAACTCAATGTAATTATATGTGGGCCTTTCAAATTTTTTATTAGTTGATATGAGATAATATAAATACGGAAAATTAATTCCAGCGGCTAATGATGCTTCCAATGATCCCCAATACCTTGTATTCACTTCAATAACCTTAAATTTACCATCATTTATATCATACCTCAAATCTATATGTGCAACACCCGACCAATTCAGGGTATTCATTAATTTTTCTATGACTTGGTACAAATCATCTTCATACAAAAATTTTACGCCTATTGGTGGTGCAAACTTTTTAGTGCCATATAAAACCCCCTTTTGAATAGTATATGCCTGGATTTCACCATCATGACACAAGACACTACAGTCTATGTCAAAACCGTCAATGAATTCTTGAAATATAAAATTATGTTCTCCCTTATGACCCTTAAAAAAGGTTAAAAACTCTTCTTTCTTCCTGAATAGTGATATGCCTGACCCACCATCGGTAACATTTAACGGTTTTAACAAAATTGGAAAAACCACATTATCTAAATCTGAACCCTTCCCCACATTAATTTGGCAAGTTTTGGGTCCTGGAATATTATTTTTGTCTAAATGTTTAGCCAAAAGTGCCTTATTATTTGCTATGGTAAACATTTCCAATGAAGGTAAAATCACAATTTTATCCGAATCAATAATATATTTTTTAAACTTTATTAGCGTTCGAATACCATCCTCAAAAACAGGCATGATCACATCAAAATTATGCCTTAACATCTCAGCATTTATATTTGCTAACCAATCCAATTCATTATTTGTTTTTGGATAGTAGGAATACTTATGCACATATCTTGAAAAACGGGATGGTCCATTCTTAATGTTAGACATAACATATAGGCGTACCTTAGGGGCTCTCGCAAAACAGTCTTTAACCTGATTTGTTAAAAGCTCATTCTCACCATCAGGTATCAGTATCGATATCCGTGGGCTATTTTTTAACATTTATTGGAATGTTTACTAAATTTAAAAAGCAATTACATACAAGAAATAGGTTAGAATATTATCCAAATTCCAATTATTGTATCAAATAAAACAATAAAATCATTAATAAAATAATCCCTTATCTTTTTTTAAATCAATTAACGGGATTGTAATTTGTAATAGCCCATATCAAACCAAATACCCATCAAACTTTCCGCCTCGTTAATATTTCAAAACCTCAAACGCCGACCTCCTATTCAGCTTGTGCCTCTGTTCTGTGCAATGTGTATGGTCATTACATTCATTGACCAATTTGGTTTCTCCAAAAGCCTCCCCTCTTAATCTAGCCCCATCTATACCTTTTTGTTTAACTAAATACGCTATGGTACGCTGCATTCTTTTTTCGGAGAGCCACATATTGTATTTTCCTGGACCCCTGGAATCGGTATGGGAGCCAATTTTTAATATCACCGATGGATTCTCTTGCAGGATCAAGGCTAACTCATCCAATAACCCCTTATAGGGTTTATTTAAATAAGATGAATCAAAATCAAAATACACATAACCCAATGCATCAATAGCATCCTTTATTTTTTGTTTCCGTTGGTTCTCAGCATCAAGTTTGGCTTTCTCCATAGCAGCCAGTCTTGCTTTTTCCTTTTCCTCGGCCAATCGTTCGGCCATTGCCGCTGCATCCTTGGCTCTTTGCACAGCAGACAAGGAATCGGCCTCTCTTTGCTTTTCTTTTTCCAACACCTCAATTAGTGCCAATTTTTCCTCTCCTTTTTTGGAAAGTCCTTTTTCCGTACCAAATCTATAGACCACACCAGCAGAATGCTGCAACTGCTTTGTTGAACCTTCTTTAATACCCCACTTACCCATAGTATTGAAATTTAGTCCCCATTTATCACCAAACCAGGTATTGAAACCAAAACCCGTATTGGCAGTAGTCCTTCCTACTGAGCCAATAGAAGTATATCCAGCACCTACATGAACATAAGGGTCGAACCAACTGGTCTCTCCTATCAATTTATTCAGATCATAGCTTATTTTTCCATCAATCGCATAATAATCCCGTGGTGACGTATTTATTGACCCATCTACAATCTTACCTACTTTATACTTATTGAACGACCCAATGGCCTCTATTCCCAACCCATTTTTAAAAAATCTGCCGATACTAATCCGGCTTGGATAGGGCAATGCATGCCAGGTATTCTTAATATCTAGGAAATCTTCTCCAAAAGGTGTTGCTGAATCATCAACAATATTATAGCCGAGTCCAACCACCCAAGAACTTAGGACAATGCTGTCTTTTGAGGTGATTTGTAAACTGTCCTGGGAAAGAATTTGATTGGTGGCAAGCATTAGCAATACCAACACACATAGCATATAGTTTTTCATAGGTCTTGAATTTGGGATCCAATAGAGTATAAAAATAAGACCTACTTAATCGTTGACCAACAAAGTGCTTTGAAGGGTAATTTTATTCGATGGATTGCTAAAAATTGACCTTAAGTGAAGTATTTATTGCTCTTTTTTGAAGATTATTTTTTTCGAGGTAAGAGGCATTTTATAGACACTAAAAGGACTGATTTCTGCCGAATCACCTCCCTTTTGTTCTACCTTTCCGTTGGTTGTTTCAAGCACTAATTCCTCATCGGTTTCTTCCATGATAGATAACGATGATGGTGCAACATTGGATTTTCGTAGGCCACTACAATGGACCAATATCATTTCTTTGGTAAAATCCACATCAGGAACCGGTAAACCAGGTTTTCGGGTTCGGTTTATTTTGGAATAAAAGCTCTTTAATGCTTTGGCATCTGTTATAACCAATTTTTCGGCAACATCCGAACCACTATAATTATCCTGTAATAACAGTGTGAGCTTTTCATTATGGCTGTTCTTATCCCCTTCATTATTCATCGCAGCCTTCTTATGGCAATTACAGGAAGAAAATATCATTAATATAACTAGTAAAAGTCCTTTCATTTTAATGGTAAGTATTTTTAAATCTACTGTTATATGCTTTTTGATATATCGCCTCGTACAAAGGTAGTACCTTTAAAATATCAAATTTCAAGGCAGCCTGATAAGCATTCTCCTTGAATTTCTCCAAAATTTTGTCATCCCCAAGAATTTTCATAGCGTTACTTGCCATTTCATCAACATCGCCTACATCGCTTAAAAACCCTGTAACACCTTGAATATTAACTTCCGGGATACCCCCTGCATTACTGGAAATAACCGGTACCCTATTTATCATGGCCTCTAGCGCAGCCAATCCAAAACTCTCGGATTTAGAAGGCAACAAAAATAAGTCTGAAAAACACAAAATCCTATCTATCTCATTGCTATTACCTAAAAAATGGACTTTATCCATAATCCCAAGTTTTTCGCACAAGATCTCGGCATTTTCTTTTTCCGGCCCCTCGCCTACCATTACCAATTTAGCTGGAATTTCCTTTTGCACCTTATTGAAAATATGGATGACATCAGGTATATGCTTTACTTGCCTAAAATTACTGATATGGGTGATAATCCTTTCATGTTCCTCTGCCATAATAGATCTTTGGCAATCGGTAAAAGAGGTACTGTATTTATTTTTATCGATAAAGTTGGGTACAACTTCAATTTCTTTCTTAATATCGAAGAATTCCAACGTTCGTTGCTTCAAATTTTCTGAGACCGATGTCACTACATCGGACTGGTTTATACTGAAATTTACCGCTGGCTTATAGAAAGGATGTTTACCAACCAAGGTAATATCGGTGCCATGAAGGGTCGTAATCATAGGAAGGTATATTCCCTCTTCCTCCAACATTTTCTTGGCCATATAACCTGCATAGGCATGTGGAATTGCATAATGAACATGCAAAAGGTCAATGCCGAACAACTTAACGGTGTCAACTAATTTGCTCGATAAGGCCAATTCATAAGGCTGATAGTGAAATAAAGGGTATTCGGGTACATGTACCTCATGAAAGTGCACTTTGTGGCTTAAAAGGTCTAAACGGACCGGCTGGCGATAGGTAATAAAATGGACTTCATGGCCTCTATCGGCCAGGGCAATACCTAATTCTGTGGCTACTACACCACTACCACCAAAAGTTGGGTAACATACAATTGCTATCTTCATTATCCAAATTTAGTCAAAACAGTATAATCCACTAGTTTTTGCCAATTTATTTAAGTAAAGTTTAGGAGCATACCCGTAGGTAGGCAGCTTTAAAAGGGTTAAATGATCATGGCTTTTTGAATAAAAAAGAAAACTAAGACAAGGGGTGCAATTTTAGAGAATGAAATTTTATTTTACAATAAAGGAATGTAAAGATTTGTGCCAAATCAAACAAGCTGCACTGAAGTTACTAAGTTATATGGTTATCCGCATGTTGGGACCTGCCTGCCTACCTGCAGGTTTGGGATTTGGGATTTGAAATTTTCAAATACTTATTGGCTTACCGGAAAATAGGGATTCAATTGATTATCGCATCATAAATAGCCTGCTGAATCCTTGTTCTTAAAGCTGATTTAACTAAAAGCGTATTTGAAGCTGAGGGGTAGGTCCTATTGGATAAAAACACATAAACCAACTCTTCATCAGGGTCAGCCCAAGTGTAAGTTCCCGTAAAACCGCTATGTCCAAAGCTTTTCCGCGATACACAACCACAGGTTGGTCCCTTCTCCTTTAACTGCGGCTTATCGAAGCCCACACCCCTTCGTACATTTTTATCACAGAAATAACAGGTGTTGAATTTTTTGATCGTCCTGGAATCCAAAAATTGTGTACCCCCATATTCCCCTCCCTGCAAATACATCTGCATGATCTTGGCTACATCATTGGCATTACTAAAAAGACCGGCATGCCCTCCTACCCCACCTTGCATGGCTGCTCCCATATCATGAACATAGCCTTGAACGGTCTGATATCTATAATATTTATCTTCCTCCGAAGGCACTATCCTGTTTTTGGGAAATTTTTCCAAAGGATTAAAACTAGTATTATTTGCCCCGATTGGTTTGTATAAAAAATCTTCGGCTAATTTATCCAGTCGGGTATTATAGGTTTGCTCAATATATTTTTTCATAACGTAGTAAGCAACATCACTATACCTATATCTATTGGATTTAAGCTCTTGCCTACCTATTCTATTATAAATCGAGTCCCTGTAGTCATCAGCTAGGAATAGATTATCGGTTACTTTAATTGAAAACCCATCTAAAGGTGTATTTCTATAAAATTCTGGTGAAGGCCTTCGTTTTTTGTCCAAGGTGCTCACATAAAAGGCTATCCAGGCCGGAAGCCTGCCATAATGTGACAATGCTTTTAAAACATTTACGTTTTTAAGTTCTGTGTTAGCATATTCAGGGATTAACTCTTGAAAAGTATTATTAAGGGCTATCTTCCCATTTTCCTCCATCCTCATAATAAGAGGTAAGGTTGCTAAAATTTTTGTAATCGAAGCCAAATCATAAATGTAATCGGGAGTTATATTTTCTGTCGATTTATAAGTAGGTTTACCAAAACCCTTGTTATAAATAACTTTCCCTCTCCTTGCAATTAAAACCTGCGCTCCAGGAAACATTAAGGAATCCAAACCATTTTGCACAAGTCTATCGACTTCTTTTAATTTTTGGGAGCTTAATCCTACACGCTCGGGTGTACTATATCCCAATCGCTTTAAAGACCTTATTTGAACTCCTGTATTTACGGGGAATTCTGAATGCGCAGAAACAGGTAACATACCTTTTGCCCCAATAGCCCCAAAAATAAGTTGTGCGGTTTTTTCCTGTGCCAGTTTACTGTTTTGATAAGCTACCACAATCCCATCAATATTATTAAAAGAAGTAACATCTAAAAGCGTATAGGGTTTAGCAAATACCGATAGAATCGTATTTGATGTCCTTTCATTGGCAATTTGCTCTAACCAGGAAAGTTCCTTATTGGAGAATTTGAAGGGTTTCCAAGGACTATCATTACTTTTATGGTGCCCAATGATTACCAAGTTATAATCCCTCAATTTACTTTTTAAAGTGGCTATATCCTTTGCATTTACTTGGGTAACTGCTGCATATTTATTCAATTCATTGATAAATGCATCACTGTTGTCATCCCCAAACTTTACATAGGCAATTTTCTTATTTTCTAGCTTTTTAATCCCCATGAGGTAGAACTTGTTCTTGACTATAGTAATGGCATTCTCAATTGCTTCTTCATATACCAAATCATTCTGCAATGAATTCAAATCTCCATAGAGATTATCCAGTTTAATGGGTTTATAATTATTTAAACCTACTTTGTATTTGGCCATGAGTATTTTCTTTACTGAACTTGCTAATCTTCGTTCAGATATTCTCCCTTTTTGATAGGCCCCAAGTAATTTTTCCTTTGCTTTGGCAACTTCAGTTGGCATTAAAAGAATATCATTGCCGGCTATAAATGCGGCAAGTTCAACATCCCCATCTTCACCATGGGTTGATACCCCTTTCATATTCAAGGCATCAGTGAACACTAGGCCTTTAAAGCCCATTCGTTCTTTTAAAATACCTGAAATAATCTGCTCTGATAATGAAGACGGAAGTTCCTTTTTGATTTCTAAGCTTGGAACATTCAAATGGGCTACCATAATGCTACTTAACCCAGCTTTTATCAATTTTTTATATGGATATAATTCAAGGCTATCCAAACGCTTTTTTGAAAAATCGATAAGCGGTAATTCGTAATGCGAATCGGTTGACGTATCACCGTGTCCTGGAAAATGCTTCCCACTGGAAAGTACTCCTGCACCTTCCATTCCCTTCATAAAAGCGATTCCCTTTTCTGCTACATTATCCCTGTCCTCACCAAAAGAACGGTTTCCAATTATAGGGTTCAAAGGATTTGTATTTATATCAATATCCGGAGCAAAATTTATATGCACTCCGAGGCGTTTTGCATGTACCCCTATTTGTCGACCTACTTTTTCAACAATAGCATTATCCTTGATAGCACCCAAGGTCATATTCCACGGAAAAGCGTAGGTAGAATCCAATCGCATCGCCAGACCCCATTCAGCATCCATACCCACTAGCAAAGGCAATTTAGAGACTGCCTGATACGAATTAGCAAGTTTTGCCTGTCTTACCGGGCCACCTGTGGAAAAAATAATCCCACCAATATGATGCTCTTTAATGAGTGATTCAATCTTATCGGTACTTGCTTTATCCTGATCAGAAGCAATACTGACCATAAACAACTGCCCCAATTTTTCATCCAAGTCCATTTCGCTGTACTTGGCATCTACCCAATTTTGTTGGGCTAGACTATCTTTAGCAACCAAAGGATTACCCTGTGCACAAACGCTGGGAACAGTCAATAAAAACAACAGAAGAATGCTATATAATCGCATATATGAATAGTCTATGGAGAAAACTTAAAATCAAAAAAAATATTGCATTTCATCGAATCCCACAAATATTGAATAAAGATTCTCCAAATACAATACCAAAATGACTTTTACATGAATCGGCCATGCCAACTTTCAGAAGCAGGCACCTCCCAATGTTCAAGATACTCGCCTTTATTGGTCACCAAATTATTAAAGACAATTGTGTTTTTTGACACCGCTTTCTGTTTTGCCATTTTTTTAAAATCGGTTAATGGCTTGTACGCTACAAATTCCCCTTGCTTATAAGAAACATTCATTTTGTCGAGTAGTTCAACATTATATTTTTTCTCTAATTTTTGGATAAAATGCACCGATGCATCAATAGAACAGCCAGAAGCCGCTGTTTGCGTTTGATCCAAAGCCAAAATGATAAAACGATTATACTTAATTTCGTATCCTGCTCTTAAATCACTGCCATGCGCTGTCCATTCCTTTATAAAAGTATCCAATTCCTCCTCAATTTCCTGAAGTTCCCCAACGGAAAAGCTGCGGCTGGCCTGAAAGATCCAAACTCTTGATGAATCTGGTAATGTATTGAATTCTACTAGCATTTATTTTATTTTAAAATCCTAATTAAGGAAATGGAAATGTTTGATTGGTAAAATTACAAATCCTCAGCGGTGGCTATGAGCTCTGCAATATCCATAACAGCAATAGTTGATTCTTTTTCCTTGCTTTTAACCCCATCGGTCATCATAGTATTGCAAAAAGGACAGGCTGCTGCAATTATTTCCGGCTTGGTTTCCAGAGCTTGCTCTGTGCGCTCAACATTTATATCCTTATCCCCCTTTTCCGGTTCCTTGAACATCTGTGCTCCCCCTGCCCCACAGCATAATCCACGAGTTTTGCAATTTTTCATTTCAACCAATTCGGCATCCAATTTCTTAATCAAATCCCTTGGAGCTTCAAAAACACCATTGGCCCTTCCCAAGTAACATGGATCATGGAAAGTTATGCGTTTTCCTTTGAAACTACCTCCTTCCATGGTAATTCGACCCTCATCTAGTAGTTGCTTTAAAAACTGGGTATGGTGCATGACCTCATAATTACCTCCTAATCCCGGGTATTCATTCTTTATGGTATTGAAGCAGTGTGGACAAGCCGTAACCACCTTTTTAACATCATAGGCATTCAATACCTCAATATTCGTTACTGCTTGCATCTGAAACAAAAACTCGTTCCCTGCTCGTTTGGCTGGATCACCAGTACAACTTTCCTCAGTTCCTAACACTGCAAAAGAAACATTTGCCTTATGGAGGATCTTTACAAAGGCCTTTGTTATTTTTTTTGCCCTATCATCAAAACTTCCGGCACAACCAACCCAAAACAAAACTTCTGGTTGTTGGCCTGCGGCAAAAAGTTCTGCCATTGTCGGTACTTTCAATTCACTACCCATAATAGGTTTATTTTATGATTCATCTTTCCAATTAAGCCTATCCATTTGATTGAATGGCCATGGAGCCCCATTATTCTCTATATTCCCCATCATATTATTTAAATCGGATGGTGCTGCCGATTGTTCCATTACCAAATACTGCCTCATATCCATAATTATTGATAACGGGTCAATACTAACCGGACAAGCCTCTGTACATGCATTACAGGTAGTACAGGCCCAAAGTTCCTCTCTTGTTATATAGTCATCCAACAATTGTTTGCCATCATCCTTAAATTCCCCCTTATTACTATCCAAATTCTTTCCTACCTCCTCAAGTCTATCACGGGTATCCATCATTATCTTTCGAGGTGATAAATTCTTGCCAGTTAGGTTTGCGGGGCATTCACTAGTGCAACGCCCGCATTCAGTACAGGTATATGCATTGAGCAGTTGCACCCAATTAAGGTCTGTAACATCCGAAGCCCCGAATTTTTCAGGTTCTTGAGCATCTTCAGCCGGAGCCGCATAAGGGTCGGCATCAGGGTCCATCATCAACATAACCTCTTTAGTCACAGTATCAAGGTTATTGAGCTTACCCTTTACATCCAACTTTCCAAAATAGGTATTCGGGAAAGCCAAAAGAATATGCAGGTGCTTTGAATAATATAGATAATTCAAAAAGAACAAAATGCCCACTATATGCAACCACCATGCGGTTCTTTCAATCAATATGAGTGATTGAATAGACATTCCATCAAAAAAAGAAGTATAGAATTGGCTAATGGGAAATGAGCCTGCTTGAATATAATGAGGCGCATTCAATTGCTGCAATTGAAAATCGGCCCCATTCATTGTTAAGAACAACAGCATTAAAACCACCTCTATATAAAGAATAAGGTTTGCGTCATTCTTAGGCCAGCCCTTCATTTCCGGTTTAATGAACCTTTGTAGTTTAATGATATTTCTACGTATCCAGAAAAGAACCACGGCGATAATAACCAGTAATGCCAAGACCTCGAACGAAGCTATCAATAAGTTATAAACACTACCGAGAGGAGCAAAAATTCTATGAGTTCCTAAAAGTCCATCTATTACAATTTCAAGTACTTCTAAATTTATGATAATAAAACCTACATAAACAAGTAAATGAAGGATTCCAGGAATGGGTCTGACCACCATTTTAGTTTGCCCTAAGGCAATTTTGGTCATATTTTTCCATCGTTGCGGCTTATTATCATTTACATCAACATTCTTGCCTAGCCTAATGTTTCTGGCAAGTTTTTTTATGTTTCTAACAAAAAACCCTATTCCAATAACTAGGATAATAGCAAATAAAATATTGGGAAGATATTGCATTATGGTTTTTCTATTTTTTCAGCTGGATCATCCTCTGGTAATGAATAATCCTTTTGTTTTTTACCAAATACCGAAACATTCACATATCGTTTAGGATTCAAACGGAAATCCTGAAGTAACAAATCCAATTCTTTTGATGCATTGTTCAGGTTATTGTACAATTGTTCATCTTTCATGAGTTTACCTAGAGAACCATCCCCTTTTTCAATTTGTGTTAAAATCTTGTCTAAATTGGATACGGTCGATTCAAGACTTGTTAAGGTTCTTCCTAAACCAGCGTTGTTAAGTGAGTCTGAAAGTTTGGCGAAATTTTCTGATAGTTGATTAAAATTGGTTAACGAACTATCCAATTTTCCCTGATTGTTTTTCAATAAACTGTTAAGTACTTCTGCACTTCCATCCAGACTTTTCATCAATTTATTGAGTCCGGCAATAGATTCCCGTAAATCGTTTTTTGTTTTGGCATCCAAAACTTGGTTTACATTCATCAATAAAGTATCGGCATTGGTAAAGGCCCCTTCGATTTTCTGTTGTAATGGAGCAAGTTTAGATTGCACCAAATCAGTTAGCCCAGGTCTTGTATTTGATGTTAAAGTATCCCCTGATTGTGCCATTGGCGAATCGTCAAAAACCGGTCTTATTTGTATTGCTTTTCCACCGATTATCCCAGTGTCATACAATTCAGCCAAACTGTTTTTCGAAAACGTGAATTCATTGTTTACAGAAAATGTCACCAACAGACTACCGCTGGCATCATTAAATTTTATATTATTTACGGTACCTACGTTGTAACCGTTAATGGTTACCTGGGTTCCAGGTTGTAAGCCACCGACGTGTTGGTAAATCGCATATAATGTTTTGCTGTTATCGAATAAAGGAGTTGATTTTAAATAGCTAAAACCTAAAATGAACAACAATATGCCGCCAATTACAATGATTCCTGTTTTAATTTCCCTGGATAGCTTCAATAGTGTTGGTTTATCGTTATTAAGAGCCAGTTTTGAAATACATCAATTGTTTTTATATGTTTCTTTTTACTCATTACTTCGTTAATATTATAAACCATAGCCCTGCTATGCTTAACAATTTTGCCTCGTTATGTATCAAAAATAGTCTATAATAATTCCAATCATATATTTCAAAACTGGCTCTAACAAAATTAGAAATAAAAATGAGATGAGTGTTATTATTCCGAAACGTATTTCAGTGCTTCCGGAACCGGTATTCGTGTTCCCTCTTTATAGGCAACAATATAGGAACTTGTATATCCCTTTATGTCAGCATTGGATTTTAACATTTCCGCTTCCTTATAGGAATCGGTAATACCATACATATACCTATATAAATTTTTGTAGGGTTCTTTTGAAAGTCTTCCCAAACCATTGAAATTTTCAGATTGTAGGGGCATATCCTTTGAACTTGCCAAAAGTTGGACCTTAAAAATTATTCTCGTACTACTACTGGGGTCTTCCTTTTTTTCTGGTGGTGCGGATTCTTCTTTCTCCACTGTAATTTCTTTTGAAGATAAATCTTCAGCGATACTTTCCACTTTCTCATTATTTGGGGCGTCACTAGTAATTATGGCCTTTTCAGGCTCAATTTTTTTCTCAATTTCCTCTTTTACCGGGATTTCTTTTTGTTCCAAGGGTTTTTCCGCCATTTCTTGAATCACTTCCTCATTAACGGGAGCTTCCTCCACTGGAACATTATCATTCGATGCAATTTGTTCTATCGTTTCCGACACATTTGACTGAACCCCACTCTTATATTTGATAATAGCGTTGGCAATCTCGGATCCTATTTGTAGTTGGCCCTTTGCGGAATTTAGATAGGAGCCTTCTGATTTATTGGTCAGGAAACCTGTTTCAATAAGTACACTTGGCATAAACGTTTGATGTAACACAATAAAACCTGCCTGTTTTACTTTTCTATTATTGCGTTTCAATTTTCCTGTAAAATTGTCCTGGATCATTTTTGCCAAGGCAATACTTTGATCCAAAAATTCCTCTTGCATAATTGTCAGGCCTATAATCGATTCCGGTGAATTTATGTCGTAGTCAGCGTATCTAACCTCATAATTGTCTTCCAAATAAATAACAGAGTTCTCTTTCTTTGCTATTTCAAAGTTTTGTTTGTTGGCATGTAATCCAAGGACAAATGTACCGGCACCATGGGCGTCCGAGGAATGTGAATCACAATGGATGGAAACAAACAAATCCGCATTGGCTTTATTTGCAATTTCGCCTCTTACAAATAAATCGACAAATCTGTCAGTTTTTCTAGTGTAAATTACTTTAATATCCGGGTCTTTTTCCAATATTTTTCCAACATTGAGTACAATGTTCAATGCAATATTCTTCTCTAAATATCCATTGCCCAAATTTCCTGGATCATGACCGCCATGACCCGCATCCAATACGACCACAAATTTACCATCGTTCCTTTCCAATTCATTATTGTTGGAGAATGATGTAAACAGTAGGGCCAACATTACCAAAGCGCAAATAAAAATTCGATTCATATTCATAATACCAAGCTGATTTGAGGCTGCAATAATGGTTAAATTTATTGTAATACCCTATAAGCAGAACAAAAAATATATGTAAGTTTGATCACCAAAAGTCGAGCCAAACCTTTACAAAAATAGGATATATAGCCTTGCAATCAAATAAACATCATCTTCTTTTCCTATTGCTACTGTTGTTTGGTAGCAGTATAATGCATGCACAAGAAGACAAAATTGTGCCATTACCAATTAAAGCAGCACAGGATACCATTGTTGCTCCCCTATTCCCTGTACCAACGATGAAGGATAGTATTGCAGGCGATTCCCTGCAGACCGACTCTATAAATGGCAAGCCCCCCCTACTACTTGATAAAATAAAATATAAGGCAAAGGATTACGTAAAATTGAGTCAGAAGGACCAAAAAATATATCTATATAATGAGGCTGAAATCTATTATCAGGATACAGAGCTAAAAGCTGGTATTATTATAATGGATTATGTGAAAAATGAAGTTTATGCGGGTCGAATTAAAGATTCCTTAGGCAACTATTCACAGTTGCCTTTTTTTAAACAAGGAAGCAATGAAGTGATTCCTGATTCCATCCGTTTCAATTTTGACACACAAAAAGCGATTATATGGAATTCAAGAACCGAACAACAAGCGGGTCTGGGACAGTTAGGGAGTGATGCCATGAAGGTCTATGCCGAAATTACCAAGAAGGAAAACGACTCGGTCTATTTTCTACACGAAGGTAAACTAACAACATCATCAGATACCATAAACCCTGATTATTATATACGTATACGAAAGGCAAAATTCGTACCCAAGAAAAAGGTTATTGCAGGATTCAGTAATTTATATATTGCCGATGTGCCTACGCCCATTGCCCTACCTTTTGCATATTTTCCGTTGACCGTTGGGCGATCTGCGGGTATAATGATGCCAACCTTCGGTAATCAAGCGGATAGGGGCTATTTTCTACAGGATATGGGATACTATGTTCCGATAGGAGAATATGCCGACGTTCTTATTACTGGGGATTTTTATACTAATGGCAGTTATGGTTTTAAAACGCAATCAATATATACCAAACGCTATAAATATAGTGGTAATATCAATTTTAGATATGAAAATCAAATAAACAGTCAAAAGGGCTTTAGTGACTATAGTAGAACTGCAAATTACAATATACAAATATCACATTCACAGGATACTAAGGCAAGTCCAAATTCCCGATTTTCAGCATCGGTGAATTTAGGTAGCAGCCAATATTATAGAAATTCATTGCAGCAACGTAATTTACCCAATACGCAGAACAACACTCTATCTTCGTCTATTTCGTATTCGAAGACATTTCCTGCCTATCCATCCGTGAATATGAGTTTAACGGCTACACACAGCCAAAACACCAATACAGAGTCAATTGAGATGAGTTTGCCCAATTTACAGGCCAGTATGGAGCGAATCTTTCCTTTTGCCAAAAGGGATGGTATAAAAAAAGGAATCATTCAAAATGTTAATTTTCAATACGATTTAAGTGCTACCAACAGAATTTCGACGAATGATGACGATTTTTTCAAAAAGGCGATGTTCGATGATGCTAAAGTCGGGGCACGGCACCGTATTCCTATAAGTACCAACTTCAAAGTCGCTAAATTCTTCAGTGTGAGTGTAGGTGGTAATTATGAGGATGTCTGGACAATGGAAACCTACAATAAAAGATTCGATGCTGACGAAGAAATAGTAGTTACCGATACCATAAGTGGATTTGATCGCTATAATAAATACAACTTTAGTGCCAGTGTGGGAACTACCTTGTATGGAACATTTAATTTTGGGGAAGATAAGAAAATACAGGCCATACGACATGTAATGAGGCCTTCAATCAGTTATGGGTATGCACCTTCATTTGAACAATTTTATGATGAGTATTTAGATGCAAATGGAGAGGTTGTTCAATTTACCAGGTTCCAAGGCACCTTAAATGGCGCCCCTAGTCTCAGCAAATCCAATAGTCTTAGCTTTTCTTTGGCAAATACCCTTGAAGCGAAAGTAAGGGATAAGGATTCCACGGCCACAGAACCAAAAAAAGTACCTATTCTTAGTAATTTTAATATCTCAACAGGATATAATTTTGAATCCGATTCCCTAAAACTAAGCCCCTTGAGTGTAAATGGAGGGACCAATATTTTAAACAACAAAATGTCAATCAATTTCTCAGCAGGTCTTGATCCTTATGCTATTGACAATAATGGTAGAAGAATAAACACCTTTAATATTGATAATGGAGGAAGCCTTTTTCGTCTAACACGTGCCAATGTGAATGTTGGGTATTCATTAAGCAATGAGACCTTCAAAAAAGACGAAGATGAGGAAGATGACGAAGTCGATGAATATGATTATGTGGCCCAAAGTGGAGGCGACGACCTTTTTGGTAAAGCGGATAGTTTTTCCGATACCCGCATGAAGCCAGGCAAAGATTCCGATGATTTAGAGAATCCCATCTATGCTACCACAATACCATGGAATTTACGTTTAGCCTATTCTGCTTCCTATTCAAATTCTGCCCGTCAGAGCGAATTTAGCAGCCATTCCTTGATGTTCACGGGGGATGTAAATCTTTCGCCCAGATGGAAAGTAGGCGGATCCTCTGGTTATGACTTTAAAGGCAAAGGGTTTACGTTGACACAATTGCGTTTTGAACGCGATTTAAAGAGTTTTGTGATGCGCTTTAACTGGACACCATTTGGCACCTATAAAAGATGGTATTTCTTTATCGGGATAAAAAGTTCTATCCTTAAGGACCTTAAATGGGAAAATAGAAGCCAAAGATGATATTAAGTTGAAAATTAACAGTGTTAAAATTTTAAAATTGGGCAAAACATACTAAACTCCCAAACTTTTATACTATTTCTGAACTTGAAAAATATAAACAATGAAGAAAATCATCACAACCGAAAATGCCCCTGCTCCAATTGGTCCTTACAACCAAGCTGTACTTTCAGGAAATACCTTATATATTTCAGGACAAATACCCATTGACCCTAAAACTGGCAATCTTATTGAAGGTGATATAGCCAAAGAAACCAAACAATCCATGGAGAATTTAAAGGCCATTCTTTCAGAAGCAGGTATGACTTTTGAGAATGTGGTCAAAACCTCCATCTTCATTGCTGACATGAACCGATTTGCTGAAATAAATGCAGTTTACGCCACTTATTTTAATGCAGAGAGTGCTCCTGCCAGGGAAACTGTTGAAGTAGCCAATTTACCTAAATTCGTGAATGTAGAAATATCCATGATTGCTGTTCTGTAGCCAGTAGCCAAAATAAAGAAATAATTCCAGACTTGACCATCGGTCTTGTCTTGGATGAAAAAGAAAAATCAAACATAGCTACACCTCGGCAAGTTCACCACAAGTGGCTATGCTTGATTTTTCTTGATGGTCCGTTCCAAAAAAAACCCTTCAGTTTAAGAGCCTTCCCTTTGAACGCTAATTGTATCAGTCATTGGTCATGATGAACAGTGGAAGCATTTCAAAGTTTTTATAAAATGGGTGAAGTTTTGGGCGGTTGTAGAACTTATCTACATTTACAAACTTTTTGGTTTCTGTAACAACTTCTATAGGTACATGATCATAGCGTCCATTTTTTAATACTACCATGCGACCGTATATTCCTTTTAGTAATAAATCGAGGGCAAGATTCCCATAAGCCGTTGGTACCACAGAATCAATAAAATCTGGGTCTCCGCAGCGCACCAGATACCCGAGTTTCTGATTGATTACATTTACCCGGTTCCCCTTATTATATTTAGGGGATAAGTTTTTTAATGCAAGTGAGACTTCATCCCCAATACCCCCAAGTTTCGCATGGCCAAAGGCATCTTTTTCCATCCCCTCAAATTTCATTTCACCACCTTCGAATGTTGCCCCTTCAGATATAAGAACAATAGAATAATTACTAGGGTTTCTATTCCTGTCCTCGGTGAGTAATTCTGTGAGGAGTTCAATATTAAAGGGTACCTCGGGTATCAGACATCGATTGGCTGCTCCGGCCAAAGTGGGCAACATTGCCGTGAAGCCGGCATAACGTCCAAATACTTCCAATACCAGAAATCTTTCGTGTGAGCCTGCTGCAGTCCGGAGACTGTTTGTAAGACTAATGGTTCTAGTAACACATGTGCTAAATCCAATGCAGTAATCCGTTCCGGGAACATCATTATCCATGGTTTTGGGAATGGCCATGACTTTTACACCTTGTTTAAAAAGATGTACAGCATAACTAAGTGTATCATCACCTCCAATGGCAATTAAATAGTCTACGCCCAGCCAATCAAGGTTTTTGATCACCTCAGGCGTAAGATCATTCATTTCTTTATTATATGAATCCCGTAAATGTTCAGGAACCAACAAATTTGATACATGACTTGCCCTAGTCCTTGAAGTATGCAGGAAAGTCCCCCCGGTTCTTGCCGCTTTATTCACCACAACCTGCGACAATTCTGTAAAGTTATTGCTATTGTCGTGTTTGTTGTTTCTAACAATATCTATTAAACCTCCCCAACCTCTTCTAAATCCCAATACTCGGTATCCCTCACGAATAGCCCTGAATGTTACAGCCCTGATTGCCGGATTGAGCCCAGGTACATCTCCACCACCAGTTAGGATGCCTATTGTTCCTTTAAATTTATTAATTTTCGCCATAATATATTTTTATTTAAATACCTATTCAAAATCACAACTAAAATAGGTATGTTAAAGTACTAAATTTTGATGATAATCTTAATAACATTTCCTAAAAAAACCTCTGTAATGGTGCATTAAAATGGCTTTATCGCCGTATCTTTATATGTAGTTTGAAAACAATACTATTATGTCATTAAACATTGAGAAAATTTTAGGCAAAGAAGCCAGTTACCTGTTGGATCACAAGTGTAACACGGTAAAGAAAGAACATTTACATCTACCCGGTCCGGATTTTGTGGATCGTGTTATGACAACTTCAGACAGAAACCCTGTCGTACTTCGAAATATGCAAACGCTGTTTAATAATGGCCGCATGGGGGGTACCGGATACGTATCCATTCTTCCAGTCGATCAAGGTATTGAACACACAGCGGGCGCATCGTTCGCACCGAATCCTATTTATTTTGACCCTGCAAAGATTGTTGAACTTGCTATAGAAGGAGGTTGTAATGCTGTAGCATCCACTCTTGGTGTTCTTGGATCTGTATCGAGGAAATATGCGCACAAGATTCCATTTATCCTTAAATTGAACCACAACGAACTACTGACCTATCCCAATAAATTTGACCAGATCATGTTCGCCAGTGTAGATCAGGCTTTTGGAATGGGATGTATAGCGGTCGGAGCAACAATTTATTACGGTTCAGAAGAGAGCAACCGACAGATAGAGGAAGTTTCCAAGGCTTTCGAATATGCCCACGAGCTGGGTATGGTCACTGTGCTTTGGGCCTACCTTCGTAATTCAGGTTTCAAAAAGGACGGAAAGGACTACCATGCATCTGCAGATATCACGGGACAGGCAAATCATTTGGCAGCTACTATTCAAGCGGATATCGTAAAACAAAAACAAGCTGAAAACAATGGTGGTTTCAAGGCTATCAATTTTGCTAAAACACATGACAAAGTATATTCCGAGCTAACCACCGACCATCCAATCGACTTAACACGATACCAAGTAATGAATTGCCTGATGGGCAGGGCAGGATTAATTAATTCTGGTGGATCTTCAGGTCAAAATGATTTAGCTCAGGCCGTTAAAACTGCTGTAATTAATAAACGTGCAGGCGGTATGGGATTAATCTCCGGTCGAAAGGCTTTCCAAAAACCCATGGTAGAAGGTGTTAAGCTTCTAAATTCCATTCAGGACGTATATTTGGATAATAAAATCACTATTGCGTAATTTTATACCAAAATATTGCTAAAAATAAAGCCCTGACGGTATCCCGTCAGGGCTTATTTTTGGAAGAGAAATTGTTGCCTCCCTTTGATGGAGTATTACACCCATTGATTTTAAACTGGTATTAGAGGTTCTCTCGGTGAAATTCGACTAAACCTTCAATAGGCCTTTGACGTATTACCCCAACAATCAAATCATTGCGCTCGAGTACGGATATGAGCTCATCTTTTAAATAGAATGCGATACTGCCAACAAAATTAATAGGGACTTTGGTGGCCAACTCAAACTGCATGATGTAATTGTTCACAAATTGCTGAAATCCTTTATCTATAACACCTTTACAATAAGGATGCTCCTTATTTTCAATCATGAATCGGGCAAATGTTGCCAAATACGTATTCGGATTAGGCTGTTTATAGAGGTTTTCCTTTATGACATCTGCTTCAAGGTCATACTCCTTGGCAAATTTCATGCCTAAGGCCTGGGGCATTTTGTGAAAATAGTAATCCCTAATAAGCTTTCTTCCAAAGAAATTACCACTCCCGTCATCCATGGGAATATAACCTAACGAGGTTACCTTTTGAAATAGTTGGTTCCCATCATAATAGCTGCAATTGGATCCTGTTCCTAAAATACAGACTATTCCCTGTTGGCCTATTTTTGTCGTAGAATAGATAGCTGCGTAAGTATCTTCCTTAACATCGATCTTGGCATTAGGGAAAAAGTCAGTAAAAATCTCTTTGAGATATTTTTTCATCCGATCCGTTCCACAACCTGCACCATAGAAATATATTCTTGATACATTTTCCCTGTTTTTAGAAATTTCAAAATTATTGGCCAATCTGTCTTCAATAACAGGACGGGTCAATACTTCTGGACTTAAACCCAGAGTCTGTGTCAAAAACAATTGATTCCCTTTCTCATCAAGGGCTATCCAGTCCGATTTGGTAGCACCACTATCAACAATTAAAATCATAGATCAATATTTATAAACAATCCTGAAAAATAGCCATTCTAAACTAATTTTCAGGATTGCAAAAGAAATTTAATTTAAAACCTTATAGGCTATGTACGTATAAAGCCAGATCTACCAATTTATTTGAGTACCCTGCTTCATTGTCATACCAAGATACAATTTTCACAAACTTTGGACTAAGTTGTATCCCTGCACCTGCATCAAAAATACTGGTTCTCGCATCACCAATAAAATCCTGGGATACCACTGCTTCTTCCGTATAGCCTAAAACACCTTTCATTGGACCTTCGGAGGCTGCTTTCATTACTTTCTTGATTTCGTCATAGGTTGTTGGCTTGACTAATCTTACCGTTAAATCAACAGCTGATACATCGGCAGTTGGCACTCTGAATGCCATACCTGTCAATTTACCATTCAACTCAGGAATAACCTTGCCCACAGCCTTAGCTGCACCTGTTGAAGAAGGTATGATGTTTAATAGAGCACTTCTACCGCCTCTCCAATCTTTTTTTGAAGGGCCATCTACCGTAAGCTGTGTCGCGGTGGTAGCATGTATCGTAGTCATTAATCCTTCTTCTATGCCAAAATTATCATTCAATACTTTGGCTACGGGAGCCAAGCAGTTGGTAGTACATGAAGCGTTCGAAACGATTTTATCCGAAGATTTGGCTAGGGTATGATTTACACCCATTACAAACATTGGGGCATCTGGTGATGGGGCCGAAATAACCACTTTTTTGGCTCCCCCATCAATGTGGAATTGTGCTTTTTCCAAATTAGTGAATATCCCTGTACATTCAGCCACGATTTCAGCACCTACGGCATCCCATTTTAAGTTTTTGGGGTCTCTTTCAGCAGTAATACGCACAGTTTTACCATTTACAACAAGATTACCATCTTTTACTTTGATAGTACCGTCAAATTTACCATGAACAGAATCGTACTTTAATAAATACGCGAGGTGTTCAACATCCAATAAATCGTTAATAGCAACGACTTCTACCTTATCATTTTTGGCGGCAATACGGAAAACCAATCTTCCTATTCTACCAAATCCGTTAATTCCAATTTTTAATTTAGACATTTTTCTACTTTTTTATTATTAAATATTTATGTTGACATTATTTCTGAAACCCTTATAAGTTCCTTGTCTATTCTTGTACGACCTTTTATTGCCTTGCCGATAGGCGTCAAGATAAGATTGTTATCATGTACACCTACCATAAGATTAGTTTTTCCTTCCAAAAGTGCCTCGACAGCACTAACGCCCATTCTACTAGCCAATACCCTATCATAACATGATGGCGAACCCCCTCGCTGCATATGCCCTAAAACTGATACACGAACATCATAAATGGGCAAATGCCCTTCGACGTATGCCTTAAGTTCAAAAACATTCTTCCCTGTTTTATCACCTTCTGCAACTATTACTATACTCGAGGATTTTCCTGAACCCTGGCTGCGTTTCAAAGATTCTAGCAACCTATCCAGACCTAGGTTTTCTTCCGGTATCAAAATTACTTCAGCTCCTGCCCCAACACCAGCATTTAGTGCAATATGACCCACGTCGCGACCCATAACCTCAACAAAGAACAATCTATTGTGGGAACTGGCAGTATCACGAATTTTATCTACCGCTTCAACCACGGTATTCAATGCAGTATCAAATCCTAAGGTAAAAGTAGTTCCGAAAATATCATTATCAATAGTTCCGGGAATCCCAATAATCGGAAAATCATATTCTTGATTAAAAATCATCGCTCCAGTGAAACTACCATCCCCTCCGATAACAACAAAGGCATCTATTCCCTCTGCTTTCAATTGTTCATATGCCTTTTTACGGCCTTCGATTGTCCTGAATTCTTTGCATCTGGCAGATTTTAGAATTGTACCTCCCTTATTGATAATATTGTGGACACTTCTTGCATCCATGAGCTTAAAATCACCCTCGATCATTCCTTGGTATCCCCTATAAATACCAACACAATCAACTTTCAAATATGCGCAGGTTCTTACAACAGACCGTATAGCGGCATTCATGCCAGGAGAATCACCCCCAGAAGTAAAAACACCTATCTTTTTAATGTTCGAAACCATCTAAAAATTTAAACCACCAAAACTAACAAACTTATTCGAATAAAAGAATTGTAGAAGGCCTTAATTTCATTGATAACAGCGCACCAAAAACGTATTAGCATCAATTATTTTTAAAGAAGTTTTAAATAGCACATTAGAGGCTATAATTGTGGTAAAATTATTTGCCTTTCGATTTTTGATAAAACCGCAATAAGCTATCTTTCCCCATCACCTCGATCGGCTGTTCCTGTAATTCTTTAGGTTGTTCCCGTGGTTCTTCCAATAGTTTCTTTGATTTTTTATCACCGAACATTTTTCGCATCAATTCCTTAAAACTAGCGAAATCTACCTCATAGGATAATCCCGCACCTTGGGTATAACCTTGACGGTTACCCAAAAATTCCTGAATCTCATTTTCCCTATTGAAAAATTTCGCACTTAAAGTGCCTTCCTCATTTAGTAAAACCTGTAATTCAAAATCCCCTGCTACCACAGTTTCAGTCGCACCACCAACCGGCACACCTACCCTACCGTTTAATAGAATTCTATCACTTATTTTTGTGGATACGGTAACCCCTATCCTATTTTCTGTTTCAATAGAGGCATCCCGAATTCCTTGTTCATAAGAAAGTCCTAAATTAAATTTGTCATTACCCCCGCTCAGCACTTGATTCAATAAACCGGAAGCCGATTGAATTAAGTTGCCCGTGACCGCTTGCTGATTTATTCCGCTTTGGTCATTTACAAAAGTACCTTGGGCCAATAGAAAAATAGCATTCTTTTCTTCAACCGTTGGATCCTGAAGTTGATATTCCAATTCAGATTTTATTATGGAATTGGTTCCTGGAAATTCAATATTGAACTCTATCTCAGGACTTTGTAACTCGTCGGTTAATTGAATTACCACATCTGTTGGTATTCTTCTGGTATAACCGGGATTATCAAGTAATGGAGCTGGATTCGCATTTAAGGAATATACTGCCTCCATATTCAATTCCGCTGATAATGGATCTCGATCCCAAACAATGGTTCCACCTGGCTTCACTTGAAAGGTCTTATTGATTACACCCCCAAACTTATAGTTAAACTCCCCAGTAACTACAACAAAATCGCCAAACATCTCAAATTTGTCCTTGGTATCAATACGTATAAGTAAAAGACCCTCGCCCGTTCCCTTTAATGAGCTCCCTGTTTTTTGGTCAGTAACGATTTCTACCTCAGCATCAGGGGTTACGTCAAGGTTGAATTCCATTTCCAAGCCTTGGATATCCTCTAAGACACGTTGCACTTTGTTGGCTTCCAATTGATCTTTCTCAATAAATTTTATAAAGGAATAATCCCCAACCGTTGCCACATCGCTAAGTGGGATTTTTAAAGAAGTGCCCCTAGCGGTTTCCCCGTCAACTTTTATTGTTAAAGCTTTGGTTGATCCATAAATTCTACCGGTTCCATTTAAAAACCCCGTACCATAGTACAAGACCTCTTCCTCAAAAGGGGTATCCAAAATCAAAAGTCGGTCATTATTAGTATCAATATTCAGATCCAAAACCCAATCTTTAAAGAAACTATGGGATATTGTACCGTTAACAGTCGCTTTAGTATTTTTTACAACATCGGTAATTCCAATTTGTTCAAAATTGAAAGTTTGTTTTGTTAAACTAACCCTTGAATTTGGTGAAAAACCGTAATCAACATTGAGGTAAGGAATAGCTAAACCTGCATTATTCAAGGTTAGATTGCCACTGAAATCCGGATTATCCACATCTCCCTTAAAACGAGCATTGCCACTTAATTTACCTCTAATATTGGTAATAACACCTTCCCCCAACGGACTAAAAGGTTCTAAATCAAAATCATTGAAATTGGCCATAAGATTGGCCTGCGGCATTTCGGTCTTATTCGTAATATTTCCTATAATGCTAAGTTTCTCAATACCATTATCGGTTATTTGGGAATTAACTACAAAATCGGTCAAGTCACGATTGCCAACGATTCCTATGGCCAAGTCGCCCAATCTTATATCGTTTACCGTAAAGTTGGTTATTCCCAAATTTGAAGAAGGTAAATAAACATCATCTTTTTGCAGAATGTTAAGTGTTCCATTCACTTCCCCTTCCAGTTTTAAACTATCAATGACCGGAGTGATCTTTTCCAAGGAAACTATCTTAAACTGAAGTTCCAGATCCTTGAATGTTGAGTCTGCCAACTGCCCTTTTAATCTAATTTGTTCTTGTTGGCTATTATTCATCACAATTTCTTGAATCGTAATACTATCAAGTGTTTTGTTGATGATTACCTTGTTTTTATTGTCGCCGTCCCTATTTAATATCCATACATTATTTTTAAAACTTATGTCAGATGTTTTCAATCCGATGACCGACTTATTCTGATAGTTGAAAGTATGATAAAAATTGAGGTTATAGCTGTCATTATACTCACTACCCCCTTTAAATTCGGCCCTAAAGAACAAAGTGTCCTTCAGTGTTGTGTTGATGAGGTTAAAATCCTTTACATCATAATATTTCGTTGATAAATCGCCAACAGAAATGAAGGTATTGAACAAAGGGTTTTTATTATCGATTTTAATATCAATAAAATCAGCTTCATTCCCATAAGCAATAATACTCGGCGATTTAAAGGTCAATTTAAAATCGCCACTATCCGCTATGATATTCCCTTTAATAAATGTATTAGCGTCGAATTTTACCTCCGGAAAAAAGACATCAACAATCTTATTGTATATTTTGAAATTAAACGCCAAGGTTTGACCCCCTGAAATTTCAAACGGTTTGTAATTGGTATAGATGCTACCCAAGGAATTTTGAACCAACCTACCAAGTTCTTTTACCCTGAAATTACCTTTTAAATAGCCCGTTATGATATCAGGTGAGTTAATGTCTATTGTTCTTATAGAATCATTTTCAAATGATGAAGTCACCTTAAAATCATCAAAATAGTAGGTGTCATTCTTATTTTGGAAGATGGTTTTGGTGAAATTTACTTCACCAATAATATTGTCCAAGGTGTTACCCGATATATCAATATTTACATTCCCCTTGAATATTGATACACTATCGTTAATGAAATTAAGCTTCTTTAAATCCGCATAGTCAACATTGGCAATAAAATTGAAATTGTTTTGGTCCTCACCAAAATCTGCCAACCCTTTAAAATTAAACTTGAGGTTTTCATCACTACTCAAAATTGAACCATCGAACAATTGATTTTTTAGAATCCCCGATACCCTTAGGTTTCTATACTCATAGTTGTTGAATTTCATTGAATAGATCTCCCCAATTACCTCGGTATTCAGATTTTTCTTAACAAACCCTTTCCCTTCAACATTAAAGTCCAAAGTGGTTTTACCCACTCGCTTGTTCTCAACGATATTACCTAGGTCAAAATCCATCAAGGAAACAAATCCCTTATAAGTAGCATTTTCGATATTATTGAAATCAGTCAATTCCAAATCAGCATAACTACTACCTACCGCTGTGTTTAAGTTCACCTTTGTTTTAACCGAACTTTCTGTAACAGTAGCCTCCCCTCGAATCGTAAACTGTCCTAATTTACTAAAGGTAGAACTTAAAGATTTACTACTCATTATATCGGGCATCAACGAGCGTAATTCATAATAAGTACTGGTTACGTTCTTCATATTTGCCTCCATGACAAAAGGAGCTTCCTTGCTAAAAAGGTTCTTGAAATTAAAATCGCCACGAATACCGGTATTATCCGATTGTAAAAATAGATTTTCAGTATTCAGGTCATTTAATACGCCATTGATATTTGATGAGAATAATACACTCTTGCCCTCACCAAATTGGTTAAAAAGTAAATTTATTTCATCAAGTGAAACAGTTGATTCATTAAAATCGGCCGTTAACCTAACCTTATCCAAAAAATCCTTGAAGTCTTTCCGCTCATAATCAAAAACAAGATTTCCCTTTAGATTTGATCCAAGTGTTTCAATGCTCAAGGTATCAAATCGCATTTGTTGTTTGGTGTACTTAAACTGGGTGGCAAGTTTATTTACCTTGATATTGCGTTTGGCATTAAATGACATTGCTCTGATGTTCGTAGAAACATCCGGTCCCAAAATAAAGAAATCCTCTGCCGAAATACCTAAATCTTTAAAATTCAAGGTCTCTATTTTTTCGAGATTCTCGTCGATCAGTTTAAAAGTACTGTTGGCGATTTCCACTTTGGAAGATGAGAAAAAGAAGGGAGGCGTATCTGGTGCTCTTGGTTTTTTGTCATCCAACTTATCAATAAAAACTTCCAAATTGGAGCTAGTGGTATCCTTGTAGGTCTTAAGTTTAAAATTCAACCGATCAATATCAATATGGCCAAATTCCAACTTTCCTTTGGTCAAATTACGAACACTAAGAATTGAAGTGGTTAACTCATTAATATAAAAAAGCGTGTCTTTTCTATAATCCTCAATGTAGACACCTTCCAATGCTGTATCCCAAGATATTAAGGAAATACGAAGTTTATCAATATTAATATTGGTACCATACTCCTTGTTTATTGAATTTGCAGCAAATTTTGCAAAACGGGTCTGTACAATAGGTAACGAAAGAATTATAGTGCCCAAAACGCCAATAAGGAGTAATACCAAGAGTATTCTAACCAGTATTTTTCTTAGTTTTTTGATAGGGCTTTTATGTTTTACCTTTGTACTTCAATTTTTATTCCAAACCTTGTGGAAAAAGAAACTATTTATATTCTTGCTATAGAATCGTCTTGCGATGATACTTCAGCTGCTGTTTTATACAATGACAAAGTTATAAGTAATGTCATAGCAACTCAAAAAATTCATGAGGAATATGGGGGCGTTGTACCCGAACTTGCCTCTAGGGCACATCAACAAAATATCGTCCCTGTTGTGCACCAAGCTTTGATAAGAGCAAATATCGACAAAAAACAGCTATCTGCCATAGCTTTTACGCGCGGACCAGGACTTATGGGCTCTTTATTGGTAGGTACATCATTTGCGAAGTCTATGGCCCTTGGATTAAACATACCTCTCATAGAGGTTAACCATATGCAAGCTCATATTTTGGCCCATTTTATTTCTGATGAGCAAAACCCAAAACCCAATTTTCCTTTTTTGGCACTGACCATTAGTGGTGGACATACCCAAATAGTTAAAGTTAATGCGCATTTTAACATGGAAATTCTTGGCGAGACTTTGGATGATGCTGTTGGTGAAGCCTTTGATAAAAGCGGGAAAATATTAGGACTGACCTACCCAGGTGGACCTCTGGTTGATCAACACGCACAACTTGGCGACCCAAAAAAGTTTCCGTTCCCGAAACCTAAAGTCCCTGATTTAAATTTTAGCTTTAGTGGATTAAAAACCAGCATATTATATTTTATTCAAAGGGAAACGCAGAAAAACCCTAATTTCATTGAAGTAAATTTGAATGATATCTGTGCGTCTATCCAATTCACAATTATCGAAATTTTAATGGATAAACTCAAGAAAGCTGTCAAACGCACTGGCATAACCCGAATTGCTATCGGTGGCGGAGTTTCGGCTAATTCCGGAATTAGGAATGCACTGAAAAATGCTGAGAAGGATTATGGATGGTCTACATATATTCCTAAATTTGAGTATTGTACCGATAATGCCGCCATGATAGGTATTGTGGGTTATTATAAATACAAACAAAAGATGTTCTCAAAGCAGGATATTTCCGCTAAAGCCAAGTATACTATTTAATTCAAAAAAAATGGCCTATAACGAAGAATTGGAAAAAAGGTTAAATTTTGCATTAAAGGTTTTTCCAAATAGCATTACAGAACATATAACCAAGAAGAGGATGTTCGGGGGTCTCGCCATTATGTACAAAGGAAAAATGACCGTGGGTATTGTAAAGAACGATTTAATGGTCCGTGTTGTTGGAAACAAAATGGATGTAATTCTCAAGCAAAAAGAAGTTAGACCAATGGATTTTACCAATAGACCCATGAAAGAATTTATTTATGTGGCGCCTAAAGGATTTGAGACAGAAGAACAACTTCACAACTGGATTGAATTGGGACTTGAACATGCAAAAAGCAAAACTCTTAATAATCGCAATTAAAATTTATGCAACTATTTTATAATCCCCGTTTAGACAACAGCGCCTCCCAATTTGTTTTCGATGCTGTCGAAAGCAGTCATATCGTAAAGGTGCTTCGAAAAAAGGAAGGTGATACTTTGCAGATTACCAATGGTAAAGGTTATTTGTTTGAATCAAGGATAGTGGATGCCGATGTTAAAAAGTGTAAGGCCGAAATTATCTCGACCACCAAAAAGCACCGTAAAATGTATTGGTTTCATCTGGTCGTAGCACCAACCAAAAACAATGATCGCTTTGAGTGGTTTTTAGAAAAGGCCACTGAAATTGGTGTTAACGAGATAACACCCATTATCTGCGAACGTTCTGAGCGTAAAATTATTAAACCAGAGCGTATGGAAAAGGTAATACAATCGGCGATGAAACAGTCATTGCAGACATATCTTCCAAAACTGAACAAAGCCGTGACCTTTAAGGAATTTATAGATCAACCCCGAGAAGGCCTATTATTCATTGCCCATTGTGATGATGATGAAAAAATGGAATTAAAAAGACGCGTTGCACCGGATAAGGATGTGACTATCCTCATTGGCCCAGAAGGTGATTTTTCAAGACAGGAGATACAAACCGCCTATGAAAATGGATTCTTGCCCGTTTCATTGGGTGAAAACCGCTTGCGCACGGAAACGGCAGCTATTGTTGCTTGTACCACAGTAAATATGATCAATAATGGTTAATAACTAATTTGCAGATTTAGGGGATGGAATTTTTAAGAACATTGCTTATTGTAATTTTAATCGGGTCCGCAGGTATTTCAAACGCCCAGGAAATAGCCATTCTAAAATATAGTGGTGGTGGGGATTGGTATGCCAATCCTACGGCCTTGCCCAATCTTATTCGATTCTGTAATACCAACATCGGCACTAAAATAAAGGAAAAGCCAAAAACGGTGGAAGTTGGCGAAATAAGTATTTTCCAATATCCATTTTTACATATGACAGGGCATGGCAATGTTGTGTTTTCCCAGGAAGAAGCCGATAATTTAAGAACATATTTACTATCTGGCGGTTTTCTCCACATAGACGATAATTATGGAATGGAACCTTATTTAAAAAAGGAATTGATCAAAGTTTTTCCAGAGTTTGAATTAGAGGAACTAGGTTCCGATCATCCTATTTTTACCCAGAATTATAAGTTTCCGGAAGGCTTGCCTAAAATACATGAACATGACGGTAAACGTCCGCAGGCCTTTGGAATTACACACGAAGGACGATTACTTCTTTTATTCACTTATGAATCTGATTTGGGAGATGGCTGGGAAGATCCCTCTGTTCATAATGACCCCAAAGAAATAAGGGACAAAGCCCTACAGATGGGGGCAAATATTATTTCCTACGCTTTTAAAAGTTAATAAATGACAGCGAAAACCATATCAGAAGGTATATTAAGAGCCATTGCGATTTTGGTAGGCATTGGCATTGTTTTGTTTTTTCTGTATGAAATACAATCAGTGCTTGCTTATATTGCTATTGCCCTTGTTGCGTCCCTTTTGGGGAGGCCAATCGTTTTATTTCTTAGAAAGAAATTGAAATTGAACAACACTTTGGCTGTTATTGCAACTATGATTGTTTTAATAGGGATTATCGCTGGGATTATTGCACTTTTTATTCCTCTACTGGTTTCACAAGGCCAGAATTTGTCTTTACTTAATATTGAGGCACTTCAGTCTAATGTGGAGAATTTATATAGACAGGTTACAAATTATATAGGACTTAGCAGTTCTGAAATTGAGCAGGGCATTAAAGATTCAAAAATATTCGCTAATCTTGATTTTGGTTTTATTCCCAATATTTTGAATTCATTCGTAAGTGTTCTGGGAAGCTTAAGTATTGGTTTGTTCTCAGTGTTGTTCATTACATTTTTCTTTTTAAAGGATAGCAAATTGTTTGAAGGGGGTTTAATGGTATTCGTACCCGACAATAAGGAAAGTCGTTTAATAAAATCAATCAATACCATTAAGGATCTTTTATCAAGATACTTCTTGGGTTTGGTACTTCAAATCATGATTTTGTTTATTATTTATTCAATCGTTTTATTCATTTTCGGAATCGAAAATGCCATAGTCATTGCCTTCTTATGTGCACTCTTGAATCTGATCCCGTACGTGGGCCCGATCATAGGTGGAATATTGATGATGATTTTGACCATGACGAGTAATTTAGGTGCTGATTTCAGTAGCGTTATTTTACCAAAAACCATCTATGTGATGATAGGTTTTACCATTGGACAATTGGTGGATAATTTCTTCTCACAACCCTTCATTTTTTCCAGCAGCGTTAAGTCACATCCATTGGAGATTTTTCTGATTATTATCATTGGGGGATTGCTTTTCGGAATTACAGGAATGATAATCGCCGTACCTGGATATACCGCCATAAAAGTAATTTTAAAGGAGTTTTTAGCCGATAATAAAATTGTGAAATCATTGACTAAAAATTTATAGCTTTACTTTGAATAAAATCATATTAAATACTGGTGTACAGAATTTTATAGAAAATAATTTAAATGCTGACATCATGTCAGTAGTGCTAAAAAAAAGTATTTTCCCAAAAGTTTCCTCCAAAGAACTAGTAGAACAGATCGAAGCTAAAAAAAAGTGTCTTAAAAAGCTTCCCAGCTGGTATAATTCAAAAAATATTTACTACCCAAATAAACTTAATATCGAACAATGTTCTTCAGAAATCACGGCCGAATACAAGTCGGGAATTATCGATGGAAAATCGGTCTTGGATCTTACCGGAGGCTTCGGGGTAGACAGTTATTACTTCAGCAAAAAAATGCAACAAGTTCTTCATTGCGAAATCAACGAAAAACTATACCAAATAGCCAGCCATAATTTTGACGTTTTAGGGGTGAAAAATATTGAAACAATCCAAGCAGACGGACTGGAGTTTTTAAAGAGAACCCACCTAACTTTTGATTGGATTTATTTGGACCCATCTAGAAGAAGCACTGCTAAAGAAAAGGTCTTTCTATTATCTGACTGTACTCCCAATATAGTTGAGCATTTAGAATTACTTTTGATTAAAGCCAAGAACATCTTGTTAAAAACCTCTCCCCTTTTGGATTTATCGCTTGGTATTCAACAATTGAAATTTGTAAAAGAAATCCATATTGTTGCCGTAAATAATGACGTCAAGGAGTTGTTATGGGTATTAAAGAGAGATTACCAAGGTGATGTTACAATTGCCACCATCAATTTTGCCAAAAAAAGAATTGAATCTTTCAGGTATATGCATTCAGATGAAAAAAAAAGCTTCCCATTATATTCACTACCACTAAGCTACTTATATGAGCCTAACGCTTCTATTTTAAAATCAGGTGCCTTTAAAAATATTGCAATAAAATACAATCTTCAGAAACTTCATGAGAATACCCATCTTTATACCTCTTCAGAACTTTTGAACTTCCCGGGAAGACGGTTTAAGATTCTTAATATATTGGAATATAACAAGAAAGGTCTTAAAAAAATAGATGTTGGTAAAGCGAATATTACAACCCGAAATTTCCCCCATACCGTAGCAGAAATAAGAAAGCGTTTTAAAATAAAGGATGGGGGCGCTAATTATCTGTTCTTCACAAAATCCATTGATCCCGGATATTTAGTTATTGAATGTCAGAAAATTTGAGGTTATTTGGTGCGAGATCAAACTAACTTTGAATTTATTTTCCAGTAGTTCTCCAAAAAATACAACAAGTGGATAAGCTTTGAATTTCAAGAATACACCATTGTATTTATCACAAACTATAACGTTCTCGTAAAATTTAAATTTTCGATAATTCGATAAAATTATGGTAGTTTTTTTGACAAATTCCCAGTAAATACAGCGCTTAAGGTCACTATTGAATAACAAAAAATATCTTTTGCAGCTAAATATTGTATCAATAATTGACAAAAAATTACGGTTCATAAGTAGACAATTCATATATTTTTGTTAATATTAACCAAAATTTGGTTTTTTATTAACATATTGGAGATACATCATTTTTTAATAGACTTACTAATTCAAGATTAAATTAACTAACAAACACTAATGATTATGAATCAAAAACTCAATTGCTATTCGATGTGGCCTAAATTCAAAATTTCCACTTTGGGAATGGGGCTTTTATCGATGATGATTTATTTAGGGACCCAATTGGTTCTTGCAAATCCAAACACGAATTTAAACAAAGTTGATCTTTACAACACCATACAGACTACCGTAACGGGTATGGTTAAGGATGCCGATGGTTTACCCCTACCTGGCGCCAGTGTGGTTGAAAAGGGAACTACAAATGGTACCCAAACCGATTTCGATGGTAACTATACGATAAATGTTAGTAGTAATGCCGTTTTGAATATCAGCTACATTGGTTATTCTACTCAAGAAGTTGCAGTTGCTGGTAGATCGGTTGTAAATGTAACCCTTCAAGAAGATACTTCGGCATTGGAAGAAGTAATTGTGACAGGGTATTCAACAGAAACTAAACGCGAAACTACAGCTGCCGTTTCTATTGTTAATACAGCGGAATTGGCTGCGATACC
Source organism: uncultured Flavobacteriaceae bacterium (assembly GCA_963762065.1). GTDB lineage: Bacteria > Bacteroidota > Bacteroidia > Flavobacteriales > Flavobacteriaceae > Maribacter_A. The sequence continues at coordinate 232,055 of CAVXJE010000005.1, read as the reverse complement.
ATCTGGTAACGTTGAACAGCAATTACAGGGGCGTGTTGCCGGTGTAACTGTTTTGACCAATGGTCAGCCAGGTACAACCTCCCAAATTAGGGTTAGGGGTTTTAACGCTTTTGGTGGTAACTCACCATTATACATTGTAGATGATGTTCCAGTTAACAACATCGACTTCTTAAATCCTGACGATATATCGACTGCCGTAGTATTAAAAGATGCGGCGGCGGCATCTATCTATGGGGCAAGGGCAGCGAATGGTGTAATTGTATATACCACTAAAAGAGGTTCAAGAAGTGCTCAAAAAACAAAATTTACATTGAATGTAAATAGCGGGGTACGAGACCCTAATGTAGGCGGGGCAACTGATATGATGAACCCCATTGATATGGCAACATGGACACATAGGGCATACGAGAACAATGCTGCGGCGAATGGAACTACTCCGGCCTATACACACCCTCAATATGGGTCAAATGCTACGCCATCTTTCCCGGACTATTTACATGCTGATGGTCAAAATGGGGTTTCTGCAAGCGATATTAATTTGGCACAAATCCAAGCGAACTATGAAGCAGACCCTGAAAACGTGTTCTTGATAAGACCAAATTTACGAGGCACCAATTGGTACAAAGCCATTACTCAAATTGCACCTATAACCAGAGTTTCTCTAGGCATAAGTGGAGGTACTGAAGATGGGCGTTTTTATATGGGTCTAAGCGGACAGGAAGAAGATGGTATAGTACTTACACAAAAATTTCAAAGATACACGGCAAGGTTCAACTCAGAATGGGACATTGCTCCTTGGTTGACTATAGGTGAGAATTTTCAGTCTACCTACCGTTCTACAAGGGCCCTTTTTGGCGGTGGTGGTGGTGTAGAGGCAGCTGATGATGAATCGGAAGTGCTTTCTGCATTCAGAATGCCAACAATTATTCCTGTGTATGATGAATTCGGAAGTTACGCCAGTACTAGGGCTGCTGGTTTTAACAATGGCCGTAACCCCGTTAGAAGATTAGTACAGGACCAAGGAGATGATTCGTCTTTCGCTCTTCAAGGTTTTGGTAATTTATATGCCTTGTTAAAACCAGTAGATGGCCTTACCGTTAAAACCACAATTGGTGCGCAATATAGCAACTATCATTTTGTGAATTATGGCTTCAGGTATTTAGGGGATTCCGAACCACAGGCCAGTAATACCTTTCAGGAAGGAAGTGGTTATAATTTCCAATGGACTTGGACCAATACCATTACATATGAAAAATTATTCGGCCAGCATAAAGTTAAAGCCTTAGGTGGTATAGAAGCTTTGAACACAGGTGCCGGAAGGAATATGCAAGGTAATGGTATTAATCCATTCTCCACCGATTTAGACTTCCAAAACCTAGCCAATGTACAAAGTCCTAACGTTAGTAGCTTCCAGTATAAAGGAGTAAATTTCTTCTCATTATTTGGTCAGCTGGACTATAATTTTGCAGAAAAATATTATGTACGTGGGGTAATTCGTAGAGACGGTGCTTCGCGATTTGGAGGTAATAATAGATATGGGACATTCCCTGCTGTTTCTGCTTCCTGGAGGGCAATTGAGGAAAATTTCTTGCAAGGCGTGGATTGGTTGAGCGACTTAAAATTTAGAGTTGGTTGGGGAGAGATGGGTAACTCCGAAAATGTTAACCCGAACAACCAGTATTCCTTATTTGCTTCTGACAGAGGAAATACTTTCTATCCTATTGGAGGGCAAAATAGCGGTGTTGATGAAGGTTTTGCGCAAAGTCGTATTGGCAACCCTGATGCAAAATGGGAGACTTCAACTACCACGAACGTAGGTTTTGATGTAGCTTTTATGAACGACAAACTGGAAATTCAGTTTGACTGGTGGCAAAAAGACACTGAAGATTTATTGTATACAGTACCATTGGCAGGGGTAACAGGAAACTTTGCATCTGCTCCATCAGTGAATATTGCGAGTATGGCCAATAACGGTATTGATTTTCAAATTACAAATAGAGGGAATTTTTCAGATGACTTTTCCTATACAGTAACATTGAACAGTTCTTTCTTGAATAATGAGATTACCAGTCTTGCCGAGGGTATCGACTTTTTTGATATTGGCGGGGAAAGAGGTATCAACCCTGTAAGAAATGCCGTTGGACAATCTATTTCCTCATTTTTTGGGTATAAGGTAATGGGTTACTTTAATAGCCAGGCAGAAGTAGATAGTTCACCTGACCAAGAAGGTAAAGGCTTAGGTCGTTTTAGATATGAAGATGTAGACGGGGACGGAGCCATAACTCCTGATGACCGTACTTTTATAGGTAGCGCAGTTCCAGATTTCACAGGAGGTGCTACTATTAACCTACGCTATAAAGGATTGGAATTGGAAACTCTTTGGTACGCCTCTATTGGTAACGAAGTGTTTAACCAATCAAAGTGGTATACAGATTTCTTCGGAACTTTTGAAGGTTCTGCGAAATCAGAAATAGCCAAAAGGTCATGGACACCTGAATTAGGTAACAATGCAGCCGCTCCGATTTGGGAAAGTGCCGCAAACCTTAGTACCAGTGGTGCTGCCAACTCTTGGTATGTTGAAAGTGGTGATTATCTTAGGTTGCAGCGTTTTGCCATTTCTTATAATTTTGACGATACGCTTTTGGATCAATGGGGTTTAAGCACGTTCAAATTAGGAATTTCAGCTAATAACATATGGACCATTACGAATTATAGCGGATTAGATCCAGGTGTTGCCGGTCCTGATACAAACTTTGGGGTTGATATAGGTAATTTCCCAGTAACACCTAGCTATTTAATTAGCTTAGAATTAGGACTTTAATTTAGAATTAAGGAATTTAATTATGGAAAATATAAATAAAATAATATCTTTAATAAAAAATAAACTATGAAAACAATAAGCAATTTTAAAAAGATGACGATTGCTGCCATGAGTGTCCTTGTAATGGGCGTTTCATGTACCGATGAGTTCTTGGAGGTTCTTCCTACAGGTTCCTTGGCAGATGCACAGGTTTCCACCAAGGATGGTATTGATGGATTGCTGATCGGAACTTATGCAGCGCTTAATGGGGTATTCGGAAATCGCTTTGAAGGTCCTAACCATTGGGTAACGGGCTCTATAATGGGAGGTGAAGCCAATAAGGGTACGGATGCTGGTGATTATGGAGACATTAATCCTATTCAACGCTTTGAAACCTCACCTACATCCGGAGACTTGAACAGTCTTTGGAGAGGTCGATTTGAAGGAGTTTCAAGGGCAAACGCTGTTTTGGCTGCGGTTGCAAATTCTGAGGAAGTTTCTGCCGGTGATGCCGCGATTTTAAACGGACAAGCAAGAATGTTAAGGGGTCATTTCTATTTTGACCTTACCAAGCATTTTGGGAATGTACCATATATTGATGAAACCATTTTGGCTGCCGATGTACCTTCTGTGCCTTCCGGCAGTGTTTGGGCACAAATAGAAGCAGACTTTCAATATGCATTCGATAACTTGCCTGCCACTTTTGGCGAAGCGGGTCGTGTGAACAAATGGGCCGCTGGTGCTTACTTGGCAAAAGCATATTTATATCAAGGTAAATTTGGTCCAGCAAGGGATCTGTTTGAAGATGTAATTAACAATGGTGTTACCACCAATGGTTTGGCTTATGCTCTTTTGGATGATTATGCTCAGATTTTTAACGCGGAAAATGACAACCATGCAGAAGCTGTAATGGATGTGGAATCTGCGAACAATTCTGGAAATGTCCAAAACTCCAACTGGTTTGATGATTTGAACTATCCTTATAATACAGGTCCTGATGGTCCTGGAAACTGTTGTGGTTTCTTTCAACCAAGTTTTTCAATGGGTAATTCTTTTAGAACTGATGGTACCGGTCTACCATTACTGGATGGATCATACAACGACCCTGCAAATGCCTTGGTCACTGATTTTGGTATTGAAAGTGATGAAGCTTTTACACTAGATTCCGGAAATCTTGATCCCCGTATTGATTTCTCTGTGGGAAGAAGAGGTATTCCTTATTTAGATTGGATCGCACACCCAGGTAAAGCTTGGATTAGAAGCCAACCTTATGCCGGTCCTTACTCCCCTAAGAAGTATATCTATTACAGATCTCAAGAAAACAGCTTTACCGATGGTAGTTCATGGACTCGTGGTTACGCTATAATGAACTATACCATCATAAGATTTGCGGATGTTTTACTTATGGCCGCAGAGGCAGAAATAGAAGCTGGTACTTTGGAACAAGCTAGAGCCTATACCAATAGGGTTAGGGCCAGAGCAGCTAATGCAACCTACTGGGTTAAAACCGAATTTGGCAATCCTACGGCTCCGAATGCAGCTAATTATGTGATTGCTGAGTATCCTGCATCACAGTTTGCAGATCAAGCTTCTGCTAGAGCAGCAGTACGTTTTGAACGTAAATTGGAGTTATCCGGTGAAGGGCATCGTTTCTTTGACTTGGTAAGATGGGGGGTTGCTGCAACTGAGCTAAATGCATACTTGCAGTATGAGGCACAATTCTTGCAAACAAAATTTGCCGGTGCTAGCTTTACTGCTGGTAAAAATGAATTGTATCCAATTCCTCAAGCACAAATAGATATCCAGGGTACTGATGTATTACCACAGAATCCACTATACTAGAAACGTTACTGTTAAATTATTTGAAAGGCTGTCTAGATAGACAGCCTTTTTTTTGTTTCTTTCAATATCAACACCCAATTTTGTACATTGCTTTTAAAACCAATTGTATTGTTAATGAAACAGGATTTATCTACTATATCAAAGTTTACATTTTTCATTTTGGCCTTGCTTCTAACGCTGATTGCCTGCAATGAAAAAGAACCCACTACCCTATTTGTAAAAGTTGATAAAGAGTTCTCAGGGCTTTATTTCAACAATGAATTAACAGAGACTGATTCCATCAATATATTGGATAATGAATTTGTTTATAATGGTGCAGGCGTTGCATTAGGTGATTTAAATGGAGATGGGTTCGACGATATTTTCCTTGCCGGTAACCAAATTGATAATAAGCTTTATCTAAATAAAGGCAATCTTAAGTTTCAAGATATTTCTGGTATCGCAAATATTGGAAAAACAGATACATTGCAATGGTCATCGGGAGTTACCATTTTGGATATTAATTTAGATGGCTTGCAAGACATCTATGTTTGCAATACCTTTCGGAAACAACCAAAATTACGTGAGAATTTATTGTACATAAACCAAGGTATCAATAATGACGGAATCCCCTCTTTTAAAGAATCTGCAAGAGAATTCGGCCTAGCGGACAACAGTTACTCATCACATGCCCAGTTTTTTGATTATGATAACGATGGGGACCTTGATCTTTTTATTGGGGTTAATTGTATTGAGGGAATTAACCCAAATCAATTTAACCCGCTTTCTGATGACGGCACCTCAATAAGTAAAGATCGCTTGTATGAAAACAAGGGGAGTGAAGATAATAATCAACTACGATTCGTAAATGTTTCTGATTCAGCTGGCATTCGATATCACGGTTATAGCCATAGTACATTAATACATGATTTTAATAATGATGGGTGGATGGATGTTTATGTCGCGAATGATTTCTTGAGCAACGACCTAATCTATATTAACAATCAAGATGGGACTTTTACCAACAAGGCGGGTGAAATTTTCAAACATTTTAGTCTTTCCTCAATGGGAAGTGATATTGCCGATATTGACAACGACGGTCAAATGGATATTTTCACTACCGAAATGCAACCATATTACAATAAACGCAAAAAGCTCTTTCAAGGGCCAAGTAATTATCAAAAAGAAATATTTACTAGAAAATATCATTATGAGTATCAATATACCCGAAATACCCTTCAGTTAAATTTAGGATTAAACCCAATTACCCAATTACCCATATTCGGTGAAATGGGAATGTACGCTGGTGTTCAGGAGACAGATTGGAGTTGGGCTCCCCTATTTGCGGATTACGACAATAATGGTTGGAACGATCTTTTGATAACCAACGGTTTTCCAAAAGATGTTACAGACCGGGACTTTGGTGATTTTAGGGCTACAGCTAGCAGTTTGGTTAGTAAGGAGAAATTATTGGCGGCCATTCCAGAAATAAAAATCCCGAATTTCATTTTTAAAAACAATGGTGATTCAACATTCAAAGATGTTACCCAAGAATGGGGGCTTAATTTTGGTACTTACTCAAATGGTGCTGCATATGGAGACTTGGATAAGGATGGCGATTTGGATCTTGTAATAAACAACATCAATGACCCGGTCTTATTAATGGAAAATAAGTCTAATGCAATAAACAAGGATAATCATTTTCTGCGCATACGTTTAAAAGGACCTAAGAACAATCCTGCGGGTTTTGGGGCAACAGTAGAAATTTTGACGAACGGATCTATACAGAAACATTCGTTACTTTCTGGCCGTGGGTATCTTTCACAACCCGAAAATACCTTACATTTTGGTCTTGGGAATACCACCAAGGTAGATAGCATTAGAATTTATTGGCCTGGTGGAAAAAAACAAAGCCTAGGCCAAGTTCCAGTAGATACTGTTTTGACCATTTCCTATAATCCAATAGATATAAAAGAAAAAAATATCCCCCAAAAAGATAAATATGCATTGGTAAAAGAAGCTGCCAAAACCTTTAATCTCCAACATTTAAGTAAGGATTTGGATTTTATCGACTTTAATTTTCAAAGGACCCTTCCGCATAAGTTTTCACAATACGGACCTTCACTTGTTGTAGGTGATGTAAATAATGATGGTTTGGATGATATGTTTGTCAGTGCTTCTAGAAAATTCAAGGAAAAATGGTTTATCCAAAATAAAAATGGAACGTTTGATCAAAATGAAGTTGCTTACAAACAAAATGAGGCCCTGGAGGAAGAAGATGCGGGTACACTGCTATTTGATGCGGATAATGACGGCGATCTAGATTTATATATTGCTCGCGGATGTGGCCAATATCCAATTGATCATGAGTATTATAAGGATGTACTTATGATCAATGATGGGAACGGAAAATTCATTGAATCAACAAATGCATTGCCAAATTCAAAATCAAACTCATCTACGGTTAAAGCTGCTGACTTTGACCGAGATGGGGACCTAGACCTTTTTGTAGGTAGCAGGGTCCTGCCATTTTCCTATCCAAAAGCTGATCGGTCATATATCCTTAAAAATGAAAGTACTCCCAATAATCCTAAATTCGTAGATGCAACTTTAGGGATATCCCCGGAATTGGAATACCCAGGGTTGTTATGTGATGCTCTTTGGACTGATTTTAATGGGGATTTCTGGCCAGATTTAATTTTAGCCGGTGAATGGATGCCCATTCGTTTTTTTATAAACGCAAATGGCTTCCTGAAAGAGATTACAAGTACAACGGGTATTGCTGATAATTTTGGATGGTGGAACAGTCTATCAGCCGCCGATATCGATAATGATGGTGACACAGATTATGTTGCTGGCAACTTTGGTAAAAACATATATTTTCAAGGTAGTGCGGAAGAACCTGTCAGAGTGTATGCCAAGGATTTGGATCAAAATGGAACTGTGGATCCATTAATATCATATTATTTAAGAGATAGTGTAGGTACTAAAAAAGAGTATTTATACCACCCTTGGCAAGATGTTACCAATCAATATGTTGGGATAAGGAAAAAATTCAATTCTTTTGGAGCGTTTGGTGAATCTACCCTTCCGGAAATGTTTTCAGATGGTTTATTGGATGATGCCACTGTTCTTTCGTTTAACTATATGCAGTCTTCCTGGATTGAAAATTTAGGTGAGGGTAAGTTTAAAATGCATACTTTGCCCAAAGAGGCCCAATTTGGCCCTATCTATGGTATACTTCCAGAGCATTTGGATAATGACGGTTATATAGACCTACTCCTAGTTGGCAACGATTACGGAATGGAAGTCCAACAAGGAAGGGCAGACGCTTTGGTTGGCCTTGTATTAAAAAACAATGGGAAGGGTGATTTTAGGCCAATTTCGTTGGAAGAAAGTAATTTTTTGGTACCTGGGAATGCAAAAAGCCTGGTATCATTATATATAGGAAATGAAAAATCACTGATTATTGCCTCTCAGAACAATGATTCATTAAAGGTATTTGTACCACAATTCAAATTTGGGAATAAAATAATAAGAGTAAAACCTGAAGAGGTAAAGGCTGAAATTGAATACGAGGACGGATCAATCAACATAAATGAATTTTATTGGGGTAATACTTTTCAATCCCAATCCAGTAGAACACTAACATTGATTAAGGGAGTTAAGGAAGTTCGTTTCTTTAATAATTTGGGTAAAATATCACGAATAATCACAAATCCTTGATCGACAATAAAACTGGATTTTAAGTACCCTGTAATAATGAATACTTTTTAGAATAAAACCTATGAATTTTAATACATTATATTTAGAAAACCTCGATTAATTAACAAAAAGCCAATGCCATGAAAATAACTTTCATTCTCTTATGTTTTAGCCTAGTACATTTAGCCCATTCCCAGGAAAATCCGATAGGGGTTTTTCAATATAACACCGATATCGGAAATCCAAAACTTACTGGTTCTGCTACCTATGATAGTGCAACACAAACGTACACCATAAAGGGTGCAGGATATAATATTTGGGGGCAACGCGATGAACACCGCTATCTTTATAATAAACTTAAGGGCGATTTTATCGTTACGGCTAATTTTGAGTTTGAAGGGTACAACGAGGTCCACAGAAAAATCGGATGGATGACACGTGCATCAGAAGATGACAATGCCGTAATGGTTGGTGGGTTTCTTCATGGCGATGGCTTAACCGCCGGGCAGTGGCGCGAAAGAAAAGGAGCCGATATGCAAAATCCTGAGGATGATGTTTGGGCAACAAAACGTTTTTATCAAATTATTCAATTAGAACGCCGAGGCAATACCTTCATAGTTCGCGCCGCCCAGCAAGGAGCACCATTTGAGGAAATTAGTAAGAAAGTATTGGATTTTATGCCAGAGGAAGCCTTGACCGGAATCGTAATCGGTAGCCATGATGTTGATATGATCGAAACAGCGAAAGTATGGAACGTTCGTATTGATCAACCTGTTGCTGACAATTATAATCCAGGAACCGATGGTTGGATAGGATGCCGAATGGAAACCATGAATGTATTTGATGGTAAACGTAAGGTGATTTTGGAAAAAGACAGCCGTTTTGAAGCACCAAATTGGATGCCCAATGGTAAGGAACTGTTATTCAATATGGATGGATCACTTTTTACCATTCCAATTAATGGTGGAGAAACCAAAAAGGTAAATACAGGTTCGGCTGACCAACTGAATAATGACCATTGTATTTCCTTTGATGGAAAAATGCTCGGGATAAGCCATAACGATGGTAAAGGCTCCAACGTTTTTGTCTTACCACTAAGTGGAGGAGAGCCTAAAGCTGTGACAACGGAAGCCCCTTCCTATTTGCATGGCTGGGCGGCAAATAACAAGGAAATGGTTTATGTAGCCCAACGCGGTGGGACAAATATTTATGATATTTATAAGAAATCGATTAATGGTGGAAAAGAGGTTAAATTGACCAACAATAAAAAACTGGAACATGCAGATGGTTGTGAATACTCCCCTGATGGCAAATACATTTATTATAACGGATCCAGGAACGGTGGCACTATGCAACTTTGGAGAATGAAACCAGATGGAAGCGGTAAGGAACAACTTACTTTTGATGAATATAATGACTGGTTTCCACACATTTCGCCGGATGGAAAATGGATTGCATTTATTTCCTTTGGGCCTGATATCGCTTTAAACTCACATCCTTCCTATAAGCAGGTTATGTTGCGTTTGATGCCGGTTTCCGGAGGCGCTCCAAAAGTCATCGCCCATTTGTATGGGGGACAAGGAACTATTAATGTTAATTCATGGTCGCCAGACAGTACCCATATTGCATTCGTAAGCAATTCAAGCAAATAAACTTTCGAAAATAGTAACGGGCATTAATGTTTAGTCTAACTTATTCTAATGCTCGTTTTTATGTTTAAAATCCCCAAACCTATATTTCACCGTTCGTTTTAGGGGAATGTTCATTCCATTGGTCTGTTCTAACCAATCATAAATTGCCGATGACATTGATTTGGCAATTTCCTGTTTATCCGGATCGGCAATAAGATTATACATTTCGTCAGGATCGTTCTGCAGGTCATAAAGTTCGTTTCTATCCCAAATCCCATGATATTTAATGTATTTATATTGATTGGTACGCATTCCAAAAACCGTAGGGGTCATTGGAAAATCATATTCCCAATAGTATTCATAAAAAACTTCTTTTCTGGAAGGCGCAGAAACATCACCGGTTAAAATGGGGATAAAGGATACCCCTGGCATATTATCGGGTTGTTTTATGCCCGCTTCCGCAAGAACAGTAGGACCAATATCTATATTCTGAACCATTTGTTGTGGGGTTTTACCACCTTCAAATAATTCTGGACACCTAACCAATAAAGGAACTTTGACAGATTCCTCATAAAAATGCCTCTTATCTATCAATCCGTGTTCACCCCAGCTAAAACCATTATCCCCCATATAGATGACCAAGGTAGATTCATCAAGTCCTTCTTTTTTTAAATAATCCATTACAGTGCCTACGCTTTCATCAACTCCTAGTAGTGTTTCACAATAATCAACTACCATTTCATGTATATCTAAATTATCGTGATACATATAATCAACCCCATGCCAGCTTATTCTTTGGTCAGCTACCCATTGCGGCCATTTTAAATCTTTATATGCCCCTGTTTTGGTCTGATCATAGGTTGCAGGCAACATTATTTTTTTTCCTTTGTATTTTCCCCTGTGGCGTTTTGCTGGTTGAAAACCGGCATGTACGGCTTTATGGGATAAATACATGAAAAATGGTTTTTTCTTATCCCTGCTTTCCAACCAATTAACGGCATGCTCGGTCAATAGATCGGTTATATAGGTAGAATCTTTATACGCAACCCTATTGCCATTTATATTAAGGGTAGGATTGTAATAAACTCCTTGGCCTAGAAAACTTTCCCAGTGTGTGAATCCTGGTTGAGGTTCATCTCCATGATCACCCATATGCCATTTACCAAAAAAACCTGTCTGGTATCCTGCTTTCTGTAAATATTCCGGGAAAAACTTGAGGTTTCCTGGATTGGGAGCCTGATTATCAATTATAGTGTGCGAATGGGAAAATTGTCCAGTTAGGATAGAAGCCCTGCTAGGGGAACAAAGTGAGGTGGTTACAAAAGCATTGGGTAAATAAGCCCCTTCTTCTGCCAATTTATCCATATTCGGAGTTTCAAGCCATGGAACTTTACCTGTGAATCCCATATAATCATACCTATGGTCATCAGTTAGGATAAAAATTACATTTCGTGGTTTTTTTATCTTATTGATTTGGTAATCGCTTTTTAGCTTCGATATTGTAAATAGAAGAATTGCTGGCTTTCACATTAAGAGAAAAACACAGCAACAACATTAAAATTTTGATTGGTTTCATATAATTACATCTTTACTTTGATTCTTTCTCTAAAAACCCTAAAACATAAGTCAATGGGGCATTCCAATTTAAGCAAATCTCATTACTGGCATAACTGGGTTCTTGATCTACCCAACTTTGCATGGGCGATGGATTCTCAGGATAAACCGTACCACCTACCACGTCTTGTAAACGGCTATTGGGACCACCAGAAAGCAATCCCGGGACAGGTTCTTTGATACCATCTGCAGCGCTTTGTCTATGATGGATGAACATCGGGGACTTATCGCCAAAACCTGTAACAAAACTGTATCCGACAGCGTTATTACCCAAAATATAGTCCATTGCCTGTTGAACCCCATTCAAATATTTTATTTTGGGCTCTATACGATAGGCTTGGGCCATAATGACTGCAGCATTCAACACATCGCTATTTGAGCCCCACTGAAAGTCATCAACTGGTTGAAAATAATCCAGATTTTTCGCTTTTTCAACTAAAGAATCGGCCAAATGCAGCATACCTTTTTTTAATTGCTCATATAATTCCAAAGGTATTGCTTCATGGTTTTCCAGCAAGGTTATCATCCCCAAAAATCGCATAAACCTAGTCCAGCCGTCGCCTGGTTTTAATTCAAAACTAAAGGCGTCCCAATTTAAATGATCCAAATAGGCTGTTTCATTAGTAGACACGAAAAGCTCTGCATTTGCCCAAAACCATTCATCATCAAAATTCTTGTCCCCATATTGCCCAGTACTTATATCCTCGGGATTTACAAATTCGACAGCAGGATTCAATAGTGCCCAAGCATATGCTTTTTTAGCTGCAAGCAAACATTTATTGGCATAATCGGGATCGATTGTTTTAAAGATACGAGAAGCTTGTGCAGCACAGGCTGCAAAATCCAAACTTGCAGCAGTCCCCTTGCCTATGATATATCGTTGGCTCGTAGCTTTAATCGGCATAACCATTCCCTCGAAATTATTCGTACTGAGTTTATGGAACATTCCCCCGTCATCATCCTGCATAGTCAATAACCAATCCATTTCATATTTTAGCTCATCCAGATAATCACTTTTCCCATTACCACTTTCAGGTATATTTAGTTCTTTATCATCAAAACTGTTTGGATATTGTTCTTCAAGCAAAAATAATTGTCCCAAAGGAAAACTGCCATTAACCACATATTTATTATAATCACCAGCGTCATACCATCCCCCGGGCGAATTTAGAAAACCTTGATTTCTTCCACTTGAAGGATGAAAAAGTACACTATCATCGGGATGGGCCATTGCCCTATGCCATTTACCTGCATGTTTCTCCAATAAAGGAGTGCCCATACGCTGATAATAGAGGCCTTTGACAGAACCGATTAAAACATCATGTAATACGTTTTTCCTGATTTCGAAAGGAAAGGAATATCCCAAACCAGCAATCAAAATATAATAATTACCCTCATCCTGAAGTTCGGAAAAATCGGCTATTCGAACCTTTTCCCCTGCCAGTTCCCAATTTAAGGTATCCGATAAGTTTCCGGTCAAAACTACTTCCATATTCTTTTGGTCAATCACTTGGAATTTATCGTTTTCAGTAGCATTTACGATTACAGCTTTTTTCACAGCTATTGGATAATAGCCTATTTGATTTATTCGGATTTGGTCGCTATACTCTGTGGGGGGAGTTAAAATGGTAGTTGTGCAACTCGACAATGAAATCAAAAGGATAAGTGAAAAAAACTGAAGTTGAAAGAATAATTTGTTCATGATTATATTATTTGTTGACATTTATGTGAATTTCCAAAAAATTATTCCTTTAAGATTACTACTATATTATCAAATCATCAAACTAGACCAACAATATTTAAATTAAGTATTTGGGGTAACTATTCAACTTTTTTCTGAAGCATAAGCCAATCATATAATCCCTCTGTATTATAAGCCTTTTCCCATGAATTATGGCCCACACCTGCATATCTGGTAAATTTTACATTGTAACCCATTTCCAATAATCTATTCACCATATTCTCGGATTCTGATATGGGAATGGACTGGTCTTCCTCACCATGAAATACCCAAATAGGCAAATCTTTATTGATCCAAGAGGCATAGGGCACAGGTGTCATCCCACAAACCACCGCAAGAGCCGCAAATTTATCAGGGTATTGCACAACCATTTCCCATGCAGCAGATCCTCCCCTACTCAATCCTGTTAGATAAATTCTATTCGTGTCTACTCTATTATTGGCAACAATAGTATCCAATAGTTGTTCTACGGCCCTTGTGCTCCACCATTTCATTTTATACGGATTTTGGGGAGCCAGAATTAAAAATGGAAACTGCTTACCTTCAGCAATCAGTTTTGGAGGTCCGTTTGATTTAATTGTAGAAAGAGTATCCCCTGATTCACCTCCACCATGTAAAAATAAAAGTAACGGGAATTTTTCATCTTTATTAGCTTGATAGGACTCTGGGTAATAAAGGTAATAACTGAGTGATTCCGTAACAACAGTGTTCATGGCTGAGTCTATCAGTTGAATATTTGGTTGTGCCGCACAACCCTGCAATAGTAATAAGCTTATGCTCGCAAAGATGATATATTTCATTACCCTCAAGATACTATATTTTGATTGGTAATTGAATTATTGGGTTTAAGAAATAAAGAACCGATGTAAAAATAATTACATCGGTTCTATTTTATTATTATGGATATTCCATCTTTATGTCAAAAAAACATATTCATGGATATTGAATTTATTTTCACTGAGACCTTTGGGTTTGGTCTGTGTTATTTCGACCTCTTCGGCTAAGGCTCAGGACAGGCTCTGGGAAAAATCACATCCTGTTCCCAAGTATATGTGATTTCCCAATCGTTCCTCTATCGAAATGACATTCTCCGATTACAAGCAGGAAGTCGGATAAACAAATTTTATTTAATGGATGTGCTCTTTATCGATAGAGGGTGAAATGCCCAACATAGCGAATCTTACTTTTGTCATTCGCATTAACCACATACCAATAATCACCTGATGGTACTGGGCTTCCTTCATAATTGCCGTCCCAATTGGCAACCTGGTCTAAAATTGCCACAACCCTACCATAACGATCGTAAATCTTGACTTCAATATTTGGGAAAAAATCCCTGTTCTTTGGAGACCAAACATCGTTATTATTATCGCCATCAGGAGTAAAGAAATTTGGTATTTCCAACATTCCGGTAAACTCAAACGGAACTGTAACTTCAGCGACACATCCATTTTGGTCCACTACACGAACAGTAACAGTCGTACTTTCATTTGTAGTGAAAATTGTATCGGTGCCATAGGATTCCCCCTGGAAAAAGTATTCATATCCTCCAAAGCCACCAGAGGCTAATGCTGTTAATTCATTGGGTCCTGTTTTCACAGCACTTAATGTTAGCGGGTCATAACTATCTATTGTAAATTCCTCGAAACTAGTACAACCGTTTTCATGATAAATATAAACAGTATGGTCACCTGGAGGTAAATCGCCCCAAGTAGTTTGAGTATCTGCCATGTTAACATCATCAACATCTAAAGAGAAAAGTAATCTTGGTAACAAACTGGTATCTTGCAGCTCGATATTTACTGTACTATTCGGGAAAATCCCATCACAACCATATTGAACAATTGCCTCCGCAGTAAGGTCGACCCCAATTTCTATTGGAACGATAATATCGGTACCACATAAATGAGCATCCTGGATAAATACAATATAGGTCTCTCCGCCGATTAAATTATCAAAGAATAGATTATCATTACGAACAAAAACCTCGCTACCATCAGAGTTTGGACCTACCAACATAGTTTCGTAATAGGGAACAAAAGTTAGTGGATCAACAAATGGTGTCCCACCAATCACGGTCAATTGTGCCGTACCATCTGCAAAACCTATACATGTCTCAGGTGTTGTTGTTACATTAGAAATGGTAATTTCGTCTGGTTCTGTAACGGTTAATACATCTTTTTCGAAACAGCCATTTTCATCTTGTATTAATATCTCATAGCTTCCTGCTGCCAAATCCTCGAATGTATAGACACCTGGATTTGCAGGATCACTGAAAAATTCATTAAAATGTGGCTCAATTGCGAATTGTATCAATCCTACACCTCCACTGATTACCTCAATAGAAATTGTACCATCTTCCATACCACTACAGCTAACAGGAGCAGGTGTTGCATTGAATATTATAGGCTCTGGCCTTTCTATTTCAAATGGTCCCGCGATATCACTACAGGTAACACCACTCGTAACGGCTATATAATATGTAGTTCCTTCTGGAAGACCTTCAAAAGTCCCATCATTTTGGGGACCACGTATCAGCGTGGAAGTACCTGATGGACTAAAGGCATCAACAGGGTCACCTGCATATAAATAGAATAAATTGTTACCCACCCCACCATTGATAAAGGATTCTATTCTTCCATCGAGTTCAGAAGCACACGAAATATCATCAGGTTGATTTGGTAGTAAAGTGATTCCTGTGGCATCGGTCATGGTAATACCATTAGATCTTACAGGCAAACAAGTATTTGACGCATTTTTCTTTCTCACATCAAATTGGTATGTAATTCCCGCAGTACCTGGGAACAACTCTGAAGTACCTACCATATCTGTATATGAACCTATTGCTACTCCGTTTTCGAGCCTTACATACTCATATGTAAAGGATGCGTCTGGGTTTTCTATTGTCAATCGCATTTCTCCCAATCCGCCACATCCTGGTACTTGAGTCTGTACCAATTTTGGTTGTACAGGAGGTGGTGGATCAACATAATATGGAATGGTTACAAATAGGCAATCAAAGCTTGAGGACACTTCGATAGCATACCAACCCTCGCTTATAAACCCACCGCTTGAACCTATAAAGGTTGCGGAATTTTGAAGTCCACTTGCAGAACCTATATCAGTATTATCATTACTGTTCAAATATAATAACCTATAATTGTATCCTGCCCCAGGATAACCCCCTGAAGCCCCTGCAATAGCAGTAATTACATCGCCACTAGTAGGGTCATATGCCTCTAGAACGGCATTATTTCCACCAGGACATTGTAATGATAACGGTTCTCGAATACCAGCATCAATTGGTGGTACAGCTGGCAAGTTTATATCAAAAGTATCTGTACAACCTTCAACATCCCTAATTTCGACTTGGTAATCCCCACTTGGCAAGTTTTACAAATACGCTGGTATTTGAGAATATTGCTACTTCTGTAGGATATGTCACACCACCATCAGAACTACTTAATAGCCTGTATTCATAAGGTGAGCCATCCCAACCACCTTGTCCAGTTGCTTCAATTTTACCAGTATCATTATTACAACCTGTGTTTCCTACCTCGATGGCGTCTACTTGCAACGGGCCATTCGGTGTACGAATGGTCGCAGAATTGCTATCCCCCGAACAAAATGGTATGCCAGTTGAAATAACCTCAACAAAGAAATTTCCTCCTGTTAGACCTGTAATGGTCTCAGGATTGTTTGCAGTATCTAAGCCAATGCCAGAAGCCAAAATCGTAATCTTTCCTGGATCATTCCCACTATAAACATTATAATTGTAAAGCCCTGTATAATTGGTTACTTCAATAAACATTTCCCCATCATTACCTGGAACAAAACAAGTTACAGCTTTCGCTTCACTAATAATCGCAGTTGGGACAATTGGTTCAATAACCGTATGTATAGGCATAGGATAAGCACAACCAGCTATATTGTCTGTCACCTCAAAAATATAATCACCTGTTGCAGGTAAGAATACATCTACATAATCATTACCTGGTGTATTTGTTACCGGTGCTACTGGAGCAATTGATACCGTGGTAACCGTAAAATCGGTTGTTCCAGTTACCTGAATCCTGACGCGTTCATCATCACGACAGTTTAGTGGATCCACTTCCAAAATTGTGGATACTATATCGGTAGGCGGATTAATTGTTGGTAAATTGAAGGTAGACTGACAGCCGTTACCATCAATTGCATACACCGTTATATTTTGAGGTGAGCCATTATCAACAATCTCAAAAGTGTTTACGGTTTGATAATTTGAGAATCCAGTAATACTATATTGATATCCGGTGCCAACAGTTCCTGGATCCACAATGCCCACAGTGATAATAGTTGAACTATATCTGTTTGCACCTGGTTCACATGCAAAATCGGGAGCATTGGCATTAATTGAAAACGGAAGTGGTTCCAGAATTATCAATTCCCCAGATAAAGCGGGACAATCCCTCGCAGAAAGAACCTCAACTTCATAACTTCCAGGACTTAAATTAGGGAATGAACCTGAATTGTTATTTGCTATGGGAGCTCTTGTAACAAAATCAACCAATTGATAACTAATTGGACTATCAACATCGGTGCCCGGTTGTAAAATTATGTCTATACTGCCATCATTAGCACCATTACAGGATACGTCCTGTGGTATTGTAGGCAATATAATTGGTAAAATCGCTGGATCTAAGTTTATATTATCGACCAAGAATGTACAATTACTAACACCATCGGTCACTAAATTATCGGTTACTAAAACTTTATAACCCCCTGGTATTATACCATTAAATATTCCTGTGTTGTTTGTAGGACCAAGAGGTAATCCAACATTGTCCTGAAGTTCATAGGTAAAATCGCCACTACCACCGATAGGTATTATGGTGATAATACCATCTGCATTATTACAGGTCGAATTGGTTGTAAACCCTCCTGAAGCGGATAAAAAGTCATAAACAATGGCTGTTCCTTGGCTTGTACATCCATTGGCATCCACCACATCCACAATGTAATTACCTGGGCTACTTACTTGGAAGGTCGCCGGGTTTGTTGTCAATGTATTACCCCCCAAGGTAAATCTTGGTGTATCAACAGTTGGAGGTACACTCACGGTTATATCAAAAAGTGGGGACGAAACATCACATTGGTTGTCTACAGAAATCACTGGTACCGGTAAAGCTGGGTCTAAAGGAATTATTTCCGCAATTGCAAAGGAAATACATCCACTTATATCCTGAACATAAACATCATAGTTACCCGGAGGACCGTTAAATGTTGTATTGGTCCCAAAATCTAGAGGAGTTGGCGGTACACCTGCATCCATAAATGCAAAAGTATAAGGGCCACCGGCACCTCCATTTCCTTGAACCGTAAATGAACCATTGGCGTTACAATTTGCCGGGATTAAATTCAAAATATCAATTGAGGGCAGGTTTTGATCAATAATAACGCCTGTTGCATCATTACAATTATCCGTAAGATTGGTTACAATTATTTGATAATCACCAGGTAATGCCAAATAGGTATTCGAATAAGGATCGGACGCGGGCGAAACATTTTCAATTAATGTAACAGAACCATCATCATTATTAAGAATTTCAACCCTTAAATTATCGCCGGGTGCAAATGTAGTTATGGTATAGGTTATTTCCCCATTACGGTTTACATCACAGAAACCAGCTGTTGAACTAGCCGTAACATCCAATCCAGGACCGTCAACAGGAGGAATCTCATCCAAATAAACACAACCTGTACCAATATCGGTAACTTCAACTGTATAGGTTACCCCAAATTGCAAACCTGAAAAAGTATGTCTTCTTGGAGGTATATTTGGACTAACTGCGGGTAGGGGATCATTCTCTAAACGAATCAAAAATGGGCCCGTACCACCAAATATTTCGACCGTATTGCTAAAGCCAGCTATATTACAAATAGGAACAACAGGGTCAGGAACTACATTTACCGTTGTTTGGGTTACCGTAACAGTATCTTCGTCCCTACATCCCAAAGCATCAATTGTAATAACCGTGTAAATACCCGGTATCAAGTTTGCAAAAGTTTCGACTGTGCTTGCGGTTGGACCTATTCTAGAAAGCTCAGTACCAAACTGATCTTGCAATATATAAGTAAAATCAGCTGTTCCCCCCGCAACGCCAGTTACCTGAATAGCCCCTTCAACAACACCTGCACTACAAGTCGCCACAACTGGTAAAACTGCTGCATCTGGAGCAGGAGTTACATCCAAGGGAATGATTGCCGAAGCAGGTAATGTTTCACAACCTCTCGAATCCCGGACCAAATAATTATAGGTTTGTCCTGCATTCAAATCGGAATATGTTGTTTGTGATGTGAAAGGACCACCATCAAAACTAATTTCATAAGGAGGCACTCCACTTAAGGCGTCTGGTGTTATCGTAATAATTCCGTTATTCGTTTGACCACAACTTGCAGGAATAATACTGACCGTTGCTGGGTCAATGGAAATGGGCGGATCCAAAGTAATGGGACTTGAATCGGCCATACAGCCTTCGTTATCGGTTACCCGGAAGATATAATCCCCAGGAGTAGAGGTAGGATATAAAAAGTTAGTGGATGTCAAGGCAACAGGTAGTGAAAATGTTGTTCCATTATCTGAACTTACCTCGTATTGTTTTGTACCTGCGCCTGCGGTATAACCGCCAGCAACTATAACCCTAATTTGCCCTGGCGCTCCACCACAAGGTATTTCTGCTGCAATACTTGTATACGCACGTAGTTGCGGATTAATGGTAACATTGATCGTATCCCGGCAATTGATACCATCAACAACCTCCAAGGTATATGTGCCAGGTGCCAAACCAGTGAAAACTGGACTTGCCTGTAATGTTCCACCGTTAATTCGATATTGGTGGCTTGCCAAAGGAGCAGTACCAGCAGTTGAAGTAACGGCCAAAGTTGCTCCTGTTGCCGGTACAAAACAGAAGTCCGATGACGGCGTGTCTAAACTTATTGTAGGTGCGCTTACGGGCGATAAATCAAAATTAAATGTAGCCGTACATCCTTCTGCATCTTCAACGGATAAAGTGTAAGTACCTGCCATTGAAAGACTACCGAAAGTTCTACCTGATTTAGGTCCAATGGTAGTAACTCCACCAGGATATACCAATGTGTATCTATTAGTACCCCAACCACCGGATGCATTTGCTGTAACTCGACCTAAATTACCATTGTCACAAGTCATTGGTGTCACGGTGCCTGCAAGTGTTAAAGGAGTAGCTGGTTCTTGAATGGTAAATGCGGCCGTATCTGTACAACCCGTATCAGCATCTGTAACTGTAATTGTATAGGTCCCTGCTCCTGATGGTGGCAATATAACTTCCAAATCATTTTGCGGCCCACCAGTATAAAGGCCACCATTAATATCATAGGTATAATTATTTGCAAAACCATCGATAAGGAATGTCCCAAAACCATCAGTTGCACCAGTACATACTTTTAAATCCCCCCCTGATTTAACCCTTGCCCTAATTGAACTTATTTGAGCAGGTGTAAATGCTTCGGTATACGTACAATTATTGGCATCTGTAATCTGGAATATATAGGACGTATTTGTACTTAAACCTATAAAAGTATCACTACCTCCATTATTAATGCTAACAGGGCTTACTACCGAATAATTTACTATGGGCGCATTGCTGGTAGGCGTTAATTGCACATCGGAAGTACCCGCTGAACAATTTATGTTGCTTTGTAGAAAATCAAGGTCTGTTGGAGGGTCTACATCCAATATTGTTATTGGTGTAAGTTCCAATCGACAACCACCACCATCTTGAATCATAGGTGTATAGGTACCTGGTGATAAATTAGGATAAGTTGTAACTCCTGTGAAATTGAGTCCATCTATACTAAATACATAACCACTACCCGATCCCCCGGAAAAAGGTCCCACAAAATCTATTTGGCCACCATTTGTACCTCCTGTCCCATCACAGGTCCTATCAGCAACTTTTATCGCTGATCCGGTAATGGCACCAACATTGGTTACCGTAACCGAAGGCAAGGCCATTGTACATTCAAATCCGCCTTGTTGATATCTAACTTCAATATTATTATAGGTACCGGCCGGAACTGAAAGTTGAGGGTTTGTATCCCATGGATCAATAGCGTTTACCCTATATGATAAATTATAGCCCCTTGCATCAATTATATTGAAATTTATTTTTGCACCGCCGTTCGAACACGTTCCATCAATGCCATTGGCAGTTACATCAGGGGGAAGTAAATCCTCAACATTCGATGAAGCCGTAATGGTACATCCATTGCTGTCCGTAATCAAAAAGTCATAGGTACCTGCCGAAGTGACCGTATAGGTAGTTGTTCCTGTATATGAAGGTTGTGCTGGGCCACCATTTACTGTAAAGGTATAGGGTGCTGAACCTCCCGAAGTATTGACGGTAATATCCACATCGGTAATGGTAGAACAACCAAAACTACTATTCACTTCCGTAGAGGCATCCAAGGCCGATAACCCATTCCCGATAACTATGGGATTACCTCCGGTATCCAAACTCTCCCTAGGGGGATCTATTCCATTTAAAGGATCACCCGTACATTGTTGGGTTTCTACCTGAACAATATAAGTGCCAAAACCAACAGCGGAGAAGGTGTACGGATTGTCAGGAATAAAGGCTGTAAATTCCTGTGCCACGCCACTACTATCCAATAAGGTGTATTTGTATGGTCCAGGAACGTTGTTGGCAGTAACCGTAATAGTTCCTGTATCACCACTACATAGAGCATCAGTGAAAGTTACATCAATGTCTATATCCAATTGACTAATGGTAATAGGCTCATAAGGATACTCACAAGTGCTAGGGGTATTTTGCAATCTAGCCTTAACAATATATGTCCCTGGTACTAAATTATTGAAAATCGGGCCTTGCCATGGTCCAAATCCAGAACCATTGTTAATACTAAATTCATAGGCACTTGAAAGGTTTGTAACTTGTATTCTACCGGGTACACCACAGATAAAATCCTGTTTTACATAAGTTTGTGTTATGGTACTTTTCTTTACTTTGAAATAGTAATAAGGCCCAGAACCATTCACCCTGACACGATACTCCGCTCCTGTTGTTGAAGGTATTGTACTTGCATCAATGGTGAAATTTTGGGATGTACCTACCTGGGTATAGCAAGAATTCGTAGTATCAGGGCAATCCTCATTGATATCCGGGGAACAGGAACCACCCAATACTTCCCATGAGACAGATCCAAATGGGCCACCAGCTAAAGAAATAATCCTATCATCCGAATCCCCACAAAGATTAAATCGTGCTACCGTACTACCGTCATTAGGGCAACCAACTTCTTCATCTGCCCCTTGGATGATGGTTATGAACATTGGGGCAGCGGTTGTACTATTCGACTTGGTTTTATTCTTTAGTGACTCTGTTGATCCAATATTTTCATTCATTGAATCAGATTCGGAAATGGAATCATCATTCGTAATTGAATGCCTTATTGCTGTAGATATCCCAGCAAATATGTCATATTTGGTATTCGCAATAGCCGAAGTGCATACCACAGATAACACAAGCAGTAGTAAAGCATAGTATATATGCCGTTGGCCTTTTGGGAGCATAGGTTAAGTCGAGTTTTGGCAAGAATATCCTTGAATTGGGGATTAAGTATATTCTTTAGTGTAATTGTTTAAACTTATATTTTCTTTTTATCTTTAGACCTTATAGCCTACATTATAATATTTAATTTTAACGTCAAATTATGAAAAAAAGTATTATCCTCCTGTATTTATTCGTTGTATCGCTTAATCTTTCCTGCGGGCAGGATGCTGAAAATGAAGCAAATACACCAAAAAGCACACCTTTTACCGCTGAGTTGTTCGTCGATGAACTACAGATTCCATGGGGGATGGCGTTCTTACCTGATCAAAGCATGTTAGTGACAGAAAAATCCGGTACACTATATCATATTAAAAATGGGGGAAAAACAGCAATTTCCGATGTTCCCAGTGTATATGTACGAGGACAAGGAGGACTTATGGATGTGGCATTACATCCTGATTACGCCAACAACGGATGGTTATATTTGTCCTATGCATCCGAGGAAGGGGAAGAAAAAGGTGGGCATACGGCCATAATGAGGGCTAAATTAGATGGTAATTCATTGATTAACAAAGAGTTATTATACAAAGCAGCCCCCAATACAACCAAAGGGCAGCATTTTGGATCCCGAATTGCATTCGATAATGAAGGATATCTATACTTTTCGATTGGTGAGCGCGGTGCCCGAGATGAGAATCCCCAGGATATAAAAAGGGATGGAGGAAAAATTTACCGTCTTTATGATGATGGTAGAATACCAGAGGATAATCCGTTTGTTGGGGTAGACGGAGCAAAAACGGCAATTTATAGTTACGGACATAGAAATCCACAAGGATTATTGAAACATCCTGAGACTGGAGCTATCTGGAATCATGAGCATGGACCAAAAGGAGGCGATGAAATAAATATTATTAAAAAAGGTGCCAATTATGGCTGGCCGGTGATTACCTATGGCATTAATTACAGTGGTACGCCCATTACCGACAAAACAGAAATGGAAGGTATGGAACAACCAATCCACTATTGGGTGCCATCTATTGCACCTAGCGGTATGGCGTTTGTAACATCGGATAAATATAAAAAATGGAAAGGCAGTTTATTGGTTGGTTCTTTGGTTTTTCAATATTTGGAACGTCTTACCTTGGATGGTAATAAGGTTGTGAATCGTGAAAAATTATTGGTTGATCTAGGCCGGGTCCGTGATGTAAGACAAGGACCAGATGGACTAATTTATGTTGCAGTGGAAGGCAAAGGAATTTATAAACTGGTACCGAAAGATTAGTTTTTAATGAAAACGTTCTTTCCGTTATATCTAATTGTGGTCTTCGGGGTATCCCTATATCTCTTTCAAGACCCCGAACTTGAAGAAAGTATACAACGTGGTAGTGAAATTTATTTTGATTTCTGCGTTACTTGCCATAAAGGAAACGGTAAAGGTGTTGCATTTACGTTTCCGCCTTTGGCAAAATCGGATTATTTATTACAAAATCGGGAAGCGAGTATAAGAGGCGTAAAATATGGCAAACAGGGTGAGATAATCGTTAATGGAGTTACTTATAATAACACTATGGATCCTTTGGGTTTGGATGATGAGGAAGTTGCCGATGTCATGAATTATATTTTAAATTCTTGGGGGAATACTTCTAATAAAATGGTTACAATAGAGGAAGTGGAAAGTATAACTGAATAGGAATATTATTTTTTT
This sequence comes from uncultured Flavobacteriaceae bacterium, assembly GCA_963762065.1. Lineage (GTDB taxonomy): Bacteria > Bacteroidota > Bacteroidia > Flavobacteriales > Flavobacteriaceae > Maribacter_A. The sequence continues at coordinate 207,448 of CAVXJE010000005.1, read as the reverse complement.
TCAGCATCCAATGCTTTTTTTACAGATCCATGTTTTTTAAGTAACAATTCCGCTTCATTATAGTCAATTCCCAATCCTTCCACCAAATAACGGGTTCCCCGGTCAACGAGTTTTGTGTTACTTAGTTGCATGTTAACCATCTTGTTACCTTTTACTCTCCCTATTTTTATCATTAAAGCTGTTGAAATCATATTAAGTACCAACTTTTGTGAAGTTCCACTTTTCATCCGGGTGCTACCTGTAACAAATTCGGGACCTACATTCACTTCAATAGCAATATCAGCTACCTTAGCAAGTGGCGAACCTGGGTTATTGGTAATCCCAGCTGTCAGTAAACCATTTGCTTTGGCATCATTTAATCCCCCAATCACATAAGGAGTAGTACCTGAAGCGGCAATCCCAACAACCACATCGTCTTGTGAAATATTATGCTTCAAGAGATCTTTCCATGCTTGTTGGGTATCATCCTCTGCAAATTCCACTGCTTTTCGAATAGCAGAATCGCCACCAGCAATTAAACCAACAACACGCTCATGGGGCATCCCGAATGTTGGTGGTATCTCCGAAGCATCTAAAATCCCCAATCTTCCACTGGTTCCCGCTCCTATATAAAAAAGCCTACCGCCTTTTTTAAAGCGTTTGACCAAAGCATCGACTAATTCTGCGATTTCAGGAATTACTAGGGAAACCGCATCAGCTACTTTTTTATCCTCATTATTCATGTGTAAAAGAATAATGGAGGTATCCATCTGCTCCAAATTATCATGATTTGATGGAGTTTCTGTAATTTTTTTATAACTCATTTCAGTTAAATAAGACGAATGTCATGGTTTCTAAAAAGATTCAATTGATTGCTATCCGAATCCAATTCCGTTATCATGGTATCAATAGCATTTATATCGCAGGTTTTATACCTATGCTGTGAATTCAGTTTCTCTGATATACACAAAAGTACAGTTTTTTTGGAGGCCTTGATTACGGCTTTTTTCACTTGTACAATGTCCCAATCAAACTCGGTTAGTCCAAATGACGCATCAACATATCCAGTGCCAATGAAACTGTAATCGACTTTAATTTCAGACAAACTAGCTGTCGCACTTGCACCAATGGCGATTTGCGCTTCCTTGGATATTTTTCCCCCAATAAAGATGACCTCAACATTTGGTTTATTATTCAACTCCATGGCTACTGGCAAACTAAGTGTAAAACATGTTAGTCTTTTGTCGGCTGGGATTATTCTTGCAAGTTCAAGGCAGGTAGTACCTCCATCAATAAAGATAACGCCTCCGTTTTTTAATAATGATGCTGCCTTTTCAGCAATTATGATTTTTTGGGTAAGTGCATATATATTGTTATTCCTTGCGCTATTGGTTGTAAAACCCAATGAAATGGCACCACCATGAACTTTTCTTAATTTGCTTTCTTGATCAAGTTCTTTTACATCCCTACGCACGGTATCAATTGAGACATCCAAAATATCAGCAATATCTGTCAATAAAACCCTATTGTGCAATTCTACCTGGGTAAGTATGGTTTGATGACGTTCTTCTTTTAACATATAAAGTAAAGCATGATTTCAAGCAAAGATAATAAAAGTAATTAACTTGCTGTTTTATTCCGTTTTTAATCTATATTTAGCTATATATTAATATTTATTGCATAAAACAGCATTTTTTATTGCAAATAACAGCATCGAATCGAATTATTATATACATTTGCATTAATATAAAGAGAAACCAATTATGAAAACAACTTTTGAAAGAACGGGAATAGATATCAGCTATAAACCTGCTGGCAAGTTTGAAGAAACCCGTTTTGAAAAAATACACAATGTAATTTTCAAGGACTCAAACGAGGGATCTATAAGAGTTGCACAGGAAATTGCTGATTTAATTAAAGAAAAGCAATCATCAGGTGAGTTATGTGTTTTAGGCTTGGCCACTGGTTCATCTCCAATAAAAGTTTATGAAGAATTGGTAAGAATGCACAAAGAGGAAGGTTTGAGTTTTTCAAACGTGGTTACTTTTAACTTGGATGAATATTTCCCCATGGATAAAACCAGCATGCAGAGTTACTTTTATTTCATGCATGAGCATTTATTCGATCATATTGATATACTTCCTGGGAATATCCACATTCCAGATGGAAAAATACCCAATGAATCAGTTATTGAATATTGCTTGGATTATGAGAAGAAAATAAAGGATTTCGGGGGACTGGATTTTCAATTATTGGGAATTGGCAGAACAGGACATATTGGTTTCAATGAACCAGGTTCGCACTATAATTCTGGAACAAGGATAATTACATTGGATCATATTACCCGTGTTGATGCAGCGCCAGCATTTTTAGGGATAGATAATGTCCCGAGAAAAGCAATTACCATGGGAATTGCGACTGTTAGAAGTGCAAAAAGAATTATTTTGTTGGCATGGGGAAACAACAAAGCGGATATTATTAAAAAAACGATTGAGGGAGAAATTTCTTCCCATGTACCAGCTACCTATTTACAAAAACATGACAATGTCACATTTATACTGGATGAGGCGGCAGGAAGTGAATTAACCAGAAATAGAACCCCTTGGTTGGTTGAGTCCTGTGAATGGACCGAAATTCTTAAAGCGAAGGCTATTGTCTGGCTGTGCGAAAAAACAAATAAAACTATTCTAAGTTTAACCGATAAGGATTATAATGATAATGGAATGTCGGGGTTACTAACATTGGAAGATGCATATGATTTGAATATAAAAATGTTCAATAAATTACAGCATACCATAACAGGCTGGCCAGGAGGCAAGCCCAATGCAGATGACAGTAGCCGACCAGAAAGAGCATTACCCGTTAAAAAACGAGTTATTATTTTCAGTCCACACCCTGATGATGATGTTATTTCCATGGGAGGTACTTTTGATAGGTTGGTAGAACAAGGGCATGAAGTTCATGTGGCCTACCAGACGTCTGGTAACATTGCAGTATCGGATACTGAGGCTCTTAAATTTGCTGAAATAGCCAAAAGTGTATATGCATCGGAAGAAGCACAGGCAATAATCGATTCAATACATAATAAAAATGAATTCACCGCCGATTCATCAGAAATACGTAAACTTAAAGGGAATATTAGAAAAGGGGAATCATTTGCAGCCACAAGGTATCTTGGTTTAAAAGATTCCAATGTCCATTTCTTGGAATTACCATTTTATGAAACGGGCACTATCAAGAAAAATAAATTATCTGAAGATGATATTGCCATTGTTAGTAGTTTGATCAAAGAAATAAAACCCCATCAGATTTATGCGGCAGGTGATCTGGCCGATCCACATGGCACGCACAAAGTTTGCCTAGACGCTATATTGGAATCTATGGAACATTTAAAATCAGAGCCTTTTATGAAAGATTGTTGGTTGTGGCTATATCGAGGTGCATGGCATGAATGGGATATCAACGATATTGAAATGGCAGTACCTATGAGCCCTGGTCAGGTATTGAAAAAGCGCTATGCTATTTTTTGCCACCAGTCGCAAAAAGACGGCGTAATGTTCCAAGGTGATGATGCACGGGAATTTTGGATGAGGGCAGAAGAACGTAATAGGGATACCGCCTCAAAATATAATGCCCTAGGTTTAGCTGCTTATGCTGCGATGGAAGCTTTTGTAAGACACAAATTCGAATAAAAAACAATTGTAGATATAAAAGGCCTATTTTTAGATGAAAATGGGCCTTTTTTAAATAATGATGGTAAAAAAAATCTGTTTTCTTTTTATTTTAAGCCTTACTTCCTGCGGGGTTATTGAACCAACCTTATCAAAACCAAAAACAGAATTTAGAGGTGTTTGGGTAGCAACGGTAGTTAACATTGATTGGCCCAAAAGTGGTTCGGATGGAATAGATAAACAAAAAAAAGATTTCCTTGAAATATTGGAGTATTATAACCGTCTAAACTTCAATGCCTTAATTGTTCAGGTACGCACCGCTGGTGATGCGTTTTACCCTTCAAAATATGCTCCATGGTCTCGTTTTTCCACTGGAAAGGAAGGCAAGGCACCAGAATCCAGCTTCGATCCTTTAGAATGGATGATAAAAGAAACCCATAAGAGGGGTATTGAATTTCACGCATGGTTAAATCCTTATAGAGCCACGTTCGACCTAAAGACCGATATATTAAGTCCAACGCACGATTTTAACCTGCACCCTGAATGGATGCTGAGATATGGTAAAAAGTATTATTACAACCCTGGGTTACCGGAAGTGCGTCAGCGTTTGGTTTCAATTATGAAGGAAGTCGTCACGAACTATGATTTGGATGCCATTCATTTTGATGATTATTTTTATCCCTATAAAATAAAAGACGAAATATTCGATGATTCATTATCATTTGCATACCATGGCCTTCCACAACAATCATTGGAAGATTGGCGTAGAAGCAATGTCGACTCATTGGTCATGAATATCCACCAAACCATAAAATCATCTAAACCTTGGGTACAATTTGGTATAAGTCCGTTTGGGGTATGGAAAAATAAATCGACCGATCCCAAGGGTTCTGATACCAAAGCAGGACAAACCACCTATGAAGACTTATATGCCGACCCTTTGACTTGGATGGAAAACGGTTGGATAGATTACTTGGTACCTCAAGTCTATTGGAGTATGGATTTGCCAGTAGCATCGCACAAAAAAATAGTCGATTGGTGGGCAAATAATACCTCAAACACAAATCTCTATATAGGAAACGGTGCCTATAAAGTAAGGAATAATAGTGATAAGGCTTGGGAAAATAAAAAGGAGCTCCCTAATCAAATAAAACTCGCACGGAAAACAGAAACTGTAAAAGGCAATGTACTCTTTAGTGCAAAGAGTCTCATAAAAAACAATCCTGATATTGTTGAATATATTAAAAAGAAATATTACACAACACCGGCGCTCCCGCCTGTTTCCCCATTTGCTCCAAACCAAGGAAATGATTCCATCAATCTTGAGTCAATACAAAATGAAATTAACCTTATTAGTTTGAAATTCAATAATTTAGAAGATTTTCGATATGCAATGGTATATGCTTCAGGTAAAAAGAATAAATTGGATTATCCTATTAAAAAGCTAATATCCAAAATACCTCTGGCTAACAATAAAATCAACATTCCAAAAAATATAGTTGGTAAAAAAAAACATCTCGCCATGACATTTATCAACAAATTTGGACAGGAAAGCAACCCAATTATCATACATTTAAATCAAACAAAATAGATGGTTCAAAAAGACAAATGGGCTTGGGCTTGGGTACCCGTTTTATACTTCACGCAAGGGTTACCTTATGTAATGGTGGTAACCGTATCGGTCATAATGTATAAAAAATTAGGTGTCAGCAATGAAGATATTGGCCTGTATACAAGTCTACTATATCTGCCCTGGGTTTTAAAACCATTGTGGAGTCCGTTTGTTGATTTGAAAAGCACTAAGCGTAAATGGTTTCTGGGCATGCAATTGGTTATTGCATTGGCTTTGCTTGGAGTGGGTCTTACACTGCCCACCAATATGTTCTTTACCACTACCCTAGCCTGTTTCTGGATGGCAGCTTTCGCCTCAGCCACAAATGACATTGCATCCGATGGGTATTATATGTTGGGACTTACGGAAAAGAAGCAATCCTTTTTTGTGGGCATGAGGAGTACATTTTACCGTTTGGCAATGGTAACCGGTGAAGGACTGATCGTTTTTATGGCAGGTTTCCTTGAACAGAAATATGGCGACAATGCCAAAGCCTGGAGTATTACCATGACAGCTGCGGCTTTTCTGATGTTGGCATTGACTGTATCCAACTTTTTTGTAACCCCAAAATACGAAACCTCAGCGGCTATTCTCACCGAAAAGCCCAAAGGTTTTCTTGAAGTATTCGCTTCCTTTTTTAAAAAACCCGGTATCGGTATCGCTCTAGCCTTTATACTCACCTATCGATTAGGCGAGTCACAACTTGTAAAAATGGCGTCGCCGTTTTTATTAGACAACGCGGAGAAAGGTGGACTTGGTTATTCTACGCAGCAACTTGGTGTACTTTTTGGTACTGTAGGTGTAATAATGCTTTCGATTGGTGGTATACTGGGAGGGATATTGATTTCGAGGGATGGTCTTAAAAAATGGATGCTACCGATGATACTCTCCTTGAATGTACCAAATATACTCTATGCTATATTGGCGGTTACAAAAACTACTAATGTAGTAGCTGTGACCACCACAATTGTTTTCGAAAAATTTGGCTATGGTTTCGGGTTTGCTGCCTTTCTCATGTACCTCATCTTTATTGCCGAAGGAAAATCAAAAACCTCACATTACGCTATTGCTACAGGATTTATGGCACTGGGTATGATGCTGCCTGGTATGATAAGCGGTTTTATGCAGCAATGGTTGGGTTACGGTGGATTCTTTGTTTGGGTTGTAATCGCAGCACTACCCGCCTTATTTTTATTAAAATTTATTAAATATCCCGCAGACTTCGGAAAAAAATCGATAGCCACAGATGAATAAAATGTTAGCTTTTTTCGATGCTAAAAGTACTTTGTGCGATGCTGAAAAAGTCGGGCAGCTGTTTATGCCAGCTGCTTTTATCAATGATACGGAAGAAGAGATACAACAGCTTGAAAAACTGATCCAGGATAACTGTATTGGGGGCCTCTGCTTTTTTCATAGCAGAGCAAGTGCGGCCACCAACTATGATGGCAAGAAAAAAGTTGTTTATAATGTACAAAGTTTTGAAGTACTAAAATCATTGATTCGGCGGTACCAGAAAGTCGCCAAAATTCCTTTGCTCATAGCCATTGATGCGGAATGGGGTCTTGCCATGCGCATAGAAAATACACCCCGATACCCATATGCCATTACTTTGGGAGCCTTACAAGACCATTCAGTATTATTTGAAGTTGGCAAAAACATAGCACAAGATTGCAAAGCAGCAGGCATACATTATAATTTATCGCCAGTTGTAGACATCAATAATAACCCCGATAACCCTGTAATAGGATATCGTTCTTTTGGCAACGACAAGCACAAAGTAACTGAAAAAGCGCTGGCCTATATCAAGGGCACCCGAAGTGAAGGTATTTTATCAAGCGTTAAACATTTTCCGGGTCATGGGGATACGGCCACAGACTCTCATTTAAGACTTCCCGTAATTAATAAAACAAAAGCCGAACTTTTGAATAACGAATTATATCCTTTTCAAATGTTGATCAAGAATGGGGTTGATTCTGTGATGGTAGGACATTTATCGGTACCTGCCTTATCAGGTGGCAAAAATATTCCATCGAGTATTTCGAAAGAAATTATTACCGATTTACTAAGAAATGAACTTGGATTTAATGGAGTGGTTATTTCAGATGCTTTGAATATGCATGCAGTTTCGAAAAACTATGCAATGGAAGGGGAACTCGAATGGCTTGCTTTTGATGCTGGGAATGATATTTTATGTTTTGCTGAACATACCAAGGAAGGGATAGAAATGATCTTAAAAAATGCTACTAAAAATCAAATTGAAGCAGCCTTTGAACGCGTATGGAAACTTAAGCAAAAAGCATTGCAAGTAGAAATTGACAGCGATTCAAAACTCATTGACCCAACCGAATTAAATAAAAAACTCGCCTTACAAAGTATTACATTATTTTCTGGAACCGTAGATAAAATTACCAAATTCAAAGATCAAGGATTTTCCAGCATTTCATATTCACATATTACCGACAATCATTTTATTAAGGATATTGAAATAAATTATGACTTCAATCAATTTTTATTAAAAGAAGGGAGCATTGATTCTATTCACAAACAAATAATCAATAAAGAAAACATTCTGTTATCGATATTTCCCCCTCAAGCAAAACCTGCTGATAATTTTGGTATTTCAGACAAAGAAATTCAATTCATTAATGAGCTTCTAAATACCAAAAATGTAGTCTTATATCATTTTGGGAATCCATATGTATTAAATATGATTGATTTCGAAAAAGCACAAGTTGTTGTTGTTGTTTATCAGGATTTTGAAGTTTTTCAAGAGAATGCCGCCCAACACTTTTTGGGAACCGTAGAGGCAAAAGGTAAATTGCCAGTAACCATTGGCAACTAAATATTGCGAATCAAGTTATTTTTTGGAAAAGGATATCCCTTATTAAGTATCATTAAAAAGGAAGATCGAAGTTTTAAGTACAGTAACTGGTATAAAATAAAAGAGACTGCTTGGAAATCAAAGAATCTCCAAACAGTCTCAAACTTCTAAGAACTTTTTACTAAAGTTCCTTTAGTTTAATGTTTCTAAACCAAACATCATCACCATGATCTTGCAATCCAATATATCCTTTTGCAGGAACATCGGCCCAATCTGGATTAAGAGCTGGAAACTTACTACCGGCCACCATTTCATTCCATTCAGGTGTCCATAAGTGGTATTCCACAACAGTTTCACCATTCTGCTTATGAACAACAGTACCCTTATAAACAATAAGTTCTATTTTATTCCACTCGCCTACTGGTTTCGCATTCTGCGGTTTAGCGGGTATTAAATCATATAATGACCCAGCCATACGATTGCCATCTTTACCTAATTTGGCATCAGGATGCCTTTCATTATCCAATATTTGCATTTCTGGTGCAGTTTTCCAGATATAATCCAATTCTTCCTCGCCTAAATAAAGAATACCGGAATTACCTCCTTCAGAGACTTTCCATTCCAAGCTAAGGTTAAAATTGTCAAATTGCTTGTCGTAAATAATATCACCACCATCTTTATTCCCCGCTTCTCCACGGCCCGAACCAACAATGTGTAAGGTACCGTCAGCAATCTTCCAAGCTTCTGGGAAATGATCTTTTTTGTAGCCTCTCCAACCTTCGGATGTTGCTCCATCAAAAAGCATTACCCAACCATCATCTTTTTCGGCTTGGGTAAGAGTATTCAAAGGTGCTTCTGTCTCCATTTTAACTTCAGCTTCCACTTCAGCTTCCTCTTTCTTTTCCGTCTTATCCTTACAACTCGATAGCAAGGGAAGCATTATAAAACTTAAGATTACAATTAAACTTATTTTTTTCATTATTTAAAATTTTATATGAATTGAATTATATTTAAAATCTTTTATTTAGGCATTTCTGGCAAGGACCATCCATCCCTATAGGTGTGCTTGATAAGCTCTTGAGAATACTCGATTGCATTCATAGGGTCGGTCCAATCTTTTTTGAAACTTGGGTGGCCATCATGAATCTCAAATCCATCTTTAATAACAGTTCTAATTTCTTCATTAGCCCCAATATTGGTGAACTTCATACTCTCACCATCCCAATGTAATGTCTTATTCAAAGCTTGAAGACGTACGGCAAGTACTCCCATTACCACCATTTCATTAAATGGCCCTGCCTCCGCGAAATCCGAAGTACATGGTTTTCTGTTTTCAGGACTCTCTTTACATGCCCGTACCCAATCCATTTCATGGGCACCTGAGCCCCAATCAAGCTTCATTTCATCCTCGACCCTTCTTTCGGTCTTTGGAGCATTAATCTTCTTGCCGGATAATAATTCTGGTTGAACACCATAACAACCTACATGAAGAATATCTTTGGTTCCGTAGAAGAATGTTCCTCCACCTGATTTATTCGGGTTCTTTCCAGCAGGCCAATTATCAGGTAACATAGGTTTTACACCACCATCGTACCAATGTACATCCACCTCAGGTAATTTTATCTTGCCATGTCTTCCTCTAGAAGGGAAAGTCATCTTAACTGCTTGTGAAACAGGGGCAGAATCATTCAATAACAACGATGAGCTTGCCTGAACTTTGGTAGGATAACCTAATTTTAGACCTTCAAACACGGGATGCAGGATATGGCAAGCCATATCGCCCAATGCACCGGTACCATAATCCCACCAACCTCTCCAGTTCCATGGGTGGTATACTTCACTGAACGGACGCATTTTAGCAGGACCCGTAAATAAATCCCAGTTTAATGTTTCAGGTACCCAATCACCTTTCTCAGGAGTATTCAATCCTTGTGGCCAAATAGGACGGTCAGTGAAAGACTCAACTCTTGTCACATCCCCAATTGCTCCACTCCAAATAGCTTCACAAGTTTCAGCAACACCTGCACCAGACGCTCCTTGGTTACCCATTTGGGTAGCAACTTTGTTCGATTTAGCCAACTTCGTCAATAATCTGGATTCATATACAGAGTGCGTTAATGGCTTTTGCAGGTAGACATGTTTTCCCATCGCCATGGCATGCGCTGAAATAATGGCGTGGGTATGGTCGGCAGTTGCAACAACAATTCCATCAATTTCACTTCCCATTTCATCAAACATCTTACGCCAATCCCAGTATTTTTTAGCTTTTGGGAATAGATCAAAAGCCCCTTTAGCATATTTCCAATCAACATCACATAATCCAACAATATTTTGGGAGGTCAAGTTCTTGAGGTTAGCAAGACCCATACCACCAACGCCTATACCGGCAATATTTAATTTGTCGCTGGGCGCCGTATGCCCCAATCCGCTTATCGCATAAGATGGTACAATGGTAAACGCAGCCGACGCAGCTAAAGTTCTGCCAACAAAATCCCGGCGAGTTAATGTTTTTTCTTTTTTGATCTTACTCATAGTGTATTACTTTTAGAATCGGTTAATATAAAGGTGAATTGATTTTTACTCGAGAACTGGTACATTTTGAATCCTTTTCATTTATTACATTTAAATATGGATTTTTCACTTGGTAGGCTTCGTATTTTATAAAAAACAACTAGCTACTAAAGTACGAACTTAAACATAAAATACATAATTATATATTCAATATAATGTACATTGATTAAGGTTAATTCCCAATTTGTAGAAAGATATAAATTTTAACCAATATTTAGAAACCCTAGCGATAAATGATTTTGAAATTCAATTGAAAAATATCTTATTCTGTTTTTATTTTATCAAATTCAAATTATTTCGAATATGAGTATTTTTACAAATGAACATTACCGTTATTTATGAAGGAATATAAAGTTATTGGATTGATGTCTGGCACATCCCTAGATGGCCTTGATTTGATATTCTGCCATATCTGGAAAAAATTGAACCGTTGGGAATATAAAATTGTGCTGACAAAAAGTGTTCCCTATGATTCTAAAATGAGGGGAAACCTTAAAAATTCGATATATCTCAAGGCACATGAACTTTTGATTCTAAACAATACGTATGGTACCTGGTTGGGAAAAGAGGTGAAGTCCTTTATAGAAGAAAATAATTTAAGGCCAGATTTCATTGCCAGTCACGGTCATACCACCCATCACCAGCCAGCAAACGGACTTACCTATCAAATTGGCTCAGGTCAACACCTGGCCAATGAAAGTGGAAGCAAGGTTGTTTGTGATTTTCGTACCAATGATGTAGCCTTAGGTGGACAGGGTGCGCCACTAGTTCCTATTGGTGATCGGTTGTTTTTTGGTAATTATGATTTTTGCTTGAATCTTGGTGGCATCAGCAACATTTCATTTGAAAAAGACGACAAGCGCATAGCATACGACATTGGTCTCGCTAATATGATCTTGAACCATATTACCCAAAAAATTGATTTATCTTACGATAATGGAGGCAAACTTGCTAGTACAGGCACTGTCAATTCAAAAATGCTTCAAGATTTGAATGCTTTGGAATATTACAAATTACCTTTTCCAAAATCCACAGGATACGAATGGTTTACAGATAAGGTAGTCCCTGTAATCGAATCCCAACAGGACTCTGTTGAAAATCTGCTCAACACCTCTATACATCATCTTTGTGAACAGATTGGGATTCAAGTTAAAGCCAATAATGAAAAGTCAAGCTCCACATTATTTATAACCGGTGGCGGTGCTTTGAACCACTTTTTAATTAAAACCTTAAAAGAAAAGCTTGGCAGCACTATTAAATTGGTACTACCTTCCAATACATTGATTGAATATAAAGAAGCTCTGGTATTCGCTTTGATGGGTGTTTTGAGAGTAGAACATGAAATAAATGTTTTGAGCTCAGTTACAGGTTCCAATAGGGACTCTTCAAGTGGGGTGGTCTTTTTTCCGAATTAATTTACATTCATGCACAATGGGCGCATTTACTTATATTAGTGGAATTAATACTAATTATTTAATCTTGACCACTTCCTATGTCCGATAAACAAAGAAAAGCAACCGCTTATTGGAAAGATAATATCCGCTATCTGTTTATTCTGCTCACCATTTGGTTTGCGGTTTCCTATGGTGCGGGAATTTTGTTTAAAAATGTTTTGGACAATTTTCAAATTGGTGGATTCAAACTTGGTTTCTGGTTCGCCCAACAAGGTTCTATTTACGTGTTCGTAGTTTTAATTTTTGTATATGTCCGTTTAATGAACAAATTAGACAAAAAATACGGGTACGACGAACACTAAGGACCAACTATAATTTTAATATATGAGCGTTCAAAGCTGGACTTATTTATTGGTTGGGATAACCTTTGCCTTGTACATAGGCATTGCCATTTGGTCAAGGGCAGGTTCTACCAAAGATTTTTACATCGCCGGTGGTGGTGTCTCACCCCTTGCCAATGGTATGGCTACAGCTGCAGATTGGATGTCGGCCGCTTCGTTCATTTCGATGGCCGGAATCATTGCATTCGCTGGTTACGATGGCTCGGTTTACTTAATGGGCTGGACAGGGGGATATGTGCTTTTGGCTTTATTATTGGCTCCTTATCTTAGAAAGTTCGGAAAGTTTACTGTCCCTGATTTTATTGGTGATAGGTACTATTCCAAAATTGCCCGTATTGTTGCGGTTTTCTGTGCGTTGATTGTTTCATTTACTTATGTAGCAGGGCAAATGCGCGGTGTAGGTGTTGTTTTTTCAAGGTTTTTAGAGGTAGATATCAACACGGGTGTAGCAATAGGTATGGTAATAGTATTGTTTTATGCCGTTTTAGGTGGAATGAAAGGAATTACCTATACCCAAGTTGCACAGTATTGTGTACTTATATTCGCTTTCATGGTGCCTGCAATTTTTATTTCCATTCAAATGACCGGCAACCCTATACCACAATTGGGTATGGGTTCAACATTGAATGATGGTTCAGGAACCTATCTCCTGGAAAAATTAAATGGACTTTCTACTGAATTGGGCTTTGCTGAATATACGGATGGTTCAAAAAGTATGATCGATGTTTTTTCTATTACCTTGGCCCTTATGGTAGGTACGGCAGGTCTTCCACATGTAATTGTTAGGTTTTTCACTGTTAAACGGGTCAGGGATGCCCGAAAATCCGCTGGCTTGGCACTTTTATTTATTGCAATATTGTATACAACCGCTCCGGCTGTTGCAGTTTTTGCAAAAACCAATTTGATCAAAACGGTCAGTAACCAACCTTATGTTGCTATGCCAGAATGGTTTAAAAATTGGGAGGTTACTGGACTTCTGACATTTTCTGATAAAAACCAAGATGGTATAATAAACTATACCGGGGATAAAAATAATAATGAATTAGTAGTGGATAATGATATCATGGTATTGGCCAATCCTGAAATTGCAAATTTGCCTGCATGGGTAATTGCCTTGGTTGCAGCAGGTGGATTGGCAGCTGCTCTTTCAACTGCGGCAGGTCTTTTACTTGTAATATCCGCATCGGTTTCCCATGATCTGATTAAAAAGATTTTTATACCAAATATTTCTGATAGGGCAGAACTCTGGGTAGCTAGGATGTCTGCAACTATTGCAGTATGCGTTGCAGGGTATTTTGGTATTAACCCTCCAGGGTTTGTTGCTGCGGTAGTTGCTTTGGCATTCGGCCTTGCAGCTGCTTCATTTTTTCCTGCTTTGGTATTGGGTATTTTTTATAAAAAAATGAATAAGGAAGGGGCCATAGCCGGGATGGTAGTAGGTATTTCTTTAATGCTTTTTTATATGGCCAAATTTAAATTAGGTTGGATAGGGGAAATACCTGACAGATCAGAATGGTGGTTTGGAATTTCGCCCGAGGGTTTTGGAACAGTTGCAATGATCGCCAATTTCATTGTTGCACTTATAATTATGAAATTCACACCGGACCCCCCATTGGAAGTTCAGGAAATTGTTGAAAACATAAGGATTCCAAGTGGCGCAGGGGATGCTTCCAGCCATTAATTTTTTCCTAAAATCATTATGGGAATTAATTATAACCGTTTGCAACAATTTTATAATTTTATAACAAATAGATATTAGGCATGAGCAACTACCACATTAAACATTTAGAAGAATATTATCAGGTTTATAGAAAATCAGTACGCGACCCAGAAGCTTTTTGGGAGGAAATCGCCGAAGAACATTTTGTTTGGCGTAAAAAATGGGACAAGGTTTTGGAATGGGATTTTAAAAAACCTGAAGTCAAATGGTTTCAAGGTGCAAAATTGAATATTACTGAAAATTGTATAGATAGACATCTTCCAACAAGAAAAAATAAAACAGCAATTATTTTTGAACCCAACAACCCAAAAGAAGAGGCAGAGCACATTACCTATGGTCAATTACATGAAAATGTATGTAGAATGGCCAATGTCTTGGTCGATAATGGGATTAAAAAAGGAGATCGGGTTTGCATTTATCTTCCGATGATTCCAGAATTGGCATATGCAGTATTGGCATGTGCACGAATGGGGGCAATTCATTCTGTGGTATTTGCCGGATTTTCATCGAATGCATTATCAACGCGAATAAACGATAGTAATTGCAAAATGGTCATTACCTCAGATGGCTCATATCGTGGAAGCAAATCAATTGATTTAAAAGGTATTGTAGATAAAGCCTTGGAAGATTGTCCTGGGGTTAAAACAGTTTTAGTGGCTAAACGTACTAATGGTAAAATTCAAATGAAAGGAGGGCGGGACAAATGGCTAGCGCCTCTTATGAATAATGCCTACGCAGATTTCGATGCTGAAATTATGGATGCCGAAGATCCCCTATTCATACTTTATACCTCTGGCTCCACTGGCAAACCAAAAGGAATGGTACATACATGTGGTGGCTATATGGTCTATACTGCTTATACTTTTAAAAACATATTTCAATATAAAGACGATGATGTGTTTTGGTGTACAGCCGATATTGGTTGGATTACCGGACATTCCTATATCGTTTATGGCCCATTGGCCAATGGTGCAATTACTGTTATGTTTGAAGGGGTCCCCTCCTATCCTGACCACGGACGTTTTTGGGAAGTGATACAAAAACACAAAGTGAATCAATTTTATACGGCACCAACTGCAATTAGGGCCTTGGCAAAGGAGAATTTGAATTTTGTTGAAAAATATGATTTGTCTTCTTTGAAAGTCTTAGGGTCAGTTGGTGAACCTATAAATGAGGAAGCATGGCACTGGTATAACAATAATGTGGGTAAAAAGCGTAGCCCAATTGTTGATACTTGGTGGCAGACGGAAACCGGGGGCATAATGATTACACCAATACCCTATGTTACCCCAACCACGCCGACATTTGCCACGCTCCCTTTTATTGGTGTGCAACCCGCATTGATGGATGAACAAGGGCAAGAATTAAAAGGTAATCAAGTAGAAGGGCGATTGTGTATAAAATTCCCATGGCCATCAATTGCCAGGACCATATGGGGTAATCATGAACGATATCGCGAGACTTATTTTTCGGCCTATGAAAACAAATATTTTACTGGCGATGGCGCGAATAGGGATGCCGTTGGGTATTACCGAATTACCGGCCGTGTGGATGATGTGATCATTGTATCTGGACATAATTTAGGAACAGCGCCAATTGAGGATTCGATTAATGAACACCCTGCGGTTGCAGAATCCGCTATCGTAGGATTCCCACATGATGTCAAAGGTAATGCACTTTACGGATTTGTAATCCTAAAGGAAACCGGGGAAGGTCGTGATAAGGAAAACGTTCGCAAGGAAATAAATCAACAAATTACAGAGCATATAGGACCAATTGCCAAATTGGATAAGATTCAATTTGTATCCGGATTACCCAAAACACGAAGTGGCAAAATCATGCGCCGTATTCTTCGAAAAATAGCGAGTAATGATACCTCCAATTTAGGTGATACAAGTACCTTATTGAATCCTGAAATAGTTAAGGAGATTATGGATAATGTACTATAAATAGATTTTATTGAAGAGGAAAATATTTTTCTAAATCCAAGTAATGTTACCCGCAAGTGTGAATATAAGGAACAACACCGACCTTGGCACCTACTTCCCTATGTGTGCCGTGCCATAGGCAGGCGGGTGCTCAAGGTGGTATTTAGGAGGGAAGTTAGGTTTCCCCTCTAAAACAGCATTCCCATGGCTAAAAATTGGCAACGGTTTTTTTATAGCTTCTCTACCGAAAAATTCGCTTGATTTGAAGTTTGGTTGCGCATTACAATAAAAATTACTAAAGAAAGTAATCCACAAATGGCCAATCCCATAAACATAGGAAGTACGGTTTCTTGAACAAAACTGCCGACAAAAGCCGCAATGGGTATCGATAAAAGGGTGGAAATAAAACCGGTAATAGCTGCGCCAATTCCAGCAATATGACCAATGGGCTCCATAGCTATGGAGCGCAGATTACCCCACACAAATCCTAAACAAAAAAACTGAACTGAAAGAAAACCAATTAATATTACCATACTGGGGTTTTCAGCATTCCAAAAGAGTACAACATATAATAGTGCAAATGCAGTAAACACGATCAATGCCATGAACGAAAGTTTTCGCATACCGAATTTCAAGACCAAAGTTCCATTTAAAAAAGTTGCCAACCCTATTGAAATGGCCAACCCCGCGAATATATAAGGAAACTCATCCGCCAAACCATATTGATCTTCAAATATATGTTGTGAAGCACTCAGATATACCAAGAATGAACCTGTAATCAATCCGGAAACAATGGTAAATGCCATTGTTTCCTTATATTTCAATAATTCCTTTAAGCCGTCGATAAAAACATGGCTTGTAATGGGAATCTTAAATTCAGGATGCAGTGTTTCGGCCTGTCGTTTCCAAAACCAAATGCCAACGAACATCGCAAACAATAACTGGAAATAAAAAATTGCCTCCCATCCGAAAGCATCCAAAATTGCTTTCCCCAATGCCGGGGCCACAACAGGAATTAAAATAAAAAATGCTGTTACAAACGACATTACTTTTGCCATATAATCTCCTTTGTAGGTATCGCGTATAATGGATATTGCGATAGTTCTTGGAGCCGATAATCCTATTCCCTGAAGAATACGCCCAACAATCATCCACTCTAACGAAGGAGCTAAAACACAAAGAACACTGGCTGCTGTAAAAACAACAAACCCTATATAAACCATAGGTTTTCTACCATAGCAATCAGATAACGGTCCAAAAAACAATTGGCCAACACCCAGGCCTAAAAAAATCATGGTAATAAGCAGCTGATTATCGGTGGCATCCAAACTATGAATCGATATTCCTATCTTAGCTATCGCAGGTAATAAGGCATCAATCGCCAATGCTACGATAGACATTAATGCTGCCATTAGTGCAATAAATTCAAAATTCGGCTTCACATTTTCATTTTGCATTCGGCAAAAGTAGCCCTTTCCATCAAATCCATTGGTAATAATTTTTCAATTTTAATCCTCAATAGAAGGGCCTAAAAAAGACCCTAAGGATCTAATCACTAGGGTCTTTTCTGGAATTTTCATTTATTGTGCACCGAACTCAAGCTACAACGGGATATTTCCATGCTTCCTTTGTGGAGAATTTACTTCTTTACCTTCCAACATACTGAATGTCTTGATCAATTTACGTCGTGTGTTTTCCGGTAGAATCACCTCATCTATAAATCCACGGCGTGCAGCCCGGTAAGGATGTGCAAATTTTGTCGCATACTCAGCTTCCTTTTCCGCTAATTTTTTAACTGGATCCCCAGCAGCCTTAATTTCTTTTCTGAAAATTATTTCACTGGCTCCTTTAGCACCCATAACCGCTATTTCGGCAGATGGCCATGCATAATTGAAATCGGCGCCAATATGTTTGGAATTCATTACGTCATAAGCACCTCCATAGGCTTTACGCGTAATTACGGTAACCCTTGGGACCGTAGCTTCACTCAAAGCATATAACAGTTTTGCACCATGAACGATAATTCCGTTCCATTCCTGATCAGTTCCTGGCAAAAATCCCGGAACATCGACCAATACCAATAAGGGAATATTAAAAGCATCACAGAAACGTGTAAATCTTGCCGCTTTAATTGAACTTTTTACCCCTAAGACACCAGCCAAAAACATTGGGTTATTTGCAATAATCCCAATACTTCGACCACCAAGTCTGGCAAAACCTACGATTATATTCTCGGCAAAATCCTTATGTATTTCAAAAAATGTATCCACATCAATAATACCTTTAATGACATTATGCATGTCATAAGGTTTATTTGGGCTATCCGGAACAAGATTTCGAAGTTCATCCCGAATCTCTTCTTTCAAAGTATATGGTAGATTTTTAGGTACCTCTTTATTACTCTGAGGCAAGTAGCTCAATAGCTTTTTTAGATCTTCCATACAGGCTACATCATTCGCGGAAGTGCAATGTGCGACGCCAGACTTCGTTGCATGGGTGCTGGCACCTCCTAGTTCCTCTGCAGTAACCTCTTCATTAGTTACAGTTTTCACCACATTGGGGCCTGTAACAAACATATAACTTGATTGCTCTACCATTAAGGTGAAATCAGTAATAGCAGGTGAATACACTGCACCCCCTGCACACGGACCCATTATTGCGGAAAGTTGTGGCACTACCCCTGAAGCTTGGACATTCCTAAAAAATATTTCCGCATAACCACCCAGAGACATAACCCCTTCCTGAATCCTTGCACCACCAGAATCATTTAAACCTATAATCGGGGCACCGACTTTTATAGCCAAATCCATAACCTTACAGATTTTTTCGGCATGTGTTTCTGACAAAGCACCACCGAAAACCGTAAAATCCTGTGCATACACATAAACCAATCTGCCATCTATAGTACCGTACCCAGTTACTACACCATCCCCGAAATACATTTCTTTTTCCATACCAAAATCGGTACTCCGGTGTGTAACAAGAATACCCATTTCTTCAAAAGAACCTTCATCCAATAAATAATTTACTCTTTCCCGTGCCGTTAATTTTTTCTTTGAATGTTGCTTATCAATTCTATTTTGACCCCCACCAATATGGGCAAGTCCAACTCTATCCTGTAACTTTTTCAATTTTGGATCCATAGTCTAAAATGTTGGTATTCTTAAAATTTTTTGGTCCTCCTGATATTTTTTAACTGCTATTATTGCGGCTATTTTAGCTTCTTCATTCATCTTGGCCTTAAGTACTTCAGGGGAATAATAATCTTTTACAAAATGAGTGTTAAACATTCCTGAACGGAAGGCATCATGCTCAAATACAAATTTACCGAAAGGTAAGGTTGTTTGTACCCCTTCAATTTCGTAATCTTCAATCGCTTTCAACATCAATTGGATAGCTTCCTCCCTATTTTTACCATAAGTGATTAATTTTGATAACATGGGATCGTAGTAGATAGGAACATCCATACCCTCTTCAAAACCATTATCGATTCGAACACCTTCCCCTGAGGGTAATCTATATTTTTCCAATTTACCTACACTTGGTAAAAAATCATTCAATGGGTCCTCTGCGTATACACGCAGTTCCAAGGCATGGCCTTTGATTTTTAAATCTTTTTGTTTGATTTCGAGCTTTTCACCTCTCGCAATCCGTATTTGCAATTCAACAAGATCAACACCTGTTATCAATTCAGTGACTGGGTGTTCTACTTGCAGCCTGGTATTCATTTCAAGGAAATAGAATTTGTGATCAGCATCCATCAAAAACTCAACGGTACCTGCCCCTAAATAATCACAAGCTTTAGCAACCATTGTTGCTGCAATACCCATTTCTTCCCTTAATTTGGGAGTTAAGATTGAGGATGGCGCTTCTTCAACCACTTTTTGATGTCTTCGTTGCACACTGCATTCCCTTTCAAAGAAATGAAGAATATTACCATGACTATCTGCCATCACTTGAATCTCAATATGCCTCGGGGATGTCACATACTTTTCGATAAATACCGATCCATCGCCAAAAGCTGAAGTCGCTTCACTTATAGCACGGTTCATTTGCGATTCAAGATCTTTTTCCTGCTCCACGATTCGCATACCCTTGCCACCGCCACCTGCAGAAGCTTTTATTAATACGGGGAAACCTATTTCCTTGGCAATAGCTTTGGCTTTCTTAACATCGGTAATAGCCTCATCAATACCTGGTACCATGGGAATGTTATAGTTCTTAACTGCGTCCTTTGCGGCCAGTTTACTGCCCATTACACGAATGGCTTTTGATTTTGGTCCTATGAATATGATATTGTTCTTTTCAACCTCTTCCGCAAAAACGGCATTTTCACTTAAAAACCCATAGCCAGGGTGAACGCCATCTACATTAAGTTCTTTGGCGACTTTGATGATCTTTGAACCCATAAGATACGATTGGTTTGAAGGTGCCTCTCCTATACAAACCGCTTCATCTGCAAATTTTACATGGGGAGCATTCCTATCTACAGTAGAATAAACTGCAACAGTTTTTATACCCATTTTTTGAGCCGTTTTCATTACCCGAATCGCTATTTCACCCCTATTGGCTATTAAAATCTTTTTCATTTATATAAGTATAAATCTAACATTCGTGTTATTTTAAGATGCAAAAACATGAAACAAAAGCCGAGAATCAAGAATCAATACCAAAATGTTTTCTGTTTAATTTCATTATCACTTTTTTAGTCCAACATCTTGCCTCTTGAAGCTTGTCTCTTTTTCAGCTATTCAAATTCAATCAACAGTTGTTTCTTTTCCACAGCCTCGCCTTTAGTTACTGAAATGGACTTTATAATTCCTACTCTTGGTGAAAAAATTATATTTTCCATTTTCATGGCTTCAAGTATTAACAATGGGTCATCTTCCTTGACAGCCTGTCCGACACTTACATTAATATCCAAAATTAAACCGGGCATTGGTGCTACAATAGAGCCGACGTTTTTAGTAGAACCCAAAGAAAATCCCATTTCCTTTATCAAAAGATCCAAGCCATCGGAAATAACAACATCATACCTGCTGTTATTCACCTTAACCGAATACTTTTTTTTATTAAAGTTAGAAGCTATTATTTCGGCTAAAAATGGTTTATTATCCTGTAAAATATGATACTTGTTGCCATTGGTCGGTAAGGCATCAATTTTTGCAATATCCTCATTACTGATTTGAAACACTAAATTCTCGTTTACTGAAACCTTAAATTTATTGTCCATATGTCAAGATGTATTGATATTTATTAATGATTTGTTGAAGAGTTATTCAATATAGAAAATATATTCCATACTTAATTGTGTATCATTTCAAGATATGCCCCTAATTTTTTTTTGCATTTTATAAAGCGCTTTAAAATTTTGATTTATGTTCGGTTAATTATCAAAAAAAGCATTTGATTGTAACCCATATTTACTTAACAACATTACATATAAATAACAAATTTAAACATGAATTTTATCATGTTTTTCAAAGCTATACCAGTCGTTTACCTATTTAGAAAAGTGGGATTATACTTGGAATAAACCATTATAGCAGATTAGTTATTCAACATCAACTATATCTAAATATATTTCTTTTAAATGATTGGAAAGAATATTTCAAATTAGTCACACTTATTTAAAAATACATAGTTCATAAGGGTGCATTTTCGCAATATGGTTATCTTTGCCATTCTACCAGAAACTTAAAAGTTAATATTATTTGAACATAAAATTGATTACTTTACAAACCTGGTAATCTGTTATTATTCAATACTTTATGAAAAACTACAAAACTAAAGGCAGATTATCGGCAAAAGAATATATCAACGGTATTTTGAAAGGGGACAGAGTTATTCTTTCGAGAGGGATAACAGTAATCGAGAGTAATCTTGAAAGTGATAAAATACTGGCAAAGGAAATTATCCAAGCTATTTTACCTGCCTCTGGAAATTCTATTCGAATAGGGATAACGGGTGTTCCTGGTGTAGGTAAAAGTACATTTATCGAAGTTTTCGGGAAACTTCTTATTAACAAAGGACATAAAGTTGGTATTTTATCCATTGATCCAAGTAGTCAACGTTCAAAAGGTAGTATTCTAGGGGACAAAACCCGAATGGAAGAATTGGCGAATATGGAAAATGCCTATATCAGACCTTCCGCTACTGGTGATACTCTTGGTGGTGTAGCCAATAAAACAGGCGAAACCATGCTACTTTGTGAAGCTGCAGGATATAATGTAATCCTAATTGAAACAGTTGGTGTTGGGCAATCCGAGACTGCCGTTCATGGGATGACAGATTTTTTTTTATTATTAATGTTATCTGGTGCCGGGGACGAATTACAAGGTATAAAAAAGGGCATTATGGAAATGGCCGATATGGTGGTGATCAATAAAGCAGATGGTGATAATATTCGCAAAAGTGAAATTGCAAAAATTCAGTATCAAAATGCACTGCATATTTTTCCACTTTCAGAATCAGGATGGAGTCCGGTGGTCACCACAGCTTCTGCAATAAAAAATATTGGAATAGATACTGTTTGGGAGGAAGTAACAAAGTATAGGGAATTGGTCTTGAAAAATGGTTATTTCCAAAAAAATAGAAATCACCAAAAAATACAATGGATGTATAACAATATCAATGAAGAATTAAAACAATTGTTTTACGGCTCCAAGGATATTGCCAAACATCTTTCGGTTCTCGAAAAAGATGTTGTTTCTGCAAAAATATCGCCGGTGAAAGCGGCACAAATCATTATTGACGAGTATAAAAAGTCTAAATAGTCGTCATTACGAACCTTTCGACTCTCGCTCAAGACATGCTATAGCGAAGTAATGTGTTATATATTACCAATAAACCCACAAATTGCTTCGTGCCTCGCAAAAGGCATATGACAAGATTTTTTAAACTGCCTCCTTGCTTATAATTTAGTATTACTCCTGGCCCAAATAATTTTCCATAATAGAAATTGCTGCTTCTGAAATCACGGTACCAGGGCCAAAAATCGCCACTACTTTTCTTTTATATAAATAATCATAATCCTGGGTAGGTATAACACCACCGGCAAATACCATAATATCAGGTCTTCCTAATTTAGCCAATTCTTCAATTAATTGAGGTATCAGGGTTTTATGGCCCGCAGCCAAACTTGAAGCCCCAACAAAATGAACATCATTTTCAATTGCCTGTTTTGCCACTTCTTCCGGTGTTTGGAACAAAGGCCCCATATCAACATCAAAACCTAGATCAGCAAAACTGGAAGCCACTACTTTAGCTCCCCGGTCATGACCGTCCTGTCCCATTTTTGCAATCATTACTCGGGGACGACGTCCTTCAATCTCAGCAAATTTATCAGCTAATTTTTGCGCTTTTGCAAATGTCCTATCGTTATCCACTTCTTTACTATAGACTCCACTTATTAATTTAGTATCGGCTTTATGACGCCCAAAATGAACTTCCAAAGCATCGGAAATTTCACCCAAAGTTGCAAAATTTTCAGCAGCTTCGACTGCCAATTCCAATAAATTACCTTCACCGGTTTCCGCACATTTAGACAATGCCGCTAAGTTGGCATCGACAATTCCTTGATCTCTATTTGCCCTAAGCTTTTTCAATCTTTCAATTTGGGAGTCCCGCACAGCAGTATTGTCCACTTCCAATATTTCGATATTGGAGGCTTCTTTTGTTCTGAACTTATTTACACCAACCAAAATATCCTGTCCAGAATCCAATCTAGCCTGTTTACGTGCAGAAGCTTCTTCGATTCGCATTTTAGGAACACCTGTTTCAATGGCTTTTGCCATACCTCCAAGCTCTTCAACCTCTTCAATCAATTTCCAGGCTTTTTTGGCTATTTCCTTTGTAAGGTATTCTACATAATATGAACCGGCCCATGGGTCTACCGCTTTTGTTATTTGCGTTTCGTCCTGAATATAAATTTGGGTATTACGAGCAATCCTTGCCGAGAAATCGGTAGGTAATGCAATGGCTTCATCCAAGGCATTGGTATGCAAGGATTGCGTTCCTCCCAAACCGGCTGCCATTGCTTCTATACACGTCCTGGCAACGTTGTTAAAGGGATCTTGCTCGCTTAAACTCCATCCAGAAGTTTGGCTATGTGTGCGCAAAGCCATTGACTTTGGATTTTTGGGATTGAATTGTTTTATAATTTTCGCCCAAAGCATGCGTGCAGCGCGCATTTTTGCAATTTCCATGAAGTGATTCATCCCCACGGCCCAGAAAAACGATAATCTAGGTGCAAATTCATCAATCTTCAATCCTGATTCTAATCCAGTTCTAATATACTCCATCCCATCGGCCAGTGTATAGGCCAATTCAATATCCGCAGTAGCCCCTGCTTCTTGCATATGGTAGCCACTAATTGAAATTGAATTGAATTTAGGCATATTGTTAGTGGTATATTCAAAAATATCCCCGATGATTTTCATGGATGGCAATGGTGGGTAGATGTATGTATTCCGAACCATAAATTCCTTTAAAATATCATTTTGAATGGTCCCACTCAAATGATCCAAAGCAACACCTTGTTTTTTTGCAGCCGCTATATAAAATGCCATAATTGGTAGTACGGCACCATTCATTGTCATTGAAACCGACATTTTATCCAATGGAATCTGGTCAAATAAAATTTCCATATCCAAGATTGAATCAATGGCAACACCTGCTTTTCCGACATCCCCTGTTACACGTGGATGATCGGAATCGTATCCCCTGTGAGTAGCTAAATCAAAGGCAACGGAAAGTCCTTTTTGTCCAGCAGCCAAATTCCTTCTATAGAATGCATTGGATTCTTCAGCCGTTGAAAATCCCGCATATTGACGAATTGTCCAAGGTCGAGTAACGTACATGGTACTATATGGTCCTCGAGTAAAAGGAGGAATGCCCGCCGCAAAGTTTAAATGCTCGGCATCTTTTATATCATCTCTTGAAAAATGCTTTTTTACTGGTATACCTTCAGGGGTATTCCATATTTTTTGGTTCCCTGAAGTGGCAGCTTTTTGATTGGAAGCTGCATTTAGTTTTAAATCTGAAAAATCCGGTCTCATACTTCTAGGGGTTTAATGGTTTCCTTGATTTTATTCTGAATTCTTGAAATTGTAGTTATAACATCCGATTTCATGTGAATACATCCGTCCAAACCGGCTTCAGTCAGTTCATCCATCAAATGGATAGGATTCCCTGCCAATAAAAGCACTTTATCCTTATTTAAAGCTCTAAATGTATTTACAAAGACAAGGGCGCCTTCATCATAATCTTGATCTGAACTACAAATAACGACAACATTCGAATTTGATTTGGCGCTTTCCTCTGCGGCACTTTTAGCGGAATCATAACTTTTTTCGGGTAATACAGTGAATCCACTAACACCTACAAAATCATAGGCAAAGGCAGCTCTTGCTTTTCTCATGGTTAAATTTCCAAAACTTGAAAGTGCAACAATAGGGCGCTTGTTCGTTTTTTCAACAAGTTCTTCAGTAACTTTCCGTATAGCTTCCAATTCCAAAGAAGCTCTTCTTGGTTTTAAAAGTTTTGGGTTGCTCCCAGTTTCCATAGAAAGAATTGTTGAAGAAACCGTTTCCATTAAATTGGGATACTTGTTAACACCTACCATGACCAGTCTGCGTTGACTTAACAGCTGTATTTTTTTCAAACGAATTTCAGCAATCCGTTCCTGGATTTGTCCATTTTCAAATGATTTATAAAAACCTCCATATTCTTCGATTTCCTTAAAGAGTTCCAATGCCTTGGCGGCAATTTTGGCGGTCACCTCTTCTATATAATACGAACCATCTACGGGATTCGCCACATTGCCAAAGTAAGATTCCTCTTTTAAAATGGTAGAAATATTACCGGCAATTCTACTTGAGAAATCCGAAACTTCGTTAAATTCCTTGTCGTAAGCATCTGCAAAAATGCCATCAACATTTCCCAATATGGCCGACATAGCTTCAGTGGTGGCCCGTAATAAATTGGTATGCGCATCTGTAATCGATTTACTCCAAATGGAAGTTTTGGCAGTAACCGTCTTTGAGAATTCGGAAACACCATATTTATTGGCAACTTCTTGAAGTAAATTATTGAACGCCCTAAATTTTCCTATTTCGACGAAATATTCGGATCCAATCGCCAGTTGAAAGTTTAAATTGTCGAAGATTGTTTGTTTTGCAATTCCTCTTTCAGTAAATTTTTCAATTAAGAAAACAAGTGAATTCAGCGTATATGCAACCTCTTGGGCCTGATTCGCGCCTGAATCCAAATATTCACATCCTGAAACCGTAATCGCTTTATAGCTTGGATAATCAGAAGTCAATAGTACAAGTTCCGAAGCCTTATCAAAACTATTAACATCATGGTGTTCTTCGGTTACATAATTGGATATCAATCCTAAATCAAAGTAACCTTTTAGATTTTTAGAAGACACTTTTTTGTCTTTAACATAAGCAAAGAAATCGGTTGCGAAGGATACTTCATTAGATCTTAAAATAAATGAAACCGTAATTTCATTCAAATCAATTCCCATTAATAGTTTAGAAACCTTTTGATTTTCCTTAATATCAAAAAGCAAACCGTTGATACCTTCTTCAATTGCTTTTAAAGCTTGTTTATTCGCACTTTCAACTGATTGTGTCGAAATGCATCTATAGTTAATTAAAGACTGGGAATTTTCGCCAGTATTTTTTAAATAATCCTGTTTGTCTTCTTCAGTGTAAAAAGGCTGAATATCAATGTTGCTCAAATTTTTCCAAACAAGTTTTCTGTCAAAATCAGCTCCTTTTAAATCAATATTCACCCTTTCCATCCAATCCTGTTTTGAAACAGGACCAAAATCTGAAAAAAGAGATTTATTTCTATCGTTCATAATATATACTATTAATGGTGATATCTATGATTTTCAATAAAGTTAATAAGGTTATACAGTCATTAAACTACTTCCGAATCTATCAAAAATAGCTTTGTCCAAATCTGCCCTATGGTCAGGGTGTGCGATATCCCTTAAAGATTTTGCTCGTTGTTTTAGGGTTCTTCCAAATAATTCAGCAATACCAAATTCTGTTGCCACATATCTAGCATGCGCACGTGTTGTTACCACCCCGGCGCCTGGTTTTAATGCTGGAACAATTTTCGAAACTCCTTTTAAAGTAGTTGAAGTTATGGCAATAATTGGTTTTCCACCTAATGACAAGGCAGCTCCGCGCATAAAGTCCATTTGACCTCCAACACCTGAGAACATTCTTGTTCCAATAGAATCGGCGCAAACTTGACCAGTGAAGTCGATTTCAATTGCAGAGTTAATTGCGGTTACTTTGGGGTTTTGACGGATTATGGCCGTGTCGTTTACATATGCAATATCCAACATTTCAATTTCAGGGTTGTCATCCATAAAATCGTATAAACGTCTAGTACCCATTGCAAATCCTGAAATAATTTTAAAAGGGTTGAGTTTTTTCTTGGAGCCATTTACTATACCTTTTTCCACCAAATCCACTATTCCCTCGGAAAACATTTCGGTATGCACCCCAAGATCTTTGTGATTTGTTAGATAGGTTAATACTGCATTGGGAATACCGCCTATGCCCATTTGCAGGGTAGCTCCATCTTCAATAAGCTCTGCAATATTCTTACCAATTGATTTTTCCGCTTCTGTGGGTGTAACAAATTTCATTTCATGGATTTCTTCCTCAACAAGCACGCATGCGCTAAAATTATTAAGGTGAACTATAGCGTCACCGAATGTACGCGGCATGCGGGGATTTATTTGCGCTATAACCTTTTTGCCCATTTCAATAGCAGATATCACGATATCAACGGAAATTCCCAAAGAACAGAATCCATGCTTATCGGGAGGGGAAACATTCACCAAAACAATATCCAGATCCATATACCCTTGACGGAATAAACTTGGAATATCACTTAAGAAAATAGGAATATAATCAACGGTATCGCCTACCATTTTTCTTATATTTCCACCAATAAAGAAAGCGTTAGTATGGAAACTATCCCTTAATTCCGGTGCTGCATACCCACATTCGCCTTCTGTATGTAAATGAACAACCTCAACATTTTTTAAATGAGGTGCTCTTTGAACCATGGCTTTTACCAAAGTCTGTGGCGTTGCCGATCCTCCTTGAATTAGTACCCTATTCCCCGATTTTATCAATTTTACAGCTTCCTCAGCTGACATTACGTTTGGTATTTTCATTTTGTTAAATATTAATTTTATATCCAGTAAAAAATTGAATCATTCATTATCCTAAAAAACTTAATATGATACCTGCAGCGATTGCTGAACCAATAACCCCTGAAACATTAGGTGCCATTGCATGCATTAACAAATAGTTACTTGGGTCGGATTTCAAACCTTCGGCATGTACCACCCGTGCACTATCAGGTACGGCGGAAACCCCTGCTGCACCGATTAACGGATTTATTCTATTATTTCCTTTTAAAAACAGGTTCATAAATTTAGCGAAAAGTAAACCACCCATAGTTGCAATTACAAAAGAAATGGCTCCAAGCCCGAATATCATCATCGAATCTTTTGTGATGAATATATCCGCTTGTGTTGATGCCCCAACGGTAACTCCTAAAAGAATAGTAACAATATCTATGAGTTTGGTACGAGCAGTATCAGCAAGTCTTTCCGTTCTTCCAGATTCCTTTAGTAAGTTACCAAAGAATAGCATACCAAGCAATGGCAAGGCACTAGGGGAAATGAAGGTTGTTAACAATAAAGCAACCACTGGGAAAATCATTTTTTCTTTTTGTGAAACCGCTCTCGGTGGTTTCATCTTGATTTTCCTATCTTCTTTGGAAATTAACAACCGCATTATAGGAGGTTGAATTACAGGCACCAAGGCCATATACGAATATGCGGCAATGGCAATTGGTCCTATGAGGTTTTTTACAGTGGTGCCGTCTGGTAATATATTGATACCATTTGCGAGTTTTGATGAAAGGAAAATGGCCGTAGGGCCGTCGGCACCGCCAATTATACCAATGGCACCTGCTTCGGGAAGATTGAAGCCCAAATACAGCGCCCCCATGAATGTGGCAAAAACTCCAATTTGTGCAGCAGCTCCCAAAAGCATCAATTTCGGATTGGCAATCAATGACGAGAAATCCGTCATTGCCCCGATACCCAAAAATATCAAAGGAGGATAAACACCTTTTACAACCCCAAAATATAAATAGTTGAAAACCGAACCTTCTTCATAAATACCGGTTTGATTTCCAGGAACAAATGGAATATTCCCAAGAATTACACCTGCGCCAATTGGTATTAACAACAATGGTTCATAATCAAACTTAATACCTAGATATATGAATATTATCCCAATTAAAATCATCAACAAATTACCCGGGGTGGCATTCGCAAATCCAGTATATTTATAAAACTGTTTAATACCTTTAAAAGCGTCTTGGTAAACACTTCCTCCTTCCAGCTGATCAAGTTGTTCCTCAGAAACCAAAGAGGTTGAATCTTTTGGAGCAGTATCCTTATTAAAACCTAAGGCAGGTTTAATAAAGATAAGTAGTGATAGAACTCCAAATATTAAAATTATTTTCTTCATTATTTTTCCTATTTACAACTATAGATTCTTATGTGAATTTTCATTTATGAAGTAAAGAATCTTTAACTGTTGAATTTTTATTCCAATTCTATCATTATTTCATTTTGCAGAACTTGTTGGCCCACGGTTACCAGGACAGCAGTAACAACCCCGGCTTTTTCGGAAACAATGTTGTTCTCCATTTTCATGGCTTCCAAAACCATTAATCTATCTCCTACCTTAATGGTATCGCCAACTTTGGAGTCAATTGATAAAACCACCCCAGGAATAGGTGCAACAATTGTGGTTTTTGATGAGCTTGGATTTACTTTTAAAGGTTCTGAAGGTCTTTGTGATGCAGCTCGAACTAGCGTTGGAGTCTTAGCTTTAGCAATAGCTTCTTTCATTTTTACGGCATAGGATGTACCATTGACCTCTAATTCAATAATATTCTTTTCGTGTGAAACTATTTTAACACTATATGTGTTTTCGTTTATTTTAAATTCAAAATTTTTCATTCTTACTATGATTTCTTATATACTGGATTTTCCTTTTAAAAAAATCCAAAACAAATGATGTAATTGGTTAAAGTCTGTTCTGTGTACCATATATTTTTGAACTCCAAGGAGAATATAATTTTCTCGCCTGTTTAATTGTCAATATCGCATTCTCGCTATCGTGCTGTTCATTTAAATACATATGGATTGCCGTTGAAATTGCAGCTGCAATTTCCCCTGTAAAACCCTTATCCGCTTCAATGGCAATATCCTTGAACTTTTTATCTTTTCCTTTAGTGATTATCTTGTATATAAAAAGCATATATGGAAGCCCAAACTTAAAAAATAGGGAAAGGACCAGCAAAGCGCTAAAAACAATTAATAATCCTGTGATCAAAATAACATAACCTTCATTTATTTGATCAATGTATAATAGGTTGTGTTTCATTATAATGGGATGTTTGAGTGTTTTTTAGGAGGATTGACTTCTTTTTTATTAGCTAGTAATTCTAGTCCTCTGATAATTCTAAATCGTGTATTTCTAGGTTCGATCACATCATCGATAAAGCCATATTTTGCAGCTACATACGGATTTGCAAACCTTGTATTGTATTCATCTTCCTTTTTCTCTATGTACTCTAATTTTTCCTCGGCATCCTCTATTTTTCTAATATTCGACCCCTCTAAAACCTCTACAGCGCCTTTTGCTCCCATAACCGCAATTTCTGCCGTTGGCCAAGCATAGTTTAAATCGCCACGTAATTGTTTACAGCTCATAACATCATGGGCCCCGCCATACGATTTACGAAGCGTGATGGTAACTTTAGGCACAGTTGCTTCCCCATATGCAAATAATAATTTTGCGCCATGGAGAATAATTCCGGCATATTCTTGTCCTGTTCCTGGTAAGAAACCAGGGACATCGACCAAGGTTACTAAAGGAATATTAAAAGCATCACAAAAACGAACAAATCTGGCAGCTTTTCTTGAAGCTTCACAATCTAATACACCTGCGTAATACTTAGGCTGATTTGCAACAATACCCACTGATCGACCATTGAATCGTGCAAAACCAACAACTATATTCCTTGCATAATTTCTATGTACTTCCGTAAATTCGCCATTGTCTGTAATTGTAGAAATAACATCAATAATATCATAAGGTTGATTTGGATTTTCAGGTATAATATCGTTTAGGATATCATCTAATCGATCAATAGGATCAGAAGTGACAACACTTGGTGGATCTTCAAGATTATTGGAAGGTAGGTAGCTCATTAATTTTCTAATAAGCATTAGATTTTCTTCATCGGATTCGGCTAAAAAGTGGGAAACACCTGATTTTGTGGAATGAATATTTGCGCCTCCCAATTGTTCTGTCGTTACAACTTCCCCAGTAACCGCTTTTACCACTTTAGGACCTGTAACAAACATATAACTTGTTTGGTCTGTCATTATGGTAAAGTCAGTTAATGCCGGAGAGTAAACAGCTCCACCAGCACAAGGACCTAAAATCGAGGAAATTTGGGGAATAACACCGGAAGCCATAATGTTTCTTTGAAAAATTTCGGCGTAACCAGCCAATGATTTTACCCCCTCTTGAATTCGAGCCCCACCACTATCATTGAGTCCAATAACAGGCACTCCTACTTTCATGGCCATATCCATGATTTTACATATTTTCAAGGCATATGTTTCAGAAAGCGATCCGCCAAATACCGTAAAATCCTGGGAGAATACATAGACGATCCTACCGTCAATTGTGCCATGACCTGTAACAACGCCATCTGAAAGATAAACTTGTTTATCCAACCCAAAAGATTTTGATCTATGCGTAACAAACATATCAAACTCCTCAAAGCTATCATCATCGAGTAATATGTCTATTCGTTCACGGGCAGTTAATTTTCCTTTAGCGTGTTGTGAATCTATACGTTTTTCACCTCCTCCCAATTTTGCCTCAACTCTTTTTTCAATGAGCTCGTTTATTTTATCTTGATTTGCCATTATTGTATTTAAAGGTTGCCTATTTTATATTTCATTGTAAGTGTTCAACTATTTTTGTTTGGAACAAAGCTCTGTAAGTACGCCATGGGTTGATTTAGGATGAAGAAAACCAATATTTAAACCTTCTGCGCCTTTACGGGATTGCTTGTCGATTAGGGTCACTCCCCGTTCCTCAGCCAATTTTAAAGCTTCAGTGGCAGAATCAACTGCGAAAGCAATATGATGGATTCCTTGCCCTTTTTTAGCTATAAATTTACCTATGGGACCTTCAGGTGATGTACTTTCCAATAATTCGATTTTTGTATTGCCAACCAAAAAAAAGGCTGTTTTCACTTTTTGGTCAACAACCTCTTCTATTGAATAGCATTTCATGCCTAGGACCCCTTCATAGTATTTTATAGATTCCTCCAAGTTATCTACTGCTATTCCAATATGTTCTATGTGCGAAATATTCATGTCTTTTAAGTTTTTATTCTTGTTGTTTTATAATTAACCGTTAATAAATATGGGGTATTCTGGTTTTTAATTTAAGCGAACAAAGCTATAACAAGGCTTTTGCTAAATATATGACAGATGTCATAAAATTTTTAAAAAGTGGGTTGAATTAACAATTTAATCAAAAGGTAACTTTAATTTAACATAGAAAGAAGTTCTACCCAACAGTTTGGTTTCGTCCCAAATACTTATTTTTGATGGAAATTAATTTAGTATGTTGATAATCGGAATTGCCGGTGGAACGGGCTGCGGAAAAACAACGGTAGTCAATCAAATCATAAATGAATTACCAGATAAGGATGTGGGTGTTATTACACAGGATTCATATTACAATGACCTTTCCCACTTATCTCTTGAAGATCGAAAAAAAACGAACTTCGACCATCCAAAATCCATAGACTTTGAACTACTTGAAAAACATCTGAATGATTTAAAATTGGGCAAATCGGTAGAGCAGCCAGTATATTCCTTCATAGAATGTAACAGAACTGAAGATACCGTTCAAACCCTAGCAAGAAAGGTAATGA
Organism: uncultured Flavobacteriaceae bacterium; assembly: GCA_963762065.1. Classification (GTDB taxonomy): domain Bacteria; phylum Bacteroidota; class Bacteroidia; order Flavobacteriales; family Flavobacteriaceae; genus Maribacter_A. The sequence goes on along the minus strand of CAVXJE010000005.1, from coordinate 174,260 downwards.
TTGTTGAGGGTATTCTAATTTTGACGCACCCTAAAATTCGGGAAATGTTCGACATCAAAATCTACGTACATGCCGATTCCGATGAACGTTTGATTCGAAGATTAAAGAGAGATGTAAATGAACGTGGTTGGAATTTGGATGATACCCTTAACAAATACCAGTCGACGTTAAAACCAATGCACGATCAATTTATTGAGCCAACGAAGGAGTTTGCCGATATAATTATCCCTAACAATAAATACAATACCGTTGCGGTAGATATTGTTCGTACAATTATCAATGAAAAACTATCCTAGCCACTAATGGGAATAAAAAATATAAGAAAAAATAGATGGTTTGGAATAGTAACGAATATCTATGTGCTGGTGCTCACTGTATTTGTGGTCTGGATGTTATTTTTTGATACCAACTCGTTTCTTATTCATAGGGAGTTGAAAAAGGAAATTAAAAAGTTGGAAAAACAACAAGAGTTTCTAAGGGATGAAATTGCCAAGGACAAAATAATAATCGAAAAATTGTCTGACTCCAATGAGCTTGAAAAATTCGCGAGGGAACAATATTATCTCAAAAAAAAGGACGAAGAAATATATTTGATTGAATACGAAGACAGTTTAAAAAGCAAAAAGAATGAGTAAGGAATACTTGTTCAACGAATTTGACCAAGTTTCATCCAAAGCCTGGAAGCAAAAAATCCAGATGGATCTTAAAGGCGCCGACTATAACCAATCTTTGGTTTGGGAATCCCCTGAAGGTATTAAGGTAAAGCCTTTTTACCATTCCGATGATTTTGTGAATTCGCAACATTATGAAACCAACCCTTTATCAAAATGGTGTATTGGGCAAACCATTTTTGTCAGCGATGCGAAAAATGCGAATAAAAAAGCCTTGGACGTATTAAATCGAGGTGCAGAAAGTGTCGTTTTTATCATTCCAACTGAAAAGATAAAAATTGAGGTCCTTTTGTTAAATATTGATTTAAAATCGACCTTTTTATACTTCAATTTCCAATTTTTATCAGCTGAATATATTAAACAACTTAGATATTATGTAGGTAATCAGCAGGCAAATATCTTTTTGAACATTGATATAATAGGGAATTTAGCAAAAACCGGCAATTGGTTTTACAATATGGAAAAGGACCATGATGATCTAAATACAATAGTAAGTGAAAATCTATCCCGCCCTTCTATTACAACATTGTCCGTCGATACTGCCTTATTCCAAAATGCAGGAGCGGATAAGGTGCAGCAATTGGCCTATGCCCTATCCCAGGCCAACGAGTATTTAAATCATTTTAAAAATAACTTTCCCAGTGAAAACAGTCGATTCTTTTCGATTTGTTTTAAAGTTGCCATTGGCACAAACTATTTCTTTGAAATAGCAAAACTCCGCGCTTTAAGAATTTTATGGCAAACTTTGGCTATGGAATATGACATTAATGCTGATTGTCACATTCTTGCAATACCTACCAGACGAAATAAAACCTTGTATGATCATAATTTGAACATACTTCGCACAACAACAGAATGTATGTCGGCAATTTTAGGCGGAGCCAATACCGTTTGCAATTTGGCATATGATGCAATTTATCATAAGGACAATGAATTCGGGGAACGAATAGCTCGAAACCAATTGTTGATTTTAAAAGGTGAAAGTTATCTTGACAAAGTTGACAATGTTGCGGATGGATCTTATTATATTGAAGGAATAACCCAACAACTGGCTGAAAAAGCCCTAGTAATGTTTAAGGGTATCGAATCGGAAGGCGGGTTTTTAAAGCAGTTAAAGGAACATAAGATCCAGAAAAAAATTAGTCAAAGTGCGAAGAAAGAACAAGAACTCTTTGCAAACAAGGAAATAATATTGGTAGGAAGCAATAAGTACCAAAATGAACAAAACAAAATGCAGGGTGAAGCCGAAATCTTCCCATTTGTAAAGACAAATACCCGTAAAACATTATTGGAACCCATTATTGAAAAACGATTGGCCGAGGAGTTGGAACAGAAAAGAATGGCTCAGGAAAAGTAAAGTCCACAATAAGTTCAATTAAAAAAAATCCAAACATTCAATGCCGCAGTTCATCAAAATACAATTCTTGTCATCCCGATGTTGTCCGTTATATCCAAAGGGCTAAAGAGCCGTTGTTTCCATTGAAAATTGAATGTTTTAATTAATCAATCAATTTAAAAAGAGCCCTCTAACCATTTAATAGATAAAACTTTAACTTTTTTTAACTTCAGTTGCATTAGTTATTCACTTTGTGTTAACAAATTACATTTTTTAACGTGGTAAATAATCGTATTTTTGACCTCTAACTTACTATGATTATGGGCAAGATAATTGCTATTGCAAATCAGAAAGGTGGCGTGGGTAAAACCACAACAACCGTAAACCTAGCTGCCTCGCTGGGTGTTCTGGAAAAAAAAGTACTTTTAATCGATGCCGATCCCCAGGCCAATGCAACTTCAGGATTAGGGATAGACGTTGAATCTATTGAACTGGGAACATATCAAGTATTGGAGCATACCAAAAGCGCCAAAGAAACTATTATCCGTACTGATTCCCCAAATTTGGATTTGATGCCCTCCCATATTGATCTTGTGGCCATTGAAATTGAATTGGTGGATAAAGACGAGCGGGAATACATGTTGAAAAAGGCCATAATTGGGTTAAAGGAAGAATATGACTATATTCTTATAGATTGTGCGCCTTCCTTGGGATTATTGACCTTAAACGCTCTTACCGCAGCCGATTCTGTTATCATACCCATTCAATGTGAATATTTTGCATTGGAAGGTTTGGGCAAATTGTTGAACACTATAAAAAGTGTTCAAAAAATCCATAATCCTGATTTGGATATAGAAGGACTTTTATTGACCATGTTCGATTCAAGATTACGTCTATCAAACCAAGTTGTGGAAGAGGTACGAAAACATTTTACCGATATGGTATTCGATACGATAATACAAAGAAACGTTCGATTGAGTGAAGCCCCGAGTTATGGGGAAAGTATTATCAAATATGATGCGAGTAGCAAGGGCGCGACCAATTATCTGAATTTGGCGAATGAACTATTGATAAAAAACAAGGAAACGGTTTAAATGGCGAAAGCAAGTAAAAAACAGGCGCTGGGTAGAGGACTTTCTGCATTGTTAAAGGATCCTGATAACGACATTAAATCGGTCGCTGATAAAAATGCCGATAAGGTTGTTGGTAATATTGTTGAGTTGGATATAGATTCGATTGATGTTAACCCGTTTCAACCGAGATCAAATTTCAATGATGAAGCACTTAAAGAACTTGCAAGTTCAATAAAGGAATTAGGTGTCATACAACCTATTACCGTACGAAAATTAGAATTCAATAAGTACCAGTTGGTTTCCGGGGAAAGACGTTATAGAGCTTCCAAATTAATTGGGCTTGAAACAATACCTGCATACATTCGTATTGCCAACGACCAAGAATCCTTGGAAATGGCCTTAGTTGAAAATATTCAACGCCAAGACTTGGATCCCATTGAAATTGCCCTCTCTTATCAAAGATTGATTGATGAAATACAGCTTACACAAGAAAAATTGAGTGAGCGGGTGGGTAAAAAGAGGTCTACAATAACAAATTATATGAGATTATTGCGTTTAGACCCGATTATTCAAACGGGTATTCGTGATGGTTTTATAAGTATGGGACACGGGCGGACTTTGGTTAATATTGATAAAAAGGAAGATCAGATTTCTTTATATGAAAAAATTATCGGTGGGAATTTATCTGTTAGGGAGACCGAACAAGCGGTAAAGGCATACCATGAAAGAGGTCCTCTTTCGAAAATCGCCAAGACGAACAAAGTTACCCTAGGGTTCATTAAAGAGGGTAGTGGGGAACTTACACAACATCTGTCTACAAAAGTTGCCATAAATGCGACGGGCACTGGGAAAGGAAAAATAACCATTCCGTTCGATTCCAAAGAAGAATTCCAGCGTATTAAAAAATTAATTGTAGGTGAGTAGAGCCTTATTGACATTCGTATTTTCCATTCTATTTACATGGGTTTGTTCTGCACAGGATAAAGATGCTACAGCAACTGCCAAAGATTCGCTAAAAACAGATTTAAAAAAAGAAGGTATTGTGGTCCAGGACTCAATTTTCGAGAAGAGAAAGCCATTTAATCCTTTAGCGCCCAGTAAAGCAGCCTTTTATTCTGCTATTTTACCTGGTCTTGGTCAAGTTTACAACAAACGATATTGGAAAGTGCCTATCGTCTATGCAGTAATTGGTACCGGGGTGTATGCCTATACCTATAACGACGATTTATATGACCGTTTTAGGACCGCTTTTAAAAGAAGACAAGCGGGTTTTACTGATGATGAATTTTATGATGTAAATGGTGACAATGCAGTTGGCTCTGCTCCTGATCTAGATACGGGGGATTTGGAAAGGCAACAAGAAAACTATCAGAGAGATAGGGATTTAGCGTTAGTGGTGACCATAGCGATGTACGCCCTGAATATTATCGATGCCAATGTTGATTCGCATCTTAAACAGTTTAATATAGACGAGGATTTGAGTATGGATGTGCAACCATATCTTGATTTAAATCCGATTACCAATAATCCCAACTACGGCATAACCTTTACAATTAATTTTTAGAAGCATGAGAATAGCTTTATTCGGATATGGGAAAATGGGCAAGATGATTGAGCAACTTGCCGTGAAAAGAGGTCATAAAATTGTAGCCAAAGTTGATGTTGATACTACAGAGATCGATTTTTCAGAAATGGATGTGGCCATTGATTTTAGTATGCCTAGTGCAGCCTATGCGAACATAAAACAATGTATACAAAATAAAATACCAATTATCTCGGGCACAACAGGTTGGTTAGAGGATTATGGGAATGCAGTTGAATTCTGTAACAATAACAATGGGGCATTTATTTATGCATCGAACTATAGTTTAGGAGTGAATGTTTTCTTTGAATTGAATGTGTACTTAGCCAAAATGATGAGAAATTTAGAGCAATACAAGGTTCGATTGGAAGAAATACACCATACCCAAAAATTAGACGCCCCGAGTGGTACCGCAATTACATTGGCTGAAGGAATCATCCGGAATTCCCGATTTCAAAGTTGGAAGCTTGATATGTCTGATGAAAATGTTATCCCAATTACTTCAAAAAGAATGGATGCTGTTCCAGGAACGCATATCGTTGAATATGAAAGTAACATAGACAATATCGAAATTAAACATATAGCACATAATCGAGAAGGTTTTGCACTAGGTGCGGTGATAGCCGCTGAGTGGATAATTGGAAAAACAGGGGTTTTTACAATGCGCGATGTGTTAAACCTTGGTTAACGAATACAATAAATAACACTTAAAAACACTTATTTGCATATCATTTGAAAGCAAATTTATAAACGAACGGTTTAAACAGACCCATAATATAGGATTTCATGAGCGGTACCCAGTGGATTATTTTTATTTTGATTATTCAGGTCATTCATTTTTTGGGAACTTGGAAACTATATGTGAAAGCCGGTAGAAAAGCATGGGAAGCGGCCATACCCATTTACAATGCCATAGTTTTGATGCAAATAATAAACCGACCAAAATGGTGGGTGATTCTTCTATTTATTCCCATTATCAATTTATTGATGTTTCCAGTTATTTGGGTTGAAACCATACGCAGCTTTGGCAGAAATAGCCAGTTAGAATCGTGGCTGGTGGTCCTTACCCTTGGTTTTTATATTTATTATGTTAATTATGGCGTGGATGTAGAATATATTGAAGATCGTAGTTTGCATCCAAAAACAGCTTTGGGGGAATGGGTCAGTTCAATTGTTTTCGCTGTTGTAGCGGCAACATTGGTGCATACCTATTTTATTCAACCTTACGTGATTCCTACTGGTTCTTTGGAAAAAACACTTAGAATTGGGGATTTTCTATTCGTTAGTAAATTCCATTATGGTGCCCGGGCACCTATGACCACTGTTGCTGCTCCAATGGTACACGATACCATACCAATACTTGGTATACGGTCTTATCTTAACAAACCCCAGCTACCTTATTTTAGATTACCTGGTTTTAAAAAAATAAAAAGGAATGAGATTGTGGTTTTTAGTTGGCCTGCCGATACCGTTCGTATTTTCTTTAAAAGGGAAAAAGGTGTTAATAAGCCAATAGACAAGAAATCGAATTATGTAAAACGTTGTGTAGGTGTAGCTGGTGATTCATTGGAAGTACGGGATGGCTATGTATTTATAAATGGACAGCAAACTGTACTACCAGATCGTGCTTTGCCCCAATACGATTATACGGTCTATTCCCAAAAAGGTGTTTCTTCTAGATTGCTCAAAGAATTGGGTGTAACCGATTTTAATCGAATTTTTATAACCTCGCAATTAAATCAAAATCAGTTCGACCATATTAGCAAATATTTATTGGGTAGTAGACGGGATGAATCCGGTCAAATTCAATTAGTGACCAATCATTTGGGTATTCCTACAAAAGTAATACGTAGTGCCGGTTTATCATTAAAAGAGCAAACAGATAGGCAACGTTTAATAACTGTTACTGAGGATATTGCTGAAAAGTTACAAAACAATGCAGCCTTGGATTCTGTGGTAAAAACTTTAGAACCAAAGGGCAAACCAGGCTATAATATTTTCCCGCAAAATAATTCCTATGCTTGGAACAATGATAATTTTGGTCCTATTTATATTCCTGAAAAAGGAAAGACAGTACCTCTAAATTTAAAGGTACTTCCCATTTACAAAAAAATAATAAAAGACTATGAAGGCAATACAATTTCTGTTTCTGGCAACCAAATCAGCATTAATGGTGAAGTAACGGATACTTATACTTTTAAACAGGATTATTATTGGATGATGGGGGATAATAGAGACCATTCTGAAGATAGTAGAACTTGGGGTTTTGTTCCTGAGAACCATATTGTTGGCACCCCTGTTTTTATTTGGATGAGTATTGACAATTTCAAAGATGGGTTTAGTAATTGGAAGATACGCTGGGACCGTGTATTTACAACTGTTCATGGTAATGGGGAACCTGTTTCCTATTTTAAATACTTTCTTATAGCGCTAGTAGGTTGGTTTGTTTTTGATTTTTTAAGGAAAAAAAGGAAGAAGAAGGGTTAATTTAAAGATTTGTATTTACGTTTTTTTGTATGAGATAATTATTTTGAGGCCTAGTTATAATACGTAAACATTTAGTTAATCAAAAATATGGACACTTATTCTTTTGAAAAATTGGAAGTTTGGAAAGAAGCTAAATTCTTCAAGAAACACCAAATAATCAAATCAGCAAATAAGCGAAATTAACGTGGCACACCTCTTGCACCCAACGTACTTCCCCAATATTGCAACTTGTACTACCCTAGTGCAAAACGATATTTGTTGGGAAGTTGGGGATAATTACCAGAAACAAACCTATAGAAATCGTTGTTATATCGCTACTGACCAAGGCAAACATTCGCTGAGCATACCAATTAAGCATGTAGGAGGAAATCAAGGAAGACAATTATATAAGGACGTTAAGCTTGAAAATGTTTACAACTGGCAGAGGCAGCATTGGAGAACGTTGCAAACAGCCTATAGGGCTTCGCCTTTTTTTGAATATTATGAGGATGATATTGCACCCTTATTTGAAAAGAAATATGTTTTTCTGATGGATTTTAACTTTAGATCCATTGAAATAATCTGTAATTGTCTCCAAATAGAAATGCCGATGGATAAAACCGATTCCTATGTGATTAAACCAGACAATAGAATCGATGCCAGATTCTTGGTCAATTGTAAGAACGAACCACAATTCGATCAGAAAGAATATATCCAGGTATTTAAAGAACGACATGATTTCGTGAAAAATACAAGTGTTTTAGACCTATTATTCAATGAAGGCACCAATGCGTTATCGTACTTGAAAAATCAAAAAATAAATACGTAATGCTTCGATTCATTCTACATTACGGTATTCACTTCATTGTACCCATTGCAATAGGTATAATCTTTTTCAAGACCCATAGATTTACGATTATTCTGATACTTTTATCTGGAATATTAATTGATGTAGACCATATTTTTGCAGAACCTCTTTTTGACCCTAATCGCTGTAGCATAAATTTTCATCCCTTGCACACCTATTGGGCTATTGGCGTATATTCAATACTCCCTTTTTTTAAGAAAACCAGGATTATCGGGATTGCACTGTTAATCCATATTTTGGCGGACGCCACGGATTGTGGTATGTTATTCCTTCAAACGAAATGAGGCCATGATTGCATAATGGTCCGACAATTTTTCATCAAAGTTCCTATGGGCCCTTATTTCCAGACTCTTGTCCATTAAAATAAAATCAATTCTAATAGGTAAGAATTTAAAATTATAAGTACGTCCATATCCTTTTCCTTTTTCCTTGAAAGTATCAAGCATATCCCCTTTTATTTTATGAAATACATTTGAATATTGGGAATTATTCATATCAACGCAAAAAATATTCCTGTAAGGCGATTCTTTGGAATGGGCAACTACTAGTTCTGTCTGTTGTTGTTGTTTTTTAAAGGAATCACCCAATCTTTTAAATAATCTCTGGGGCGCTTCCCGCTTGAAAGATCCTGGTCTAATTCTCAATGATTGTAGATGAACATTATAAACCCTTAATGTATCCGTATTAATTACAATATCAGCAAAAATGGTATTGTTGCTGGTATTGGGAAAATTCAAAGAGCCGTAGGTAATAATTGGATATTTTGAATATATGGCCTGGATGCTTTTATCACTTGTAATTGGGGTAACATATTTATACGGATAGAATTTGAATTTTTGGACACCTCTTCTACTAAATTCCTGAAAACAAACAATATCTGGGTCATTGTCTTTTACAAATTCCACAATTTTACCTCCTACCGAGGGATTATTATTATAGTAATTATTCAATTCATTTGTATTATAACTCATAATACTAACGTCTTCGTCTAACATGGGTTCCGTGGAAAAATTTATTTTGAAAAATGAATCCAAAAAAAAGTACCCAGCAATCAATGTGAAAAATGAAAGTAAAAATTGCTTTTTCCTTATAAACACCCAATACCCAAGGAATAAAATATTAGTTAACACCAATAGCGGGGTAGTCAAGGACAAAAAAAATAAAAAAGGAAAAATATCCGGTGGTACAATTGGGCCTGCACAGGCCATTAGCAGAAATATGGCAACGACTAAATTGAGGATAAAAATGAATTTGTTCAATATGGATAGCTGCTTCACCTAATTAATCGTCTTTACCTGCTTTGAACAAAAAATCCTTTTCTTCTTTGGAAAGACTTTCGTAGCCCGACTTACTGATCTTGTCTAGGATTGAATCTATTTTGCGCTGATGACTTTCCTTTTTATAATCAACACTTTTGGCAGCAGAAGTCGTCTTTTTTCGGTATACCGTTTTCATAGGGGCCTTTTTTTCGGAACGTTTAAAAAGATTGACAAAGCCATCCATTAATTTAGAGAATCCATGACCAATATCCTTCCCTTTCAATAATTGACGAGCATATACATACCCCAACAATGCACCGCCCAAATGAGCCAACTGACCACCTGCATTAATACCGTACGGAATTTGAATCAAATCCATCAAAACAACAAAAGCACCTAAATACCAGAGTTTAATATTAAAGAATATCAATCTTACTTCTTGATTTGGGATATATGCGCAGATAAAAATCAATACCGCACGTACTCCTGCCGAGGCACCTATGAGGGCGGCATTAACTTCAAAAAAAGCAGGGAATACGTTATAGCTGACCATAAAGAAAAGTCCACCTAAAATAACTCCTAGAAAATACACATTCAAGAATCTTTTTCCATCGAATAGATTAAGAAAAATGCGTCCAATAAAATATAAGACCAGCATATTCCAAAAAATATGGCCCAAACCACCATGAAAAAATGAATAGGAAATAATGGACCAAGGTTGGGTTAAAAAGTCGAAAAAGTCCTTGGGAAGTTGAAACCATTGCAAAATGATATCCTTGTTCAATCCAAGTAGAAATGGAAACAGTCCGTTTACTATAAAGACCAGAACATTGATGGCAATAAGTTTTTCTGCCACATTTAATCTTGCATACTGATATTTTAGGTTTCCTGTGGCCATTTTCAATTCCAACGTTTATCGTTAAACTGGTTTTTCTTCCAGTACCACATCATAATGAATCCTGCAATGGCGCCACCAACATGGGCGAAATGGGCAATACCCCCTCCAAATATTGAGTATCCCGTAACCCCGGAAAACAAATCCAAACCAATCAAAACAGGAATAAAATATTTTGCCTTTATGGGTATTGGAAGAAAAATAAGGAAAAGTTCACTGTTGGGGTAAGACATACCAAAGGCAACCAAAATTCCGTAAATAGCACCTGAAGCACCTACTGCTGGAGTATTATAAGCACTTAAGAAGTTATCTATTGTACTTTTTGATGCTATTTCATACCATCCTGGACTATATTGTCCGCTTGAGATAATTTGCATAACATCGTTTTTTGAAATACCGGAATTCACCAATGCATCGATACCTTCATTAAAATAATAATAATTGACACCCGTATGGATCAATGCAGCGCCCAAACCGGCCGAAAAATAAAAGAACAGGAATTTGTTCCGCCCCCACATGCGCTCGAGAGGCGTTCCGAAAGCCCATAATGCATACATGTTAAAACCAATATGCATAAAACCACCATGCATGAACATATGGGAAATCATTTGCCATAGTCCAAAATGCTCATTTTTTGGAAACCAAAGAGAAAACCATTCATACATTTGGTCACCATATAAGGCCGTGGCAACGAAAAACAAAACATTAACTATTAATATATGCTTAATAGCATCGGTTAATCTACCCATCTAAATAAATTTTTTATCAATCTCATTTTCGGTAATTGTAACATAGATAGGCTTATTAAACGGACTTACCCTAGATTCCTTACACGCAAATAAATCATTCACCAAAGCCAACTGTGATGCATTGTTCAAAACTTCCCCCGTCTTAACTGCCAAGGTTTTTGACAAGGTTTTAGACAAGACATCGGTTTGTGAAAAACTATCCTCGGTAACCTCCAATTGAAAATCTGAAATCAACTGGTCCAAAACTATGGCCACCTCACTTTCCGATACCATTAACGGGACTCCTGTAATTTTCACTTCCTCCCCTTCAACCTTTGAAAATACAAAACCAATGGTGTTTAAACTTTCCCTTATATCCTTTAAAACATCTATATCGGTATTCGAAAATGACAGGCTTAAAGGAAATAACAGTTGCTGGCTTACGGCCTCATTTACAGTAATATTCTTTAAAAACTGTTCATAAAGCACCCTTTGATGGGCCCTACTTTGATCAATCACCACCATTCCCGATTTTATGGTGGTTACGATATATTTTCGTTTTAATTGAAAGGTTGTAGCGACCGACTCCAAATTCTCTTGTTGGCCCTCAAATATAGAACCTGTAATGGTATCCGATTCGAAGTGTAAACTACTAAAACCTTCATCCTTACCAACTTTTGACTCTAAACCAACATACATATTTTCCCAGCCTTCAGTACTTTGTTTTTTATAAATATGCATTGCTGCTTTTTTGTTGGAGATTTCCTGAAATGGATTAAAGCCCCTATCCACCGTAATATTGGGTTGCAAAGCACCTTTGTTCTGAAAGGAATAAGGAGTGTCCAAATTTTGGTTATGCTCAAAATCCAAGGCCGGCACTATATTGAACTGACCCAAACTGTGTTTGATAGTAGATCTGAGTATGGCATATAGCGTGTGTTCATCATCAAATTTTACTTCGGTCTTTGTTGGATGGATGTTGATGTCTATTGAACTCGGATCAACCTCTAAATATAAAAAGTACCCTGGAAATGAATCGGATTTGATCAAGCCTTCAAAAGCCGAAGTAACGGCATGATGTAAATAAGCGCTTTTTATGAATCTATTATTCACAAAGAAAAACTGTTCACCCCTACTCTTTTTAGCAAACTCTGGCTTATTGATAAATCCAGTAATTTTAACTACTTGTGTTTCCTCATTAACAGGGACTAATTTTTCATTGGTCTTGCTTCCAAAAATATGGACTATCCGTTGCCGGCGATTTGCTTTGGGCAAATTGAACAGTTCACTCCCATTATTATAAAAATTAAAGGCAATATTTGGATGAGCCAATGCCACTCGATGAAATTCGTCAGTAATATGCCGCAGTTCAACATGATTGGATTTTAAAAAGTTTCGCCTTGCAGGTATGTTAAAAAAGAGATTCTTAACCAACATAGAGGTTCCTTTGGGAGCTACACATACTTCCTGAAAAATTATTTCACTTCCTTCAATCCTTAAATGTGTGGCCGTCTCTTCATCTTCTGGCTTTGTCTGCATCTCTACATGGGCAATAGCGGCTATTGAGGCCAATGCCTCTCCACGGAATCCTTTGGTATGCAAACAGAATAAATCCTCGGCCTTTTGAATTTTGGACGTCGCATGGCGTTCAAAACTCAATCGGGCATCGGTTGAGCTCATTCCCATCCCGTTATCTACGACTTGAATAAGATTTTTTCCTCCCTCTTTTACGATTAACTTAATAGATGTTGCTTGGGCATCAATGGCATTTTCCAACAATTCCTTAACCACGGAAGCGGGTCGCTGTACAACCTCACCGGCAGCAATCTGATTGGCAACATGATCTGGCAAAAGTTTTATGATATCTGCCATTATTGCTTCATAAATATAGATAAGTCAAAATCGATGATATAAAGAAATAAAAGCACCAGAATCGCAATAATAATTATCATTCTCATTTTTAAATTACGGTCCCCTTCGGTCTTAATATCATCCATGGCTGAATTCAATTTTCCTTTAAGGCCTCTTGGAGTATCCAAGGTACTTCTAAATTTATCGAATTTAGTTTCCATTTTATAGGGACTGCCTTTACCCTTGTCATCGTAATAACGTGGAGCATAGTCGAACTTCCTGTTCTTTCGTAACTTGGTTATTTTGCGTAACATACCCATAGTTCTCAAAGTTACTTAAATTCAAAAAATATGCCGTAAACCTATTGCCAAAATTTGTTAACAGTCTTTTGAAATACGAGTTTGGAAATACGAAATACCAAATTATAAATAGTCACAGCTTGTGGAAAATGTTTGTTTCACTGATTTTTGGTTTGCAACTTCTTGTTAAACCAATTTTCTAAACCCCTAAACTTTTAAACTACTACACTACTTTCAGAATTTACCTCCCAAGGTTAGCCATTTTTATTGCGGCTATGGCCGCTTCTGTACCTTTGTTACCGTGTTTGCCACCACTTCGTTCTTCGGCTTGTTGCATGGTATTATCTGTAAGAACACAAAATATGACTGGAGTATCATGAAGAACGTTCAAGTCTTTAATGCCTTGCGCTGTGGCGCTGCATACAAAATCAAAATGTTTGGTCTCCCCTTGTATTACACTTCCAATAGCAATTACAGCATCGACTTTTTGTGTGATTATCATTTTTTTAGAACCGTAAGTCAACTCAAAACTACCGGGAACATTCCAACGGATAATATTTTCCTCCGTTGCCCCACAATCCAACAAGGCTTCTAGAGCACCTCTATATAAACCTTCGGTAATTATGGAATTCCATTCAGAAACAACAATCCCAAACCGAAATTCTTTCGCGTTTGGGATTGTAGCTTTATCGTAGACCGATAAATTTTTATTTGCCGTGGCCATTACTTCAAACTTTTAGCCATTCCTATAAAAGCATCAATAGTACTAGCCTCATCAGAGGATGAAAACTCATCCTTGATTCTTTGAAAATATTTTAATGCCTTTTCTTTTTGATTCAATTCCAAAGCCGTTATACCTGATTTATACAAGAATTTTGGCGTTGTATACCCATTTATACTATGTGCAATGGCACTCTCATAATACCCCAAGGCATCTTCCGGCTGGCCCAATTGCATAAAAGCATCACCAATGCCACCTTTCGCCAACGCACCTAAAATATCATCATTTGATGAAAATTTCTCTAAATGCGAAATCGCATCTTCATATTTGTTCATATCCAGATAGGCCATTCCAGCAGAATAATTTGATAGATTTGCCGCTTTGGTCCCATTGTATTCCTCTATAATATCCAAAAATCCATATTTACCTTCGGCACCATTCAAGGCCAAAGTATAAAGTGAATCCTTTGCTGCCGTATTCTGCAAAGCTTGCTCAAAATACTGTTGTGGATATAAAAGTTCGTTCGTTGCTTCAGCTTCTTTTGGCTTTTGAATAAACTGATTATAGGCCAGATAGCCCAAAACTGTTACCGCAATGACACCTATGACACCTAGTATATAATTCTGATTTTTTGATACCCATTCCTCGGTCTTGGACGCACTTTCGTCCAGAGTACTAAAAACCTCTGCAGTCGTACTTTCCTGTTCATCGAATTTATGCGCTTCCGCTTTATTTTTAGGTTTAAAGCCTCTCTTTTTATATGTTGCCATCAGTAATTTTATTGATCGCGCAAAAATAAAGTTTTTATTGAAATCCGAAGAGGTATTTATTCGTTATTTTTGGATATTTTACAAGTTACTGTTGTTTTAAGTGACCGTTTAGAATTATATCAATTATTTATTTATGCCTCTTTTCGCGAATTACTTGTCTATCGGAAGGTAGGTTTCGTTAATCCCAAGGGGTCGGGATGAACCATAGCCATGCTATCCTTAATCCCGTAGTGCAGTGGTTAATCCTATATTTCAAATTAGTCTCTAAATCAAAAATCAGAAGTTCCAACAATGTTTCTAAAGAAATTGTCCCTAATCAATTATAAGAATTTCGACTCACAGAATTTTGTGTTCGATAGCAAGACCAATTGCTTTGTAGGGCCAAATGGTGTGGGTAAAACAAATGTTTTGGACTCTATTTATCATCTTGCTTTTGGAAAAGGTTATTTTAATCCGGTTGCAACCCAAAACATAAAACATGGGGAAGAATTTTTTGTAATTGATGGAGAGTTCGAGAAATTGACTAGGGAAGAAAAAATAGTCTGTAGCCTTAAAAAAGGCACAAAAAAAATAATTAAACGCAATGGTAAGGCATATGAACGCTTATCAGACCATATTGGACTTTTGCCTTTGGTTATAATCTCCCCAGCTGATCGTGATCTTATCACCGAAGGTAGCGATACCCGTCGAAAATTTATTGATAGCGTTATATCACAATCGGATAAGGAATATTTACAGACCCTGATTAAATATAATAAGGTGCTGGTACAGCGTAATTCGCTACTCAAGTATTTTGTTGTAAACCATATTTTCGATAATTCGACCCTTTCAATCTATGACGAGCAATTACATAATCATGGTACGGGAATATTTAAAAAACGAATGGAATTCATCGAAGCCTTCATTCCGATTTTCAAAGAGCAATATGCTGCGATTTCTGGGGGAAATGAGGAAGTCACATTAAGCTATGACAGTGGGCTGGTAGAAGACGATATGCTTACCCTTCTTTCTAAAAACGTTGAAAGAGACCGTGTTCTACAGTACACAAGCGTAGGAATCCACAAAGATGACCTAAGTTTTAAGATAACAGAACATCCTATAAAAAAATTTGGTAGTCAAGGCCAACAGAAATCGTTTTTAATAGCCCTTAAGTTCGCTCAATTCCATTTTATCAAAAAGCAGGCAAAAACCACCCCTATTTTGTTATTGGATGATATTTTTGATAAATTGGATGAAAGCCGGGTATCCCAAATCGTAGGTATGGTCGATAATGAAAAATTTGGTCAGATATTCATTAGTGATACCCATGCCGAAAGGACGGAAGCTGTAGTGAAAAACCTGCATCAATCATACAAAATCTTTAAATTGTAGAATGAAAAGAATTGTTGCTTTTGGATTTTTTATCTTAGCATTGGGATGCCAAAATAAGGTAACACAAGAAGATATTGCCTTGTTAAACGGTTATTGGGAAATTGAAAAAGTTACTTTGGCAGATGGCCAAACCAAGGATTATAAGGTGAATACAACTATAGATTATATAAAGATCAAAGATTTATCGGGTTATAAAAAGAAAGTATACCCTAAGTTTGATGGTACTTTCGATACATCAAACGATGCGGAAATGTTTACCATTGTCGGCAAGAATAATAATTTTGAAATTCATTATAAAAACGAACTAAGTGAGTGGGTTGAAAAAATAAACTCAATAAATGATTCTCGATTTTCTGTGACCAATGAGGAAAACATCACCTATTTTTATAAAAGATTTGAACCCATTAATGTGAGTGGATAATGGCGAAACGAAAAAACGACAATTTACCTTTAAGTGAAGCTTTGAAATATTTCATCAAAGAAAACAGGCTACAAAAAGGCATTGATAAGGTCAACGTAAATGAAGCTTGGATAAAACTAATGGGAAATGGCGTAAATAACTATACTACGGCCATTGAGCTCCATAATGACACTCTGTATGTATCATTATCCTCTTCTGTACTCCGGGAAGAGCTTAGTCATGGTAAGTCAAAAATCCTGATAATGCTCAATGAGGAATTGGGTAAGGACTTGGTGAAGAAGATAGTTTTGCGATAAAAAACAATCAATAGAAGTCCTCTCCTTTTTCATGGAATGTGTCCTAATTACAAAGAGGTCTTAAATTAGACTTGAGCTATTGTAAAAAAAGACCCCGCTTTTCAGCGGGGTTAATTCAACTATTTAGTTTGATCGACTGCTTTGCAGTTTATCAATCCATTGTTACATTAATAAATTTCCCTGCCTGAAAAATGGAAAGCACCTTCAATAGCCGCGTTTTCATCACTATCCGAACCATGTACGGCATTCTCAGCGATATCTGTTGCGAATAATTTGCGAATAGTACCTTCAGCTGCCTCAGTCGGATTGGTAGCACCTATCAATGCCCTAAAATCCTCGACCGCATTTTCTTTTTCCAAAATTGCAGGAACAATGGGTCCTCTGGTCATAAATTGAACCAATTCACCAAAAAACGGTCGTTCTTTATGAATAGCATAAAATTCCTCAGCATCCCTTCTACTCAATTGGGTATATTTCATGGCTACGATTTTAAAACCTGCAGAAGTTATTTTTTCCAAAATAGCTCCAATATGGCCATTTTCCACAGCATCGGGTTTAATCATCGTAAAAGTTCTATTTGTCGTCATCTATAGTATTTTGCGCAAAAATACATTTTATTCATGAACCTGCAAGTCTTAAAAGGATTGTTGCAATTTACCCAACGCCACTCCCTTATCCCAGATAATCTTTAAAAGCGCTTTTATTGATTTACATGCAAAATTTAGGAATATTATTACCCAAAACTCCTAAAATTTCTTCATTTTCAAAAGCAAGGAATGTTGGGTAAAATTAACCGAATATGATGAAAGTTTAGGGTATATTAGTATATTTGCGCGCATGAAAATAGAGGATATAAATGCAGTAAAGGAACTTATTTCCAAACCACAGAAAATAGTTATTGTTCCTCATAAGAACCCTGATGGCGATGCCGTAGGTTCTATTTTGGCCCTATGGCATTATTTAAGGAACATGGGGCAGGAAGCTGTTGTTGTCTCACCCAATGACTATCCGAAATTCTTAAAATGGATGCCAGGTAATGAACTCATTTTGAATTTTGAAAAAGAGAATTCCCAGGCACGGCAAAAAATAGAGGAAGCCACTATAATATTCACATTGGATTTTAATCATTTGGGACGCATAAGTCAAATGGAACCTTTCCTGAAAGATTCCAATGCCCTTTTCATTATGATCGATCATCATCAAGCACCTTCGGATTATGCACAGATCATGTATTCTGATGTCGCAATGAGTTCAACTTGTGAAATGGTATACAACTTCATTGAATATTTGGGTGATCTTGATAAACTAACGTCTGAGATAGCAGACTGCCTGTACACAGGCATAATGACCGATACAGGTTCATTCAAGTATATTTCCACTACTAGTAGAACGCATAGGGTAGTTGCCGATCTAATTGATCATGGGGCCAATAATACAAAAATCCACAATAAAGTATTCGACACAAATACACCTAGTAAACTACATCTATTAGGTTGTGCGCTAAAGAACATGGTCATACTGGAAGAGTATGGCACAGTTTACATTACATTAAGTCAAGATGAACTTGATTTATACGAATATCAAAAAGGTGATACCGAGGGTTTTGTGAATTATGGCCTCACATTGGACGGAATTTGTTTTGCGGTGATTTTTATTGAAAATAAGGAAGATGGTATCATTAAAATATCCCTAAGGTCCGAAGGTGATTTTTCAGTGAATGAATTTGCCCGAAAACATTTCAACGGTGGCGGCCATACTAATGCCGCTGGGGGCAAAAGTGATGTTTCACTTAAACAAACCACTGATTATTTTGTATCCCTTTTAAAAGAATATAAAGACGAATTAAAGCCATGAAGCATTTCCTGTCCCTTATTTTATTGGTTACATTGATTGGTTGTGGTGGGCCGGAACCACGTCGTCCTGTAAAAGTAAAATCAGGGAGATTGAATATTTCCGTTGAACGCAGTAAAAAACTTTTGGCCTTAGAGGAAAGTCTTATCAATGAAATCATTTCTAAGGATTCACTCCACACATATACACATAGCTCAACTGGTGCTTGGTATTATTATGATTCGCAGAATGAAGAGGCAACCTATGCTCCACAGACCGATGATTTGGTAACACTGACCTATAACCTAATGAGTTTTACCAACGATACCATTTATTCCCGCGAGGAAATAGGTATCATAAAATATAAGGTAGATAAACAAGAACTGTTCCCTGGGCTTAGAAACAGTATAAAATTACTTAAGGAAAAAGAAACCGCTACTTTTCTTTTTCCATCATCCTTGGGGTACGGTTATCATGGTGATGAAAACAAAATCGGAATCAATGTTCCGTTAAAATCAACCATAACCCTTTTAAAAATCGAAAAACAACAAGATAGTATTCAAAATTAAAAATGAGAAAAATGAAGAAAACATTCCTATTATTATTGACCGCTACGCTAGCATTGGTTAGTTGCAAATCAAGTAAACATGCAGATTTGGGCGACGGTATATTTGCTGATATCCAAACTAACAAAGGCGAAATCGTAGTTAAACTCGAATATGAAAAAACACCCATTACGGTTGCCAGCTTCGTATCCTTGGCAGAAGGCAACAGCCCATTTGTGAGTGAAGATTATAAGGGTAAAAATTATTTTGATAGCATTGTTTTCCATAGGGTCATCAAAGATTTTATGATCCAAGGTGGTGACCCAACAGGCACCGGATCAGGTAGTCCCGGATACAAATTCAAGGATGAGTTCAATGATTCACTTACACATTATAAGGCGGGTATTCTTTCAATGGCCAATTCTGGTCCTACAACCAATGGGAGCCAATTTTTCATCACCCATAAGGAAACCCCATTTTTAGATGGAAGGCATACCGTTTTCGGGGAAGTAATGAAAGGCCTGGATGTTGTTGATTCTATTGCGAATGTGCAAACATCACAAGTTCCCCAAAAAGACAGACCTGTTGTTGATGTGGTTATGAATACCGTGGAAATCATAAGAAATGGTAAGGAAGCCAGAAAATTCGATGCCGTCCAGATTATGACCGATTATTTCGCTGCAGAGGAAGGAAGATTGGCGGCCGAAGAAAAAGAAAAGCAAGCAAGGCAGGAAGCATTTGAAAAAATGCTCCCAGGTTTTGTAGCAGAGTTGGCAGAAACCAAAAAGAAAGCCAAAGAACTGCCCTCTGGACTAAAGGTTCTTGAACTTACGGAAGGCACAGGGGAACAGCCTAAAATTGGTCAGCAAGTTACAGTCTTTTATGCTGGATATTTAGAAGACGGAACTTTGTTCGATAGTAACAATGAAGAAGTAGCCAAAAAGTTCAACAGTTATGATGATAGAAGAAAACAAGGTGGTGGATATGAGGCAATGCCTATGCCCTACAGCCCTGATGCTAGAATGATCCCTGGTTTTAAGGAAGGGATTTTGACTATGAAGGTTGGGGATAAAGTTCGTTTGTTTATTCCTCCCCATTTGGGATATGGTGAGCAAGGCGGTGGACCAATACCTCCTAATGCCAATCTTATTTTCGATGTTGAAGTAACAGGTATCGCTGAATAATATTATTCACTGGATAAAAAAATCCCTGATGGTACCATCAGGGATTTTTCTATTGTATCTAAAGATTGTTTACTTTTTCCAGTTTTGTGACTTCAGTTTCATAGTCGCAATTAAAATATCTTTTTGTGAAATCTGACCTACCAATTTACCATTTTCGACAATTGGAAAACGACGTCTTTTTTCATTCAAAAATTTATTGGCAGCATCAAAAATATTCATATCACCCTCGATGGTCTCCACATTCTTAACCATCCGGTTTTCAATTCTATCATCTTTCGAAGGCATATTGTAATATCTGCTGTCGCTAATATACTTTATGCAATCACCTTCGGAAATAATACCTACCAATTCGTTTTTGTCATTTACAACAGGACCGCCGGAAATCTTATGGTTGATCAATTTGTCTATCACCTCTTCGATTCTTTGTTCTGGCCGAAAAGTTATTAGATTTCTTGACATATAATCACTAACTTTTACCGGTATATCCTCTACTTTTTGTTGGTTTTTTCTTGCACCTAGAAAACTCTTTATACCCATAATTATAGATTTAGCTGTTTATTAAAGTTACTCAATTTTAATTTGCAATCTTAAAATATTTTGTTAATTACCATTGGCATAGTAAAAATGACCAATTTAATTTTTAGGAATATCCTTTAAAATCCCCAGCAAAAATTTCCAAAATTTCCGCACCGATGATATGCTTGCCTTTTCATCCGGTGAATGCGCACCTTTAATGGTAGGTCCAAAACTGATCATATCAATATCAGGATAGTTTTGTCCCAAAATGCCACATTCTAAACCGGCATGACAGGCCACCACTTGTGGTTTAACCTTAAAAAGTGTTTTATACTTCTTTTCCAAAACCCTTAATATCGCCGAATCGGGGTTTGGGTTCCAACCTGGGTATTCACCATCAAAACTGACGTCAAATTCTGCTAGCTCAAAAGCGGATTTTAAGGCATTGGCCAAATCCATTTTAGCAGAATTTACAGAAGAACGGGTTAAACAACCTATTTTTATCTGTCCGTTCTTAACCTCTACCCTGGCAACGTTATTAGAGGTTTCAACCAAATCCGGGATAGCTGCACTCATTGAATACACCCCATTATGTGCTGCATAAATTGCTTGTAACAGCTTTTCCTGTGCCTCTGTTTGCATTGCTTTATTTGGCGCATCTGTCCATTCCAAAGTAATTGACAATTTAGGTTCATTGACCAACAATTCAGCTTTGATAGTCGCTGCCCAACCTTCGAAATCCGCATCAAATTCATTCTTACTTGAATCCTTTACCGCAATCTTTGCAAAACTTTCGCGAGGAATCGCATTCCGCAAACTTCCGCCATCGATTTCAGCAACCTGGATATTATGTTTTAACATACCATTAAAAAGCAATCTGTTCATAATCTTATTGGCATTGCCAAAGCCTTTATGAATATCCATACCACTATGCCCGCCCTGTAAATCCTTCACCGTTATCAAACACCCTATTGATGCCTCCATAACAGGTTTTTCAACATAACCACGGGTGGCGGTAACATCAATGCCCCCAGCACAACCAATATCCAATTCATCGTCTTCCTCGGTATCCAAATTCAATAATATTTCCCCTTGCAAAACACCTCCTTCAAGGCCCATTGCACCCGTCATCCCGGTTTCCTCATCAATTGTGAACAAGGCCTCCAAAAAAGGATGTGGAATATCGGTGCTTTCCAATAACGCCATGATTGTTGCAACGCCCAAACCATTGTCGGCACCCAATGTGGTTCCCTTTGCCTTCACCCAATCACCTTCAATGAACATTTTTATGCCCTCGGTATCAAAATCAAAATCGGTATTGGTGTTCTTTTGGTGAACCATATCCAAATGCGATTGCAAAGTGACTTTCTTACGGTCTTCCATCCCTGCTGTTGCCGGTTTGCGTATAATTACATTGCCCACCCGATCAGAGAAAGTTTCCAAGCCCAATGACCTCCCAAAATCCAACATAAATTTAATTACCTTTTCTTCTTTTTTAGACGGCCTTGGTACTTCATTTAGGTCTGCAAATTTGTTCCAAACGACCTTGGGTTCCAATTGACGAACTTCTTGACTCATGATTTTTGTATTTGTTTTCAAAAATACGGTTTGCACCACAATTTTCTTGGATTAATACTTATTTTTGATTCAATGGGCTCAAAACTAAAAAGCTGGATAGCCATATCGATTATTCCACAGATAGTTCTAGTAAAATGGATAGGAAGCTATCCAGAATTTATAGAGAAATTCTATAGTGCGGGAATTTATCCCTGGATATCAAAATTCTTTAGGATCTTATATGGTTGGATACCTTTTTCGATGGGTGATATATTCTATTTTATATTAACCCTCTTGGCCATAAGATACGTAATCGTCAATTGGCGTGAAATTCGCAACTACCCTTTTAAGTTTGTAAAAAATGTGCTTTTTGTATTATCAATCGCTTATTTTACTTTCCATCTACTTTGGGGAATGAACTATTATAGACAACCCATTGCCAAAAAATTCGCCTTGAGTGAAACCCATAGCGATGGGGATCTTTTAGACTTGGTTGAAATACTTATCACAAAGACGAATCAATTGCAATACAATATTACCAAGGATACTGCGATGGCCGTTGAAATCCCATATTCCAAAAAAGAGATTTTCAACAAGACCTTGAAAAGTTACGAACAATTGGAAAAAGCCTATCCTTTTATCATTTACGAAAAACCGAGCATCAAAAAATCGTTATTCAGTACAGCATTAAGTTATATGGGCTATGGGGGATATTTGAACCCCTTTACCCATGAAGCCCAAGTTAATGGCAGATTGCCCAATTTTTGGTTCCCTGTGGTCAGTGGTCATGAAATTGGTCATCAAGTTGGGTATTCCGCTGAAAATGAAACTAATTTTATCGGGTATTTAGCAACACTCCATAATCCCGATATCTATTTTCAATATTCGTCACATGCATATGCATTGGCGTATTGTCTTAATGATGTAAGACTAAACGATGGGGAAACATTCAATGCGCTTTATGCAACCATAAATCCAGGTATTCGAAAGAATTTCAAGGAGGTTTCCGAATTTTGGGAGTCGTTCGCTAATCCATTGGAACCTTTTTTCAAATTGGTCTTCAATTCATTCTTAAGGGCCAATAACCAAGCTGAGGGAATCAAAAGTTACAATTTTGTTGTTTCAATTATGGTAAGTTACCATCAAGAGCATCCATTATGAACATCATTAAAGCCCTTTTAAAGGACTTTTATGCTTTTGACTTTTAACCATCATCGTGCTTTATTAAATTGAAATTTGAAAAAACAAGCTGCCAACCCAATTTATAATTAATTGTGGCGCCTATCGGTAAGCAGGGAATTTCCCTATTGGACATCCTTGCTATGATCAATGCTTAAATTTAAAAATACCACGATCTTTTTTCTAGCCAAATCAGTTATTAACTAGATTTTTTAAAGTATTGTTCAGGGTTCTTTTCAAAACTAACTTTACAACCATCACAACAGAAATAAACTTTCTCCCCTTTATATTCTATTATGTGTTTTGGGTTCTTTTTGGAAACCGGCACCTGACAAACCGGATTTATATAATACTCCTCAGCAAATTTATCCTCCGCCGGTGTACTTGCTGTAGTTTCAATTTCTGATACATGAACATGATTATGAATGGGCATGGTTTCCGAAGCATTTCCGTTTCTAAAATGGTCTATGACCTCTGCCAAAATACTGATTGCTACTTCGCTTGCCAGTTTTGCATTGATGTCCAAACCTACCGGGCTCCTTAATTGTTCTATCCGTTCGTGTGGAATGCCTTCTTTTTTTAGGTAGGTTTTTATATCCTCCGATTTTTTGGCACTAGCAACAAAACCGACATATTTAACCGAAGTTTGTAAGGCTTTTTTGACCGATAATTCATCATCCTCTCCTTGGGTCGTAACAATGATATAAGTGTTGACAAGGTTTTTAAAAGCACCGAATTCAACCAACTCGGATACATGATTTGCAGTTGGGAACATTTGAACATCCGCATCAGTTGCCAATACCGAGACCCTAAAGTCAGCGGCAGACGCTAGCTGAACTAATTTTCTTGCAATATTGGACTTTCCTACAACAATAAGTTCAGGTTGAGGAATAACAGGCTCTATAATTACTTCCAAGGTACCTTTACTTTGACATGACATAACGTATTCTTTAATATTTGCAGTTTCCGTAGTTCCTCCTTCTGGAGAAATACGCACCCTTCTATAACGTTTTGATTTAATAACCTCAATGGCCTCTTTGATCACAATACCACGTACACAACCACCACCGATCCAACCAATAAGCTCCCCTGTTTCAAGAACTATTGCCTTATCCCCTACTTTACCGGAACATGGCGCAATGCGATCTATGACCTGAGCAATGGCGAAGTTAGACCCCTTGGCCAAATGCTCTTCTATTTTTAATGCTAGTTCGTTAAACATCCATCAATAATTTTTCCAATTTTAATAAACTATCCAAGTTATGGGCAGATTCAAATGCATCTAAATGAGGCATTACATTGACCATTCCTTTTTGAATAGGTTGGTAACCCTTCATGCCCTTAAGTGGGTTTAGCCATACCAGCGTTTTACACCTTCTGCGTATGGTCCTTACTGCTTCTTTAAGCTGGGTTACATTTCCCGTTTCCAAACCATCACTCAAGATGACCACAATATGTTTTTGGCTCAAAAATTTACTACCATAAACAGAAAGAAACTCTGTTAAGGATTCCCCGATCTTTGTACCGCTAGACCATGAATGTACTCCTTTACCAATTTTTTTTACAATTTCTTTCTCATTATTTTCCCGCAACATAGGCGTTATATGAGTAAGCTCGGTACTAAAGGTAAAGAACTCCAATTCTTTAAAATATTTTTTTAACACAAGAATATACTTCAACAGGTAAAAACTATAGGTATCCATAGAACCACTTACATCCAATAAAAACACAACTTTTCGCTTTTCCTTACGCTTTTTTTTATAAGATAGGTCCAGCATCCATCCTCCTTTAGGTACACTTTTCCTTATTGTTCTTCTTATATCTATGATGCCTTTGTTCGAGTTTTCTAGACGACGTTTAAAACGCATGCTCATTTGATGAAACAACTCTTCGGCCAATTCTTCCAAACGCTCTTTGTCCGTTACATCCACTTTAGAGAAATCGGTCTGCCTTAGGCGTGTAGTTTCATTTGCTCCTTTAGTCTGTTTGGCTTCTTCTTTTTTCTCTTGCTGTGGTTTGTTGAATTTTGCTCCTAAAAAGATTATTGTCTCAGAATCAGATTCTTTTTTTTGCAGTTTTATCACCGACTTTCTTTGCTCCAGCTTTTCCTCATAATAGCGGCTCCAAAAGCGATTGAACATTTCATCAAAACGGTCAAAATGCTCTTTACGCTTACAATAAATGGCCTTGAGGCTGTATTGAAAAAGTTTGCGATCTAAGAAGTACCCCCTCTCCGAAATCTCGAATGCATCCCGAGTTTCTTGAGGGCCCAACACAAACTGGCGTTCACGACAATACATTGTAAAGTCTATCAATCGCTCTTTGAATGTTTTATCTACCTCAACCACAATGATATTCTGAAATGGGGTTATTAATCAATAGGATATAAAAATTCTTGCACCGTTTTGTTTCTTACAAACTCGATATCATCTTTGTGTTTTAACACACTACCTATGGTGTTTTTTACAATCTCATCGGTAATTTTCGCTTCATTCAAGAGTAACAAGGTTTTTGCCCAATCCAATGATTCAGCAATCCCCGGCGGTTTGTTCAGACCTGACTTTCGCAAATTGTGAATAAAAGTAACCACTTGGCTTGCCAAATCCTCATCGATATTTGGTAATTTCTTATGAATAATATCGATTTCCTTTGCTTTTGAAGGAAAATCCACCCAATGATACAAACAGCGACGCCGTAGTGCATCACTAAGTTCGCGAGTTCGGTTGGAAGTAAGGATAACCAGAGGTTTTGAGACTGCTTTTATGGTACCCAATTCTGGGATACTTATTTGAAAATCAGACAACAACTCCAAAAGATAAGCTTCAAACTCCTCATCTGCACGATCAATTTCATCTATTAAAAGCACCACAGGTTTCTTAGCGCTTATAGATTGTAATAAAGGTCGTTTCAAAATATAATCCATCCCAAAGATTTTACTTTCTAAGGACTCCTTATTACTATCTTGCTCAAAAAGTTTGATATGTAACAACTGCTTTTGGTAATTCCATTCATAAATAGTTGTATTTACATCTAAACCCTCATAGCATTGTAAGCGTATAAGGTCAGTTTTAAGATGAGCTGCCAGGGTTTTTGCAAGCATTGTTTTTCCCACTCCCGGATTTCCTTCCAAAAGAAGTGGTTTTTCCAAATTTTTCAAAAGAAAAATCGAAGTGGCCAGTTCTTCATTCAGGATATAGTCATGCTCATAAAAGTCCTTTATAAGTAACTCTATTTCTTTATTCAATAATGTAATTTTAAAAAAGCTATGCTTTGAAAGCATAGCTTTTGATTAAAGATTAAGATATTATCTATACTGCAGCTTCTGCAGCTTTTAGTTTCTTTGTGAAGTTCGTAACAAATTGATTGAACAACTGATTGGAGACCGTGGTTATTAATCGGGATCCGAATTGGGCAATTTTTCCATTGATCGTTACATCCATGATGGCATCCAATTTTACCCCACCATCCTTACCGTCACTAAGGTCTATGGTCATTTTCATTTCCGCATTACCATGTCCTTTTACATCGACGCCATTTCCGGTCAATACAATTTTTCTGTTTTCGATGTCGATTTCATTATAATAGATATCAGCGTCATATTTAGCCCCAATTGGTCCAAATTTCATACCTACCTTCCCTTTATAATGATTATCCCCCACCTTTTCATCAATGGATACCCCAGGAACACAATCCATTATTTTTTCAGGATCAATAAGATGTTCCCAAACCAATTTGGTTCCTTGTGGCACTTCAAAAGACTTTTCTAAATTTGCTTTCATTCTTCTTTTCTATTTTATTTTGAATGCGCTTGAATAGCCTCCCAAACCTTTGCAGGTGTAATAGGAATGTCCAAGTGCTTGATTCCCAACGGTGCTAGAGCATCTATAATTGCATTTGCAATCGCAGGGGGAGCTCCTACAGTTGGCGATTCCGCAACACCTTTCGCACCCAATGGGTGGTGGGGTGATGGGGTGATAGTATGACCCGTTTCCCAATGCGGTGATTCCACAGCCGTTGGCACAAGGTAGTCCATAAAGGTGCCGTTCAAAACATTTCCCTCATCATCATATTCAATACCTTCATACATGGCGGGAGCGATACCTTGGGTAAGTCCCCCGTGTATTTGCCCCTCAACGATCATCGGATTAATGATATTACCACAGTCATCAATGGCCACAAAGCGTTTTACATCTATTTGACCGGTTTCTTTTTCAACCTCTACCACACAGATATAAGCGCCGTTAGGGAAAGTCATATTCGGTGGATCATAATAATGCGTTGCCTCAAAACCGGGTTCCATTCCCAAAGGAAAATTCGTGTAAGCGGCAAAGGCAACATCCTGAATAGTTTTAGACTTTTCCGGGGCTCCTTTTACGAAATATTTACCTACTTCCCACTCGATATCCTCCTCACTCACTTCTAGAAGGTAGGCTGCTATTTTCTTGCCCTTATCGCGTAATTTTCTGGCGGCCATTGCGGCAGCGGCAGCTCCTGTGGGCGTACTTCTACTCCCGTACGTACCTAGTCCATAGGGCGCTGTATCTGTATCTCCTTCTTCCACTTGAACCTGATCGTAAGGAATGCCCAACTCTTCGGCTACAATTTGCGCATAGGTAGTTTCATGGCCTTGGCCTTGTGATTTTGTTCCGAAACGTGCAAGTACCTTTCCAGTAGGATGCACTCTGATCTCTGCACTATCGAACATAGCAATACCCAGGATATCAAAATCTTTGGAGGGCCCTGCGCCTACTACCTCGGTGAAAGTACATATTCCAATACCCATTAATTTTCCTTGCTTTCGCTTTTCGGCCTGTTCTTTCTTATAGTCGTCATAACCGATCATCTCCATTGCTTTATGAAGCGTGGCCTCATAGTCGCCACTATCATAGCTCCATCCCAAGGGGGAAGCATATGGGAACTGATCTTTCTTAATAAAGTTCTCCAATCGTAATAATGCTGGGTCTTTACCAATTTTGGCGGCAAGTTTGTCGACCATGCGTTCAATGGCATGTACAGCCTCCGTTACACGAAAAGAGCATCGATATGCCACACCACCTGGAGCCTTGTTGGTATATACCGCATCCAATTCAGCAAAAGCATGTTTATAATCATAAGAACCGGTACAAATAGAGAACATACCTGTAGGGTATTTCGAAGGATTTGCTGAAGAATCAGTATATCCATGATCTGCTAAGGTCTTTACTTTAAAGGCTTGTATTTTTCCATCCTTGGTAGCTGCCAATTCACAATCCATATGGTAATCACGTGCAAACCCGTTGACCAGGTTTTCTGAACGGTCTTCAATCCATTTTACCGGTTTACCAATTAAGAAAGAAGCTGCAATCGCAACAACATAACCAGGATATACGGGAACTTTTCCTCCAAAACCACCTCCAATATCCGGGGAAATTATTCGTATTTTTTCTTCTGAAAGTCCAACATGCCCGGCGACTAGAGCCAATATGGTTCGAATTGCATGCGGTGCCTGTGAAGTCATATATACCAACATTTTCTGGGTATCCTTATCATAGGAAGCCACACAACCACATGTTTCGATAGAGGCCACGTGTATTCTTGGAAGATATATGCGCTCTTTTACGACGATATCCGCTTTTGAGATAACATCATCGGTCTTGGCCCTATCGCCACGTTCCCAATGGTATATTTGATTATCCTTCTGACCTTCCTTATCAGGGCGCAATAGAGGGGCGTCCTTATCCAAAGCCTTAAAGGGGTCCACAATTGCCTGCATAGGCTCGTAATCTACTTCAACCGCTTCAGCACCATCAACAGCAATATACCTATCGGTAGCAATTACCGCACATACTTCCTGGGATTGATGCATTACCGTATCTGTTGGTAATACCATTTGGGTATCGGACAATAAAGTCGGCATCCAATGCAAATTGTATTCAGCCAGATCATAACCGGTGATAACCGCGAGTACTCCTGGGATGGCCAATGCCTTCTCTTTGTTTATACTCTTGATCTTGGCATAGGCATACGGACTTCTCACCATTACCATGGTAAGCATTCCCGGCAATTTTACGTCATCTACATAATTTCCTTTGCCATGTAAAAATCTGGCATCTTCCTTTCTTTTAACAGAGTGACCCATTCCGCCTACCTCTGGTGATGTTTTACATTTAAACATAATCGTTTCTTTTTATTGTGAGGTTAGACTGATTCTTTTTGAAGTTCTTTCGCTGCTTGATGCACCGATTTTACGATATTGTTATATCCTGTACATCGGCAAAGATTACCTGAAATACCCCAGCGAATTTCCTCTTCCGTAGGGTTAGGGTTGTTCTTTAATAAATCGATGGACCGCATGATCATACCAGGGGTACAAAACCCGCAATGCAGGCCGTGTTGTTCATGAAAGGCTTTTTGTAAAGGATGATTCGTGCCTTCGGCAGCAACACCTTCTATAGTCGTAATTTCAGCACCATCTGCTCGCACAGCGAGATAGGTGCACGACTTAACCGACTTACCATCCAACAGTATAGTACATGCTCCACAATTAGAGGTATCACAACCAATATGGGTACCTGTAAGATCTAGATTTTCTCGAATAAAATGTACCAAAAGCAACCTTGAATCTACCAGTGCAGTTACACTTTCGCCATTTATTTTTAATGTTATTTTGTGTTTCATAGTACTATCTTTATTTTTTTGCCCTTTCTAATGCCGCACGCAACATACGCTTGGTTATGGTATTTACAATTGATCTTTTATACGCTTCAGACCCTCTTAAATCTGATGTAGGTTCACAGTCTTCACTCGCCATTACCCCAACTTGTTCTATTAGTTCTTCCGTTATTTTTTTTCCTTTAAGTAATTCTTCCCCTCTTTCCAAACGCATAGGTACGGCGCTCACATTGGTAAGTCCTATTCCTATTTCTTGGCAAACCCCGTTATTATCCAACTGCATATATACAGCGACACCGGCTGTAGCATAATCCCCCACTTTTCGTTCTACTTTATTATAGGCACCTCCACTTCCTTTTTTACTTTTTGGCACTTGGATCTCTACCAACACATCTGTGGGTTCCAATGCCGTCATATAAAAGCCATGGAAGAACTCATCGATCGGAATCGACCTTTTTCCGTTTGTTCCCTCGGCAATAATTGTGGCCCTCATCGCGAGCATTAGCGCTGGTTGATCATTGGCGGCATCACCATGGGCAATATTACCTCCAATGGTACCAACGTTTCGTACTGAAGGATCAGCTGTTAATTTAATAGCGTCCGAAAAAATAGGATATTTTTCTTTTATCAGGGAAGAGTGTTCCATTTCTGATTGGGTGGTCAAAGCGCCTATTTTTAGAAGATCCCCATCTTCCTTAATATAGGATAACCCGTCAATTTTACTGATGTCGATAATATGTTCTGGGGTTGCAAAACGAAGTTTCATCATGGGTAGCAAGCTATGCCCACCCGACATGAATTTGGCTTCTTCACCATGTGTTTGGGATAAAGCAATCGCATCTTTTACAGATGTTGCCTTGTGATAGATGAAATTTGAAGGAATCATAATATTGTGTGTTTATTTATGAAATACCTATTAAAAGTATCATTTTTATTTCAATTTGCAAACCAAAATGGGTATTGATTAACAAATTAATAATCTTTACAATTGAATACATTTTCCAAATACGAGCTGGGGTCTTTTTGATTCTCATTTTGATATAATCCGTACCTTTAACAGCACACCAAAATGGCCTATAAAAAAATGTATTCCCAACTCTATTTTGACTACAATGCAACCACACCATGCGCCCAAGAAGTGGTTGAAGCAATGCTACCCTATTTTCATGATGATTTTGGAAATGCTTCCAGTAATCATCCCTATGGATGGTTGGCCAAAAGTGCTGTTGAAGAGGCCACATTGGAAATTGCAAAAATCTTGGGGGTGTCTACCAATGATCTGATATATACATCTGGTTCAACCGAAAGTATTAATATGGTTCTTAAAGGTGTTGCCATAAAAATGCGGGCTAAAGGGAACCATATCATAACTTCAAAAGTAGAGCATAAAGCAGTATTGGATACCTGTGAATTCTTGGAGGAAGAAGGATTTGAGGTTACCTATTTGGATGTGGATTCGAAGGGATTAATACGTATTCCACAATTTAAAAAAGCGCTACGACCAGATACTATTTTGATTTCAATACTATATGCCAATAACGAAACCGGTACAATTCAACCCCTTGGTGAAATAGCTAAATTGGCAAAGGCGAACGGTACCTTTCTTTTTTCCGATACTACACAAGCTTTGGGAAAAATAGGTCTGGACAAAGTTTTGGAATTGGTAGATTTTGCCTGCTTTTCAGGACATAAGGTATATGGGCCTAAGGGGATTGGTCTTGTATATATAAAGAACAATGATGATTACGATATGCTACCGAGTTTTATTCAAGGTGGCGGACAGCAAAAAGGACAAAGAGGTGGTACAATAAATACTCCAGGTATCGTAGGAATCGCAAAAGCAATACAACTTGTCCAAGAAAATTTGGGGGAAGAAATACTAAGGATACAGGCCTTGTGTGATCAATTGGAAGAAGGCCTGTTGGCGATTGAAATGTCAGTATCCAATAGTAAGACGCCACTACGTTTACCTAATACGGTCCATGTATCATTTGCGTATGTTGATGGTGCCAACCTGTTATCCGCACTTAGTAAACATATTGCTGTTTCTAACGGCTCTGCGTGCAATTCATCTTCTGAAGAACCATCCCATGTGTTAATGGCCATGGGTGTTGAACGCAGCTTAGCGTATGCCTCCTTGCGACTCAGCATAGGTCGTTATACCACCCAAGACGATATTGAAAAGGCGATTAAGATCGTGACCCGTGAAATATCAAAACAAAGGGAAAATAATATTCTTTGGGAGCGTAGATAAGGGCAAAACCGCTCTACCCTATTCCCTTTCGTGAATCGGCCCTTTTTTATTCCGTAGCATTCCTCCGGCATTCCCAGAAAAAACACTTAGGATTTCCGCAAAAATACTGGTTGCAATCTCCACAGGTGTATTGGCCCCTATTCCAAGACCACAAGGTGCGAAAATTCGTTCTTGTTCTTCGCTTGAGAATACAATTCCATTTCCCTTAAACCCATCAAGCATTTTTTCATACCGTTTTCTAGGCCCTAATGAAGCAATATAGGGAGCTGGACTCTTAATAAGCCCCAATAGATTTGCGGAATCGGTCTTATAATCATGTGCCATTAGGATAACCGCGGTTCTATTGTCCAATTCTGGTCGTTCTTTCAAATCCTTTGGATACAGATTGGCGACGGATTGCAGTTTTTCTTTTTTAAGTTTTTGAATATTGCCCACCAAGCTAACTTCCCAGTCCAATACTTCTGCCATTTCGATCATAGGATAAACATCATAATTATCGCCATAAATGGCCAAATGGAATTGAGGCGGTATCATTTCGATAAAAACCCTGGCCTTTACCTCTTCCGATTCAAAATGGTAAGTCTTGGATTTCTTGTTTTCCAACACCTCGTCTATCTTGTCTAGGATAAACGCTCTTAATTGGTCATGTTCGCAATCATTTAGCGTAGACTTTTGGGCATCATAGTAATAACTTCTTCCTAATGAAATCGAATCAATATCCTTATTTAAAGCGGTAATGGTGGCAATTACATGTTCACCTCGTTGCGAAATACAATTCTGCAACAATGCCATTAGTGATGATTCTTGGGTTATAGGGGAAATCAGCACATCAATAATACCATCGCATCCAAGCCCTACGCCTATTTCCTTTTCCTTTGAGGTATCATAAGTTACTATTGAAGGCTGTTGTTTTAAAATAGCGATCTGTGATCTCTTCAGGGCATCTCCCTCCAAGCATCCACCACTGATCCCACCTTCAAAGACCCCTGATTCAAAAACGATCATTCGAGCCCCTTCCCTCCTATACGATGACCCTTCAACCCTTACGACTTGGGCTATGGCGCATTTTTCATCTGAATTTTTGAGTGAATTGTAAAGTTGAACAATCGATTTAATTTCTTTCATATTTTAAGGATTTCAGGGTTCAATTATATTGAACTACCGTCTTGTGATTATTTCTTTTAGGAATATCAAGGTTAATATCTTCAAAAATAGTTATATTCATTATTCTAATTTTTGTGTAAGGGCATAAACTTTTAATTTTGTCCTTCATTTTAAAGCTATGAAAGATTCTTTTGACAGAACCATAGATTATGTTCGTATAGCAGTTACGGATCGCTGCAATTTAAGGTGCTTTTATTGTATGCCCGAAGAGGGGATCCAGTATGAGCCAAAAAAGCATCTATTAAGTTATGAAGAAATAACAAGGTTGCTTGGGGTTTTAGGTGAATTGGGATTTAAAAAAGTCCGTTTTACGGGTGGAGAGCCTTTTTTAAGAAAGGATTTCATGAAACTTTTGGAGAATACTACGGGGTTGTCCGATTATAAATCAATCCATATTACATCAAACGGAACGTTGCTACAAAAATATATCCCTAAACTTATGGAATTGGGCATAACCAAGATAAACCTAAGTATAGATTCATTGGATCCAGAACGTTTTCATAAAATTACGCGCCGCAACGATTTTGTAAAGGTTATGGATACCTTTCATATGCTTATTGATCATGGTTTTAGCATTAAATTGAATGCAGTGATCATGCATGGGATCAATACCCAGGATATTATTCCTTTGGCAGAACTCGCTAAAGACCATAGGGTCGATGTGCGATTTATTGAAGAAATGCCTTTTAATGGGGGTTACAAACAGAATACCGAAATGTACAGTGCCAAAAAGATACTTCGGGATCTTAAGGATAATTTTCCGACTTTGGAAAAATTGAAAGGCAATCATGGGGATACGGCTACTGTATATCAAATTCCCGATTACCAAGGAAATATCGGTGTTATCGCTGCCTTTACCCGAACCTTCTGTAATACATGCAACAGACTCCGTATTTCTTCAAAAGGCGATATTAAAACTTGTTTGTACGATGGCGGGGTTTTCAATATCAGGGATTATATGCGCTCAGGAGTTACCGATGATGAATTGGGTCTAAAATTCCGTGAATTGATCAAACTAAAACCCAAAGATGGATTTGTAGCCGAAAAATCCCGAAAGAAAACTACAAAAGTAGTAGAAAGCATGAGCAGTATTGGAGGTTAATATGGAGAACACTTTTATTACCTACGAAAAGGCCCTATCGATTTTAGAGCAACACAAAAGTGATTTTCCAATAGAAATCAGAAATTTAGAAAACTGCATTGGAGCTTACCTTGCCGAAGATTTAATTGCAGACCGTGATTTCCCTCCGTTTGATCGTGTTACCATGGATGGTATTGCCATTGCCTACGACACCTTTGAAAATGGAAAACGGGAATTTAAAATAGAAGCAACAGCTGCAGCGGGAACACCACAAAAAACGCTACAGAATCCTTTGAATTGTATTGAGGTAATGACAGGGGCTATTATGCCCCATAAAGTGGATACCGTAATAAGGTACGAAGATCTGGACATTGTAGATGGGAAGGCCACTATACTCTTGGAGAAACTGCAATACAAACAAAATGTGCATTTTAAAGGCTTGGATATCTCAGAAGGGACGACTATAGTGCCTATGGGCAATCGGCTTTCAAGCGCAGAAATCAACATTGCAGCCGCTGTGGGCAAAGCTTCCCTAAAGGTCAAAAAAATGCCAAGGGTGGTTATTTTTTCTACTGGGGACGAATTGGTGGCTGTACATGAGACCCCAAAATTACATCAGATCCGAAGGTCTAATATACACGGAATACAAAGTACTTTGAAAGAATGGGGGATTTCTGCCGACCTGCAGCATTTGCCAGACGATAAGGATACAATGGAGAAAATCATCTCCAGCTTATTGGAATCCTATGATCTCTTTATTTTCACAGGTGGGGTGTCTAAAGGAAAGTTCGATTACTTGCCCGATGTTCTGGAATCCTTGGATATTACCAAACACTTTCATAAAATTCAACAGCGACCGGGAAAACCGTTTTGGTTCGGAACCAACAGTGCCGGAAAAAAAATCTTTGCCCTACCCGGGAATCCTGTTTCCTCTTTTGTATGTGTTTATATCTATTTGCAGTTTTGGTTAAAAAAATCATTGGGGGTTACCGAAACCCAACTATTCGTGAAGTTGAAAACCGATGTTCATTTTATGCCGGATCTCGTTTATTTCCTGGAAGCCACACTGGAGAACAAATTGGATGGTACCTTATTGGCAAACCCAATAAAAGGCAATGGTTCAGGGGATTTCGCCAACTTGGTAAAAACAGATGGTTTTTTGGTCTTACCACAAAATAAAAAAGAATTTAAGAAGGGGGAAGTATATCCTTTTGTATCTTATAGGTCAAAATTCTAGTCGATTCTAATGGAATCCGCAAAAACAAGCTGCTGTAAAACGAAGCTGCCACCTCTAAAAAAGGCAAATGCAGCCAGTGGATCAATGTCTTTTCTTTCAACTGTATTATTGATATTACTTCCTAAATGTCCGTTGTGCCTAACCGCCTATATGGGCGCTATTGTCATGTTCTTCGATATTGAAAATGCCCAATTGGTACCTTTTCTTTTGCATTCAAAACCTGTTTTGGGAGTGGTCATCATTTTGATGATCCTATTGAACTACAAAGGCAGAAGAACCATTATCTCATTAGGTATTGCGGCATTTGCCTTGGTATTCTTAGTTTCGAAAACTTACTACAATACAGCGATCTTACCGGATTGGTTGCTTTACACCGCGTTTTTCTTTTCGATTTGGTACAATGGGAACTTCCAATACTTTTATCGCTTTATCCGCTTTGGAAAGCAGTAAAGTAAAACCTATTCATTAACTTTAATGTCTTTTAATAAAGTTAAACAATCATCCTATTCAAACCATCAAATAGCTAAGTTATGCCTGAGAATTATTTTAAGACCTACCCCAACAAAGAAGGATTTTATAAAGAATATGGAGGCGCATTTATACCCCCTATGCTCGAAGATGAGATGAAAAAGATTACAGATGCTTATTATACCATTAGTAAATCACATAGTTTTATTTCTGAGCTTCGTAGTATACGCAAGCATTATCAGGGTCGTCCTACTCCGGTCTACTATTGTAATCGACTATCAGAAAAATATGGAGGACGAATCTATCTTAAAAGAGAGGACCTTAACCATACTGGGGCCCACAAATTAAACCATTGTATGGGTGAGGCACTTTTGGCCAAACACCTGGGTAAAAAGAAGTTGATTGCAGAGACTGGGGCGGGCCAACATGGTGTCGCATTGGCCACAGCAGCTGCCTATTTTGGATTGGAATGTGAAATTCACATGGGCGAGGTTGATATGGCCAAGGAACACCCCAATGTGGTACGTATGCGAATACTAGGTGCAACGGTAGTACCTGTAACCCACGGTTTAAAAACATTAAAAGAAGCTGTTGATTCCGCTTTCGAAGCATATATGAAAGACCCTATTACAACAATGTATTGTATTGGTTCAGTGGTTGGGCCACATCCTTTTCCTATGATGGTACGTGATTTTCAGCGTGTAGTCGGCATTGAGGCAAAAGAACAGTTTTTTGATATGACAGGTGAGCTACCGGACAATATAGTTGCCTGTGTGGGTGGTGGCAGTAATGCCATGGGGATATTTTCAGCCTTTTTAAATGATGAAGAGTGCAGTCTTTTTGGTGTGGAACCAGGTGGTCGCTCTTTGGAATATGGAGAACATGCCGCAACCATGACCTTGGGCAAACCGGGTGTCATTCACGGATTTAAGTGCTATACCCTACAGGATGAAAACGGGGATCCAAGTCCTGTATATTCCGTTGCAAGTGGTTTGGATTACCCTGGTGTTGGTCCAGAGCATAGTATGCTCAAAGATTTGAAGAAAGTAACTTACGATGTAGTTTCAGATAAAGAAACCATCGATGCGTTCTACGAACTTAGTCGATTGGAGGGAATAATTCCAGCGCTTGAAAGTGCCCATGCTGTTGCATATGCCTTTAAATTGGCGAAAGAAAATCCGCAAAAATCAGTTTTAGTGAATTTAAGTGGTAGAGGTGATAAAGATCTCGATTTTGTTGTCGATAAATATGGCTTGCCCGAGGATAATTAATATTCAGGTCGCTCTTATAATAGGGAGAGTCCGTTAACCAGAAGTACTCGAACTCCAACCACGAAAACCAAAATTGCCGTGATTCTTTTGATTCCTTTGGCTGATAATTTTCTCAGGCTTATTCTGATCCCCAATTGTCCGCCAAGGAAAACGGTCACCACCAACACCAAGGTTTCAATCAATGGAAGTTCCAAAGTATTGCTCCAAACCAAGCCTCCTAATCCCGAAATGGAGTTCACCAAAATAAAAAAGCTGGCCAGTGCCGCTATTTTCACTGATTTGTCCCAATTGATATGATTGAGAATAGGTGCAAGAAAAATGCCGCCACCAATCCCTACAAGTCCTGACAAAAGACCAATACCCCCTCCGATAAGGTAGCCCAAATATTTTGGTTGCGGATTGGTATTTACCTCCCTGCTTTTTATTGAAAAGGTCTGCCAAGCCAGAAATATGGAAGAAAAAATCAAAGCTGTACCTAAAATGATAAAGAATATATCCTCTTTCAACCTAAATGAAGCTCCCAAAAATGCCATGGGAATACTTGTAATAACAAATGGAAGAAAATCCTTTAATCTCGCATGACCATGTTTAAAATATAGATACGTACTACTTGAAACAACTACTAAATTACAAACCAGTGCAATGGAGCGTATGGCAAAAAAACTTACTAGAAAAAGTGTGAGCAGGGCCAAATAACTTGAGCCACCACCAAAACCAACGGCAGAATATAATGTGGCAACCACAAAAAACCCTATGCATAAAAGCACCAAACCCTCAATGCTTAGCAACATATGTACTTAATTGATTTATACCGCCAGTTACATTATAAAAAACAGCATTTGGATTATGTTTTTGCAGGTACAACAAGGCTTTCCAACTTCGAATGCCAACTTCGCAAATCAAATAAATCGGAACGTTGTAGTCAATCGAATCCTTCCATGAACCTATTTCATCCAGCGGATGGTTCAAGGTGTTTTTAAGATGGAATTTCCCATATTCCTGAATAGTTCGAACGTCAATAACCTGTAAATTTTCAGTTTTAAATAATAATTCAAACTCATTTGCTTCGATGGTATTCCCAATTGACCCACATTCAAAATTATAATCTTGCTGCAGGTCCTTTATTTTTAGATTCTCGGGGATGGCAGAAAACTTTATTTTTTGATAATTTTGTTCCAAACCGTTGAATAACAATAACTTTCCTGATAATACCTCCCCTATTCCTGTAAGTATCTTCACAACTTCCAAAGTTTGTAAATTACCAATTATCCCTGGGATTACCCCAAGTACACCATGCTCGTTACAATTGGGAATTTCCACTGCAGATGGCATCTTTGGGAATAGACAACGATAGGTTGGTCCGCCTTGATAATTAAAAACACTCACTTGCCCCTCAAACCCATGTAAGGCTCCGTATACAAAAGGTTTTTTCAATATGACGCAAGCGTCATTGATGAGGTAGCGTGTTGGGAAATTATCGGTTGCATCGACCACTAAGTCATAATTTTTGATAATACCCAAAGCATTTTCCCGAGTCAGGAAGGTATCATGTATACTTATTTTGGTAGCTGAATTTTGGGCATTCAATTTCTCCAGTGCAATGGCTACTTTAGATTTCCCTACCTCACTTTCATTATATAAAACCTGACGGTGTAGATTTGATAATGATACCTCATCGGCATCTACTATGCCCAAACTACCCACCCCCATTGCATTTAGATATGTCAATACAGGCACACCCAAGCCACCGGCGCCAATAACCAAAACTTTGGCATTGGTTAGCTTTTTCTGCTTTTCTGCACCAAAGCCTTTTAATATAGTTTGTCGGTTGTAGCGTAAACTCATACTTCTGCCAATCTCTTAAGTGCCTCTTTATATTCTGCTTCTGAATTGGCATTCAACAAAACATTTTCATTTGAAGGAAAAACCAATTTGGTATCGTGATTGATCAAATATTTTCGGGGACAAGTACCATTACCATTTTCCAAATAAGCAACTGAATCTTGTAAAGCATGTGGTTCCCAAAGAGCGCATAGTGGCTCAGGAAGCGGATTTTGCCTTAATGCAAATGCCGTTGCTTGTTTTTGGGGGTCACGAGCGGCTATCAATTCTTGTAACGCGGGCAGATCTATCAAAGGAAGGTCGCAGGCCAAAACCAGCCAAGCTACTTCAGGATATTTTTTATGGGCGGACAACAGTCCGTTGTATGGCCCTTTGAATTCATTTAAATCAATAATCGATTTTATTTCAACCGGCAAACCAGCTTGTTGCTCATTACGCAGACTTATAAAAGTCTGATCGCATACCTTGCTTAACATATAATACAGATATTCGCGCTGTGGAATGCCATGGTATTCTATAAGACCCTTGTCCTTTCCCATTCGTGTACTCTTTCCACCGGAAAGTACCAAACCATATATCTTAGCGGGTGAAGTCATTTTTACCTCCTGTTTTTTGTTCAAGTTGAATGTCTGAAATAACGATATCATGTGAAAGTGCCTTACACATATCATAAATGGTAAGGGCACTGACCGATACACCTGTCAAAGCCTCCATCTCAACCCCTGTTCGCTCGGTGCATTTTACTTTACATATCACCTTCAAAGCTTGGTCAACGGGTTGAATGTCTATATTCACTTTAGAAAGATTAAGTTGATGGCAAAGGGGAATCAGTTCCGCGGTTTTCTTAACAGCCTGTATTCCGGCAATTACCGCTGTTTGGATTATACTCCCTTTAGTTCCTAAAAAATCCTGGGCTACCAAGGTTTCAAATACTTCTGGTGGAAATTGCACACGTCCTGAGGCAATGGCGGTACGAACTGATTTTTTTTTGTCCGAAACATCTACCATTATAGCTTTTCCAGATTCGTCTACATGTGAAAGTTCTTTTGCCATTTAACCAAGGATTAAGATCAACAATTTTTGAAGATATCCAAATTAATTACGGATGGGCCGATACCCAAACAGATTTATTCTTAAACACTTCTTTTTTCCAAATGGGCACGGTTGCTTTCAAGGTATCTATTAAAAAACGACATGCCTCGAAACATTCGTTTCTATGGGCTGCCGACACTCCGATTACAACAACGGCCTCCTGCACCTTTTTGACTCCCACGGCATGGCGAATAACCACTTTGTTCAATGGCCATTTTTTTGAAGCTTCGGTCACGATTTTCCCCATTTCCTTTATAGCCATCATCTTATAGGATTCAAATTCCAAGGAGACCACGGTTTCATTATTCGTGAATTCCCTTACGGTACCAACGAACACACAGATTCCGCCACTTTTTGCGTCTGACAATTCATCATACACCGCAGCAGTATCAATAGTTTCTACGATTTCAATAATTGGTTTCTTCATCAACCTCCGCTTACTGGTGGAATTATAGCAATTTCATCATTCCCCTGCAAAGATACTTCATTCGTGGCATATTCACCATTAACAGCCACCGCCAAAGAAGTAAGCTTATTGAATTCTGGATAAGAATCGTTTAAAAGCTTGATCAGTTCCCCAACTGTGTTGGGTTTCCTTGCCAATGTGGACAAATCAAGTCCAGATTCGCCTACAATGTCCTTTGCAATACCGAATAGAAATACTTCCATAGATTATTAAACAAGCAATTCTTTTTATTCATATTATTTGCAAAAGGAAGCCGATAAAAACGGTTGCCTTTTACTTTTTTATAGCAATTGCCAGACATCCAAGTTAATTAAAAAAAAGCAGCCTCCTTTTTACGGCGGATCTTTTTTAACCTTTTTTTAAGTTAAAGGTACATGATGCCCATTTGTTTATTCAATTTAAAGGGTTTGCCCTACTTTTGTGGCGATGAATGAAATTAAGCAGATACATAGTTTACAGAATTCCTTGGTGAAAAAGATCCTGCTTCTTAAAGGGAAATCGCGCGAGCGAAAAAGATCAGGGCAGTTTGTATTGGAAGGGCAACGAGAGCTTCAATTGGCGATCAAAGGCGGATACTCCATTGAAACCCTACTCTATTTACCTGAAATAATTGCTGAAAGAGCTGTTCTGGAACTTTTTACAGATAAAAAGGGAATCCCAGAGTTGATCCAGGTATCAAAACCGGTTTATCAAAAAATTGCCTATAGGGAATCTACCGAAGGTGTTTTGGCTATTGCAAAATGTAAAGCACATTCCTTGGATGGGATATTACTAAAGAAAAATCCACTGATCCTTGTGGCCGAGGCTCCTGAAAAACCAGGAAATATAGGTGCTATACTCCGAACTGCCGATGCGGCTAACTTGGATGCCGTACTTATTGCCAATCCTAAAGGTGATCTTTATAATCCCAATATAATCCGATCAAGTGTGGGTTGTGTATTTACAAATACCATCGGTGTTGGCAGTACTTATGAAATAATTGATTTTTTGAAGGAAAATAAAATAAAAATCCATTGTGCAGCGCTTTCGGCTTCAGAAACCTATACCAGTACCGATCTTACCAAAGCATCTGCCATTGTGGTAGGAACCGAGTCAACCGGATTGTCTAAAGAATGGTTGGATAACTCCTCGCAAAACATACTAATACCTATGCAAGG
Organism: uncultured Flavobacteriaceae bacterium; assembly: GCA_963762065.1. Lineage (GTDB taxonomy): Bacteria > Bacteroidota > Bacteroidia > Flavobacteriales > Flavobacteriaceae > Maribacter_A. The sequence goes on along the minus strand of CAVXJE010000005.1, from coordinate 132,159 downwards.
GGAAATAGATTCGATGAATGTTTCGGTATCCGCGGCAATACTTATCTTTGAAGCCAAACGGCAACGGAATTTCAAGTAAGCAGTAGGCAGTAATCAGAAGAAAGTAATTTGTATGTTTCATTCCTCAAATAGGAAATAATTTTTTAAAAAAACATTTCAACTAATATTACCCCATATCAATATCAAATCTATGAACCATACTACATTATTCTATATTATCATCGCTATTTTAAGTATTGAGTTTTTAATTGAAACTGTATTGGATTATCTAAATTCAAAGCGTTATGGCGACCCTGTTCCTGAAGATCTAAATGATGTTTTCGATGCTGAAGAGTACCAAAAATCGCAAAACTATAAAAAGACCAATTATAGGTTTGGCTTGTTCACTTCCTCATTTTCGCTATTGTTGACCTTAAGTTTTCTATTCTTCGGCGGTTTCGAGTGGGTAGATGGTATTGCCCGGGGTATTTCGGAAAACCCGATTATTACAGCATTGGTATTCTTTGGGATTATAATGTTCGGTAGCGATATTATTACCACTCCGTTCTCTTATTATAAAACTTTCGTTATAGAGGAAAAGTTCGGCTTCAACAAAACAACCAAAACCACTTATCTATTTGATAAAATTAAGGGTTGGTTAATGATGGCAGTTATTGGCGGAGGTCTCCTTGCACTGGTAATTTGGTTCTTTGAATGGGCAGGAAGTGATTTTTGGATCTATGCTTGGGCCGTTGTGGCAGTATTCACCTTGTTCATGAACCTTTTTTATAGTAGGCTTATTGTGCCTTTGTTCAATAAACAAAAGCCTTTGGAAGAAGGGAGCTTAAAAAGCAAAATTGAAACTTATGCCAAAAAAGTGGGGTTTGAACTCAAGAACATTTTTGTTATCGATGGTTCAAAAAGATCTACGAAGGCCAATGCCTATTTTTCAGGATTTGGTAAACAAAAAAGGGTGACTCTTTACGATACCCTTATCAATGATCTTGATGAAGATGAAATTGTGGCTGTTTTGGCACATGAAGTTGGGCATTACAAACGAAATCATATTGTTTTCAATATTACAGCTTCGATATTGCTTACAGGATTCACACTGTTTGTTTTGTCATTATTTATAAATAATCCGGATGTTTCGATGGCCATAGGCGTTTCACAACCCAGTTTTCATGCCGCGTTAATCGGCTTTGGAATTCTTTATAGTCCCATTTCAGAAATCACAGGCTTGGTCATGAATTATTTATCCAGGAAGTTCGAATACCAAGCAGATGATTTTGCAAAGAACACCTTCGCTGCCAGCCCCTTGATTAGGTCGCTTAAAAAACTTTCAAAAAACAGTTTGAGCAATCTTACCCCCCATCCTGCTTACGTTTTTATGCACTACTCACACCCCCCATTGATTTCACGTGTAAAGAACTTGAAGAAAGCCTCTTAGTCCTATTCGGTTAAGTTTCTTAGGTATCAAATACAAACCTAAGGCATGATTTTTGTTGTGTAGTACCAAAGATTGTGCTAACTTTATTAATTAGTGAACCGCCTTTTAAAGGCTTTTAAAAAAAGAGAAACCAAAAGTTATAAAAACTGACCAATCCCGCTCTAAGGCGGGAATGTTATTATAGAAAAAGACGGAATTAATTTTTACCCTATGGCAGAATATCCATAGAATAAATTAATACAATGACCCAAGCGACGCTAGATAAAGAAAATAAGGAAATTGCCAAGCAATACAAGGAACTGCTCCGCTTAAGCTATCAAAATTTGTCTGATGATGACAAAAAACTGATACGCTCTGCCTTTGAAATTGCTGTTGATGCCCATAAAGATCAACGTAGAAAATCTGGGGAAGCCTATGTTTTCCATCCAATTGCAGTGGCAAAAATCGTGGCTTCCGAAATAGGCCTCGATGCCATATCCATAGCCGCTGCCCTATTGCACGATGTAGTAGAGGACACCAGCTATACCCTGGATGATATTGAGCGTATTTTCGGGGAAGCCATTGCCCGTATAGTTGACGGTCTTACCAAGATCTCGCACCTTAAAAAAGATGCGAACATATCGCAACAGGCAGAGAATTTTAGAAAAATGCTCTTGACCCTGCATGACGATGTTCGTGTGATCATCATAAAAATTGCCGATCGTTACCATAATATGCTCACCTTAGATGCAATGCCTGAACATAAACAGGTGAAAATGGCCTCGGAAACACTCTACATTTATGCTCCTTTAGCGCACAGAATTGGACTTTACAATATAAAAACAGAACTTGAGGATCTTAGTTTAAAATATACAGAGCCCGAGGTTTACAATGATATTTCGAGCAAGATCGAAGAATCAAAGGAAGAGCAGGTTGCATACATTGATGCCTTTACTAATGTCATTCGTGATTCGTTGGACAAGGAAGGATTGAATTACACCATAAAAGGTAGAATGAAATCTATTTTCTCTATCCGAAAGAAAATGAATGTTCAAAATGTGCTATTTGATCAAATCTATGACAAATTCGCCATCCGGATCATCTATAAATCGGACAAGCAAAATGAAAAGTTCTTGGCCTGGAAGATCTATTCCATCGTTACCGATCACTTTACCCCAAATCCCGTTAGATTACGCGATTGGATATCATCGCCAAAATCAACAGGATATGAGGCCCTTCATATTACGGTTATGGGACCCAGGGGTAAATGGGTAGAAGTACAGATACGTAGCGAGCGTATGCACGAAATTGCCGAAAAAGGCTATGCCGCCCATTTTAATTACAAACACGGGACACAAAAAGAACAGGGCATTGAGATTTGGCTCAATAAATTACAGGAAGCCTTGGAAAATCCGAATGCCAGCGCTGTAGATTTTGTTGAGGAATTCAAGCTAAACCTATATTCAAAGGAAATTTTTGTCTTTACCCCTCAAGGGGAATTAAAATCAATGCCAAAAGGTGCCACACCATTAGACTTTGCATATAATATACATACTGAGGTGGGCATGCATACGAGAGGTGCAAAAGTAAATGGGAAATTGGTTCCCTTGAACACGACTTTGAACAGTGGCGACCAAGTAGAGATCATTACCTCGGAACAGGCGAAACCCAATCAGAATTGGTTGGATTATGCTACTACGGCCAGGGCCAGGGCCAAGATTAAATCGTCTCTCCGCGAAGAAAAGAAATCCCAAGCGCAAGAAGGGAAAGAGGTACTTCGTAGAAAACTGAAATCACAAAAAATAAACCTTAACGAGGATACCATTAATAAAATGGTCATCTTCTTTAAGCTTAAGACCAGTCTTGATCTTTATTATCGAGTGGGCATAGGTGCGATCGACAACCAAAAAATCAAGGATTTCGCATCTTCTTACAACAATGCATTTATAAGCTTCTTTAAAAGCAAAATGCGAAAAACCCCCATTCCAGAGGATATTAACAAAGATGAGATAACCTCTAAATACGACATGCTCGTTTTTGGCAAGGAGGAAGAAAAACTGGATTACAAATTATCACAATGTTGTAACCCTATTCCCGGTGATCAGGTTTTTGGCTTTATAAGTGTCAATGAAGGCATTAAAGTGCATAAAAAGAATTGCCCCAATGCCATTTCGCTTCAATCAAACTATGCGTATAGGATCATCAGTGCCAAATGGATCGATTCTACCCAAGAAGAATTCAGATCAGAAATTCAGCTTACGGGAATAGATAATCTGGGTCTGATCAGCGAAATAACCGAGGTCATATCCACCTATATGAACGTAAACATGCGAAATCTGAACTTCAGCACCGATGGCGGCACCTTTACAGGCAGGATAACGGTAGTGGTAAAGAACAATAATATTCTTAAAAAACTGATCGAAAAACTTAAGAAGATCAATGGTATAGATAAAGTAACAAGAGTATAGAAACTTAATTAAAATTTAACTGTACCTTTACACATTAATGTAGTGAATGTGGCTATAGCTCCTAATAAGAACCAAGAAATTGTAAAAAATGTATTTACAACCTTTTTAGAGGAAAAAGGGCACAGAAAAACACCCGAACGCTACGCTATACTCCAAGAAATTTATGAAAGTGACGATCATTTTGATATAGAATCGCTCTATATCAACATGAAAAACAAGAATTATAGGGTAAGCCGCGCCACATTATACAACACCATAGAACTTTTATTGGATTGCAAACTGGTTCGCAAGCACCAATTTGGCAAAAACCAGGCGCAGTACGAGAAATCGTATTTTGATCGGCAACACGACCATGTGATCTTGACCGATACCGGTGAAGTCATGGAGTTTTGTGATCCGCGAATACAATCGATAAAAAAAACCATAGAAGAGGTTTTTGATATAAAGATCAATACCCATTCGCTATATTTCTATGGTACTAAAAACAAAGAAGGGAATACGAACAACTAACCAAACTTATCAATGGCAGTAGATTTATTGTTGGGACTACAGTGGGGAGACGAAGGAAAAGGGAAAATCGTCGATGTACTCACAAAAAACTATGATATTATAGCACGTTTTCAAGGAGGCCCCAATGCCGGGCATACGTTGGAATTCGATGGCATAAAACATGTGCTGCATACCATACCTTCGGGCATTTTTCATAAAAACGCCATGAACATCGTGGGCAATGGTGTCGTGATCGATCCCGTTATTTTCAAGAAAGAACTCGATGCATTGGACAAGTTCAATATCGATTTTAAATCAAAACTGTTGATTTCAAGGAAGGCCCATCTGATTTTACCAACCCATCGTTTGTTGGATGCCGCTTCTGAGACCGCCAAGGGAAAAGCGAAAATAGGTTCTACCCTAAAAGGTATTGGCCCTACCTATATGGACAAAACCGGTAGAAACGGAATGCGGATCGGGGATTTGGAATTGGACAATTGGAAAGAAAAATATAGGGCTTTGGCCAATAAACATGAGGCCATGATTGGGTTTTATAATGTTGACATACAATATAATCTGCAAGAATTGGAAGCTGAGTTTTTTGATTCAATCAAAAGTTTAAAAGCCTTGACGTTTATAGATAGTGAAGAGTATTTGTACCAAGCTCAAAAAGCGGGTAAAAAAATATTGGCAGAAGGTGCCCAAGGATCGCTATTGGATATAGATTTTGGCACCTACCCCTATGTAACCTCGAGCAATACTACCGCTGCCGGTGCCTGCACGGGATTAGGGGTGGCCCCCAACCAAATTGGGGATGTAAAAGGAATTTTCAAGGCCTATGTAACGCGTGTTGGCAGTGGCCCTTTCCCAACAGAACTTTTTGATGCCGATGGGGAGACCATGGGCCGTGTGGGCAAGGAATTTGGAGCTACCACTGGTAGACCAAGACGTTGTGGTTGGTTAGATTTGGTGGCACTTAGATATGCGGTTCAGATAAATGGTGTTACTGAGTTGATGATGATGAAGGGCGATGTATTAAGTGGATTCAAAAAATTGAAAATATGTACGGCTTATAACTACAAAGGGAAAACCATTACCCATTTACCTTTTAATATTGAAGCACAAAATGTTACTCCCATTTATACTGAAATGAAGGGCTGGTCACAGGACCTGACCAAAATGAGCAAGGCTGGGGAATTACCACAGACTTTGAACGATTATATAGATTTTCTTGAGAAAGAATTAGAGGTACCCATTAAGATCGTTTCGGTAGGGCCTGATAGAACACAGACGATACATAGGTAGGTTTTATAGCGAGTTCAAAAAAGCATTTTTTTATATTAGGATGACCAAGGGTCAAAATCGTGCTCCTTGGTATATTTTTGTTGCTGTACAATCAGCATTTTATCAATTCCCCTATCTTTAATGGGCCTATACCCATAATCATAGCAAAAATAGTAAAGTCCGTTCTGTACGGGGTAGATATGGGTATAGTATTTAAAATTATATTCCAGGGCCGCCAATACCTCTTTGCGTACCGTTGCTTTACCACTAGGGCAAAAATGTGCCAAAATACTTCTATTTTTTCGTAATTCGCTATTGGTCTGTGCAATGACTATTTCGTGTTTTGCCTTATGCTGGTTATGGTAGCTACTTCTACATTGGGCATCACAAAATTTTTTGTCCGAGCGCCCCACTAGATTATTCCTGCAATATAAACACTGGATCGTTTTCATTTTTTAGACGTTTTTATACGTATATAAACATTTAAAAATAAGGTTATTGTTTTAATTGCCCTGAGTTTTACTCCATTATTAATCCAATACCATGTTGCATTCAATTCTTGATAAAGGATTCGTTACCCGGGAATATGCCGAGGCATTGCGGCTTATGGAGGATAAATTGATGCTGCGAAATTACAGCCCTCATACTGTGAGAACTTATTTACACATGTTCTCGAAATTTTTGGAATACCTAGCTCCCCTACCCCTAAGACATGTTAATAATAAGGTGATAAAGGAGTATCATCTCTGGTTGGTAAAAGATTGTAAGGTATCTATATCGTACCAAAACCAAAGTATAAATGCCATTAAGTTTTATCTGGAACAAGTGCTGCATTACCCTAAACAACATTTTGAGTTGACTCGGCCAATTAAAGCCAAGAAATTGCCCAAGGTACTCTCAAAAGAAGAAGTGTCCTGTATTTTGAATGTAACCCAAAACAAAAAACACAAAGCCATATTGGCCATTATTTATGGTGCGGGGTTACGCATTTCTGAATGTATAGCATTACGTATGGAGGATATTGATGCCTCCCAGATGACCCTTTGGGTACGCAACGGTAAGGGCCAGAAAGATAGGATGACATTGTTGTCTAACGACCTATTATTGTTTCTGAGGTCTTATTATAAGCTATACCAACCCAAGAAATGGCTCTTTGAAGGCCCTAAGGGTAAGCCTTATAGTACTTCCAGTATTCGTAACATTTTTTCAAAATCTTGCGGAAGAGCGGGAATAAAAAAGCATGTAACAGTGCATACCTTACGACATTCATTTGCTACCCATTTATTGGAAAACGGCACTAATTTAAGGTATATTCAAAAGTTACTGGGCCATAATGGTAGCAAAACCACCGAAATCTACACCCATGTTAGCACTGAAAATCTGGCGAATATTACAAGTCCGCTAGACTTACTGAATAATGACTTAAATTTGGAAGTGAAATAAATGCAACTTTTTGCATTTATATACTAGTTGTGCTTCATTATGACCAACCAATAATCAAATGATAAAATTCTTTAGAAAAATACGCCAAGACCTTACTGCAGAAAATCAAAACTGGAAAGTATCTAAAATATGCCATTGGTGAAATTGTGCTTGTGGTTATTGGGATTTTAATTGCAGTATCCATAAATAATTGGAATGAAGCTCGAAAAGACAAAATTACAGAACAGAAAGTTTTGAAAACTCTTAGATCGGATTTTAAATCAAACATAACACAGTTACAGGATAATATCGGCGAAACTGAAATAATGGTTAGCGACATAAGCCAACTATTTAAATTATTTAGGATGACACAATCTGAATTAAGTTTAATTCCAATAGATAGTATTAAAACTGATATAAAAGGTTATGCCACTTTTAATCCGTCGGATGGTGCTCTAACGAGCCTTCTATTGTCGGGCGGATTAAATATTATCAATAATGATTCATTAAAAAATAAACTTACCAATTGGCCAAATTTAGTAAATGATGCAAAAGAGGATGAGAATATACTAGTTGAAAATATTACAAAAGATTTATGGAAACAGGTGTTAGGATACCAATCCTATATTAAAAACCCAAAGTTCAAGCTAAATAGATTAGTGATGTTTGATGACCTTATATTGCAAAACACTTTTTATGATATTTTTAGAGGAGCTGACTATCAGATTTATATTTATAAAGAGTTGCAGAAAGAAATAGAAGAAATATTAATTCTTATTGATGAAGAAATTCGTTTGTGAAATAAAATAACGAAAGGCTAACAATGTATAAAAATAATGCAAAACTAAGTGATTAATCAAAGGTCAGTACGCTTATGTTACGTCTGATTTTCCTTCGGAAAATCCTCGCACACAAAACCGCACTATTCTTATACCAACCGTTAGCGGTAATTTAAGGTACGCCCCGTAAATATTGAGATTTAAAGTCCTAAATGATTGACAAAACATAAAAACTAATGTATATCTGTAAAAAATGCGATAGTGAATTTGAAGGCAATTATTGCCCTAATTGCGGACTTCCAAAGAAATTAGAAAGGATAAATGGTCGTTATATATTATCTGAAATTGGAAGTGTTTTAAATTTTCAAAAAGGAATTTTATTTACAATAAAAGAATTACTGATAAGACCAGGACAAAATATCAGAGGATTTATTTCAGAAGACAGAAATCGTCTTGTAAAACCGATAATGTTTATCCTAATTACTTCATTGATATATACAATATTTGTTAGGATTTTTCACTTTGAAGACGGTTATATAAATTATTCGGACGATAAAGAATCTACAACTCTTGAAATTTTCAAATGGGTACAAGGTAATTACGGTTACTCAAATATTATAATGTCGATTTTTATTGGTTTGTGGTTGAAAATTCTTTTTAGAAAATATCCCTTTAACTTTTTCGAAATTATAATACTCCTTTGTTTCGTGATGGGGGTTGGAATGTTAATATATTCAGCATTTGGAATCGTTCAGGGTTGGACTCATATTAATTTAATGCAATTCGGTGCAATAATAGGTCTTGTCTATACGACTTATGCGGTTGGACAATTCTTTGAAAGAGGAAACTATTAAGCTATGTAAAAGCATTTTTTGCATACCTACTAGGAATGTTAACTTTCACCTTTATTGCAATTGGTACGGGAATTTTAATTGACTTGATAAAATAAAAAAATAGATATATGAAAACTGAAAACTTGACAGAATTAAGCGACCAAGAACTTTTACAGAAATTAAAGAAAATAAAAAACAATAAAATAATTGATGCTACAATTATTGGGATTACCATTGGAATTGCAATTTATGGCGCTGTTAAAAATGGATTTGAATTTTTTACTTTCTTCCCCTTGATTTTAGCATATATAGTAGTTAGAAATTCGACAAATAATAAAATTTTAGAAAAAGAAATACAAAAAGAACTGAAATCTCGAAACTTGAAATAAAAAACTACCGCTAACAATGTATAAAAATAATAGCCGAAATAGTAGTAAATTCAAGGGTTGTAGCCCGCTTCAACTTTCGTGTAACTTGACAGGAATGAAGCCCGCAATCGGCTACTATTCTTATACTAACCGTTGTGCTTAATGTTGAAAATTCAAACTGAAATCGAAATTTGAAGAGAAAAGAAATTTATTGGTTAGTTGGAACTATCGTACTTGTCCTGATTTTGACGCTAGTAATTTTTGGACTGGATGGATTCAAAAGCGACTCTACTCTGGACATAAATATTCACGACACCTATTTTGTAATTGCAAATTTTCATTTTATCCCTTTAATTTTTGTTTTTACCTTTTTCGTGGTTTACCTCTTACGAACAACTAGACGGAATTTTAAAAACATTACGGCTAATCTAATCCTAATGATAGTTACAATATTATTCGTGTTAGTTCTTGGAAAGTTAATTGGCATGTTGGACTTTTTAAGTGGACCACATAATAATGAAACTGTTACTCAGGACAAGAGTCCCGTTGAGCACGTCATCGGTATCTTATCAAAAGTTATGTTTGTCTTCCAAATTGGATTTCTTATTTTGTTAGCCTATTGTGGATTCAAAACTGGCCGAAATTATAACGCGGAAAAATAAAACACTAAGCACAACAAAGCCTAAACGTAATGCGGACTTTAGGGCAAAACCGAAAGGTCTGTGTATATTTATAAAGTCGCTAAATCTTATGGATTTAGCTTTGGACAAGAAAAAATAAAACTAAACAATAAGCTTTAGCTTCGTGCGCAGACGGAAACGAAAAGTTTCCTTGCCTCCGCACTACGCTTAGCCCAACCGTTGTGGTGCATTTAAGAAAATGAAAACTAACATTAAAATATCGTTTCTGATTTTACTGATTTTGACAATAATCGGATGTCAAATCTCTGACAAAAAAGAAAAGCAGTTAGTTCAAAAAGAATTCGGAAATATTGACACTGAAAACGACAGTCTTGGTGTTGAATTGGAACTTGAGCGCTTTAATAATTGGAGAGACCTACTCAAGCGGACTGAAAGAATTGCTTGTAATGATAGTTTACCGAAAATCACTCTTAAAACTAATAAAGAAATAAAAACAATCTATTTCCATAATCCGTGTTGGGAGAATTTCCTTTGTATTTTAATAAAACAAAAAAACACAATTAAAATACATAACGACTCAATTGGCAAATATCACGATGATTTATATCCTCTAGACAGTTTAACAAGTATTTTAAGAAGAGATATAGAAAACAATGGAAAAAACCCAATATTAAGTGATAAACCAGAAAAATTATTGATTTACATTTCTTATGATAAAAATGGAATTGAAAATTTACCAGAAACATTGGATAAATTAACTCAAGCTTACGAATTAATTACAAATAAAACGGATATAAACATTTGGCTAGATGAGAAATTGGATATTCCTCCTCCGCCACCGCCACCGAAAGAACAAGATGAAATTTATTAACTGAATAAAAATACACACCACAACACCATTTGTGGTGCATTTGAGGAAACCCCTCTTATAAAAGAGAAAAACTACAAAATAAACTGACTGAATTTTTAAACAAAAATTATGATTGGAGTAGCAATTCTTTTTATAGTTCTCGGAATTTTAATAAAATACGGAAAAATGTATTTTCTAATTGCTGGATATAATACTATGCCGAAAGAAGAAAAAGAAAAATACAATATTGAAGGAATAGCAACTGTATTTCGGAATGTAATGTTCGGAATAGCTTTAATCATAATTGCTGGATACTTCATTGCTAAATTGACTGAAAATCCGAATATTCAAAATTATGCTTTTTGGGCTTCAATGATTATTGGAATACCATACTTGTTAATTGAGTCGAACTCGAAAAAACATAAAAAACAACATGAATAGATATATTGACATCTAAAACTAAATAGGACTGAAAAAAATAAAAACGACACCACAACAATGGCTATAATTCATCACGCCACGGGCGTGACGGAATCATATGCCATAACCGTTGTGTGTAATTAAAAAAAACAAAATAATGATGAAATTAAAATTAACAGATGCTAAACAAATCGGTGACGATCTTGGAATTGATTGGAATGAAGTCAAACTTGAAGAATTCACAAAGGGATTAAATGTAGAGTTAGAGCATGGGATCAAATATCGCGAAACCAACGTCACAAAAAATGATACAGGCATGACAGGAAAAATCGCCTGGGCACACCTTAAAGAATTTCCAGACTATTATACAAGATTAGAAAAGATGGAAAAGGAAGCTGATGCTTATTGGAAATCCAGGAAATAAGATAGAAAAGACATATAGAAACACGTTCTGCGTAATTAAAAAAACAAAAATGCAAGAAGACATAAAGACTATAGACAACTATTTAGATAACCATTACATTCATAGAAGTAATTGGTTAAGAGCAGCAGTTCTTGGAGCAAATGACGGAATTTTATCAACTGCGAGTCTTGCAATTGGTGTTGCGGCTGCGAGTGACGTTAGAGACCCAATTGTGTTGGCAACTTTAGCAGGATTAGTGGCTGGTGCTTTATCAATGGCAGCGGGAGAATACGTTTCTGTAAGTTCCCAAACAGATGTAGAAAAAGCTGATATTGAAAGAGAGAAAATAGAATTAATAGAAACGCCTGAAATTGAATTGCAGCTATTAGCTGAGATTTATGAAAAAAGAGGATTAAAAAAAGAAACTGCTCATAACAGTTGCAAAAGAATTAACTGAAAACGATGCGTTAGGAGCACACATAAGAGATGAATTGGGTCTGAATGAAATAAGTAAAGCCAAACCAATGCAAGCCGCTTTTGCTTCTGGAGCAGCATTTACCGTTGGCGGCATCCTACCTCTTATTGTAACTCTTTTTTTACCATTAAAGAGTATGGAATATTCACTTTATGGTTTTGCTCTATTTTTTCTAATCATTTTAGGAGCATTGGCAGCTAAAACAGGTGGTTCAAGTATAAGAAAAGCTATTATCCGAATTACATTTTGGGGAACTGTTGCAATGGGATTGACTGCTATAGTTGGATATTTATTTAATGTTAATGTCGGATAAAAAACTACACACAACATCGTATATAAGCTATGGCTTGGTCAGTCCTCACTTGGAAAATCCTGCGGATTTTCCAAAGCCAGTTTTTATTTGGAGAGGTTCTGTGCCGAGACACGCCACAGCTCATATACATAAACGTTAGCTAACATAGTATAAATTTAAATTTTTACGCAATGAAGAATATATCATATATAATTCTCTTTCTAGTAACTTTGCTTACTACACCTATGGTTGCACAAGACGAAAATGACATTGAATCTGCCTCTTTGGCTGTTGAACAAATGCTAGATCAAAATGGGGATGCCAGTATAGTAGAATTTATAGAAAAGTATATGATCAAGTTAAAAGACTCCCAGGCATATATCCAAAAAATTGGGGATATCCGGAATGAATTAATGGGAATACGAGATGATATAGGGCTGGACCTTGACGAAGATGGCGCAATTCTTACATTTGGTTCAGAGAATGTGGAAAAACGCCTCAGAATAAAATTTAGCAACGACAATAAGAAGATAACGGATCTTTTTATTCTTCCTCCAGAAAAAAAATTGATATTTAAAATAGATGATTTGAGTGCAGCTGTACAATTCATGAAAGATCAGAATATGGCCGGATTATTGTACCTGAAATCAAAAGGTGGTGTTGTGATAAAAGAACCGTTTGGCATGGCTAATCAACTCCTAGGAGTAGCCAATAGTACGGAAACAATATTCGCTATTGGTTCAAGACCAATTGACTTTACTACCGCAGCTATTATATTACTGGACCAACAAGGCATACTTTCCTTAGATGATTCCATAGATACACATCTCAACAATGTTCCATCCGATAAAAAAGACATTACAATTAAGCATCTAATTTCAGGTGAATCTGGATTACCAGACTTTTTCGATATCGAAGAAGATTGGGATGCTGATCTTCAATGGATTAGTCGCGACGAAGCTATCCTTCGCATGATGAATCAGACTCTGTTATTTGAACCCGGCAAAGGCAATTCCCATTCTCACGGTGCCTTTGGTTTGCTCGCGGCAATAGTTGAGATAAAAAGTGGTAAAACTTATATGGATTACTTAACTGAGAATTTCTTTGGTCCAGCAGAAATGACCAGAACTGGCGAGTACGGGGATAAAAAGGATTTTGACATTAAAGATTTTGCAGAAGGCGGAGGACCACAGTTTGTAGGACTACCCAACATTCCACCTAACTGGGGTCCAACATCATGGCTTGTAAAAGGTAGTGGTGGAATGTATTCTACAATAGATGATTTATTAAAGTTTTATTCGCTAGTCAGAAATGGCAAAGTTTTTGACACCAAACACGCCAAATACTTTAATGAACCTTCAGCTGATGTGGATGGTTCTATGCGAGGATTTGAATTATTTAGCGTCTATAATTCACCCCAGAGTGAATTATTCCTATTTCTGAACAAACCAGGCGATAATAATTTGAGAAGAAAAATATTCAGGGCTTTAGAGGATCTTTTAGATTAAAAATGATTCTGTCCTATAATTATTTAGATGTTTTAAACTATCACATGTTTTATTCAATCGGCCTTTAAAATATTTCTACTGAATCTAAAAAAACGTTAGCTAACACTATATATAAAAAATAGCGGGTTAAGTGCTTAAACGAAAAATAAATAATAAATTAAAGGTCAGTTATAATCTGAAATGTTAGTGCTTGAATATTCGCTACTGTTCATATACAATCCCGTTGGCAATAATGCGTGAATAATAAATAATAAAAATATGAACGATTTAGGAGGCTCAATTTGGTCAGCTGCAGTATTACTTTTTTTTTTAATGGATCCTTTAGGTAATATACCTGTATTATTATCAGTTTTGAAGGGTATAAGCCCTAAACGTCAACGATTTATTATTATTCGAGAGCTTTTAATCGCTCTTGTAATACTGATTATTTTCCTTTTTGTTGGGCAGAGTCTTTTAAATTTTCTTCATTTACAACAAGAATCAGTTACGATTGCTGGAGGAATTATCTTATTAATAATAGGTCTTCGACTGATATTTCCTCGCCCAGAAGGTGTAATGGGAAAACAACCTGGTGGAGAACCTTTTATCGTTCCTATTGCTATACCAATGATTGCAGGGCCTTCAGTTTTAGCTATGCTAATTCTAATGACTAGTAATGAACCCGATCAGCTGGGTAATTGGTTTTTTGCACTTCTTATCGCTTGGGCGCTATCTGCTATATTATTGCTGACTGCCCCATTTCTTTATAAAATTCTTCGTGAACGAGGGTTGAAAGCTATTGAAAGCTTAATGGGAATGATATTAGTTATGATGGCAGTACAAATGTTAATAAATGGTATTAATATTCTTTTCTAAACATTTAATAAAAGCACGTATTGCCAACAACGTGTATAATTAATTGCTTGGTTCAATCCTACGTGGAAATTCCGTAGGAATTTCCTCTGGTTTGTTTTCTTTTGCTAAATTAGTTACTTACACACGCAACTAACCATACACAAACACGTTGGCGGTAATGATTTGCATAACACCCAAAAATTGATTGTAAGTATGGATAAGAAAAGAAGAAAATTATTATGTAGCCTGGCACTCGCACCAATTTTATTAGGTTCTCGCAGCCTTTTCGCAAGCCCATCAATTAAAACCTTAGCCCAGTCCAGATTGCAATATAGCATCAATGCATTTACTTTCAATTCCTTGCTAAGAAGTGGTGAAATGACATTTTTTGATTTGATGGAGTTTGCCTCCAAGCTTGGTTTAAATGCTGTTGACTTAACAGGCTATTATTTTTCTGATTATCCTAAAATACCGGATGATAAAACATTGTTTCAGTTAAAGAAGAAAGCATTACAATTAGGATTAAATATTTCATGGACAGGGGTAAAGAATAACTTTGTAAATCCAGATAAAACTTCAAGAGAATCTGATATTGAGTTGATAAAAAATTGGTTGCAAGTATCATCAAAACTTGGAGCTTCAATTATGCGAATTTTTGCAGGAAATGGAAAACACGAAGGATATTCCAGAGACGAGGTTAAAAAATGGATGGTGTCAGACTTTCAAGAGTGTGCTAAATATGCTGAAGAAACAGGAGTTATTGCAGGCATGCAACATCATAACGATTTTTTATACGAAGCCGATGAGGTTATCGATATTTTAAGAAGAGTAGATTCGGAATGGTTTGGATTAATTTTAGATATTGGTAGTTTAAGAAGAGGAGATCCGTATAAAGAAATTCAAAAATTGGCACCCTACGCAAATTATTGGTTTATAAAAGAACTGGTTTATTTGGATGGAATTGCGGAACCTGTTAATATGAAAAAGATTGCCACAATATTAAAAGACGTAAACTATACCGGTTACATTTCTTTCGAAAGCTTGACCGACGGCGACCCAAAACAAATTGTAACTTCTATGTTTAATGATTTTAGAACAGAGTATGAAAAACTCTAAAAATGAAGGTAACCAAGCACATTCTAGAAAAAGAAATATTATTTTAAAATCATGAGATTTGAGAAATACCGCTAACAAAAAATAAACGCCATTAAAACGAACGTTTATACAAACCGTTGTACGTCATTAAACCAACCAAAACCAATAAATGGAATTTAAACAAAATAGTATTCTTTTCTTTCTTGCCGCATTTCTGATTTTAGGCTGTAAAAACTCTGAAAAAAATAAAACCGAACAAGAATCCAAAAATTCCGATTCTTATGTTTTAGTCAATGATTGGCCTAAATTACCGGATAATTTTACTTTAGGAAGCCCTACAGGATTGGGACTTGATACTAAAGGGAATATAATTGCTTTTCATCGTTCTGGAAGAACCTGGGATTCTATGCCTATTTCACATCTTCCCGTCATTGAAGAGAATACAATATCAAAAATAGATTCAAAAACTGGAGAAATTCTAAAATCTTGGGGAAATAATTTATTCATAATGCCACACGGACTTGAAGTTGATAAACAAAATAATATTTGGGTTACGGATTGTGGACTTCATCAAGTTTTCAAATTTGATTCGAGTGGAAATTTATTAATGACATTAGGCGAAGCAAAAGTTTCAGGAAACGATTCTGAACATTTTAATCTTCCTACAGATGTCGCTGTTACAGCCGATGGTTCTTTCTACGTGAGTGATGGATATGGCAACAGTCGAGTAATTAAATTCTCAAAAGACGGAACACTACTTATTTGAATGGGGCAAGCTCGGAAATAAGCAAGGTGAGTTTAATATTCCACACGGAATTGATTTAGATAAAAAGGGCAATGTTTATGTTGCTGACCGCGAAAACAATAGAATTCAAAAATTTGATGCCGAAGGAAATTTTATTGCTGTTTGGCAGAATAAAATAACGGAACAACTATATTCTGTTACTATTGATAATAAGAAAAACCATCTGTTTGGAATTGATTATATGACAGTAAATGACACCATGTAAAAGGCTCTGATATTTTTCGCTTTGATTTAAATACGAACCTACAAATTGCAATTCGGCAGAACTGGATTTTATGATGGTCCGATTTCGAGATATCACGACATTCAAATTGATGATGAAGGGAGTATTTACGTTGGAGATATTTTAGGTAACAAAGTTCAAAAATTCCGATTAAAGAAAAGTGAATAAAAACGAACGCAGAACAAGGTGTGTAAGTATGGATAAGAAAAGAAGAAAATTATTATGTAGCCTGGCACTCGCACCAATCTTATTAGGTTCTCGCAGCCTTTTCGCAAGCCCATTAATTAAAACCTTAGCCCAGTCCAGATTGCAATATAGCATCAATGCATTTACTTTCAATTCCTTGCTAAGAAGTGGTGAAATGACATTTTTTGATTTGATGGAGTTTGCCTCCAAGCTTGGTTTAAATGCTGTTGACTTAACAGGCTATTATTTTTCTGATTATCCTAAAATACCGGATGATAAAACATTGTTTCAGTTAAAGAAGAAAGCATTACAATTAGGATTAAATATTTCATGGACAGGGGTAAAGAATAACTTTGTAAATCCAGATAAAACTTCAAGAGAATCTGATATTGAGTTGATAAAAAATTGGTTGCAAGTATCATCAAAACTTGGAGCTTCAATTATGCGAATTTTTGCAGGAAATGGAAAACACGAAGGATATTCCAGAGACGAGGTTAAAAAATGGATGGTGTCAGACTTTCAAGAGTGTGCTAAATATGCTGAAGAAACAGGAGTTATTGCAGGCATGCAACATCATAACGATTTTTTATACGAAGCCGATGAGGTTATCGATATTTTAAGAAGAGTAGATTCGGAATGGTTTGGATTAATTTTAGATATTGGTAGTTTAAGAAGAGGAGATCCGTATAAAGAAATTCAAAAATTGGCACCCTACGCAAATTATTGGTTTATAAAAGAACTGGTTTATTTGGATGGAATTGCGGAACCTGTTAATATGAAAAAGATTGCCGCAATATTAAAAGACGTAAACTATACCGGTTACATTTCTTTCGAAAGCTTGACCGACGGCGACCCAAAACAAATTGTAACTTCTATGTTTAATGATTTTAGAACAGAGTATGAAAAACTCTAAAAATGAAGGTAACCAAGCACATTCTAGAAAAAGAAATATTATTTTAAAATCATGAGATTTGAGAAATACCGCTAACAAAAAATAAACGCCATTAAAACGGACGTTTATTCAAACCGTTGTACGTCATTAAACCTACCAAAACCAATAAATGGAATTTAAACGAAATAGTATTCTTTTCTTTCTTGCCGCATTTCTGATTTTAGGCTGTAAAAACTCTGAAAAAAATAAGACCGAACAGGAATCGGAAAATTTCGATTCTTATATTTTAGTCAATGATTGGCCTAATTTACCGGATAATTTCACTTTAGGAAGTCCCACAGGATTAGGAAAAGATACTGATGGAAATATTATTGTTTTTCATCGTTCCGGCAGAACTTGGGATTCTATGCCTATTTCACATCTTCCTCTGATTACAAAGAATACAATATCAACAATTGATGCAAAAACTGGGGAAATTCTAAAATCTTGGGGAAAGAATTTATTCATAATGCCTCACGGACTTGAAGTTGATAATCAGAATAATATTTGGGTTACCGATTGTGGACTTCACCAAGTGTTCAAATTTGACTCGGATGGAAATTTACTGATGACTTTAGGCGAAGCAAAAGTTTCCGGAAATGATTCATTGCATTTTAATTTACCAACAGATGTTGCTGTCTCAAAAGATGGTTCATTTTATATCAGTGATGGTTATGAAAATAGCAGAGTAGCGAAATTTTCAAAGGATGGGCATTATTTATTTGAATGGGGCGAGTTTGGAAATGAAAAAGGAGAGTTTAATATTCCACACGGAATTGATTTAGATAAAGAGGGTAATGTTTATGTGGCTGACAGAGAAAACAATAGAATTCAAAAATTTGATGCCAAGGGAAATTTTATTGCTTTATGGCAAAATAAAATAACGGAACAGTTGTATTCAGTTACTATCGATAATGAGAACAATCATCTGTTTGGAATAGATTATATGACTGTAAACGATACAGTTGTTAAAGGTTCTGATATTTTTCGATTTGATTTAAATACCAACCTACAAATTCAATTTGGAAGAACAGGATTTTATGATGGTTCAATTTCGAGATATCACGACATTCAAATTGATGATGAAGGGAGTATTTATGTTGGAGATATTTTAGGTAACAAAGTTCAAAAATTTAGATTAAAGAAAAGTGAATAAAAAAACGAACGTACAACAACGTGTATAATTAATTACTAGGGTATTCAAAGAGTGTCTCGGAAATCCTAGCGGATTACCTAACTGCAGAGCTTTTCCGTTATCTTAGTCGCTTACACAACTAACCATACACCAACCATTGGCGGTAATAAAAAAAAATCACCTTACTAATTAAGAACATATGAAAATATTAAAGAAAATAGGAAAATGGTTTTTAGTTTTATTGGGAACATTTATTGCTTTTATTTTAGTTGTTTTACTAATAATCCGAATCAATAGTTCTGGAAACGAAGAACCTTTTTTAGACGAAAAGGGTAATGTGCTTCCGAATAGTATCGCTATGCACGAGGATATGATAATTAATGGAGTATCACAAAGGATTACCATTAGAGGAAAAGACAAAAATAATCCCGTGTTACTAATAGTTCACGGTGGACCAGGTGCACCAATTTTACCTGTAGTTTACAAAATCACAGGAGTCGATTTAGAAGATTTATTTACGGTTTGCTATTGGGACCAAAGAGGTTCCGGACTTGCCTATAACGACAGCATTACTGATTCATCAATTACCCTAAACCACATTGTAGATGATGGTTTGGAACTATCAAATCACTTAAAAAAGACGTTCAAAAAAGATAAAATTTACATCGAAGGTTTATCGTGGGGAACAGCTGTAGCAGCCTATATGGTTCAAAAAAAACCTGAATTATATCACGCGTATATTGGTAGTGGTCTGATGGCGAACCAATCGCTTTCAGAAGAATTATCTTATGAATTTGCAATGTCAGAATCCCAAAAACATAATGATACCATTTCAATCAATCAATTAAAACAAATTGGAAGACCACCTTATGCTAAAAATTCAAAAAACTCAGTAGCTGAAGCCTTTGAAATAGAACGAAAGATTGTTATGAAGTATGCACCGATAAAATTAGATGCCGATTTTAATTTTATTAAAAGTATGTTTTTAGATAATGGGTTGACGTTTAAGGAAAAATTTACTGATATGATAAATAGTCCTGAGTCCTACTATCCTGCATCTAAGATTTTAGAATCTACTGCTATCGATATGAATTTAATGCGCGATATTCCTGAATTGAAAATGCCAGTTTACATACTACAAGGAGACAATGACCATTTTACCGAAACGTCTGTAGCAAAGGCGTATTTTGATTCAATTATTGCGCCATCTAAAAAATGGTTTTTATTTGAAAATGGAACGCACGGAGTACAAGTTGAATATCCAGAAAAATATCGTTCAATATATATCAATGAAATACTGGGAAAATAATTACTACCGCCAACAACGTATCCTATGAAAAGCCTTAGTCCAGTTCTCTAAAGTTAATTAATATTTTCTTTTTTACTTAAACCACCTTTTTCCTTTTTAATATAACTTGCTCGGCATCCTATATGTGATCGGCCTCGAAATAGGTCGTCACCGGCATCTGTATGATTATAAGTTATAATAGACCCGGCCACTTGCTATAAATATGTGGTCCCGCTAACTAGTGGGCCACCCACGGTGTTTTGTGGTACAGGTCTTGAATACTTCTTCGTGAGCTTTGTTATGGTTCTTTTTTAGTGTTTTCTTAAATTATTCTATTACTCCTATCGTATAGGGAATTTCTGTTTTTATCACTGCCAAGGTCCTGCTCAAAAGCTTTCGCGCCACTTTGATGATGATGCTCTTGACGTTCTTACCCGTATGCTTACGGTAATACGCCTGCATCACAGGGTCGGCCCGTATCGCCTGCCAAGAGGCCTCTACGAAATAACTCCGTATCAATCGGTGTGCCCTTGGTGTGATACCCATTACTTTATAGTTGTTTCCACTTTGATGTACCCCTGGGGCAAGACCTACGTAGCCTGCCAAATGCTTCACACTATTGAAACGTCTCAAGTCTCCCAGTTCACATAGTATGCCACAGGCAACGATTCCCCCGACACCAGGTATACTTCTCAGTAACATATAATCTTTCTTATAATGCACCTTGCAGTATCTTCTGAGCTGTGTCGAAACATCCCTCAACTCTTGATCTACAAATCGGAATGAACGCATCCTGCTCTCCAAGGTCGCCTTCGCCGTGGGGTGCTTGAACACCATATCGTCCAACCAATTACGGTACCTATGGCTCCAATGGTCGTTGTCGAACTCCTCAGCCTCCTTGATGCCGAAATACAACAACTGCATCTTGATATAGCTCTTTATCCTTCTGAAATCCTTTACCAGATCGTTGCGTCTTCTGAATAGACTGCGGAGTTCCTCTCTTTCGATATCAGGAACCACTATACTCTCCAAACGGCCATCTTTCAGTTCCCTACTGATCAGTTGAGCATCGATCTTATCGGTCTTGGTATGCTTCTCCTTGCCCTTGCGATGGATATCAGCAGGGTTGACCACCAAAGAACGCCAACCGTAGCCCTCGAAACAGCGGTGGGCATGATAGCCACAGCAACCTGCCTCGTAGGCCACACTTACTTCGTGGCCCGGGAAATGTTTTGTAACGTAGTTCAACAATTGTTCAGGATCGGACGACATACTAAAGGACTTGCCACAGAACAGTTCCGTTGAACAATGGACTTTCCAACTTCGTTTGTGAATGTCGATACCAATGAATAGCTTTGGGTGAGCAGTTTGTTGAGTTTTCATATCTTTTGATTTTAGTGAATCTTAAAGATACTTGACTTACTGCTTTTTCATCAATGCTATAATTAATGGCTTGAAAGTGGGTAAAGTGTATCTCGGAAATCCTCCCACGCTAAAAAGCGTGGCGGGACGAATTTCCTTACTGCAACGCTTTTTTGTTATCTTAGTCGCTTACGCAACTAACCATACACAAACCGTTAGCCTTCATTATGACCAACCATTAACCAATGATAAAGTTCTTTAGAGGGCCGAACGGAAAGCAAAGGTCTAGTAGACCTTTGCTAGTGAGGAGCCAGGTGGTGCGTGGGCAAAAAAATAAAAGATATGATTAAGTTCTTCAGACGCATTAGGAAACAATTACTGACCGAAAATAAATTCAGTAAATATCTGATTTATGCCGTCGGTGAAATTGTGCTGGTTGTGATTGGAATTTTGATAGCGCTTTCAATCAATAATTGGAATGAAAGTCTTAAAACCCAATCTAGGATCTCACTACATTATAAGGAATTGAAAGAAGAATTAAATTTTGATCTTGAGCGTATCAATCAACATATTGTAAGACTAGAGACAATAGACAAATATGGAATATACATAAGAACTTTTCTCAATATGAAGATGGTGGAGATTGATACTGCTAAATTAAAAAGGGCTTTTCTGGGAGCAGGATTTTATGTTACTTTCGATGCTTCACGGGTGGCTTATGACAATCTGGTCAGCAGTGGTGACATCAACCTGTTTACTAACAATGCTCTCAAAAGAAAACTTGGAGAATATCATAATCCTGGTGGTTGGCGTAAATCAGTAGATGCCGGTTATAACAGGCAATCCATTGAAGAATATCATCACTATAGACATTATTTTATAGAGCCATTGATGGACAGATCCCGTGTTAATAACGAAGTGCTAGTCAGAGATTTGTCAAATGAATTTAATTTGCTCGATACCGGTATCGATGATTTCACAATTGAATGGAATAAGGTGCGTGAGGACAAAGAATATTCTGTAAAATTGGATAGACTACATACTGTTAGATTAAATCAAAAATGGCTTTACTACGGCCTAAGGAATAGTATGAAAGCCATGATAAACATAATTAATCAAGAATTAGACAAAAAATAACGAAAGGCTAACAATGTATAAACGCCATTAAAACGACCTTTTATACTAACCGTTATGGGCAATTGTAAATAACCTAAATAAATACAAAAAAATGCCGTATTCCGATATTCTTAGATCGAAAATCATTCCATTTACCTTGCTCATAGTTTTGACTATCTCATGCGATTCGCCAAAGTCAACCAATTCATCAAAGAGGTTAAATATTCATGATGAGATTACCATTGATGAAATCCAACAGTCCTTCAAAAATGGAGATTATACAATTACCGGACTAACTCAATTTTATTTAGACAGGATAGACTCTTTAAGTATAAATGGCCCTCAGTTAAATGCGATTCTAACAATTAATCCTGACGCCCTGAATATTGCTGGCCAGCTTGATGACGAAATGCGAAATGGGAAAATTCGCGGATCCTTGCATGGTATACCAATCTTACTAAAAGACAACATAGACACTGGTGATAAAATGCCATGCACAGCAGGGGCAATAGCCATGAAAAACTCCTTCCCACTTGAGGATAGTCCGCTTGCTATCCAGCTACGAAAAGCTGGGGCCATCATTCTTGGAAAAGCTAATTTAAGTGAATGGGCCAATTTTCATTCGAGCTATTCATCCAGCGGATGGAGCGGGCTGGGTGGTCAGACTAAAAATCCGTATGATCTAAGTCGTAATCCTTGTGGATCCAGCTCAGGATCAGCGGTTGCAGTTGCATCTAATCTTAGTGTATTAGCAATAGGAACCGAAACTAATGGATCAATTATATGTCCTGCTAATAATAATGGCATAGTGGGCATTAAACCAACAGTTGGACTCGTCAGCCGTAGGGGTATTATTCCTATATCCTTTTCGCATGATACGGGAGGTCCTATGGCCAGAACTGTGCGTGATGCCGCCATTTGCTTAGGAGCCTTGACAAACTCAGATCATGAGGATAGTAAAACCATGGTGACTGATAGGGTAGCCTATACAGACTATACTCAATTTTTAAAAATTGAAAATATGATGGGAAAGAGGATCGGATACTACAAGAGACCATTGGGGGATCATGTAAGGATGACGAAAGTAATGGAACGAGCTGTATCATATTTTGAAGAACAAGGAGCAACAATTATCGAACTAGATGAAATTATGAATCGTGAGGCGGAAAATCATTCCTTTATGGTTATGCTATATGAATTTAAAGATGGACTAAACAATTATCTGCTGGGCCTGGGAGCAAATGCTCAAATTAATAGCCTAGATGACCTAATAGAAAAGACTTTTAACGATAGTATTGTAATGAAATACCATGATCATGAACTATTGAAGCTAGCTCAGTCAAAAGGCGATATCAATTCAGAAGAATACCTTAAATCATTGGACAATATGATTAAGCAAAGCCGTGAGGAGGGAATCGACAAAGCTATGAATGAACATGAATTAGATGCAATCATAGCGCCAGCAGGAGGACCGGCCTGGAAAACAGATCTAACTAATGGGGACAATTTTGGAATATATAGTAGTTCCCCTGCCGCGATAGCTGGATATCCCAATATTACTGTCCCGATGGGACTTATAGATGGTCTTCCAGTTGGTTTGTCAATCTTTGGGCGTCCTTGGACTGAATCCATCTTATTAAAAATTGCCTATAATTATGAACAAGGAACACAGCATAGAACGACCCCCAATTATTTAAAGGGTCAATAGTTTGAGCCTACATTAGCTCAGAATGAATAAACAAAATGCCCATAACACTATGTAAAAATGCATTAAAACGCATTTTACACTAAACGTTGTGTATCATGCAAAAAAACCAGAGCAAAGAACTCTAAATTATGGGTGTACTGACCTTTGATAATAAGGTACTTCTTTCAATACTCTTTGTTCTAGGATTTTTAGATATATTGTGAGTCATTAATTAGTAACCTTTCAATAATTCTAGCTTATGAAAAAATCAATTCCATTCATTTTAGTATTTATGCTTATTGTTGCATGTAACGAACCCAATGACTAAGAAAATAAAACAGATACCATGTTCCTACCTTTTAGCCCTCCTATTGCATATAACGATGCGAAAAAACAAGCATTAAAAATTCTAAATCAGATGACCATTGATGAGAAGATTTCTTTGATAGGTGGTCATAATGTGTTTTTCACAAAAGGATTTGAAAAATTTAAAGTGCCAGCCATGTATCTCTCAGATGCCACTCAGGGAGTAAACATACGCTCTCATCTAGATGATCAGCTTGAAAAATCGGTTGCTTTTCCAAGTCCAATAGCCTTAGCAAGTACTTGGAATAAGGAGTTGGCAGGTAATTATGCAAAATCTATTGGTGAAGAATGTAGAGCTGGTGAAATTGCGGTGCTGTTAGGACCAGGAATGAACATTTACCGTATTTCCCAAAATGGCCGAAACTTTGAATACTTTGGAGAGGATCCATACCTGGCTGCCCGAATGATAGAAAATTATGTGGTTGGAATGCAAGGAACGGGTACTATGGCTACTTTAAAACACTTTGTAGCTAATAATACAGACTACAAGAGAAGAACATCGAATTCAGTAGTTGATAAAAGGGCTTTACACGAAATCTATTTACCAGCGTTCGAAGCTGGTGTTGATGCAGGCGCTATGGCTGTTATGACATCCTATAATTTAGTAAATGGAGAGTATGCCGGACAAAGCAAGGAAGTAATTACAGGACTTTTACGTGAGGATTCTAGGCTTTAAATGGATGGTAATGAGTGATTGGTGGTCGGTATATGATGCCGAAAAAGTAATAAAATCGGGACTTGATCTTGATATGCCTGGGGAACCAAGAGCTGAATATCCTGATTATATGAAGAAAGATGAATTCTTTTTACGTAATTCTGCAAAATCGCTTCTCGAAGAAGGGAAAGTAAAAGAAGATGATATCAACAGGATGGTTACCAACATTCTTACGACAGAAATAGCAATGGGACTGCTTGAACGCCCGATAAAAGATGCTACTTATTTTGAGAACTTTGACCAACACATAGAGGTAGCCTTACAGACCGGAAGAGAAAGTATTGTACTTCTTAAAAACAACAATATTTTACCTATTGATAAGACAGGTGAAATCTCGATTTTATTGACTGGCGAATATTCAGATAAAATACCCCATGGAGGAGGTGCTGCTGAGGTTTTAGGTTATGACCATGTAACAATGCTTA
This sequence comes from uncultured Flavobacteriaceae bacterium, assembly GCA_963762065.1. Lineage (GTDB taxonomy): Bacteria > Bacteroidota > Bacteroidia > Flavobacteriales > Flavobacteriaceae > Maribacter_A. The sequence goes on along the minus strand of CAVXJE010000005.1, from coordinate 106,351 downwards.
CAGCGCTTAAAGAGATTTATGGTGAAAAACTAACCTATATTGAAAATCCAACTGACGAAGACTTAAAAACTTTCAGTCATGTGATATATAGTGCTGGAACATTTGATTCTGAAGGGTGGGATAAATCATTTGATTTTCCAGAAACCGTTAATAAAGAGATTAAAAACATTGCTTCACTAAATAAGAATACTATTGTAGCTGTTAGCTCTGGTAGTGGCATGAATATGACCGAATGGAACGATGATATTGCAGGGTTAATTTATAGCTGGTATCCTGGGCAAATTGGGTTTAAAGCTTTTGCTGAAATAGTTGCTGGTATTACCAATCCATCTGGTAAATTGCCTATTACCATAGAGAAAACATTTAAAGATTCACCAGGATACAGTTACATCCCTGAAGGTGCAGCATTATACACAGGTTGGGAAGAAGATCATAAGATTATAGATCCAATAATTGATGTGAAATATGAAGAAGGTATATTTGTTGGTTACCGTTGGTACGAGAGTAAAGCTATTGAGCCGCTTTACGCATTTGGCTTTGGCTTGTCTTATACAACTTATGAATACAGCAATTTGAAGATTGAACAAGCATCAATCAAAGCAGGCTCATCGCTCAGTTTTAAAATTGATATTAAGAACACTGGAGCGATGGATGGACAGGAAATAGTCCAAATATATGTTCGTGATATAGAATGTTCTGTGGAACGTCCTTTAAAAGAGTTGAAAGATTTTCAGAAAGTACAGTTAAATGCAGGAGCTAAAAAAACCTTGCATTTTACATTAACGGAAAGAGACTTTGCATTTTGGGATGTAAAAACAGAAAATTGGGTAGTTGAGCCAGGGCAATTTGAGATACTGGTAGGATCTGCATCAAATAATATTTTAGCTAAAGGTCTACTTGAAATAGTATAATAACAATTATGAGAAATAAAGTTTCTATTAAGGAGAAAATAGGGTACGGATTAGGAGATGCAGCAGCTAATATTGGCTGGCGAGGAGTAGGAACGTTTTTGTTCATATTCTATACCGACGTGTTTGGATTAGATCCAGTGACAGTAGGTGTGCTGTTTTTAACAGCGCGTTTTAGCGATGGTATCAGTGATATACTAATGGGTGTTATTGGTGATCGCACCAAATCAAAATACGGCAAATTTCGACCATGGATCCTCTGGACTGCTATTCCCTTAGCTGTAAGTTTAGCGCTACTTTTTACTAGTCCAGACCTTACTGCTTCTGGGAAGATCATTTATGCTTATATCACTTACCTCTTTTTCACGCTTATGTACACAGCCAATAACGTACCATATGGTGCGTTGATGGCAGTTATGTCTGGTGATGACAAAGAACGTACTAGTATTGGATCTTATAGAATGGTAGGCTCCTTTGGAGGAGCAATTCTACTTCAGGGAGCACTTCTCTTCCTTGTGGCTCATTTCGGAAATGTAGCTCCTTCGGTAGAGGTCTCAAAACTGGAGAACAATACGTATAAAGTCGACATTGCTGCTACAAGAGATGTAGAGAATGTTAACATAAAAACTGAGGATGGAATCGCCACTTTTAAATGGAACGATGACCGAAATTTGGAAAATACACCTACTGTTGGTAAGAGCTTCAACATGGAATCTGGAGTAACGTATTCCTTTATAGTGGCAGGTGAATCTAATTTAACTACAGAAAACTTTAGAATCATTGATCAAAAGAGAGGTTATAGTTACTCAATGCGCTTAATGGCGGTTGTTCTTGCAATTTTAATGATTATTACCTTCTATACTACAAGAGAACGGGTACTACCTCCAAAGGGTCAGAAAACCAATCTAAAACAGGATTTTAAGGATCTGTTTACGAATAAACCATGGTGGATATTGCTTATTACTGGGCTATTTTCAAGTTCCTATAATGCCATCAAACAAGGTATAATCATAATATATTTTACCCATTATTTACACGATCAATTATTGGCGGCTTCCTATCTTGTAGGATTAATGCTGGTCTCTATTGTAGGCGCAATTTTAATGACACCATTAAGCCTTAAGTTTGGAAAACGTAAGTTGTTTATTTATTCTTTGGTTTTATCTGGCGCTGTCATATCCCTTCTAATATTCTGCGGAACAGGTGCCATTGTTATCATTTTTACAATTGGGTTGCTTTCAGAGCTCATTGGCGCATTGTTTTCCAGCTTATTCTTTGTGATGTTGGGAGATGCAGCAGATTATTCAGAATGGAAAAATAATCGCAGAGCCACTGGTCTTGTCTACTCTGCAGGATCCTTTGCGACAAAATTTGGCGGAGGAATTGCAGGTGCTATAATTGGACTTATTCTAGGTGCGTACAACTATAATGGTCAGGACGCTATTTCCATCCAAGGAGCAATTCCTGGCATAAAAATGTTAATGAGTTGGGTACCTGGAATTGTTGCCGTGATTGGAGCTGGAATAATGATGTTTTACCCACTAACACAGAAAAAAATGAATGAGATAACGTCGACATTAGAGCAACGACGACTTGATGAAGCAAACACAACTTAAAAATCGACATAGAAAACTCTAGTGTAGTTGATGGCAAAGAAGTTGTTCAGGTGTATGTACGTTATGTTTAATCATAGGTTGAGCGTCCTTTAAAAGAGCTAAAAGATTTTAAAAAGGTGGATATAGCTGCAGAAGATAAAGAGACAGTTTATTTTGCATTAACCGATAGAGATTTTACGTTTTGGGATGCAGAAACTGAAGATTGGAAATTAGAAACAGGTTAGTTTGAAATACTAGTAGGGGCAGCTTCAAATATTAGTTTAGCAAGTGCTAAACTTGAAATAACTAATGAATAACGGAAAAAAACGAATACACAACACTGGCTATAAGTAATTGCTTGCCTGCCTGCATACCTGCGGCATGTAAATAAGCAGACAGGTTCTTGCCTACTTCTGAAAATCCTCGCAACTACTCATAGCTAATACCGTTGTGGTGCATTAGAAAAATACGCACACAATACTTCAGTAGATAATGGTATTCAAATCAAACCCGACCTCGATTAATACTTCAGTATTGTCGATCAATAAGGCTTATTAATACAAGATTGAGATATACTCTACAAGAGCTCCCTAAATAATGTCGTTTTTTTACAATCATGCTTATTTATTACTCTATAACTTTAGCCAAATCAATACAATTAGCTAAAAAATTAATTCTTACTAATTAATAATAACAAGTCAAATGATCAAAGTTTCAGAAATCGCACCGGATGTTTACCGAATTTCGGTATTTGTTAACGAATTTAATTTACAATTTAATCACTTTTTAATTAAAGATGATGAACCCATGTTATATCATGCTGGAATGAGACAAATGTTTCCTGCTGTATTAGAAGCTGTAAGTAAATTAATTGATCCATCAAAGATTATGTGGATTGGTTTTAGTCATTTTGAAGTAGATGAGTGTGGAGCACTTAATGAGTGGTTACAGGTCGCTCCAAATGCTAAAGCTGTGTGTAGTGAAGCAGGTGCTATTGTTAATATGGGAGATTTTGCAATAAGGCCAGCTTATGCAATGTCGGGTAATTCTGTTTTAAATACTGGAAAACATAATTATCGTTTCATTAGAACGCCTCATCTACCGCATGGCTGGGATGCTGGAGTGCTGTTTGAAGAGACCAATGGAACGTTATTATGCTCCGATTTATTTCATCAAAATGGAAATGTAACTGATATAACAGATAATGACATTTTGGCTTCACATAAAAATTCAATGCTAGAATATGAACAAGGACCTTTAATGGAATATACGCCTTATACCTATCATACATCAAAGATACTCTATTCATTAGCGGATTTGAAGCCAAAAACACTTGCAACCATGCATGGTTCATCATTCTTTGGTGATTGTAGTCAAGCCTTAATGGATCTTGATATTGTTATGAAAGAGTTATGGGATGTTAAGGTTAATCAAAAATAAACTAACTTTAGGCTTACCGATTTTGACAAAATGAATACTCTTTTAAATGAATATATGCCATGCGAAAGCCTAAAACCATTTGTTGAGCTATTTTGGGAAGGTAGTTTTAATTTAAATGCTACCGGACCGTTATCTATGCAGATGATTCCAACGGGCTGCCTGGAGTTGATTATTCATCTAAACGATTTGCATTGCGATCTTGAAAATAATGCTACTTGGTCCCAATCCCCTGATTATATGATAATGGGGTTGTATACAAAACCTTACGAAATACGGTTTAAGAATTATGTAAAAGTGTTTGCTATTCGTTTTAAACCGGAAGGTATATACAACATTTTTGGAGTCCCGGCTTCTTTGCTTATGGATCGTTATGAGGATATGTCTTTGGTATTGGGTGATGGATTTATTGACTTTAGTCATAGATTAAAGGAAGAAATAAGTGTTCTTTCTATGATTCAGCGAACTGAAAATTATTTATTGAAGAATCTGCTGAACAATAAAATTGACATGAACTATGTCAATTTAGCTGCTAACCTTATACGGAATACAAAAGGTGTTAAGATAAAAGACCTTTCTAGCAGATTATGTATTAGCAAGCGTCAATTAGAAAGAGAATTTAAAGAAAAGGTTGGAATTAGTCCGAAACATTATCTTCGCATTATTCGCATAAATGAGGTATTACGTTTGTTAAATGAAGATCAAGTAATTGATTTAACTAGTGTAGCATATCATTGTGGTTATTTCGATCAATCACATTTTATAAATGATTTTAAGAGAATAACCGGTCAAAAACCAACAATTTTTATTAAAGAAAGAGGGCAGTTTATTTGCAATCCTGGACTTGCATATTATGATAGTTAGTTTATTTTAAAACTAAAATAACGACACCACAACAACCTGTATAATTCATGCGGTTGCTAAATGATACAAAGAACATTTCTTACATTTTCGTATCTTCCTATTTCGAAAAGGCCAGCCACAATTTTCCGCACAAATCATACACGAAAACGTTGTGCTTCATTATCAGAAACCTCTAACCAATGATAAAACTCTTTAGAAAAATTCGTCAAAACTTACTTATGGAAAACAAAACTGGAAAGTATTTGAAGTACGCCATTGGTGAAATCATTCTCGTAGTCATTGGAATTTTAATTGCACTACAGATTAATAATTGGAATGAAAACAGATTAATTAGAAAAGAGGTCAATACTTATTTAAATAACCTAATCCATGAGTTCTTGGACGAACAAGAAACACTTGATGCAATTATTAAATATCATAGTTTTAAGTATTATTCCATGCAATATTTGCTAAAAGTGGAAGGCTCAAATTTGTATGATCCAGTTGCCGATAGAAAAAATGACATACCAAAATATAAACCTGAATCCATCACCTTCTGGTCTAAGGAAATACCCCAAAATTATGACAAAGAATTCATTCAACTTACAATAGGATGGATGCATAGAGCGATTGTACCGCCCTTTTCAAAATCTACATTGGAGGAACTAAAGAGTACAGGTATGTACTCTAAAATAAATCCTAGCCTAAAAAAGGAAATTAACCTTTATTATTTATATATGGAAAATGATTTCAATGGGAAACCTCATTCGTTAGCAATGGATTTTCAAGCTTCTTTAGCAGACGATGGTTTTATTACAACCGATACTTATAAATTGACCGATCCAATAAGTTTAATAAGGAATAATCCTAAAAGAATTGGTTTAATTAAGCGTATGATACGAGAGTCCGGCTGGACTATTCAAAGTGCAATTAAAGCGAAAGCAAGTAACGAAAGTCTAATTAAATTAATTAAAAAAGAATTAGCTAAATAACGAAAGTACAACATCGTGTATAATTCAGCAAGCGGAATCTGTAAGTACGCAAATTTTGCTACTTTTAAACTTCAAGATAAACTGAAACCGATTTGACATACCAAACTTGCCAAATCATACACGAACACGTTGTGTGCAACACTTGAAATTGATAATTTTAATTTAATATTATGAAATCAAAAATTTTCCTATTAATGGCATTGTTTGGCATTGTTGTAAGTTGCCAACAGAAAAATCAAACCAAATCTCCCGAGCAATTAAAGCAAGTTTTGTTCGATTTATATGATTGCATAGAAGATAGGGATTTTGACAAGATAAAGGAGGTAACCACTTCCGACTTCATACTTTATGTAGATGGAAAAGTGTGGTCAAATGATAGTATTATAAGTGCTTTAAATACATATCCCCCTTTTAGTGCAGATTATTCTTTTAACAACTTCAATATTGATATGGAGAATTCGTTGGGGTATATGCGATATTCTTGTCATGCCGATTTTGTTTTTAGCGATACTATCAATGTAAAATTCGATTGGATAGAAAGCGCAACTTTTATAAAAGTGGATGATAAATGGAAAATGAATTTTCTACATTCAACAACAAAAATGTAAAATCTGCAACAAACAACAAGCAATATAGCAAATGGCTAGGAACGTGATTATTTGAGCGTTGTAGCTCGCTCCAGGCTTTTGTCTCAGCGGATGGGAAAGCACTCCGCAAACCACCTCTTGCCATATTGCCAACCGTTACCAAACAATTGAACAAAACCAAGAGACTGAAACAAATGAATGAAAAAATTGAAATACCACTTAGTAAAAACAAGCTACTTCTGGGAATTGGAGGTTCAATTTTATTCGTTGTTTTAGGAATGTGGTTGTTCACTAATGCAAATAGCTTTCAAAACCATTCTATAAGTTTATTAAGAAATCCACAAATAGTAAAAGTTATTGGAATTGTAGGAATGTTGTTTTTTGGCGCAACTGGAATTTTAGGATTTAAAAAGCTCTTTGACAAAAAAGTAGGATTGGTCATTGACTCAAATGGAATAACGGACAATTCAAATGCTTCGAGTGTCGGACTAATTGAATGGAATGATATATCTGATATAATAACAAAGCAAGTTATGTCAACCAAATTTCTGCTAATTAACGTAAAGAATCCTGAAAAATATATTGGAAAAGCAAAAAGTGGAATGAAGGCTAAACTTATGCGTTCTAATATGAAAATGTACGGAACACCACTTTCCATAACATCAAACACTCTAAAATATGATTTTGGAAAACTTGAGCAATTAATACAAACTGAATTTGAACGGAATAAAAACGTTGGGTAACAACGTGTATAGTTCATTGCTTCGGATTTTCCTTTCGGAAAATCACTCGCGTTGAACTAAGGTCTGTTTTTATTTATTAAATTAGTCGCTAAACCCAACGCAACGAGCCATACACAAACCGTTACCTGCAATACGTAAAATCAACTGAACTTTGGATGGACTTATAAGAAAATGAAATTGAAATCCACATCTGACATAACTTGGTTTCCGAACTCTTGGATTCGCTTGCGGATTGACAATAGAATAATTTATTTTGACCCAGCCTATTTGAGAACCTATTTTTTAAAATATCCCGACAAAACGGAATTCTCAAAATGGCCAGACCCAATTGACGGGCTTCCAAATGGACTTGAAAAAGCGGACTTTATATTTATTTCCCACCATCACAAAGACCATTGCAAAAAAGTAACGACAGACCGACTGATAAAGCAGGACACAAAAATTTTCGCACCAAAGAGTTGTTTGGAAGAATTGGGCAACAATATCATTGTAGTAAATCCAAATGATTTTATAGAAATTAGCGACAATATCAAGCTAACCGTTTTGAATGCCCATAATACGGAAAAAGGAACATCAACAAAGAAACAACATAAAAAAGGAAAAGGTGTTGGCTATATTTTAACCATTAACGGAATATCCTTTTATCACTTGGGCGACACGGACTTTTTAGTCGAAATGGAATTATTGAAAGACATTGATATGGCATTTGTCCCTATTGGAGGTAAATTCACAATGAACATTGACGAAGCAGTAAAAACAACCTTATCGATTAATCCGAAAGTAGTTGTTCCTATTCATAATCTTGGACAGGATTTTAGGGAATTCAAAGAGAAACTGAAAGCTAAAGAAAAAAATATTGAATGTGTTATTCCGACAATTGGACAGGTAATTAAACTATAATAAAGCACAGCAGGTAACACAACCTATAAACAATACGGGCTTAGGGCTTAATCGAAAGGTTTGCCTATTTTTATGATGTCCGCAAAATCTTTGGTCCCGAACCGTCGGGATTGCTTTGGACGGGAAAAGAAAAAACCACGCTAAAAAGCGTTGCAGGCGAAAACCCGCCCGTACCGAACGGCACGTTCGGGCGGGCAAAAAGCTTTGGCTACCAGCGCAGACGGAAACGAAAAGTTTCCTTGCCTGCCCTACTTGCCATAGCCGAGACGTTCTACGCAAGTTAAGCGAAACACATTTACATAACTTTTAAATTTTAAATTATGAAAATCAACAAACAAAACATTCCAGTAGCAATGGAAGGACCTGGAACAACAATGCGAACTCAAGACAATTTTGGTGGAATGACCGTTTGCTTTAACGAACTGCCAAAAGGAACTGATTTTACTCCACTTTTGATTGGACTAGACAATGACAGTTGCCACTGTCCTCATTGGGGATATGTGTTAAGTGGTAAACTACTTATTAAATATGATGACGGAACTGAAGAAACTCTTTCTGACGGTGATGTGTATTATCTTCCAAACGGACATACTGCAATTGTGCAAGAGGACATAAAAATGATTGAATTTAGTCCATCTAAAGAATTCAATGAAGTAATAACGCACGTAGGAAAGAAAATGGCTGAACTTGGTGGATAAAAAACCTGCGTAGAACAACGTTTATAGCTCATTGCGGTCGGACATTTCAAATGGAATTTCCATCCTGATTCGCTATTTTTATGCTATGGCAGAAAAGTCTAAACGCCAGCGCGCCAACTCGCCTCCCGAAGTTTCGGGACAAGCGCAGACAGCGTCCGCAACGAAGCCATACACAAACCGTTATGCGTCAGCTGATACTCCTTAAACATTAACGACCAAATTGTTATAAATCAAAAACAATAGAATTATGAACATGTTTGCGAAAAATGATGCTAAATCAGTAGAAGAATACCTTTCAATGATTCCAGAAAACAGAAAGAAAGATATTGATTTTATTCACGATTTTATCCAAAAATCAGTTCCAAAATTAAAGCCGGATTTTGCTTCTAACATGATCGGTTACGGTTCGTTTTACTACCTCGATACAAAAAAGCAGAAAAAAGATTGGCCTATAATCGCCTTAGCCAATCAAAAGAACTATATAAGTATCTATGTGTGTGCTATTGTTGAGGATAAGGCTTCTGTAGAAAAATATAAAATGGAGCTTGGTAAACTTAGCAAAGGGATCGGCTGTATCAGATTTAAAAAAATTGAAGAAATCAATCTTGACACTCTTAAAAAAGTATTAAAACTTGCCGAAAAAAGTCCTGGGCTTGCTAGTGCCACTATGGTGGATAATTAACTTGGGTTTATAGTAAATAAATATTTTTCTATTATACATGCCAAACGCATAACAGCACCTATACCCCACCGCGGTTTCATATTCAACGAAATCAACTATCTTTAAGGATGCGGCGATAGTATAGCTGCAAACCGTTGTAGCCCATAAAATATCCCAATATATAAAACAAGGATTATTTGTTCAAAAAATCATAAGTTGACAGTCAATGCACAATCCAGAACCATATTCATATAACACCATCAAATTATTAGAGGCAATGACTCAAAGTATATTGATTACAACTACAGAACTTGATTCTCCTGGGCCCTATATTATTTATGTCAATAAAGCTTTTGAAGAAATGACGGGTTGGAGCAGAGAGGAAGTAATCGGTAAAAGTCCAAGAATTCTGCAAGGCTCTAAAACAAACTTAAATATCTTTCGAAATTTAGGGGAAATCCTCGACACCGGAGAAGCATGGAAAGGGAAGACAATTAATTACAAAAAGGATGGAACTGAATTTTATATGGAGTGGTCTATTGCCCCAGTATTTAATAGCAATGGAGAACTCGATCAGCTGCTGGCTGTTCAGAATGATATAACTGAAAATGTTAAGATCGAAAACAGACTGGAGAAGGCAAGAAAAAGAGAATTAAAACGAATCAAAGAAATCGAACAAGCAAATACCAAACTTCTTTCTCTGACAGAAAAACAGAAAAAAACGTTAGATCTATTTGTAAAATATGTTCCAGAGTCAATCGTAAAAAACGCTATTGCTGATAACGAAAAAGACATCAAGGAAGGTGTCAAGTTGAATGTGGCACTACTTTTTTGTGATATTAGAGGATTTACCCCGATTGTGGAAAAATTGAATCCTATAGAGGTAGTACGTATACTTGATACGTATTATTCAAAGATGGCAGATGTAATTAAAATGCACAATGGAGTCATAAATCAATTTACGGGTGACGAAATTTTCGCTACTTTTGGCGCTCCCATACCAATTAAAGATCCTGAAATTTCATCTGCTTATTGTGCAATCGAAATGATGAAAAAGCTGGAGGAGATCAATAAGGACTTAAAGGATATTTTACCGGAGAAAATTACAGTAGGTATTGGATTAAATTATGGTCCAATAATAGCCGGAAACCTTGGTTCTGATGAGAGACTTACCTATGCAATTACCGGTAATGTTGTAAACACAGCAAAAAGGATAGAAGCATTGACCTCAGATCTTTCGAATGCCATTCTAATAAGTGAATCCATTTATAAAAAAACCAAAGCAATTATTTCAACAAAACCCTGGGGGGAGGTAAGTGTTAAAGGGAAAGAAAAGAAGATAATGGTATATCAGTTAATTTAGATTGGAGAATTTTGTGCGTGACGCTTCTGAACAGTTATGGGGTTTCAAAGAAGATCGATTAAAACCATATTTAGCAAAATATGGAATCAATGATGCAAAAGAATTATTTAATAATTATCAACTAAATTATTATAAACTCAGAGAAAAAAATATTTTATCCTACCCCAAACTAAAAGAACAGTACGGTAATGTGGAGTTAGATCAAATGTTGTTTGATTTAGGCATTAAAACGTCATGGGCCATAACAGCGCTTGAAGATCTTTTAATGGCAAACAAAAAACTTCAATTAGATTTGAAAAACGAATTGAGTGCAAAAAGTTCAAGTAGTGAAAAATAACGAAAGTACAACAACGGCTATGATTCATATTGGCCAGAAATAACTTCAAAATTTATCCTATTTTTAAAACTAAGAAACAAGTTAAACGCTAAGAACAGCAGCTTCGCCTTGCCAGCGTTAATACCTTCCACTAACCGTGGAAGACTAGCCCTGCCTGCCGGCAGGCAGGCGCCTGGCTCGCTGCAGACAAACAGAATCATAGCCAAAGCCGTTGTAGCCAATTTAGACAGGAAATCATGTACAGTTTAAATATTTGAAAGTATAAAAATGGAATCAGAAAAGAGATTCAAGACAGTAAAACAGGATATTCTTGCAAATGTATTAATTTTAATTGGGCTTCTGGTGGCATACACTGGAATCTCACAGGATGTAGAAACTTCCGACAACTGGAAATTAGCGATATCTGAAGACGGTTTGCGCATCCAAAAAGCAGACGGTGCAGATTGGTTCTGGTTAGGTGACACAGGCTGGAGCCTTTTCCAAGAACTGAACCGGAAAGATGCCGAATTTTATTTCTCAGCAAGAGCTTCACAGGGCTACACCGTTATACAAGCTGTTGCAGTTATGGGGTGGAACAGGGAATGGAATGACGAAAATGCATACGGTGACCGTCCGTTTATTGACGACAATGCGAGTAAACCAAATGAAGAATTCTGGAAACATACAGATTGGCTAATCAAAAAAGCCGGGGACTATGGTTTGTATATTGCCTTGCTGCCTGCATGGGGGAATTATTGGGGCAATCAGGCCACCGTTGAATATGCCAGGTGGATAACACACCGTTACAAAAATTATGACAATATTATATGGGTCAACGGTGGCGACCGGATAGTAGGTGATGACAAGCACTTGTTTAATCAGATCGGAAATGCATTTAATGAAGATGAAGACGCATTGGTTACTTTTCACCCAAACTTTGACCCTTCTTCAGAAAATTTCAATGATGAGAAATGGCTTGATTTGAACATGCAACAGAGTGGTCATAGTAAACGTAATATTCGTGCGGATAACCAAATTGATATTGATTTGGCAAAAAAACCTTTAAAACCGACATTGAATGGAGAACCTAATTATGAAGAACATTGTATTAATTGGGATGCCAAATGTTCACTGGGAACCTTTAATGCACACGATGTCCGCCAACTTGGGTATTGGACTGTTTTTGCCGGCGCTGCAGGATTCACTTATGGTCATGTTCACGTGTGGGATTTCTATCACGGAGGAAATCGCGAAGATGGTTATAAGGACTGGAAGGTTCAGTTGAATGATACCGGTGCCGTTCAGATGGGTTACCTGGTAAATTTAATACTGTCACGGCCGCAAAAAAGGAGGTTTCCTGCACAAAATATTTTAAACGATGAATCTCCTGACGGATTGAAGCAACGGGCTCTTTTGGGAGACGGGTATGCCTTTGTTTATACATCTCAGGGTCAAAATATCTATATTAACTTAAAGGAATTGCCCTGGAAACATAAAAAGGCCTGGTGGTTCAATCCTAGAGACGGAAAGGCCGCCAAAATCGAAAATATCCTCGACAGTGAAAACAACACCTTTAATCCCCCCGGTAATCCTGGTGAAGCCAATGACTGGGTCCTGGTAATTGACGATGTTAGTAAGGGGTATATAGAACCAGGAAAATTATAGTAGTCTAGTAATTTTAGTGACACTTTAATCCAAGGAAACGAATATTTACATGGAATAAATTGAAGATTAATTCTTAATTAAGTCCTGAAAAATAAAAAGATTTATAAAATGTAAACGATATTAAACTGGCTACAACATGCAATAAACGCCATGCGGGGGATACAGCGTATTGGTTATGCTGTTTCGCTAATTAACTTTCATGCAACTCGACAGGAAGTGCCTTGAAATCCCGCACGGAGCATATAGCTAACCGTTGTACCCAATTAGACTAAAGCAACAAAATCTGAACTTTTATTTAACTAAAATATGAAAATATGTTAAAATGTTTTTTTATTCCTAAACGATTGGTTAGTTTTGACCTGTAGTTAGAAATAATGGCTAGAAAAAAACAATATATAGAAGAAGAAGTTATTGACAAAGCAATGCATTTGTTTTGGCGTAATGGTTACGAAAACACATCTATGCAAATGCTTGAAAAAGAAATGGGCATTAATAAGTTTTCTATATATTCAAGTTTTGGAAACAAAAATGGTCTATTTCTAGAAAGTCTAAAAAGTTACAAAAGAAAAGTAAATTCCATTTTCGAAGAATTTAAAAATTCTAATAATGGTATAGAAGATATTAAAGATTTTTTCTATAACTCAGTTAGAATTTGTACTATAAATGGAAATCAAAAAGGCTGTTTATTCACGAATACTTACAATGAATTTTCAGAAAAAGAAGATGATCAAATTAAAGAACAGATGAATTCTTTTATGAATAATCTAAAAGAAATGTTCATTGATAAATTAAAAATGGATTCCAATAAGGATGAAGAAACTGTCTTAAAACAAGCTAATTATTTATTATTGGCAAAGCATGGTTTAGCAGCAGCATCAAGGGTAAATAATAAAAAAGAAATAGAAGATTATATTGAAATGATCTTCAAAAACCTATAAACTTTTTTTAACCTTAAACTAAACGAACGTTTAGTTATTTAACAATAAGTAAAACAATTAAATTTAAAATTATGACATCATTAAAAATTCACAACATCGAAACTGCACCGGAAGGAAGTAAAGCGCTTTTAGAAAAATCTCAAAAAGCATATGGAAGGATTCCTGGTCTTCATGGCGTATTAGCTGGAGCTCCAAAAATTTTAGAGGCATACCAAACCTTGCATCAACAATTTGTTGATACATCATTTAATAATGAAGAACTTACTGTTGTATGGCAAACAATTAACGTAGAACATGCATGTCATTACTGTGTGCCAGCACATACTGGTATTGCAAAAATGATGAATGTAGATGACAATATTACAGAAGCTTTACGCAACGAAACACCTTTTGAAAATCCAAAGTTAGAAGCCTTAAGAAACATGACATTACAAATTGTTAGAAATCGTGGTCATGTGTCTCAGGAAGATTTAAACATTTTTTTTGCGGTTGGTTATGGAGAACAACAACTATTAGAGATCATTTTAGGATTGGCTCAAAAAACAATTAGTAACTACACAAACCATATTGCAAATACACCAGTAGATGCACCTTTTCAAAAATTTGTGTGGTCAAAAGAAAAGGTGGAAGCGTAAATACCACAGATAGCCAAGTAACTTTAAACCTTCCGTTTATTCGGAAGGTTTATTAATAAAATTAAAACTATGCATTATTTAAAACCAGGTATCGTAATTATTATCAGTTTACTATTAACCGCATGTGGAAATAAAGAAGCCAAAACCAAAGAAACTACCAAAAAAGTAGAAGTTAAACTGCCACAATTTCAAAATAAAGGACACGAATTAGTCTACAAAATGACTCAAGAAACTGGGAGTTATCAAGACTTACTGAATTTGAAAGACATTGTTTTCAATTATACATACCGCACACCAGATAAAAAAGAAGATGTATCTATTGAATCGTACATTTTTAATGGAGAACTCTCTCATGGTACTTACTTGAAGCACGAAAGAACTTTGCCTGATTTAAAAGGGAAAATGGAACAGGGATACAACGGAAAAGACTTTTGGGTAAAATTGAATGGACAAGAAATAACCGATAGTAGTGCCATCGAGAACGTAGCCTTTACTCGTAAGACTAATTTTTATTGGTTTGCTATGATGCAAAAATTATTAGACCCTGGAATCAATTATGAATATTTAGAGCAAGATTATATTGAAGGCAAATTGTATCATATAGTGAAAATTACTTTTAATACTGCCGATGATGTAATTTCCGACACTTATCAGCTATATATTAATCCGGAAACACATTTAGTAGACCAGTTTTTGTTTACGGTAGTATCTAAAAATATGACTGACCCAATTTTGATGCGCGTCAAATATGAAAAAGTGGAAGGCATCTTGTTAACTACTTACCGCAAATACACCAAATCAGACTGGGAAGCTAATGTGCTAAAAGATAACTGGATTGAAGAAATCACTAAAGACATCAAGTTCAATCAAAATTTGGATATAGCTTTATTCGACATATAATATGAAGCATTAGAAAGTTAGCAGAAAAATAACTGGGCACAACAACTTTTATAATTAATTGCTTTGTCACTGCCGACTTATGAACATTCCTGCGGAATATTCTATCTGTGATTTATTTACTAAATTAATTGCTTAACCACCTGCCTGCGGTAGGCAGGCGCAACTAACTATACACAAAAACGTTGTGCATAAGCTAAAAACAAATTGAATAAGACAATTATGAAAAAACTAAAATCAAATACAATACAATTCGTAATAATACTAATTGTATCAATTTTCATTGGCAGTTGCGAACAAAAAACAAAGAATGAGGCATTGAATTCTGAAGTTGATATCGCAACTCTTGAAAAAGAAATAGAATCACGTCTTCGGGAATATGAAGGATACCTAATAAATGGAGACTCGATTGCTCTAGGAAATATGTATACGGAAGACGCCGAAATTATTCCATCCACAGTTGGTAGGGAAAACATTATTAAAGGTTTTGGAAGTATGATTCAAGATAGTATTACTGGTTCAAGTTTTAAAACCACAAAATTATGGGGAAATGACCAATTACTTGTAGAAGACGGAACAGGAACTTGGTATTATACAAATGGAAAAGCAGCTGGCAGTGGAAGATATTTATTAGTTTGGAAAAAGGATGAAGGAGAATGGAAAATACTTCGAGACACTTGGTTTCCTAACAAGAAGAAATAGAATTTAAAAAAAGCCAATGCACAACAACGTGTATAGTTCAGCGTTGCTGAATCGATAGCTGCAAGATTTCGTTATATTTAAACCAATAAACCAAAGTGGAATGGTCTGCGATGTCGCATTCGCCTTTTCCTATGAAAAGCCAATCGCTCGACTTATGCTGAAAAGACGCAACTAACCATGCACAAACCATTGGTAGTAATTTTGTAAAAAATGAATAGAATATTTATTTTATTAATTGGAGTTTTGCTTTTCACTTCTTGCAATCATAATAAAGACATTTCTATTCCAAATTATACTCCAGCTAACAAACAATTATTTGATACAATTATTGAATTAGACAAAATTTATTGGGATGCATATAATACAGGAGATGTCACTACGATTATTAATTTTATGACAGATGACCATGAATTTTACCACGATTTAGAAGGTGCTTTGTATACGAAAGAAAAAAATACACAAGAATGGATAAAATTTTATGAAATGGACCTAGGAGTTGTAGGTGAAACTGTGAAAGGAAGCAATGAGATTTATGAGATAGCAGACTATGGTGCACTTCAAATATCATTTCAAAGATTTTATGATAAGAGAGATCCCGAATGGTCTAAACCTGCAAGAGCAATTACGCTATGGAAAGAAACCCCGAATGGTTGGCTTCAATCAAGAGTCTTTAGCTTACATTAACACATAGATTATTTTATGAAATACATTTTATTAATTGGAATTTTATTGATTTCATCTTGCAAACCTTCAACAAGAAAGGAAGCAATCGCAGAAAATCACGATTGGAAAAATTTAGAAGCAAAACTGGATTCTCTTTTTACAAACAACTTTAATGTCAATGAACCTGGTGTTGCTGTACTTGTTTCTTATAATGGTAATAAAATATATGCAGAAGGGTTCGGAGTTAGAGATATTGTAACAAAAGAACCATTAACTGCTTCATCAAACATGGAGCTGGCTTCTGTAAGCAAGCAATTTACGGCACTTGCAATCTTAAGTCTTGTAGAAGAAAACAAAATCTCTTTAACCGATAAACTCTTTAAATTTCTTCCTTATGAAACATTTCAAAATGTAACCATCCAACAATTAATTGACCACACTTCTGGATTGGACGATGCCGAAGACTATCTTTATGACAATTGGGATTCTAATAGAATTGCAACTAATTATGATATCCTTGATTGGTATATTAAAAAAAACAAAAAGGTTGATAATACAGATAAAGTCTTTCGCTACAATAACGGTGCTTATGAATTACTTCCTTTAGTTGTAGAAAAGGTTAGCGGTAAAAAGTATCCCGACTTTATCAAACTGAATATTTTTGATAATGCAGGAATGACGAGAACGGTTGCTTATGATTTAAATAATCCCGTTGATATTAACGAGAGAGCATTTTATTATCGTAAAGATAGCCTTGGACAATGGAATAAAATGGATGGGCATCCCCTTACAGGAATATTTGGAGCAGGTGGTATTTATTCAAATTTGAATGATTATTTTAATTATGACAATGCTCTAGCTAATAAAGCCATATTCAAAGAAAATATACATAGCTTAATATTTAAGCCAACATCAACTGAAATTGATAATGGTTATGAACATAAATATGCAATGGGTTGGTTTGTAACAGATAGTTTAGCTGAACACAGTGGAGGTTGGGACGGTGTCAATTCTTTCACAAGGAGATACCTTAATGGACGATTAACATTAGCATTTTTTGCCAATAGGGATGATTTTTTGAATATGAATCTAATTTCAGTAACAGATTCTATTGTAAAATCAGAAATAAAAAAAACTACTGCCAACAACGTGTATAACCACACAACTACTCATAGCCGAGACGTAAGCAATTTGACAAAATCATGAAAATTAGAATTTCGAAAATAATAACCTTGTTTTTAATCTTTACCTCTTCATCAATTGTTGCTCAAGATAATATTGATGATTTTTTTAAGCAGCAACCAATTATTGATATGCATTTCCATATCACTAAAGGTTATGGGGATAATGAGGTTTATAACAACCGAAAAGTTGACATTGACAGTGCGAGAATAGATTGGATTATTGAAGATTACCATAAAAACAATGTCGTATTAGCTCTAGGAGGAGGAACATTGAAATACGCTAATATGTATGTTGAAACTGATAGTCTTTTTTGGGCAGGATTGGTTTTTCCCTGTATGAAAACGGTAGAACAAGATGAACCTTGCGACAAAGAATTTTTTAATGAATCAGAACTGCGCGAAATATACAAAACCGGAAAACTAAAAAGTTTGGGAGAATCTATGTTTAACTACTATGGAATTCCTCCAACAGATAAGAGACTGGACCCTTACTGGAAAATTGCTGAAGAATTTAATATTCCTATAGGGATTCATTCAGATACTGGACCTAGACCAGAAATGATAAGCAAAGACGAAAGACCAAATTACAACCCGACTTTTGCAAATCCAGAATTGCTAAAACCTGTTTTAGAAAAATATTCTAAATTAAAAATATATCTCATGCATTATGGTGGGGGCTATTCAGAACAAGCTTTGGAATTGATGAAATTATACCCTCAAATTTATTGTGAGATTTCAGCAGTAAGTATGTTCGCACCAAAAGAGATTTGGGAACCGAATGTAAAAAAATTATTCAGTGAAGGTCTTGGAGACAGATTAATGTTCGCCTCTGACTATTTTGGAACAGTAAGAAAGCACATTGAAATAATCTATACTATCGACTGGTTAACCGACAAACAAAAAAGAGACATCTATTATAACAATGCCGCTCGGTTTCTGAATTTATCAGAATCAGAAATAAATGAGCATCGAAATAAAGTAAATTAAACACTACGTACAAAAACGGCTATAATCCATTGCGGCGCCCCGAAGTTTCGGGGCTTTGACGGAAATCCTTAACTTTAGGTAATGAATTGGTCTTGGGCGGAAAAATCCAGACGGATTTTCTCGCAACGTGATCATAGCCGAATCGCTCGTGGCAAGCTTGAACAAAATTATTACAATCATCAAAATATCGAATCATTAGAAATGAGTACTAATACATTTATTATGCGCTTGAAAGCTTTATTAATCTTAGTGCTTTTTCAGGCTAGTATAATTAATGGGCAAACTTCATTAAATGAAATTGACCTAAACAATGGAAAATACAAAGTAGGATTTAGACGCTACACCACTTTTGATAGTACAAGAACCTACAGCAGAATCTATGATTACAGCAACAAAAAAGTTACAAGACCAATTTCAGTAAGTATATGGTACCCTTCCGAACAAAACATTGGCAATAAAAAACCAGTGAATATTTTGGATTACTTTGAAATCTTGAAAGAAGAAGAGGAATGGGAGTATCTTCCAAACGAACAGATATTAAATTGGTTTTACTATTCCAATACCCCAGCAAATCAAAAACATCTCAAAGAGCCAACAAAAGCGTACCCTGAAATTGAATTTGCAAAAGGCAAATTCCCTATCATTGTTTACGCACCAAGCTTTCAAGCCTCGTCAATAGAGAACTTTGCGCTTTGCGAATATTTGGCTAGTCACGGATATATTGTTATATCAAGCCCAAGTAAAGGGACAGAAACACGTTGGTTTAGCAATAACAATGCAAAAGAAATGGAGACTCAAGCAAGGGATGTGGAGTTTTTGATAAAAGAGGTAGGAAAATTTTCAATGGCCAACTATAAAAAAATCGCGGTTATGGGATTTAGTTTTGGCGGTTTATCAAATGTAATTACCCGTATGCGAAATGAAAAGATAAAAGCTATTGTTAGTCTTGACGGTACGGAAAGATATCAATATGAGCTATTGAAAAAATCCCCATTTTTCGATTTAAACAAAATTGATGTGCCATACATTCATATGGGTCAAAAAGATATACCTAAAAATGTTCTCAAAGAAGACAACATAAAAGCTGAACTTAATACGAAATTTGATTTGTATGACAGTATAACTAATTGCAAAGTTTACAGATTGAAATTCCATAACCTGACACATTCCAATTTCAGTACTTTAGGAATTCTATTCGCAAATAGGGATGAAAGACAAGACAAAAGCGATTCTGAAATAATGGAATCCTACAAATGGGTTTCCACTTATACTTTGAATTTTTTAAATTCCTTTTTAGAAAATGACGATAACGCACTAAAATTCATCGAAAATAAGCCATCTGATAATGGTGTAAGAAATGGTTTGATAACTCAAAGAACCAAACAACCAGAAAGTGTAGCGTTCACTTTTCAAGATTTTAATGATTTAGCTTCAAATCAGAACTATCAGAATCTTTTAGATTTATATGACTCAGTTATGAAAAAAAATCCTTCATTGAAACTTCCTGAAAGTAATCTAAATACACTTGGACTACAACTCGCTTTCAACCCGAGTACTTCAGAACAAGGAATAAATGTATTTTTGTTGGCAACAAAACTGTATCCAAATTCTGCAAATCTTTTTGATAGTTTGGCGGAGGCATATTTATTTATTGACAAAATAGAGAAGGCTATAGAGAATTTTAAAAAATCATTGGATCTGAATGCGCAAAATCAAAATGCGATTGACAGACTAAAACAACTAAAAGAATAAAGCCAGCCACTAACAATGTATATAGTGCATTGAAATGCACCATATACAAACCGTTGTAAGCCATTTAGGGTTACAAAGTGATTTAATCTATTGAATAATAAAAATATAATTATGAAAAGAATATTCATTTATGTAATGGTTATAATAGTGACCGCCGAATTTTCATATTCTCAAGATTTATATAAGAACTTCAAATGGCCTGAAAAGAAAAAAGCCGCTATCTGTTTAACATTTGATGATGGTCAAGATTCTCATCTGGATAATGCCATACCCTTACTTGACTCATTAAATATGAAGGCAACTTTTTATTGTCCAGGAAATAAAGAGTCTTTACATAATCGTACCTCTGAATGGAAAAAGATTGTTGAAAACGGCCATGAACTTGGCAATCATTCTTTATTTCATCCATGTGATGGTAGGCTATTTGATTGGGTGAAACCAGAATATGACTTAAACCGATATAGTTTGGAACAAATACGAATGGAATTATATACTGCCAACACTCTGCTTAAAGCTATTGATGGAAAAACTAATAGAACTTATGGTTATACCTGCTCAAACTTTAAAGTACAGGGCGATTCGACCTACGTAGATGTAGTGAAGCAACTATTTTCTGCTGGAAGAAGTGATGGCCCAATACCAAGCACTATGGAAAATATTGACATTAATTTTATGCCAAGTTGGTGTGTAGACAGTCATACAGGCAAAGAACTAATTGAATATGTAAATGAGGCTAGAAGAAAAGGGACTATTGCCACATTTATGTTTCATAGTGTTGGAGGTGGTTACTTAAACGTATCCAATGAAGCATTACAGGAATTATTAATTTATCTTAAAGAAAATGAACAAGATTATTGGGTAGATACCTTTTTTAATATTACAAAATATATATCAAATCAATCAGTTAATATTGAATAAATTCTTGAGTTAAGATTATAAAACGGTCTACAACAATATATATAATTTATGCTCACATTGGCACTTCATTTTAAACCATATTATTTAATACCAGATTTGGGTAGTTGAAGATCCTCAAAGATTTTAAGTCGTACAAATCATATATAAAACGTTGGCAGTAATATAAAACCCATTATGAATCCAAAAGTACATTGGTTCTTCGATAACGACACAAAGTGGAAAAAGGAATATCAAGAGTTACGAAAGATTGTTCTCGACTGTACTTTGGTTGAAGAATTAAAATGGGGTGTTCCGTGTTATACTCATAAAAAAAGTAACATCTTATTAATTCACGGATTTAAAAACTATTGTGCACTACTCTTTCATAAAGGAGTCTTATTAAAAGACACTAATAATATTCTAATCCAACAAACGGAGAATGTTCAATCGGCTCGACAACTTCGATTTACTAATTTGAAGGAAATAGTTGATTTAAAACCTACTATCAAAGCCTATATTTTTGAAGCAATCGAAATAGAAAAGGCAGGATTAGAAGTGAAAATGAAAAAAACTTCCGAATTTAAAATGCCTGACGAATTTAAAAAGGTATTAGAAAGCAATTCCAAATTAAAATCTGCATTTAATGCCTTAACTGCTGGACGACAAAGAGGTTATCTTCTATATTTTTCACAAGCTAAACAATCAAAAACACGAGAATCGAGAATTGAAAAATCAATCCCAAAAATTTTTAATGGAAAAGGCTTTAATGATGACTTCAAAAAAAAATAATTCAATTGACTGCTAAAGAATTCATTACAACTTTAAAAATAATTGGTCAAGAATATTTAGAAAATATTCCAAAAAGAGAGATTTTTGCTTTAGCGAAAGAATTTCAGTATATGTCAGTTCTTGAGGTTGTGAAGTTGCTAAAAGACAAAAATCACAATCATAGACTTGGAG
Organism: uncultured Flavobacteriaceae bacterium; assembly: GCA_963762065.1. Taxonomy (GTDB): domain Bacteria; phylum Bacteroidota; class Bacteroidia; order Flavobacteriales; family Flavobacteriaceae; genus Maribacter_A. The sequence continues at coordinate 84,028 of CAVXJE010000005.1, read as the reverse complement.
CTGTTTCTATTTTAGATTGGAAAGCCAGAAATAAGAAAACTTCAACAAAAGAAAAGAAAGATACATATAGAGCCTATGTTGATAATCACAAATGGATTGATGATTGGGGTTTGGTAGATAGAGCTGCACCCTATGTAGTTGGAGGATACTTGTACGATAAAGACAGAAAACCATTATATGATTTGGCAAAATCCAAAAATCCAATGGAACGAAGAACGTCAATTGTAAGTACGTACTATTTCATTCGGAAAAACGAAATAGAAGACACTTTCAATATTGCTGAAATTCTAATAAGTGATTCTGATGAATATGTCCAAAAAGCTGTTGGAAGTTGGATTAGAGAGGCTGGAAAAAGAGATGAAAATCGACTTAAAGAATTTCTGGAAAAATACGTAGATTCAATGACAAGAATAACTTTGAGGTATGCAATTGAAAAACTTGATAGACAGACAAAAGATTATTATTTAGCTAAGAAAGGAAAATAAAAATCAGTTGCCAACAATAGCTATAATTCATAGCTACCCCTCCCCTAACCATGCCTGTGGCGTGGCAGGCCAAAAATACTTACTTTTATATGGCTGGATTTCTAGACTGAAAAATCCCACCACGCCCAAAAGCGTGGCAGGCCGGATTTATCGCTAGGAAATCATAGCCGAACCGTTGTATGTAATACCAAATTAGTAATAAGACATAATATGAAGATTAAGAAACTATCATTAACAACAATTTTATTCTTAACAATAGTTACACTATGCTACCCTCAAAAAAACGAAGAGCAAAAATTGCCTTATAAAGATAGTAGTCTGACAATATCTGCACGTGTAAACGATCTATTAAGCAGAATGACTCTTGAAGAAAAAATTTCTCAAATGAATATGCTTAGTCTAAGCGGGTTAAGCTTAGATAAAAGCAAGGTAGTAAGTTTGCAATCTTTGGATAGCTTATTTCATGGAAATAGCATAGGTTGTTTGGAAAGTCCATTTATTGGAGTGGATGAGATATCCAAACTCTCAGAAGCCGCAGACAACTATTTACGCAACCATACAAGACTTGGTATTCCGGCTATTCAAATAGCAGAATGCTTACATGGTCAGTTGGCATTTGGAGCTACTATTTTCCCTCAGGCTATTGCCCAGGGTAGCACATGGAATCCTGATCTAATTCAAAAAATGGCAGATGTTATTGCCTTGGAGGCAAGCCTTTCAGGCGTAGATCAAGCCTTGTCGCCATTATTCGATTTGGCTAGAGATGCAAGATATGGGAGAGTTGAAGAGTGTTATGGAGAAGATCCTTTTCATGTTGCAGAGATGGGGAAAGCATTTGTAATAGGTATGCAAGGCGATCCTTCTACTACGAAGAAACAGTTATCAGATAACAAACTTATATGTACGGCTAAACATTTTGTGGCGTACAGTACACCTATTGCAGGTATCAATCTCGGCCCAAATAATGTAGGCCCTAGGGATTTAAGAAATTTACATTTATATCCTTTTAAAAAAGCCATACAAGAGGCCAACATTTATTCCATTATGCCTGCCTATAATGAAGTAAATGGAATTCCAATGCACGCCAATGAACACCTAATGAAAGATGTTTTACGTAAAGAATATGGATTTAAAGGTTATGTATTTGCGGATTACGGAGCTATAAGTATGCTTAACTACTTTCATAAAGTAACTCATAACAATGCTGAAACAGCTATTAGAGCAATAAAGGCAGGCATTGACCTTGAAGCACCTAGTATGTCGGCCTTTTCAGAATTGTCTATTCTTGTAGAAACAGAAAAGATAGATATTTTATTAATCGATGAGGCAGTAAGAAGCATATTGACCATTAAATTTAAGGCAGGTTTATTCGACAAGCCTTATACCTCCCCTACTAAAGTATCAGAGTTAATTCATACAAGTGAATCTATCAGTTTGGCACGCGAAATAGCTGAGGAATCTATTATATTACTTAAAAATAAAGATAATCTTTTACCCTTAGATATTTCAAAATTAAAATCCATCGCTGTAATTGGCCCAAATGCCAATCAAGTTCAATATGGCGATTATAGTTGTACGAAAGACAACAATTCTGGCGTGACAATTCTTGAAGGTATAAAACACTATGCCAACAACAAAATTGAGGTAAATTATGCCAAAGGGTGTGGTATAACAAGCCTTGATAGTAGTGAAATAGCCACTGCTGTTGAAGTAGCAAAGAAAAGTGATGTAGTTGTTTTAGCTATTGGTGGTACAAGCAGTACATTGTCGGGTATAGGTTGGGGAAAAGACATTCCTGGCGACCACCCAACTTGTGGGGAAGGGTTCGACAGAACAACCTTAACACCGCCTGGAATACAAGAAGAATTAATCCAAGCCATATACAAAACAGGAAAACCTATCGTATTGGTGATGGTTCATGGGCGACCCTATACTATTTCTTGGGAGGAAGAGAATATTCCTGCTATCATTGAAGCATGGTATCCGGGAGAAGAAGGAGGCAATGCACTTGCTCGTATTTTATTTGGAGAAGTAAACCCATCGGGGAAATTACCTGTTTCTGTTCCGAGGAGTGTAGGCCATGTACCTACCTTTTACAATACAAAACCATCAGGAAAAGGGTTTTACCATAGGCCGGGAAGCAAAGAAAAGCCAGGAAGGGATTATGTCTTTTCATCACCTGAACCGCTATTTCCATTCGGATATGGTTTAAGCTATACTGAATTTGAATATTCAGATTTAAAAGTTGAAATAAACGAATCTAAAATCAATCTTTCAGTAAGAATTAAAAACACAGGAGAAATGACTGGGAAAGAAGTGATTCAAGTTTATATTAATGATAAAATAAGTTCAGTTACAACACCTGTAAAAGTTCTCAAAGAATTTAAAAAAATAGAGATTAGCCCATCTGAATTAGTTACTGTGAATTTTTCAATTCCTTTAGAAGAACTTGGCTTATGGGATCAAGAGATGAACTACATTGTTGAACCAGGAGAATTTGAAATAATGGTTGGTAGTTCATCTAACGATATAAAGTTAAGAACAACTATTGCAATTAAGTAAGTACTACATACAATAAAAAATTTGGGTCATTGGGCAGATAGGCCTAATTTCGAAGAATGAAGTAATTTATTGAAACATTTAACGATCTGATGGAAAGTTATACTGAAATGCCCAACGCCCCAGATACAAATCCTTGTAGTGAATTTGATCAAACCCATTAAAAAACTATACTACAGAATTTAGCAAGAGTAAAATTTGCAACCAGCCTAAAATATGAACACAACAGAAGATTATAAACAATTTGAAAACCTAGACGAAGAACAATTACCCGTTGCCAAACATAAATTACATGATTGGACCCATTTTGCAGGACTATATGCTGCTGAGCATGTAGCAGCAACGGAGTTTGTCATTGGGGCGACCTTTGTGGCGCTAGGCGCCAAGACCATGGATATCATTCTAGGTCTATTAATTGGTAATATCTTGGCCGTACTGAGCTGGAGGTTCATCACCTCCCCTATTGCCGTCGATACCCGCTTGAGCCTCTATACCTATCTGAATAAGATTGCAGGTGATTCGATGACCAAGCTGTACAATTGGGCCAATGTCATCATCTTTTCGGTGATTTCAGCGGCTATGATTACGGTATCGTCTACTGCGGTGCGTTTTGCCTTTAATATTCCTGCGCAACTCAATTGGTACCCTACCAACGCATGGTTTATTTTGATTGTTTTGGCTGTGGGCATCTTTGTGGTTTCAATCGCACTATATGGTTTTAATGCGGTTTCTGAATTTTCAGGCATCTGTGCGCCTTGGCTTTTTGTGATGTTTACCAGTGGCGCCATGGTGCTTCTACCCGCTTTGTCTTTAGATGTATTAGATAAAACCTTACCTGCAGGCTGGACCGATTTTATGACCTTGGGCAACCAGTCCATTTGGACAGGAATCAACAGCGACGGAGCTCCGGGCATCGGATTAGTGGAAGTCATCGGTTTTGGTTGGGCTGCCAATACCATTACCCATTTCGGATTGATTGATATGGCGCTATTGCGTTTTGCAAAAAAGAAATCATACGGATATGCAACCAGTACCGGTATGATGTTCGGCCATTATGTCGCGTGGATAGCTGCGGGAATCATGGGCGCTGGTGCCGCCGTTATCTTAGGAAAATCTATCGTAGAATTAGACCCGGGTGATGTGGCGTACTATGCCCTCGGTTGGTCAGGTTTTGTTATTGTTATTGTTGCGGGTTGGACTACTGCGATTACCAATCTATACCGAGCAGGTTTAGCAGCACAAGCGATTTTCTTCAACCATTCTCGAAAGAAAACGACCATCGTAGTTGGGTTGGTCACTATAATCATTGCCTGTTTCCCCTTTGTGTTTTCACAAATACTGCCGCTACTCACCTATGCCGGACTACTGGTAGTTCCCGTGGGGGCAATTGTTTTTACAGAACATCAAATTTTCCCTAGAATTGGTTTCACGCGCTATTGGTCCTCGTACCGCAAGCTGACCTTTAGTATGCCAGCCGTTGCCTCTTGGGCTTTGGGCTTGATCTTCGGTTTTGGTTTGAATGCGTTGGATGTGATTTCATTCTATTATCTGTTTATCCCGACCTGGTTTTTTACTATCTTGGTGTATACACTGCTTGCGGCTCGTTATGGGGCGAAGGAGACCTATTCTGAGGAAGTAAAGGAAGAAAAAGTTCGGAAGGAAACGATTGAACGCTTTCAAGAAGAGCAAGCAAAAAATGAACCAAAACCTGCAAAGGATGTTTCATTTTTCTCTAAGGGATTAAAATTTATTGCGATTTCGGCTTTGGTCGCTACTTTGGTGTTGGCTTATAATGTCATGTTCGGTAGTGCTACGGAAACGACCTATATCGAAAATAGGGAACTCTTTTATACCTACGCCTTCATCTGTACCATCATTTATTTCGTGCTCGCCTATTGGGCGCTAAAACGCGGGAAATCAAAAACAGCAACACACTAATGAAAACACCAATACAACTCCAACAACAAAATTTAGAAGAAGTGGGAATCCGTATGCCCGTGCCGACTTATAACCGTACGGACAATAAAATTGGAATCGTGCATATCGGCGTCGGCGGATTCCACCGTGCGCATCAAGCCTATTACCTACATCAACTTCGACAGCAGGGCGAGGCTACGGACTGGGGAATTTGCGGCATAGGCATACGCGAATCAGATACAAAACTATACGGCATTTTCAAAAAACAAGACCACCTATACACCCTGCTTATAAAGCACCCAGATGGAAAAATCGAACCCGAAGTAATCGGGTCAATCGTCGATTTTAAAATGGGTATTGCTAACCCAGAACCTGTAATCGCTCGCATGGCAGACGCCGATACTAGAATTGTGTCCTTAACCATTACTGAAGGTGGTTATAATTTTAACCCCACTACGGGAGATTTCAATTTTGACAATCTTGATATACAACATGAGCTACGACACCCCAATGACCCGATAACCATATATGGCTTTTTAACCGCAGCCCTAAAAAGACGTCGCGATAATAGGTTACCAGCCTTTACTATTCTGTCTTGTGATAATATTGAGCATAATGGAGATATGGCGCGAAAGATGTTGCTAGCCTTTGCCGAAGCCCAAGATGAGGGGTTGGCGGAATGGATAGCCCAAGAAGTCTGCTTCCCTAATAGTATGGTAGACCGTATCACGCCTGTGACTACGAATGCAGATATTGAAGCCCTAGCACAAACCTATGGTGTACTCGATGCCTGGCCCGTTACCTGTGAACCTTTTATACAATGGGTCATTGAAGATAATTTTTCAAATGGAAGACCTGAGTTCGAAAAAGTAGGTGCACAATTCGTACCTGATGTGGGCCCCTATGAGAAAATGAAACTCCGCTTACTGAATGCAGGTCATTCGGTCTTGGGTCTTTTGGGAGCCATTCATGGACACCCCACTATCAATGCCTGTATGGAAGACGAAACCTTCGTCACTTATTTACGTGCCTTTCTAGATACAGAAGCAACACCTATTTTAGGGGACATTGAAGGCATTGACTTGGATGACTACAAAGACATTTTGTTACAGCGTTTTGCCAATCCGAATATCAAAGACAGCGTCAGCCGTATTTGTTCGGAAAGCTCCGCCAAATTGCCCAAATTTTTAATTGCTACCATACATGATAATTTAGCGACTGGTGGCAGTATTAAATTTGCAACCTTGATCATTGCTGCCTGGTGTTATTATAGTGATAAAGGAATAGATAGACATGGGCATCCAATTGAAATTATCGATGCCATGAACACCGAACTTCATCAAGTGGCCAAACAAACCAAAACCGACCCACTAGCCTTTGTAAGACAAGAATCCCTTTTTGGTAAACTTGTTAAAAATGAGCGGTTTACAAAGTTGTACACGGATACGATTCATAAAATCTATAAGGATACCAATATCAAAAAGTATATGAAGGATATGATTTAAAATCTGCTAAACTGATTCTAGAAAGTAAAAAGTAAAGACAAAACATAATCCCGAAGCGTCGGGACGGCTCTGTGTTTATCCGAAAAGTTAGCGTCGCCATCGCATCGGCTCGCCCACTGCTAACGCAGATGTCGTACGCTACGTTTCATACAGAAACCGTTAGCAACCATAGCTCAAAAATGAAAAATTAGAGCTAAACGGACTTTTGAACTACTTTAGGATAACGTACTTCACTAAGACGAAGGTTTTACGCCCGGACTTTCAACTCGAAAGGTGAAAAGCAAGTTTATGAACTGACCACACCCGAACAAAACTGTTATTAATTAAGGTATAATACTGCAGAAACTTCTTAGAGCAAAATTCAATTAGTTTCCTAATTTAATTTTTGTTCATTATAATCCTTAATAGTTTTAAATAGACCATAAATCGAAAGTAGTACTCCTAGACCTAAAGCACCATATTTAAAAGTTTAATTATCGTCCAAAATTGTGGTTCACAATGCTGTGAATAACATAGCAATCGCAATTATGATCATTCCAATACTTTTTTTCATAATTGATTATTTCAAACTATTAGTAGCTATTTGTGCCATTCTGTTACAATAGTCTTTTCTATTAGAGCTTAATATTCATAAAATCAGGGTTCCCAATCGGAAGTGTCGCTGCAGTTGCCAACAATGGCTATAATTAATCGCTACCTCTTCCCTATTTAGAAAATTCTTACATTTAAACAGCGTGATTAGCAGACGGTAAACCTATACAGGTTTAGTCGCAACTACTCAAAACCGAGGCCGTTGGGTGCTATGCTTAAAAAGCTACATTCTAAACACAAGAAAAATAATTAAATACAAAGGTGAAAAGATGAGGAATAAGATTAAATTTTTGGTTTTGTGTATTTGCATAACTGCAAATATATCAGCAAAAGAATATCACATATCCAAAAAAGGTAACGATTCAAATAATGGTTCCATACAAAGTCCTTATTTGACTATAAACCATGCAATTAACTTTGCTTTTCCTGGTGATACCATTACTATTCAAGCAGGTACCTACCGTGAGTGGGTGAAACCGATAAGGGGTGGAACGTCCGATTTAAATAGAATTGTTTTTAGGGCGGCTCCCGGAGAAACCGTTGAAATTAAAGGCTCTGAAATTATCACAGGTTGGAGTAAGGAGAAAAATGGAGTTTGGAAGGTCGTTATTCCAAATTTGTTCTTTGGTAATTACAATCCATATCAGGAATTGATTCGTGGTGATTGGTTTATTGATAATGATCGCGTACATCATACCGGAGAGGTTTTTATTAATGGAAAATCTCTTTATGAGAAAGAAACCATTGATAAAGTCAGGAATCCCGTTGCCCTTAAAAACATTGCTGATCCCGTAGGTTCAACTTACACCTGGTATTGTGAAAGCAATGCAACACATACAACCATTTGGGCAAATTTTAAAGAGTACAATCCAAACATAGAATTGATTGAAATAAGTACAAGAAAAACATGTTTTTATCCTGAAAAACCTGGGCTAAATTATATAACAATCAAAGGATTTCATTTTAGTCAAGCTGCCACACAATGGGCTGCACCAACTGCCGAACAAATAGGCATGATTGCAACACATTGGAACAAAGGTTGGATTATTGAAAACAATGTGATAAGTGACTCAAAAACCAACGGGATTACGCTTGGGAAAGAACGAGGTACCGGACATAATACCTGGACTGCAGATGTTGGAAATGTTAATCGAGACGGTAATATTCATTACATCGAAGTCGTTTTTAATGTACTTAGAAATAATTGGGATAAAGAACATGTAGGTTCTCATATTGTTAGAAATAATACGATATTTAATTGTGAGCAAACGGCTATATGCGGTAGTATGGGAGCTGTTTTTAGTACAATTGAAAATAATCATATTTATAATATTTATACCAAACGCCAATTCAAAGGTTATGAGATGGCAGGTATTAAATTACATGCTCCTGTAGATGTTACTATAAAACATAACAGAATTCATGATGCTGGCCGCGGAATTTGGTTAGACTGGATGGTGCAAGGCACACGTGTAAGCGGCAATTTACTATATCGTAATGATATGGACGATGTTCTTGTTGAAGTGAGTCACGGCCCTTATATTGTTGATAACAATATTTTACTATCTGAAACAGCCATAGTAAATTGGTCACAAGGAGGAGCCTATATTAATAATTTCATAACAGGAAGCGTTAAATTAGTAACTGATAAAAATCGTTTTACGCCGTATTTCTTACCGCATTCCATTGATATGGGAGGCCTAACTACAATTCATGGAGGAGATGATAGATTTTATAATAACATATTTACAGGTGCTGACACTAATGGAATGAGTAGTGCATATGAGTCTTCTGAACTGCCTTCATGGATCAATGGAAATGTTTACTTTAATCAAGGGAAATCGTCTATAAATGATTCAGATAATGAGGTCTATTTAAATTACGACCCCGCAGTAGAATTAATTGAAAAGGAAGGGAATGTATATCTTCAATTTTCTGTAGATAAAGCGTTTTTAGATCATAAAGTGGAAATGATTTCGACCCAAACATTAGGTAAAACGAAAATTGTAAAGGCAGCTTTTGACAACCCTAACAGTTCAGAAATAATTTTTGATATGGATTATTTTGGTATCAATCGCTCAATATGATAATAGAATTGCAGGGCCGTTTTCAAATTTAAATATAGAAAATGGACCATTGAAAATATGGAATAGTGAAGAGCTATAAAGCACGAACACCCAACATTGTATAAAAATAAGAGCTGAGATAGTAGTAAATTGAAGAGTTGTAGCCTGCTTCAACATTCTTGTAACCTGATAGGCTCAAAACCTGAAATCAGCTACTATTCTTAGAATAGAAGAAGCTATTTCGGCTTTCTCGAATCTTGGAGTTATTGCTGGCTTTAATGTAGATGTTTCGAATATTAAACAAATACAAGAAGCTGCAAAAAAAGTGAAACAAGAACACGGAGGCGTTGATCTTCTTATCAATAATGCAGGAATAATTGTTGGTGAATATTTTCATAAACATTCCACATTAGACATAATCAAAACGATGGATGTTAATGCTAACGCTCCAATGTTGATTACGGCGGAATTTTTACAAGGATATGCTAAATAAAAATTCAGGACATATCTGTAATATAGCTTCTTCTGGAGGTATTATTTCAAACCCCAAAATGTCGGTTTATGCAGCAAGTAAGTGGTCAGCTAATTGGATGGTCAGATAGCTTACGACTTGAAATGAAACAGTTGAAAAAGAATGTGAATGTAACGACTATAATGCCTTATTATATTAATACAGGAATGTTTGATGGTGTGAAATCAAAAATCCCAATTCTAGAGCCTGAAGCTACACACAAACCGTTAGCCTTCATTATGGCTAAGCAAACTAACTAATGAAATATTTTTAATAACATACTAACCAATTAAAAAAGATACAAATGAGTAATATGAAAGAAAAAGTCGTACTGATAACTGGAGCAAGCAGTGGTATTGGAAGAGCAACTGCAGAAGCTTTTGCGGCAAAAGGTGCAAATGTTGTAGTCGCTGCACGTCGAAAAGAGGAGCTTGATACTTTAGTGACTTCTATTGAAGCTATGGGTGGTAAAGCATCTGCGATCAAAACGGATGTTTCTATTGCGAAGAGTGTTGAGCAAATGGTCGCCCATACTATCGAAGTATTTGGTCGTCTGGATTATGCAATAAATAATGCTGGCATAGAAGGAAAACTAAATGGAATAACCGATCTTTCGGAAGATGATTGGGATCAGGTTCTTGACATCAACCTAAAGGGAACATTTCTTTGCATGAAGTATGAGGCTAAAGCCATGCTCAATCTTGGTCACGGTGGTGCTATTGTGAATATTGGTTCAGTAAATTCATTTCTCGGTTTTCCAACCGGATCAGCCTATGTAACATCTAAACATGGTCTCATTGGATTAACGACGAGTGTCTCTGCCGAGTTAGCACCAAAGGGCATTAGAGTAAACCTTATATGTCCAGGTATTACAGATACACCCATGCACCAACGCTTGAGAGGTGTTGTTGGTGATGACTTATATGACAAAGGATTGCTTCCTACTGTTCATCTACAAAGGGTTGGCCGTCCAGAGGAGATTGCAAAAGCTATTGTGTTTCTTTGTTCAGATGAATCCAGTTATATTTCTGGTTCAACACTTACAGTAGATGGCGGACTCACTTTAACAATGTAGTTCCATTTATAAACTATGTAGTTAGCAATGCGAGCTGTACTTGAACAAAACAACAAAAGGCTAACAATGGCTATAAGTAATCCGCCAGAGGCGGACAGGTTGTTTGTCCTCGCCTACTTCTGAATCCCGAAGGGTCGGGACTCGCTCCCGATAGCTATCGGGATTCTATTTGGTTTGTATTTGCTAAATTAGGTGATTAATCACTCAACTACTCGTAGCCTAACCGTTGTGTGTCATGAATTTTCAATTTAACTATTGAAATTAATATCTATCTTGAAAAAATAATACAACTGAAATAAATGTCACAATCCCGCCAACTTGCTGCTATTATGTTTACAGATATTGTAGGTTATACTGCATTAATGGGCAATGATGAAGAAAAAGCTTTCAGAATACTTAATAAGAACAGAGAATTACAAAAGCCAATTATTGAACAATTTAATGGAAGGTGGATAAAGGAATTAGGTGATGGAGTGATGGCAAGTTTCAATACTGTCTCGGATTCCGTTAATGCGGCAATTAAAATTCAGAAAGAAAGTCACGCAGTAACAGATCTTCAATTAACAATCGGTATACATCTGGGCGAAGTGGTATTTGAAAATGAAGATGTATTTGGAGATGGTGTAAATATCGCCTCAAGGATACAGGCCTCTGCAGTTCCTGGTAGTATTTACATTTCCGAAGCGATTCATAATAACATTTCGAACAAACAAGGCATTGAAACAAAATTTGTAAAGCAAGAAAAATTAAAGAATGTAGTCTCCACCAATGCGCATTTATGAAGTGGTTACAGCTCATAAAACACATTCTTTAAAAATATCAATTAATGAATCCGTGCAAGAATCATCAGGAAAAAGTATCGCAGTTCTTCCTTTTATAAATATGAGTAATGACCCCGATCAGGATTATTTCTGTGATGGAATATCTGAGGAGATAATTGATGCGCTTGCACAGTTAAACAATCTACGCGTTATTGCCCGGACGTCAGCGTTTTCATTTAAAGGAAAAAATATCGATGTGCGTGAAATTGGCAAGACGCTAGATGTGATGACGCTTTTAGAAGGTAGTGTGCGCAAGTCGGGTAATCGGTTGAGAATTACCACCAAATTGGTGAGTGTCTCTGATGGTTCTCATTTATGGACGAACCGTTATGATCGTGAGCTTGAAGATATATTTTCAATCCAAGAAGATATTGCTACCAATGTTGCTACTGAACTAAAAGGCTTTTTAACCAGCCATGAAAAAGAGGTTATTCGACCTCAGAAAACAGCGATTGAAGCCTATGAGTATTTTCTCAAAGGAATTGAATTATTTCACCAATTAGATGTCTGGGAATCAAAAATAATGTTTGAGAAAGCGATTAAAATTGATCCCGATTATGCTCCTGCCCATGCTGGTCTTTCGGCTGTACTTGCTCAAATTTATGAATGGCATGGAGGAGATAATACTGATTTGGTACGTGCAGAAAGTCATAGCGTAAAAGCACTTTCTTTAACTCCAAACATGGCCGAAAGTCATTCGTCATATGGATTTGTTCTCTCATTGCGTAAAAGATATAATGAAGCTGAAAAGGAATTTATAGAAGCTATAAGACTAAATCCTAATTCATTTGATGCATATTATCGATATGGAAGGTATAGCTTTGCTCGTGGTAATATTGAAAAATCAGCTGAAATGTTTCTTAAAGCATCAGAAGTTCGACTAGAAGATTTTCAAAGTCTTCTTCTTCTTGCTCAGTCATTAAAAATACTTGGGAACGATCAAGAACAAGACGCATTGAGAGAAGGACTCACTAGAGTCAGAAAGCATTTAGAACTTAATCCAACAGATAGAAGAGCCCTTTCCTTGGGAGCTGGTTCACTTTTTGAAAACGGAGAAAAGGAGGAAGCTTTAAAATGGATTAACAAGGCAATAGAGTTATACCCAGAAGATGGAGGAATTATATTTAATGGGGCATGTCTTTTTGCGCTGCATGGGAATAAAGAAAAGGCCTTAAGTTTGCTGGAAATTGCAATCGATAAAGGTTATGGAAATAAAGAATGGATTGAACAAGATCAGGATTATGATTCGCTTAGAAATGAGCCCCGCTTCAAAGCATTGATAAATAAACTAAATGACAAATATCAATAAAGCATAATAACCTCAATAAATACACGATCGCACAACAACGCATATAATCCATAATTTCATTACGGCTCATATACAAAACCGTTATAGCCAATTCGATTAAACGGAGGATGAAATCAATTATATTTAAAGTCAAAAAAACGAAAAGATGAAACATGCAATTAAATTGGAAACAACTCTTTTATTAATTCTCGGGTTGTCAATTACTCAATTTCAATGCAAGAATACACAAAAAATTAATCCAAATTTCAGTCAAGTAGAATTTGATAAACTGGCGGATGAAGTTTCAAATGGTAATGTACCAGATATTTCCGCTAAAATGGTCAAAATGGAAAAGGAATCATTTATCATTCTTGATTGTAGAGGGGTAAATGAATATGAAATAAGCCATATAAAAGATGCAAGGCGAGTTGGTTTTGATGACTTTGATTTGTCTCAAATAGAGGATATTCCCAAAAGTGCAAAAATTGTCACTTATTGCTTAGTTGGAAAGAGAAGTGAGAAGATTGGAGAAAAATTACAAGATGCAGGATATACTAATGTACATAATCTACATGGAAGCATATTAAGTTGGATGAATGAAGGGAATCCTGTAATTGATAGCCAAGGAAGAAAAACTAATAAAATACATGGGTTTAAAAAAGAATTGGGATTTGAAAAGCATTCCAAAATAGGGGAAGTTGTATATTAGAATAAATTTAATATTCTAAAGGAAAAGGGAAACTGGCTATAACAATGATGCAGGTAAACGAACACAAAAAATAATAATTGGAAAAATCAAAGGGGAACAGAATTCTTAAATTTTCAGCAGTTGCCACTTTGTTGATACTATTAGTACTATTAATGGGTTTTATGTATATCAATAAAATTGTATTAGGCTCAAACACTGGAACCTTACCTGCTGGGTATAGCCTTATTGAAGCAAATGGTTATGCATTTTCAACAAAAATAAGTGGGGACAATCAAGCTATCCCTGTTATCTTGCTTCATGGATTTCCTGAATCATCCGTGATGTGGAAAAGGTTAATGTCAGATTTGAATAAAATAGGATATTATACTGTTGCTCCTGATCAAAGAGGATATAGTTTTGCAGCAAGACCTGAAGAAATTGCCCAATATCAAATTTCCCATTTAGCCAAAGACGTAATTGCAATAGCTGATTCTCTTGGAATAAATAAGTTTCATTTAATTGGTCATGATTGGGGAAGTGGAGTTGGTTGGCAAATAGCATCGGATTATCCTGAGAGATTGCTAAGTTTTACTTCACTATCAGTTCCTCATTTAGAAGCCTTTTCGCGTGCCTATCGAGAAGACAGCCTACAATATATTGCTAGTGATTATATGAGGGATTTTCAGACAAAGAAAATTCCAGAATATATGCTTGCCAAAAATAACTATGAACTGCTCAAGCCTATCTGGTCTCAGCATCAAGATGAAGAGATTGCTTCATATATTAATTTATTAAGTCAAAAAAAGGCATTGACTTCTTCGATAAACTGGTACAGGGCAAATCATGATATGTTTATTAAGGGATTTGATATTGGAATGATTAACGTCCCTGTTCTTTTTGTTTGGGGAAATAAGGACAATGCTTTAAAGCGCTCAGGAGTTGAATGGACGGAAGATTATGTAACAGGCTATTATCGGTTTGTAGAATTAGATGCTGGTCACTGGCTAATTCAAGAATCTTATGAAAAAGTTCAAAAAGAAATTCTAGCACATTTGAAAAAATTCTAAATTATTGATCTTTAATTAAATAAAGTTTGAAGAAAATAATGTCTACCTGCAACAATATAAATAGCGCATGAAAACGCGCCAAATACTAAACGTTAGCTGTTATTTAGAAAATTAAGTGCTAAAAAATGAATTCAGAACAAAATTACAAAGAGATAAACAGACAATCTTGGAATAATAAAACGGAGACTCATCTAAAATCGGAATTTTATGACCTTGAAGGTTTTTTGAAAGGAAAAACATCTTTAAATGGCATAGAATTAAACCTACTTAGCGATGTAAAAGGAAAAACTATTTTGCATTTACAATGTCATTTCGGACAGGATACTATTTCGTTGAGCAGACTTGGGGCGGAAGCAACAGGTGTTGATTTATCGGATAAAGCAATTGAAAACGCCAAACGAATTGCAAAGGAAACAAACTCAAACACTACTTTTATCTGTTGTGATATATACGATTTACCGAACCACTTAGAGAAACAATTTGACATTGTTTTCACAAGTTACGGAACAATTGGTTGGCTGCCTGATTTAAGCAAATGGGCGAAAATCGTTTCTAAATTTCTAAAACCAAACGGACAATTTGTGTTTGTTGAATTTCATCCTGTTGTTTGGATGTTTGACGAGAATTTTGAAAAAATTGGATATAACTATTTTAATTCAGGAGCAATAGTGGAAACAGAAAGCGGAACTTACGCTGACAAAACTGCTAACATAACTCAAGAGTATGTAATGTGGAATCACAGTTTGAGCGAAGTAGTGAATAGTTTAATCAAAAACGGAATTGAAATAATTTCTCTTGATGAATTTGATTATTCACCATACAACTGCTTTAATAAAACTATTGAAATAGAAACTAGAAAATATAGAATAGAACACTTGGACAATAAAATTCCAATGGTTTATGCCATTTTAGCAACAAGAAAAAACAACAGCTAACAATAACTATAATCCATTGCTGCCCTAACCACGCCTCTAGCGTGGCAGGCCAGAAATACTTACTTTTATGTGGCTGGATTTCTAAATCGAAAAATCGCAACGGATTTACCGCAATTAATTATAGCCGAACCCTTGGCTTTAATTTAGAAATAGACTTACCCTTAACATTACACCACATATTTATACCTATACTTTTTTCTATAAAAGCATATTTATATGTATTCTTTTATTTGTTTTTTTATATATATTTGTATACTTTTAAATAAGTATTTATACTTATATGTATTATATTTAATAACAAATGAGAAACAAAAAACAACTTCTTATAGAACAACTGGACCAAAAGCTGCATAAATTTAAAGATGCTGGAATGGTCCTGGTACCACAAAAAGGTTGGATAAACACCATCCGGACAACTCTTAATATGACTAGGGACCAATTAGGGACCAAACTAAGATTAACAAAGGGAGCGGTGCAAAAAATTGAAGAGCGTGAGTCTACAGGTCAAATAACCATTAATAAAATGAGGGATGTAGGCCATGCATTGAATATGCAATTTGTCTATGGATTTGTCCCTAAAGATGGAACCATTGACAATTTAATTAATCAAAAGTCTGAAGAATTGGCCCAAAAAATAGTATTGCGTACCAATCAAAATATGAAATTAGAGGACCAAGGCATTGGAGATGAAAAAATTAATAAGACAATAAAAGATTTAGCCTATGAAATAAAAAGAGAAATGAGAAAGTCATTATGGGATTAGAATTTCAGTATGCTGACGGACAAACACCTTTAGACGAAAAAGAAAAGGAAGGTCTAAAGATAAAATCGATAACAACCCAAGGCGAATTGGATGAATTTGAACAATTGAACATTGAAAAAGCAGTTGAATGGACTATTCATTCAAATTTAAAGACTGAAAGAATATTGACCATAAAATTTGTAAAAGACCTGCATAAAAAAATGTATGATGATGTTTGGAAATGGGCAGGTGAATTTAGAAAGTCTGACAAGAATATTGGTATTCCTTGGACCCAAATTGGAATAGAATTAAAGAACTTATTAGATGATACGAATTATTGGATTGACAACAATACTTATTCACCAGAAGAGATTGCCATTAGATTCAAACATAGAATTGTAGCGATTCATTGTTTCCCTAATGGAAATGGTAGACATTCAAGAATGATGGCTGACATAATTATGGAATCTATTTTCGGGAAAGAAATATTTTCATGGCATAAATCAAATATGGTAAAAGCGAACGATACTAGAAAAGTATACATTGCTGCTTTAAGAAAAGCTGACAACGGAGACATAAACCCCTTAATTGAATTTGCAAAAAACTAAAGCCATCAACGTTTATAGGCCATAGGTTACCACTAACGGCTCATAAAGAATACCGATGTAGCCAATTAGAATAGAAACCGCGAATTTAATAAATGAGATGTGCTTTAGATGAAAAAAAAGACAGCATTGAATTTAGCCTTTTCGGTAAGTCACAAAATGGCATTTGGGCAGTTCCAAAATCAGGGACAGCACCATGCTTAATCTTGTTATTGTCTAAAATAAAGGAATACGCTACCTTGTCCGAATGAACATCGTGTTTGTAGTCAACAACAAAAACAACCGCTTGGCAAAAGTGCTCCCAAGGCTCAACCAATACTGTCAACAAATGAATATGGCCCCGATAGCTTTCGGGGTGCAGTTCATGTCCACGCTAAGGAAAAAACACGCCATCGAGTTGGCCAAGCAAGCCACTGAAAACGGCTGCGATTATTTGGTTGCCGTTGGGGGCGATGGCACCTTGAACGAGGTTATCAATGGCATGCTGCAAAGTAACATACCAGCCAATGATTACCCGGCAATAGGGCTGCTCCCACATGGTTCGGCCAATGATTTTGCTAGATCGGCACGCATCTCCAATTCCATTGAAGAACTGATTGAACTGATTCAATCCAACACCACCCAAAAGATAGACCTTGGGAAAATAATAATACAACAGACCCAGAAAACCCGCTATTTCATCAATATTGCAGGAGTTGGGCTTGGCTCTGAAGTGGCTCAAAATCTAGAACAATCATCAAGTGTGTTAGGACCTGGCTTTAATTACTTCAAGCACATTATAAAAGGGTTTCTCAGCTATGCTAAAAAAGAGGTAAGTTGTACAAGCAGCACATGGCAGTGGAAGGGCAAATTGCTGCAAATGGTAGTGGCCAACGGACGATATTATGGCAATGCCATCTACATCGCCCCCGATGCCAAGCTTACCGATGGGCAGTTTCAGGTTGCTATCTTCGGGGATTTGAGCATTTGGGACTATCTAAAAAACTTCGGTAATTTGAAAAAAGGAGTGAAAATAAATCTTCCACAGGTTAGCTACCATGATACCAATGAAGTGTTGCTTGAAAGCAACGACTCTTGTGGTATTGAGGCTGATGGCGAGTATGTGGGCCTTGCCCCAGCTACCATAAGCGTATTGCCGAAAGCTATCTGTTTTTTAATGCCTCCCGATGTCCAATAATATCCTGCACTTCGTTTATTATAACCGACCCTCGAGTAATTAAAGCAACTTAATATCTGTGTGAAATCAATTTACCCATTCCATTTTTAGCTCCATATATTCAAAAAAAAACGAGCATTCGTATGATATCCGAAGTTGTGTGCTTAATAGTATTAGTAAAAAATATGGGAAGCTAATATCAGAATTTATAATGTCGATTGTTGTAAGTTTTTTTTATGTTTTATAAACATTGGTTATTGTCAATAAATTCATATAACTATGGTTTAATTCATACCTTAAAAGTTAAGGAGAGTAAACTTAAAACATATAAAAGCAACAGCGGTTTGGGTGAAAACTCGAACCGTTTTTACATTTAATTAGGTATATTGTAATCTTAATTGTAATTGTGTTTTAATTCCTTACTGCTCTTATAAAAGACCGTTATATGCAATTTGAAAACTGATGAATCATTTACAAATACAAACCAACCCAGAAGTTGAATTGGTTTTCGATAATTACCCTGATTTGGTTCGGGATAAAATGTTAGCCCTCCGTAAATTAGTGATTGAAACTGCTGAAGAAATTGACGGAATAGCAACACTGGAAGAAACCATAAAATGGGGTGAACCAAGTTATCTAACAAAAATTGGAAGCACAATCAGAATTGATTGGAAATCAAAAAAGCTAGATCAGTATGCGATGTACTTTAAATGTACAAGTCGACTGGTAGAGACTTTCAGGCTTATTTTTAATGACAAATTTACCTATGAAGGGAATAGGGCAATTGTTTTTAAAATTAATGCCCAAATTCCTAAAGACGAATTAAAACTTTGTATTAAAGCGGCACTGACCTATCATAAGGTTAAGCGTCTGCCAACATTAGGAATTTGAAAATAAAAAGCAGGTTTTTTCAAGGACCAAAGTAAAACGGGCAATTAGGTGTTTAATCTAAGGGATTGTGCGTATCCATAGAGCCCGCCAAGCCGCCAGCTGGCGGATGGCTTTTCATAAGAAGAAGATAAACCTACCTGCCGTGGTCACTGAGCCTGTCGAAGTGCAGGCAGGCGCAATTAACTATAACCGAGACCCTTGGCACTAATTATGATCGTAAAAAATCCCAACTATTCTTTTCCAAACACATTGTTTTTTTATGCTTATGAATGAAATAAAACACATTTTCTATTGATTCCTAAGACTTAGTTGGTTGATAATATCAAATGAACATTTTTTTTGGTCACTAGCCCATTACTTTATGTGGATAGTCCGGATTACGATTCTGAAATCTAAGAATAGTGTCTTTTACGATGACACCTTTATCAATATTTATAGCATTTTTAATGGTCCTATTTTCATTCCAACTTTCGCGACCGGATATCACAGATGGCAAATGCACAATTAATGCGGCAGAAATGGATCGGGAGGCACTTTCCCAAAAATAACTTGGTGTATGATCTACTGCATAGTAATCAATTTCATCAATTGCCCTGATTGGGTTTTTAAAAGTAGTAGGTTTTGCAAAATAAAATCCCATACCCTCATCACAACTCACGTCTATAATTAGTGTACCGGGTTTAAGACTGGATTTTTCATCTTCTTTTACATAATCAATGGGATCATCTGTATCCTGATATGTACCATTAATTATTATTTCAGATTCGTTTATTAAATCCAATAGTGGTCGTTCTGAACCATCATGTTCAACAACAATCAATCTAGGCTCTTTCGCATTTCCTTTTCTAAGTCTGGCATAATGTACATCCAATACTTCTTCCCTAACCTCATGGTCAGGTCTCTGAATACAGATAGTAATATCTCTAAAGCCATGTGCTTTTAGAGCATAAATGGCTCCCCTGCTTACTGCTCCAAAACTGAAGATGATTACTTTTCTTTGATTTCCATAATGGCCATCTATTCCCTTTAATTGAAGTGCATGTATAACTGCACAGTATCCGGCCATTTCATTGTTTTTATAAAAAGTGTGCCTTCCCATTTGCCCACTTGGTGACCATACATACATGTCTTCAAAAGCTATCAAGGTTAATTTTTTATCTATGGCTGTTTGTGTAATTTGCATTTGTTGGGCACAATGGGGATAACCCCAAATAGTACCACCATCTTTCAGTTCTACTAAATCGGATAAAATAGGTTTTGCAATAATGGCAGCACCAATATCGGATAATATTTCACTTCGTGTCGCTATTCCACCAGTTAAGTCACTAATTTCTTCGTCTTCAATATTGAAAGGAGAGCCATAGCCTTTCTCAAAAATAAGTTGTTTACGAATATGCTCCGGAATTCTTTTTAAATGTTCTGGATGAATAGGTACGCGCCTTTCGTCTTGTTTTTTTGAAGTTCCAATAACCCCCATTTTTAATAAAGCCATATATTTTTTTGAATTGAAACGAATTGTAGAGTAATGAAATAAGTAATTCGTAAGATTAAAATTACTATTAGATTGTTTTTTCTAGCAATCAGGCATTAAATTAACCACTAGGGCTTCATTAATCAAAATAAAGGCTTGAGAAGAAAGCCCCAGCAATACGCTCAAGTGCTGCGAAAGGATTTTTAATATCGAGAGATAGATAATACTATGTCAAAGATACCTTATTAAAACCCATTATTAAGATAATATCAAAGTAATACCTATAACCAACTATGATTGAAAACAAAAAATTTTTTAATTGGAAAATTCCTTGAAAGTTTTGAAATTATAATGCCTAACTTAAAACGATTGCCAATGCCGTATAAAAATAATTGCTATTTTAAGGCTTAATCAAAGTTGTTGCTATTTTGTTTTGTATGAATTTCTTAAGGAAAAATTCCCACTCACAAAACCACACTACTCATAGCTAAACCGTTGTAGTACAACTTGACCCGTCCTGAAATATCCATACAAAAATCAAATGTATATGCATAAAAATGATGGATATTTAAAACAAGCATGTTATTAAAGAAAATGGAATAAAGGATCGAAGACTTCGTATCGAACATGCCCAACTCCTTTCTTAACAAGGTATAGATAGGTTTGCCGAACTAATGGTCATAACTAGCGTACATCCTTTTCATGCTATTGATGACGGAAGATGGGCTGCCGAATTAAATGGGCCTGAGCGAATTAAAACTACCTACGCTTTTAAATCATTAATTGATGCAAATACTATGTTGGCTTTCGGAAGCGATTGGCCAGTTGCACCTGGCTCGCCATTAGATGGATTATATGCAGCTGTGACAAGAAGAACTTTAGATGACAAAAATCCTAATGGTTGGATTCCGGAGCAAAAAATAACGGTTGAACAAGGTTTACTCGCATACACTAAGAATGCAGCTTATGCTTCATTTGACGAAAAAATCAAAGGAACATTGGAAACAGGAAAATTAGCCAATTTTATTATATTTAGTGATGATTTAAGAAATATTGACCTTAACGGGATAAGGGAGGTTAAAATTATAGCTACTTATCTTGGAGGAAAAAAGGTGTGCCAAAATAGTCAAGCTCAAAATTAAGCACAACACTGTCTCAAAGCTATGATAATTGAATTTTCAAATCGGAAATTAGAACCATGTATTAAAATTGGATGCGTCAGCGAAAAATTCCCCCACATTTTTCTATTACTAACGCATACACAATACCGTTAACACCTATCAAAAATTACACATATTTAAAATATGATTAAGGAAATAAAAACAGTGGACGAATATATTTCTACTTTTCCAATAGAAACCCAGACAAAACTTAAGCTTATTCGTAAGACAATCATAAGCAATGCACCTGAGGCAATTGAAAGCATTTCATATGGAATGCCCGTCTATAAGACAAATAAAAAACCCTTGGTTTATTTTGGTGGTTTTACTAAACATATTGGATTTTTTGCAACACCAAGCGGGCATGAAAAATTTAAAGACAAGCTATCAAATTATAAACAAGGAAAAGGGTCGGTTCAATTTCCACTGGACCAGCCTTTACCAATTGACTTAATTACTGAAATAGTTAAATTTAGATTAATGGAAAATAATCACAAATGAATGCTCAAAAAATTACGGTCCAAGCGACTATAAATGCAGACAAAAACAAGGTGTGGAATTACTATACAAATCCAAAACACATTACAAAATGGAATTTTGCCGACCCAAGCTGGCATTGCCCGAGCGCAGAAAATGATATAAAAATTGGTGGGAAATATCGAGCAAGAATGGAAGCGAAAGACGGAAGTTTTGGATTTGATTTTGAAGCAATATATAGCGAAATTATCGATGGGGAACAATTTACTTATGAATTTGGTGGGAGAACTGCAACTGTAAAATTTAATATCATAAACAATCATACAGAAATAAAGGTAATATTCGATCCTGAAAACGAAAATTCAATCGAAATGCAAAAAGGAGGTTGGCAGGCAATTCTAAACAACTTTAAAAAATACACAGAAACTAATTAACGACTAAAAACTGGTGCGAGCAATGGCTATTAGAAATCCGCCAAAGGAGGACAGGTTGTTTGTTTTGGCTTAGTCCAAAAATTCCCGAGGCCACGAAACTTCAGGGTCCGTATAGTGGGTGTCTGCATCCCGTAAAACAGGAGCAACAACCGATAAACAAAACCATTGTACGGTATCTGAATAAAATATATTGAATATATAAATGAAAAACACTAAACAAGAATGTATGTGAAATCAAAGTAGCAAAACGCCTCTACCCTTCATATACTAATCGTTAGGCACTATTTAAAACAAGTAATTATGAAAAATCCCATCAATTTCTCAAAGTTAAAGTTTTCAATGATCCTGTTAGGTTTAATCATTTTGCAAAGTTGCATGACAAAAACAATTGAAGCTGATAATTTTAATCCTGAAATAATCACTTCATGGAATAAGAAAATAATGGAAATGGCAGTCGCGGAAGATGGATTATTAACACTTAAGGGAGTTAGGACCGAAGCAATGATGCATATTGCTATTCATGACGCCTTAAACGCCATTCAGCCTTTATATTCCTATTATTCATTCGAAGGGATAAACAAGAATTCCGACCCAATAACAACTACTGCCCAAGCGGCATATGAAATAGCATTAAGTCAATTTCCTGATAATGCGGCAGAATTGGAAACTGAACTTAATAAGTGGTTAGCAACTGTAAAGGATAGCGATTCTAAAACATTGGGAATAAATTTAGGCAAAGAGGCAGCGGCCAAAATTTTAAAATCCCGTTTAGGTGATGATTGGAATGGTGAAGCTGATTATACTTGGCACCCAATGGCACCAGGAGTATATGCAGAATTTAATGAGCATAGTGGAACACCCGAGGGATTCATATTTGGTGCTGGCTGGGCGGCAGCTAAACCATTTTTACTCACAAATCAGGATCAATTCAGATCTCCACCACCACCCGAAATAAATAGTGGGGATTATACAAAAGCCTTTAATGAAGTTAAGGAATATGGCCGTCATGAAAGTAAAGTAAGAACTAAAGATCAAACCCACTTAGCTATGTGGTGGAAGAACTTTGTAGAGAACTCCCATAATCGATTAGCAAGGGAACTTGTAATGAATGAAAATTTGAATCTTTGGGAGGCAGCCCGAGTTTTTGCCTTACTAAACATGACAATTTATGATGCTTATATTAATGTTTTTGATAATAAATTTCATTACAACCATTGGCGTCCTTATACGGCGATCCGCTGGGCTGCAAATGATGGGAACCCAGATACAGAACCCGACCCTGAATGGAATAATTTGCACAAGCACACTTATGCATTCCCATCATATCCTTCTGCGCATGGTACTGCAAGCACTGCTGCAATGACAGTTTTGGCGAATACTTTAGGAACTGGTGATAATTACAATTTTACAATGACCACTGAAGAAGTGGATAAAGCCGGACCATTTTCAGGGAAAATAAAAATGGACCCTAAAACACGTTCATTCAATAGTTTTTCACAAGCAGGAATGGAAGCATCAATGTCCCGGGTTTATTTAGGTATTCATTTTAGGTATGACTCGGAAGAGGGACATAAACTAGGTGCTAAAATAGGTGAATATGCAAATCAAAACTTCCTAGTACCGTTAAAGCAAACCGAATAATACCTGTGCCTAATACTATATGAAATCACAAGGATTAAATGAATACCATTTCTTTATAAAAGAATAAACTGTCGCTTACATCGATAACCGTTGTACTAGCCTCTAAATTCGAAAATCAAATTTGATTTAGCGGTTTTCCGAGGAATTTTTTTGGATAACTTGTATTACAACACAATGGCGATAATCCATCCCAAAGTATCGGGACGAAACCATGACCAAGACCGTTTTATATTCAAATTAAATAACAGGGAAATGAACCAAGAAGAGAATCAATCATTAAAAACCCTAATTGGAAAGCAATTACAAATAAATCCGGGCATAACACAGCATATTACAATGCTGGTGGTTAAGCACCGTCGTGCCGTATACACCCCATTTATATTAGTATATTAATAAATGAATAGAATGAATCCTGAGATTGATCTATATTTTAGTAAAGCTAAAAAATGGCAGGAAGAAATGAAGAAGTTAAGATTGATAGTTCTTGACTGTGGGCTGAAAGAAGAATTGAAGTGGCGTCAGCCTTGCTACATGTTCCAAAAAAGCAACGAAGTTATTATTGGTGGATTTAAGGAATACTGTGTGCTAAGTTTTTTCAAAGGTGCCTTGTTAAATGATGCCTATGGTATTCTAGTTAAACCTGGGGAGAATACACAGGCTGGCCGTCAGATCCGATTCACCAATGTTCGGGAAATTGTTGAGATGGAGGCTATCTTAAAAGCCTATATTTATGAAGCAATTGAGGTTAAAAAATCCGATTTGAAAGTGATATGTTTTGGCCATTGGTATCCCTTGTCTAAAAGCTGATATTTACAAACGGAATTACGGGGCTAGAATATACGCTTTCATCCTCCTTGTATAATAGATTGTATTTTGCGCCAATTAATATTTTGTCGGTAATATTCAATCCTGCACCAACAAACAAAGCAGAATCCCAATAATTTCTTGTTTCTTTTCCAGTAGCTGTTTCCGTTTTAGTAGATACATTTAGCTCAGCGAATTCCAACAAAGTGGTAATTTTCCGAGTAGGACTATAAAGGCTTATTACATTAGCCCCAAAAGTTGTTGTATTCTGTAAATCTTTTATAGCGGTATAACTCCCTTGAATTCCCCCACCAATACTCACTTTATTACTCACTTCATAAATTAAATTTGGGGATAAACCAATATTCGTGCCACCAACAAAACTTAGCACAAACCCACAACCGAATTTCAATCTCTTTTCTGCTTTTGATGTACTATCCAATACCATGGGATTATTTGTTATACTATCGATTACCACGGTATTCTTTGAAGTACTGTCTACTACCATGGGATCAATAGTTTGTGAAAACGCATATTCACTTGTAATGAAAACTCCAATAACCATTATTATTTTTAAGAATAACCTATTTATTTTCATGTATGTTGTATTTACTTTTTGGTTTTATCCAAAGCCGATTATCGTGCCCAATATATAGCTTTTTTTATGAAATTCACTAATTTTTAAACTTGTTCAATACCCATGAACAGGTCGATACAATTTTTATAAACGAATTAATCTTACGCCTTTTCAAAACCTCAATGTTTGAAAAACCGGAATAGTTAAAATCCTGCATCCTACCCCTACTTCTTTTGGATTTTAATCCTATGATTTAAACCTCAAAGCTTTTCCAGTTAACCACCGCCTTTTTGATGCCCCTGCCTTTCCTATTCCGATTTTTTGGTATAACTTTAATGACCAATACCTCTTCGGGGTGTATTTGACGTTTTACTGAATGTGTCGTTTCTTTAGATTACAAGGTGTAAAATGTATCTACCTTCGCAGATAGGTTTAATCACAGTTTAGGCTTAACGTCGCCAGCAATATTAGACTGATAAGAAATTTATAATTATGAAAAGCAAAAGGCTCAAATTCATCTTGCTCACCTTAGCAATTCTATTGCTCATACCATTAATAGCGATGCAGTTCACGGCTGAAGTAAATTGGACTCCGTTTGATTTTGTTGTCGCGGGATTTCTACTAATTGGCACAGGCCTAATTTTTGATCTTGTAATAAGAAAAATAAAGAATATCAAATACCGAATTGCAACCTCTTTAGTTCTTCTGATAGCTCTTCTACTTATCTGGGCAGAACTTGCTGTAGGCATTTTTGGGACACCGCTTAGTGGAAGCTAAATTGTAAATTGAAAATGTAAAAACACTATTGGCAATAAGCACTGGATATCATGTTGCTAAGTGCCACGTTTAATAACAAGAACCATTTTCATCAATAAACAAAAGTATGAAAAGACAATTTACACGGAGGGAAATAATAAAAACAGGAATTAAAGGAGGATTGCTAATTCCTTTTCTAGGCTATAATGTATGGTCATGTTCTTCAAAAGATAAGAAGAAAAGTACTAATACCAAAAATTCCAAAACGAAATTAAAAATATTGATATTAGGCGGAACTAGCTTTTTAGGCCCGCACCAAATCGCCTATGCGCTCTCAAGGGGTCATGCCGTATCTACCTTTACACGGGGAAAAACCGAGCCGACAATTTATAAGGAACTTTATAAGGATGTTCAACAATTAATTGGGGATAGGGAGAATGATTTGTCAGCTTTGGAAAAGGGCAAGTGGGATTTGGTAATCGACAATTCCGGACATAAAGTTGAATGGACCAAGAAATCTGCGGACTTACTAAAAGATAAAGCAGGTCTATACCTTTACACTTCTTCAACTGGAGTGTATTACCCTTATTTAAGCGATGATATTGATGAGAAAACCAAACTGCTCTTAATTGAACCTGAAGGCATTGAGGATGAAGAACAAAAAATGGAATATTGGTATGGGGTAATGAAGGCTAATTCTGAACTGGAGGCCATTAAGGTGTTTGGGGAAGATAGATCCATTATAATAAGGCCAACTTACATGATAGGACCTGCAGACCAATCAGATCGTTTCATACACTGGCCCATTAGATTATCTAAAGGAGGGGAAACCATGGTTCCTGGAAAAAAAGATGATATAGTCCAGTATGCAGATGTCAGGGATGTTGCCGAATGGATGATAAGGTTAGCTGAGAACAGAACTACGGGAACTTTTAATGCCGTTGGTCCTAAAGATTCCCAAACAATGGGCGATTTTATTAAAAGTGCCCAAAAAGCCTTTGAAGTTGATTCTACTTTTGTTGCCATTGATGACTACGAATTCTTAAAACAGAACGATGTTCATACTTTAGTTCCGTGGATACCTTCCGAAGGAAACAATTATGGCTCTGCAAGAATTAATAATAAAAAAGGGATTGATACTGGCTTAACCTTCCGAGAAATAAAAGATACTGTAAAAGATACCTATGATTGGTGGTATTCAACGGCTCTCACAGATGAAAAAAGAGCCAAATACGAACTTAATCCCAATTCTATATTAGTAAGGGAAAAGTCAATAATCGACAATTGGAAAAAATTTAAAAGTAGCGCTGAAAAGTAAAAAAAAGAATCATGATCATTAAAAATGACAAAAAGTAATCGACTTTTTGGATTGATTGGATTATTGGCGGTAATAATCGGATTTATAAGCAAAGCTTTTTATCGAGATTACATAAATATTAATAAGATCAATGATTTTGGAATAGCGGAATTTTTACCAAGTTATTTCTACGTTATGGGCTTTTCTTTGTTACTATTAATACGACCAACGCGATTTCCTAAGCTAATAATCTCAATTGTAACGTTTGCATCAATCCTATTTGAACTCAAACAGTATATATCATCGGGTATTTTTGATATTAATGATATGCTTGCCTCTATTGCTGGAGGTATTTCAGCCATTTTACTGTTAAGGATAAATGGAAAGAAATTGGATATTAATGAACATAGTTCATAAAACGCGTAAAATTTGATTGCTCCTGCCTGCCGGCAGGCAGGTCGAAATTTCCACATCTTCGCTGAAGCTTCGGTGTTCATAGGCGGAAATTCCCACTCAATTAACTATCTTGGATACTTAATCTGAAAATCCTAAGATGATATATATTAAAATAAAAATAAGGGAAAAATTAGGCCTTCTATTTTGCTTACTATTCTTAATCTTGAATGTTTCTTGCCAAAAAGAAATTGATAGGGAAGGATTTGTAAGTGTTGAGGGAGGTAAAATATGGTATAAAATCATTGGGGAAGGGAATGGTATTCCCCTACTGGTTCTTCATGGAGGCCCTGGATCCAGAAGTTGTACAATGATTCCCGGCTACTCTCTTTTGAGTAATGAAAGACCTATCATATTTTATGACCAATTAGGGTCAGGCAATTCAGATAGACCAAAGGATACAACACTTTTGAAAATTAATCGATTCGTAAATGAAATAGATCTTTTAAGAAGTGCATTGAAGTTGAAAGAACTCCATATTTTGGGACATTCTTGTGGCAGCACTTTTTTAATTGAATACTTGATTACTAAAAAACCGGAAGGGGTGAAATCGGTAATTTTTTCTAGCCCAATGTTGAGTACTCCAGTTTGGATCGAGGATGCCAAAATCTTATTGTCCCAGATGCCTATTGCGATTCAAGATACCATCAGAAAATATGAAGAACTTAGGAATTATAGCGCTCCAGCATATCTTGCGGCAACTGATTCATTTTATACTCGACACTTAACTCGAAAAAGTTGGCCTTACCTTAAAACCGTTGAATGTGAAAATGTTGCTGGTTTCAATGAAGATGTTTATAATTATATGTGGGGACCCACCGAGTTCACAGCTACCGGGACTTTAAAGAATTTTGATAGAACCCCTGATTTAAACAAAATTAAAGAGCCTATACTTTTTGTAACCGGGGCATATGATGAGGCTAGGCCGGAAACAATGTACAAATTTCAAAAATTGTCAAGAAATGCAAGCGTTAAAATTATTGATGATGCAGCTCATATGACGATGATTGATCAACCTGAAAAAGTTGCCGAAGTAATCGGTAAGTTCCTAAATAATATAGATAATCATTGAACAAAGCATACACAACATTTGGCATAAAGATATAGGTAAAGCTTAACACAAAATAAACGGCACCTGCCTGTCGTGGTCACTGAGCTTGTCGAAGTGCTGGCAGGCTGAAATCCGTATTTTTATTTAAACCGTTGAGCAAGCAAAAACAAGAAATAGTGTACAAAGAATTTGAAACGGAAAGATTAATTATTAGGCCAACTTTGGAGCAAGATGCTGAATTAATTTATCAACTAATGAATACTCCTAAGTTTATCGAATATGTTGGGGATAGAAAAATAAATTCAATTGAAGATGCAGAAAAATATATACGGATCAAAATGCTACCACAATTAAATAAGTTGGGATATTCGTGTTACTCTTTAATAAGAAAGTCAGATGATTTAAAAATTGGCACATGTGGACTTTATGATAGGGATGGAATTGACGGAATTGATATAGGTTTTGGACTTTTACCTGAATATGAGGGATTAGGATATGCCTATGAGTCAGCAAATAGATTGAAAAAAGCTGCTTTTGAGGAATTTGAAATTGAAGAGATCAAAGCAATTACATCCAAGGAGAACATTTCCTCCCAAAGACTTTTGGAAAAATTAGGATTGGAAATGATAGGTACTACTAAATTACCAGATGAAAATGAAGAACTATTATTGTATAAAATACTAAAAAGAAGTTACCACAATAAATAAACGTCACCTGTTTATCGTACCGGGTTAAAACTGGCATTTATTAAGTACATTGTGGTTAAATCACAAACTGAAACTAACTTAAAATTATAAATCATGAAAAATTCAGTACTGGTCCTCGTGCTAATTCTACTCTTTTCAAGTTGTTTAAATAATCAGAAATCGAATATTACCAAAGCAGAAAAAAGTAGCTATTTGGACTATTCCGATCGTGATGATAAACTAAGTGGGGGAGTCAAGATGATCCCGATTAAAACCTCAGTGGGAGAATTTAAGGTTTGGACCAAAAGAGTCGGAAATAACCCTACAATGAAAGTATTATTACTCCATGGAGGACCGGGAGCCACGCATGAATATTTTGAGGTTTTTGATTCCTACTTTCCGAATGCTGAAATCGAGTATTACTATTATGATCAATTGGAATCTGCATACAGTGATCAGCCCAATGATAGTAGTTTATGGAGTGTGGAAAGATATGTTGATGAAGTTGAACAGGTAAGAAAGGCCCTTGGGTTGAATTCCGATAATTTTTATCTATTAGGTAGTTCTTGGGGAGGGATATTGTGTATGGAATATGCTCTTAAATACCAACAAAATTTAAAAGGTCTCATTGTTTCAAACATGATGGCATCTATTCCCGATTATATCACATATGCCAATGATGTTCTTGGACCCCAATTACCTCCAGCTGTACTAACTGAGATCAGAGCTCTCGAGGCAAAAGGTGATTATGGGAATCCAAGATATGGTGAATTGATTTTTTCGAACTACTATCCTGAACATGTATTGCGAATGCCTTTGGAAGAATGGCCAAATCCTGTAAATAGGGCATTTGCCAATATTAATCAAGATCTGTATGTGACTATGCAGGGACCCAGTGAATTCGGAGTGGTGGGTAATGCAAAGTTGAAAAATTGGGATATTAAGGCAGAACTTTCAAAAATTTCAGTTCCTACATTAACAATTGGTGGAGCCCATGACACCATGGATCCCAAACATATGGAATGGATAGCGTCAGAAGTCCAAAACGGACAATATTTGCATTGCCCTAATGGGAGTCACTTAGCAATGTATGATGATGCGGAAATCTATTTCGATGGATTGATCGAATTTATTAAAAGTGTAGATGAAGAAAAAACGCAATAAAGAACAACCACAACAAGGTGTTTAGTGTGTGCAACACATAATATGAAAATATGTTAAGCACTATTTGTGAAAAATCGTTTCATCCTAATTTATCTACAGTTCAGTTATTAAAAATTTTATTTATCCTTAAAATTAAAGAGCTTCATAAAAACTAAACTGAATAAATATGAAACTCTTAATAATTGGTGGAACTGGAAAAACTGGACGTGAGTTGATCAAACAAGGCCTTGAACAAGGGCACACTATAACCGCAATTGTACGGAATCCTAAAAAAATAAAATATAGCAATCCAAATCTCATTGTGACAAAAGGGAATGTCCTAATTCCGGAAAGTCTCGAAAATGCTTTTAAAGAGCAAGATGCCGTATTATCCGCTCTAGGCCATAAACGATTCTTTATTAAAACGACCATCCTTTCTAAAGGAACAGATAATATTATAAGAGCAATGAATAGAAATGGTGTAAAACGATTTATTTGCATTACATCACTCGGTATAAATGATAGTAGGTTTAAACTTGGATTGTACTATACGCTTTTCACAATACCAATAATATTATTCTTTTATTTTTTGGATAAATCCAAGCAAGAAAAATTAATCATGGGTAGTACATTGGATTGGACGATAGTGCGTCCTGGACAATTGACAAATGGAAAAAAAAGAACAATCTATAAACACGGCCTTAAAGTTGGAAATTATATCCTTACAAAAATGATTTCTCGAGCCGATGTTGCACACTTTATACTTAATAATTTGCAAACTTCTGAATATTCAGGGAAAGCAGTCGGATTAGTATACTAAAACTGTAGCTAACAGCACGTACAATACATTATGGTGGAATTTGAAAGGGAATTATTGGATGATTTTGAAATTAAAATTGAAAAGCCAGTAGCCAACTTAAAAAAAATGTCTAATATTAACCAGTTAAATCAATGACTTATGGATTATAAAAAATCGATTCTACATCTTGTAATTAGCCTACTTTTATCACCTGTTATTGTTTACATTGTATTATTTGCAGCCAAATTAGCGGGTTCCACCTATGAAATGACACATGGGGAAACATTTATTATTTGGTTACTTATGGCAATTGTTATCAATCTTTCTTTTACTAAGAAGACTTAAAGAAGAGGGTTAACTACATATCAAATTATGGGATTGGAATTAAAGGAACTTAAAGTCCTAATCCCGTCAACCCATCATAATTTTAAGTGCCTAAAATGTCGGGTTCTTAACGCTCATCTGGAAAGATGAACAGGATGTATTTTACCTGTTCAGGAAATTTTTAATAGTGAAGCACCATTTTATAACATGCATTTGTCTACAATAGAAGCCGACGAAAAATGCATCATCTTTTAGCTGTAATCAACATCATTTATGGCTTAGGGAATAAATACCGGCAGTATACCTTAACTTTAACTTCAGTCTCGCAATTTGTTTTGCCCAAGGATATAATATAGAAGACCTGTACAACTGAAAGCCCTGATCAGTTTGTATCAATTATTCATACTGTAAAGATTGTTTATTATATTAATTCAAGTTTTCGTTGTAATGTGAAACCTAAGGTGAAATTTAATTTATTATCCTTTTTTTTTAATGGCACACATACTTAAAAATAAAAATCTAGAAATTCATATTGATCCTCCTTTGGAAAATTATAATTCCTCTCGATTTGACTGGACTGGGAAGATCGTAAAAGTAAAATTCCGAAATATTCTTGTATCAGGAACTGAAAGAATGGACTGGGAGGAAGAGCAGCATTTAGGCAAAGGGTTTTATACTGAATTCGGAATCGATACACCTTTGGGTTTTGATGAGGCCAAAATAGGTGGCTGGTTTCATAAAATAGGGGTAGGATTATTAAAAAAAGACGATAATCAATATATCTTTAATAAAGCTTATGAGATAAAACCAGCCCAATTTAAAACCACTACCAATTCCAATAAAATAATAATTGAATGTAAATCGCAAGCGATCAATGGATATTCGTATTTATTGAAAAAGGAAATAGAATTATTTGAAAGTAGTTTCGTAATCAATTATTTTTTACAAAATACAGGTACTAAGCCAATTATTACAAATGAATACAACCACAATTTTGTGGCAATAAATAAAGATTCAATAGGGAAAAATTACATATTAAAATTTCCATTCCAATTAAAACCCAAGCTTTTTGGGGAAATTGTTAATCCTGAACGAAAGGTTGATATTGGGCTAAATGAAATTAAATTTAATGGGCTACCCAAAGAGCAATTCTTCTTCAGTAATCTTTCCGGTGACGAAACAGTTGATGCGGGATGGGAACTAATAAACCTTAAAAATAAAATTGGGATCAGTGAAACTGGAAGTTTCAAAACAATTAAGGTGAATCTATGGGGATGGGAACATGTTATTAGCCCTGAATTATTTTTTAATATGGATATCAACTCAGGGCAATCAATTAAATGGTCCAGAACTTATAATTTGTTTAAAATAGAATAATTCTTGGTGGCGGCTTAGTACCTCAAAATTATAATTTGCGGTAATCGGTTTTGATATTAAGTATATCTTAGAGAAATTGGAACATTATGAAAACCAATGAATCATCTAAACCCATAGTTGTTGAACAAATATTAAATTTCCCAGTAAGCATTGTCTGGGATGCAATTACGAACCTAGATCATATGAAGTCCTGGTTTTTCAATAATATTCCCTCTTTTAAACCGGTTGTTGGGTTTCAAACAAAATTCAAAGTGCAATCAGGCGACCGTATTTTTACCCATCTTTGGAAAATTATTGAGGTTATCCCGTACAGGAGAATCAAATACCGTTGGAGTTATGAAGAATATGAAGGTGAAGGGTTCGTGACATTCGACCTATTTGAAAAAGGATCTAAAACTGTTCTCCGATTGACTAATGAAGGTTTGGAGACTTTTCCCATAAATATAACGGAGTTTAAGCTTGAAAGCTGTAAAGCTGGTTGGGACTTTTTTATTAGAAAAAACTTGAAAGATTTTCTGGAAAGGAAAAATCCATAACAAAATCATATTAATGAAAAGGGTTTTGGATGAAACTAAAATCCCAGAGTCGAATTTGGAAGAATTAAATAAATAATAAATATAAAACGCACCATTTTATCTATGTCCAAAGTACAATATCGAGTTTATGTTATAGAATTATCCAAAAAGGTGTTTAATGAAAATGCCAGGTTTCGGGCTGCGAATCCACAATTCCATGGCGTGTTGCAATGCCTTTATGTAGGCATGACAAGCAAGACTCCCAAAGAACGGTTTGAACAGCATAAGACAGGGTATAGAAATAAAAAAGGTCACAAACTCTCTTCCAACATAGTCCAAAAATACGGTATGTACCTTCGACCAAGTCTTTATAACCATATAGATCCAATATCTTCAAGATCAGATGCCATTAAGATGGAGGAAAAACTAGCTCTAGAGTTAAGAAGGAAACGATATGCGGTATGGTTTAATTGATTTTTATTAAGCAGGAATTCTCAATATTCGGCTAAACATATTCAATAAGTAGTGAACGATTGAACAATTGCACCAAATTAAGAAGAAGCCAGAGGAATAAAACAATCATATTTCAGTATCTTATCTACCCTAACCTGAAAATCCTTATTTTTATAATACTCGAATTACAAACCTAAAAGTAAAAGGTAAAGAGCTGAAAATAGCATAACCTCCTTTCCAATTAATGGGGAAATCGATAGTGTAATTATTATGATAAAAAAATTCTAAAATGATGAAACTAACTACTCTTGTGGTTTTAGTTGTTTTAACTTTTAGTTGCAATACAAAAAACAAAGAGAAACCCGAAGTGAATAATGAAGGAAAAAGATTGATTATGAATGACTCAACACCAAAGGTTACTGGGATAGGCGGCATATTCTTCCGTTCGAAAAATCCAAAGGTAATAAGGGAATGGTACGGGAAAAACCTTGGTTTGGCAATTGATGACTTTGGATCTCCATTCGAATTTAGAAATGCTAACAACCCTGAGGAGATCAACTATCTCCGTTGGAGTCCACATAAAGAAGAATCTGATTATTTTGAGCCATCGGATAAAGAATTCATGATCAATTATAGAGTACAGAATATTGAAGGCTTGGTAAAAAAACTTAATGCAAATGGGGTAACTATAGTTGATGAAATTGCAGAGTATGAATATGGAAAATTTGTT
Organism: uncultured Flavobacteriaceae bacterium; assembly: GCA_963762065.1. GTDB lineage: Bacteria > Bacteroidota > Bacteroidia > Flavobacteriales > Flavobacteriaceae > Maribacter_A. The sequence continues at coordinate 48,978 of CAVXJE010000005.1, read as the reverse complement.
CATATAATGGATCTGGAGGGGAACAAAATTGAATTATGGGAGCCAAGGGACAGTTTTTTAACCCAAATGGGTGGAGAAACAACCAAATAGACAGATCCGTTTGAAAAATTATTGATTAATCTGCCAAAAATATTATGGCGAAATTTTCTCGAAAACTTTTCTATTTAAGAATTCGATTTTCATGTTAAAAACCCTAAGTGATACTCATGAATCCAAATATTGATAATAAATAACATTTAACCAATTTAGATAAAGAGTCGAACCAAAATTTAAAGCTAATATGAAACAATTGAAAAGTATAGTAGTAACCCTCATCATTCATTTATTTATAGGTGGCGTTGCAATTGCGCAAGAAACCGTAATTAAATCCCCGGATGGTAGGCTAAGTTTAAAAGTGAATCTTTCTGAGACCGTATCATGGAATGTAAGTTTAGATGGAATGAATATCATTGAAAACGCGACTATCTCCATGGATATGGGAAACAACAGGGTGCTAGGGTCCTCACCGAAGTTAAGGAACAAAAACACCGAAAATAAAAATGAAACAATTATACCTCAAGTGCCCAATAAGGATGCAAACATAAAAAGTGTCTTTAATCAGTTAACCCTTAATTTTAAAGGCGGGTACCAATTAGTATTTAGGACATACAATGATGGGGTTGCTTATCAATTCATTGACCAAAGTTCCAAGACAAAGACGGTAATGAACGAGCAGATGACGCTTACATTCCCAGTGGGCACTTCTTCCTTTTTCCCCCAAGAGGAATCGATGTACTCACATAATGAACGGGATTATTTAAATAAGAACATCTCCGATATTAATGCTGGGGAATTTTGTAGTCTCCCGGTGATGTTCGATACTAAAAAAGCAAAAGTACTCTTTACGGAATCATCACTGCTCAATTATCCTGGACTGTTTCTTGCCAAGAGCAAAGAAAATTCCTTTAATGCCACTTTCCCAAAGTATGTTTTAAAAGCCATTCCTAATGAGGCCTTTAACCCTGACCGAAATCAGATCATTACAGAAGAAGCCGATTATATTGCTAAAGTCGATGGCAAGCGGTCTTACCCTTGGCGTGTATTCATTGTAAGTGATGATGACAAAACCTTTGTCGAGAGCAACCTAGTAACCCAACTTTCACCGGCTACAAAAATACCTGATGTCGGATGGATAAAACCTGGGCAAGTCGCTTGGGATTGGTACCATAATAACAATATCTATGGGGTTGATTTTGAAGCTGGTGTCAACACGGAAACTTATAAATACTTTATAGATTTTGCGGCAAAAAACAGTATTGAGTATGTTATTTTAGATGAAGGGTGGACAAAATCAACTACTGAGATTATGGAGGATAATGAAAATATTGATGTTCCCGAGTTGATAAAATATGCCAAATCAAAAAATGTAGAAATTATTCTTTGGGTACTATGGAAACCATTGTATGAAAATCCTGAAAAAATACTCCAATTATATAGCAGCTGGGGAGCTGTAGGAATTAAGACCGATTTTATGCAACGCAGTGACCAGTATGTTGTAGAGTCTTATGAGAAAATTGCCGAGATTGCTGCCAAATATAAACTCTTGGTAGATTATCATGGTGCGTTCAAACCTGCTGGTGTTGAGCGTATGTGGCCTAATATCATCAATTATGAAGGGGTCAAGGGCAATGAGAACAACAAATGGAGCTCAGCAATTACCCCCGAGCATAACGTAACCTTGCCCTTTATTAGAATGGCAGCCGGACCATTGGATTTTACCCCCGGTGCAATGATCAACATGAACAAAGTTGATTATGAGACTGGAGGTCCCAATTATGCCGCACTCTGGACACGGCCTATGAGTTTTGGGACAAGGGCTCATCAGGTGGCGATGTATGTTGTTTTTGAAGCACCAATTCAAATGTTGTGCGAGTCGCCGACAATTTATTACAAAGAACAGGAAACTGTTGATTTTATTACCAAAATTCCGACTATTTGGGATGAAACTGTTGTTCTTGAGGGTGCGGTATCCGATTACATTATTGTGGCTCGTAGAAAAGGGGATAATTGGTACCTAGGTGCTATGACCGATTGGACTGCTCGTGATTTTAACATTGACCTGTCTTTTTTAGGACAAGGCGAATATGAAATGCAATCTTTGCGCGATGGCATTAACGCCCATAGAAACGCACAGGACTATAAAATAGAAACCAAAAGCGTGAATCAAAACTCAAAAATAAGCATACACCTGTCTGGAGGTGGCGGGTACTCTGCCATTATCGTTAAAAAGTAAGGAATGAAAAACATCAACAGAAGAAATTTTATAAGAAAGACATCCCTAGCAGGAGCCGCCATTACCATGGGGCCTGTAATCGCCAGTAGTGCATACACAATTTCCCGCCGACCATATACCGCTAGATATATGGGGGATTTTGCTGCTCCAAAATTGGAAACCATTCGTGCAGCTTTTATTGGAGTTGGTTCTCGTGGACCAGGACACCTTAAGTTTTTTGCATCCTTATCAGGGACCGAAGTGGTTGCCGTTTGTGATCTCTACGAGGATAATGTGAAAAAATGGGGTGCCGTTGCCAAAGAAATAGGCGCAGGCAGTCGCCATAAAAATGTCGCCTTGTACCATGGTGATAAAAATAGATGGAGGGTAATGTTGGAGGAAGTAAAACCCGATGTGGTTTTTATAGCTACCAACTGGAATAACCATGCCCCTATGGCAATTGAAGCTATGAAAAAAGGTGCACACGCTTTTGTGGAAGTACCCATTGCAGTTACTTTGGAGGAAATGTGGGAAATAGTAAACACTTCCGAAAGTACCCAAAAGCATTGCATGATGATGGAAAATGTAAACTATAGCCGTGATGAGTTGTTATTTTTGAATATGTGCCGTCAAGGTGTAATCGGTGAGCTATTACATGCAGAAGCCGCTTATATTCATGAGCTGAGATTTCAGATGGAAGAGCAAGAACGCGGAACAGGTTCTTGGAGAACAGACCATTATGCAAATCGAAATGGAAACCTATATCCCACACACGGATTGGGCCCTGTAGCACAGTATATGAATTTGGCTCGTAAAGATGATAATTTTGGAAGTCTCGTATCGTTTTCGACACCTTCTATTGGTCGAAAAGCCTATGCTGGAAAAAACTATGCTACTGACCATAAATGGAATAAACTTGATTATAAAGGTGGGGATATGAATACCTCTATTATTAAAACCACCTTGGGTAGAACCATTATGGTACAATGGGATGAAACTAGTCCTAGGCCCTATTCACGATTAAATTTAATCCAAGGTACTAAAGGAACTCTTGCAGGTTTCCCAACCAGGGTGGCTTTGGAAAGTGGTATTGAGGGGGTTACAGAAAACCATCATTCTTGGGCTCAAGGCGAACAATTGGCTTCTATATACGAGAAATATGACCATCCTCTTTACAAAAGATTGAACCAAGCCACCAAAGAAACTGGCCATGGTGGTATGGACGGAATGATGATGTATCGCATTGTTGAATGTCTACAGAAAGGCCTTCCTTTAGATCAAAACCTATATGAAGGTTGTTTATGGAGTGCTGTCGCACCGTTGAGTGAACGCTCGGTAGCAAGTGGTGGCACACCCCAGCTATTCCCTGATTTCACCAGAGGTAATTGGAAAGATACTAATCCCCTTGCTATAATATCATGACAGATTATTTTAAAACCTTTCCTACATTTGGAGGATTGGCGAACAAAAAATTCTTGAACCGCATTTTTAATATTTTATTGATTACCCTAATTTTAGTTTCCTGCGGTACCCATAAAAAAAACACGGAAGTAGGATTCAACGCGCTTTTCAATGGTAAAAATCTGGACGGTTGGGTAGGAAACAAAGAATCGTATAGGGCCGAAAACGGTATGATCGTTATTGACCCCAATAGGGGAGGCAGTGGTGGCAATCTTTTTACATCTGAAGAATACAGTGATTTCATTTTCAAATTTGAATTCCAATTAACGCCTGGGAGCAATAACGGACTTGGTATCCATGCTCCATTGGAAGGTGATGCCGCCTATGTTGGAAAGGAATTACAAATATTGGATAATACAGCTGAAAAATATGCTAATTTAGAACCTTATCAATACCATGGGTCAGTGTACGGAATCATTCCCGCAAAACGGGGTATCCTAAATCCCGTTGGTGAATGGAACCAACAGCAAGTAATTGTTCAAGGATCCAAAATAAAAATCATTCTAAACGAAACAGTAATTGTTGATGGTGATTTTCTAGAAGCCAGTAAGAACGGCACAATGGATAAAAAAGAGCATCCGGGTCTTCAAAGAACAAAAGGGCATATTGGGTTTTTGGGCCATGGTGATGTGGTAAGATTTAGAAATATTAGAATAAAGGAACTGTCAACTAATTAGTAAAAGTTTAATAAATATCAAAAATGAGCACACACAATAAAGATCGCAGGGATTTTGTAAAAAAAAGTAGTTTAGGCCTTCTTGCAATGGCATTGGCGCCTTCTTTTATAGGAAAAATGGGTCCGCATAATCGATTGAGAACAGCCCATATAGGGGTCGGTGGTATGGGTGGTGAAGACCTTAAAGCCATTTCATCACATCCCTTGGTCGATGTTACTGCTTTATGCGATGTGGACGCTAATAATTTGGCTGCTGCTAAAAAAATGCATCCAAATGCAAAGGTGTATTCCGATTATAGAATAATGTTCAAAGAAATAGCTGATGAAATTGATGCGGTTATCGTATCAACACCAGACCATACCCACGCACCCGCGTCTATGATGGCGATGAACATGAACAAACCAGTATATTGCCAAAAGCCATTAACGCACCATGTTACCGAGGCAAGAGCAATGAAAAAGTTGGCGGAAGAGAAAAACCTTGTTACACAAATGGGTATTCAGGTTCATTCTTTTTACGATTATAAATTGGCTACTTTACTTATTCAATCAGGAATTATCGGTAAAGTTCATACGGTAAGAGCTTGGTCACCCAAGAATTGGGGATATGACGGTAAAGCACCGGAAGGAAGTGATCCAACACCCGCATCATTGGATTGGAACCTATGGTTGGGCACTTCGGCAGAAAGACCTTATAAAGAAGGCTTTTATCACCCTGGAAACTGGAGAAAATTAATGGATTTTGGTTGTGGAACACTTGGTGATATGGGCGTTCACATTTTTGATACTCCTTATAATGCCTTGGAATTGGATGTTCCGCGTACCATTAAAAATGAATGCAGAAAACCAACAGGTTTCGGATTTCCAGAAAATAATGTGGTTACCTATGAATTCCCTGGAACCAAACATACAGGAGAAAGTTTGAAATGGGTGTGGTATGATGGTCCTGGTGCTCCAAAAGTGCATGAAGATCTTTTGCTGCCCAATACGATGAGCAAAATGTCCGAAACAGAAAAGTTGGCGGATGGTGAAAAAGCGACGATGACAGATAAAATCTCACTTGAAACCAAAACAACGAGTGAGGGCGTATTACCTGAACAAGGTGCAATGTTCGTGGGCGAGAAAGGACGTTTATTGTTGCCACACTTTATGGAGTTGCCAAAGAAAATCGTTGATGGGAAATATGTTGATATATCGGCAGAGATTGCTGAAGTAGAAAAAACCAATAATATGGGCAAACCCATACGCAACTATGCTTCCGAAGGGCCTAAACATTACCACCAATTTGTTGAGGCTTGTTTGGGTAGGGGCGAATGCAGTGCACCTTTTTCCTATGCTTCCCGACTTACTGAAACCATTCTTTTAGGGGTAATTGCCGGTCGTTTTCCGAACAAAACCCTTCATTGGGACAATACTACAGCCAGATTCTCTGAGGAAGAGGCCAATCAGTATTTGGAATCGGCTTATAGGGAGTTTTAATTAAGCTTGAACATTATTAAAAAAAGGCGGTTTATATTAAAAACCGCCTTTTTTATTCGAAGTGGAATTATTTCCTAGAGGGCTTTCCCTCCCCTTTCTCAAGAAATTGCTTTAAACTATCCGAAATATAAAAGTCCCACCCGTTAGAACATACTTCGTAGCAAACTCCTGTGGATAATAGTCCATCATGTAAAAAATCCACTTTCGTCTTACCTTCTAAATTTGAAATTGTCCAGTATAATTTGGTATTGATCCATTCCTCATCAATGCCTACCAAATTATGGTTTTGATGTGACTCAATACATTCCCAAACTATCTTATCTGGATTATTGATTGCAATAACCTTGAATTTCCAGTAAGATTCGGTGCCAAAAGAAACCTTGAATTCATCACCTTCCTTTTCCGAAGAGCCATCCACAGTACTCCACCAATCAGGAATATGTTTGGTCAATGCATTAAATGCTTCCTTTTTGGTTGAATTTAGAGTAACTGACAGCTGGTAATTTTTAGCTTTTTCCATTTACATAAAATAACAATATTTAATCTGAATTTCATTTATCCATCTGAATATCCTTTAATGATTTTTTGATTTTAAACATATATAATCCAAGGTCTCCTTCGATTTTAAGTCAATTCCTAAATCTATCCCAATCATTATTTCGCTAGACTAAAAAATCCTATTTTTGGACAAAATTTATTGTATTGCACAACATACTACTTTACATACTTGTTTTATCATTTACGGCTTCTGGTTTTGCCCAGAAAAAGCAGGATGTAAAAGCAAAACAAATCAATATCGTTTACGGCGCCAATTTTACAAAGGATGAGGTTAATTACCCCGGTGCCTCAATTTTCAGCAAAGACGAAAATCAGGTACAATTTGAACATAAAGGGGCCGATCTATGGTGCGATATTGCCATCTATTATCAAAAGGAAAACAAACTTAAAGCCATTGGGAATATTCGCTTACAACAAGGGGATTCTGTGCAAATGACCAGTGGTAAAATTGACTATAACGGCAATCAAAATCTCGCCAAGGCATGGGAAAATGTAATATTGACCCAGAGCGATATGACCCTTACAACCGACACATTACGGTTTAATAGGGAGAAACAGGAGGCCTTTTATCAAGATTTTGGAACGGTTGTAGATTCAACCAATACCTTAACTAGTGAAGTTGGTCGCTATTTTTTGGAAACAAAGAAGCTCCAATTTTTAGATAGTGTACATCTTAAAAATCCTGAATACATTTTGGATTCAGAGCAATTGGATTATTACGAAACCTCCAAGAATGCCTACTTGTATGGACCATCCACAATTACAGGTGAAACCTATAAAATTTATTGTGAACGTGGTTTTTATGACACTAAAGTTGAAAGTGGGTATTTTATAAAAAACACAAGAATCGATTATAACAATAGAATCATAAAAGGTGATAGTGTCTATTTTAATAAAGCAAGGGAATTTGCTTCGGCAACCAATAATATTAAAGTTATCGATACCGTAAACAATGGGGTAATAAAGGCCCATTATGCGGAAGTCTTTAAAGCAAAGGATTCTGTTTTCGCCACTAAAAGAGCGGTTTCAATTACTTTAATGGAGCAAGACTCGCTGTACATGCATGGTGATACGCTAATGCTTACAGGGAAACCGGATAAAAGAATTTTAAGGGCATTCAAGAACGCTAAATTCTTTAAGACTGATTTGAGTGGTAAGTGCGATTCTATACATTATGACCAGAAAACAGGGGTTACCCAACTAATTACAAATCCGATTTTATGGAATGGCCCTAACCAAATGACCGGAGACAGCATTCATTTAAAATCAAACCTAAGGACCGAAAAAATGGATTCCCTCAAAGTCCTGAACAATGCCTTTATCATTTCTTTGGATAGTGTAAGTATGGAAGGCTATAACCAGGCAAAAGGAAAGGATTTATTTGGTAAATTCAAAGACAACCAACTTAAAATCATCGATTTAATAAAGAATACAGAGGTCATCTACTATATGTACAACGAAGAGGACGAGCTCATTGGAATTGACAAGACTATATGCAGTGCAATCCGTATTATTATGGTAAATAATGATATAGAAGATCTTACTTTTTTTACCGAACCAGATGGCGATATCTTCCCTGAAACCGAGCTTCCTGAAAACAGTAGAAAATTAAAAGGTTTCATTTGGCGTGGTGATGAACGCATTCTTACCAAGGATGCCATTTTTGATGAGGATGACAATAACATAATTTTACCCGTTATCAGGGGAATTACCAATCCTATAGATTTTGAAATGGAAGCCTCCGATGTTGAAATAGAAAAAAGATTCCAAGATTCAACAACAGCTAAATTAACAGCTTCAGAACTTGACAAAAAAAAATCGGGAGTAGACAAAATTGCCCCGAAAGAAAAAACTAATAAATCCAATGATCCCGAAACCAAGGAACATTATGAGGAAGTACCCATTGAAGATGGGCTTAGCTCAGGATATTATGTGATTGCCAATGTTTTCAAAAACAAGCGTAATTATATAAAGTTCATACAGACCTTGACATCACAAGGTTTACAGCCCAATTACTTTTACCGTAGTTTTAACAAGTTATACTACGTGTATTTAGATCGTTATGATACACTTAATGATGCCAAAAATGCCCAGGATAACCAATTTAACGGAAATTATCTGGCTAAGACCTGGATTTTTAGGGTTTATGATAATTGATGAACCCCATGAAGGAAGACTTTCTAAAATATCAAGCGCAAACTACCCACCATCCCTTGGCCATGGAAATTTCACATGCCAAAGGCAGTTATATCTATGACGCTCAGGGAAATGCGCATCTAGATTTTGTTGCCGGGGTATCTGCCAGTAGTTTAGGTCATTGCCATCCCAAAGTTGTAAAAGCAATAAATGAACAACTTGAAAAATACATGCATGTAATGGTGTATGGGGAATATATTCAAAGACCAGCCGTAGAATACACCAAACTTTTGGCCTCACTCCTCCCCGCTCCTTTGGAAACCACATATTTGGTCAATTCTGGAACAGAAGCCATTGAGGGTGCCTTAAAAGTAGCTAGGAGATTTACAGGAAGAACGGAAATTATTTCAGCTAAATTGGCTTACCATGGCAATACTATGGGAAGCCTTAGTATAATGGGTTTTGAAGAGCGTAAAAGTGCTTTTAGACCGCTGATTCCTGATATTTATTTTATTGATTTCAATAGTGAATCCGATATACAAAAGATAACCAATAAAACTGCCGCTGTGGTACTCGAAACAATTCAAGGCGGGGCGGGTTTTGTTGTTCCTACAAATGATTATCTTCAAAAAGTAAGGGAACGTTGTACCAAGGTAGGTGCATTATTGATTTTGGATGAAATTCAACCAGGTTTTGGCCGTACCGGTAAATTATTCGCTTTTGAACATTACAATTGCATTCCTGATATTTTGGTGATGGGAAAAGGAATGGCTTCCGGGCTTCCGGTTGGGGCGTTTACTTCATCCCAGGAAATAATGGCCACCTTAACGGACAATCCCAAACTAGGTCATATAACGACTTTTGGAGGTAACCCAGTAATAGCTTCAGCTTGTTTGGCTACATTACAGGAAATAATTGGGACTTCCCTTATTCCAGAAACATTAATAAAAGAAAAACTTATCAGAAGATTGCTTAGACATAAACAAATCACTGAAATAAGGGGTAAAGGATTAATGTTGGCCTTGATTATGGAGAGCGCTGCAATCGCCGATTACCTGATTCTTTCAGCAGCAAAAAAGAATCTTATTCTATTTTGGCTTTTGTTTGAAAAAAAAGCAGTTAGAATATCGCCCCCATTGACTATATCCATTAAGGAAATCGAGAAAGGCTGCCAAACCATAATCGACTTATTGAATGAATATGAACAATAATTTGTTAACTAATTTGTTAATAATATAGCCCTAGTCTCGAATTAATGATAGATCCAAAAGACTATTTTTAATTCCATAGTTTAACCAAGGAATTGCCTATGGCGTTAGATGCTAACGAAAGACCAAATCAACCAATTGTCAAATTTGAATCAATGCTTAAGACAGATGATGTCTATTTCTTTGATTCCGAGGACTTTGAGGATATAATACACCACTACCTAAACCATGGTAAAATTGCCCTGGCAAAGAAGGCCATCAAGATTGGTTTAAAGCAACATCCCGATTCAATTGAGCTTAAACTGTTGGATGTTGAAGTACTCGTTTTCGAAAATAATTTTGATTTGGCCGAACGATTGTTGGATAAACTTCAGTTATTGGATAGTACCAATGAGGAAGTTTACATTCAAAGAGCTAACATCTACTCTAAGAAAGACAATCACGAAGCAGCAGTAACTTTATTGAAAAAGGCCCTGGAATTATCGACCGATAGTTTTGACATACATTCATTATTGGGCATGGAGTATCTGTTCATGGATGATTTTAAACTCGCCAAGGAAAACTTTATGAAATGTGTGAGTTATGATGAGCAGGATTATTCTTCGCTTTATAATGTAATCTATTGCTTTGAGTTTTTAGAGGAGCATGATGGGGCAATAATTTATCTGAATGATTATTTAGAGCGAAATCCGTATTGTGAGGTTGCATGGCACCAATTAGGGAAACAGTATTTTTCAAAAAGAATGTTTAATGAAGCTTTAACAGCTTTTGACTTTGCGATCATCTCAGATGATTCATTTATAGGTGCTTATTTTGAAAAAGGTAAAGTGCTCGAAAAATTAGGAAAGTTTACCGAGGCCATCGAAAACTACGAAAACACCATAAAAATCGAGGACCCCACTTCACATGCTTATTTGAGAATTGGCAAATGTTACGAGAAGCTGTGTAATGATGATATGGCTAAATACTATTACTATCAAACCGTTCACGAAGACCCGTTATTGGACAAGGGATGGTTGGCCATTACCAATTTTTACTTTAATAAATCCAACTTCGAGAAAGCACTATATTATATCAATAAAGCTTTGAATATTGATGGTGACAATCCCAATTATTGGAAAAAGTGCGCCTACATCAATATATCCCTAGGAAATTATGATCAGGCCGATTTTGCATTTAAACAAGCCGTAGACTTAGGTAATTATGAGCTGGATACTTGGTTAAGTTGGGCAAATGTTGCCAAAGAGAATAAGGATTATATCTCCGCCTTACAAATTTTGGCCCAAGGACAGGAATTTTATCCTGAAAGTGCTGAAATCATTTATAAAACTTCTGGTTTACACCTATTGGCCAATGACAAGATCAATGCGAGAATCCGTTTGATCGACGCCTTAAATAGTGATTCCCAAAAACTTTATCTATTTCAAGAAGAGTTCCCTGATTTCATTGAAACCGAATGGGTACAAAACATTATCACAAACAACAAAAGAGCTTCTAGATAATTAAACTACTTTTGCTTTTTTGTTTATGGAAAATCGAAACGTTTTACAGTACCTTTTTATTACCCTAAAGGGCCTTGCCATGGGTGCTGCAGATGTAGTTCCAGGGGTTTCCGGTGGTACAATAGCTTTTATTTCCGGTATTTATGAGGAATTAATTACCTCGATAAACAATATAGATCTTTCATTGATTAAAATTTGGAAAAATGAAGGTTTTAAGGCATTCTGGCTAAAATTGAACGGGAACTTTCTAGTGTCCCTTTTTCTGGGGATATTCATAAGTCTTTTTTCACTAGCCACTTTGGTAAGCTGGTTACTTGAAAATGAACCTATTCTTCTTTGGTCATTCTTTTTTGGCCTTGTTGCGGCCAGTATATTTTTTGTTGGTAAAGAAATAACCAAATGGAATCTTGGAACAATAGTAATTTTATTATTGGGGGCAGCAATCGCTTATTTCATCACAACCTTACCTGCATCTGAAAATTCAACAAGCCTTCCCTATCTATTCATTTCCGGGGCCTTGGCGGTATGCGCCATGATTCTACCTGGCATCTCGGGAGCCTTTATATTGGTATTGTTGGGCTCTTATAAAACTATATTGGATGCAGTTCACGAAAGGGATATTAAAGTAATCATCACAGTTGCCTTAGGTGCTATTTTTGGGTTGCTCAGTTTTGCTAAACTCTTAAAATGGATGTTCAGTCATTACAAAAATTTGACTTTAGCCCTATTAACGGGCTTTATTTTGGGTTCTTTGAATAAGATTTGGCCATGGAAATTGGTTTTGGAGACTAAAATCATTGGCGACAAAATAATCCCGATAAAAGAGCAAAACATTTCTCCTTTTAACTTTGAGGGCGACCCACAATTAATGTTTGCCATAATCGCTGCGATCATAGGTTTTTCCCTTATTTTTATACTTGAAAAAGTAGCCTCAAAAAAATAGTCATTTCTCCACATGTACGAACCTAGGACATTTTTAGATAAGTTGTTTTTGGTCCTTAAAGGACTAGCTATGGGTGCCGCCAATAAAGTGCCTGGGGTATCCGGGGGTATTGTGGCCTTTGTGGGTGGTTTTTACGTAGAATTCATTTATTCCCTTCAAAAAATAAATTTAAAGGCCTTAAAATTATTATTCAATGGAAGGTTTAGAAGTTTTTACCGTTATGTAAATGGTCAATTTTTGACACTCCTTATATTCGGTATGCTGGTTAGTTATTTCAGCGTCTCGAAGTTGCTTGACTATTTTTTGGAGCGAAAGGAACTTTTTGTCTGGGCGGCGTTTTTCGGAATGATCTTGGGATCCATTTATTATATCTCAAAAGATTTTAAACATTGGAACAAAAAGACCATTACAGCAGGTATTTTGGGCTTTGTTGTAGGTATTTCCATTAGTTTTTTAAGTCCCGCTAGGGAAAATGATAATCTCTTGTTTATTTTTGTTTGTGGCATCATAAGCGTTTCGGGGATGACACTTCCCGGCCTTTCAGGTTCGTTTATTTTAATTTTATTGGGCAATTATGTGCTTCTATTGGTAGATTCAGTAAATGCACTTTATGATTCTTTTGCCGAGATAATCAAAGGTGATTTTAGTTTCATTAAGAATAGCGAACGCCTTAACACCCTTAAAATATTGACTGTTTTCACTTTGGGCTCTGCAACAGGATTAGTGTCTTTATCCCATATTTTAACGTATGTTTTAAAACATTATAAACATATTACAACTGCTGTGATTATTGGGTTCATTACTGGTTCCTTGGGGGTTGTTTGGCCATGGAAACAGAAAATTTTTAAAACCGATGAAGCTGGACAGGTTTTGTTGGATTCAAACGGAAAGGAAATAATCCTTAATTATGAAAGGTATTTTCCTGATTTTGGAAACACTGAAACTTGGTGGGCCATATTCTTTGTGGTACTGGGAATATTCATATTATTGGGATTGGAGTGGTATGGGGAATACAGAAAAAAATAAATTCGGGTTGGTAGGAAAAAATATTTCCTATTCATTTTCCAAAGGGTATTTTACACAAAAGTTCATTACCCTTGGCTTGAATGAACATACTTATGATAATTTTGATTTGGTCCAAATTGAGGATTTTCAAAAGCTAATCAATCAAAATAAAGACCTGAAAGGATTAAACGTAACCATTCCATATAAAGAAGCCATAATCCCATATCTCGACGAGCTCAATCCCAAAGCTAAAAAAATAGGTGCCGTAAATACCGTCAAATTCACTAAAAAGGGTCTTAAAGGTTATAACACAGATATTTATGGTTTCAAAAGAAGTATAATTCCCTTTCTGAAAAAGCATCATAACAGGGCCCTTATTTTAGGAACTGGCGGGGCTTCCAAAGCTGTGGCATTTGTGTTTGGTGAATTGGGATTGGATTTTAAATATGTTTCAAGACGCCCTGTTGGGAATCAATTTAGTTATATGGATTTGAATGAAAAAATATTGGATAAATATACCATTTTGGTGAACTGCACTCCTTTGGGCACTTTCCCGAACATTGAGGAAAAACCTGATATTCCTTACCAATTTATCCAAGACAAACATTTACTATTCGATTTAATCTACAACCCTGAAAAAACCGCATTTCTACAAGAAGGGGAAAAACAAGGCGCATCAATTTGCAACGGGCATAAAATGCTTGAATTACAGGCTGAAAAGGCCTGGAAGATTTGGAATTCTTAACTTCCCAATTAAAAAAGAACTTCCATAACTTTTTGGTATTCCTACGGTTGTTAGTATCTTACATTAGCAATCTTAAGCATAACTAATATAAATTATAATGCAAGAAGAGAAAGAACAAGAACTACAGGAAACTGTAGGTGAGGAAAATAATTCAGAAACTACCGAAGTAACACCAGAGGGTTCGGAGAAAAGCACTGAGATAATTCCAGAGAAGGTTAAAAATGAATCCAAATCAGTGGATGGGCAAACCGACAAGCCCAAAGTAGTAGACGGCGATGGTATTTCAGAGGAAATTGATGTAACCCATTCTAAAGACACAAAAGAAGCCGAAGTACCTTCTGTAGAATCAGAGGGTAACAAAGAAGATGTATTGGAAGAAATTGATGATTCCAATGCCGAGGATGCAGAGGACAAGGACAATCACCACAGACATCATATCCCTATTTTGGATTACCATTCCATGCCTATGGAAAATTTGGTAGGTGAACTACAAAGATTAGTCAAAAATGAGAAGATCCAAGCCATTAAAAAACATGTTGATGGTATAAAATATGAATTCGATTTAAAATTCCAGGATTTTCTAGAACATAAAAAGGAAGAATTTATAAGCCATGGTGGCAATGAATTGGACTTTAGATATAATTCGATTGCTAAAAGACAGTTCAATGAAGTTTATTCGGAATATCGTGAAAAACGCAATCAATATTATAAAAACCTAGAAAATAATCTAAAGGAGAATTTAGCTAATCGGTTAGCCATTATTGAAGAGTTAAAAAGTTTGGTTAATGTTGAGGAAGATATAAATAACACTTACAAACATTTTAAGGATGTTCAGGAAAGTTGGCGAAATGCAGGACCTGTTCCTAGAAACCATTATAACGATGTTTGGCGAACATACCATCACCATATCGAAATATTCTATGACTTCCTACACATTAACAGGGAGTTACGCGACCTTGATTTTAAACACAACCTTGAAGAAAAAGAAAAACTGGTTGAACGTGCCGTAGCCTTGGAAAAAGAACCAGACCTGAACAAGGCGTTTCGCGAATTACAGACCTTACATAAAATCTGGAAAGAGGATATTGGTCCCGTTGACAAGGAACATCGGGAACAAATATGGGCGCGTTTTAGCAATGCCACTAAAATATTGCACCAAAGAAGACAGGATTATTTTAAGGACATGGACAAGGTTTATGAGCAGAATCTTGAAAAAAAGAATGTCATCATAGAATCTATAAAAGCCATTGCAAGTACCATAGCAAATGACCATAAAACGCTTCAGCAACAAATTAGTAAAATTGAGGAATTGCGCGATGCCTTCTTTAAAGCTGGCAAAGTACCGCAAAAAGTAAACGAGCAAACTTGGTCAAATTTCAAGGAGGCCGTTCGTAATTTCAATAGAAATAAAAATGCCTATTATAAAAACCTTAAAAAGGAGCAGCAAGAAAATCTTGATAAAAAACGAGCGCTGTTAAACCTTGCTATTTCGCTGAAAGAAAGTGAAGAATGGGATACCGCAACATCAGAAATGAAGCGTATACAGCATGAATGGAAGAAAATAGGACATGTACCGCGTAAATATTCCGACAAAATCTGGAAAGAGTTCAAAGATGCCTGCAATCATTATTTTGATCGCCTTCATGCCTTAAAAAATGAAGCCCACAAAGATGAGGTTGAAAATCTTGATAAAAAGAATGCTTGCTTAGAAAAACTAAAGGCGTTTCAACTCTCTGCCAATCGTGAAAAGGATTTAACCGCCATTAAATCGATTATTGCCGAATGGAAAACCATTGGTAGGGTTCCTTTTAATAAAAAGAACATAAATCAAAAGTTCAATAAAATCTTGGATGCTATTTTCCATAAATTGGATGTAAGTAAACAAGAATCGGAACTATTGAAATATGGCAACAAAATACAGCAATTGGCCAATGCCGATAATGATCGTGCAATTGCCAATGAACGTATGTTTATTCGTAAAAAGATAGATGAAAGTAAAAACGAAATACGTCAGTTAGAGAATAATCTACTTTTCTTCTCGAATGCCTCGGAAGATAATCCTTTGGTAAAAGAGGTGGTTAAAAAAGTAGAGGGCCATAAAGAGTCATTGGCTACTTGGAAAGCCAAATTGAAAAAACTGAACATTATGCAACACCATCTTCACAAAGAAGTCGAGGATACAGGTGATGATGATACGAAGGCAGATTCTTCTGACGAGGAATAACCACCAAATACCTGGGTTGGCACAGTAAATTAGTATGGGATTGTTTTAAGGCAGATAAGTATTAGTCCTCAAATTGAGCGAGCAAAAAATTAATCAAGTCAGTTGTGGTCACCATGCCGACTAGATTACCATTATCACAAACCGGAATAGCGTGAAATTCCCTTTTAGAAAGAATTTCCGCAACATCCTTAATGTATGTGGTGGAAGATACACATATCAGGTTTTTGGCCATTACCTGCTCAAGACTGAACATATTATATACCATGGTATCTACAGAATCTTCATCCTCATACACAGCATCTGCAAAACTAATACGTAATAAATCAGTATAACTTAGCATCCCGATTATTTTCTTGCCTTTTACAACCGGAATATGTCTAATATGATGTTTTTTGAATAATCTTTCCGCCGTTTCCAGATTATCCTTAGTATTCAAAGTAATGACGTGCTTGGTCATTATGGCTGATATAGGAGTTCCTTTTTTCATGTCCGCCGATTTTAATTCCGATATTAAAAATAAACAGAAATACACGTGAAAAGTATGATAAAAATCATATGCTATGGTAAACCTAAACAGTAATTTTGCCTAGTTAAAAAAATAGTTTTCCCAAGGTATTTTCCTACCATACCCATAAGTTTTCAATTTCTGTTCATTATACAAGAACACTGAAGTTTGAACTTTTTATACTTTTCTAAAAAGCCAGGAATTTTAATTTCTTCAAAAACAATGAATTGTCGGTTAAATCAAAATCAGTTGAAATTAATATCGTTGTTAAGGATAATCATTGTTTAAAAACAAACCTAAATACAAATAATATTAGAATTTTGTAATCAGTCGTTTTATAAATATTATATTTAGTTTTTGGACATTGAAACAACAGTTACCAATGTCGACGACAGCTTTAATATTGCAGGTATAAACTAAAACGTTGAACCAATGTATCCTATGATTCTCTCAGAATCGAAGATTGTACAATATTATAAAAGCGAAAAATAAAAAATTTAGTAATATCAACGACCAATACTAATCGACCAATAGTAATATCATGGAAAAATCCAACGAAGTAACAAAAATGAATAAATCCTATACAATTCTTATAAGCTTAATAGTTGCTTTGGGAGGATTTTTATTGGGTTTTGATAGTGCCGTTATTTCTGGTGCGGTCAAAGGAATCAGCGTATATTTTGAAATGACAGAATGGATGCTCGGCTTCTCGGTAGGCTGTGTTGTATTTGGTGCAATGGCCGGTAATTTAATGGCGGGGCCTTTAGCAGATGCATACGGCAGAAAAAAAGTCTTGATCGTTGTCGCTGCTCTTTTCACTATATCGGCCACCTGGTCAGCTCTCGCAACTGGTTATACTGAATTTATCATTGCAAGGATTATTGGAGGTATAGGTATCGGAGGGGCCATTTTAATCGCTCCTATATATATTGCCGAAATAGCACCACCTAAACTTAGGGGTAGCTTGGTTTCCTTCAATCAGTTGAATATTGTTATTGGGATATCAGTTGCTTACTTTTCCAATTACTTTTTGGTCAACATGGAAGGCGAAAGTTGGAGATGGATGCTGGGAGTAGAAGCAATACCGGCCGCAATTTACTTTTTGGCACTATGGACGGTTCCAAGAAGCCCAAGATGGCTGATATTAAAACTGAATGAAGTAAAGTTGGCGCGAAAAGTATTACAGAAAATTGGTGGTGAAGAATATGCTGAAATTACTATTGCCGAAATTCAGCGTGGTATAGCTAAAAAGGAGGAAAAAGGAAGGCTTTCTGATATATTTAAAAGTAAATATGCCACCATAATGATTATTGCACTTGGCATAGCTTTCTTTCAACAAATAACCGGTATAAATGCAGTATTCTACTATGCCCCAACTATTTTTGAGCAAGCAGGTGGCAGTACTGATTCTTCATTCCTGCAAGCTATAGTTGTTGGTCTCACTAATTTGGTTTTCACATTGGTTGCTATATGGTTAATAGATAAATTGGGAAGAAAACCTTTATTATTAATTGGTACAACGTTCATGACCATCGCACTATTAATGGCGGCTTATGCATTTAATAATGCTACATATGATTTTAACGATACTACTTTAAATAAGATTGGAAGTGTCGAAATAAAAAATGCCTTGGCAGATTTGAATGGTAGGTCTTTTGACGGCCAGGCAGCTCTATTTGAAGAGGTCAAAACTAAATTGAATTCCGACCAATTTTTAGATTTCAAACGAAATGAAATTACCAATACAATAAAAATAAACGCAACCCTGGTTTTAATTGCAATTTTACTCTACGTTGCTTCTTTTGCCATATCCTTGGGGCCTGTAATGTGGACATTGATTTCTGAAGTCTTTCCTAGCAAGATAAAAGGAATTGCCATATCAGTGGTTGGTTTTTTCAATTCGTTGGTAAGTTTTTCGGTAACACAGGTTTTCCCTTGGGAATTATCAAATCTGGGACCAACAGTTACCTTTGCCATCTATGCCTTACTTTCTTTTTGCGCAATTTTCTTTGTCTATAAGTTCGTTATAGAAACCAAGGGTAAAACATTGGAAGAGGTTGAGGAATTATTAATTAGAAAATAATACTTAAAATGAAAGGAACATTAATTATTCTTACTTTATTAATGGTATTCTCCTGTAAAGAGAAAACGATAAACAAAACTTTGGAAAACCAGTCCAACCAAAGTAATGGACCTGCTAAAGTTGAGTTGCAAAAGATAAATGGTAAATATCGATTATTGGTAAACAAAAAGGAGTTTTATATTGATGGTGCAGGGCTTGAGTTTGGCAATGTAACCGCTCTTGCCAAACATAATGCAAACTCCTTTAGAACATGGCGCACTGAAAATGGGAAAAAATCCGCAAAAGAAGTACTGGACGAAGCGCATAAAAATGGCCTTATGGTAACCATGGGTATAGAAGTCGCACGTGAAAGACATGGTTTCGATTATAATGATACTGTTGCTGTTGCCAATCAGTTAAATGAAATAAGAGGACAGGTTTTGGCATTAAAGGACCACCCCGCCCTATTGATTTGGGGTATTGGCAATGAACTTAATCTACATTACACAAACCCGAAAGTGTGGGACGCCGTAAATGAAATTTCACAAATGATCCATGAAGTTGATCCCAACCATTTGACAACAACAAGTTTGGCGGGAATTGCCCAGAAAGAAGTAGATCTGATAAAAGCAAGGTGTCCGGATTTGGATATTCTCGCAGTTCAGATGTACGGAGACCTTCCCGACTTGCCTAATTTGGTTAGGGAATTTGGGTGGAACGGTCCTTATATGGTTACAGAATGGGGTGCCACTGGTCATTGGGAAGTACCAACAACTACATGGGGAGCACCCATTGAGGAAAACAGTACTTTAAAAGCAGCAAATTATTTAAAACGTTTCCAGGGAGGAATTGAAGCAGATTCGTTACAATGTATAGGATCTTATGTTTTCCTTTGGGGGAATAAACAAGAACGTACCCCAACTTGGTATGGTATCTTTTTAGAAGATGGAAAGGAAACAGAATCTGTTGACGTAATGCATTATATATGGAATGATGAATGGCCAGAGAATAGAACCCCACAAATTGAAACCTACACTTTAAATGGCAAAATTGCCAAAGACAATATTATTGTTGATTCAAATCAAATTTGCAATGCTACTATAGCTATTAAAGATTATGAAAATGATGCGATAAATTACAAATGGGAAATCTTACCAGAAAGTACAGATCTTAAAGATGGTGGTGACTATGAGGAGCGACCAGAACCCTTGAACATTGATATCATAAATCAAAATGAAGGGCAATTATCATTCAAGGCACCAAAAAGTGGGGCTTATCGGTTATTTGTTTATGCTAATGACGGTCACAATCATTCTGCAGCTGCGAATATCCCTTTTATGGTCAATTAATAAAACAAAACTTATTAAATTAAACCTCTTTAAAATTCTTCTTTTTTATCGAGGTTTTTGATTTAATTCAGATATACAATTGAAATAATAAAATGAACAACAATCCAATTTATTTAGGAAATAACAGCGCTGCGTTTAAGGATCTTAAAGTAGAAGGCAAATTAGTTAATATAGATAATGAAAGCTATTATAAGATATCCAATAGCGATGTCATGAGACCTTTTTTTATGAGTATTGTCAGTGATTCCAACCACTGGTTGTTCATTTCAAGTAACGGAGGAATAACCGCAGGAAGAAAGGACTGTGACAACGCTCTTTTTCCTTATTACACTGATGATAAAATAACAGAATCGTCTGAGATTACAGGCAGTAAAACAATACTACATGTTCATTCGAATGATAAAACCCTGTTGTGGGAACCATTCTCCGATAAATATGAAGGAGTTTATAATGTGAATAGAAATCTCTACAAGAATGATCATGGCAACAAAATTATTTTTGAGGAAGTCAACAATGATTTAGGAGTTACATACAGATATCAATGGAGCACCAGCAATAAATATGGATTTGTAAAAAAATCGACCCTGTTGAATAATACCAAAAATAAGATTGATATATCCCTATTAGACGGTATTCAAAATATTATACCATATGGTGTTACTGCAGAAATGCAAAATACACGGAGTAATTTGGTTGACGCTTATAAAAAAAACGAGTTAGAGACTCAATTTGGATTGGGTATTTATGCTTTAAGTGCAATAATTGTTGATAAGGCAGAACCCAGTGAAGCTTTAAAGTCAACGATTGCTTGGTCGGTTGGAATCGATGCTCAGGCCTATTTACTTTCATCATTGCAATTAGATGCTTTTAGAAAAGGAAAATCAATTGGGTCAGAACTTGATATCAAGGGCGAAAAGGGAGCATATTTCATAAATTCTGAAATTATGCTTGATTCCAATTCCGAAAGAAGTTGGATGATTGTAGCGAATGTTAATCAAACAATTTCAGGGATAATTGAAATTTCAGGGAAAATCAAAACTGATAAAAACCTTTTTTCTCAAGTCCAAACAGATATTGATTTGGGTACCACCCATTTGATAGCATTTACTGGAGCTGCAGATGGCATACAATTAACCGCGGATAAACAAAGAAACACAAGACATTTTTCAAATACGCTATTCAATATTATGCGGGGTGGCATATTTGATCATAATTATCAAATTGAAAAGTCCGATTTTGTAAAGTATATCTCAAAGGCCAATTCAATGGTATTTAATTCTAAAAAAGGGATATTGGGGAATCTCCCTGAGCTATTCACTCTTCAGGATTTGAAAGAAATGGCTCAACAAAATCAAGATAACAATTTCAAAAGATTGTGTTTTGAATATATGCCCTTAAAATTTAGCAGAAGACATGGGGACCCAAGTAGACCTTGGAATAAGTTTTCAATAAATACGAGGAGCGAATTGGATGGTTCAAAAATACTTGATTATGAAGGTAATTGGAGGGATATATTTCAAAACTGGGAAGCCCTGGCGCATTCTTATCCTGAATTTATAGAAAGTATGATCCATAAGTTTTTAAATGCATCAACATTTGAGGGTTACAATCCATATCGAGTTACCAAAGATGGTTTTGATTGGGAAATTATAGAAGAAAGCGACCCATGGTCCTATATAGGATATTGGGGTGATCATCAAATAATATATCTTTTAAAGTTTTTGGAATTTATAGAAGAGCATTATCCAAATAAACTAACCAGTTATTTTAATCAAGATTTGTTCGTATATGCGAATGTTCCTTATAAGATAAAGACTTATGCGAATATTCTGATCAATCCTAAGGATACCATTGATTTTGATACCGAATTAAATGAAACATTAAACGAAAGGAAGACTGAGTTAGGTACAGATGGTGCTTTGCTTACTGGTAAAAACCAATCAATTTATCAAGTTAATCTTATTGAAAAATTTCTGGCAACCGTTTTGGCAAAATTTTCAAATTTTATACCGGAGGCTGGTATATGGCTAAATACCCAAAGGCCAGAATGGAACGATGCGAACAATGCCTTGGTAGGTAATGGTGTATCGATGGTAACATTATATTATTTAAGGAGATTTATCAGTTTCTGTGAAAAAATAGTTTCGAGAATGTCATTTGAAAATGTTGGTGTATCCCAGGAACTGGTACAGTTTTTAAGTGAAATTATGTCAACATTCGATAAATATCAGCATATCCTCTCTGATAACGTGTCCAACAAAGACCGAAAAGCAGTTTTAGATGGGTTGGGTAATGCCGGGAGCCATTATAGGAGTACCATATACGAAAATGGTTTTACAAGCATAAAAACCAATGTGACCAAAAGAGAATTAATGTACTTTTTCGAGATTGGCAAAAAATTCTTGGATCATACCATAGTTGCAA
Source organism: uncultured Flavobacteriaceae bacterium (assembly GCA_963762065.1). Lineage (GTDB taxonomy): Bacteria > Bacteroidota > Bacteroidia > Flavobacteriales > Flavobacteriaceae > Maribacter_A. Next base: position 26,450 of record CAVXJE010000005.1, on the reverse strand, counting down.
ATAAAAGAAGTGACAAGCTATATCATTCATACAATTTAATGACCATTGAAAACGAAAGCGAAGTTTCAATTACCTATTTAAATGAAATGTTGGAAGGGCAGGTCGCAATTTTAAGTTCTGGTAAGGCTAGTTCAAATGAAGCTTTAGAACTTTTGGATAGTTTAAAAAACAGTGCGTTATTTAGGCCTGATCAGTATAGCTATTTACTGTACCCAAATAAAGAACTATCTAGATTCATGGATAAAAATATCATCCCTGCCAAATATGTTGATAGCTCTGAACTTTTAAAACAACTTATAAAAGATGGAAATGCACAAATTATAGAAAAAGATAATCTGGGAGGCTATCATTTTAACGGTACTTTCAACAATGCAAGCAGTCTGGAACATGGGTTGTCGCAATTACCAAAAGGCCAATATGAATCACTTATCAAAAAAGACAAGGCAATTTTGTTCGAAGCATTTGAAAATGTATTTAATCATAAATCCTTTACTGGTAGATCGGGAACATTTTACGGTTACGAAGGCCTAGGGTCAATATATTGGCATATGGTTTCCAAACTATTATTAGCAGTCCAGGAGTGTTGTCTTACTGCTATTAATAATAATGAAAGCGAAGAAATTGTCGGCAGGCTATTGGAACATTACTACGAAATAAACGAGGGTATTGGTGTTCATAAATCACCGGAATTATACGGAGCATTCCCTACTGACCCCTATTCACATACTCCCGCAGGGAAAGGTGCACAACAACCAGGAATGACAGGTCAAGTAAAAGAAGACATTTTAAGTAGGTTAGGGGAATTAGGTGTTTTTGTAAGGGAAGGAAAAATCCAATTTAGACTTAAGCTTTTAAGAAAAGAAGAGTTTTTGAAAGAAGAAAAAATATTTAGGTATACTGATGTCAATCAAAAAGTGAAAGAAATTGATCTACCAAAAAATTCGCTCTGCTTCACCTATTGCCAGATTCCAATTATATACAAATTGTCCAATAAAAATGGTTTAACAATACTTTTCAACAATGCTACGGATATAAGTTTCGATGAATTAAGTATTGATACGGCATTAAGTAAACGAATCTTTTTAAGGGATGGCACTATTGAACAAATACAGGTTGAAGTAATCAAATAGTTAAGTTCATCATATTATTTTTAGCTAATTTATTTTTAATTTTCATATTGTGTAATTAAAAATATCAGGGCTTTCAGATAAACAAAAAGGGGCAAATTGCCCCTTTTTGTTTGATTTAAATTCAATGTTTTATTTCGCAACATTCACTGATCGGGTTTCCCGTATCACCGTGACTTTTACTTGACCCGGATAAGTCATATCAGTTTGGATTTTCTGTGAAATCTCAAAAGATAATTGGGCCGCTTTGTCATCACTTACCTTTTCACTTTCAACAATAACCCTGAGTTCCCTTCCTGCTTGTATGGCATATGCTTTTTGAACTCCACCAAAGGCGAACGCGATTTCCTCCAAATCCTTAAGGCGTTGTATATAAGAATCCAATACCTGCCTTCTTGCGCCTGGTCTTGCACCGCTAATAGCATCACAAACCTGAATAATGGGTGAGATCAATGTTTTCATCTCAATCTCATCATGGTGGGCCCCAATTGCATTACATACATCTGGTTTTTCACCATATTTCTCTGCCCATTGCATACCTAAAATAGCATGTGGTGTTTCTACCTCAGCTTCGGTATTTGGCACTTTACCAATATCATGCAACAAACCGGCACGTTTCGCTAATTTAGGATTCAGACCCAATTCAGCAGCCATAACACCGCAAAGTTTGGCAACTTCCCTAGAGTGTTGCAACAAGTTTTGACCGTATGATGAACGATATTTCATTCTACCTACTGCTTTGATCAGTTCTGGATGTAATCCGTGTATACCTAAATCTATAACTGTACGTTTTCCTATTTCAACAATTTCCTGTTCTATTTGTTTTTCGGTCTTCCGAACAATTTCCTCAATCCGTGCTGGGTGGATTCTTCCATCGGTGACCAACTTATGTAAAGATAAACGGGCTATTTCCCTTCGTACTGAATCAAAACAAGAAAGTATAATCGCTTCCGGCGTATCATCGACTATTATTTCAACCCCGGTAGCAGCTTCTATAGCACGAATATTACGACCCTCCCTACCAATAATCCTACCTTTAACGTCATCAGATTCCAAATTAAAAACAGAAACACAGTTTTCAACGGCTTCCTCGGTCCCAATTCTCTGAATGGTATTTATGACTATTTTTCTAGCTTCTTGTTGGGCCGTAAGTTTAGCTTCTTCCATGGTCGTTTGTAAATACGCCATAGCATCGTTCTTGGCGGTCTCCTTTAAGGATTCCATTAATTGACTTTTCGCATCCTCTGCAGAAAGACCTGAGATGACTTCTAATTGCTGTACCTGATTACTATGTAGTTTTTCAAGTTCGGAATGCTTTTTATTATAGTAATCTTCCTTATGCCCAACATCCTTTATTTTACTTTCGAGCTGTTCATTCAACTTTTTGGTTTTGGCAAGTTCACCGCTAATCTGTGATTCCTTATCCCTTGTTCGTTTCTCGGCCTCGGATATTTTTTTATCCTTATTTATAATAACTTTTTCATGTTCTGCTTTAAGTTCCAAAAACTTTTCCTTGGCCTGTAAAATTTTGTCTTTCTTAATGTTTTCCCCTTCCAAATTTGCCTCCTTCAGGATAGAATTTGCCTCCCTCTTTGCATTGGCAATTGTTTTTGAAGCCTTGCCTTTTTCCATCATTTTTGCAATAACAAACCCGATAACCAGACCTGCAATACCGACTAATATAAGTGTTGTACTATCCATAGTTTCTAAAATTAATTATAAAAAAAGCCCACATTGGAGAAGTTTTGTACAAACTCCAGAAAACAGGTTTAGGGCTACCAGACTGCTCAAGGATCCTTATACGAGTAAGGCCTGCTTTTACAATCTAAACTCACCCTTTTTAAACAAATTAGTGTTGAGTTCGTCAAAAGATATTACCAATGTGGGCAGTAACTTTGCGTTATTTAAAAGAACTTATTTTATACTTAGCTTTGAATTTACCAAATCATCAAGCGCACGTAATCGTTCGGTAGCTTCTTTGGTTCCTTCAGATTGATCAATGCCTTTTTGTTCAATTTTAGAGGCAAATTGCAATGCGCACATTGCAAGTACATCCTGTTTATCCCTAACGGCATAGTTCTGTTCAAATTTCTTCGCCAATTGCTCAATATTCTTAGCTGCTTTCCGCAACCCTTCCTCTTGGCTAGGGTCAATGGTCAAGGGATATACCCTATCGGCAATGGAAAGCTTTATTTTGAGCTTTTCTGACATATTATCCTGAACACTACTCGGCGAGTTGGGTAATGCAATGATCCAACTCCCTAATCAATGTATTTATTTTAAGCTTAGCTTCTGTTTTATTTGTATTACTGCCCAGCATCGAATTTGCAAGTTTCAATGAATTGTATTTCTGCTCCCAATCTGTTACAGTTTTTGCGGTTACATCTTTGGCGTTTCGTGTTGAAACCAATTCCTCTTCCAACTTATTATTAGCTTGTTGTAACAACTCCAATTTGTGCAACAGCTTGCTTATTTTGTTTTCCAGGGAATCAACAATTTTCACCAATTCACTCATATACAAAACTCAATGCGTTTTACACAAAGTTAACATACATCTTACGACTTAGCAATTCTTTTTTGATTTATTCTTTAAGTATTACTTCAATACTTTAAAATCTAAAGCAAACTTTTAAAACTATTAACAATTCTTAGTACTTTTTTAGGGTTCAAAGCCGTTAATTACTTTCAACTGTTTAAATTTATCCCTTATTTTAAAGTCAAAAGCAATTTATCAGCAATGGTTTTGTTATAAAATGGACAAATTGTATGTCACAGATGGCGGCAACATAAATAAACTATGGGCAAGACATTTTCAATTCTTTTTTTTATTTTTTCTTTGGGATTATCGGCTCAGAATGGTTACCCTATAGATACTTTTAGATCTCCTTTGGATATACCCTTGATTTTAGCAGGTACATTTGGCGAACTACGCTCAAACCACTTCCATTCGGGAATAGATATAAAAACCCAACAACGGCAAGGCCTTCCAATTTATGCAATTGGTGATGGCACGGTTACCAGAATTAAAATTTCCCATTGGGGATATGGCAAAGCTCTTTATGTGGCTCACCCAAACGGATATACATCCGTTTATGGGCATCTTCAAAAATTCTCACCTGAAATTGAAGAGTACATTAAAAAAATACAATATGGGAAAAAATCATACGAAGTTGAAGTTTTTCCGGAATATGGCGAAGTGAAGGTCGAAAAGGACAAAATTATAGCCTATAGTGGAAATTCCGGTGGTTCATCAGGACCTCACCTCCATTTTGAGATTAGGAGCAGTATTTCCGAAAAACCCACAAATCCACTGTTATATGGCTTGGAAGTCCGTGATGCTACAAATCCCACTTTAGTGGGTCTTTATGGATATCCCTTATCTGAAAATGCACAGTTAAATCAAAGTAAAATAAAATCACAGATTAATTTCACTAAACAAAAAGACGGAACTTTTCTTGCAGATAAAGTAACCGCTCTTGGTACAATAGGTATTGGTTTTATAGGTTTTGACCGACAAGATCTGGCGGCGAACAAAAATGGGGTTTATTCAGTAAGACAAGTGGTCAACGGTAAAGTATATACCGACTACGATTTTGAAACATTCTCATTTACAGAAACTCGATATATCAACACTTTAATTGATTATGACCATTTTGGAAAATACAGGCAGCGTATTCAAAAATGCTTTAAATCCCTAGGAAATAATCTGAGTATATATAATAAATTGGTCAATGATGGTAAAATAGTCGTAAATGAAGGTATGTCCTATAATGTGGAATTGTTGATACATGATTTGGAAGGTAACTTTACAAAGGTCATTATTCCCATTGAAGGAAAGAGAGAACCCATCAAAGTGGAAAAAGAAGATAATAAAACTGAAAATTACGTAATTGCCAAACGGCCCAACAACTATGATTTGGGTTTGGCCAAAGTCTACTTTCCGTCAAACACATTTTACGAGGATTTTTATATCGATTTAAAGAAAGGAAAAGACACGGTTACCATTCATAACAACAGAGTACCAGCACATAGAAACTTTACCATTACTTTTGATACTTCCAAGTATTCAGAAGAAGAACGAAAACAACTTTTCATTGCAAGGTTAGACAAATATTTAAAACCAAATTATGCCTCAACTTATAAAAGAGGTGCAACATTTACCACCAGAACGCGTAATTTGGGCACATATACCCTTGTTAAGGATTCCATCGCACCCAAAATAAGACCTAAGAACTTTAAGCATAAACAGTGGTTGAACAATTATAGATATTTAAGTCTTCATATTTCCGATGACCTAAGCGGTGTTGATACCTATACTGCAACTTTAAATGGGGAGTGGATTCTTATGGAATATGAGCCAAAAACAAAAACACTGACCTATAACTTCGATGATAGGATATTGGATAAGAAACAATGCGAGTTAAAAGTTATCGTTAAAGATAATGTAGGTAACAGCAATTCGTATGATGTTTCCTTTTTTAGAAAATAAATACCTTGAAGCTCACAAAGTCTGTTTTCATTTTGTTACTTCTGTGTCTATCTTATCAACTGAAGGCACAGACGGCTACAATTACAGGCGTTATTTTAGATGAAAACAACTTTCCCCTACCTGAGGTAAACATTACCGCAAACGGCTTCGGAACATTTTCCGATGACAACGGTTTCTATCTTTTACAATTGGTTGCCGAACAGGAAACTAAAGTTACCTTTTCGCATCTAGGTCATAAAGATGTAATCTTGGAAGGATTGATTCTAAATACCAATGAAACTTTTGAATTTAATCCGGTCATGAAAACCAGCATTACCCAAATTGATGGGGTTACGGTATCCCCAACCGGAGAAAAAAGCGTCGAGGATATCACCATCATTTCGCCAAAGATCATTCGCCAAATACCAGGTGCCAATGCTGGGGTAGAAAATATTTTAAAACTTTTACCAGGGGTTACATCGAACAATGAACTAAGTACACAATATTCGGTACGTGGTGGTAATTACGATGAAAATCTGGTTTATGTTAATGAGATTGAAGTATACCGTCCTTTTCTAATACGCTCTGCCCAGCAAGAAGGTTTAAGTTTTGTAAATAGTGACATGGTACAAAATGTGGAATTTTCCACGGGAGGATTCCAATCAAAATATGGGGATAAACTATCATCGGTATTGGATATCACTTATAAGAACCCCGTGGAATTTGAATCGCAAATGGATTTAAGCTTGATGGGCGCAAGTCTAACAGTTGGGACCCTTTCAAAAAACAAAAAACTTTCGAGCATAACAGGAATACGCTACCGAAACAACAGCCTTTTGGTAAACAGCCAACAGACCAAATCAAATTTCAATCCAGTTTTTGCTGATATTCAAAATTATTTCACCTATAAATTGACAAATAAGTTTCATTTCAATTTTTTAGGGAATATTTCTATAAACGATTACCAAATAGAACCCCTAAACAGGCAAACCAATTTTGGAACATTATCAGAACCCAAAGCACTACTGGTATATTACCAAGGCAATGAAAACAATAGGTATAATACAGCTTTAGGAGCTGTCAAGGCAAATTATTTCTTGAATGAAGATGTGACATTGAAATTAATTTCCTCAATCTATCATACTACCGAAGAAGAATATTCAGATGTTATTGGGCAATACGAATTGGGGGAATTGGATACCGACTTGGGAAGTGAAACATTGGGCGAAGTAACCACATCAAGAGGTGTAGGCACCCAATTTAACCATGCACGTAATATTTTGGATGCACTTATTTTTAATCTAGAACAAAAAGGAAAATATTCCAAGGATAATAAAAGTTTGGAATGGGGAATAAAATACACCCATGAAGATATTCGCGATCAATTGCGTGAATCTGAATTTTTGGACTCTACTGGTTTCTCTGTTCGGCCACCATTACCGGAGTTCATTAACAATCAGCCAGCAATCCCCTTCAATGCCCCTTTAGTACCTTATGAAGGTATTGCCGCTAAAAATTTCGTCAAAATTAATAGGCTAATTGCTTTTGCACAATTTAGTGAACATTCTACCTGGAACAAAAATGATATCTATTATAATATTGGACTCAGAGTACAACAGTGGACGGTTGGTGGCACAGATGTTGAAAAAGCATCACATAGTTTTATTAGTCCAAGGGCCCAATTCGTTATTAAACCTAATTGGAAAAAAGACATGCTTTTCCGATTAGCAACCGGATTATATCATCAGCCACCTTTTTATAGGGAACTAAGAGATGCAATGGGTACGATTCGTCCCGACGTAAAAGCACAGAAATCGGTTCATTTTGTACTTGGTAATGAATATAGCTTTTTGCTCTGGGATAGGCCTTTTACTTTAAAAAGTGAAGCGTATTACAAAAAATTGAACAATGTTAATGCTTATACTTTGGAAGATGTTCGAATTCGCTATTCTGCAAATAACAATACGAAAGCATATGTTTATGGTGCTGAACTGCGATTAAACGGAGCATTTGTACCTGGAACCGAATCATGGGTTAGTTTGGGCATCATGAAAACAGAAGAGAATATTAATGAAAGAGGCTATATTGCCAGGCCTACCGATCAAAGATTAAAACTGGGTATTCTTTTCCAGGACTATGTGCCAGACATACCCAATTTAAAGATGTACTTGAATCTGGTGTATAATACAGGGGTCCCTGGTGGTTCCCCAAGTTATGCAGACCCTTATATATTTCAGAATAGATTAAGGGATTATAAACGTGCTGATTTAGGAATTTCCCATATTTTTGTAAATGCTAACAAGAAGTACCCTGAAAACCACTGGTTATACAAATTCAAGGAACTTAGTGTAGGCTTTGAGGTTTATAATCTTTTCAACAACCAAAATTCAATTACAAATACATGGATTAAGGATGTTGATAGCAAACAGGAATTTGCAATTCCTAATTTTATGACAAGTCGGGTTCTAAATCTTCGACTTAGAATGCGGTTTTAACAATAAAAATACAATCGCAAAAAATTACTATAATGAAAAATAAAATATTGTGCTTGGTTTTTTTATTTGGTCTAACATTAAGCGCCCAAAAAAATATATACGAGAGTAAAAATTTTGATGATATAACCCAAGATCATGAAATTTTAGCAATAATTCCATTCCTCACCAATTTAGATTTGAAGGATAAAATTTCTAAGGACGAATTGAAACGTATGGAAGAAAAAGAGGGATATGCGGTACAAAATGCCCTCGAAACTTATTTCTATAAAAGAAAGCGAAAGAAAAAATTCTCTGTAGAGTTTCAAAATACCAAAAATACAAATGCTATTCTTGCACAAAATAACATAACATATGGGAACATTGATGTTTATACCATAAAACAGTTAAGTGAGATATTGCAGGTTGACGGTATTATAAGTGGAAATATGGACCTTAACATTCTTTTATCCAAAGGTGTTCCTACAGAATTCGATTTTTTGGATTTTTTATTGGGTGATGCCAATTATGGCCGTATAGGCATTAAAATCAGTGATGGTAATTCTGGTAAATTGCTTTGGAAGTACGAAAAGAAAATCAATAAGAAATCAGGCAAAAACACCAATGATCTTATAGATCGTATGATGAAATTGGCAACCCGTAAATTCCCTTATGATAGGGAGAAGAAAAAAGACCGTAATAAGGACAAAAGTTAAGATTCAACAAATTCCTTCAGCACAGCAATCGTATAATCAAGTTCTTCTTTGGTATTGTATAGCGAAAATGAAAAACGCAAGGAAGGTTTTTTTAGATCTTCCTCGGAAAGTACTTCATTCAACACATGCGAACCAGCATTACTACCAGATTGGCAAGCACTACCTTGGGAACAGGCTATTCCTTTCATATCTAAATGGAACAATAATATCAATGCCTTTTCTTTGGCAACGGGTAAACAAAGATTTACCAACGTATAGGTACTTTTATCCAAATCAGCGGAATACCCATTAAAACTTACGTTGGGTATACTTTTGCCGATACTTTCAACAAAATATTCCTTCAAACCACCAATATACTTTTTTTCATCTTCCAGATTGTTGTAAGCCAAACTAAAAGCCTCTTCCAAACCAACTAAATTATGTACAGATTCAGTGCCAGCCCTGTAACCGCGTTCTTGTGAACCTCCTGAAATCAGTGGTTTTATACCTAAATTTTTTCTGATAAAAGCAAAACCAACTCCTTTAGGTCCATGGAATTTATGTGCGGAAGCTACCATAAAATCTACAGGCGTTTTTTGAACATCCCATTCAAAATGGCCTAATGACTGCACGGTATCTGAATGAAAAAGAGCGTTATTCTCTTTGCAAATTCTACAAACTTCATCAATGGGCAATAAATTTCCCAGTTCATTATTCACATGCATAAGACTTACCAGTTTCTTGGATTCATCTTTTTGAAGCAATTCCTTTAAGTGGGTTAAACTCGGATTTCCATAAGTATCAAGATCAACAAACTCCAAGGCAATACCATATTCCTTTACCAAATCCATTGATGTATGTAGTACCGCATGATGCTCTATTTTAGAGCTAATTATGGTCTTTATACCTAAATCCCTTACAGCACTTCGTAAAATCATATTATCGGCCTCAGTACCACCAGAAGTGAAAATTATTTCCGATGGATGCGCGTTCAGATACTTTGCAATATTCTTGCGTGCAGTTTCAACTGCGGTCTTAGCAGTACGTCCAAAACTATGGGTAGACGAAGGGTTGCCATAATAATTAGACATTGCTTCCTGCATCTTCACAATTACCTCTTCCCTAATTTGGGTAGTGGCAGCGTTGTCTAAATAAATGTTCTTCATTGCGTGTTTTCCAACATAAAATAAGCTCAAAAATAACCGAATTAAATGTAAATTCTCTCCTAAAGAGAATAAACTTGTGGTTTATTTCATTTAAATTTGAACCATGAAAAACGGCTTATTTTTCTGCTTTTTAGCATTGATTATATCTTGTAACGATGGGGACTTAACAATTGAAACCATTGATTTCGATAGCATTACCACCATACAAACTTGCGAATCCACAGTTACCACTTCAAGCACTGTTTACTTTAAGATAAATGATACGGAAGCCTTAATACTTGAATTACAATCCGGCGTTCTCAAAAATGAAGCTTCTGCGGCAACAATAAGTAGCGTAATACCCAGCCAATCTAAAATCACCTACAGGGCTTTTTCAGATAATGTGTCAAGTAATTACTTCTGTGATGCTATCCCAACCACAACACCGTCTGTAGTTGAAGAAATCGAAGCCACCGATGGGGAAGTATTGGTGACCACCACCATGGTTACTGATGGTACGACAACTACCTATGAACATACTATTCAATTAAGTGGTATAACCTTTATTACTTCAACAAACCAAAGGATTACCGATTTACAGATCAATGATTTTGGCACGATCATAACCCAATAGTAGCTTTCAATATTAAGGTAAAATCAAATACTGTGATAAATATAAACCTCTGTTGCCCCTACTCCATATTTTTGGTAATCGGCATCATAGTATTTTACATTTCCATACCTGCCAAAAAGAAAATTAAGTTCTTCTTTTAAGACTCCTTCACCAACACCATGAATAAAGACGATTTTCTGTATGCGTTTGCGCATGGCAAATTCAAGTTGTCGCTTAGCGGTTTCCATTTGTAAATTCAGCATTTCATGGTTGGTCATTCCTTTGGCAGATTTCACAAGTTGATTAATATGCAAATCAACTTCCATTGCAGGAGCATTGCGTTCTTTTGGATTTATTCTAGGTTTATTCCTTTTGTTCTTACTTTCCTTCTCAGCCTTTATTTGGGATATCTCATAATTCGATACTTTTATATCATTTGAATCAGACATCTTAACCAACTCATTTGGGGTAAATTTCATTATAAACCCATCTTCGGATTCAATAGTTATTTCCGATGAAGCAACGGCAACAACTTCACCTCTTAACAATTCGTCTAATACTTCTACTCTATCCCCTACTTCAAAAAGCACCATGAATTTGTTTTATACCCCAAAAATAATGGTTATTTTTCCTAAAGAATTAGAATTAAAGTAAAAATGCAATTAGCAACTTTTTTATTTTTTTTGGAAGATTATATGCTTCCGTGCTTGAATAAAAAGTTATTCGGGGTAGAATGTCCGGGTTGTGGTGCACAGCGTTCTGTTTCGCTACTATTTCAAGGTGAATTTTTGGAAGCTTTTCATATGTACCCGGCTACTTTTACCATAATTCCCTTATTGGGGTTCTTATTGGCAGACAACTTTTTCAATATTAAATATGGGAACAAGATAATCATCACATTAATGATTTCGAGTGTAGTACTTATTCTCGGAAAATTTATAATGAAATTTTTATAACTAAACCTTTATATTTATGGAACAACAAAAACTACCTAATGTAACAATAGCCATCGTCCTTTCGATACTATCATTTATTTGCTGCTGCTTCAGCGCAGGTATTGGCGGGATTCTTCTTTCTGGAATCGCATTATTTTTGACCAAAAAAGATGAAAACACCTACAAACTCAATCCTGAAGGTTATTCAAATTATAGCACATTAAAAACTGCTAAAATTATTGCAATTATTGGTCTTGTTTTGGGTGTCATCTCATTAATATGGACTATTTACTCAGTTCAAAATATGGGTGGATGGGATGCTTATATGGAACAGATGCAAGAAATGATGGAACAATGGCAATAATATTAAATTAAGATTATGAATCAAGAACCTTTACCAGATGCTAGTAACGCACTGACTTTCGGTATTTTGGCTGTAATCCTAACACTCGTTTGTTGTGGGCCATTTGGCGCCATCTTTGGCTTTATTGGTCTGTCTAAAGCAAAAAACGCTGAACGGATCCACAATGCCGAACCTGGAAGGTATACAGGATATGAAAATGTAAAAACAGGAAGAGTCTTGTCTTATATTGGATTGGCGCTAGCTGCAATACTCTTGGTATTTAGCATCCTATACTTTGGGGTAATAGCAGCAATTATTGCTGGTGCAGCATCTGAAGGTGTATTTTAGTTTAAATAGTCCCCTGAAAAAAATTCATTCAGGGGATTATTTTATTTCTCAAATTGTTTTATCGTTTTCGAGATTATTGAAATACAATCCAATAACTCATCTTTGGTTATAACCAAGGGTGGAGCAAATCGTATTATATTACCATGTGTAGGCTTGGCTAAAAGACCATTCTCTTTAAGTAACATGCAAATGTCCCAAGCCGTTGAGCTATCTTCAGTATCATTTATAACTATAGCATTCAACAATCCTTTACCCCTGACCATACTAATCAAATCGGTTTTCCCGATTAGTTTTTGTATTTCACTTCTGAAAAGCTCACCAAGTTTATAGGCATTTGCAGCGAGGTTTTCTTCTTTAACAACTTCCAACGCGGCTATCGCTACAGCACAAGCCAATGGATTACCCCCAAATGTGGAACCATGGTTCCCAGGACGTATTACTTCCATTATATCATTGTTGGCCAATACAGCGGATACAGGAAATACTCCGCCTGAAAGGGCTTTTCCTAAAATCAGGATATCGGGTTTTATACCAGCATAATCTATTGCCAATAATTTACCCGTTCTTGCAACTCCAGTTTGTACTTCGTCGGCAATGAAGAGGACATTTCTTTTCTTACAAAGTCTATACGCCTCTTCAAGATACTTCTCATGCGGCACATAAACCCCGGCTTCACCTTGAATAGGTTCAACTAAAAATGCAGCCACATTTTCATCATCCAAAACTTCTTTAAGGGCATTAATATCGTTGTACCTGATAGAAACCATTCCTGGTGTAAAAGGTCCAAAATTCTCTGTTGCCACTGGATCATTGGATGCTGAGATTATAGTTACCGTTCTCCCATGAAAATTATTCTGACAAACAATAATCTTAGCTTTATTGGAATGTATTCCCTTTTTTTCATACCCCCATTTACGGGCAATTTTTATCGCAGTTTCCACCGCTTCAGCACCAGTGTTCATTGGTAATACCTTCTCAAAACCAAAAAATTCGGTTATATACTTTTCGTATTTTCCGAGTATATCGTTGTAAAAAGCACGGGAAGTAAGAGTTAAATTCTCGGCTTGCGCCTTAAGAGCTGCAATGATTTTTGGGTGACAATGGCCTTGATTTACTGCCGAATAGGCCGATAGGAAATCGTAGTATTTCTTTCCCTCGACATCCCAAACATGAACCCCTTCCCCCCTGGTTAAAACCACAGGTAGTGGGTGGTAATTATGCGCACCATACTTTTCTTCCAAAGCAATCGCATCTTTAGAGCTAATTTTTTCTAAAACTGACATGATACTTGATATTTTAAATAAAACTTTAGCAATTCCTTCTTTGGGAGAGAAATCATCCTATGCAGAGGCGCTAAAGTACAAAATGTTCCTTGATTCGTGAAATATTCCGTTTTAGTTTATATCCCTAATTATTTAGCTTTCCCGAGAGTGTTGCCACTTGTAGTTCTAGTCTTTTCAATTCCCGAAGAATATCGTTTTTATCCATTTGCATCCAAATAAATAGTTTTAACATTCCCATGACAATCATACATATAAAACCCGCTGAAGCCCATTTTATAAGCTCATTGGTTTCATTGGTGCCAAAAAACCGAACAAAACAATAAATAAGCAATCCAAAAATGACCATGTGCACAATATTCATTATAACTGCCAACCATCCAAGTTTACCTTTGTAAACTTCACCTAATTTACCAATCAGGTTCTGTTCTTCCAATTTATCATAGAACTGCGCTTCTTCTTTGTTTAATGTTTCCTTGATCAATTCGTCGATTTTTTCTCTATCCTTGTTCATGATTTCTATTTTAAAATTGTTTTTAGTTTTTCTCTTGAATGGAACAAACGTGATTTTACCGTTCCAATTGAAATATCCAATATTTCGCTTATTTCCATTAATGAATACTCCTGGGTATAGAATAATCGAAGTACAATCTGTTGGTTCTTGGACAAGCTTCTAATTGCCGCTTGCAAACCAACCAAATCGGGGTTATTATCTTCTTCTAAAATGATTTCATATTTTGATTGATGAAATTGCTTTAATTTTCCCCTTTTACTTTTATTCTGATTTAAAAAATCCAAAGACTTTCGGGTTATTATTCGCAACGCCCAACTTGAAAAACAATTTGGGTCCCTTAAGTTTCCAAGCTTTTTTATTATAATTCCCCAACAATCCTGCACTATATCCTTTGAAGCATCAAAGTCATGGGTATACCAATAAGCATGACTGCAAAACTTCTTATGATACCTTTTTGCCAATATTCCCAAGGCTGTTTTATCCCCTGCTTGATATTGCAATACCAACAATGCATCGAATACTTTATTTGCGGTCATTGATTGATCGTTCTACGTTAAAGACATATAATAACTAAAAAGGTTCAAAAATTATTGGGATTTTTTTGTGCTATTCAATTTAAAGATAACTGTAATAAATGCAAACCTATTAGTACTTTTGCGCCATGCGTAAAAAAAGTAGAAGGCAAATCTTTGAGAATGTAGAGGTTGTTGATGCAGGTGCCAAAGGGAAAACAGTAGGAAAAGCACCTGACGGTAGGGTTATTTTCATGAACAATACGGTTCCTGGTGATGTGGTTGATGTACAGACGACTAAAAAGAGAAAGGCATATTTTGAAGGTGTGGCAATCAATTTCCTCTCTTATTCAGATAAACGTGTTGAACCACAATGTGAACATTTTGGTATTTGTGGCGGATGTAAATGGCAACATATGGGTTATGAACACCAGTTGTTTTACAAACAAAAAGAGGTAGAAAATAATCTTCGTCGCATTGGGCATTTAGATTTGCCCAAATTAAATCCTATCCTGAGCTCTGAAAAACAGTATTTTTATCGCAATAAAATGGAATTCTCTTTTTCAGATAGTCGTTGGTTGACTTTGGACGAAATTCAATCCAAAGAAGAGATTCAAGATAAAAATGCTTTGGGGTTCCATATTCCTGGTATGTGGGACAAAATATTGGATATAAAGAAATGCCACCTGCAAGCAGACCCTTCCAATGCTATTCGTTTAGAAGTCAAGGATTTTGCAATAAACAACAAGATCACATTCTTTAATCCCAGAAACCAACATGGTATGTTACGCACCTTGATGATACGAACTACATCAACTAGTGAAATAATGGTTTTAGTTCAGTTTTATGAGGAAGATATAGCTAAAAGGGAGTCTTTATTGAAACATTTGGATGAAACTTTTCCTATGATTACATCCTTACAATACGTCATCAATAAAAAACAGAACGATACTATTTACGATCAAAATATAATTTGCTTTTCTGGTAGGGATCATATTATCGAGAAAATGGAAGGACTAAGATTTAAGATCAACGCCAAATCTTTTTATCAGACCAATTCCGAACAGGCGTATGAATTGTACAAAGTAGCGAGGGATTTTGCTGGGTTAACAGGAAAAGAGCTGGTTTATGACCTATACACAGGGACCGGAACCATAGCCCAATTTGTGTCAAAAAGCGCAAAAAAAGTGATTGGGATAGAATCTGTTCCAGAAGCGATTGCCGATGCTAAATTAAATGCGGATATCAACAAAATCAAAAATGTGGATTTCTTTGTAGGTGATATGAAAAGTGTGTTCAATGAAGAATTTATCAAAAGACACGGTATGCCTGATGTAATCATTACAGATCCACCAAGGGATGGCATGCACAAGGATGTTGTGCAACAAATTTTGAATATTGCTCCTGAAAAAGTGGTTTATGTTAGTTGCAATAGTGCAACCCAAGCCAGGGATCTTGCATTGATGAAACATATGTACGCTGTTACCAAAATACAGCCTGTTGATATGTTTCCGCAAACACATCACGTAGAAAATGTTGTACTTTTGGAAAAGTTATAATCCTATGAAAAAAACAACAATTGCTTGTTTCATCCTACTTGGAATTATTGCTTTTTCGGCCTGTGAAAAAGATGATATTTGCGTTGATGGCGATACACCTTTATTGGTGATACGTTTTTATAATGATTTGGATACTACCCAAACTAAAAATGTTACCACGCTAAGAGTTTTAGGATTAGGTCAAACAACAACTGTTGATACGTTCACCGATAGAAGCACAGCAGATTCATTGGCCATTCCACTACGAGCAGATAATACCAGCACTACTTATTTACTCATTTCAAATTCTGCTGATGAAAATGATGTTGAAATAGGCAATACCGACACCTTGACGATCAATCATGTAACCAAAGATGTATTTGTTTCAAGGGCATGTGGTTTTGTTGCCAATTATGAAAACCTAAGTCCAACGCTAACAGTAGATTCAGATAATTGGATAAAAAAATTGGAAATAATATCCCCAACCATAGAAAATTCAGAAACAGCCCATGTTAAGATATTTCATTAGCATTAGTCTTCTCATGTGCTTTAATATTGTATCGGCACAAGATAAGCCCATAGACCTTCAAGCGGTGGATACCGTGGTACATAAACAAACTTATGGACTTAGGGCGGGTATTGACCTAAGCCGAATCATTATTTCACAGACCAACGATGATTATTCAGGGCTTGAAATTGTAGCTGATTATAGAATAACCCAAAATTTATATGTTGCGGGGGAAGTTGGCAATGAAAAAAAGACAAAGCAAGAAGACCTTTATAATTTCAACTCATCGGGGAGTTATATAAAATTAGGTGTTGATTACAACACCTATGAGAATTGGTACGGTATGAACAACACCATTTTCATAGGAGGTAGATATTCAGTAAGCAGTTTTAGCCAAACATTGAACGATTTTCAATATTTTGACACTAACAGATATTGGAATCCCGTGGAATTTCCAATTGGTTCTTCTGAACCTCAGGAGTTTGGAGGATTGAGTGCCTCATGGTTGGAATTTGTTTTTGGACTGAAAGCTGAACTTTTTGCCAATATTTATTTAGGTGGCAGTATTCGCTTGGGATTTTTAATAAGTAATAATGAGGACGATGAATTCCCGAACCTTTTCATCCCTGGTTTCAATAAGGTAACTGACGGAAGTAATTTTGGAATAGGATATAACTACTCGCTCACCTATATGATACCATTATATAAAAAGGCAAAGAAAGCTAAGAAGAAGGCAGACATACCAAAATCTGGAGAATAGTTCCAAACGAAGTTTACGAATTGTATTTTTATTCTTGTTTTTGATATTTTGCTTTCTTACTCCCCTCGTACATAACATATTTTACCAATCGCGATTCCAATTGGCTATTGAAAACCTTTATTTTTCTTGAAGGTCGAAGCCCTACAAATTTTAATGCCTCTAAATTCGAAGTAATGAACCAGGCATCTGTCCCTGGATATTCCTGTTTTAAGGTATCACCGATTGAAGCATAGAACTCCTCCATATCAAGATCCAACCTTTCTCCATAAGGAGGATTGAAAACCATATGCAAATGATTTTCAGTAAACTTGGTGGAATCAAAAAAGCTTTTTCGCTCAACATGAATGTATTCCGATAGGTTAGCGTTGGCTACATTGTCAATAGATTTCCTAACTGCTGATGGAGCCTTATCATATCCTACAATTTTATGGTGGAATTCACGTGTCTTTTTCAGACTACTTTCCACTATTTTATCAAAAAGTTCCTCATCAAAATCCTCCCATTTCTCAAAGGCAAATTCCTTTCTATTAATATTGGCCGGAATATTACAGGCTATCATGGCGGCTTCTGTCAAAAAAGTTCCACTTCCACACATAGGATCCAAAAAATCCGATTGTCCGTCCCATCCACTTAATAACAACAATCCAGCGGCCAACACTTCATTGATAGGTGCAATATTTGTCGCTGTTCTATAACCACGATGGTGTAAGGACCTGCCTGAACTATCAAGCGAAACATTACAATGTTCATTATGGATGTGTATATTGATACGAATGTCCGGGAATTTCACATCAACATTGGGTCGATCCCCAACGGTATCCCTAAACTTGTCTACAATGGCATCCTTGATTTTTTGGGAAACATAAAGTGAGTGGGTGAAAACCTCAGAAAACAATGTTGTATCAATCGCAAAGGTTGTATCGGCCGAAAGATATCCGGACCAATCCATATTATATATTTTCCTATAAAGTTCATTCTCATTTTGAACTTTAAATGAATGAATGGGCTTTATGATTTTGATCGCAGTGCGTAAACAAAGATTGGCCTTATACATAAATCCGGTATCACCATCGAATGAAACACTTCTTACACCCTCTACCACATTGCTAGCACCAAGGTTGCGTAATTCTTTTGCCAAAAGCGCTTCAAAGCCAAATAAGGTTTTGGCCACCATTCGAAAATTATTGTTCATACCCACTATAAAGATTGCGACAAAAATACAGTATTTTTATCCCATCCACATTATGTGGCCTTAAATTGTGGTACTACCTAAAGCAGCTTTAATGACCTATTTATTGCCCATTCTTGGGGTCTTGTTAAGTTTTGTATTTGTATTTGTTGTAAAACCAAAAAACAAGGAAAATTTCAAACTCTTGTTGGCTTTTAGTGGGGCATTTCTTTTGGCATTGACCATTTTTGAATTATTTCCTTCTGTTTATGAAAAATCGGATGCCAAAACTGTTGGTGTTTTTGTAATGTTGGGAATCTTATTTCAGATTTTCCTCGAATTCTTTTCCAAAGGTGCTGAACATGGTCACGTACATTTAGACATTGAAAAGACCAATTTCCCCTGGTTGCTGTTTGTTAGCCTTTCTTTACATTCCTTATTGGAAGGCTTTCCCATTGAACAGCATGAAAATATCATTTATGGCATCCTCATTCACAAAATACCCATCGCAATTATTTTGAGTATATTCTTATTGAATTCCAAAATAAAATTGGCCAATGCCCTCTTCTTCATTGTTTTATTTTCATTAATGACGCCAATTGGCACGTACATGGCCGCTAATTTCGAATTTGCAAACCAATTTTATGCACCGATTACAGCTTTGGTCATAGGAGTATTTTTGCATATTTCCACCGTTATTTTATTCGAAACTTCCGAAGGACATAAGTTCAATTTAAGAAAGCTGGTAGTTATTATGCTAGGAATCGTAATCGCATATGTTCTTTAAATGTTCAGTAAGTCAGCATCAAAAAGGCTTCGACAGGATTTTTGGATAGCTTTTGGCAAATCATATCCGCGAAAGTGGATATTGTATGACACAAAAATAAAGGGACTTGCCTTAAAATTTAATTTTGATTTGAAAAGTGCATTTGTTTCCTTGGATGTTGAACACATTGATCTTGGGAAGAGAATAGAACTTTGGGAAAAATTGATTTCCTTGAAATGCATACTAAAAGATGAATACCTGCCAAATGCTATTTTTGATGATTCCTTTATATTGGAAAATCAAAAGGAAATATCAAGGGTCTATGTCGAAAAGGAAGGGGTCTCAATCCATAATAAATATACTTGGCGAGAGACTATGGCCTTTTTAAATAAGAATATGATACAATTAGAAAATTTCTTTGAAACTTATGGGGAAGTTTTAAATTCGTAAAAACAATCAATGTTTTCCTTGAATAAGTTGACTTGAAAGATTCAAGATATTAAATTACCCATGAAAATGAAAATAATAAAAGCACCCTTATTAATCTTATTGTTTGTTGGTATTGGCACAGGTCAGGATATGAAACCCTTTGATTTAACAAATGAATGGCTGGCAAAAATTGAAAATATAGCCCCTTCAATAGCTAGAATACCTTTAGCAAAGAAGAAAAAAGTACTTATTTTCTCATTGCACACTGGTTACGAGCATTGGACCATTCCCCACACTGAGGCAGTTATGAAAATGATTGGCAACAAGTCGAATGCCTATGAAATGCAGACTTCAAAAGACATTAAAGTGTTTAATATGAAGAATCTAAAAAAGTTTGATGCTATTATCCTTAACAATAACTGTCCTATTGATGATAAAAGGAATTTGTTTTGGGATAAACTCAAAGAAGATGAATCATTGAATGACAAACAAAGATTGAAAAAAGCTGATAAACTGGAGCAAAATATTTTAAAATATGTAAAAAAAGGTGGAGGATTAGTGGCTTTGCATGGCGGTATAATAATGCAGAACAAATCCCCGAAATTTGGTGAAATGGTGGGAGGAAGTTTTGATTACCACCCTAAGCAGCAAATGATACAAGTAAAATTAATGGATAAAACCCATCCTTTATTACAAGCTTTCAATGGAGAAGGTTTTAAGCACATAGATGAACCATATATGTTCAACAATGCTTATTTTGATTATAACTTCAGACCCCTACTTTATATGGAGGCCGATAAATTGGAAGGTAAGAAAGAAGAAGTTAAAGACAACATTAAATACATTTCATGGATCAAGAAATATGGTAAAGGACGTATATTCTATTCCTCCCCTTCCCACAATGCCCAAAGCTTTGAAAATCCATCATTGCTCCAGTTCTTTTTAGACGGATTGCAATATGCTTCGGGGGATTTAAAATGTGATGATACCCCATTATCAAACAGATAAGAATGAAATACATCTAAACGACATCATAGAAAATAAACAACCAATGGCTTACGGCACCTCCTAAAACAAAGAAATGCCAAATTAAATGATTGTAAGGTATTCTTCTCCAAGCGTAAAAAATAATACCAATCGTATAAAAGGCCCCTCCCAACATTAGTAATTGAATACCCAAAGTGCTAGTATTGTTCAAAAGATTTTGAAAATCCAATACGATCAACCAGCCCATAGCCAAATAAAGTAAAAGGGAAATTACCTCATATTTTCCAGTAAAAAATATTTTAAGGATAGTACCAATTACAGCAAATCCCCAAACACTATATAAAATAAGCCAACCATTGCCTGCTTCCAAAGTAATCAATGCGACCGGGGTATACGTTCCGGCAATCAATAGATAAATGCTAATATGATCCAATATGCGAAACTTCTTTTTCAGTTCGAAATTCGAAACTGAATGATAGAGGGTCGATGCTGCGAACAAAACAATTATACTTAAACTGTAGATAATTATACTATGTGTGGAAAAAGTTGTTCTATGCGAGTTTTCTAGAAGAAGAAAATAAAAACCAATGATTCCAAAAAGAACTCCGATTCCGTGGGAGATTGTATTAAGTTTTTCCTCTGATTTATACGATAAGCTTTTTACCATTATATCTTTTCAATTAACTAATTCGATGTAAAAATAAAAATTCCCTGACGATCTTTCGATGTGAGGGTCCCAAGACCACGCAGAGCTTGGGGCAAGGCGGCGGCCTATCGATGACCTTCCCTGAGTGCAAACGAAGTGCTGCGCAAAGGGATCCGGGAATCGATCACGCCATTGGCGCGGCCCGCCCACAATGCGCCAAAAAAAAGGATCCCGACCAAATGAATGATCGGGATCCTCGAAAAAGGCGGCGGCCTACTCTCCCACCTGGTGTGGCAGTACCATCGGCGCAGACGGGCTTAACTTCCCTGTTCGGAATGGTAAGGGGTGGGCCCCGTCGCCATGGCCACCTAAGTTATAGGTTCAAGGTTTCAAGTTATAGGTCCAAGGAATATGGACCTTGGACTTTGGACTCTCGACATTGAACTGCGGCAAGGCCGCGATTTTGTTGACATAATAATGGGACAGTCGAAGGGAAAAATACGTGTTCTTTAAGTAAAAAGGCGCGTTTCGAACATTAAAAAGGTTGTCGCCCCTACCTTCCGATAAACGGAAGTAGGGGACTTATATGCGCAAGCTCAACGGGCAATTAGTACCACTCGGCTACGGACATTACTGCCCCTGCACCTATGGCCTATCAACGTGGTCATCTCCCACGGCCCTTTAAAGAAATCTCATCTTGTGGCTGGTTTCGCGCTTATATGCTTTCAGCGCTTATCCAATCCCGACATAGCTACCCAGCGATGCCCCTGGCGGGACAACTGGTGCACCAGCGGTCAGTCCGACCCGGTCCTCTCGTACTAGGGTCAGATCCACGCAGATTTCTAACGCCCGCAGTAGATAGAGACCGAACTGTCTCACGACGTTCTGAACCCAGCTCGCGTGCCACTTTAATGGGCGAACAGCCCAACCCTTGGGACCTTCTCCAGCCCCAGGATGTGACGAGCCGACATCGAGGTGCCAAACCCCCCCGTCGATATGAGCTCTTGGGGGAGATCAGCCTGTTATCCCCGGCGTACCTTTTATCCTTTGAGCGATGGCCCTTCCATGCGGAACCACCGGATCACTATGCTCTTGTTTCCAACCTGTTCGACCTGTATGTCTCACAGTCAAGCGCCCTTGTGCCATTGCACTCTACACACGATTGCCAACCGTATTGAGGGCACCTTTAGAAGCCTCCGTTACTCTTTTGGAGGCGACCACCCCAGTCAAACTACCCACCACGCACTGTTCCCTCTTTTCGAGGGTTAGGCCCCGGACAAGCAAAGGCTGGTATTTCAACAATGACTCCACCACACCTGGCGATGCAGCTTCAAAGTCTCCCAGCTATCCTACACATTGCTTGACCAAGGTCAATACGAAGCTATAGTAAAGGTGCACGGGGTCTTTTCGTCCCACTGCGGGTAACCGGCATCTTCACCGATACTACAATTTCACCGAGCTCATGGCCGAGACAGTGTCCAGATCGTTGCACCATTCGTGCAGGTCGGAACTTACCCGACAAGGAATTTCGCTACCTTAGGACCGTTATAGTTACGGCCGCCGTTTACTGGGGCTTCAATTCAATGCTTCTCCGAAGATGACATCTCCTCTTAACCTTCCAGCACCGGGCAGGTGTCAGGCCCTATACTTCATCTCTCGATTTAGCAGAGCCCTGTGTTTTTGATAAACAGTCGCCTGGACCTCTTCACTGCGGCCCTGACTTTTACGTCAGGGCGACCCTTCTCCCGAAGTTACGGGTCTATTTTGCCTAGTTCCTTAGCCATGAATCTCTCGAGCGCCTTAGAATTCTCATCCCAACTACCTGTGTCGGTTTAGGGTACGGGCCGCTTCGCTTGCTTTTCTTGGAAGTCGATATGCTGGATTATCACCTTGGCCGTAGCCTCGGTGTACTATCGGGGCGTTACCGCTCCCTTCAACGTGCAATTCCGTCTGCACGCACCAACTCCTCGCCTCCGTCGCTTTCAATGCGAGCGGGTACAGGAATATTAACCTGTTGTCCATCCACTTCCCCCTTCGGGTCTGCGTTAGGTCCCGACTGACCCCCAGCTGATTAGCATAGCTGGGGAAACCTTAGTCTTTCGGCGTGTGGGTTTCTCGCCCACATTATCGTTACTTATGCCTACATTTTCGTTTGTAGCTCCTCCAGCATCCCTCGCAGGTACACCTTCAGCGGCACTACAATGCTCCCCTACCCCTTGCGCCAGATGGCGCAAAGCCATAGCTTCGGTGGTGTGCTTATGCCCGATCATTATCCATGCGGAACCGCTCGACCAGTGAGCTGTTACGCACTCTTTAAATGAATGGCTGCTTCCAAGCCAACATCCTGGCTGTCAATGCAGTTCCACCGCGTTTTGTCAACTTAGCACACACTTTGGGACCTTAGCTGATGGTCCGGGTTCTTTCCCTTTCGGACATGGACCTTAGCACCCATGCCCTCACTGCGCAGAAACATTTCATAGCATTCGGAGTTTGTCAGGAATTGGTAGGCGGTGAAGCCCCCGCATCCAATCAGTAGCTCTACCTCTATGAAACTATCTACACGCTGCACCTAAATGCATTTCGGGGAGTACGAGCTATTTCCGAGCTTGATTGGCCTTTCACCCCTACCCACAGGTCATCCCAAGACTTTTCAACGTCAACGGGTTCGGTCCTCCACTATGTGTTACCACAGCTTCAACCTGCCCATGGGTAGATCGCACGGTTTCGCGTCTACTACTACTGACTATGGCGCCCTATTAAGACTCGCTTTCGCTACGGCTCCGTCCCTAAAGGACTTAACCTTGCCAGTAAAAGTAACTCGTAGGCTCATTATGCAAAAGGCACGCCGTCACCGCGCCAAAGGCGCGGCTCCGACCGCTTGTAAGCGTATGGTTTCAGGATCTTTTTCACTCCGTTATTCACGGTTCTTTTCACCTTTCCCTCACGGTACTGGTTCACTATCGGTCTCTCAGGAGTATTTAGCCTTGGCGGATGGTCCCGCCGGATTCATACAGGGTTTCACGTGCCCCGCACTACTCAGGATACCACTATCGACAATGGTCTTTGCTCATACCGGGCTATCACCGTCTATGGCCCCTCTTTCCAAAGGGTTCTGATTCATCGCACGTCGAACAGCGTGGTCCTACAACCCCAATATTGCCGAAACAACATTGGTTTGGGCTAATCCGATTTCGCTCGCCGCTACTTTCGGAATCACTTTTGTTTTCTCCTCCTCCGGCTACTTAGATGTTTCAGTTCACCGGGTTTGCCTCCTTGCGGATACTATATCTTCAATATAGTGGGTTGCCCCATTCGGATACCTACGGATCATATCGTGTGTGCCGATCCCCGTAGCTTTTCGCAGCTTATCACGTCCTTCATCGCCTCTGAGAGCCTAGGCATTCCCCATACGCCCTTATCTAGCTTGTCGCCAGACCTTTTAATCTTTATTCTAATTCGTACTTCTTTACTTAAAAAATTCGTGTTTTCTCTTCAGTGCACATACCACTTCCCTTGCGGGAAAAATACGTGCCCTGTCCCAATATGTCAATGAACTTTTTCCAAAATGAACTTTTCGGAGTAACTTACGTTGCTCCTCAAACTTCAATTTTGAGAATGCATTAAAAGAATCTCATTTTAGAAACCATGAAAAGCAAGCTTTTCTTGTTTCTATCATTGCGATCCTGCTTTTTAAAGCATCCATCGTGGAGAATATCGGAGTCGAACCGATGACCTCCTGCGTGCAAGGCAGGCGCTCTAGCCAGCTGAGCTAATCCCCCGTTTTTTAGTCGTCGGCTATCAGTTAACAGTTATCAGTTAATCGATGACCGAACGCCAACTTGGGATACCCAACTCCTAAAATTTCCAGTACTCCAATCAATGAACGTCGCCCCAACAACCCTTGCGAGATGCCCGGACACAGTAGTCCCAGGCAGACTCGAACTGCCGACCTCTACATTATCAGTGTAGCGCTCTAACCAGCTGAGCTATGGGACTGTCCCTACCCCAACAGGCACATGGCCCGAAAAGGTATTTACTTATATAATGGTATTATAAAGACAGTTCGCTTTTTGAATTAAATCGAAAGGACGGGACCGGGAAAATCGACCACGATCGATCGTCGGTTCTCTAGAAAGGAGGTGTTCCAGCCGCACCTTCCGGTACGGCTACCTTGTTACGACTTAGCCCTAGTTACCGATCTTGCCCTAGGCCGCTCCTTACGGTGACGGACTTCAGGCACTCCCGGCTTCCATGGCTTGACGGGCGGTGTGTACAAGGCCCGGGAACGTATTCACCGGATCATGGCTGATATCCGATTACTAGCGATTCCAGCTTCACGGGGTCGAGTTGCAGACCCCGATCCGAACTGTGACCGGTTTTGTAGATTCGCTCCTTGTCGCCAAGTGGCTGCTCTCTGTACCGGCCATTGTAGCACGTGTGTGGCCCAGGACGTAAGGGCCGTGATGATTTGACGTCATCCCCACCTTCCTCACGGTTTGCACCGGCAGTCCCGTTAGAGTCCCCATCTTTACATGCTGGCAACTAACGGCAGGGGTTGCGCTCGTTATAGGACTTAACCTGACACCTCACGGCACGAGCTGACGACAACCATGCAGCACCTTGTAAATTGCCCGAAGGAAAAGGTATCTCTACCCCTGTCAATCTACATTTAAGCCCTGGTAAGGTTCCTCGCGTATCATCGAATTAAACCACATGCTCCACCGCTTGTGCGGGCCCCCGTCAATTCCTTTGAGTTTCATTCTTGCGAACGTACTCCCCAGGTGGGATACTTATCACTTTCGCTTGGCCGCCCAGGACTCAAGGTCCCGGACAGCTAGTATCCATCGTTTACGGCGTGGACTACCAGGGTATCTAATCCTGTTCGCTCCCCACGCTTTCGTCCATCAGCGTCAGTATATGGTTAGTGACCTGCCTTCGCAATCGGTGTTCTATGTAATATCTATGCATTTCACCGCTACACTACATATTCCAGCCACTTCACCATAACTCAAGACCACCAGTATCAAAGGCAATTCTACAGTTGAGCTGCAGACTTTCACCACTGACTTAATGGCCCGCCTACGGACCCTTTAAACCCAATAATTCCGGATAACGCTCGGACCCTCCGTATTACCGCGGCTGCTGGCACGGAGTTAGCCGGTCCTTATTCTTACGGTACCGTCAGTCAACTACACGT
>CAVXJE010000004.1:0-571694 GCA_963762065.1 uncultured Flavobacteriaceae bacterium | reverse complement strand
AATCGGTCACCTATTTCTAGACTTCTGAATGACACATCATCATTTATACCAACAGTAAAGTGATTAAGTGGTTTTTCTTTATCCAATTCATCATAAACCGCTTTCACCATTGCTGGATCGAATTCCTTAGAAGATAAACCAAAACGTCCCCCGATAATTTCTGGCATTGCTCTGTCACTTTCCAAAAAGGCAGTTACAACATCTTGATAAAGAGGTTCGCCTAAACTACCCGGTTCTTTTGTTCTGTCTAAAACAGCAACTTTCTTAACTGTTTCTGGTAATGCATCCACAAAATGACTAATAGAGAAAGGTCTGAATAAACGTACTATAATAGCCCCTACTTTTTCACCATTTTTAACCAATGTGTCTACAGCTTCCATTACAGGACCTTGACCAGAACCCATAATTACCACAACTTTTTCTGCTTCTGGATGACCAACATAATAGAAAAGACTATATTTTCTGCCAGTATGTTTGTAAAACTCCGTCATGGTGTCTTCAACAATTCCAGGGACTTTATCGTAATAAAGGTTAGCCGCTTCCCTTGCTTGGAAGAATACATCCGGATTTTGTGATGTACCTCTAATTACTGGATTATCTGGATCTAAAGAGCGTTTTTTATGAGCCATTATTTCATCTTCTGGCATCATGTCTTTAATGACATCATCAGTAATACCGTCTATTTTAGAAATCTCGTGTGATGTTCTAAATCCATCAAAAATATTCATAAATGGTATTCTTGATTTTAAAGTTGCCACTTGGGATATTAATGCAAAATCCTGGGCTTCTTGCACAGAACCCCCAAATAACATGGAGAATCCTGTTTGTCTTGCGGCCATGACATCAGAATGGTCTCCAAAAATTGATAATGCATGAGTGGCAATAGTACGTGCTGCAACATGTATTACCGAAGGCAATAACTCGCCTGCCATTTTGTACATGTTGGGAATCATTAATAATAATCCTTGGGAAGCAGTAAATGTAGTTGTTAAGGCACCTGCTTGCAAAGCTCCATGGACTGCACCTGCAGCTCCCCCTTCACTTTGCATTTCGACAATTCTTGGTACATTATCCCAAATATTTTTTTCACCCCTAGAGCTGTACACATCTACGTGTTCTCCCATGGGTGAAGCAGGGGTAATGGGATAAATGGCACAGACCTCATTGGTCTTATGTGCGACCCTGGCAACGGCTTCATTAGCGTCGCAAATTAACTTAATGGATTTTTCTTTCATGATGACTTTGTTTTTAAACAACCCTGGGACATATCAGATAGATATAGCCCTAAAATTCCTGTAATTCAACTGATTACAGCGGTATTGCCTCTTAAATTGTGGTAAAAGTAGCAACAGTTTAAAACCTAGACTATGACATTTGTCAGGAAATTGGGTAATCAATTTAGTTATGAATAATAGAACCGTAGTAAGTACTTAATAAGGTGTCTGGTCAGGAGAAAAGAAAGTAACAAGGAATGCATTGATATTATTAACAAAAAAAAGTTTTGGGAATATAAATTCATTCCCAAAACTTTCTTTGCTTGTGGAAGCTAAAATTGAAAAAGCCACGATAACTTTTCTATAAAAGAAAATTACTCGTCATGCATCCAGACTTTCTTTTTCAATAGTACTTCCTCAGTCTCTACATGATCATCATCAGGTACACAACAATCTACTGGACAAACAGAGGCACACTGTGGTTCATCATGAAAACCTTTACATTCAGTACACTTATCGGTTACAATAAAATAAAACTCATCAGAAACGGGTTCGTTTTCAGCATCTGCATCAACTTCCCTTCCATCAGGGGTATTAACCGTACCTTTTAAAGCTGTTCCATCGGAATAAGACCATTCTTGATCCGGTTCGTAAATTGCATTGTTTGGACATTCTGAAACACAAGCATCACAATTAATGCATTCATCTGTTATAATGATAGCCATTTTTCTCTACTTTTATAATTATAATTGGTAAAATTAAAATATGCTCATCTCCTTTTAAATGATAAATGTCATATTTCATTTTAAAAGGTGAAATTATATTTGCCCCTTAAATATACTATTTTATTTAATCGTATTAGACTCTTAAGAAAAAAATACAACTCATGATTACAGCTAAAGTAGAAAAAAATCAAGAAGTATTAGAGGCGGTAATCATCCGTTTTGTTGGAGATTCTGGTGATGGTATGCAATTAACAGGAACCCAGTTTTCCGATACTTCAGCAATGTTTGGTAACGATGTTGCAACATTCCCCAATTATCCGGCGGAAATTAGAGCCCCACAAGGCAGTTTGTACGGTGTGTCTGGATTTCAGGTACATATAGGTAGTGTGGAAATAAGCACTCCTGGTGATAATGTCGACTTATTGGTCGCGATGAACCCAGCAGGATTAAAAACCAATCTACATGCTCTTAAACCCGGACATACGGTTATTGTGGATACAGATGCCTTTACGAAAAAAAATCTCGAAAAAGCGCTTTATGAATCCAACCCCCTTGAAGATGGTAGTTTGGAAAACTATCGGGTAATAGAAGTGGCCATGGGTACTATGACCAAAGAGGCATTGAAAGATGTCGAAGGTTTGGATAATAAAAGTATCACCAGAAGTAAAAACATGTTCTCCTTGGGTATGGTCTATTGGATGTATGACCGATCTAAGGAGCATACCATCGCATTTTTCAAAAAAAAGTTCAAATCTAAACCTGAACTTATCGAAGCGAACACAAAAGTATTGAACGCTGGTTTTTATTTTGCTGAGACCTTGGAGATTATTCCAAATGCCTATACCATTTCACCAGCTAAAATGGCCCCTGGAACCTATAGGATCATTATGGGCAACACGGCTACGGCATGGGGCTTTTTGGCAGCTGCGGAAAAATCGGGATTGGAATTATTTTTGGGATCCTACCCAATTACCCCTGCTTCCGATATTTTGCATGAGTTGGTAAAACACAAGCACTTTGGCGTTAAAACATTACAGGCCGAAGATGAAATTGCAGGGATTACATCAGCCATTGGGGCAGCGTTCGCAGGTGATTTGGCCATTACTACCACCTCGGGGCCTGGATTGGCCCTAAAAGGGGAAGCTTTGGGCTTGGCCATGATGATAGAACTACCTTTAGTGGTAGTCGATGTACAACGGGGAGGTCCTTCCACAGGATTGCCAACTAAAACAGAACAATCAGATCTATTACAAGCTATGTATGGCAGAAATGGCGAAAGTCCAATAATCGTTATTGCGGCAAGTACCCCTGCCAACTGTTTTGATTATGCCTATGTAGCGGCAAAACTCACTTTGGAGCATATGACCCCGGTTCTATTATTGACAGATGGATATATCGCCAATGGTTCTGCCCCTTGGAAAATACAGTCTGTAGAAAATATGCCGGAAATTAAAAACAATAAAGTTAATGAGGTCAAGGAAAATTGGCATCCCTACGACCGGAATGAAGATAGTCTGGCACGCAACTGGGCCATACCCGGATCTCCTGGATTGGAGCACAGAGTAGGTGGCTTGGAAAAAGACCGCGTTTCAGGAAATGTATCCTATGTTCCTGAAAACCATGAATATATGACCAAAATAAGAGCGGAAAAAGTTAAAAGGGTGCAAAACTATATCCCAGAGATAAAAACCGAATTTGCGGAAGAAGGGGAACTATTGGTAGTTGGTTGGGGTGGTACGTATGGTAGTCTACATTCTGCTGTAAAACAGATAAACGATGAAGGCTTTACCAATATCGGGTTAGCCCATTTCAATTATATAAATCCACTTCCTAAAAATACCGGGGAAGTATTAAAAAAATTCAAAAAAATCCTTGTTTGTGAATTGAACAGTGGCCAATTTGTCCAGGTTTTGAGAATTAATCATACTGAATTTGATTACCTCCAATTCAATAAGGTCCAGGGATTACCATTTGCAAACAGCGAGTTGATTCAAAAGTTTAAATCATTAGTAAAATAATTATGGAAGCAGCGGTAAAAGAATATACGTACAAAGATTTTGCGAGTGACCAGGAAGTAAGATGGTGTCCAGGCTGTGATGACTATGTTATTTTACGATCCATGCAAAAAGCACTTCCGGAAATGGGGGTCAAGAAAGAAGATGTGGTCTTTATTTCCGGAATCGGATGTTCATCACGTTTTCCCTATTATATGGATACTTACGGAATGCATAGTATTCATGGTAGGGCACCAGCAGTAGCAACCGGAGTAAAATTGTCAAATCCCAATTTAAGTGTTTGGGTAATTACTGGCGATGGCGATTCAATGGCTATTGGTGGAAATCATTTTATCCATGTACTGCGTAGAAATCTCGATTTGAACATTATTTTGTTCAATAATGAAATCTATGGATTGACAAAAGGACAATTTTCCCCCACATCATTAGTGGGTCAAAAAACAAAATCATCGCCTTATGGAAACACCCAACCGCCTTTTTCAGCAGGGGAATTAGCCATAGGGGCACAAGCACGGTTTTTTGCAAGAATTTCAGGAAATACGCCCAAAGAAATGACAGCGCTTTTTATTGAAGCTGAAAAGTTTAAGGGCACTTCTTTGATCGAGGTATTACAAAACTGTCCCATTTTTAACGATGGTTGTTATGTTAAATATACCGATAAGGCTGTCAGGGAAGATCGTCAACTTTTCGTTGAGCATGGCAAACCAATGATTTTCGGAAAGGGAAGGGATAAAGGACTAATATTGAATGGCCTTAAATTAGAAGTAGTTACTATTGGCGAAAATGGAATAACACAGGAAGATCTATTGGTACATAATGCTAAAGAAGAAGATCCTACTTTACAGCAAATGTTGGTACGCTCAGAATATCCAATGGTAACAGGTATCATACGGAGTTTTGATGATGTTACTTTAGAAGAAAGGGAAGATGCGCTAACCGCTCAGGTAAAAGCAAATTCCAATTTTAAGAAAACCGATGACCTGTTCTTCTCAGGGGATATATATAGCGTATTCTAAAAATAATACAAGATAAATGGGTTCAGAAGCTATTATTGTGTTTTTACTTGCGGGTATCGTGTTGGTTGCTGGTGCCAATTTTTTATCGAATTTGGTTTCCCCCAAATCCGATAACCCTCAAAAAAGGGAACCCTATGAAAGCGGTATGACCACCATAGGCCCAACCTGGGTTCAATTTAAAGTAGGGTATTATTTGTTTGCCATCTTATTCTTGATTTTTGATGTTGAAGTGGCTTTTTTGATACCGTGGGCAGTTGTATTTAAAAGTGTAGGCGCAATTGCGTTTATCGAGGTACTCATTTTTCTAATAATTTTGGGTATAGGATTAATTTATGCATGGAAGAAAGGAGCTTTAAAATGGGAATAGAAAATTCGAACACACCAAGCGGACAGCCTGGGGAAATACCAGAAGATTTTCCGGGAAAGGTAATCCCCGCAGGTAATGGCGCCAATGTCATTGTAACTTCCCTGGACAAAATCATTAATTGGGGCCGATCAAATTCGCTTTGGTCCCTCTATTTCGGGACAAGTTGTTGTGCCATTGAAATGATGCAGACCGGTGCCGCACGTCACGATTATTCAAGATTTGGCTTTGAAGTGGCAAGACCTTCCCCAAGACAAGCCGATTTGATTATCATCGCAGGTACCATAGTAAATAAAATGGCACCTGTACTTAGACGCTTGTATGACCAGATGGCCGAACCAAAATATGTAATTGCAATGGGTGCTTGTGCTATTTCTGGCGGACCATTTTTTTACAATACGTATTCTGTGGTAAAAGGTGCGGATCATGTAATCCCTGTGGATGTTTATGTACCTGGTTGCCCACCAAGGCCAGAGGCTTTGTTGGAAGGTATGTTAATGCTCCAGGATAAAATTCGCACGGAAAGCATGAAAAACAAAAAGAATCCTATTGATGGTTTTGATGAAGGAATTTAAACCCATAATGGGCATTTAATAAAAAACGAAATCTAAAACAACATATTCAAGTGTCTGTATGTTGGTTTGAAGGAATTTAGAAGGATAAGTAAAATGACGAACGAAGCATTACAACAATTAATTGGAAGTTGGTTCCCCAATCCCGACGCTAAAAAAGTTTCTGAGACCTTGGATGCTTCTAAAACAGAAGAAGGTTCAGAAGAACAACCAAGGGCAGAAAAGCCTATTAATCCCAGTCTTTTGGAATTCACCGAGGAAGGTTCGCAATTCTTGAATGTTATTGTGCAACCAAAACATCTTCATGAATTAATGTCCCAATTAAAGAAGAACCCTGAAACCCATTTTGATTATCTTTTTTGTCTAAGTGGCGTTGATTGGGGTGAAGAATTGGGTGTGGTTTATCATTTGGAATCCACGACGCATCGGCATATCATCGTCGTTAAGGTAAGCACTGCCGATAGGGAAAATCCAACGTTGGATTCCGTTTATGACATCTGGGCAACTGCAGAGTTCCATGAACGTGAGGTTTTCGATTTTTTCGGAATAATATTTACAAATCACCCAAACCTGAAAAGGCTTTTCTTAACAGAGGAATGGGAAGGTTTCCCACTAAGAAAGGATTATGTGGACGAAATTAATATGGTTATAAAATAATATTGAAGCTTTTATAAAAATGAAAAAAAAGTACTTTATTCTTTTAGTTGTTCTTGTAAGCATTGTTCTAGTAGGTTTTCAAGTTGCCCAGAATATGGGCTTGCATTTGTTGCAATCACCAGGAGCTGAAGTAGAAAATTATGTTGAACCCGATTACGGCCTTGGATCTGGCCATATCGACTCCCTTCTACCTTATCCAGATATAAAGAAAGGGGAAAGAACCCCCTTTGATCTTTGGAATTACGGTGGTAAAGGAAAAAGTTCCTTTATGGACCCCAATCTTCCGATGGAATGGGATGAGTGGATGGAATTTCATAAGAAACAAAAACCGGAATTAATGGCAGACATTCGGGAATACATGAATTCCCGTTATGATTTCAATGGAGAGGCCTTTAAAGATCAGTATATGTCAGGAGGTAGGAAAGCTATTATGAAGGGTCCTATTTCAAGACTGCCAAAAGGCATAAGCAACTATGGGGATTTAGCCGAATTATCGGCCGAGGAAATAAAAAGAAGGGATTTATTCCCATTTAAACCACTAGCACATCCATTGGCTTCGACAGCGCATATGGTTTTTCCCGATAATTGGAACAAGGTACACCCTGAACATCTTAGAATAGATCTTGATCACGACTATCCTGACCAATATCTACCGGAATTTCCTCCCCCAATGTTCCTTACAACCCATAAAGAATTGGGCGATGTTACTAAAGGAAAAGAAATAACACTAAGTAATTTTTACGAAATCTTCAACGGATTGCTGACCCCTGAACAAATGGAGGGTCTAAAGGAATTGTTACGGCCAACACCAACAACTTGGTTTAATCATACGACACATCGCGTAACGCCAGAACCTAGTGCCGGTGTGGCCTGCTTTTCATGTCATGTAAATGGACACACCAACGGGGCTTTTGAATTGGCTCCCGACAGTAGGCCGCATATGGCCCGATTACGGGTAGGGACTCCCTCAATGAGGGGTAATTACAATTTATTGCAATTTGCATCAAAACGTTCAATCAGAAGTATGGATCATTTTGCTGAAATTGAAGAGTATTTTGATGGAGATCCAGGAATGATGCAGCATATTGGACCAAGGGCACACCAAAAATCGGTTGCCAATAGAATGGGTGATTTTAATGCCATGCTCGATTTTCCTCCCGCACCTAAATTAGGCCCCATGGGTAAATTAATTCCTGAAAAGGCTACCAAAAAAGAATTATTCGGAGAAAAATTGTTCAATGGGAAAGCACAATGTGCCAGTTGCCATTACGGCCCTGCCTTTGTAGATGATTATATGCACGATTTGAAAGTTGAACGATTTTATAAAGGAAGACCAGAAGGTCCGATCAAAACGTTCCCATTGAGAGGAATAAAGGATTCGCCCCCATATTTGCATGATGATAGGCTTCCCACCTTGGATGACACTGTGGAGTTTTTCAATTTGGTATTGGATTTGGAGTTAAACAAAGACGAAAAAGATGCGTTAACTGCCTATATGATGTGCCTCTGAATAAATTATGGAAAATTATAAAATAGTAGCCAAACCAATAAAATAAAAGACCAAACACAATTAAAATCCAGTTTGTATTAACTGATAATTATGGAAACAACGACTGTAGAAACCAACTTTAAATCTGAGGAGTACTTCATTAATATGGGACCTCAGCACCCTGCTACACATGGTGTTCTTCGTCTTTTATTGACTATCGATGGTGAAATTATCAAAAAGGTTGAGCCAGATTTAGGGTACATTCATCGCTCCATCGAAAAAATGTGTGAACGAGACAGCTATCAGCAAATTGTTCACCTTACAGATAGAATGGACTATCTATCTGCCAATATAAATAATGAAGCGGTTTGCCTTACTGTTGAGAATGCCCTGGAAATGGAAATCCCAGATCGTATTAAGGTAATCAGAACAATTATAAGTGAACTTACCCGAATTTCTTCCCATTGTTTATGGTGGGGTGTTATGGGTATGGATGTAGGGGCATTGACCACTTATTTTTATGGCTTTAGGGATCGCGAGATGTTAAACGATATTTTCGAAGAAACCTGTGGTGCAAGATTAACCATGAACTATAATGTTCCCGGAGGTTTAATGTTTGATATTCATCCAAATTTTGTGAAGAGGGTCAAGGATTTCATAGTACATTTTAGATCGAAACTACCTGAATATGACAGGCTTTTAACAAACAACGTCATATTCCAAAAAAGAACAAAAGGGGTAGGGATATTGACCAAAGAGGATGCAATTTCTTTTGGGGCATCGGGACCAGTTGGCAGGGCTTCCGGGTATTCATGCGATGTGCGTAAGCATCATCCTTATAGTGCATTCGACAAGGTTACATTTAATGAGGCTTTGGCGACCGAAGGCGACACTTTTGCCCGCTACCAAGTACGGATCCAGGAAATGTGGGAATCATTGTCAATCGTTGAACAATTGATTGATAATATCCCTGAAGGCGAATATAGGGTGGCCACCAATGCAGTCATAAAATTGCCAAAAGGGGAGTTTTACCAAAAAGTTGAAACGGCCCGAGGGGAACTTGGGGTCTATATAATAAGTACGGGTGTCAAAAGTCCGTATCGTTTAAAATTCCGTTCCCCGGGATTTTCGAATTTATCTTTATTGAACCATATCGCTGTTGGAGGAAAAATAGGTGATTTGGTAGCAAGCATGGCGACATTGGATCTTGTAATTCCTGATATTGACCGATAAAACAGTATAAATAGAATGACCAAACCATTAAGTATCACAAGGAGTATTCACGATTGGCTTTTTAGCATAATGTCTGAAACAGCTGCCAGTTATGTTGAAATGGTATTGATTGCGTTAGTGTACTTGGTAATTTTTGCAGTTGCCGGTTTGTATCTGGTTTTGCTCGAAAGAAGGGTTGCCGCTTGGTTTCAGTTGCGTATAGGACCAAATAGGGTTGGTTTTCAAGGATTGTTACAAACGATGGCCGATGCCCTGAAATTGGTTTCAAAAGAATTGACGGGTACTGTAAAGGCTGATAAATTTTTATATAATCTAGCGCCTTACTTTGTGATTGTCTCGGCATTAATGGCGTTGGCCGTATTCCCTTTCACCAAAGAATTTCAAGCCTTTGATATAAATATTGGTATTTTCTTTTTAATTGCCATTTCATCAATTGGGGTGATAGGAATTTTATTGGGAGGGTGGAGTAGCAACAACAAATTTGCTCTAATTGGGGCCATGCGTAGTGGTGTTCAAACTATTAGTTATGAACTTTCAATAGGTCTCTCGCTATTGACCATGGTCTTACTAACAGAATCCTTGCAACTAT
The DNA here is from genome assembly GCA_963762065.1 of uncultured Flavobacteriaceae bacterium. Lineage (GTDB taxonomy): Bacteria > Bacteroidota > Bacteroidia > Flavobacteriales > Flavobacteriaceae > Maribacter_A. Next base: position 561,820 of record CAVXJE010000004.1, on the reverse strand, counting down.
CGGAAATTGTCGAGGTACAAAAAAATGGCTGGTTGATTGTGCAGGGGCACATACCTGCCATAATTGCTTTTATGATCTATATGATTGCTGGTACTGCTGAAACCAATAGGGCCCCTTTTGATATGGTGGAGGCCGAATCTGAATTAGGGGCAGGTTTTCATACAGAGTATTCAGGAATGAAGTTTGCCTATTTCTTTTTGGCCGAGTTCATTAACATGTTTATAATCGCAGCAATTGCAACGACCATATTTTTTGGAGGTTGGTTATCACCTTTCGGGATTACCGAATCTATACCTTGGTTGGGGGTATTTTGGTTTTTGGGTAAAGCACTGGTCCTGGTTTTCTTGATGATGTGGTTCAGATGGACATTTCCACGTCTTCGTGTGGATCAATTACTGACCTTGGAATGGAAGTATCTGCTCCCGATGAATCTAGTGAATATAATATTAATGGCATTGATCGTCTGGCTAAACTTAACGATCCAATTTTAAAACCTATGAGTTATTTTTCAGACATATACAAAGGCATTAAATCACTCCTCACAGGAATGAGTGTTACGGGTAAGTACTTTCTAACCTCAAGAAAAGGAGCTATTACCCAGCAATATCCCGATAATAGGGAAACCTTGAAAATGTTCGATAGGTTTCGGGGGGAAGTGATCATGCCCCATGATGAAGACAACCAGCATCGTTGTACTGGCTGCCAAAAATGTGAGATTGCATGCCCCAATGGTACCATTGAAATTATCTGGGATAGGGGTATCGATGAGGAGACGGGCAAAAAGAAGAAGAAGATAGACAAATTCGTTTACCATCTTAGTATGTGTACCATGTGTGGCCTATGTATAGACGTATGCCCTACCGATGCCATTGAATGGGGTCAGAATTTTGAAAATTCTGTCTATGACAGAACCGCTTTGACTAGAGTATTGAATAAAGAAGGATCAAAACTAATGCCCGGAGTAGAAGATTAAGACCTATGGAAAGAATTATTTTTTACATTTTAGCTTTAATTATGGTGGTATTCGCCATAGCATCGGTCACTAGTCGTAAAATGCTCAGATCGGTGATTTATTTGCTTTTTGTTCTTTGCGGTATTGCTGGGGTTTACTTTATGATCGACTATAACTTTTTAGCAGCCATTCAACTCACAGTTTACGCAGGTGGTATTATTGTTCTGATCATATTTTCCGTGATATTGGTACATCACATTGAAATGGAATTGGAAATAGCAAGGATATCCAGACAAATAATAACCGGATTAGCCTGTATCATAGGGCTAGGCGTCTTTTTGACTACCATTTATTCCCACGAATTCAGGGTAGTCGAAAATTCGGTCACAACAACTACTGCAGACATTGGAACCAAACTTTTAAGCTATGATGCTGGAGGGTTTATATTGCCTTTTGAAGTAATAAGTATCCTTTTATTGGCTGCCATGGTGGGTGCGATTGTAATCGCAAAAGGAAAGAAGCTGGAAAACAAAACCGACGAATTATGATTGAAGGAATTAGTATTTATGAAATACTCACCGTTACATCCATCTTGTTCTTTGTTGGGGTTTACGGATTCATCACAAGGAAAAACCTGATTTCGATTTTAATATCGGTAGAATTGATTTTAAACGCCTCGGCAATAAATTTTGTGGTTATAAACAAGTATTTATATCCGGATATGTTAGAAGGTGTAATATTTTCAATTTTTATTATTGCCGTTGCCGCTGCAGAAACCGCACTGGCCGTTTCAATAATCATTAATCTATACAGACAGATTAGTTCCGTTGAAGTCAAGGATGTGGAAACAATGAAATATTAAAAAAAAATTAAAACATTAGGCATTCTAGGCACTAAAAACTTATAAACGAATATGAACTTTAGTTATATCATATTGATTCCTTTAATTCCATTGGCCGTATTCTTGCTATTGGGAATTTTCAATCAAAAAATTAAACCCTCCGTTTCAGGATATATTGGGGTATTTGGCTTGTTGGCTTCAACAATATTATCTTTTCATACCGCATATAATTACTTTTTTGTAAATGCCAGTGAAAGCGGTGCATACCAAACATTTGTTGAGAAAACCGTTTGGATGAACTTTACGGATACGCTCCGAATTGATATGGGTGTTTTGATCGACCCTATTTCGGTTATGATGTTAATAGTGGTTTCAATTGTTTCCCTCATGGTACACATATACAGTAGAGGGTATATGAAAGGTGACGATGGATACACTAAATTCTTTGCCTTTCTCTCTTTGTTCTCTTTTTCAATGTATGGATTGGTTTTGGCAACCAACCTTTTTCAAATCTATATTTTCTGGGAACTGGTAGGAGTCTCCTCCTATTTGTTAATAGGATATTATTATACGAAAGAATCAGCAGTCGCTGCTGCGAAAAAGGCATTTATTGTAACGCGATTTGCAGATTTGGGATTTCTGATTGGCATTTTAATAGTCGGTTACTATACCGGCACTTACGATTTTGAAACCTTGAACAATCCGGAAGGAAGCGCTATTCTTAATTGGGCTTCAACATCCTTTATGGGGCTTTCAGTACTTACTTGGGCCTTGATTTTGATTTTTATCGGTGGTGCCGGTAAATCGGCCATGTTCCCACTACATATTTGGTTACCGGATGCTATGGAAGGTCCTACCCCTGTTTCTGCTTTGATTCATGCAGCTACAATGGTAGTGGCAGGTGTTTATCTCGTAGCCCGGCTATTCCCCATGTATTATTTTGTTGAAGACGGATTCGCTTTGAATATTGTAGCATTTGTCGGTGCATTTTCTTCATTATTTGCCGCTATAATTGCGATAACACAGACCGATATTAAACGGGTATTGGCGTTTTCCACAATGTCTCAACTTGGCTATATGATGCTTGCATTGGGCGTTTCTGGTTACGATGGGCATGAAGGTCTTGGTTATATGGCATCAATGTTCCATTTGTTCACCCACGCCATGTTCAAAGCATTGTTGTTCTTGGGTGCAGGTTCAGTGATTCATGCCGTACACAGCAATTATTTGAAAGATATGGGTGGGTTGCGAAAATATATGCCCATCACCAATATTACATTTTTAATAGCGGCTCTAGCTATTGCAGGCGTTCCCCCATTTGCGGGCTTCTTTAGTAAGGATGAAATTTTAGTCGCTGCCTTTGAACATAATAAACTTATCTATTTTATTGGCGTCTTTGTAGCAGGCCTTACGGCATTTTATATGTTTAGAATTTACTTTGGGATTTTCTGGGGAAAAGAAACCAAATACGAGCACAAACCACATGAATCCCCTTTGTCAATGACTTTTCCTTTAATGGTTTTGGCATTACTCAGTATTGTGGGTGGCTTTATTCCATTTAGCAAATATGTAACTGCGGATAAAGCCGGATTTGAAGCACATATTAACTATCCGTTGGCAGCTGTTGCGGTAGGTGTAGGTTTATTGGGTATTGTACTTGCATGGGTTTTTTATAAAAAGGAAAATGACCTGTCGGATAAATTTGCAAACTTTTTCGGTCCGTTTTACAAATGGACGAGCGACAAGTTTTACTTCGATGAAATATATCTTTTCGTTACCAAAAAAATATTATTTAAAAGGGTCGCAGCGCCCATTGCCAAATTTGACAAGAAGTACGTTGATGGTACCATGGTGGGTATTGGCAATACAACGGTACTTGCTTCGGAAAAAATTAAAGGCATGCAATCCGGGAAAGTACAGGATTACGCATTTGCATTTATTGCAGGTGTAGTGATCTTAGCAATTATTTTCATTTATCTGTGGACCAACTAAAAATTTATATGGATATTTTATCACTTTTTCTCGTAGTACCCGTACTAACAATTTTGGTCCTGGTTTTTTCAAAAGGCCTTAAACAGGCCCGTATTATTGCAATGATAGGGAGCCTTGTTCAGTTGGCGATGGCCATAAATCTTGTCTTTGCCTATTTTAGGGAGCGCACGGTTAACCAAGACATCATGGTATTCACCAAAGATCTTGTTTGGTTCAAAGAGTTCAATATTCATTACTATATTGGGGTCGATGGTATTTCAGTAGCCATGCTCTTACTAACCTCGATTGTGGTCTTGGCGGGAGTATTCATTTCATGGAAAATGAAAGATCTTCCGAAAGAATTTTTTGTTTCCCTAATTGTACTTTCAATTGGGGTTTACGGATTTTTCATTTCCCTCGATTTGTTTACGATGTTCGTGTTTTTCGAGATTGCCGTTATACCCATGTATTTGCTGATTGGCATCTGGGGTTCAGGTCCAAAGGAATATTCGGCAATGAAATTAACACTGATGCTGATGGGTGCCTCAGCAGTACTATTGGTTGCGATTTTAGGAATCTATTTTAATTCAAATACTGATGGTGGCGCATTGACTTTTAATATATTGGAAATAGCAAAAGCGGACATTCCTTTCGAAGTGCAAAAATTATTTTTCCCATTAACATTTATAGGTTTTGCAGTTATTGGGGCATTGTTCCCATTCCATACATGGTCACCTGATGGTCATGCATCGGCCCCAACAGCAGTTTCTATGTTACATGCTGGTGTACTTATGAAATTAGGAGGTTATGGAGTATTTAGGGTAGCCATGTATTTGTTACCCGAGGGAGCTCAATATTGGTCGTGGTTCTTTATAATACTTGCTGCAACAGGTGTAATTTATGGTGCGTTTTCTGCCATAAAGCAAACCGATTTGAAATATATAAATGCATACTCCTCTGTGAGCCATTTGGGAATGGTATTATTTGCCCTTTTAATGCTCAACAAAACAGCATGGAACGGAGCAATTTTACAATCGCTCTCCCACGGATTTATGACGGCATTGTTCTTTGCTTTAATAGGAATGATATATGGTAGAACCCACACTAGGGATGTTACGAAATTAGGGGGATTGTTAAAGGTAATTCCGTTTATCTCTGCTATTTATGTCATTGCTGGTCTTGCTTCATTGGGATTGCCCGGCTTTAGCGGTTTCGTGGCCGAAATGAACATATTTGTAGGTGCTTTTCAGCACGATGATATGTTTTACCGAATAGCAACGATTGTTTCGGTTTCAGCAATAGTAGTTACAGCAGTTTACATATTAAGGGTTGTTGGCATTATGCTCATGGGACCAGTGAAAAACGAAGCATATTTGACCTTGGAAAAAGTAACTTGGTACGAAAAAATTGGAATCATGCTATTGTTGATTCCCATTGTGGGCATGGGAGTTGCCCCACTTTGGTTAAGTGACATGATTTTGGAAAGTTTACATCCTTTTATTCAAGGGGTATTATAGGTTATAGGTTAAATTAGAAAGAGAATGGATTTTAGCACGCTTTTATTGATGAGGCACGAAATAATACTTTTGGCAATAATCTTATTGCTTCTATTAGTTGAGATTTTTATCCCTCAAAACAAAAAAGAAAGCATCATACATCTTGCCATATTTTTATTTGGTATTCACACAATCGTGGGGTTTTTACCCGTAGAAGGGAATAGTTTGTTTGGTGGTATGTTCCGCACGAATGCGCTTATTCATTTCTTTAAAAACGTATTGAATATTGGCGTATTTATCCTTTTGTTGCAATCAGCAGATTGGTTAAAAGAAAAAATAATCGAACAAAATAAAGGCACGGAATTCTTTGTATTGCTATTTTCCTCATTGCTGGGAATGTATTTTATGATTTCTTCAGGCGATTTTTTAATGTTTTACATAGGTTTGGAATTATCAACCCTTCCCGTTGCTGCTTTGGCGGCTTACGAAACTGCCAATCGTAAATCGAGTGAAGCAGGTATTAAATTGATTCTTTCCAGCGCGCTCGCTTCAGGCGTATCCTTGTTCGGCATATCAATGCTTTATGCTACGTCAGGTTCAATATATTTTAATGAAGTTATTGAGCAAATTTCAGCCCTGGATTTGACCACACTTGGAGCAATCTTGTTTTTTGCAGGGTTGGCCTTTAAAATTTCATTGGTGCCTTTCCATTTTTGGACGGCCGATGTTTATGAAGGGGCTCCCATCAGTGTCGCTTCTTATTTATCGGTTATTTCAAAAGGAGCCGCAGTTTTTATTTTAATGATCTTGTTATTTACCGTGTTAAAACCGCTAATGCATGTTTGGGGAAATATGATATATGTTATTGCAGTGGCCACGATGTTCATTGGAAATCTTTTTGCCTTAAGACAGCAAAATATGAAACGCTTTTTAGCATTTTCATCTATTGCCCAGGCAGGTTTTATTTTATTGGGACTAATTACAGGAACACAATTGGGAACAGCGACTATTGTTTATTTTGTATTGATTTATATCTTCTCAAATCTAGCTGCATTTGGAGTAGTTCAAGCGATTTCTTTGCAAACAGGCAAAGAAAATATGGCAGATTATGAGGGATTGTACAGAACAAATCCAAAGCTTAGCTTGGTGATGATGCTTGCATTGTTTTCGCTGGCAGGTATCCCCCCCGTTGCAGGATTCTTTGGTAAATTTTTCCTTTTTACCGCTGCGGCAAGCGAAGGATATTATCTTTTGGTTTTTTTAGCGGTTGTAAACGTAACAATTTCATTATACTACTACTTATTGGTAGTAAGGGCAATGTTCTTGAGAAAAAGTGAAAATGCCATTCCTTTCTTTAAGAACAGGATTTATATGAGATTAGGTTTATTGATTACGGTTATTGGTATTTTAGTTCTTGGTTTGTACAGCCCATTATATGATTACATTTATGAATTAAGCGGAATTTTTAATTAGAGGTTATGGGACTTGAAGGAAAACATTCATTTGGAAGTATAGAGGATACCAGAGTAACTTTTGTTGAAAAAAAAGTTGATGGAAATCGTAAGGATTTTCTAAAAAAACTTTTGGAACACAATGGTTTTGAAGTAGTGATCCAAGAAGAAAAACGGCCTTCTGAAGAAGAACCCCAATTATATACCGTAGCTGTTACCGACATGGTTTTTAACCCAACAATATGGGTGTTTCAACGCAAATTAAGAACCTTTGATGGCCACAAGGTAACCCAAGACTATTGGAACCAGAAAACCGATGATACCCATCCCCAATATTGGAATAATGGGGAAAAATAATTTGTCTTTTCCCAAAATATTACACTCTAAGTACTATTAGGTAATATCTTGCCGTTTTTATTTTATCGGGCTGAATCAATAATCTTAATTCCTAATTGGATGCGCAATCTTTCGGTTACACTATTGGGATGTTTTATCTTGTTTTTTTTCAATGGTTATTCCCAAGATATTGATGGCTTAAATTCAAAACATGAAAGATGGGAATATATCCTGGAAGACACAGGTGATATATTGCAAATTGGACTGCCGGTGTCCGCAGGAATAATGACCTTAATTAAAAAGGATTGTCAGGGCACCAAAAAATTAGCGCTTTCCTATGGCACAACCTTGGCAGTAACCTATTCATTAAAATATTTGACTAAAAAAGAAAGGCCGGAAGAAAGGAACCATTTTGATTCTTTCCCTTCTGGTCATACCTCCTCGGCTTTTTCCGGGGCTTCATTTATTCAACGCAGATATGGATGGAAATATGGGACCCCGGCATATATACTAGCTACATTAGTTGCTGTTAGTCGTACTGAAGCTCCGGATGGATACCATGATGGTTGGGATATTCTGGCTGGTGCGGCAATTGGTATTAGTAGCACGTACCTTTTCACTAAACCTTATTTAAAGGAACACGTGGATATCGGATTTTCAACCCGTAAAAACTCCTATGTGCTGTCTTTTACCTATAAATTTTGATTCTCCCAGTTTTAATAATCTTCCTTTTTATTTTCCAAAAGCACTACTATTTGGGTAACTTTATAATCTGAAAACAAGGCAAGTATCCATTTCAACTACTCCATTGAAATTACCAATGAAAATTGTTCTAAAAATATATATTGCTTTGTTGTTGATTTTGTTTCATTCTTCCTGTAAGGAAGGAAATAGAACGGAATATCAAAACTTTTCGAAGGAAAAGGCTGGAAATATATTTGCCCCAACAGATGTAATTCCGGATGACCAATTTATGGGCGACAACACTTGCAAAAAATGTCATGAACAACAATATTCCGATTGGAAAGGATCTCATCATGACAAAGCCATGCAGCTCGCAAACAGGAATACCATTCTTGCCCCATTTAAAGGGGAAAAATTTACAAGTCAGGGCATTACATCCAATTTTTTTAGCATAGGAGCTGGTTTTTACGTGAATACCGAAGGTCCTGATGGCAAGGATCATGATTACCAAATCGTATATACCTTTGGTATAACCCCACTACAGCAATATATAGTGGAATTTCCAGATGGTAGATACCAATGTTTGAGAACAGCATGGGATACAGAAAAAAACAAGTGGTTTGATCTGTATCCGGATTTTAAAGTGGTGCATTCTGAATGGTTACATTGGTCAAGGGGAGGTTTAAATTGGAATACCATGTGTGCGGATTGCCATTCTACCAATGTTAGAAAAAACTATAGTCCTGAAACTAAAAGTTATGACACCAAATTTGCGCTTATCAATGTAAGCTGTGAAGCTTGTCATGGGCCGGGAAAACAACATATTGATGATGTCAATCGCTTAGGAACGAATTATAAGCCAACAGGAGAAATGCAAATGACAGTTGAAACCAAACCCAAAGAGTTGGTAGATCAATGTGCTAGATGTCATATGCGTAGGGAGCAAATATCCAATCAGTTTAATTTTGAGGGTACGATGTTAGATCATTATTTTCCACAATTGATAACAGAGCGGTTATATTATCTTGACGGGCAAATTTTGGATGAGGATTATGTGTATGGTTCTTTTGTTCAAAGTAAAATGTATCATAATAATGTTAGCTGTAAAGACTGTCATAATTCACATTCATTAGAACTTAAATTTGAGGATAACAAGCTTTGTCTACAGTGCCATATCCCCGAAAATTATGACACCCCAAAACATCACTTTCATACCAACGGGACAGAGAGTGCAAAGTGTATTAATTGCCATATGACTGGGAGAATTTACATGGGAAATGATTTCAGAAGGGACCATAGTTTTAGGATACCAAGGCCCGACCAAAGTCTTAAATACGGCACACCGAATGCTTGTGTCGAATGTCATAAAGACAAAGATAATAAATGGGCTTGGCAAACTTTTAAGGAACAGTATGGTGTTCCTGATTATCAACACTTTTCAGAATTATTGGCTCCAGGCTTAAATGGTGATCAAAATGGAAAGGAGTCATTAATGCAATTGATTAAAGACACCTTACAGCCTGAAATAGCTCGTGCCTCAGCAGTAAGAGGATTGGGTTATTACTTGAATACCAATGACTTAGCCAATCTAATGGTTTTCTTAAATGATTCTTCCCCCTTGGTTAGGGCAGCATCTTTAGATGTCTTAAGTGAAATAGACAATACAGATTATATAAACTACATACTACCGCTATTAAATGATAAAAAGAGATCCGTAAGGGTAAAAGCTTTTTTTGCGTTAGGCGGGCTTAACGAATATCAAATACCAGATTCCTATAAAGAGGTTTACAAGAAAGTAAAATTGGAATTCCTTACCTATTTGGATGTTACCTCCGATTTTGCAGGAGGACGAGCTAAAAAAGCTAGTTACTATTTAAAAAAAGGAGAGATACCGAAAGCTATAAATAGTTTTGAAAATGCTTTGGAAATAGATAACATGAACAACATGGTAAGAACCAATTTGGCCAATTTGTACTATAATAACGGGGAATTGGATAAGGCCGAATCAGCTTTTAAGACCATAATAGAACAAGAACCGGAATATGGTCCTACCTATTACTCATTGGGTTTATTACTGGCTGAAACCGGAAGAAATGAGGATGCCATTGAACAACTTGAAAAAACAATCATATATATGCCCCAAAACATAAGGGCTTTCTATAACCTTAGTTTGCTATATGATAAAACCAATCAAACCGAAAAAGCCAATAAAACTGTTCTTAAAGGATTGGAAATCGCGCCTCAAAACGAAAATCTATTATATACCTTGGCCTATTTTTATTCAAAAGATGGGGAAATTCAAAAAGCGAGGGATTTGGCCATTAAACTTGTGGAATTGTATCCAGACAATAACAATTATCTGGCCTTTCTGCAACAATTATAGGCGATTGACTAAAAGCCATTAAATTCCTGTTATATTTCCTATTGGTGTATTGGAAAATTGGCCTAATTGGCAGTAGTAAATTTAGTACCTCAACGATTTTAACAACCCTTTAAATACCTATGGCAGGGTAATTGCTATCTTTAATCCCGAATTTAGTCCTAAATAATGGCCAAAAAATATTTTCTAACAACCGTTACTTTTATCATGGTAACTTTACTGGGATTTGCCCAAACCGATTTACCTGACAGCACACCTTTGGATATTGGCATAGGCAATAAGGTTGATTTAAATGGAACTTCAAGCAATGGTACCGCATTGAATATTCCATCGGTAATAAATGACAAGCCAAAAATTAATTTGAGGGACTCACTTACCAGAATGCCTGTAAAAATGTTGCCTGATACCGAAATGTTACAAGCGGGTCATGGAATGAAAATAGACCCTAAAGTTGGAAGGTCGGAAAAACAAGGAGGTTCAAATGAAAAATTCGGAAATCAATATTTAGGGGATATAAAAAGTAATGGCAAGTTTGTAGGCATTGTATGCAGGGATCACGAATATGTTGATGGTGATCGCGTTAAAATTTCCAGCAATGGTCGTGTAATTGACCATAACTTAATGCTAACAGGCAGTTTTAAAGGAGTTAATCTAGATTTGGAGAAAGGATTTAACCGCTTGGATTTTGAAGCACTGAATGAAGGTTCAGCGAGCCCCAATACAGCACAAGTGGATATTTACGATGACCAAGGCCAATTGATTTATTCGAACAAATGGTTGTTGTCGACTGGCTCGAAAGCGACTCTGATAATCACTAAGGAATAACCATTTCATGGTTGATAGAGGAAAATACTGAATTGGAAATCTTCAAATTTCCAAATCCTTCTATCTATAAACCTCATACTAAGATAACAGTACAACTACTTTCTTTCCCCTGGTTTATAGGTTTCTTCTGCCCTTTTCAAAACATCTTCCTTATAATAAGGTACATCCTTGAATTGCATATCGGCATAGCGCTGTGCCTGATCATTAAAATGAGGTGAATTTGGGTCACCACTTTGCCCACCCGCCAACATACTTTTGGCTTTTACCATATCGCCGAACTCCACTACCGCCACAAAACTATTTCCACGGGTACCATATATTTTCTTGGTGTTGTTGGAATAACTAACACCATACGCGGCCAAAGCACCCCAACGCCCAGAGGTATAACCTATGGGAATACTGGGTTTTGAATCGTTAAAGGCCTGACGGATATCACCTGTTAATCTTTGATATCGGTTGACCTCTCCCCATGGAATGTTCCAAGAACTAAAATTTTCATTTAGTTTATCAATTACTTCTTCAAAAATTTGTAAACGTTCCTCAATAGGTGAAGAGGTCCCAAAATAATCCATAAGTTCCATATCACTCATTCCATCGGGTCTATCCCCTTTTTGACCATAAAGTGTTCCATAAAAATGGGCTAATGTCATAGCCACTGATTTTTTTGAGGTTTTAAAATCCCATTGTCCTAAAATAGCAATAGGTTCTTTTAATTTCGGATATTTAGCTTCCTGGGAATCATAAGCCATGACCAATCCTGGAATCAATTTTCTAAACGCAGGCAGATACGGATCATGGGCCAATGCTATCAAATTATCCAATGTATATCCTTTTCTATCTTTTAAAAGTTCAATGGCATGTACCCCCCGAAAGTTCTCTCTATCGACAGACATATAATTGGGATAGTTTTCTTTTTTAGGGCTGTACTCCAACGCTGCGGTGTAAGGGGTTGAATTACAATTCTGGATCCATCCGTTTTCAGGATTCAAAATCAGGATAATCCCATCAACATTATGTAACCCTTTCCAGTCGGTTTTTGGATTATTACCATCCACGGGTTTCGTATAATCAAATTGGGTATCACGAACTGGCACAAAATTACCATGAAAATAGGCAATGTTCCCATCGGCATCGGCATACACCGTATTATTGGATGAATTGGTACGAATGTCCATCATTTCCTTAAATCCTTTATAACCATCCTTTTTGGTACGTACAAAGGACTGTTCCAAGGCTTTTACCGGATCCCACATCATGGCAGAAGCTGTCCATTGTTCATCAACCATATGGGTTATAGGTCCATGATGTGTGTGATAGACTGGAAAGGTCTTTTCCTTCATTAGATCTCCTTCCTTGAATTTCAGTGTAATTTCTGAAGTCTCAATAAGACGAAATTCCTCTCCATATTGATATAGCAATTTATCATCCATTTTAACAATGGTTTCCTTAAACTCGTCCATTACATCCGTATAGGTTGAAGTGTGCATCCATCCTGTTTTTTCATTAAAGCCTTGGTACACAAAAAATTGTCCCCAGGTTACTGCCCCATAAGCATTAAGACCTTCTTCACTTACTACATGCACTTCTCCCCTAAAATAGAATGAAGTATGCGGATTAATCAATAGCATTGCATTACCTGACTCAGTCAACTTTCCTGAAATTGCAATACCGTTTGAGCCTTGTGGCTCTGCTATTTCCTCTTCTCTTTGGATGTTCATCATCTGTGGTTCAGGAATGTCCATTCCATTTTCATAGAATGCCTTGATTTTTCTTGTTGAAATTCGTTCAATATCGCCACCTATGGAACCTTCACTGAAATACATAGGCATCCATGGTTCAAAGCGGTTCAGTAGCGTGGGTTCAACTTTAGGATGGGTATATAAATAATAATTGATTCCATCCGCAAATGCATCACACAATTTTTTTAACCATTCTGGGCTTTTTTCATAATTTACTTTTGCCTCATCTATAGTCATGAACATTCTGGCCCTTAAATCGCTATATTGGGCATCTTCACCCTCAACTTCAGCCAATCTTCCCGTAGCCCAGATATAATTATGTTCAATGCGGTTAAAATCATCCTCGCATTGGGCATAGAGCAATCCAAAGATCGCATCGGCATCAGTTTTTCCATAAATATGTGGAACCCCAAAATCATCCCGAATAATCGTCACATTTTCAGCCTGTGTTTGCCACCGTTCAAGTTCGGTTAATTGCTTTTCAGCAGAACAGGAAATGAATCCGATAATCAGTAAAAAAGAAATAAACTTCATAAGATTTTTTAATGGGAACCGTGTGAAATTAACTGACTTGAAAACGAAATACTAATTTTTTGAAAAAAATGATCTTCATCCTTAAACTAATATATACTAAGTTTAAAGTAACTTGCAAATTATTGTTCGGGTGGGCTTAGTCGAGACCTGTTACAAGTTAAAAACCTTGCCAATTAATTAAGGTCTCGACTGTGCTCGCCCTGGCGTTTAAAGGATTATATTATAATTATATGTCACATAAAAAAGTAAGTATTTTAACTGCATTCAAAACAATAATATGGCCAAGGAGAAATTTGGTCTTTATAGGATTATTTTTGATTGTAATAAGCAGAGCAGCAAGTTTTGTTACTCCTGTCGCATCAAAATATTTGATTGATGACGTGATTGCGAAAAAAGATGTTCAAATGCTCAAAGTTCTTGTTGCAGTAGTAATTTTAGCGATTATGGTTCAGGCGGTTACCTCATTTTTATTGACTAAAATACTTAGTGTTCAAGCTCAATATATGATTTCGGAATTACGCGCCCAAGTCCAAAGAAAGGTACTGTCCTTACCAATTCGCTTTTTTGATAATGCAAAATCAGGTGCTTTGGTGTCCCGAATCATGTCAGATGTTGAAGGTGTTAGGAATTTAATAGGAACAGGATTGGTACAATTGGTTGGTGGCACTATTACAGCAATTGTTTCAATAATACTGCTTCTTCGAATTAGCCCAAGCATGACACTTTTCACTTTTATTCCCTTGGTTTTATTTGGTATAATTGCCTTAAAAGCATTTAAAATTATTCGCCCTATTTTCCGTAATCGGGGGAAAATAAATGCAGAAGTAAAAGGAAGATTAACTGAAACAATTGGAGGCATTCGGGTTATAAAAGGCTTTAATGCAGAGGCACAAGAACACAAGGTTTTTGAAGAAGGGGTAGATGAACTGTTCCAAAATGTAAAAAAAAGTCTGACAACAACAGCTTTCATGACCAGTTCCGCTACTTTACTAATTGGAATAGCCACAACCGGTGTTATGGGTTTTGGGGGATACAAAATAATGCAAGGAGAACTTACCATTGGGGATTTGTTGATGTTCACTGTTCTTTTAGGAACAATGGTCGCCCCAATAGTTCAGATGAGCAATATTGGCAGTCAATTGACGGAAGCTTTAGCCGGATTGGATCGTACCGAGGAATTAATGAATATGGATCCGGAAGCCGATGAAGAGGAACGTACCATTGTTTTAAATGAAATTGAGGGCAACATGGTCTTTGAGGATGTTTCGTTTGCCTATGAGGAAGAAAAGGAAGTACTGCACAATATCAATTTTGAAGTAAGGCCAGGCTCTGTGGTTGCGTTGGTAGGAAGTTCTGGTTCTGGCAAAAGCACGATAGCCGGTTTGGCAGCAAGCTTTTTAAATCCACAATCCGGGGCCATAACCATTGACGGTCAAGATATGTCAAAGGTAAACCTTAATAGTTTTCGTCAAAATTTGGGCGTCGTACTGCAAGATGACTTTTTGTTCGAAGGCACTATTAGGGAGAATATCCTTTTTCCTAGGCCCAATGCCACAGAATCGGAGTTACAACAGGCGGTAAAAGCAGCTTATGTGGATGAATTCACAGATCGTTTTGAAGAAGGATTGGATACGTTAATTGGGGAACGTGGTATAAAACTTTCTGGAGGGCAACGTCAGCGTATAGCAATAGCACGGGCCGTTCTTGCAAATCCCAAAATTTTAATATTGGATGAAGCGACTTCGAATTTGGATACCGAGAGTGAGGCCTTGATACAAAAAAGTTTAGCTACATTAACAGAAGGAAGAACTACCTTTGTCATTGCCCATAGATTAAGTACTATTCGTAAAGCGAATCAGATTCTGGTTATTGAAGACGGCAGGATTGTGGAACAAGGCACCCATGATGAGCTTATTGCTAGGGAAGGCAGATATTATAATCTATTTACGTATCAGGCTAGGATTTAATTAGGGTTTTCAAAAGTATTTTATGCAATGTTTATGACCTCCTCAATTTGAGGCGCATATTTTTTTATCGTCATTTCGACCCCACTTTTCAACGTCATCTGATTTACTGTGCAATCAACACAAGCACCTTCCAATTTTACCTTTACAGAGGTTCCATTCTCTATGGAAATCAATGAAATATCACCGCCATCACTTTGCAAAAACGGTCGAATTTCTTCAAGTGCCTTTTCTACGTTCGACTTTAATTGATCTGATGTCATATTCACTTATTGTTAACTGAAGAGCAACCTGCCATCGTGGTAATCTTAATGGCCTCAGTTGGTGGCAAACTCTTATTACGGCTTACTAATTCCTTAACAACGTTTCTTGTTATTTCCTCAAAAGCACCTTCAATGGAAGAACCGGTTTGCAAGGCTGCTGGCCTCCCAAAATCACCAGCTTCCCTAATACTTTGCACTAACGGGACCTCCCCTAAAAAAGTAACCTTTAAATCTTCGGCCAGATTCTTCGCCCCTTCTTTTCCAAAGATATAATATTTGTTATTTGGTAATTCCTCCGGAGTAAAATAGGCCATATTTTCTATTATTCCCAATACAGGAACGTTTATCGATTCTTGTTGAAACATAGCCACACCTTTTCGAGCATCGGCCAAGGCAACTTCTTGCGGGGTACTTACCACCACAGCACCTGTTACGGGCATGGCTTGCATAATACTCAAATGAATGTCCCCTGTACCAGGTGGCAAATCAATCAATAGAAAATCCAATTCACCCCAATGGGCATCGAATATCATTTGATTTAAGGCCTTTGATGCCATGGGACCTCTCCAGATTACAGCTTGACTAGGCTCGGTAAAAAAACCGATGGACAATAATTTGACGCCATAATTCTCTACAGGTTTCATTTTTGATTTTCCATCAATATTTACTGCCAAGGGTTTTTCATGGGTCACATCGAACATTATTGGCATTGATGGGCCGTAAATATCCGCATCCAAAAGGCCTACTTTAAATCCCATTTTCGCCAAGGTAACCGCTAAGTTCGCCGTTACCGTAGATTTTCCAACACCCCCTTTGCCAGAAGCAACTGCAATGATATTTTGAATGCCTGGTAATGGTTTCCCTTTTATTTCATTAACGGGTGGTTTCGTGGCGGCATCAACCTTAATGTTGATTTTTATTTTTGCTTTCGCATATACCTCTTTGTGGATTATCTTAAGGATTTCGACCTCAGTTTTTTTGCGTGCCTGAAGGCTTGGATTGTTTATGGTAATATCGATTTCGACCTCATCACCAAAAATCTGCACGTTCTTTACTGCTCCACTTTCTACCATGTTCTGACCTTCGCCAGGTACCGTAATATGTTCAAGTGCTTTTAAGATATCTTGTTTTTGCAATTTCATGCTTTATATATATTCATTCTAAACAACAAAGATACATCTTAGGGGTGAGACGCTAAAGTTATTATATTGAAAAATAGTATGATTGGATATATCGAACCTATCTTTTTATTTAAGCTCTTTCCATGGATCCCAAAAGTGTTTCTCAAAATCAATGATCTGGTTATCGATTATTTTGATTCCTTCACTTTCAAGTAATTGCTGCATTAAATTAGTGCCATCAAAATGGTGTTTCCCCGTTAACAACCCAATTTTGTTCACAACCCTATGCGCAGGTATCTCGGGCATATTATGGGCTCCATTCATGGCCCAACCAACCATACGTGCACTTCTTGTGGCACCCAAATACTTGGCAATTGCACCATAGGAAGTAACCCTTCCATAAGGGATTAGTTTGGCCACTTCGTATACCTTTTGAAAAAAGTTTTTGTTATCCGCTTTCATTAATTGAAAATCCTAAAAATGGTAATTACCAAAAGCACTAACATCAGTACACTTAATATATAGTTGGAATTCCTTGAAAAACGTTTGGTTTTGTTTTCCAATTTATTGAAATATATGGTGTACATATACAATACCGAAAAAGTACCACAACCCGCAGCTAAAACGAAAATTACAATATCCCAAATTTGGAATTTTATCCATCCAGAAGCATTCCACATAATATTCAAACCACTATAATAAGGAATGGTCAAAAGATTCAGCGCTGCCAATAACAAGCCCTTAAAAAAACTGTTTCTTTTGCTTATTTTTACTGCCTTTACCACCTTTTTCTTATTGTTCTTGGCAGCCATAAAAAAGTAAATTGCAAAAAAAGCAAAGACCAGGACCGCAATTTTCAGCAATACCTCAACAACATCAGGATTCTTATGTAAATATTTGGAAATATATACGGCAATGATAGCTTGGAGCATAATCATGGTAGAAACACCAAGGCTAAAGATGATACCGTTCAATTTACCTTTTTCAACACTGGTCTTTGCAGCATTCATGTTCAAAAGTCCAGGTGGGACCGTGGCCATGAACGCGGCTGAAAAAGTTACGAAGAAGAGAATAAGCAGATGTTGCATGTATTAATTTATCATAAACTTTATATAGGTGATGGGTTTATCCTTGTCAAGATACTGTTTTTCATAGAAAGTCTGAATGCACAATACTTCCTCTGGGCTTCCCTCGTTTTTATAAATATCATGATTGGCATATAGTACTTTCCGGCCCGTACCGTGCAAAAGACCTAAAGTGTAACCATGCATAAATTCACTATCGGTCTTTAAATGCACCAATCCATTATCTTTCAAAATATGGTCATATTTCTTAAGAAAATCCTCATTGGTCATTCTATGTTTGGTTCGTTTATATTTTATCTGGGGGTCAGGAAAAGTAATCCAAATTTCCGATACTTCATTTGCAGCGAATATTTGGTCTATAAGTTCTATTTGCGTTCTTAAAAATGCCACATTCATTAAATTTTCCTCCAAGGCCGTTTTGGCCCCTCTCCATAACCGGGCACCTTTTATATCCAAGCCAATAAAATTTTTATTGCCGTTTAACCTGGCAAGACCTAAGGTATATTCCCCTTTTCCGCAGCCCAATTCCAGAATAATTGGATTATTGTTCCCAAAATGTTCGCTCCAATTGCCCTTGAGCGAAAACAATCCGTCCTCAATTTCTTGCCTAGTTGGTTGTACTACATTCTTAAATGTAGCATTTTCATTAAATCGTTTTAGTTTGTTTTTACTTCCCACAGAATTGGATATATATTCCCATGGCAAATCTAGTAAAAACCTAATTGGTAAGATTCAAACCTTTACTGTTTTGATTGTAGGCTTTCTCAAGCGTAAAGGAAAATTCGGACCCCACACCTTCGGCGCTTTCAACATAAATTTTTTCATTATGTGCCTCTATAATGTGTTTCACTATCGATAACCCCAAACCTGACCCACCTTCACTACGGCTGCCGCTTTTATCTACTCTATAAAAACGTTCAAATAATCGTGGAATGTGTTGTTCGGCAATACCTTCGCCATTGTCTGTTACACGTACAATTACTTTGTTTTTGATTAAATTCTCTACACTGACCTCAGTAGTACCATCCTCTTGCCCATATTTTATTGAATTTACCATCAAATTGGTTAGCACTTGCTGTATTTTCTCCTGATCGGCATGAACATAAATGGGATTGTTATAATCCATGTCAAACGTTAATGCTATCTTCTTTTTTGCTGCTTTCATTTCCAACAATTCAAAAACATTCTCTATAAGTTCAATAATGTCAAAATCTACCATTTCGAGATTCAAATCACCTACTTCCAATTTAGTGATCAAATCAAGATCTTTTACAATATAGATAAGGCGTTCAACCGCCTTATTGGCTTTTTGGAGATACTTTTTACGTACACTTTTATCTTCCATAGCCCCATCAAGCAATGTTAATATATATCCTTGAACCGTAAAAAGTGGGGTTTTAAGTTCGTGTGATACATTTCCCAGGAAATCCTTTCTATATTCTTCACGAATCTTAAGTGTATCTATTTCTATTTTTTTGTCTTGGGCAAATTTCCCAATCTCCTCGGTAAGGGTCTTCATATCGGTTGTGATAGGACCCTTAGTTAAACTTGAGGATTCTAACAACGCCACATCATCATATATCTTTTTGATTCTTCGATATATAAAACTTTCAATCCGTATTTGAAGTATACTAAAGGATATTACAAAAAGTAAAATGGCAAATAATCCCAATATCAGCCAGTTTACTGAACTTAATATCCAGAGTAAAACCGCTAATATCAATACTGAAATTAAGGTTATTAATAATGCGGATCTAAGGGCAAATTTGTAAGATTTTTTTAAACGAATGGCCATTATAGAACAAACTTGTAGCCAACACCTTTTACAGTCTTAAAATGATGCTCACCAATTTTTTCGCGCAATTTTCGAATATGAACGTCAATGGTACGTCCACCAACTACCACTTCGCTGCCCCAAACTTTGTCAAGGATTACCTCCCTTTTGAAGACTTTATTGGGTTTTGAAGTAAGTAGGGCCAATAATTCAAATTCTTTTCTTGGTAAAATGATCTCTGACCCGTTGTTAACGATTTTGTACTC
Organism: uncultured Flavobacteriaceae bacterium; assembly: GCA_963762065.1. Taxonomy (GTDB): domain Bacteria; phylum Bacteroidota; class Bacteroidia; order Flavobacteriales; family Flavobacteriaceae; genus Maribacter_A. Next base: position 542,138 of record CAVXJE010000004.1, on the reverse strand, counting down.
TTCACGGTTTATTATTAGGTCGCCTACGCTAACAATATCCTCTGTTGTTGTATCCTCGTTTAGCCTTCTAAGTAAGGCCTTTACCTTACTTATCAATACTTTCGGTTTAATAGGCTTTGTTATATAATCATCTGCACCAGCCTCAAAACCAGCTACTTGCGAATAATCCTCGCCACGCGCGGTTAAGAAGGTGATCATTGTATTTTCCAAACCAGAAGTCCTTCTAATGATTTCACAGGCTTCAATTCCATCCATTTCCGGCATCATTACGTCAAGAATAATCAAATGGGGATGCTTTTTTTTTGCCTTGGCAACACCTTCAACTCCATTTTTTGCAGTAAACACTTGGTAACCTTCAGTTGAAAGATTGTAGCTTACTATTTCCAATATATCAGGTTCATCATCTACCAGCAGTATCTTTATATCCTTCTTTTTCATTAATAAATGATATTGGTTTTAAGCATAAAAGTAAATATAATACTATTACAATTAAACCTTATGGGATTCAATGAAATAGTAACCCTAACATAACATGTTTCGTACAAATTATTAACAAACAGCTGTTTATAATTTATGCTTCGATGTATTTCATCGAATTTTATCTTAATTGCTGGGAATGCATCTACCATCGCAAGTTAAAATTATTATATTTGCGGTATACGTCTTGCAACATCATTTATATGAAGAAACTATACTTTATTTTCTTTTTCTTTTTTATTTCACTTAGCTACGCACAAGATGCGAAGTCAAGTGGGGATATAGATGGTTTTAAATTATATCCAAATCCCGTAACAAACGGCAAAGTATACATACTAACGGCGGATAGAGCCCCTAAGAAGATTCATGTTTTTGATGTTTTTGGTACCCAGGTTTTGCAAACAACCATTCTGAGGGAAGAATTGGATGTTACTGATTTGGATGCTGGAGTCTATGTTTTACGTGTCTATGAAAAAGATAAAATGACAACCAGAAAGCTGATTGTTAAATAGTTATTCCCCTTTATTCCCTTAAAATACAATATAGGTTTATTCGACGATTTACCAATTTCATCGACGAAATACACATGCCGTTTTTTTTACCTACATTATAACGAATTTCACAACATTTTTATCCTGTAAGTATCGCCTTTCAGTATCTTTATATTGTTGATCCCAAATCAATACATATGAAAAAAATCTACTTTGTCCTACTTATGGTGTTTTCCATGGCGCTTTCTGCACAAGAACCTGTGGATTTTTCCAATACCAGTCACAAGGAAATTTCAGGTTTCAAATTGTACCCGAACCCTGCTTACAATGATGTCGTTTATATTACAACCGATGTTAATGCCCGTAAGGAAATAATAGTTTATGATGTCTTTGGCGAAGTGGTGCTAACCGACAGAATCTTAAATACTTCTTTGAACATTTCTAGATTGGTGCCTGGGGTCTATGTGTTACAAGTTGCCGAGAACAACAGGACAATTACCAGAAAGTTAGTGGTAAAATAATCGCTTACTTAGATTTAATCATTTTACCATATCATTACCTTTGCTGCTACAAAGCTAATGATCAACCCTTTCAACATATTCAACATTTCTACCCCAGCGGAATTTGAGGCTATGGCCATACATATATTCCGGTACCAATACAAAAACAATCCTGTATTCCATGAATTTTGCGAACATTTGGGCAAATCCGATACAAACGTTCATAAGCTAGTTGAAATTCCTTTCTTGCCTATCGAATTCTTTAAATCCAAACGTATAATTACAGGTAAAAACATGGCCAATACCATTTTTACCAGTAGTGGCACTACGGGGCAAAGTACCAACAAACATTATGTCACAGATATAGAACTCTATAAAAAAAGTTACTTAAAAGGGTTTGAAGAATTTTATGGTAGTATTTCAGATTATTGCATACTTGCATTGCTTCCTTCATATTTAGAGCGAAAAGGATCTTCATTGATTTATATGATAGATGATCTTATCAAAAAAAGTAACCATCCTGAAAGCGGGTTTTATTTGGATCAAATTGATGTTCTCGTAGAAAAGCTAAAAAAACTCGATTCCAAAGGGGAAAAAGTATTACTCATAGGTGTTTCCTTTGCCTTGATGGATTTAGTTGAAAAACACCAGTTACAATTAAAAAATACCGTTGTAATGGAGACCGGCGGAATGAAAGGACGCAGAAAGGAATTGATTCGTGAAGAATTACATGGTGCCCTTAAAAAAGGGTTTGGGGTTGAACGGATCCATTCTGAATATGGAATGACCGAATTGCTTTCACAAGCCTATTCCCATGGCAATGGTATTTTTAAAACCCCACCATGGATGAAGGTTTTAATTCGCGACACGGAAGACCCACTTACATTTTTGCCCAATGGGAAATCCGGCGGGATAAATGTAGTTGACCTAGCCAATATAAACTCATGCTCCTTTATCGCTACTCAAGATCTTGGGAAAAAATATGCTGACGAAAGTTTTGAAATTCTGGGCAGGTTTGACCATTCAGATATCCGCGGTTGTAATTTAATGATAATGTGAACTTCTTTAAAATCATCTGAATTAATCTAGAACCAATACAAAATAATTTTTCTTGCCTCGTTGCAATAACACATACTTATCGTTAATCAAATCAGTTTTGGTTATAACATAATCTTCTTTGACCTTCTCCTTATTTACAGAAATTGAATTTTGCTTAAGCTCTCTTCTCGCCTCGCCATTCGAAGCTAAAAATCCTGTTTTAGCGGCAAGGGCACCAATCATATCCAAGCCCTCATTCAGATTGGATTTTGGGATATTGGCTTGAGGAACCCCATCAAAAACATCCAGAAAAGTCTTTTCATCCAATGCTTTCAAATCATTGGAGGTAGATTTCCCAAACAATATATTACTTGCTTTTTTGGCGTTCTCCAGATCTTCCTTTGAATGCACCATCACAGTGATTTCTTCCGCCAATCGCTTTTGTAGTACCCTTAAATGTGGCGCTTTTTGATGTTCTTTTATTAATTCCCCTACTTCTTCTTTACTTAGAAAAGTGAATATCTTAATGTACTTCCCTGCATCTTCATCAGAGGTATTCAACCAATACTGATAGAATTTATAAGTTGATGTTCTACGCGGATCAAGCCAGACATTACCCCCTTCGGTCTTACCGAATTTAGTGCCATCAGCTTTTGTGATTAAAGGACAGGTCAAGGCATAACCTTTACCTCCGCTAATTCTACGGATCAATTCAGTCCCGGTGGTAATATTACCCCATTGATCACTACCTCCCATTTGTAACGTGCAATTATTGTTCTGATATAGATGTAAAAAATCATATCCTTGTACCAACTGATATGTGAACTCAGTAAATGACATCCCTTCTTTGGCTTCTGAAGACAATCTTTTCTTTACAGAATCTTTAGCCATCATATAATTTACGGTAATATGCTTTCCGACATCGCGGATGAAGTCCAAAAACAAAAAATCCCTCATCCAATCATAATTATTTACCAGAATTGCCGCATTAGCAGCATCGCTATCAAAATCCAAAAACCTATTTAATTGCGCTTTCAATGCTTCTTGGTTTACCCTGAGGGTAGCTTCATCCAATAAATTACGTTCTTCCGACTTACCCGAAGGGTCACCAATCATACCTGTTGCCCCGCCTAACAAAGCATAAGGTTTATGACCTGCCAATTGAAAATGACGCAGCATCATTACACTCACTAAATGTCCAATATGCAAAGAATCTGCAGTAGGGTCGATACCAACATATGCAGATTGCATACCTGTCAAAAGATGTTCTTCGGTTCCAGGCATGACATCATGCAACATCCCTCTCCATGTTAATTCTTCAACAAAATTTGTGCCCATTCAATATATAAATTAGATGATTGCTGCAAATATAAAAGGAAATACAATGCCTTTCCCCATTTGAAAATGGAATTATTATCTACCAATTAACTAACTTTGGATCATGGTTTTGGTAACTGGTGGTACGGGTTTGGTGGGTGCTCACCTTTTATTGCACTTAATACAGAACAACAATGCCGTAAAGGCAATTTATAGGGAAGGAAGCAATTTAAAACGTGTTGCGAAAGTATTCTCCTACTATACTGAAGAAGCCCAAGAACTTTTTGAAAAAATAGAATGGGTTCAAACAGAACTCAATGATATACCCGCATTGGAAGAAGCGTTCATTAATGTTGAATATGTTTACCATGCCGCTGCACTCATTTCTTTTGATCCAAATGATTACCGTGAACTTAAAAAGATCAATGCAATAGGCACCGCCAATATTGTAAATCTTTGCCTTACCAATAAGATTAAAAAACTTTGCTATGTAAGTACTACCGGCGCTATTGGTAAAAGTCTTAAAGGTTTTGATGCTACTGAAGAAAATGAATGGAGTGGTCAAGATGTCAATGTTTATGCACTAACCAAGCACAGGGCAGAAATGGAAGTATGGCGAGGTTCACAAGAAGGATTGCCTGTCGTTATAGTAAATCCGGGAATTATCATTGGTCCAGGGTTTTGGGACAGCGGTAGTGGAAATATTTTTAAGACAGCCAATAAGGGTTACAGATTTTATCCTCCAGGAGGTACTGGATTTATTACGGTGGGCGATGTTGTTAAAATGATGACCACCCTTATGAATTCCAATATCATAAACCAAAGATTTATTGCAGTTGCCAACAACCTCACTTATCATGAAATATTGACCAAATTGACGACGGAATTGGGCAAAAAAGCCCCTATCATAAAACTGAAAATATGGCAGTTGCAACTAATTCGCATTTTAGATTATACACACAACTTAGTAACCAATAAGGGAAGAAGAATTACAAAGAAATCGATTAGCTCCCTATTACATCGTGAGATTTATAATAATCAAAAAATCACGAACACCTTGGATTTCAAATTTGAACCATTAGATGGTGTGATTGAATTTAGTTGTTTAAAATTCATTGAAGAGAATCGCTAGTTGTTGTAGACTTTGGTTTTTTTATAAGGCTTTTAGACAATTTCTTTTTTTTCTCCAAGCTGTCCTTAATTTTTTTGCCTTCCTGTAAAAAGGATCTCTCTTCCTCAAGTTGTCTGTCTATCTCTTCGTAAATAGCTTCATACTCATCGGGCAAGGAGGCATAGTATCTATCACTTACAACAAATTGCAGGCTATCTATTCCGTATTTAGAAAAAATAAAAGACGTAGGTTCTATCTTATTATCATGAAACACATTGGCATTTGTATTTTTTGCAGAATTTAGTATGGTAAAGTCTTTAAGGATATTGATCATCTTTTCCTTTGGAATTAAATCCTCAGGTTTTTCCAACAATTTCTCTCCACATGAGGATAAAACCAATAAAAATAATAAGCAAAAAACCTTTTTCATTTTATCTATTAAAAGTTAAACGCTTTGCATTTCTTTGGGATGAAAACTTGCCATTTTCATAGGCCAGATGACCGTTCACAAAAGTATGGGATACTTTAGACTTAAAAGTATTTCCTTCAAAAGGGGACCACCCGCATTTATAAGCTATATTTTCTTTGGCAACCTTCCAAGGTTCATTGGGATTTACAATCGTAATATCCGCGTAAAAACCTTCCTTAATAAAGCCCCTGTTATTAATCTGGAACAACTTGGCCGGATTATGACACATCTTTTCGACTATTTTTTCCAAGGAAATGACTCCCTCATGGTATTTTTCGAACATCGCAGGCAAAGCATGTTGTACCAATGGGCCACCGGAAGGAGCTTTTGTATACACATTATTCTTTTCCTCAAGAGTATGGGGAGCATGATCAGTTGCAATAACATCTATACGATTATCGAGTAAGGCTTCCCAAAGTTTGCTCCTATCATTGGCAGTTTTCACAGCCGGATTCCATTTTATCAGGGTTCCTTTTGTGGCATAATCCCCATCTGAAAACCATAGATGATGAATACACACTTCAGAGGTGATTTTTTTCTGCTCCAGGGGAATATCATTCCTGAATAAATCTGTCTCAATAGCTGTCGATAAATGAAATACATGAAACCTAGCTCCTGTTTTCTTGGCCAAAGCGATTGCTTTGGATGAAGATAAATAACAAGCCTCTGCACTGCGGATCAAAGGATGGTTTTTGATTGGAATATCCTCACCATACTGCTCCTTATATTTTGCCAAATTACGCTTTATGGTTGTTTCATCTTCACAATGTGCCGATATCACCATTTCTGTGTTACGAAAGATTTTTTCGATAACCTCTTCATCATCGACCAACATATTCCCGGTTGATGATCCTAAAAATAGTTTGATTCCGGAGCATGCCTTTTTATCTAGCCTTTTTATTTCCTCTAAATTATCGTTGGTGCCACCAAACAAAAACGAATAATTGGCATAAGAGGTATCAGCGGCACGGGTAAATTTCTTTTCTAGCTCTACAATGGTTGTAGTCTGGGGGTTGGTATTGGGCTGCTCCATATAGGTAGTAATACCGCCTGCAATGGCCGCCTTACTTTCAGATGCTATGTCCCCTTTATGTGTTAGTCCTGGTTCCCTAAAATGCACTTGGTCATCGATGATGCCCGGAAGCACACAATTGCCTTCTGCATTAATAATCGTGGCATTTTGGGAACTTATATCCTTATCAACTTTTATAATAATATCATTTTCGATTAAAATATCGCTTTCAAATATTTTATTCTCGTTGACTACTTTGGCATTCTTAATTAATATCTTGCCCATTACTAGAATTTATTTTTTTGGAACAGACTTTTAAGTTTCATTCCCATGACCCCAAAAATTGCCTCACTTATAATCGATGAACTCATTTTCGATTTTCCTTTTACCCTATCACGGAAAATTATCGATACTTCTTCAATTTTATATTTTTTTAAATGGGCCCTAAATTTCATTTCAATTTGAAAAGCATAACCTACAAACTTAACTGAATCAAGATCAATATTTTCCAGGACATGTCTTTTATAGCATACAAACCCAGCTGTAGGATCATGAACTCTCATACCGGTAATAATTTTTACATAAAAAGAAGCCCCGTACGAAAGTAAAACGCGATATAAAGGCCAATCTACAACGTTCACACCTTTTTTATAGCGGGAACCAACCACAACATCAGCACCATTTTCACATGCTTTAAGCAATCGCAATAAATCTGAGGGATTATGGGAAAAATCAGCATCCATCTCAAATATATAATCATATTTTCTTTCAATCGCCCATTTAAACCCGTGAATATATGCGGTGCCTAATCCGGTCTTTCCCTGCCTAACTTCCAAGAATAATTGGTTGGGAAATTCTTTTTGCATAGAGACTACATGCTTTGCTGTGCCATCCGGAGAATTATCATCGACAATTAGAACATGAAAATCTTTTTTTAAGTCAAAGACAGCTCTTATAATTGCATCAATGTTTTCAATCTCGTTATATGTGGGGATAATGACCAAACTGCCTGACATAGACTCGATAGAATTTGCACAAAAATAGTGTTTTAATAGCTCTGGAAGAATTGCAATTTGCTATTTATCATTTTTTTAAACCTTTCAATACAGTGTAGAATTTGTAATTTTACTCCCAATCAACTTAATCAATGTCATTAAAGTTATCAAGGCTTTTCCTATTCCTTTTGGGTTTTGTATTGGTTTTAAACCTTTTACAGGCCTATTTTACCGAACTCATTTTTGATGAAGCCTATTATTGGCATTTTGCACAAAACATGTCCTGGGGATATTTTGATCACCCGCCAATGGTGGCCTTGCTTATAAAATTAAGTGGGTTTTTCTTTAAAGGTGAGCTCGGAGTGCGTTTTATAAGCTGTCTAATGTCTGTTGGTACGCTATTCATACTTTGGCAAACCATAGACAACACAAAAAAGGACAAGTACATCTTCCACTTTTTTATTATAGCGTTTTCAATGCCCCTATTGAATGCATATGGATTCTTCACGCTGCCAGACACTCCTTTATTATTCTTTACGGCATTGTTTCTATTGGTATATAAGAATTTCATCAAGACGCCCACATTACTGTTGACCATACTTTTAGGTATAGTAATGGCTGCCTTAATGTACAGTAAATACCATGCGATTTTGGTTATCTTTTTCGTGCTCTTGTCAAATTTGAAATTGGTATTCAGTAAATATGCGTGGTTGGCAGCTCTTATTGCACTATTTTGTTATGTTCCTCATTTCCTCTGGTTGTATGAAAATGATTTTGTTTCAATAAAATATCATCTTTTTGAGCGACCCAATGCCGCTTATAATTTCAATAAATATACCTTAGGATTTTTGGTAAATCTTGTTGCTATTTTTGGGCTAACATTTCCATGGATTTACAAATCGTTATTCAAAACAAAATCGACCGATCTTTTTACCAAAGCTTTGCTCTATCTGACCTACGGAGTACTCATTTTCTTTTTCATTTCCAGTTTCAATAGAAGGGTTCAGACCCAATGGCTAATCGTTATTTGTATACCAATGGTAATAATCGTTTTCAATTATATCCTTGATAATCAAAATACCGCAAAATGGATTCAAAGAATGGGAATTGCAAATATTGTGATCATACTTTTTCTACGTGTAGGTTTAATTTATGAGCCTTTATTTCCAATTTATTATGAAACCCATGGCAACAAAGCTTGGATGAAAAAGTTAGAATCCCAAGTAGGTGATAGCCCGGTTATATTTGAGAATTCTTACCGCAATGCCCCTATGTATGCCTTTTATACTGGAAAGACCTCGTACTCCCTGAACAATTTCAATTATCGTCAAAACCAATATTCAATTGATGATTCAGAAACCAGAGTACAGCATAAAAAAGTGCTCTATGTTTCGAAATATTTGAAAAATGCAGAATTCACATTTACCAAAATCGATGGCCCTATTTACCACGCCGATTATATTGAATATTTTGAGTCGTTCAGAAAACTTAGGTGCTATCTACCCAATGAAAATATTACCCTAAATAGTGATACTGCCCTGGAATTAAAGGTATATAATCCGTACAAGGAAGGAATTGATCTTAAAAAGCTCAAATTTGCCGTATCGTTTTTAAACGATGCTAAACAGTTTAAAGAACTTGTTGCTTTTGAGCCAGTTCCTAAAAATAAAAATACATTGACCTTAAAATCGAATGACACCACGAATTTTACATTTAAGCTGCCACAGCCTAAAAAAACAGATTCTTTGGGATATTTTAAAATAGTAATCTCAGAAAACGGATTGCTTCATGGACTAAATAGTGAAACGTTTAAACTAAACTAATGGAACCAATTCTTAGAAACACCTCAACCATAGATTGGATTACCATTATAATATTCCTTAGTCTGTTATTTGTTGTGGTGGCCAAATCTGTTTTTTATACCCGTTTCATAAACTTTATCATCCTCCCTTTTAACAATAAGTATATTTTCATGTACAATAAAAAGGAAAAAATAGTGAATTGGTTTAATTTGTTTTTTGGCATTTTTATTGTCCTTAACTTTTCACTTTTTATTTACTTAAGCAGGTCTATTCTTTTTCAACCCACTCAAAATAACCCCTCAATTATTTTCCCTCTCATAATGGGTTCGATATTGCTTTTCATGATTTTAAAAGTTTTACTTCAACTTGGGAATAGTTTCATATTTGGGGCACAAAAAACAATAAGTGAAATTATTTTCAAGAAAATATCTTATTTCAATTATAGCGGGTTGATCATATTTTTAGCAAATATAATATTGACTTATATCATAATTGATTCAATAGTTGTGGTATATGTAGCATTATTGCTAATTCTCTTGGTTAATGTGATAGGTTGGATTACTGTGCTAAGGAATCATCAAAAGTTCATTGCTAACAACTTTTTCTATTTTATTTTGTACCTTTGCGCTCTTGAAATTGCACCGTTTATTCTCATCGGAAGCTATCTAAAAGACTAGTATTTATGAAAATAAAGACGATTTTGGTATCGCAGCCTGAACCTAAAATGGAAAACTCCCCTTATTCCAAACTGATTGACAAGGAAAAAGTTAAAGTTGACTTTAGACCTTTTATTCATGTTGAAGGGGTTGATGCCAAATCTGTTCGTCAGCAAAAGATTGATTTACATAATTATACCGCGATAATATTGACCAGCAGAAATGCAGTTGATCATTTTTTTAGGATTGCCGATGAAATGCGATTCAAGGTGCCAGATTCAATGAAGTATTTCTGTCAATCTGAAGCAGTTGCATATTACCTTCAGAAATATGTGGTTTATCGCAAGAGAAAGATTTATGTGGGCAAAATGCATTTCATTGATATTGTTCCATTGTTTAAAAAATACAAAGATGAAAAATTCCTATTGCCTTCTTCAGATGTATTAAAACCACAAGTTCCCGAAACCTTGGATAATTTGGGCATTGACTGGACACGTGGAATTTTCTATAAAACCGTAATTAGCGACCTTTCTGATTTAAGGGATGTTTATTATGACGTTTTGGTATTCTTTAGCCCATCGGGTATTGAATCATTATTAAAGAACTTTCCAGACTTTAAGCAGAACGAAACTCGTATTGCCGTCTTTGGCAATTCTACCGTGGATGCCGCAACCGAAGCAGGATTACGAATAGATATTAAGGCGCCCACACCTGAAACGCCCTCTATGACCATGGCGTTACAAAAATATATTACAATTGTAAATAAGAGATAATAGAAAGCCCTGACAAAATCGTCAGGGTTTTTTATATTCCATTATATAAAGTGTCGGACCAACACCTCAAAGCCTATCGACATAATAGTCTTCGAATTTCATATTGGCCACTTCAAAAAATCGAACAAATAAATTAGTCATCACAATTGTACGCCCGAAAACCGATTAAAATCCAACCCATTATCAATAAAATACCCCCAAGGGGTGTAAGCAGCGCAATCTTTTTAAAATCGAATCCGGTCAAAACATTGGTTGCAAGCAGATAAATTGAGAAAGAAAAGAATATAATACCAAATACAAGAAGATAGAAAATTGGTTTTTTACGATTTTCAGGCACGTATTTGGTGATTGCCAATATCAATAATAGCAAGGCATGGTACATCTGGTATCGTACACCTGTTTCAAACGTCTGAATGGCCTCAGCATCAATTAGTTTCCCAAGACTGTGTGCACCAAAAGCACCTAGTATAACTGCCAAGGCGCCAAAAATAATTCCCGTGACGAAAATTGTTTTGTTCATAACTTAATTAACCTCTTTTTTTATAAATATAACAATTTGATACCTTAGTAATCCGTTATATTCAATCTAAAAGTAAATAAAGCAAATGTTGCGAAAAATTCTTGTTATTGGTGCTGGTAAATCAACCTCCTATTTATTGGACTATTTTTTGGAAAAGTCCGATAAAGAAAAGTTACATCTTACTATAGGGGATATAAACCCCGATACAATACCTTCCAAAGTTAAAAACCATCCCAACTGTTCGGTAGTACATTTGGATATTTTACTAGATGTGGAACGTAAGAAAGTCATTGCTGATAGTGATATTGTTGTTTCCATGTTACCTGCAAGGTTTCATATTAAGGTGGCTGAGGACTGTATTGTCCTGGAAAAACATTTGGTTACGGCCTCATATGTAAGCAAAGAAATAGAGGCCCTTAATGAAAAGGTAAAAGAAAAAGGGTTGGTCTTTATGAACGAAATTGGTCTGGATCCCGGTATTGACCATATGAGTGCAATGCAGATCATTGACCAAATAAGAAGCAAGGGTGGTAAAATGCTTTTGTTTGAATCATTTACCGGTGGGTTGGTAGCCCCAGAATGTGATAACAATCTATGGAATTACAAATTTACTTGGAATCCAAGAAATGTAGTTCTTGCCGGGCAAGGTGGTGCCGCAAAATTTTTACAAGAAGGTACATATAAATATATTCCTTACCATAAACTTTTTAGACGCACCGAATTTTTCAAAATCGAAGGTTATGGAAGATTTGAAGGTTATGCAAATCGCGATTCCCTGAACTACCGAGAAGCATACGGACTAAACGATATACTTACATTGTACAGAGGTACTATGCGAAGGGTTGGCTTTTCCAAAGCTTGGAATATGCTTGTACAACTAGGCATGACCGATGACACCTATACCATTGAAGACTCAAAAGGTATGTCCTATAGGGAGTTCACCAACTTGTTCTTGCCCTATTCCCCTACTGATTCGGTGGAATTGAAACTTAGACATTACCTTAAAATAGATCAGGATGACAGCAAATGGGAAATGCTCTCGGAATTAAACTTATTTGACGCGAATAAAATCATTGAAATGGAAAACGCCACGCCCGCGCAGGTATTGCAACGGATCTTGGAAGATAGTTGGACACTTGGCGAGAACGATAAGGATATGATAGTTATGTACCACAAATTCGGTTATGAACTAAAGGGCAAAAAATCACAGATAGATGCCAATATGGTGGTAATTGGTGAGAATCGCAGCCACACCGCCATGGCCAAAACCGTAGGGCTTCCCGTAGCCATCGCAACACTTCTAATATTAAACAAAAAAATCACCACTCCAGGGGTTCAAATACCAATTACAAAGGAAGTGTATAACCCAATTTTGTCCGAATTAAAAAACTTTGGAATAACTTTTAATGAGCACGAGGTCCCATATTTGGGCTATAACCCAGATTCAGTAAGTAGTTAATATTTCCAATAGATTCTGTATTTTTACTTACATATTGAAATGATAAACATGAAATCCAATATCGAAAATGTAAAGATAGATGGGATTGATAAAAAAATCCTAAGATTTCTAATGCAAGATGCTCGTAAACCTGTGTTGGAAATCGCTAGGAATATTGGTATTTCGGGTGCTGCCATTCACCAGCGACTAAGAAAATTGGAAGCATCTGGATTGTTGGCCGGTTCAAAATTCATTATCAACCCTAAAGCAATGGGTTATACAACCATGGCTTATATTGGTATTTATTTAGATAAGGCCATGAGCAATCCTGCTGCTGTAAAACAATTGGAAAAAATACCTGAAGTATTGGAATGCCATTATACTACAGGCAATTGGTCTATTTTAATAAAAGTACTCTGTAGGGACAATGAGCATTTAATGCATGTGCTGAATAAGGAAATTCAGCAGATTGAAGGCGTTTCACGGACAGAAACATTTATTTCTTTGGATCAACAAATAGACAGACAGATTACGATATAAAAAAACCCAAAGGTTTTCAAAACCTTTGGGGCCTATATTTTTACTTAATTGGATTAATCCCTACCTCCTAAAACCTGCAATCCCCAATAAAACAATGTGGCCAAAGATCCAATAGCAGCAACAAGATAGGTTCTTGCGGCCCATTTTAAAGCGTCTTCCGATCCTTTGTATTCTTCTGGGGAGACCATATTTTTTGCCTTTAACCAAGCTAATGCCCTGTTACTTGCATCATACTCAACAGGAAGGGTAATAAAACTGAACAAGGTTGCCATACCCATCATAATCAAACCAGCTATAGCCACCCAATATCCAAATCCAACACCAGCTGCTGCACCCAACATTAATCCTCCAAAGACCACCCACATTGACATACCTGAAGTTACACTTACTACAGGCACCAACCTAGAACGCAAGGTCAACCATTCATAGGCCTGTGCATGTTGCACAGCATGCCCACATTCATGTGCCGCTACTGCCGCCGCCGATGCATTGCGTTGACTATATACCCCCTCACTTAAATTCACCGTTTTATTTTTTGGATTATAGTGGTCGGATAACATTCCTGGGGTGGAAACAACTTTTACATCCCGAATACCATGGTCGGCCAACATTTTTTCTGCAATCTCAGCCCCGCTCATACCATTGCGTAAATGTACTTTGGAATAATGCTTGAATTTACTTTTGAGCTTACTACTCACGAGCCAACTCACTAAAGCAATGGCCCCGATTAATATATAATATCCCATCATAACTTTTCTGTTTTAACTCTTATAAAAATACTAAAGATTCTCTTTTTTAAGCGAATAAACATAGAACAAAAACCCCGCCAAAATTGACAGGGTCGATTTTACTGACAAAATGTACTGTTTATGCCATGGCAACATCCCATCCGAAGGTATCGATAATTTCCTTATATACGACTTCCCCTTCAACAATGTTCAACCCTTTATGCAACGATTCATCTTGTGAACAAGCTATTTTCCATCCTTTATTCGCCAAGGCCAACACATAGGGCAAGGTTACATTGGTGAGTGCCACTGTAGAAGTATATGGTACTGCACCCGGCATATTGGCGACCGAATAATGCACTACATCATCGATGATATAAATAGGATCCTCATGGGTCGTGGGCCTGGTAGTTTCAACACAACCACCTTGATCAACGGCAACATCAACAATGACAGCTCCCGGATGCATGGTTTTTAGCATATCCTTTGTAATCAAGTTAGGGGCTTTAGCACCTTTAACCAGCACTCCACCAATGATCAAATCATGGGTCTTAACATGTTTTCGAATATTGAATTCATTAGAGAATTCTGTCACTACATGACTCGGCATAACATCATTGACATACCGCAAGCGTTTCATATTTATATCCAGTATCGTAACATGGGCACCCAATCCGGCAGCCATTTTGGCCGCTTGTATGCCCACTATACCCGCACCTAATACCAATACCCTTCCTGGAGGAACACCAGGTACTCCCCCTAGCAATACACCACGACCTTTCTTTGGTTTTTCAAGGTATTTTGCCCCTTGTTGAATAGCCATTCGACCTGCAACTTCGGACATAGGCGTCAATAAAGGCAATGTTCCTTCTTCATCTTCCACGGTTTCATATGCAATACAGATCGCCCCACTTTCGATCATTGCCTTGGTCAAAGGTTCACTGGAGGCAAAATGAAAATACGTGAATACTATTTGCCCTTTTTGAATAAGATTATATTCCTCCTCGATAGGTTCCTTGACTTTTATGATCATTTCACTGATACTGTACACTTGGCCAATCGTATCCAAAATAACGGCACCGACCTGTTTATAATCATCATCGGAAAAGCCACTGCCTTCCCCAGCTCCGGATTGCACAAATACCTTATGGTTATTATGCGCCAACTCAAAAACACCGGCAGGCGTCATGCCTACCCGACTTTCATTGTTCTTAATTTCTTTTGGAATACCTACTGTCATTGGATATAATTTTTAAAATATGTAGGTAAAATTGTGCTATTTGTTTGGAATAAAAAAATTATGGTTATAAAAACAAGGGATATAATCGATTAATTACATATTATACCATTTTATACCCCTTTTTTTTAAAGGATTATTATTATTTAATAATAATTTATTCATTATTAACCCCTCTTTAATAGGGGGTCCGCCTGAACAAATCAAATACCTGCCATTTATTTAAAAGAAGGGGCCGCTTTCCCAAAAATGGAATGCGGCCCTTAGTATAGCAATTCGTTTTTTAACCTACTATATTTACAATTTTTCCAGGAACTACAATAACTTTTTTAGGCGTCCTGCCTTGCAATTGTTGTTGTGTCTTTTCATGGGACATTACTGCAGCCTCTATGCCATCCTTATCCAAATCCAATGGCAATTCCAGTTTAAAACGCATTTTCCCATTGAAAGAAATTGGATATTCCTTACTACTTTCGACCAAATGACTTTCATCAAAAACAGGGAAAGGTACCGTGGCAATCGATTCGCCATGGCCCAATTGAGCCCAGAGCTCCTCTGCAATATGTGGCGCATAAGGAGAAACCAAGATAGCCAATGGCTCTAAAATTGCCTTACTTGAACATTTCTGTGCAGAAAGTTCGTTTATGCAAATCATAAAAGTGGACACCGAGGTGTTAAAAGAGAAGTTTTCAATATCTGCTTCGACCTTTTTAATCGTCTTGTGCAAAGTTTTTAGATTCTCTTTAGTGGGTTCGGCATCATTGAAGTTAGTTCCATTTTCATCAAGGTACAGTCGCCATAATTTCTTTAAGAACGAATGCGTCCCTGAGATACCGGCCGTATTCCAAGGCTTGGATTGCTCTAATGGCCCTAAGAACATCTCGTACAAGCGCAATGAATCTGCCCCATATTCCTCACAAATACTGTCTGGACTAACCACATTGTATTTGGATTTGGACATTTTTTCAACTTCGCGACCAACTATATATTTGCCATCTTCAAGGATAAATTCGGCATCCTTAAACTCTGGTTTCCATTTTTTAAAAGCTTCAATATTTAATTCATCCGATGCATTTACCAAAGAAACATCTGCATGAATTGGTGTAACTTTTTTATCACCAACCATTCCTTTCGAAATTACATATCCTGATTCTTCTTCCCTATAAACAAATGCACTAGTCCCTGTAATCATCCCTTGATTGATCAACTTTTTTGCAAACTCATCTTTAGGCACCAAACCTTTGTCGAACATAAACTTTTGCCAAAAACGGGAATACAATAAATGCCCAGTGGCGTGCTCACTACCACCTATGTACAAATCCACATCTTGCCAATAATTAATAGCCTCTTGTGAGAAGATTTCATTCGAATTCGCCGCATCCATATAACGGTTAAAATATTGTGAGCTCCCTGCCCAACCTGGCATCGTATTCAATTCCAATGGAAATACTTTTTTATGGTCAATCAACTGATTACTGACTACTGCTGAGTGGTCCACATCCCAGGCCCAAACTGTAGCATTCCCCAAAGGCGGTTCCCCAGTTTCCGTGGGGAGGTATTTTTCAACCTCAGGCAATTCTATTGGTAAATGTTCAGTATCGATCATCTGGGGCATTCCATCAACATAATAAACAGGAAAAGGTTCACCCCAATAGCGTTGACGGCTAAAAACTGCATCGCGCAAACGGTAATTTATTTTTCCTTCGCCTTGTCCCAACTGTTCCAACTCAAAAATCACTCTTTTTACGGCCTTTTTGTAAGGCATTCCGTTTAGAAAATCAGAATCCGTAATAATTGTTGTCGCCTTATCGGCAAAGGCTTCTTCCGAAATATCAACCCCTTCAAAAATATTTGGGATAGGTATATTGAAATGTTTGGCAAAGTCATAATCGCGTTGGTCCCCACAAGGAACAGACATAACCGCTCCGGTACCATACCCTGCCAAAACGTAATCGCCAATCCATATGGGAATGGGTTCCTTCGTAAAAGGGTGTTCTGCATAAGCCCCTGTAAATGCGCCCGAGATGGACTTTACATCGGCCATACGGTCACGTTCTGAACGTTTGGCGGTGGCTTCTACATAGACATCTACCTCAGCTTTTTGTTCTGGGGTAGTGATTTTAGAAACCAACTCATGTTCGGGTGCCAAAGTCATAAAACTAGCCCCAAAGATGGTATCGGGCCTAGTCGTAAAAACAGGGATTATGAATTCTGAATTCTGAATTCTGAATTTAACTTCAGCTCCTTCAGATCGACCAATCCAATTGGTTTGTGAATCTTTTAGGGGTTGTGGCCAATCTACTTTTTCCAAACCATCCAATAAACGTTGGGCATAGGCAGTGATACGCATGCTCCATTGAGTCATTTTTTTGCGAATTACAGGATGACCCCCGCGTTCTGAAACCCCGTTTACAATTTCGTCATTCGCTAAAACGGTGCCTAGAGCAGGACACCAATTAACTTCTGTTTCTGCCAAATAGGTCAATCGATATTGCAAAAGTATTTCCTGTTGCTTTTTGCTTGAAAATTCATTCCAATCCTTTGCTGAAAAAACTTCTATATTCTCATCACAAACGGCATTTAATTTTATGTTTCCTTCTTTTTCAAAAAGAGCGATCAAAGTCTTGATATCCTCTGCCTTATCCGAATCTTTGTTATACCACGAATTGAAAAGTTGAATAAAGATCCATTGTGTCCATTTATAATAATTAGGGCTTGAGGTACGTACCTCTCGGCTCCAATCAAAGGAGAACCCGATCTTATCCAATTGCTCCCTATATCTTTTTATGTTCGTTTCTGTTGTAATCGCGGGATGTTGTCCGGTTTGAATAGCATATTGTTCTGCTGGTAATCCAAAGGAATCATACCCCATAGGATGCAGTACATTAAAACCCTTATGCCTTTTGTAACGCGCATAGATATCACTGGCAATATATCCTAATGGATGCCCCACATGGAGTCCGGCTCCGGAGGGATATGGAAACATATCCAACACATAAAACTTTTCCTTATCTGATTTATTCTCTGCCTTAAAAGTTTGGTTTTCTGCCCAATACTTTTGCCATTTGGCTTCAATTTCATTGAAATTGTAATGCATTTTTTATCTATCTTATCTATACCGCGCAAAAATAAGTTTATTCAATTTACTTTCCTATTTTTACATATTCATATACTTTACATGAGCAACTATTTTGAACGCCACCAAAAGCGAAAGTTGATATCTTCCTATTTCTCTGTAGTACTGAGTATTGGGTTGGTACTTTTTTTATTGGGTGTTCTTGGTCTATTGGTACTGAATACCAAAAAAATGGCCGACCATTTTAAGGAACAGATAACCATATCAGTGTTCTTAAAGGAAAATGCCAAGGAAGTTGAGGTGGATCAATTACAGAAGAGTTTGGCCATGGCTGAATACACCAAACAGGCAACTTATGTTTCAAAAGAAGATGCAGCGGAACAACATAGTGAGGAAATAGGCGAGAATTTCATTGATTTTCTAGGCTATAATCCCCTTAAAAATTCAATCGACGTGCAATTAAACGCCGATTTTGTATCCCCGGAACAAATAGAGGAAATTGCCGCTGAAATTTCCAGAAAAGGTTATGTTGATGAAGTCAGTTATGATAAGCCTTTGGTGGGACTACTAAGTGATAACGTCAAAAAATTAAGCTTCTGGATACTTCTTGCAAGTGCAATTTTTACATTCATTGCGGTATTATTGATCAATAGCTCCATACGTTTATCGATCTATTCAAAAAGATTCATCATAAAAACAATGCAAATGGTGGGTGCCACCAAAATATTCATAAGAAGGCCTTTTATTTGGACAAATATCAAATTGGGAATGTTGGGTTCTTTGGTTGCACTTGTGGCTCTCGGTGGGGTTTTGTATTACCTGAATAAAAACTTTCCTGAACTTAATCTTTTTCAGGATAGTACATTACTGGTTGTACTTTTTGCAGGGGTATTTGTTTTAGGGGTCCTAATATCGTTAGTAAGCACCTATTTTGCCACCCAACGGTTTTTGAATC
The DNA here is from genome assembly GCA_963762065.1 of uncultured Flavobacteriaceae bacterium. Taxonomy (GTDB): domain Bacteria; phylum Bacteroidota; class Bacteroidia; order Flavobacteriales; family Flavobacteriaceae; genus Maribacter_A. The sequence continues at coordinate 523,003 of CAVXJE010000004.1, read as the reverse complement.
TTAGGACAGACGAATTATATTATTGAAGTTCGACCCATTTTTGTTATTCCCTAAGAAATAGTCATTTTAATCTTTGCCATGGTCATTTTCCCTATCCATAGCTTTAGCTATGCATTTCGAAAAAGCCATCAACATGAAATAAAACCAGAATTTCATGGTTAAATAAAAAAAATCGAATGGACTTCATTAAATTTGCGACATGGGCAAAAAGCAAAACGATACAAAGGAACAAACTTCAAAACCTGAATTCATTTTTCAGAAAAAGAATTATATGTTCATGTTCTTGGGCATTGCATTTATCACCGTAGGGTTTATCTTAATGAGCGGTGGTGGCAGTGATGACCCTAACGTTTTTAATGAGGACATCTTCAATTTTCGAAGAATACGTCTAGCGCCCACCTTGGTACTTATTGGTCTTGGTATAGAAATTTATGCCATTTTGTTGAACCCCCATAAAAAGAAAGAATAATTGGATATCCTAGACGCAATCATCTTAGGTATCATCCAAGGACTCACAGAATTTCTTCCTGTATCATCTAGCGGACATTTAGAATTAGGCAAGGCTTTACTTGGAGACAACTCTCTTCCAAAAGAAAGCTTATTATTTACGGTAATTTTACATTTTGCTACAGCTTTAAGTACCGTCGTTGTTTTTAGAAAAGATATCCTGCATATCTTAAAAGGATTATTCAATCAAAAATGGAATGAAGACAAAAAATTTGCTACAAAAATTATAATTTCTATGATACCGGCAGCAGTCGTAGGTTTTAAATATGAAAGCCAATTTGCAGAGCTGTTTGCTGGTAATATTCTTCTAGTAGGTACAATGCTAATTATTACAGGTTTATTACTATTTTTAGCGGATAGGGCAAAAGATACAACCAAAAAAGTTACTTATAAAAATTCTGTTATTATAGGGATTGCCCAAGCTATTGCAATGTTACCTGGGATTTCCCGTTCTGGGGCAACAATATCAACTTCCGTATTATTGGGTAACGATAAAGCAAAAGCAGCTCGTTTTTCATTTTTAATGGTTGTTCCCTTAATTCTTGGTAAAATTGCAAAAGATCTGATAACTGGTGAAATAAATTTCGAAAGCCAAAACTTCACGATTTTATCGGTTGGATTTTTAGCGTCCTTTATCTCCGGACTATTCGCCTGTACATGGATGATTGGTATAGTTAAAAAAAGTAAATTGTCTTACTTTGCAATCTATTGTTTTATTGTTGGATTTGTTACTATCTTATTGACAAACTCTAGCAAATATGCAAACTTCTGAAGACTTTCTTTCCGGACAATTATTATTGATTGACAAACCTTTGGGCTGGACATCTTTTCAAGCTGTGAACAAAATAAAATGGGTAATTCGCAAGAAATTCAATCTTAAAAAAATAAAAATTGGCCACGCCGGTACATTAGATCCTTTGGCCACCGGACTGCTACTCATCTGTACCGGGAAATTCACAAAAAAAATAATTGAATTGCAAGGGCAAGCAAAGGAGTATACTGGCACATTTACAGTTGGCGCCACGACACCATCTTTTGACCTCGAGACCGAAGTGAATGAAACCTTTCCGATAAATCATATCACAGAACAGTTAATCGAGGAAACCACCAAGAATTTCTTAGGTGATATTGTACAGGTTCCTCCCATTTTTTCTGCCTTAAAAAAGGACGGAAAACGACTTTACGAATATGCCCGGGAAGGCAAGGAGGTTGAGCTAAAAAAGAGGAATGTTACTATTTCCAAATTTGAAATTACAAAGATAAACTTACCAAATGTTGAATTTAGGGTCATCTGTAGTAAAGGCACCTATATTAGATCTTTGGCCCATGATTTTGGAAAAGCTTTGCAAACAGGGGCATATTTATCAAGTCTAAGAAGAACCAAAATAGGTGATTACAACGTAAATAAAGCTCTAGACCCTAGTGTTTTTGGGGATATTATGCTTGGAAAAGGGGCGAATTCAAGGTAAATTGGGATACTCACTCCCTTTTCAACGAAAAATTAAAATAATAATATAAAAAAGTGGTTATAGCACTATGAGCCTCAACCGCCAACAATTATCTTTGTTAATTACCCTTTTCTCGATGTTTATCGTGGTGTTGGGCCTATATAATATTCATCTAGGCGGGCAAAAGGTAGAAGATGAGTATTTTGTTGAATTGGCTTTGGCCGAAGTGGACTTAGAGGAACTTATCAAGGAAGAGCAAAGGCTTTTGGAAGAATTGCAAAAACAAGACCCCATAAAAAGCCATATGGCTTTCAATGAAACGGCAAAACCAAGTTATGGAAATCCTGAACCTTTAAAAACCCTTGATGAAATATTAGAGGAAAAAGCAGCAGAAAGTGATTCTGATGAAATAACCGACTTTAACAGTGAAGATCCTGAATATGCAGCAAGGGTTAAGGAGCTTGCCAAAAAGCGGGAAGAAAAAAAACAAATGCTGGGTGAACGTGAAGCCCAAAAGGAAGAACGCACCAATAACTTGGCAGAACGTAGAACCTCTGTTTCATATTCGCTTATAGGACGTAATAATTTCAAACTACCTCCGCCAATCTATACGTGTATTGAAGGTGGTAAAGTGGTCATAAATATTGAAGTTGATGCTATTGGTAATGTTATCGAAGCCGATTTTAATGAAAAAAGCTCAGGTACTTCAAACGGATGTTTGGTGGATAACGCAATTACCTATGCGCTAAAGGCCAAGTTCAATTCGTCTACAAAGGCATCCCAAAAAGGTACAATCACTTATTTATTCCAAGGAAAGTAATTCCAGCAGATCTTTCAATGTATTTTGTCCTTTATCATTATTGTACCAAATCTGTAGATCTTCTTTAAATTCTGGGGTTAAGGTCCCATAATCGTTTTTGTAATCTACAACCATTTGGGTTGCAATACTAGGTCTTGGGCCCCATTCCCCAATTACTTCCCCCATTGATTCATTAACCATAATTAGTTTTGGAATACTCATGGCATTGTTGGTCAAAAACCGCTTCATTAAATCAACGTTACTATCCCTTAAGATTATTTTTAAAGAAATGTTACTATTCAACTCGGCCACTTTATTTATAACTGGGAGTGTTTGGGCTGCATCTCCGCACCAGCTCTCAGTCAAAACCAACCAAGTGACTTTCTTGTCAATACTTTTGATTTTTCCGATGATGCTGTCATTGATTTTCAAAGTCTTATCCAAACGCCTCATTCGCCTATTGTTCAAATTGGTATAGTCGGTCAAAGTATCCGTCTGTTCCAAACCTGTTGATTTTCCTTCTGCGGACAGTGTATTGACCAAATCCCTATATTCCAAGTAAGACATTGTGTTTGATATCCCTTGTTGCACCAATTGCCTGGTGGTTTTACTTATGTTATCTAAAACAATCGATTCCATACTTATCATATTAAAAAAGCAAAGTTACCATTGAAACCTAATTCCTTTGGTAACATAGGTGACAATGGTAGGAAAATCTTAAAAAAACTTACAACACACGTATTTTGATCATCCCTGCAAGAGTATCCTTGATCTTGTTCATGACTACAAAGGCCTTGGGGTCAATTTTGGAAATTCCAATATTCAATTTTCGAATCACAAGGCGGGTAAGTACGATAAAAAGTACTACAGACCTATTAAACTTGCCGTTGATATCATAGCCACCCTCAGCATCGTATATGTAAATAACCGTTGGTTTCGGGTGAAAATCGAAAGTAAAAATCTACGAAACCATAAAAAAAGCTTCCTTTGAAATGGGTTTATAGTTAAAACTATCAAATATGTTCTTGGGTTTGTTAATTTTGATATTAACGAATAATTGGGTCTATATGTTTTCAGGATTCACCGCCAGACTATTGAATAGTTTTGCTTTGGTGGTAAAGAATTTGTACTGAATCTCAAATTGTTTAAGTTCGGCATCTATGAGTTTACTTTCACGAGAGTTTATTAAGAAAAGTGAACTTTCTCCAAAAGTGAACTTTCGCTCCTCGGCTGCCAAGAGTGTATTGTAATTATTAACAATGTTATTAATAAGAACATTTTGGGTTTTATAAGATTCCAGTTCACGATATAAGGCCAAAATCTTATTTTTCAGCTGTATTTGGGCATTATCAAATTCGTACTTGGCATCTTGCAATTTGAACTTGGCCAGTTTTAAATCACCCCTTTCCTTTCTTAAAAATAATGGTAGCCGAAAACTAATACCACCCTTATATTCTTGGGTTTCAAAGGAATTAATGAATTCTGGGGTTTCTGTCAGAAAGTTATATTCCAAATCTATTTTTGGCAAAAGTCTATTTGCCTTTAACTGTTTTTCCACTTTTAACCCATCAATTTTGAATCCGAGGGATTTTAATTTTGGGTGATTCTCAAGGGTGAAACTATCCAATGGCTTACCGTGTATCTCCAGGGTAATATCAATATCGCTTTCAACATCAATATCAGGAATCACATTTGGCTGAAGTTCTATAGGAACATTATTATTCATCCATAAAAAATTCGAAAGCTCCAATGAACGATTCATCAACTTAACTTTGGCTTGTTCTAGATTCAATGCCCTGGATTGCATGGCGATTTTCGCCTCTACTGTATCAATAGCCGCAATATCACCGGCCAGTGCGTTCTTTTTTATCCCCTCGAAGCGTATACTCGCATTTTTCAAAAAATTATGGAATATTAGCGTCTCGTTATAGGCCTGCAACCAATCGAAATATGCTAAAGATGCTTCAAACAAAATCTGATTGACCAATAAATCACGGTCCGCTTTAGTCTGTTCTCGAAAAAACTTAGCCTGTTTTAAAATCGCCATACGTTCATTTATCCATAATCCCTGTCCAATTGACATTGAAACCCCTGCACTGTACAATCCATCAATAGGAACTATTTCAGCGGGGTTCAAAAAATCGCCATCGTTCTGTTCAAAATTTCCTTTGAATTCAATACCGTACCAAGTAGGGATTTTAAATGTAGCATTGAGCCGATCATAGTAATCTGTTCCCTTAAATTCTTTTCGGCCATAGTCAACTTCTATTTTAGGGTCAAATGCACCACGTGCCTTCATTAAATTGGCCTGGCCCATTCCTAGGGTCAATTCTGCCTGTTTGGCGATTGGATGGAATTTTTTAACATACCCTAAATACTCGTTAAACCTTAATATCAGGGTGTCTTGCGCGAACATAACGTGTAACGGTGCAAAACAAAGAAGTATGTAAAAGATCTTTTTCATACTCTAGGATTTAACTGATTTGGTCTTATTTTTTTTAGGCTGGTAATAATTAGGCGGGAAGCCATTTAACTGTCTCCAAAGCTCATACCAAATAGGAACATCTTGTAACAAGGCGATGGTATTCGCTCCTGAACCAACGCGGATTTCATTTGGCCATGGATGATCTTCTTCATCAGGAGCAAGCAACACCCTATATTTCCCATTATCACTGATAAAGGTTTCTATAGCAACAACTTTGCCCCCGTAGGTACCATACGAAACATTAGGCCATCCACTAAAAACAATTGCGGGCCACCCATCAAATTGAATGCGTACTTTCTCACCCAGATTTATTAGTGGAAGATCTAAAGGCTCTACAAAAGTCTCTACGGCCAAGTCAATATCAGCAGGCATAATACCAACCAAGCGATCCCCTTCTTTAAAGGTCTCTCCAATTCCCGCTTGTATGGCCTTATTGATATAACCATTCTGTGGGGCACGAATATAGTACATGTCATTACGCATCTCGTAATTGGTATATTCGTTTTCTAGTTTTGTGACCTGTGCCTCAGAATCGTACTGGCTTGACTGAGCCGTATACATATTGCTTTGTGCCTTTGATATTTTATCGGTGTATTCGGCCTTCATTCGATTTATTTCCATCTCCGCATTTAAAATCTCATTTCGGGCAGCCAGTAATTTGTTTTCTTGCGATATCAATTTAGCTTGGGTTTCCTGAAGTTTTAACCTTTTTTCTTCCACATCGGTCACGGCCTTTAAGCCTTCTATCTGTAACTGTAGTACACGACCATACTGACGTTCGGCAATACTTATGTTAGTTTTGGCAGCTTCTAAATCAATACTATCACTCTGTACTTTTAATTTAGCTTGTATCAGTTTGTTCTTGGTCTGTTCCAATTTTAATACACGCTCATTCGCCAATGCCGTGATTTGGTTATTCAAAGCCATTACCTTCCTCTGATAAGAGCTTACCGATGCTGACTTGGCCTTAATCTGTTGTCCTGTTCTTTCGACCAGTTTGGGATCGAAATATTCGTTTTTAATTTCTGAGATAAAAAGTATTGTATCCCCTTTTTTAACATAATCGCCTTCCTGTACATACCATTTTTCGATTCTTCCCGGTATAGGGGATTGGATTGTTTGGGGTCGCTGATCAGGCTTGAGAGTCGTCAAATACCCTTTTCCACTAATATTTTGGGTCCATGGAAGAAAAAGTATAATGAAACCCATCAAAGCAAAAGCAAGCAAAAAGCGATTGAAATGCTTGTAATGACGCTGGTGAAAAACCCTTTGGGCAGAGGTATATTTATCTAAATTTACCGTTCTATTTAACTTGTTATTTGAAATATTCAGCATTGTAGGTTTATTTTTGGTTGATTATTCTACCATCTTGTATAGTAAGAAATTGTGTACAACGGTCGGTCCAGTCCATATTTTCACTGACCACTAGCAAAGCCCAACCATTTTTCGGGTCACTTAAAAAATCCATTATACGTATTGAATCCTCTTTATTGAACTGATTTAACGGGTCTTTTAATAATAGAAGTTTTGGCTTTCTAACAATACTGCGTGCCAGGACAATCTTTTTGGATACAATATATGGGATTTGTTTTCCTTCAGGATATAAAATTGTTTTTAATCCAAATGGTTGATCCTTTATAAATTCGGTAAGACCAACATTTTCTAAAGCCCAATAAACCTGTTCTTCGGTGATGGTCTTGTCCCCGAAAGTGATATTATTCAAAATACTACCTTCAAAAGGGGATTCTTCAGGCAAGGACTGACCTAAATGTGAGCGGTAATAATTAAGGTTCATACCCTTTAAGGAAACATTGTTCACATAAATTCCGCCAGACTCGGGTTCTAAAATACCTGCGATAATACGCAGCAAAGTGGTCTTCCCGGCTCCGCTGTTTCCATAAATAAGAATTTTGGAAGTAGGGGTGATTTTTAAACTTAGATTGTCAATTATTTTTTTATCCCTATCTGGTACCGAATAAGAAATTCCATCGAGTTCTACAAAAAATCCATCCTTCGTACTTGGTTTTTCACCATCTTGAGGTTCCAATTCCTTATCAACAACTTGCCCTAGTTTTTCAAGCGAGGTCAAAAGGTCATAGAATGTTTCCAAACCTAAAATTAATTTTTCAACTGAACTTATTACCAGAAGTATAATAATTTCAGCCGCTACGAATTGACCAATGTTCATTTCCTGGTTGAGCACCAATAACCCACCTATCAAAAGTAGACCTGCCGTTACCAATACTTTAAACCCGATCATTTGAATAAATTGCAACACCAAGATCTTAAAGTGACTTTCGCGGGCCTCAAGGTATTCGGTTACAAGTTCATCGTTCTTATCCAGGGCATGGGTTGTTTTGCCAGAAAGTTTAAAGCTGACGATAGACCTGGCCACTTCCTGTAGCCAATGGGCCACTTTGTATTTGCTTTTGGACTCGTCTAAGCTTGTATCCAAACCTTTTTGTGCGGTAAATTTAAAAACGATATATATAAGCAATAACAATAGTATTCCGTAAACAATAAAGAAAGGATGGTAAAATGAGAGCAGTAAAAGCCCGAATATAATCTGTAGTAATGCGGCTGGAAAATCTATCAAAATCTTGGAAAGGCCTTTTTGTACCATAAGCGTATCGAAAAACCTATTGGCCAATTCAGGTGGATAGAAATTACGCAACTGGCTCATTTTTATTTTAGGGAATCGATAAGCAAATTCAAAGGAGGACCGAGTGAATATTTTCTGCTGTAAATTTTCAATAATGCGAATCTGCATTAATTGAAGCACCCCTACAAAAGCAACCCCAAGTGTTACCAATACGACTAATACAATCCAGGAAGTGCTTATTTGCGCTCCTTGAATCAGATTAATAATTGCCTGAATTCCCAAGGGTAACGAAAGATTGACAATTCCAGCGAATGTGGCATAGTAGAATACTTGAAAAACATCCCTTTTATCCAGACGCAATAATCCCATTAACCGCTGCCAGGCGGTCAGAATATTTTTAGCCATATTGTTTACACTTTAAGTGATGAGAAAACCAGTTGTAAGAAATATTTCGTAGAGTCATCACTTTCATGACAATCGGTCAGAGAACGGAAATGATCTTTCAGAAAATGTTGGTGTAGCGAACCTTCTAATATGGTACTTGCCAAACTTGAGGGATAGCCATATCTTGGGTCAACTTTGTGAATCATTTCACTGATACGATTGACCAATCTTTTATAGATAACAAAATAGCCATCCTTATTTTCAGTATCTACCTCTTTTGTTAAATATGATTTAGAGTATTCATTGATTACGATCTTATTCAAAAGTACCTCATTGATATGCGAAAAAGCAGAATCTTTCACAGTCGTCTTTGTCACAATAACTATCGCTTTTTCTAGCTTCTCACTTGCATTAGCGATACTATTTGTGGCAAAAACCAATTGATATTCCAACCAACCCCAATACCAAGAGGTAAGATATATCAATAACTTATGCTTGTTTTCAAAATAACGGTAAATAGAGCTTTCATTTGAACCTATCTTGGTCCCCAACTTTCGAAATGTAAAACTCTCGAAACCCATGTCATAAATCATTAGAATAGCCTCTTCAATAATGCGTTTTCCTAAATCTGACGATTCAGGATCCTTGACAAAAATCTTGTCATTAATGTCGATTTTGACCGATTGCAACAAACGCTCCATAGTTTTTTCATTATAATTTGATACAAATATAATAGTATTACTATTACTTAATAATAGTTTAACTATTTTTTAACGATAGTAACCCATTTTTAATTGGGTAAGATTTTTATCTTAGTAAGTGTTCAAAGTAAATAAGCGACTATTTTAAAAAGAACTTAGATTAAAACCTTCATCCTGTAGATATGAGCAAATCAGTATTAGTGTTTATTGTTCTCTTTACGCCGGCCATCCCAAATGCTTTCGCTAGGTATTTTTGGAGAATCTTGGCAGGTGCTATTTGAATTAATTCATTAATTATCAAATGATACTATCGCAAAATAATACATTGATAGATGATATAAAAACTGCTCGAAAAGCAGGATTCACCATTGAATTTACGCATCGGGATAATCGAATTTTTTGCAGAAATACCAATAAATCCTATGGACATGAAGATTGCCTTCTTTTGGAACATTGTCGCCACGAAGGCATGAACGACCCGGGAGACGCCTCTATCCTATTTTTGATTCAGTGCAAAGATGGAAGCAAAGGGTACTTAAGCAGTGCATATGGGGTTTACGCAGATACTGACCTAATCGATTTTGTACTATCACTAAGGAAAGCTGAACAATCATAGAAAATTCCAAATTACCGTGATTTAAGCCCTTATTATCGCAAAAGATGCCAAACAGGCATTGGAAATTATAAACATCTTAATGGATAAAATACTATTACTTTTTGCCGAAGTATCAGAGAAAGCGGTTTATCAAAAAAAGGAAGTAAAAAGGGGGCTTCAGAAAAGCACACAAACACTGATAATAGTTTAGACTAAAGCTTTGCTATTCAATACTATCAATCAAGAATTGAAAAAGCACTATCCCAAAAACTTGCCAATGGTATATTCAGTACCTATTGTTTATATGGACCAAGAACTGGCCGATCCGCTCCGAAACAACACTGCTAAGGTATAGCCCAAACCACATTTCTTAGCATTTTTTCGGCTATCTTTGAACCCAAATTGCCGCTATGGAAAAACATAAATGTGGATGGTGTATTGGGGATGATCTCTACGAAGCATACCATGACAATGAATGGGGTGTTCCCGTTAAGGATGATGCTACCTTATTTGAGTTTTTGACTTTGGAAACTTTCCAAGCTGGTTTAAGTTGGATTACTATTCTACGAAAACGTGAAAACTTCAGAAAGGCTTTTGATGATTTTGATTACCAAAAAATTGCGAAATACAATGAATCCAAAATTGACGCTTTATTACAAAATGAAGGAATAATTCGAAACAAATTAAAAGTACGTGCTACAGTGGGCAATGCCCAGGCATTTATGAAAGTACAGGAAGAATTTGGTAGTTTTAGTACATATATTTGGGGTTTTACCGAAGGTCGGCCTATTAAAAATACCATAAAAAACCACAAAGTAGGCCCCGCTAATACCCCATTATCAGACACAATAAGCAAAGATTTAAAAAAAAGGGGGTTTAAATTTGTGGGCAGTACAGTAGTTTATGCCCATATGCAGGCCACCGGAATGGTCAATGACCATGAAGTAAACTGTTTTAGATATGATGAGGTTTAGTTTAGACAATAGATAGACCATAGGCACTGGAATTTTGTTTATGGAGGTTTCAATAAAAAACATAATTTCTTGATAAACATGTAATATCAAAATCATGAAGCATTATTTGGGATTAGTATTGTTTTTGTTTTTAATTACTTTACCGTGTCTTGCCCAGAATAAATATGAGCGGGAGCATCGAATAAAAAAATCCCAATTCCCTACTTTGCAAACTGATATAATGCTGCTTGGTCCTGAGATGAAAAACATTCGATATTACAAGGAGATTGATAGCACTAAAACAACCTATAGTGTAAAATTTAAAAAAGACCGATTACATTATCATCTATCTTATGATAAAACCGGTATATTAAAATATTCCGGCTTTCGAGTAAAAGAAATTGATATTCCTGAAGAAACCTACCAAGAAATAAAAAGTTATTTATCAAGGAATTTTGAGAAGGTAAGAATAAAGCGAATTTTTCAACAGTATCCCGCTAATATAGCTGAGCCCTATGAAGTGAATTTCAAAAATACTTTTCAAAATCTGTTATTGCCCGACAATATTTATAAACTAATAATCATTGGTAAAAAAGCAGGGGGAAATAAAGAATTTGATTTGTGGTTTAATGCCGAGGGAAAATTACAAACCATCAGACAAGCGCTACCTGCCAACTACGACCATGTCTTGTACTAGTAATTTCAAAAAAGTAATAGGTGTCCGAATTTATTAAAGCTTTGGAAACACAGTTTGAAAGCCATTCAAATACGATAATTGCAGAAGGGCAAAAAGCCTATATGCGCCATCAGTTTGAGTTCTATGGCATAAAAGCACCTATACGAAGGGAAATTCAAAAACCATTTTTAAAAAAAGAATTTTTACCTCCCAAATCTGAATTGGAATCAATCGTAAAAACACTTTGGAGCAAACCGGAAAGGGAATATCAGTTTTTTGCCCAAGAACTGGTTTTTAAATACCCAAAACAATTTGCTGAAAAGGATATAGGTCTTTTAGAGTTCATGGTCACCCATAAATCATGGTGGGATACTGTAGATTATATCGCAGTTAGGCTTATTGGACCTTACTTTGATCTTTATCCGGGACAATTGGATTTTTATATCGAAAAATGGTTGGCTTCAGGAAATATTTGGTTACAGCGTTGCTGTTTATTGTATCAATTAAAACGTAAGGATAAAATGGATACCCAAAGACTTTCATACACGATTCAACAGCTATTGGGTTCAAAGGAATTCTTCATTAACAAGGCCATAGGTTGGGTTTTAAGGGAATATAGTAGAACTAACCCTGAATGGGTAAAAAACTTTGTTGCAGATAACGAATTGGCAAGTCTAAGTAAAAAAGAGGCTTTAAGATTATTATAAAGATTGAAAACTTAATCTTTTTTAAAGTATTTGTTTCTTAAATATTCATACAAATCAATATTCATAACTACCAATAAAAATCCGTAGAACATATCCTCTACAGGAATTGTAAATATCCTGATTTCGAGATTCTCGGCATTATTATACCAGACAACAGGTGAATCCAAGAAACTGCCCGTAAGCAAGCCATTACTTAGAAAGAAAAAAGGAAGTACTACAAAATAAGAAAGATAAATATAACCCATATCAACTTTTCGAATGCTCATGAACATAAGATAGCCCGCTGTGAGAAACGCTGTTAAAGCGGTATACCATTTCCCAAACGACAGTATTCCAATAAGTATTAAAAAAAGAATCAAAAAAATGGATATGCCTTTTTGAAGTTTTAAGAATGGATTATTCGTTACCAAATATTTTATGATAAAATAGGTGAATACACAGGCATAAGGGATACAGATGAAGAAAAGAATTTCTTCAATAGGAAGGTTTGCAATATATAGGCCAGATAAATATTCAGGGTTGAAACCCCAAAAAGCAAATTGTGTAAAAAAATAATCCCATACCAAAAACAGTATTGCAACTAGTATGTTGGCGGAAAAGAAGGGTCTCCATTCTTTGTAAAAAGCCCTTTTAGGATAAAAACTGGCAATAAAAGGTATAAATAAGCAACCCACATTTATTAAAAGATAAGTGAAGGGCTTCATTTTTTAATATACTGGGTCATATATTTTTTTGGAACGAACAGCATTCCAAAACATTCACCGTCTTCTTTTCCCAAATGTTTGTGGTGAACCTTATGTGCTTTTCTAAGGCCTTTTAAATATTCGATTTTTGTTGATTTAAACCATTTGAAACGTTGATGAATAAGTACATCATGAACAAGAAAATATGCTATTCCATAAAATAAAATTCCCAGCCCAATAAAAAACAAAAAATTTATTTCAGGAACGGTACCTAAGTAAAACAACAAAATACTTGGAATTGCGAAAATCAGAAAAAACAAATCGTTCTTTTCAAAAATACCATTGTATTTAGGTTGATGGTGATCTTCATGCAGATTCCACAAAAAACCATGCATAACAAACTTATGGGTACACCAAGTTACTGCTTCCATCGTAACAAAAGTTAGAATTGTTATTCCTATATATTCTAGTACTATCAACTTATTTACTGTTTTTGATTATTAAAATGCTTTATAAAGTTAGCCCTTTTTATTCTATAGTTATTAGATATAATTAATTTTATATCTAATGTACGTACGTGTCAATAACATTAATTTCATAGGATTCGATATGCGTACCCTTTCATTCATAATTCGTTCACAATCAATACGTTTAAGTTTTTTCAATAGATTTGCAAAATACCTATAGGCCAAATACACACCCAATCTACTTTCGATAGGTAATTGCACTATGCCTTTATGTGCCTCTTTCAAATCTTCCTCAATATCCTGAACAATTTCCTGTTTACTTTCATTGGTAAGATTGCCCATATTAATATTCGGAAAGTAAGAACGTCCCAGTTCCTCGGTATCTTCCTTTAAGTCGCGTAAAAAGTTTATTTTTTGAAAAGCTGAACCCAATCTCATTGCAAACCCCTTTAATTCCTTGAATTTTTCTTCATCATTATTCACAAATACACGTAAACACATTAATCCAACTACATCCGCAGAACCATAAATGTAGTTTTGATATTCTTCCTTTGAATTATATTCCTTTTTATACATATCACATTCCATACGTTCAAGAAAATCATCAACATATTGATATAAATTATATTTATGTACATTTTCTTGGAATGCATTTAAAATAGGATTTAGGCTTATTTTTCTTGTGATTGCTTTTTGATACTCTTGCTTAAATTCCTGAAAAAGTATCTCTTGGTCATAATCATGAAAGGTATCCACTATTTCATCTGCATATCTAACAAAACCATAAATCGCATATATTGCCGGTCTAATAACAGGTGAGAATAATCTTATCCCAGATGAAAAAGAGGTGCTATATGTATTAGTAACCAATTTGCTACAGCTGTAACTTGAATCATCGAAAAGCTTTTTCATTTTCCAAAATATTTAAAAATTAAATCACTGACAATTTTACCGGAAATCAATGATGGTGGAACTCCTGGCCCAGGTATGGTAAGCTGTCCACAGAAAAATAGGTTTTTTATTTTATTACTTCGCAATCGGGGACGAAGTACATGCGTTTGCAACAAGGTATTGGCCAAACCATAAGCGTTACCCTTATAGGAGTTATAATCAGATTTAAAATCATTAACACAATAGGATTCCTTAAAATCAATAAATGGTAAAATTTCTTGGTCTGTTATCTTCTCCATGCGTTGTATGATCTGCTTGAAATATTTTTCGCGAATTTCCTGGGTATCCTCAATATCTGGGGCAATAGGAATTAAGATAATTCCACATTCCTTATCTGATGGGGCGCTGTTTGAATCTGTTAAACTTGGGAAACTAGCATAAAACAAAGGTTTTTCCGCCCATTTCTTAGTGTCATAAATAGTTTCAGCATGTGCATCAAAATCAGTATCAAAAAATAAGGTGTGATGGGATATGTTTTTAAGCTTTTTATTGAACCCAATAAAAAACAAAAGGGCCGATGGGGCAAAAACTTTTTTGTCCCAATATTTTTCAGAGTACTGTTTGCCTTCCTTCGGTAATAATGATTCTGTATGATGGTAATCGGCCCCACTCAACAAAATATCACATTCATAATAGTTGTTGGGTACCTCAACACCTTCAACTTGGCCGTTTTTTACACGTATACCCGTTACAGGGGAATCGGTTCTGATTTCAACTCCCAATTCTTTTGCTAAATCTGTCAAAGCCTCAACCACTTTATACATGCCGCCCATGGGATGCCATGTGCCTAGTTTAAAATCGGCATAGTTCATAAAGTTATAAAAAGAGGGCGTATTTCCTGGTTTTGCTCCTAAAAAAAGAACTGGGAACTCCATGATTTTTCGGAGTTTGGGGTTCTTAACATAAGATGCCACCTGCATTTTTATAGTTCGGAAAAAATCGCCCACTTTGGCAATCGTGGTAGGGGTAACAATTTCCATAATATTTTCCCCTGGTTTATATACCAAATCATTAATGGCAATTTCATAGTTTTTGCCAGCTTTACCCATGAATTTCCCAAGAGCAATCTTGCTTCCAGGTTCAATATTTTCAAAAACATTCTTTATTTCCTCAAGGGAGTCTGAAATACTTATGGAATCGTTTGGCCCAAAATATACCTGGTATGCGGGGTTCAATTTTTTAAGTTGATAGTAATCACTGGGTTTTTTATCAAAATCATTGAAAAAGCTCTCAAAAACATCAGGCATCCAATAAAAGGTAGGGCCTATGTCAAAAACAAAACCATTTTTCTTTTTTTGACGGGCTCTTCCACCTATTTCTTGATTCTTTTCCAATAACTGCACGTTGAAACCAGCCTTTGCTAGATAACAACTTGCTGCAAGCGATGAAAAACCCGAACCAATAATGATTACTTTTTTTTTGTCCATTCCCAATGACCAATTTTACTGCTACTTAAAATACATAAACTTAATTGTTTTTATTAAAAAAGAAAACTTTTATAATTAAGGCACCGATATCTTTAGAAATACCGGTGCCCATTACAAAATAAAAACAACCTAAATCTTCTTTTTAATTAGTTGTATCAGGAATCATTACTTGATTCAGCACGTGAATAACGCCATTATTAGCTTGAACGTCTACAACAACAACTCCGATACCCGCATTACCTGCTCCATCCGTTATATCAGCTATATTATCACCAGTACCTGGAAGATTGATTGTAATAGCATCACCTTCTAAAGTAGCAGGAGCTATGCCATCTGTTAAATCCCCTGAGCGGACATTACCACTAACCACATGATGGTACAGCACTGAGGTTAACAATGTTTCGTCTATATCGGTAACACTGGTCCAATCCATATTACTATCCAATAATGCTTGAAAAGCAGTATCTGTTGGAGCAAAAACCGTAAAGGGTCCATCTCCATTAAGAACTGAAACAAAATCAGTAGCAGGTGTTCCTTCGGTCAATGCTGCAACAAGCGGACTAAAAGTGGCGTCTGCAGTGGCAAAAGTTACTACGGTAGGTAGATCAATCACTGCATCAACAGCATGGATCACTCCGTTAGTGGCAACAATATCAGCTGCCGCAACATTACTTGTTCCGTTTAAAGAAACTCCATCATCAGTGTTTATGTACATGCTTAAATTATCTCCATCTGCATTGGCAGCTGCCGTTGTTACATATGAATTGGTTAAACCAGCAGCAAAAGCAGCAGCTCCAACAATCACATGGTTAGATAAAATATCATTCAAATCGTTTGACATAGGATTGGTAAATGCAGTAAAGGCAGCATTCACAGGTGCAAAAACAGTAAAATTTGTAGTGTCATCTGAAAGTAAAGTAGTGAAGGTGGTATTGCCTCCAGCCGTTAAAGCTCCAACCAATTGAGTTAAATCACTATTTGCCACAGCATGGTCTACGATATTTGGTAAACCTATAACAGCATCAACAATATGCACAACTCCGTTAATTGCTTTATTATCTGCGGCTGTAACATCAGATACGCCATTTAAGGTTACTCCATTTGAAAGGTCTATAAGCATGCTTAAGTTGTTTCCTCCTGCTCCTGCGGTAGATAGTGTAGATACATAACCTGTAGCCAAATCAGTAGATAAGTTGGTACCACTTACAACATGGTTCAATAAAACTTGAGTTAATACATCAACAGGGACTGCATTCAAATCAGCAAAATTATTATCGGCCAAGAATGTAGCGAATGCATCATTTGTTGGTGCGAATACTGTGAAGGGCCCTTCTCCGGCCAAAACGGTTGGAAGATCACCATCGGCAGCAACTAGAGCGGCTACCAAATTACTTAAGGTTGGGGTAGCAATCGCCAAGTCAGTTATTGAAACTAATAGAACATCACTTAAGGCATCTAAGGCAGCTTGGGGTAAAAGCACCTTATCTATTAAATGTACGGTTCCATTACTAGTGCCCACATCGGCCGTAGTAACCGCAGCGGATTCTCCTGCAGCATCAGTAAAAGAGGCGCCTCCAGTTAGACTAACAGTTAGTGTCTCACCTTGAACAGTAGTGATTACCTGTCCCTCTGTTAGATCACCTGAAGTCACAGAAGCCCCGGAAACAACATGATAAGCCAAAATGCTGGCTAATAAATCCTGCAATTGTTTTGTGTTAAAATCGTCAAGGGAATCGAAGCCGTCCAATCTGGCTAAAAGGGAGGCAAAAGCATCATTTGTTGGAGCCAAAACTGTAAAGGTCCCAGTTTGATCACTAAGAGTAGCAATTAGGTCATTCGATGTGCTTTCATCCGCTTTTGACAAAGCGGCAACAAGACTGCTAAGTATATCTGTTTCCTGAGCAGTTTGGACAATATTCATTGTCTCCTCTTCCATTACAATTACTGGTTCAGAGTCATCATCGCTACATGCATAAGCCAAAAGTGACACTGTCAAAACCATAAATAAATAACTAATTCTGTTTTTCATAATTAAATGTTTTAAATGTTTGTCTAATATTATTATTATTTTGTTAGACAATTATACTATATATATTCTATTCTGTCAAACTTTTTTAACTTTTATTTAGACATATTATGAATATTTTATGATTTTTGTCCATATTTCCACGACAATTAAGATAATTCTTGTCTATATTTGAACTCAAAAAGTTATACATGTCAAATTATTCAATGGCCGAAATTGTTTCAATTACTGGAATTAAGGCCCATACTTTGAGAAAATGGGAATCCCGATACAGTATTATCAAGCCTAAACGAACCGAAACCAACATTAGGTACTATACAGACGATCAACTACGAAAATTGCTCAACATTGGTATACTCATAAGGAATGGCTATAGAATTTCAATCATTGATGCCATGTCAGAAGATGAGCTTAATGACCTTGTTTCAGAAATTCAACTTAAAGCATCGCCTCAGGAGGATATAAATTCCTTGATACTATGTATGCTCGAAATGAATGAAAATAATTTTAATGAGATTCTGGGAAGGCATATAATGCGATCTGGATTAATGACAACCATCACAAATCTTATCTATCCCTTCTTAAATCATGTAGGCATATTATGGGGTGCCAATAAAGCAATGCCGGCTCAAGAACATTTTATCTCTAATCTTATTAAACAAAAAATGTTCAGTGCGATAGAAGCAATTCCTAGAAAAAAAGGAAACGCACCCTCCATAGTTCTATTTCTAATGGAGGGCGAAAGTCATGAATTGGGATTATTATTGGCCTATTATATCGCCAAGGTACTAGGTTGGCGCGTATATTATCTTGGGCAAAGTGTACCTTCCCACAATATAAAGGATGTTTTGAGCATTACACACCCTGATTTAATGATGACCATAAATACTATGGTAAGACCTGAGAAAATGATGGAAACAATTTCCTATATCTTAAAAGATACCTCTACCCCTCTTGCTATTTCGGGAGGAAGCCAAATAGCAGACCCAATAAAAACTTTTGACCAGCTCATTCATTTAAAGAGCCCTGATGATTTTATAGAATTATTACAACAGAAACAAAATTCATTCGATCTTAAAAAATCCAGCGCATAAATTTTTTTATGGATTCTTGGGTTTTGTATCCTTTAAAAATTCAATGAACTTCTTTCTTGATATTTCCTCCGCCCCTAGACTTTCTAAATGCGACGTGTATTGTTGGCAATCAATAAGATGGTATTGCTTTTGTTGTAATTCTTCGGCAAGTTTAATAAAGGCGAATTTTGAAGCATTATTGCTTAAACTGAACATACTTTCACCACAGAAAATATGGCCCAAATCTATTCCATAAAGACCACCTGCCAATTTGTTATCTTCCCAAACTTCGTATGATGTAGCAAAACCTGATTCATGTAAATGTATATAAGCATCCCTCATTTTTGAAGTTATCCATGTGCCATCCTGCCCTTCTCTTTTTACTAAGGAACATTGCTCGATCACCTCCTTAAAACAAGTATTCTTGGTGAGTATAAATCGTTTGCCCTTCAAAACTTTCCGCATACTTTTAGTAATCCTTATCTTTTCTGGGAATAGCACCATTCTTGGATTTGGACTCCACCACAGAATAAGCGATCCTTCATTAAACCAAGGGAATATTCCACTTTTATAGGCCAAGATTAATCGTTCAATAGACAAATCGCCACCCACAGCCAATAAACCTTCTGCATTTGCATCTTCAACAGGGGGAAATTGCAATTCTTCTGTTAGGAAGACTAATGGTTTATGTTCTCTTTCTTTTGTCAAAAGTTCCGCTTTATTTTAAAATTACGTAAAACCTATAAAAGATTTTTATATCGGAGAATAATCCAAGAATAAAAAAAGACCCTTGCGGGTCTTTCAAGAAATTAATTTTTAATTCGATTAAAATGGAAGGTCATCGTGATCTTCCTCATTAATATTATCAGCTGGTTCAAAAGCATCCATAGGTGGAACCGGTGGAATATCAGCATTGTTTTCGACAGATTGTAGATTCTCTATTCGCCAACCTTGAATAGAATTGAAATATTTTACCTCTCCTTGGGGGTTTGTCCATTCGCGACCTCTAAGATTAATACTGATTTTAACATCTTGACCTACATTATAACTGTTGAGCAAATCGCATTTATCCTGAACAAATTCAACCATAATATGCTGTGGATATTGTTCTTCTGTGGTTATAACCACTTCTCTTTTTCTAAATCCTTTTTCTCCGAATGTCTGTGTTTCGCCTATCTTCTTAATTTTTCCTTGTACTTCCATTTTAATTTTATTAAGCTATCTGTGTTTATGTTTATTTTTAAATACTCTAATTTGTGCCATTGGGAATCCCTAAAAGGTATGTTCCCTGTTTCTTTCCGTTCTTTTTTTTAGCAAAGCCCTTTTCCCAAGTATAGTTATCCGAGCCTAATCCTTCCAATAAAACATCCAAATCTTTAAGTGTATACATTCTAGGAAATGAAGCCTGTCCGTCCCAAGCATAACATAAAGGTATAATCGGAATTAAATATGTAAAAGCAATTTGTCGCCAAGTTAAGGGTTTTACAAATGGTGTCATAAAAAGTACCATGATTATTAATATAATCAATGATATTGGCAATAACAACCACCAAATTAATAGTGGAATGTTATTAACACCCATTTCATAAATAAGCAATGGTTGATTGGTCCTCTGGGCAGATTCCAAGATTGCCCTGGCCTTTTTAGGTGGCATATGATGAAAACTATTGATCATTGTTTTTAGCCCTTCGGGAGCCGGAGCAATGTTGGTTGCATCTACCGATGTTTCAATATAACTAATTTGATCATTCCTATTAATATTGAACTTTTTATACATTTCCGGATTAGGGTATAAATCGGTCAGAACCATTTGAATGTTTTTCAAATTTTGGGCATTACGAAGCGATTCCATCACTTCTGGCATAACACCTCCTGAACCTGAACCCAAATCAACAATATTCAATAGGTTCTTTTTTCTTAATACATTGGCAATTAACCCTGACAAAACCTCAGGAATGCCAATCATTTTTTGAAGAATCACGATTAAATTGGTCATACAAATTCGCAACCAACCCGGAAACCAGATAAAATCTTCGAACTCAAATAATTGTATGCGCTTCATTTTGCCAACAACACCTTCCATGCAGAGAGTATCTCCTTTTTACTTAAATAAGCTTGGGCTTTTTGATGTATTTTATCCTCATCCTTGCTTTTAATCAAGGCTTTGATATCTGTATTCATCCCAATAAATCGATCCACTTCATCCTTTGATGGTAATCTTTCCACATTCCCTAACATTCCTAAATCATTCCCAGTGAGAATTTTGCTCAACCTTATTTCATCCGGAATTCTATCAACCCCTATGCCTATACTTGATAAAGGTTTAGGCACCTCGAATAACCCCTTATTTGCCCTCGAATACCAATTGCCCCCCATGCGAGCAACTTGATCGATTTTTAGTTGGTCAATGCTTCCATTTTCATCTAAAATCAAAGGGTCCAAATGTATTTTAACAACTTCACAGAAAACCAGATTTCCGGCACCACCTTCTTTACCCAATGGCTCAACTTTGGTTACCTTACATTCAAATTGCACTGGCGATTCACCAACTCGGAAAGGTTTTACCAAGTCTGATTCAAGCATGGTGAGTCCGGCTTTGATAAATTCATTCTCCCCTTTTTTAAATTCTGTGCTAGACAATGACATTTGTTGGACCATATCATAGTTCACCACATTTATCACGGCCTCTTTTAACTTTATTACATTATCCAAGGTATGTTTTGTTGTATTATCCCGAACCCTTCTTGCTGGGGAAAAAATCAATATCGGTGGATTTGCACTAAAAACATTAAAGAAACTAAATGGTGATAAATTTGGCCTACCTTCTTCATCAACGGTACTCACAAAAGCTATTGGTCTGGGGCCAATTGATCCCAAAAGATACCCATGTAATTTAGGAATATCAGTAGCACTTGGAATTATTGAAATCATTTCTGCCATGGTTTGGCAAATGTAGGCATTTTGCCCTCTATATAAAACAGGAAGTCCTGGAGCTTACACACCATTTATTATCATTTTACGTTATCTTTAAACCAACAAATTAAATGGATGGATTTTAATCCTAGAAAGAAGACTTCGAACTTTATATTACTTGCGATTGCATTCGCTATAGTGAGCCTAATTTTATGGAACACCAATAGTTTTTTTAAAAAATTCAAGGAAGAGGAACGCTTTAAAATGGAAATATGGGCCACGGCCCAATCCGAACTATTACTTTCTTCGGAAGATTTGGATCTTGGCAACCTTACATTAAAGGTTTTTCAAAACAACCTATCAACGCCTATGATATTGGTAAGCAACGATGGCTCGATCAAAGTGAACAATATGCCCCCTGAAATCGTAAATGACAGTATCTATATAAATAAAAAAATTGAGCAATTCAAGAGTGAGAACACCCCTATAACCATAGATGACAATGGGGATCATTTACAGACTTTATATTATGGCAATTCTGAGGTATTAAATAAATTAAAATATTATCCAATTGCACTGTTGCTAATTATTCTATTATTCGCGACTGTAATTTTCTTTTTCTTCAAAACAAACAAGGCCTCTGAACAAAATAAGCTTTGGGCTGGAATGGCAAAGGAAACCGCCCACCAAATAGGAACTCCGCTTTCCTCTCTTTTAGGTTGGAATGAATTGTTGAAGATTGAAAATATTAATCCTGATATAACCAAGGAAATCGAGAAAGACATTATCCGTTTGGAGACAATTACAGAAAGGTTTTCAAAAATTGGGTCATTACCCAAACTCAACGAACTGGATATTGTAAAAGAGACTCGAGATGCTTATGAATACCTAAAATTGAGAAGTTCAAAATTGATTCACTTTTCGTTCAACACCAAAGTAGAAAGTCTTCCTGTATTGCTGAATCATGCTTTATATAATTGGACGATTGAGAACTTGGTTAAAAACGGCATCGATGCCATGAAGGGCAGAGGCAGTATTGCTATAGATATTATTCCCGCAGGTAAATATGTAAATATTTTAGTGGCAGATACTGGTAGTGGCATCCAAAAAAGTAATTATCAAACCATATTCAACCCTGGTTTTACATCAAAAAAAAGAGGTTGGGGATTAGGATTGTCACTAGTTAAAAGGATTGTAGAAGAATACCACCAAGGAAAAATCAAAGTACTTTCTTCTGGCAAGGAAGGTACTATAATGCAGATTTCCTTAAAAGTAAATAAATAAGTCATGGCGAAGGAAAAACTGGAAATAATCAAAGAAGCGGATATTACGAATAATTGCCCTGAATGTTTTAATCAGGATATGAAAATCTCTTTTTACCAAAAACACAGATACGGTAGATTATATCATAGGACAACAAGTGAAGTAACCCATAAAATCAAATGTAATAAATGCGATTCTGTGATTTATCCTGTGAATTGGACCGATGATATTGAGCGTATTTTTAACTATTACCAAAAAATGGTTTCACCTGAAAAGGCTTCTATCAGGTTCACTTCTCTATTCTACATTTTAGTAATCTCCATTATAATATTGGTAGTTGCGGCTGTTTATATCATAAAAGAAGGAATCATTCAATTTTAGATCTGATTTTTTTCGCTATGATTACAAATTCCTCTTTGGAAGGGGCGACTTTGTATTGAAATGTAGCTTCTTTCATTTCATTTAAAGGAATAAGATGTACATGAACATGGGGTACTTCAAGTCCTATTACGGTTATACCAACTCTTTTACAATCCATGGAGGCTTCAATGGCCTTGCCCACTTTTCTTGAGAATGCCATTAAACCCATATAGGTTTCCTCATCCAAGTCCATGATTTTGTCAACTTCATTCTTAGGAACACATAAGGTATGGCCTTTGGCATTCGGATTAATATCCAGGAAAGCAAAAAACCTATCGTCTTCCGCAATTTTGTAACAGGGTATTTCACCATTGATTATTTTTGTGAAGATGCTGGCCATAATCGATTTACAAATTAAAATCCAAAAAAAAAAGTCCTATCAAAAAATTGATAGGACTAAATATAAAGATTAATACGTTTCTATTCCCTTGTAATTTCTAAAATATCAAATTTCAAAGTACCATTTGGCACGGTTATCTCCGCGGAATCCCCAACTTTCTTTCCCAATAATCCCTTTCCTATTGGAGAACTTACTGAAATTTTTCCAGTTTTTATATCAGACTCACTTTCCGCAACCAATTTATATTTCATTTCCATGCCATTTGCCTGATTCTTTAGTTTAACGGTTGATAGCACTAAAACTTTTGAAGTGTCTAATTGAGACTCATCGATTAATCTTGCATTAGCCAAAGTTTCTTCCATTTTAGAAATTTTAAGCTCCAATAGACCTTGGGCTTCCTTCGCAGCATCATACTCTGCATTTTCAGATAAATCTCCCTTATCCCGGGCATCAGCTATAGCTTGTGATGCCTTGGGACGCTCTACGTCTTTAAGTAGGTTCAACTCGTCTCTTAGCTTTTTTAACCCTTCTGCTGTGTAATAAGATACGTTACTCATAGCTTCATCGTTTAATAAATAGGAAAATCCCCTTTTTTAAAGAGGATTTAACGCAAAGATACATATTTTTTGTTCAATTTTGTTCAAGTCTAAGTAAATAGAAAACACCGTATGACCCGAATTTTCAGTTTATTTTTAATGGTTTTGTTAGTTTCCTGCAGTACTGATAAAACGAATAGAAATCCCTATTTACAAGAAATTGGATTTAGGTTTGATATGAATTTAAACCTGCCTCTATACAGTCCACTGACAAATACTGGCAGCGCTATTTTTGTTGGTTCTGGAGGTGTTGGTACAGCCGGATTTTTTGCAATAAATACGGGATTCAACCAATTTAGGGCTTTTGAGGCCAGTTGCCCCAACCATGTCCCCAACGATTGTTCAACAATGATTTTAAATGGCCAAACTGCCACTTGTTCTTGTGAGGATTATGAATACAGCTTATTTACAGGACAGCTTTTGAACAGGCCCGATGACGGGAATCGCTATTATGATATGCTGGAATACCGAACCAGTTTCAGTGGGAATATTCTAAGTGTTTCCAATTAACAATCTAAATGGGGGCTTTTTAGCGGGATGCTTCAATTTATGGTCTTTCCCGATTATAAATTAAAGTAAATTCCCCAAATGATTGGGAAACAACTTTACCAACATCCAATTCAACTTATCATTCTTGCCTACGAAAATGCCATTGACAATAACATTGACAACCCATATCTGACCAATCGCCAAGAATATGAAAATCGAAATAATCAATATTTTACGAATGCCGATTACCACGAATACCTAATTTCAAGGTTTAAGCATAATAATTTAATTAAATAGTTCTTGATAATCCTTTATTGATTTCGATACTGTCGCATTATCTCTTTAAAAAGTTCACCCGTGGTCGGTGGTGTATATGAAATGGCATTGGCTCCTGCTTCTATGGTCATTGCAATTGATTCGTCCGTTTTACCACCGGTCGCAATAATTGCAACTTGGTCAGAGATATCCCTTATTCTTTTTACAATATCCGAAGTTTTATCAGCTCCCGAAACATTAAAAATATCTATACCAACATTAATCCTGCCCTTAATATCATCCCTTTCGGAAACTATAGTTATGGTCACCGGAATATCAATTTTTTCCTTAAGTCTTTGGATCAAATCATTGGGAGTGGGTTTATTGAGTACTACTCCCAAAGCGCCTTGGAATTCAGCATGAATGGCCAATTCAACTGATCTTTCACCTGTTGTTATTCCCCCTCCAACTCCACAAAAAATAGGTTTATCTGCGGCCAATATTAAGGCATTGGAAATTGTAGGCTGCGGTGTAAAAGGATACACAGCAATAATGGCGTTGGCGTTGGTATTTCGAATAATGGCTACGTCGGTACTGAAAAGGAAAGATTTTAATAACTGCCCAAAGACCCGTATCCCTGAACAATCATGTATTATCTCGGGAACAGTAACAATATTCTTGCGCAGTCTACTACCAAAAGAAGGAATGTGCTTCAAATTGAAATGTTTTAATCATAATTACGCTCAAATGTATTCCAATAGACAATATGATTTAAAAAATTGTGATTTTATTAATTCAGGTATTTGTGTGTTAATATTATTCTATAGTGTTCCTGGAAAAGGTTTAAAAAAACACTAAAAATATCACCTTTAAAATACTAAGGTCGCTCCCAATAAAAAGTTGATCCCTGCCTGTGGATAATATCCTGCACCTTCAATGGTCGAAATTGTCCCAGGATTGGTAAAATCGTCCTCATATGTATAGAAGTAACCATTGGATACATACTTGGCATTAAAAATATTATTGATCAAGGCCGATAGTGTAATGCTTTTTACAAAGGAATTAACCACCATTTCATAATTCACGTTAAAATCGGATTGGGAATAGGCATCCAAGGTGGATCCTTCAGAATCGATATTTCCCATAAATTGTTTGCCTACGTACTTACTTAACACCGAAAATTGCAATGCCTCTATTGGCATAAAAGAAATTTTATTTCCAATAATAATATTGGGGGAAAAAGCGATATTGGTATTACCCAAATTCTGTAAAGTGCCATCTCGTTGAAAAACAAAATCCTTATTCTTATTTGAGCTTAAAGCGATGTTTGGGCTAATTACGAATTTATTACCCAAAACAATATTAGCATCAACCTCCAATCCGAATCGATAGCTATCCCCAACGTTAGCCCGTAATGGAGCCCCTACATCGTTCAATTCACCAGTAAGAACCAATTGGTCTTTATAGTTCATGTAGTATAAATTTGTATTCAACTGAATTTCTGGTGAAATATAGCGCCAACCGAGTTCAAAGTCGTCCAGTTTTTCAGGTTTGGGATTACCGTTTTCATAATCGTTTCGATTAGGTTCACGATTTGCAACGGCATATGAAAAATAGAAATTATTATTGGCATTCATGTCGAACGTTACCCCTGCTTTAGGATTAAAAAATTTGAAGTTATCGTCTACCGATCCAGTTTCAGTGCCATTGGCTATATAACCAACAGCCCTGTATTGAAGGTCCCCAAAAAGGCTCCATTTATCATCGATTTTGAAATTTGCCTTCGAGAATACATTAAAATCGGTCTTTTTGGAATCATCATCATAATACCTATCACGAATATTGCTATTAGGAGCAAATTCTGCCCATATTACCTCCCCAAAATGTTTTCCTACATATTTGTTGTATCCTCCCCCTAGAATCAGATTCAAATTATTCCTGGAGTAATTTGCTGAAAACACAGAACCATAAAAATCATTATCCAACCATCTTCTTCGAATTAGGTCGGTCGTATTAATATCTTCCCCATTTACGTTCAAAGTCTCGTAACCATAGGTTTCAAAATCGCCATCTTCTTTAAACTGTTCAAAATAACCTCGCCCCCTTGTATAGTGGAAAGCTAAATTAGTACTCCAATCTGAACCCAATTGTAGATTCCAAAGTAGTTGTGCATGGTTTTGTTTATAGTTGTCGACTTCATTTTCATAGAATTTAGTATTCCCATTATCATCGGTATATATTCCAGACGGATTGAATGTTCTATCTAATTTCAAAGTGGTGGCATCAATCCCGTACCAAGCTTGATAGGTGATTTCATGACCTCCAAAAAGCACCGCTTTCAACAATGATTTGTCATTTTTAAAAGCCCCTTGTAAAAAATAGGAATCCAGCTTAGACGATGCTCTATCAATATACCCATCCGATGTAATTCTAGATAATCTTCCTGAAATCTCCACATGTTCATTCAATAGGCCGGTACTGAATTTTAGATTATTACGTAGTGTATTGAAACTACCAAACGAAGAGGAAATTTGGGCATAAGCTTCTTCTGAAATACCTTCGGTCAAAATATTTAGACTTGCACCAAAAGCTCCTGCCCCATTGGTTGAAGTGCCTACTCCCCGTTGCAATTGCAAGCTTTCTGTAGATGAGGCGAAATCTGGCATATTCACCCAAAATGTTCCGTGCGATTCGGAGTCGTTATAAGGAATACCGTTAATAGTAACATTAACTCTTGTGGCATCACTGCCCCGAACCCTGATTCCAGTATAACCAACACCGGCACCAGCATCGGAGGTGGTGACTACCGCTGGCATAAAATTCAGTAAAATGGGTATATCCTGCCCTAAATTCCTTGGTTTTATTTGTTCCTTTGAGAGATTGGTAAATGTTACCGGGGATTCCTTGGTAACTCTTATAGCGGACACAAAGACTTCATCCAATACTATTTTTTTCCCCTCTAGTGAATCCAATGTCGATTCCTGTGCCGAAGCAATTAACAAGAATCCCAGAATAGCAAACAGGGTAAGTAAGTTGACTTTTTTTGAACACATGGTCTTTATTCGTAATATGGTTGTTACGAATAAAAGGGGCGATTATTCTTTTTAATTTGATTTTGTTTCTTTATGAAACACTGGAAAATCCAAATGGCATTTTTGCCTCCCTTGACGGCATTACCCGCCCAGGTTCATTGGGTGTAATCTCAGCCTTTTCAAGTTATGAAATTTGGAGCTTGGAGTTAAGGATTTCAACCTAACTTTTAACTCATGGATCTTAACTAAAAAAAGCACCCCTTTTGAGATGGGACAAATGTACTATCGAAAAATAAATCATCATAATAAAAATTGATTTACTTTTTTGATTTAAGATATATAGGGTCTATAATCAGTAATTTATATATTATACTTGATGCGTTGGCTTTAAGAGGTCATTGACCGTCTTCACGGGATTGAAGGTCGAAAGTGGCACTTCTACAAAAATAGTGTTCCAGAATGCCATGGCACCATTCCAAAGTCCCGGTAATTCCAATGCTTTCAACTTTCGCCCTTCATAGGTTTTATTTGTAATGAAGCCTTGTTTATGGTCAACATAATTTAAAAGATTATATTTTTCCCCCTTATAGTTCTTAACCCCACATACCAAATCGACCGGATTGAAATGGGTAGAATTTTTAAGAATATCAACTTGTCTCTGATCAGACATATCTATCTGGGCCGATTCTATAATCTGTAATGAAATATGATTATGTGCATTCCTGATCCAAAACGGTCCGCCACCAGGTTCCCCCTCGTTTTTCACCATTCCACAAATACGGATAGGCCTATTTATTTTATCTTTTAATATTTCTATTTGCTCCCCTAAACTGAAACTAGAATACTTATCTATAAAACGAACATTAAGTTCCTCTTCCAAAAAAGTTTTGATTTCGGCCATTAGTTGTGCTGATAGGTCGTTATCATCAAGTAGCTTGGCATATTCGAATGCTTTTTCCTGCACTTTCAATAGTAATCCGGCCAATACCTTTTTACTTTTAACAAGTTCATCCTGGGCTTTGGGTACCACTACATTATCAATATTTTTTATAAAAATCACATCTGCTTCTTCCTCGTCCAAATTTTCTATTAGTGCCCCATGACCACCAGGTCTAAAAATTACCGTGCCATCCGAATTTCGGAACGGATTATTTTCCATATCAACTGCTATGGTATCTGTTGAGGATTTTTGATATGAGTACCCAATATTAAAAACCGTCTTTGTTTCTTTACTTAATCTATCATATATAGCAGCATATTCCTTGGTGAACATTTTTATATGTTGTTCTGATATGGTGAAATGTAAGTTGGCTTCATTGCCAACCTTTCCATACATTGACGCCTCTTTCAAATGCTCTTCAAAGGGAGTTGCGGTATGGTCTCCGTAGTTATGGAATGGTAACAGGCCTTTGGGGTAAAACCCATAATTAAGAGCGTTTTCAGACATCATTTCCTTTACAAAAAGATAAATTTCGTCATCTTTCATCTTGGTCTTTCCCTTAATTCTTTCCAGAACAATATTATAAAAGGGGAATTTTTTCAAACCATTACTAAATACCTGAATATTAATATCATTGGTGCGTTCAATGTAATCTTCCAGACTTTCTTTAGAGGGGTCAAAGGCATCCAAAAAATTGAAAAGGGCTTTGAACATTCTTGAAGCAGCCCCTGAAGCTGGAACGAATTTAAGTAGTGATAATCCCTCTTTGGCATTCTCGAATATCTGAACCAAAGCGTTTTGTTCCCTATTAGTATATTTGAGAATACCTTCACCCACAACGGCTGCTTTTTCCAGATGTACAAATGGAATACCTTCTTTGAAAATTTCAATCTGATCTCTTACCTTCTCTTTGGA
The DNA here is from genome assembly GCA_963762065.1 of uncultured Flavobacteriaceae bacterium. Classification (GTDB taxonomy): domain Bacteria; phylum Bacteroidota; class Bacteroidia; order Flavobacteriales; family Flavobacteriaceae; genus Maribacter_A. Next base: position 493,356 of record CAVXJE010000004.1, on the reverse strand, counting down.
TATTCCTTTCGATGATAATAATTCTAGGTCGTTTTCTGTTAGTTGCATCATTTATTCAATAGTTTATCAATGTGTTCCACGGCTGTTTTTAATCGTGCTTTTTTATCCCCTTTTAAGATAATAAAATTCCTATTATATTTTTCTAAAGTTTCCTTGAAATATAAAAACATTCGTTCACGTTCCTTTGGTTTATCCCTGAGATCATCTTTTTCCCAAGGTATATCTATATGGGTTAAAAAATAAAGGTCGTATGAATTTTCCAATGCATATTTCTCAAGTTTGGGGTCACAATACCCTAAGTAGTATGCCTCGGAATATACCTTGGTTTCCAAAAGATCCGTATCACAGATGAGTAAATCGGTTACTTTTTTGGCCAACTCATTTTCCAAACGCATTTGACCTTCAGCAATAGGAAGCAAATCCTTGGGTTCGCAGGTTTTTCTCTCATTGTTCCATTTATCCTGTAAATATTCCCTTGCATATTCTGGCACCCAAACGGTATTATAATACCTAGCTAATTGTTCAGATATAGTGGTCTTTCCTGTAGATTCCGGACCAAATAATACTACTTTTACAATGTCTGTAGGCTGCTGTCTAAATTTTTCTTCCATGCGAGGTAACCAAAAATGGCAATAATCGTAAATATAAGATACTGTAGGCTTGTAAATGTAAAACCCTTATAAAAATACAACGGAATGGAAATGATATCACCGATGATCCAATAGATCCAGTTTTCAATTTTTCGTTTTGCCATGAGCCACATTCCCACAAAAAAAATGGCTGTTGTCAAAGTATCCACATAGGCTGTCCAGCTTGTCCATTTATCGAATATGCCATATACCACATATACGAATATCAAAGTGGCGATGAATATTATTACCGATATTTTTTGTTCTTTTTTGGTAGTTCTTGAAATAGGGGTAAAATGGGTGGCATCAACTTTTCGTGTCCAAATATACCAACCATAGACACTCATGATAAAATAATAGCCATTAATCAACATATCGCCGACCAATCCCCATTGATAGAGGAGATAAACGTAAATAGAAGTGCTGATCATCCCTGTTGGGTAGACCAATATATTGTTCTGTTTTGAAAACCAAACAGATAGAAGACCAAAGATCACGGCTACAATTTCAAGAACAATATGATAGGTTTCGTACTCGGTATATTGTCCGAAAAAAAAATCAAAAATTTGGCTCATACGTGCTTCGGTCGGTTTTTACGATTTTCATATATAACAAGCCGTTGTCCATTAATTCAAATGCTGTTTTTATTTCGGCATTCAAAACCTTAAACACCTCATCATATGGGCCAAATACCTGCGTGCTCAAAGGATTCTCTAAAATAGTGAGTCCGGATGCTCGCAATTTCCTTATGAAGTTGATAATATGTTGTTCAAAATTATCTTGAAGCGGCGAAAAAGTAAGTTCAACGGATATATTCATGGCTAATTGGTTGATGGTTGATGGTTGATGGTTGATGGTTGATGGAAAAATACCAATAACAAAAAACTAAGGACTTTCAGCTAAGCGAAGGGCATATACACAAGTAAATTCTTCAAATTCCAAATAACTTAGATCATAATAAGATGTATCCCCTTGGTAAACAATCTTTCCATAGATATTGGTGTCAGAAAATGAAAAATCATTAATATGAATATGTCGAAAAAAGCTTAGGCCTTGAGTTGCATAAATTTTAAAGAGCGATTCTTTACAGCCCCAAACTATAGTGAACTTGCGCACCAATTGATGATTATCCTTAATATGACTGTATGCTTCAATAGGAGTGAATTTATGGGCTATTCGGGTGATCTTTTCACGTTGCATTTCAATATCGATACCCACCTCTGTGCTACTACTTACGATAATTCCAGTAAATTGATGGGAGTGGGTAATGCTAATATGACAACCATCGTTAAGGTGGGGTTTTCCGTCACCATTATAATAAAGATCCTTATCCTCATATCCGGCTTTTGCCAATAAATGCCGAATACTTAAAAATCCTCTACGGTGCATTTCAGATTTCATCCCCTCCATTCTGATTTGACAGTGTTTTGTCAATTCGATACCTTTAGAGAGCTCCATTTCAGATTCTTCGATCTTCCAAATGTAAACTACAATTGTCGGGGTTACATGTATTTTCTTATAAAGAGGCATGGTGTTATTTAGGATATTTGTAACTTTGCGACTCTTAAAAAAGATGAGCATTAATTAACACAACGAAAGTAAAAATAAAAAAGGATATGTCTACCAAAACTGTTTCATTTGTACCATATAAGGTAAAAGATATTTCCCTAGCGGATTGGGGAAGAAAAGAGATTGAATTGGCTGAATCGGAAATGCCTGGCTTAATGGCTCTTCGTGAAGAATATAAGAATGAGCAACCCCTAAAAGGTGCTCGTATTGCAGGTTGTTTACATATGACCATACAAACCGCAGTATTGATTGAAACCCTTGTAGCTTTGGGAGCCGATGTTACATGGAGTTCGTGTAATATTTTCTCGACCCAAGATCATGCCGCCGCCGCAATAGCCGCTGCAGGAATTCCTGTTTATGCATGGAAAGGTATGAACGAAGAGGAGTTTGATTGGTGTATTGAGCAAACTTTGTTCTTTGGGGAAGATCGTAAACCTTTGAATATGATTTTGGATGACGGTGGCGATCTTACCAATATGGTTTTAGATCAGTTTCCTGAACTAACAGCTGGAGTGAAAGGTATTTCTGAAGAAACCACGACTGGAGTTCACCGCTTATACGAAAGGGTAAAGAATGGCACCTTACCCATGCCTGTCATAAATGTGAACGATTCTGTTACCAAGTCTAAATTTGATAATAAATACGGATGTCGTGAAAGTGCTGTCGATGCTATTCGTAGAGCCACCGATACTATGTTGGCAGGTAAACAGGTAGTTGTTGCTGGTTATGGGGATGTTGGTAAAGGTACTGCAGCTTCCTTTAGAGGAACCGGAGCTATTGTTACGGTAACCGAAATCGACCCAATTTGTGCCCTACAAGCTTGTATGGATGGTTTTGAGGTTAAGCGATTAGAGACGGTTGTCGGTAAGGCGGATATTGTAATCACAACCACCGGTAACAAAGACATTATTCAGGCAGAGCATTTTAAGGCAATGCGCGATAAGGTCATTGTTTGTAACATTGGGCATTTTGATAATGAGATTGATATGGCCTGGTTGAATAAAAACTATGGCAATACAAAAGACGAAATTAAACCCCAAGTTGATAAGTACACTATTGATGGTAAAGACATTATTGTATTGGCCGAAGGAAGGCTTGTTAATTTAGGCTGTGCAACCGGGCATCCGAGTTTTGTGATGAGTAACTCGTTCACAAACCAGACGTTAGCGCAATTAGAACTTTGGAAGAATACCAATAAATACGAAAATAAGGTATATATGTTGCCCAAGCATTTAGATGAAAAAGTGGCTAAACTGCACTTGTCTAGATTGGGGGCTGAACTTACCGAATTACGTAAAGAACAAGCCGAATATATTGGCGTAACGGTTGAAGGCCCATTTAAGCCCGAGTATTATAGATATTAGGCCTTGGATTTTAAACGTTATACCCTGGGTAAAACCTTGCACCGTGATGGCCATCACGGTGCAAGGTTTTATTTTTTGGAATAGTTGCTCGATACCAATTATCCTGATTAGAGTATTTTAACGGCAATTAATCCCTTCTCGGGAGGTTACTGACTGTTTTTATATACTTCTAAAGGAAAAATCAATATTATCAAAATATCAAATTTTTCAATACCGTTTATAGTTAAGAATATTTTTTCGGTACTTCGTATAAAAATTAGGAATATGATATTATTTGTAGATATGGACGAGGTAATTGCAGATACCTACGGCGCACATATAGAAATTTACAACGCAGAATTCAACCAACGTCTTAGCACCGAAATATGTTTAGGTCATGAAGTATGGCAGAAGGTTCCAAAGGAGCATCAGGAGAGTATTCGCCAACATGCCAGAAGAAAAGGTTTTTTCCGGGACTTGAAACCAATTAAAGGCAGTCGGGAAGTATTAAAGGAACTATCCCTAAAGAATGATGTATATATCGCTTCAGCGGCCATGCAATTTCCGAACTCCCTAGAAGAGAAAAGTGAATGGTTAGATCAATATTTTCCATTCATCCCATGGAGAAAGAGAATTCTATGTGGGGATAAGCATATTTTGCAGGGTGATATATTAATAGATGATCGTAGTTTTAATTTGGAAAACTTCAAAGGAAGACGAATTTTGTTTACCTCTCCCCACAATGTCCATAGTAATGGATATGAAAGAGCAAATAGTTGGCTTGAAATAGCGGATAAACTGCTTTGATTTAATCCCATAAAAAAACCCTTTCCAATTGAAAAGGGTTTATATTATTTTAAGCAGTATGTATTAAGCCTCAAAAGGCTCAATAGAAACAAAGGATTTTCCTCCTGCTTTCTTTTCGAATTTTACCATTCCGTCTACTCTTGCATGTAGGGTATGATCTTTACCTGCGTAAACATTGTCTCCTGGATTGTGCCTTGTTCCACGTTGTCTAACTATGATATTTCCTGCAATGGCAGCTTGGCCACCAAAAATCTTGACACCCAATCGTTTAGATTCTGATTCCCTACCGTTTTTTGAACTACCTACACCTTTCTTGTGAGCCATTTTGTTTCGGTTTTAATGTTTTATACTAAGGAAGTTTTATTTACCTCCGTCCAATTTATCCTGTAATTCCTTTAACTCGTCCCATTTACCATCTGCAGCTAATTTTGCTTGTTGTGGCCATGTAGCGGGTTCTAAATGAGCCATTCTTGAGCTTGCTTCGGTTAAAATTTCTTTGATTTTAGCTGGATTTGCTTTTGCCAATAAAGCAAAAGTTCCGATACCGGCATTGGTCAAAGCCTCTGCAGCTTTAGGTCCTATACCTTCTACCTTTTTTAAATCATCCGCTTTGGCAGTAGCTTTTTTAGGAGCTGCCTTCTTAGGAGCGGCCTTCTTAGGAGCGGCCTTGGGAGCTTCCACTTTTGGTGCCACGACTTTAACAGCTGCCTTTGGAGCTTCTACTTTTGGTGCGGGGGCTTTTGGAGCGGCCTTTTTAGCTGCTACAACTTTGGTGTCTGCCTTTGCTTTAGCAGGAACTACTTTCTTAGCTCCTGAAGCAATAATGCTTTCAACAATAATCTCAGTCAATGATTGACGATGCCCATTCTTAACTCTATACCCTTTTCGCCTTTTCTTTTTAAAGACGATAACCTTATCACCTTTAAGGTGCTTAATGACTTTTGCCTCAACAGCGGCTCCGTCTATAGCTGGGGCGCCAATAGTAACATTCTTACCGTCATCCAAAAGAAGTACATTGTCAAAAGTTACCTTTTTCCCTTCTTCTGTCTGTAAACGGTGAACATATACTTTCTGGTCTTTCGCAACTTTGAATTGCTGCCCTGCCATCTCTACAATTGCATACATAGCGTATATATTAGATTAATTTACATCCTATTTTCTCAATAGGCGGGTGCAAATATACTGCTAAATGCTAAATGCACAAGCGTTTTTGAAGGTTTTTAGGAAGATTTTTTCTTTAAATCATTACTGGATTTAAATAGCTGCATAAAAGATAGGGTAAGCACCAAGGTAGTTGAGAAGCCCATAATGGCAACTGTGAAGAAAACTATGGCCTCGAAATTTTTGTAATCGCCAAACCACGCTTCTGATAATTCCTTGAGAAAATCAGTGTTAATCTCTGTAGCATAAAATGCAAAAAACCCTGTGAAAATTAAGGTAGCTACAAATCCTGTAATCAATCCGGTTTTAAAACCCTGTCCGTAGCTAAATCCTTCTTTGTTCTGAATACGTTCATATTTTATTGCCTCATAGATAGCAAAACCTGTAATAACCCCATTAAAAAGGCTATAGAATACATTCGAATGTAAATCGAAAAGTGAGAGTATCAAGAAATAAGCTATGAGTGATCCACTAGCGGCTATTCCAAAACGGATTGGTAACGAAAAATTCTTCATATACTATGATAATTAGAGAATAAAGTACGTAATAAAGTTTCGGGTAACAAAAAAAACTATCCAATGGGCCCTAAATTCTTGTTAAAACAAAGATGGTTTTCCTTCGAATATACTGAAAAAATTATATTCGTGTAACAATATTAAAAATGTTTGTACTAATTTACCATTAACCATTTAATCCTAACATTTCGAAAAATGAAACTACGACTACCATTTGCATTTTTGGCGCTTTTTATAGTGCACGCATTATTGGCCCAAGAGGTGACCTTTGAGGAGTACGATCTAGATAACGGGCTGCATGTAATATTGCACCAAGATAATAATGCCCCTGTGGTGACAACATCGGTAATGTATCATGTTGGCGCGAAAGATGAAAACCCTGAAAAAACAGGTTTTACCCACTTTTTTGAGCATTTATTGTTCGAAGGAAGCAAGAATATTAAAAGGGGTGAATGGCATAAAATAGTTTCTTCTCGAGGTGGCCAATTGAATGCGAACACCACTCAAGATAGAACTTATTACTATGTGTCGTTCCCATCAAACAATATGGAATTAGGTCTTTGGCTTGAATCGGAAAGGATGCTGCATCCGGTAATCAATAAAATTGGAGTGGATACCCAAAGTGAAGTGGTGCAGGAAGAGCGAAGAATGAATTATGACAATGCACCCTATGGTCGATGGAGGGAGCAAATGTTCATAAACCTATTCAAAAAACATCCCTATCGTTGGCAGACCATTGGTTCATTGGAACATTTGGCCAGCGCTTCACTTGATGATTTTAAAGAGTTCAACAATAAATATTACGTTCCCAATAATGCGGTTTTGGTCGTTGCAGGGGATATTGCAATTGACAAGACAAAAAAAATAATCCAGGATTATTTTGGATCCATCCCAAAAGGTGATGATATTCAACGTAATACGTTTATAGAGGACCCTATCATTACTACAGTCAAAGCCAAATACCATGATCCCAACATACAGGTACCTGCTATTTTAATGGGTTATCGCACTCCTGCACAGACCGATAGGGATGCGTATGTGCTAGATTTGATTTCGACCTATCTAAGTGATGGCAAAAGCTCAAAACTGTACAAAAAGTTGGTTGATGAAAAGAAAAAAGCGCTTCAAGTCTTTGCCTTTAACGGTTCGCAAGAGGATTATGGCGCTTATGTAGTAGGCGCCCTCCCAGTAGGGGAAAACTCATTGGACGACATTAAATCAGAAATTGATGAAGAAATTGTTAAACTTCAATCTGAACCTATTTCAGAGAAAGATCATCAAAAATTGCAGAATAAGTTTGAAAACCAATTTGTCAATTCAAACAGCAGTGTTTCCGGTATTGCGAATTCGCTTGCCCGATATTACATGTTATATGATGACACCAGTTTGATCAATAATGAAATAGATATTTATCGTTCAATAACCAGAGAGGAAATTACGGCTGTGGCCAATAAATACCTTAAACCTTCCCAAAGGGTTGAATTAGAATACCTGCCCCAAGAAACAATTCAAAACTAAGACAATGAAAAAACTATTTATATTATTCTTTTTGGGTCTTTTGGCCTTTAATCTACATGCGCAGATCAACAGAACAAAAATGCCTGAACCTGGTCCGGCACCTGAAATAAATTTACAGGAACCCCAACATTTTGAACTTAAAAACGGTCTCAAGGTCATGGTAGTTGAAAATCATAAACTTCCCAGGGTTTCCATTCAATTAAGCATAGACAACCCCCCTATTTTGGAAGGGGATAAAGCGGGTGTCTCTAGCTTTGCAGCTAGTCTTTTGGGCAACGGTTCAAAGACCATCCCAAAAGATGATTTTAATGAGGAAGTGGATTTTCTTGGAGCACGCATCAGTTTTGGTTCCCAGAGTGCCTTTGCTAGTTCATTATCCAAATATTTTCCTAGAATATTGGAGTTAATGGCCGATGCTGCCATAAATCCGAATTTCATTGAGGAAGAATTCGAAAAAGAAAAACAAAAATTGCTTACAGCTTTAAAGGCACAGGAAAAAGATGTTTCGGCAATTGCAAATAGAGTTCAAAACGCTTTAGCTTATGGTACCGACCATCCATATGGTGAATTTATTACTGAGGAATCCGTTAACAACGTTACCCTTTTCGATGTAATTCAGTTTTATGAAGACTATTTTGTTCCAGCAAATGCTTATTTGGTTGTAATTGGTGATGTCCAGTTTGACAATGTGAAAACTTTGGTAATCAAAAATTTCACGCCATGGACAAAGGCAGTTCCTCCGTCTTTTCAATTTTCAAAACCAGCAAATACCCAATACACCCAAATAAATTTTATTGATGTTCCCAACGCAGTTCAATCAGAAATAGCTGTTGAGAGTTTGGTTGATCTTAAAATGAAAGATGAAGATTATCTGTCCTCTAAAATGGCGAATTTTATTTTAGGTGGAGGTGCTGTAAGTCGTTTGGAGCAAAATATAAGGGAAGATAAGGCATATGCTTATTATTCCAGATCTAGATTGCAGGATGATAAATATGTCCCCTCAACTTTTAAGGCTTTTACTGGTGTTAGAAACGAAGTAACTGATAGTTCCGTTGTAGAAATCCTAATTGAAATGGATAGAATAATAAAAGAACCTGTGTCAAATGATGAATTGACAAATGCAAAAGCCACTTATTCGGGCGCTTTTGTTATGGCATTGGAACAACCTGAAACCATTGCCAGATATGCTTTGAATATAGAGACCGAAAGTTTGCCCAAAGATTTTTACAAAACTTATTTAGAGCGTATCGATGCAATAACGGCAGAGGATATACAAAAAGCAGCACAAAAATTTTTCTCCATTAAAAATGCTCGAATCGTAGTAACTGGCAAAGGAAGTGAGGTATTGGAAAATCTCGAAAACATAACCTTTAATGGCCAAAATATTCCAGTAAAATATTTTGACAAATTCGCCAAAAGCATTGAAAGTCCCAATTATGAAGTTGGCATTCCTGAAGGAATGACTGCACAGCAGGTGCTTGGGAATTATTTGGAAGCCATTGGAGGCAGGGATAAATTAATGGGCGTTGAATCGTACTCCTTAATGGCCGAAGCTGAAATGCAGGGCATGAAATTTGTTCTCGAGATAAAGAAAACTTCGAAAGACCAGTTTATGCAAGATGTTAAGGTCATGGGTAATTCAATGAGCAGACAGGTAATTGATGGTAACAAAGGTTATATGGTAATGCAAGGTCAAAGAAAGGATTTGGGTGATGAAGAGCTTAAAAAAATTAAGGAAGAATCCGCGACTTTCCCAGAATTGAATTTACTTAATACAGCAATCGCTTTGGAAGGTATTGAAGCAATAGATGGGAAAAAGGCCTATAAAATCAAAATTTCAGATGAAAAAACGTCTTTCTATGATGTTGAAACCGGATTGAAAGTTCAAGATGCGGTAAGTGTAGAGGTTCAAGGGCAACAAATGAATACTTCTTTTAATTACAGTGATTATAAGGAAATTTCAGGTATTAAGTTTCCTTTCCTGTTGATACAGTCTATGGGGACACAAAAATTAGATTTCATCGTAAAGGAAATCAAGGTTAACGAAGGTGTTTCCGACATGGATTTTGAGTAAAAAATAGAGCAATTTTAAAACTATATAAAGGTCTTTCATTTATTATAAAGGACTTTTTTTCTGTTTACCAAATACACACCGAAAAGTATAACCAGCCCACCAGTTAACTGGTAAATATTTAGGGTCTCTCCATCCCAGACACCCCAAAGAACAGCGACCAAAGGTATTGTATAGGTTACCGATGCTGCAAAGACAGGGCTCGATAGATGAATAAGTTTATTGAAATAAATATTGGTAATAGCTGTGCCAAGAACGGCAAGTGCCAATATATACCAGATCGAATTTTGCATATTTACATTTTTACCGATCTCACTAAAAAAGCCCGAGTAAAAAACAACCACAATTGCCGGAACCACAGCCACAGCAAAACTCCCGGTTGTAACCGTCAGCGGACTCAAATGGGCTAAATGTTTTTTTATGATGTTGATGTTCAGAGCATAGCCGATTGCAGACATTAGAATAAAAACCGAATACCAATAATTTTTATCTGGATCGAACTCCATTCCAGTTAGAATTAAAATCAATGTTCCAAACAAACCAATAAATACTCCTGCAATTTGCCTTTTGGTAACAATGGCCCCAAATAATCCTAAACCAACAATAGTGGTGAATAAAGGAACCACAGAATTAAAAATTGAAGTTACACCACTATCTAACTGTGTTTGGGCCAACGCAAAAAGGAATGGAGGAAAAAATGAGCTGAGTAAGCCGGCAATTAAAATCCATTTCCAATCTAGGAGACCTATTTTTTTCATACTCCTGAAACCAAGCAAAAATTAAAAACCCGATGCTAAGATTATACGTAAACTACCCAATTGCAAAGGAGTAAGACCTATCAGCGCTCTTTTTATCAGAATGAACGACGATCCCCAAACCAGGGACAGAATAATTAGATATATCCATTTTCTATTATAGTCATTCACCTAAATCGATTTTTGCAAATGTGGAACTTTACGATGAATTTTTTCTCTATTAATGCTTAATTTTGTATTTCCATATAATTCATCGTTATGGAAGTAACTAGTCAATATGAAAATTAATAACAGCCTATTGATTTTAGTAATGCGATAACTATTAAAATAAAATATCAGAATGAAAAAAGTCTTGAATATTCTAACTGTAATGTTTCTCATAGCTAATTTCTCATGTAAAAATGAAAAAAAAGCTGATTTTAAAGCTTCCAATAATCAAATGAAAGAGGTTATGGCAATACATGATGAGGTTATGCCCAAAATGAGTTCATTGGGAAGTCTTGTTGGTGAACTAAGTAGTAAAGAGGATAGTACCGAAATTGGATTACAATACAAAACAGCAAGAATTGGTTTACAAGAAGCTCATAAATCTATGATGAACTGGATGCAGGGGTTCGGCAACCGGTTTGATTCTGATGAAATCCTGAACGGAAAAGAACTATCCGAACAAAAACAGGTTTGGTTAAATGAGGAAGAGGTAAAAGTCAAAGCACTTCGCGACCAAATAAATTCAAGTATTGATAAGGCGAAAAAGCTTTTGGATAAAGAATAGGCCAAAAGTTAGTTTGTCTTTCTATGAAAGAAAGGTAATAAAGGATTGTTGTTGAAGGTTACAATTGATAGAAATTACCATCATCATTCCTACTTTTTCCACCTTAGGGTCTCCATAATTTTTTTAATATCATTCTGCAAATAAGATGCTGCAGGATAAATAGAATCATAATAGGGTTTCGTATAGAAGTAAAGAGAACCCGTTACGAAATGCTCAGTACTATCTGTAACATAAAATTGTGCTTGGGAAGCCGCATCTCCAATAACCTCAAAATACATTCCGTATACCTTGTCTTTATTATTTATGAATGGATGTGGTAAAATACCATCGGCCTCAGCAGAATGCTCAATAGACAGCCTTTGGGCATCAATTAAAAGTTTTTCAATGTTGTTACCTTCAACTTTTTTATATGTAATGAATAATGACCCTTTCATTTCAGGATAATCCAAAGTAATTGAATTGTCATCCTTTAATTCGACTTCACATAATTGGTTCATTTGAAATTTAAAATTCCCTGTATCCAGCATGCTATATCCAGTATTGGGATATTCAAGTCGCAACATTGCCTTTGGTTTTGGGAGTGCTTCTTCCTTACATCCTGAAAAAAACAATACTGCCACAAACAAAATGAAAAAAATATTATTGTTCATGGGGCAAGATCACTTTTATTTGTTTTAATCTCTTTTTATCCAAACTTTCAACGATAAACTTGTATTCCTTAAACAATATTTTATCTCCCTTCTTAGGAAAACTTCTCGCTATCTCCAGTACAAAGCCTGCTATGGTTTCAGACTCTCCTTTTTGATTTTCAAAATCCTCATAATCAACAATCTTCAATACCCTATAAAAATCCTTGAGGGTAGTTTTACCGTCAAATACATAATTAAATTCATCTAATTTTGAGTATATTAAATCCTCATCATCAAATTCATCACTTATATCCCCAACAATTTCCTCAATGATATCCTCTAGTGTAACAATACCGGATGTACCGCCATATTCATCGACCACAACAGCCAAATGGTTTTTCTTTTCCTGGAATTCCAATAAAAGATCATCCAATTTTTTATTTTCAGGCACGAAATAAGGTTCCCGGATAAGATCAACCCAATTGAATGATTTACGGTCTAAATAAGGTAAAAGATCCTTTACGTAAAGAACCCCTAGAACATTGTCCATGTGCTCTGAAAAAACGGGGATTCTTGAATACCCATTAATTTTAATTTCATTAAGTACCTCCGGGAATTTCATGTCCTCACTTAATGCAAAGAGATCAATTCTTGGCCGCATCACTTGTTTTGTATCGGTATTGCCAAAAGTAACTATCCCCTTCAATATTTTTTGTTCTTGTTTGGTCGTATCACCCTCTGAAGTAAGTTCCAAGGCTTGCGAAAGGTGGTCGACACTCAAGTTGGATTTATGCTTTCCCAATTTTTTATGAAGATATATGGTACCCGACCGCATGGGAAGACTTATGGGTGAGAATAAAAAGTCTAATACCTTTAGTGGGTACGCCATAAAATGGGAAAAACTTGTCCGATTTCTATTGGCATAAACTTTAGGTAGAATTTCACCGAACATTAAGATCAAGAATGTGGCAACAACTACCTCGATCAAAAAACGGACAGAGATAAAATTGAATAAAAGGTAATTTATTTTTGAGAAAATTGTATTGCCAATAACATTGAAAAGCAGCACCACCGCAATATTTATGGCATTGTTGGCAATTAATATGGTTGCCAGTAGTTTTTTAGGCCGCTCCAACAATTTTACTATGATATTTCCCTTTGAGGTTTTATTTTGTTCTATCTCATTAAGATCGGTCGGGGAAAGACCAAAAAATGCCACTTCAGCGCCGGAAACCAAGGCTGAACAAAGCAATAACAATAGAAGGAAAAATATTTTGAGTACAAAAATTCCTTCAATAGCCATTAAATACGGTAATAAACTAAGGGGGTCAGGATCCAATAGTTAAATTTTATTTTTGAAAGTACTAAAATGGTAAATCATCTTCCTGCTCAGGTTCATTGCTAACTAACGGTTCAGCGACTTTGGTTGGCCCCTGATTTTTAATTGAACCTTCAGGCTGGCCCGCAGTTTGGGCATTGGCCATGCTTTCTTTTTTTGTAGACAAGAAAGTAAAATCCTGTACATGAACTTCCGTGGTATATCTTGTATTGCCGTCCTCGCCTTGCCATTGTCTATTTTTTAAACGGCCTTCGACATAAATTTTATCTCCCTTGCTTAGGTATTTTTCGCAGATTTCCGCGGCCTTGTTTCGTACAACAACATTATGCCAATCCGTATTGGTTACGCGTTCCCCAGTCTGTTTGTTCGTGTAGGTTTCATTAGTCGCAATAGGAAACCTTCCTATGCTTCCGCCACCTTCAAAATAGTGCATTTTTACCTCGTCTCCTAAATGCCCTATAAGCATTACTTTATTCAATGTTCCGCTCATAATTTATGTCTATCTAATGGTCAAAAATACTAAATTTTAAGTGTTTTTATGAAATCTGCCATTAAAACTGGCATAGGGTAACTTTTCAAATCCTTTAAATCGATACTATGTTCTAATTCAACATCTGATTTTAAAATCCAGAATTTGGTATATAGATGTTGATGCGAAAGCTTGTGAACGATATCATACTTATTATATTGATAAATTTCACTTACTTCGTTCACTGCTGAAACATTCATATAATTTGTTTCTATTTCCTTAAGATCTATTTTTTCGTCACTTTCCAAAAGTGGGAATTCCCAAAGATTTTGCCAAATACCTTTCCCTTCCCTTTTGCGCATCAGGGTCCTATTATTTGGGTCTATTATCACCAAGTAGTTAAAATATCGTTTCCTTATTTTAGTCTTTTTCGTTTTAACCGGTAGCTCCCGTATTTTATTTTTTTGCAATGCAATACAACTATCATTCAATGGGCATACCAAACAATCTGGACTATTGGGAGTACATTGCATCGCCCCAAATTCCATTATTGCTTGATTATAGTCCCTAATGTTTTCAGCATCCATAACTTCCTTGGCCAATTGCTTAAAATAGCTTGTGCCTTTTGAACTGTTAATAGGAAGCGCTATCCCATAGTAACGTGAAAGCACCCGGTAAACATTGCCATCTACAACAGGTTTTGGTTCTTCAAAACAGATTGAGGCAATGGCGCTAGCGGTATAATCACCGACTCCTTTAAGCTTTAAAAGTTCATTATAGGTGTCGGGAAATCGTCCTCCGTAGTCTTTTACAATCATTTTTGCCGTGGTATGTAAATTTCTTGCTCTTGAATAATACCCTAAACCTTGCCAAAGTTTCAACACACTTTCTTCTGAAGCATTTGCTAAATCTTGCACAGTAGGAAACTTTTCAGTGAATTTTAAATAATAGGGCATTCCCTGTGCAACCCTGGTTTGCTGAAGCATTATTTCAGACAGCCAAATTTTGTAGGGGTCTTTGGTGCTCCTCCAAGGAAGTGTACGTTTATTCTTGGCATACCAAAGAAGAATTTTTTGGGAAAAAATCATTAATAAGAATACTATAAGATAAAAGTAGGTGTTTATATACTTAAAATTAGTTGATTAGAACAAAAGATTGAATTTAATTTATATATTTGCAACCCGAAAAAACATACAGAAAATATAATATTCAAGATGACGAAAGCGGAAATTGTATCAAAAATCTCAGACAAACTGGGAATTGAAAAAGGAGATGTACAAGCAACAGTTGAATCCTTTATGGAAGAGGTGAAGACTTCTTTGGAAAATGGTGATAATGTTTACCTAAGAGGATTTGGCAGTTTTATTATTAAGACCAGAGCTGAAAAAACCGGTAGAAACATTTCCAAAAATACCACCATAAAAATACCGGCCCACAACATTCCGGCATTTAAACCGGCCAAGGTTTTTGTTGAAGGAGTAAAAAGTAACGTTCAAGTAAAATAATATTATAATCTTTAAATAAGAACTTTATGCCGAGTGGTAAAAAAAGAAAAAGACATAAGGTAGCTACCCATAAGCGTAAGAAGCGTAGGAGAGCTAACCGACACAAGAAAAAGTAGTTGTAATCAACTACTTTTTCATTTAATACGTTCATTGACATAGAAATTCATAAAAGAATTTCGACGGGTTTACACAACCTGTTATTACTATTGTTTAATCTATTTGTTTATTCCGATACATACCAAGGATAAACAAGTATAAATAAAATCAGGTGAATAGAGAATTAATCGTAAGATCTAGTTCTACCGCCGTCGATTTTGCCTTACTAAAAGAAGGAAAACTCACTGAATTACACAAAGAGGAGGACAACAACGATTTTTCTGTTGGCGATATATTTTTGGCCAAAGTAAGAAAACCCGTCACTGGTCTTAATGCAGCCTTTGTAAATGTAGGTTATGAAAAAGATGCATTTCTGCATTACCATGATCTTGGGCCGCAATTATCCTCAATGCTTAAATTCATTAAGCAAGTGAGTACCGGAAAACTTAGGGATTATTCCTTAAAGGACTTTCCGGTCGAAAAGGATATTGATAAACATGGCAGCATAAATGATGTCATTAAATCAAATCAATCCTTGTTAGTGCAAATTGTTAAGGAACCCATTTCGACCAAAGGACCAAGAATAAGCTCGGAGCTTTCATTAGCTGGGCGTTATTTGGTTATGGTGCCTTTTTCTGATCGCGTATCAGTCTCTCAAAAGATTGAAAGCAAAGCAGAAAAAGACAGGCTAAAAAGACTCGTAAAGAGTATTAAGCCGAAAGGATTTGGTGTAATTATCCGAACTGTTGCAGAAGGTAAAAAAGTCGCCGAGCTAGACAAAGATCTAGAGAACTTGCTGAACAAGTGGTCAGCAATGTGTAAGAAATTGTATAAAGCCCCAACACCATCAAAGGTTTTGGTAGAGCTCAACAGGGCATCCAGTATTTTAAGGGATGTTTTCAACGATTCATTTACAGGAATACACGTTGATGATGAGACGCTTTATAATCAAATTAAAGATTATGTGCTGGAAATTGCCCCAGAGAAAGAATCTATTGTGAAGTTATATAGTTCTAATGTTCCGATTTTTGAAAAATTTGGAATAGAAAGACAAATAAAAACTTCTTTTGGCCGTACCGCTTCAATGAGTAAGGGAGCGTATTTGATCATTGAACATACCGAGGCATTACACGTTATAGATGTTAACAGTGGTAACCGTTCAAATAAAGCCAAAAATCAAGAAGACACAGCTTTAGAGGTAAATATGTTGGCTGCTTCTGAGATAGCAAGACAATTGCGCTTGCGTGACATGGGTGGCATTATTGTAATCGATTTTATCGATATGGTTAAAGCGCCTCACAGAAGAAAGCTTTTTGATCATCTACGTGATGAAATGAAAGATGATCGTGCCAAACATAAAATTTTGCCTCCAAGCAAATTTGGTCTTGTACAGATTACCAGACAACGGGTACGACCCGAAATGAATATTAAAACAACCGAAGAAGATCCCAACCAAGTAGGTCAGGAAGTTGAAGCTCCGATTGGTTTAATAGACAATATAAATTCAGACCTTGAAAAACTATTAAAAGGCCCTAAAAAGGACAGTAAAATTACACTGAACATACATCCTTTCATAGCGGCATACATTACAAAAGGTTTCCCTTCCATGCGATCCAAGTGGTTTTTGGAGTATAAGAAATGGATTAAAATTCAACCTAGGGATGCATATACGTATCTTGAATACCGTTTTAAAGATAAAGAGGGTAAAACGATTTACTAAAAATAAAAAGCGACTCCGTTTCCGGAGTCGCTTTTTTTATTTCCCAATATTTCTTAGTTCGCAGACGAATGGATTTTAGTTTTCCATTGTGTGTTTCGCGTTTTTTTGTATTTTGGAAATACTAAATACAGACCATTTTGAAAAATCAAAATATTAGCATCCAGGAGTACCTTTCAATCGGTTATATTTTCTTGTTATTTGTTGGAATTGTGTATCAAAGTATATTTTACAGTTTTTTTAGTATCAACATTCTTTCTTATTCTTCGTTACTGGACGTTCTTCTTAGCCCTATAAGTGTAATTTCAGAAAATTTAACTTTTCTTGGAACACTAGTTGTATTCGTTATTTTTGGGATTTATTTTGTAAAAGTACTAGGCCCTAAACTGTATCAATGGCAAAGAAAACAGGCTTGGTACAGAAAAATCTTTAATGTAGAAAAATGGGATAGATTCCATGCAAAAGCACAAGAAAACTCTAATACTGGAGCTTTAATTTATGCTTGTATGTTGGTTTTGGCAATTTTTATTGGATCAGGGGTAGGTGGCGGAGGAAAACTTTCCCAAAAAATGCAGCATAAAGAATTAAAAAGTGGCCATAATGTAGTATTTGAGGATTCCGAAACCCTAGATATTAAAATAATTGGACAAAATACACTTTACCTTTTTTATGTTATTGATGGCGAAGATAAATTGTCTGTTTCACCAATTGAGGGCAATATCAAAAAAATAACCATGCTTAAATCCAAATAGAACTATTACGGAATAATTTTAAATAATTTGCTTCTTTGTCTAATCATATAAGCCTCTGTGATTAGTTTAGCCCTTATTCAATGACACACTCCCCATGACAAAAACCGAACCCCAAACCATTCAGGAAGCCACTAAAAAATTGGAGAGCTACTGTGCCTACCAAGAACGCTGTCATAAAGAAGTGGTATCTAAATTAAAGGAAATGCGAATGATTCCTGAAGCAATTGATCAAATCGTTACACATTTGATAAAAGAAAACTATTTGAATGAAATGCGATTTGCACAAAGTTTTGCTAGAGGTAAATTCAAAATAAAAAAGTGGGGAAGAAATAGAATTGTAAGCGAACTAAAACAACGTAATATTACACAATACAATATAAATATCGCCCTTAAGGAAATCAACGATGTTGTTTACCATAAAACCTTGGATATTCTTGCTAAAAAGAGATTGGAGGCCATAAAGGAAACCAACATTCAAAAAAGGAAAAGAAAACTAGCTGATTACCTGCTTTACAGAGGATGGGAAAGTCATTTGGTTTACGATAAAATATTGGAATTGGTAAAATAATTAAATTTCGAAAGCACTTTTACAACGCTCAGTGTGATATGCTTGACTTAAAATTATTAATTCCATTATTTGTTTTTAAAATTGCTTGATCATTCTTCCAATCTATCCAGTTTTGACCCTTTATTTTACGCATTATTCCATCATAATTACGCATAATAAATACATTGTAAAATGCGGAAAAAAGGTTTTTGGGATTTTTGGCAATAGACCGTAAACTCATTGAAAACCCCGGGGTTATATATTTCATATGATGCCAATAACCTTCAGGAATGTATAAAACCTCTCCATGATCCAAATGGGTCTTGTAGCCTTCTGCATTTCTTAATGCTGGCCATTTTTCAAAATCGGGATTCGTGAAATCTATACTTTCATGGGTTATCAAAGAGTGTGGTACTTTATATAGGTACTTACTTTGCGATTGCGAAAATAATATGCATTCTTTTTTGCCTTCAAAATGAAAATGGAAGATGTTGGCTAAATCAATATCAAAATGCATAAAAGTGTGCGAATCCTTTCCGCCAAAAAAAAGCATCGGTAATTTTTTCATCAATCGTAGACCAAGGTCGGGGTACTTATAATCCTTTTGCAGCTCAGGTATTTCCTTTAATATATTCCAAAGAAAGATTCGGTATTTGGTTGGTTCGCTTTGCAGCAGATCTAAATAATCCGACATCTTCATTTTGGCATGTGGCTCGTTAAAACCATCTTCATGATGAACATGCCTATCATCAAATAAGGGAACCTCTTTATCACCTGCAACCTCTCGAATATATTCCAGGTTCCATTTAGAAAATGCAGGCCAATCATCAATGAAACTTTCAATAACGACAGGTTTCTGCGGCTTAAAATAGTCGTCTATAAAAATCTCCTTGGTAATGGTCTTTACCCTTGGAATATCTATTAGGTTCAAGCTCAATTGGGTTGATTTATGTTGCAAATTTAAAATACCCTGAAATAAAACATCTTAAAAATTACAATTTCTAAGAGACTAACTGTTCAATTTTGCCTTTTGTTTGGCAAGTTCATTACGCTCGATGGTATGTCCTGGTCTTGTCCATCTTGGATTCTCATCCAATGGGTTCAACACTGAATCAATGGCCTCAACTGTATGCGGTTGTGGGGCTTTTGCGAAAGGCTCCTGACTGTTTAGCCCTAATAAGGCAAACATCTCCTTATCCTCATTTATATCGGGATTAGGAGTCGTCAAAAGTTTATCACCAGCAAAAATGGAGTTCGCACCTGCAAAAAAGCATAATGCTTGGCCTTCTTTACTCATTTGGGTTCTACCGGCCGAAAGTCGAACCTGGGTCCCAGGCATTACAATACGGGTCGTAGCTACCATTCGCACCATATCCCATATAGGAATTGGTTCTATCTCTTCCATAGGTGTACCTTCAACAGCCACCAAAGCATTAATAGGTACCGATTCTGGTTGCGGGTTCAAAGATGAAAGTGCCACCAACATTCCGGCACGATCTTGCAATTTCTCACCCATTCCGATTATTCCGCCACTACATACCGTAACATTGCTTTTTCTAACATTTTCAATGGTTTCCAGACGGTCTTTGAATGCCCGGGTCGAAATCACATCTTTATAGTAATCTTCAGAAGTATCCAAATTATGGTTATACGCATAGAGTCCAGCTTCTGCTAATCTTTTTGCTTGGTTTTCGGTAATCATTCCCAGCGTACAACAAACTTCCATTTCAAGTTTATTTATTGTTCGGACCATTTCAAGTACTTGGTCGAACTCAGGGCCATCCTTTACATTTCTCCAAGCCGCTCCCATACAGACCCTGGAACTGCCTGATTCTTTTGCACGTAGTGCCTGAGCTTTTACAAGTGAGACCGACATTAATGGATTTTCCTCAATATCGGTATGGTATCTTGCCGCCTGAGGGCAGTACCCACAATCCTCGGAACAGCCACCCGTTTTTACAGATATCAAAGTCGAAACCTGGACCGTATTCGGATCGTGGTTTTTACGATGTATGGTAGCCGCATCATAGAGTAATTCCATCAATGGCTTGTTGTATATATCTAGAATTTCTTCCTTAGTCCAATTGTGTCTTGTATTACTCATAAGATAAAACTAAATAAGCAGCAAAAATAATCCAAAATCCTTAGAATGGACACTCTGCATGATATTAATTAAGTGATAAAAGTTAAAACCAAAATGGAATTATTTTCGCGAAGAAGGATAAGTCAATAGTATGCTAACTGCATTTCCGCCAAATCCGACAGCATTTACCAATATTTTTTTTACTTTTTTTGGGGCAGCTATATTAGTGTCGAAAGGTGTTGCAACAAATCGATTGTTCTGCAACATTAATATTGCCATTTCAACACTCAGCATTCCTGAGGCGCCGAAAGTATGGCCTACTTTCCATTTATTTGTAGTAAGCAAGGGAATTCTATTACCAAATACCTTCACTATTGCCTTTTTTTCAGACAAATCCCCCTTGATGGTACCTGGGGCATGCATTACAATTATATCTACATCTTCGGGATCAGTAGAACCCAATGCCATTTTCATTGAACGTTGAAAGCATAAAGCGTCAGTTGATATTGAAATATTGTGTTCCAAAAGTTCTGTGGCATACCCAACACCTTCTATTACAGCCAAGGCATTTTCCTGATTCCCCTGTTCTAAACAAGCTAATGAAGCGGCCTCCCCTAAAACCATGGTATTACGTTCTTTCGCTAAATCCATTGACCTACAAGGATAATCGGAATTACACTTTGTATAAATGCGCATGGCTTTCATTTGAGCAATGGTAAAAGGCGTAAGTGGAGCTTCGCTACCGCCAACTAAAAACTTAGTTGCCATTCCACTTTTAATCCATGCCACTCCGTTTAAAAGTGCATGCAATGCTGTTGAACAAGTAATGGAATGTGAAATCTCGGGCCCTTGTGTTTGTAAATCATGGGCAACCCAAGATGAAATATTACCCAAGGTTGTTGTTGGTGATGATAGAGTAGATGTCTTATCCCCACGTATAAATTCTTTATGATATTTTTCAAAAAGTGATGTTGCCCCTCTTGAAGAACCAATATTAATGCCAAAATTATCGCCTAATTTCCAGCCTGCAATTTTGACTGCCCTTCGTGCTGCAACTAATGCATACAATACCGAATTGTCAAGATTTTTATAGTTGTCGTCAGATTCTTTAAGTGCCTCAATTTCCTTTAACGCATTATTTGATAATGGTGCGACCCATTCTGTAGCGCTGCCAAATTTCTTCTCAACAAAATGATGACCCTTTTTTTTATAGCTTTCCCAAGCTTCATCCAATGAAATACCTAAAGGGGAAATTGAAGAAATCGAAGTGATCGAAATGGGTTCTTTCAAAATAATATCATTTATCAAACAATAGACAATGCACTTTTGATTGTGGCATAAACCTTTTGTAACTGTTGGTCAGAAATTATATAGGGAGCCAAGATGTAAATTGTATTTCCCAAAGGACGCAAAAATACACCATTATCCATAAAATGGGTAAAAAGCTTGTCCCTTAAATCGCCATAACGGGCCATTTCAATTTTCAAATCCAAGGCGAAGATAATACCACATTGTCGGGTACTTGCAACCTTGGGATGGTCCTTGATTTCCAAATTAAATTTTTCGTGCGACTCCATAATTTTTTTGATATTGGCCTGTATCCCTTCTGACAACAACAATTCCAATCCTGCCAAAGCTGCTGTACATGCCAAAGGATTTGCCGTATAGGTATGCCCATGAAACAAACCTTTTGCAAGGTCATCGCTATAAAATGCATCATACACCTTTTGTGTACAACTTGTAATTGCCATGGGCATTAAACCTGCAGTAAGTGCTTTTGATAAACAAATCATATCAGGTTTTTCAGATAAATGATCTGATGCGAAATTCTTTCCTGTTTTACCGAAACCGGTCATAACTTCATCTGCAATGGTCAAAACAGTATGCTTTTTCAATAGGGCCAAAATTCTATTTAATCCATCTGCATCATGCATTTTCATAGCAGCGGCCCCTTGGACAAGGGGTTCATAAATGAATCCGGCAATATCGTTTTTCTTCAATCTATTCTTCAAATGCGAAAGAATATCCTCAATATTTTCAATAGTCGGTACCGGAATCCGTTCTACTGCAATGAATAAATCCTCAAAAGGACCATTGTAAACTGAAAGACCTGAAACTGACATAGCGCCAAAAGTATCGCCATGGAAACCGTTTTCAAAAGCCAACAGCACATTTCGCTTTTTCCCTTGATTAAAATGGAATTGCAATGCCATTTTTAAACCAATTTCGGTAGCGGTAGACCCATTATCCGAAAAGAACAGTTTTTCTTGATTTTCTGGAAGTATTTTAATGAGCTCCTCTGATAATTTCACCGCGGGTTCATGTGTAAAACCACTGAATACCACTTGATCTAATAGCTGCATTTGGCCATAGACTTTTTGAACGATGAAATCATTACAATGACCATACATACTTGTGTACCAAGAGGCAATACCGTCTATATATTCTTTTCCATTTTCGTCAAAAAGCAATGCCCCTTTTGCCCTTACAAGCCCCACCATTTCAGGGTGAAGTTTATGTTGGGTCAATGGATGCCATAAATGTTTTTTATCCCGTTCAGAAAGATTTTTTGTCGCCATTGAATTCAATAAATCCGCTTTTTATCTATCTTGCAAAGATGGGAATTAATCCCAATATAATAAATGCTAAACAGGCTTATAAAATCACTTATACAGAACTACCCGAATCTTAAAAATAGGACGGTTTTTCTATGGCTTTTTTTAGTTTCCTTTTTTTTACGTCTTCCTTTTTTCTTTAGGGATTATATTGACAGGGATGAAAGCACATTTATTTTAATGGGGCAATCTTGGGTAGAGGGCAATCTACCCTATACCGAACTCTGGGATTTAAAACCCCCTATTACTTTTCTGTTTTTTGCAGGTATTATTTATGTTTTTGGGAAAAGTTTTATTGCTATTCGCATGTTTGGCACTTTATTGGTCGCCATAACCGCTTTTTTTACTTATAAAATCGGGGAAGAAATTAGCTCAAGGAAAATAGGCTTTTGGTCGGCAATAATTTGTGTGGTATTGGAGACCCTTTTTGGAAGTTTACAAGGGGTAATGTCTGAGCACATTTGTATGGCCTTTTTTATACCTGGCTTATACGTGCTTCTAAAACAAAACAAACCGTATTGGTTTTTGGTGTCAGGATTGCTTTTGGGATTGGCCTTAATGACCAAAATGAATATTGCCTATGCTATTTTATTTATGGGTCTTTTCATATTGTATAGGGATGTAATGAACAAAGAATGGACAAAAGGCATTCTAAACACCCTGTTATTCGGAACTGGGATATTGCTAATTATAATATTAACGATTCTACCTTATTATATGGAAGGCAAACCGGAATTATGGTGGAAATCGGTAGTTCTTGCACCTTTGGCATATATTGACGCTCGTCGGGAATCTTTTCTTGACTTAGCTCCTACTTTTCTTTTACTGGCAGGTTTTTTCTTCTTTGCTTGGAAAAACAAACATTTGAATTATAAGTCAATTTCTATTCAATTCTTAATCGTGGCTATCATTGGGGTTTTATTTGCATTCTTCAAGGGTGGAAGAATCAATGGGCATTACCTAATTCAATTACATCCTATTTTGGTTGTATTGGTTGTGTTGGTTATTAGCCAGGTTCAATTTTTCAAGAATCTTTCTTGGAAACCATACTATCTTATTATTTTATTTTTAATACCTATGGAATCCTATTTAGAATACGGTAATATTATTAAAAACAAGGTGGAAAAAGGAACCTACTTCAATGGTGAAGGCATTTCGGTTCCCAAATTCATCAATGAAAATAATTTGGAGATCAAAAATATCCTGTTTTTTGGTTACCATATAGGATATTGGCGCTTAGACACAAAACCCCCAACAAAAGCTGCAACACATCCTAGTAATATTTGTCGCGATGAATTGTTCCCTTTTTATGACAATCCGCGGAAAACTTCCATGGAAGAACTACGCTATATTATGGAAACCATTCAACCTAAAACGATAGTTACAAGAAAAAACAGAAGGGTATTTGATAAAAAACAGATTGCGGAAAACGAATATATTGATGCTTATCTTTCTAAACATTATAAGGTTTACAGTACTGTCGAAAAAGCTGAAATCTTACAGCGTCTAGAGTAATTCCAGATTTTCGCGAAAATTATTCGCATATTTTTTAATCGTCACTTTGTCAAAAGACTTCTCCTCATTTATTCTGCCAATTGATTTGACACCGGTCTTTTTTAGAATAATACTTTCCGACGTAGGATTTTCATCCCCACTAAAAAGAATCGAAACATCATATCCCCTTAATAAAAGCCAATTAACTGTCAGTAGAGTATGGTTTATACTACCTAAACAATGGCGGGAAACTACAATCACCTTATAATCAGGCATTATTAGGTCCAATACAGTATCGCTATCATTTAACGGAACAAGAAGTCCACCAGCTCCTTCGATAACTAGGTGATTTCCTGTTTTTGGCTCGAATATTTTGTTGGTATCTATTTTGATTCCGTCAATATCCGCTGCAGCATGTGGACTCATAGCCGTGTGGAGTTCATAGTTACTTTTATGTATTTTCGTTTTACTATTGGATATTAATCGAGCAACTTTATGACTATCTGTGTTGTCCAATTCCCCAGCTTGAACTGGTTTCCAATAATCGGCCTCAAGAGCCTCTACAAAAATTGCCGATGCAATGGTTTTGCCTACATCTGTTGAAATTCCTGTTACAAAAATTCGTTTCATCTGTTTTTGTTTAATTGATTTTTATGGTCAGATGTAATGCCTTTTTAATCTTTTCAGTGCTGAATAGGCTTTAGCAAAGGCATTTCATTCTAATTCGATTTAGTAATCATTCCACATTCTAAACATTTATACTTTCGCTTTTCGAAAAAAGGAAATAGCTTAAAGAAAATACCTTTTCGGCTATAGTAAGGTTCGGATTTTTTTGCTTTACAATTAGGACATACAACGGGGTTTCCTAAATTATCCACAGCATAGGCCCTTATTTCATTGTAAATTTCCAAAGCCTTTTCTTTATGTTCACTATATACCTGTAGTTTTACACCACCAATCGCATTACTAATCAAAGGGTCGGAATTTAATGTGTTTTCGTCACGTAGAAATACAGGGATTCCTTCAGATTCTAATCTGCCTTTGATTATTTGCACATCAGATGTGAATTCAAATGATCCTATTGTGTAAAATATACCTTCCATTAATTTCAAATAGTTGAATGCAATAAACCCAAAACTTGTTTTATTTCTTCCCTGGTGTTAAATGCATGTAAACAAAAACGTAAACGCTCTTCCCCAATTGGCACCGTTGGTGATATAATAGGTTTCACATCATATCCTTTTTCCTGCAATTTATGGGCAACTCGTTTTACATTTTCATTGCCTTTAATGCGACAACACTGAATAGCTGAATTACTGGCAATAAAATATGTTTCCAATTTATACTCTTTTTGTAATCGCTTGAATAAAAGAATTTTATCATTAAGGTTTAGAATACTTTCTTTGGATAAAATCAATTTTTCATATGATGAAATAATAGTTGCGACCGAATGTGGCGATAGTCCTGTGGTATAAATAAAACTCCGGGCGAAATTGACTAAAAAACTCGTCAATTCCACACTACCCAATATTGCGGCTCCATGGCAACCCATTGCTTTACCAAAGGTTATAATTCTTGCGAAAACCTGATCTTGCAATCCCAATTCTTGCACAAGCCCTTCGCCATTGGTTCCAAAAATCCCTACTGCATGCGCTTCATCCACTACTAAATGAAAGCCGTTAGACTTGCAATAATCTGAAAACAACTTCAAATCCGGCGAATCCCCGTCCATTGAAAAAACAGATTCGGTGACTATATAGACCTCGTTATCAAGACTTACTGACTGTGGTTGTTCAGGTTTAGGGATTTTAGATTTTAAATCCTCCAAATCATTATGTTTGAACTTATAGCTTTTGGCATTTCCCATTTTTATGCCATCCCGAATACTGGCATGAATGTACTCGTCGTAGAAGACAATATCACCCCTTTGGGGCACCGCACTAAAAAAGCCAATATTGGCATCATAACCAGAAGTAAACACCAATGCGGATTGCACCTTATGAAACTCACACAGGTTTTTTTCAAGTTGATCATATAGCCGATGGTTACCTGTTAGTAATCGAGAGCCCGTTGCACCATTTAGGTTTAAATTCTGTTCTTTAAGTAATTGATTAGCCCTATTGAATACAACTTCCCTTTTAGCCAGGCCCAAATAATCATTAGATGAAAAATCAACCAACTCATTGGAACTTTGCAATTTTCTTAGGGCATTTACCATTTCCCTTTCAGAGAGTTTTGCTTGTAATTTTTTTGGGAATTCGGCCATCGTGTAAAGGTAATACATCCTCGACAAAATATTATATTAGCAGGGTATCTCAGAATTACTATTTTATCCATGCCCGTAAAATATTGTCGTTGTAGTACTATAAAAGAACTTGAGCACATTCTTGAACTCCAACAAAGGAATTTATTTACAAACGTTTCTGAAGAAGAACGAAAGCAAGAAGGTTATGTTACGGTCGTCCATAATTTTGAAATATTGAAAAAAATGAATGACGTCTGTTCGCATATCATAGCCAAAGAAGGAGAAAAAGTCGTTGGCTATGCGCTTTGTATGCATCCCAAATTTTCGGGGGAAATTGAGGTGTTAAAACCCATGTTCGGGGAAATTGATGCAGTTATTCCAAAAGATAAAAAATATTTGGCCATGGGACAGGTTTGTGTTGATAAAGCCTATCGTAAAAAAGGAATTTTTAGAAAATTGTATGAAACCATGAAAGCTGAAACCCAAGCTGAATTTGTTAGTATTATTACTGAGGTAGACGCTAAAAACATACGCTCTTTAAATGCGCATTATGCTATAGGTTTTAAGCATCTAAAAACCTATTCTTCCGGTGGTCAGGATTGGGAGTTAATTGAGTACTAAAATAAAAAAGCCATACAAATTGTATGGCTCTTCATGGATTAATTAAAATATTTTCTTTCCCAATGGGCCTGACTGTCGGTTTACCTTCCGTAGGCAATTCAACCAGGGATTAGGAGGGTTAATCCGCCAGAACAATCACCTTATTGTCCTTCATTTCAACAGTACCGCTGGTAATGGATAAAACCGTTTTGCCTTTGGCATCTTTTGTAAACATGCTTTCGTATTCCTCATCTATTGTAATGTTCCCATCAACAATTACACTACCTTTTTGAAGTAATGAAACTATAGGAGCGTGGTCTTTCAACATTTGAAACTCCCCATAGATACCTGGAACAGTTACTGAACTGACTTCCCCTGCAAATAAGGTAGCTTCTGGCGATACGATTTCTAAATACATAATTTTTCAGTATTCAGTATTCAGTATTCAGTATTCATTAGCATATTGCCAACTTCAAACTGTTTACTGCTTACTCATTTATGCCTCGGCCAACATTTTCTCCCCTGCTTCGATAGCTTCTTCGATAGTCCCTTTAAGGTTAAAAGCTGATTCTGGTAAATGATCTAGTTCACCATTCATAATCATATTGAATCCTTTTATGGTTTCTTTAATATCGACCAATACACCAGGGATACCCGTAAACTGTTCTGCCACATGGAATGGTTGTGAAAGGAAACGTTGTACACGTCTAGCCCTACCAACCGCTAATTTATCTTCTTCAGACAATTCTTCCATCCCCAAAATGGCAATAATATCCTGTAATTCCTTATAGTGTTGCAACAACTCTTTTACATGTTGTGCACAGTTATAATGTTCTTTCCCTAAAATCTCCGGGGTCAAAATCCTAGATGTGGAATCCAAGGGATCCACCGCGGGGTAAATACCCAGCTCAGAAATCTTACGAGACAATACCGTAGTTGCATCCAAATGGGCAAAGGTTGTTGCTGGTGCTGGATCCGTTAAATCATCCGCAGGCACGTAAACCGCCTGTACCGAAGTAATAGATCCTCTTTTTGTAGAAGTAATACGTTCTTGCATGGCACCCATTTCCGTTGCCAATGTTGGTTGGTACCCTACAGCAGATGGCATACGGCCCAATAGTGCCGATACCTCTGAACCTGCTTGTGTAAAACGGAAAATATTATCAACGAAGAACAAAACATCTTTTCCCTGCCCCTTACCGGCACCATCACGGAAATACTCAGCAATGGTCAAACCTGAAAGTGCAACTCGCGCACGTGCTCCAGGAGGTTCGTTCATTTGTCCGAAAACGAAAGTAGCCTTAGACTCTTTCATTGCTTTCTTATCAACTTTCGACAAATCCCATCCGCCTTCTTCCATAGAATGCAAAAAGTCATCGCCATATTTTATAATTCCAGATTCCAACATTTCACGAAGCAAATCGTTTCCTTCACGAGTACGTTCCCCTACCCCTGCGAAAACTGAAAGTCCACCGTGGCCTTTGGCAATGTTGTTGATCAATTCCATCAACAATACAGTTTTACCAACACCTGCACCACCAAACAAACCAATTTTACCGCCTTTTGCATAAGGCTCGATCAAATCGATAACTTTAATCCCTGTGAAAAGCACTTCAGTGGATGTCGAAAGATCTTCAAATTTAGGTGCATCACGGTGAATAGGCAAGCCATCTTTACCTGCTTTGGGTAAATTACCAATACCATCAATAGCATCACCAACTACATTAAACAAACGACCGTAAATATCATCACCTATTGGCATTTGAATAGCACTGCCAGTGGCAACCACCTCTATGCCTCTTCTTAAGCCATCAGTAGAATCCATAGCAATAGTTTTTACTGTTTTCTCACCAATATGTGATTGAACTTCCAAAACCAAGATTGAACCATCTTTATTGGTAACTTCAAGGGAATCATAGATTTTTGGGAGATCTGATTCTGATTGAAATTCTACATCTACAACTGGCCCAATTATCTGGGAAACTTTACCGGTAATTTTTGACATTACTAACGTGTTTATGTTTTTGGTTTTAGACCTCTCATGAGTTAAAAAAACTGACAGGTCTTATCTCTATCTTTTAAGGGTGCAAAGATATGTTTTTACAATTAATTTAAAAATTGTTTATAGGATTTTAAACAAATAAAAAGGAGCAATAAAATATTGCTCCTTTTTAATAGATTACTAAATAGCTTCTACTGTAATGTATGTGAAAAATTTGTTGGATAATTACCAACATCAACCAAATTCCCGGATTCCTTAAAATTTGAACCATAAGTAGCATCTATCGCCTTCATAAACTCGTTTGCCATAACAGCATAACCTCTTGCGGTTAAATGAATACCATCCAAACTAACTAAGCCCCCAGTAACCAAATTAGTAGTTAATGTATAATCCCCTGTACGAATTCCAGTTGTTGATGCCTGTTCTAATATTGATTTAAAATCAACAAAAGCTAAACCATTTGCAGCAGCAGCAGCAGCCATTGTGCTATTATAAGCGTCTGTTGCTGTTTTAATTTCAATTTGTTCCGAAGGAATAAGCACCCATTTATCTTCTAATGGAAGTGTTATGCCTTCAACTGAAAATTGACCTGCTAATGCCGGTGGTAATGAAAATGGTGGTGACGATAACTGTGCAAAGGTATCTGTATTAACCTCACCAATTACATTACTACTTGGCAATACAAATAAATCGTCTACGGTAGCTTGCCTAGCTTGTCCATAAACTAATCCCAATAAACCTGCTACACCCGGAGCTGCTGCAGGTGGTAAATTAAATTGTGCAATAAAACCTTCAAATGCAGGTAGATTTGATAATAATCCTCCAGAAATTATTGCTGAAATATCTGCTAAACTTTCATCTTTTATGACAACCGCACTTGCTTCTGTTTCAGAAAACAAAATAATACGTGAAGGATCTACTTGCGCAAAAATCTGATTTAATGCACCAAATATTGTATTTAACAAAGGTATTTGTGGTCCAAAATCTTCGTTAGAAGGATCTAACGGATTATGAGGTACAGCTGTAAAATGAGGTAAATCTGTAACATAAGGAATATTTGCAATGGCACCATTTGCTCCATTAGAGGTTAATATAGTTACAGTAGCATTAAATGCTTGAGCAAAAACATTAGGGTCCGTAATATCATTAATACCATAAGTAGCAGGATTAAAATTACCTGTCTGATCTACACCACTTCCACCTGAAAGCGCATAAGATAGCACATCATTTCCTGCATTTCCTAACAAAGTAAAGAAACTAGGATTTTGTCCTATAGCATCTCCTATTACAGTTGCCGATGGACTAGACGCCATTCTTATAAAATAAGGATTTGCATAGACCCCTAACCCATTAATATCTCCATATCCGGATCCAGGAATACCAAGATCCAGTAGGTGAAAACTTTTTGCACCTGGGATTCCCATATTGTTAAAAGGTCCTGTAGGATTGGCTGTTAAGTCTGTAGTCACCATAACTGGGCCAATAACAGCTTCTAAAGGTACTGGACCAGCGCCTCCAAAAACTAATCTTGGATCAAGTATTCTATTGCCTCCTAAAGCCATTCCACCAAAATTATCATTCATCAAAGGCTGTGTAAAAGCACCACCCCCAACATTTGCAAATTGTTGTGATAATATATTTGGAAAAGAATTTTCTTGTGCAGCTTTAAATAAAGCTCCATCCGTATATCCTGCGGTAAAAGAAGCACCAACCGCCACATAATTAGAAAAATCCGCTGATCCTGAAGATAATACTGGTAATTCAACTGCTTCTTCAACAGTACTAAAATCTTCTTCGTCATTACATGCTACAAAAGCAATAAGACTTGTTACTAATAATATATATTTTATATTTTTCATCTTAGAGTTTTTTAGTTTTTATTAGTTATTTATTGTCCATGATACGTAATACATAGAACCAATAAAACCTGTTCCGAAAGCGGTAAAGTATTCATCACCCAATAGATTTGTTGCGCCTACTTTAAATGAGGATTTTATACTGGGTACCGTATAATTGATTTGGGCATCCACCGTATAAAATTCTGGGACAACTCCGTCACCGAAAGTAGCTTCCCAGAAATAATCATCGCTAAACCGGTACGCTATATTAAATCCGAAATTTTCAAATAAATCGGTGTTCCCAAAAGAGGCTTTGAATTTATGCTCGGGGGTATTGAAATTTGTTGTAAATCCTGGATTAGCAGCTTGATCAAAATCCAGTTTTGCAAAGGTATAACTTCCGCTTAAATCAAAACCACCAAATACTTTGGCAGATAATCCCAATGATGCTCCATACGAGTTAACATCGACCTTAGCGTTTGTATAGGCACTATAAGTTTTATAATCCCCTCTATCTATAGCATCAACGGATAAGGACCCATCCCCTGCGGTACCATAGAAAGGTGATCTAACGGCTTCTTGGGAAATGAAATCCTTATAGCTGTTATAATACGCGCTAAAATCCACGATTAGATTCCCTAATTTCCCCCTATAACCAACCTCGGCGGAGGTAACTTGTTCCGGTTTCACCAAATCAGGATTTGAAACAACCAAATCATTAGGATTTCCTGTTACTTTGTATATTTCAGTAGATTCGGCATTATAGGAATTGTTATAGGCCACTGCCCCAGTTTGGGTTACTGTAGCAGGTTGCCCAGCTAATTGGCCACTTCCACTTACTGGCCAATCCCTTGTCCATCTATCCAAGTTTTCTGGTGCGGAACCAACTAGAATTGCTCGACCAGCATCTAAACCAATAAATAAATCCTGGGTAGTTGGGTTTCTGAATCCCGTTTGTACAGAGGCCCTAATATTATGATTTCGATTTACAGTCAGGCCAGCGGAAATTCTTGGGGAAAAGAAACCATCAAAAAATTCAGATTTATCATAACGAACAGAACCCGTTAATTTTAAACCCATACTTTCATTTAATTCAAAATTATTCTGAAGCTGTGTATATATACCAAACTCCGTGTAGTCTATAGGACCATCATAATCAGTGTAAATAGTTCCAAAGGAATTTAAACTATATCTTCTATAGGAACCACCAACTTGAATATCGGCAAAGTTCTTGGTCAAATGGCTAAAATTATAATTTCCATCAGCATGGTAATATTTTGAAGCATCCTGAAATTTTGAACCTGTTGTTAAGTCTGGGTCATTTATGCTTTTGTTAAAAGCTGCTTGATATTCTGGAGTTCCAGGCAAATAACGCCCAGATTCCGCTTGAGCTCTTGCCGCTGCATGTGCTTGGGCATCCGTTGCACCCCCAAGAGTTGCCTGAACGTAAGTACCAGCATATTCCCCAAACCAGGTTTCATCAGTTTTCCATGCCCTGTTAATATTAATTCCTGTAAATACCATATCATAAGAATCTCCCGCTTTATCGCCAACCAAATAACCTCTTAAAAAGAAATTATCATTTTTAACCTCTAATTTATGCTGTTCTTGGAAAAACCCATCAATATTGTATCTGTTTAAACCTTGGTAAATTGTGGTACCTGTACCTACTTTACCAACGTAAGATATTTCTAAACTATTATCGGTAATTGGACGATAGTACAAACCCCAATCCGCTTTAATGCTTTCCGCATTATAATTGGTCAGATCACTTTCATTATATCCAGTTCTACTTACATCCACTGAAGGTACTAAAGCATTTGCCCCAGCAGGCAAAAAAGGTCTTCCCGTCGCTGGATTAATTTCTGATTCAAGTAATACTGCAACTTCTTTAATATCCGTAGATACTTCATCGCCATACACATTTATACCATCGTAATTTAAATCCGCTCTTGTACCACCAGGAGTCGTTTTATCAACTTCACTTGTTGCCGCCCAATCTGTGCCTTGTAAATACCCAAAATTAACTTTACCGGCAAATTTGTCGCTGAATTTGTATGCAGCCCTAATTCCAATATCCGTATAGGCATTATCTCCCGACGCTTTCTGGGAGGTAATACCTCTTTTTACGGAGACACTTATCCCTGCATGATCAAAAGGGCTTTTACTTCTCATAAAAAGGATACCGTTAAAAGCATTTGCACCATAAAGGGCAGAAGATGCTCCGGGAAGCAGTTCAACACTTTGAACATCCGTCTCGATCATACCTACTAAATTTCCTATCGGAAAGTTAAGTGCCGGTGTTGAATTGTCCATCCCATCTACCAATTGCATAAAACGATTGTTTGCGAATGTGGCAAAACCTCTAGTGTTTATAGATTTAAAGGTCAAACTGTTAGTGTTCACATCCACACCCTTTAGATTTTCGAGTCCATCATAGAAATCCGCGGAGGCGGTATTCCTGATTTCTTGAAGTCCAAAACGCTCAACAGTCACTGGTGATTCGAATAATCTTTCCGGTGTTCTTGAAGCTGATATCACAATTTCATCCAACATCGAAAGTGATTCCATGAGTACAACGGTAATATTTTGATTATTAGATGTAATATCCTCAGTATTATCGGTATAACCAATACTGGTGATTTTTAATTGAAAGGGGGGAGTTTCAGAAGTTTGCAAAGTAAAATTACCGTCAAAATCCGATACAGTACCTATTGCCTTGCCAACAATTAGTACGTTAGCTCCTGGTACGGGTTCATTGTTTTGGTCAACAACATTTCCGTTGATAGTAGTTTGGGCGAAACCTATTGTGCCCAACATTAACAGGGATAAAAATAGTATCGTTCTCATTATAGTTTGAGTTAAAGTTAGTTCATCGCCAAGATACAGATTTTTTCATATCGAAAAAGGAAAAATATAAAAATTATGCGTGCATAGTATTATATTGATAATATATATGGCCTAAAAATGTATAATCTCCAATAATTCAAAAAAAAAGACCATGATAAATATCATGATCTTTCATAAATTATTTTTGTATAAATTTACTCCACAGTAACCGATTTTGCTAAATTTCGGGGCTGATCTACATTGCACCCCCTCATAACAGCGATATGATATGATAATAATTGTAGCGGTATTGTAGTCAATAACGGGGTTAAGCTTTCCAATGTTTCAGGAACTTCGATTACATGGTCGGCTAATTCCCTTACCTGTTCATCACCTTCTGTTACGATGGCAATAATCTGCCCTTTTCTTGACTTTATTTCTTGAATATTGCTCACCACTTTTTCATAATGCCCTTTTTTGGTCGCAATTACGATAACGGGCATATTTTCATCAATCAATGCAATAGGGCCGTGTTTCATTTCTGCGGCAGGATAGCCTTCTGCATGAATATAGCTTATCTCCTTCAATTTTAATGCCCCTTCAAGAGCCACAGGAAAATTATACCCTCTTCCTAAATACAGGCAATTGGTCGAGTCTTTATAAACATCGGCAATGATTTCAACCAAGGTATTAGACAGTAATGCTTTTTCTACTTTAGAAGGAATAGTTTCCAATTCGGCTAAAAAATCACGGTATTTAGATTCTGAGAACACTCCTTTTTCCTTTGCCAATTTAAGTGCCATTAAAGTAAGGACTGTAATTTGTGTAGTAAATGCCTTTGTTGATGCAACACCGATCTCAGGGCCGGCATGTGTGTATGATCCGGCATCAGTTTCCCTAGCGATTGAGGAACCAACAACATTACACACCCCGTAAACAAAAGCTCCTTTTTCTTTCGCTAATTTTATTGCCGCCAATGTATCCGCGGTTTCACCAGATTGTGAAATTGCAATTAAGACATCTTTATCTGTTATAACCGGGTTTCTATATCTGAATTCCGATGCATATTCGACCTCAACAGGTATTCTTGCCAAGTCCTCAAAAATATACTCGGCAACCAAGCCAGCATGCCAAGATGTACCACAAGCAACGATTATAATCCTGTTTGCGTTTAAGAATTTTTCCAGGTTTTCATCAATCCCGGACATTTTAATTATTCCTTGATCCGCTAAAAGTCGTCCTCTATAAGTATCTAAAATAGCTCTTGGTTGTTCATAGATTTCCTTTAGCATAAAATGATCATAACCACCCTTTTCAATTTCCTCCAAATTCATTTGCAGTTCCAAAATATTAGGGTAGGCTACAGCATCATTCTTTATTTTTCTCAGCTTTATTTCTTTACCCAATCTTACTATCGCCATTTCCTCATCTTCTAAATACACCGCATTATTGGTGAATTCAATGAAAGGTGAGGCATCGGAAGCAATGAAAAATTCGTTTTCACCAATACCGATTGCCAATGGGCTGCCTAATTTCGCAACTACGATTTCATCTGGTTTTTTCTTATCAAAAACGGCAATTGCATATGCTCCCACCACTTGATTAAGGGCAATCTGAACCGCTTTGCCTAACAATACATTTTCGGTTTTTTGAACTTCCTCAATAAGATTAATCAATACTTCGGTATCTGTATCCGAAGCGAATGAATAACCTCGTTTGATCAAGGCCTTTTTTAAGGATTCATAATTCTCGATGATTCCGTTATGAATAATAACCAAATCCCCGGAATTGGAGTAATGTGGATGTGAATTTACATCGTTGGGAATACCATGGGTGGCCCATCGAGTATGACCAATACCCAATTTGCCGTTTAATGGTATTGTTGCTTTTGATTTGTTCCTTAAATCCTCAACTTTCCCCTTGGTTTTGGATAAATTGATTTCCGTACCGTCGTATAATGCAATGCCGGCACTGTCATATCCCCGGTATTCCAATCGTTGTAACCCATTTAATATAATAGGGTAAGCATCACGATGTCCTATGTAACCAACAATTCCACACATACTATTTTATTTGTTAGATTGTTTTATTTCTTATTTGGAACAAATTTACAATTAAAGATAAATAATGATCAAATAGTTGGATGTATAACGTTTAAACTCCGCAAGTGGTATTTTATAACTTTTTAATATCCTTTTATCAATTCAATTATTTGGGGAACAATTTATTGATTGGTTTAGAAGCTTAATTTGTTTCAGTATAGAAGATTTCCAGTTTCAACCTATTATCCTCATTTTCAGGAACACCTCCATATAAAACGGTTCCTAATGGACTTAGAGTTGGAGCAACCGGAATTTCGCTTTCACCATCGCTAAGCATGGCATTATCAAAACCTATTAATTGAATATCCGGAGTAATTGTAAGCCCTAGTTTGGCGTTGGTAGAATCCCTAATAATAATGTCATTAATATGATCGGTAATTCTTACCGTATATTTTTCCCCTTTATCATCAGAGGATTTTTCGATTATGCCATCATAATTCAAATATAGCTTGAACAGTCTTGGTACTTGATCAATCGAGAATTCTGTAGAAAAATTAATCAAAGGTTGTTTGTTTTCCGCATTATGCAAATACAATCTTGGCGGTTCTATAACCCCTCCTACATTGTCAAGAGTATTCCGATCAATATAAAATACCAGATTGGCTTCGTTAATAATCCAATTTTTGGCTTTTATCCCATCAATAAAGTCCATACCATCCTCGTCATTTTCAGCAAAAAGTTTGATCTCGGTATAAGTGCCTGCACCACCTTTTACATACAATTTTGAAGCATTCTCGCCGGTATTCATTACATTGTTTATCTCGGCAGGGAATAATTCGGTATTAAAAGTATTTATTGCGTTACCACTAAGTGAACCATCTTGTGCTGCCCTAAGCAACGATAAAACAAATTCAGCTTTCTTTTGCACTATTTCGTCATCGGATGTATCATTCGTTGTTTCGTTCTGATCAACACTATCATAATTATAAGTAATGGTCACATTGGCTTGTTTCATATCCAATAACATCATGACATCATCAGAAATGGCAGTGGTCGATAAATGAATTCCTCTTATGTGATCATTAAAATTGGCCTGACTAACCAATTCAGTGCCTCCTTCTTTATCAATTACATTTTCTTGGAAAAAAGCTACGTCCAAAGGCACCCGAATACCTGGCTCAAATCTCTTGAAAATAGCGGATTCATCAACATCCTCGGTAGAAGGGTCATCGTCTTGCGCTACTAATATCTGTTCATTACTTATGGTAATTTCACCATCGAACAAAACATCAGACACAAAACTTGGAGAGAATTGTTGAGAGGAATAATATTCTTGGGCCTCTTGAAAGTTGGTATTCGGATCCAAATCCCTTAAGAAATAGGTAGACCTTTCTACCTTTAGATTAAAAGCTGCATCGCGATTGCCATAAATGCTATCTAAATCTACCTTTTTGGCAAAGTTATTGCCAATAGTCTCGGTATCATCACCATCGTTTGTGCCGTCGCCATCGGTGTCTACATTTAAAGGATCTGTACCATTGATTCGCTCTTGATTGTCGGTAACACCATCCCCGTCGGTATCACTTGTTGAATCCTCAGGGTCTGCATCAAATTCATCGATTAATCCATCACCATCGGTATCCCCTTGTAGATTAGTTAGAAAAGGAATGTATAGGAAAACTTCAGTAACTGTTTCGTTTTCCTGAATTGTACTTACAATTTCATCATTCTCGGCATTGTCTTCCAATACCTTGGAAAAAACCCCAAAACTAGGCCTGCTGCTTGGTAATAGCAATTGTGAGGTAATTCTCGACTCGGTTTTACCATAAATCGGATCATTAAAAGTTCCTAATTGGTATAAGGGGAGTTTATTGGTCCTAACCGCCTCTATCTTCTTATTATATGCAAAAACCTCAAACTCTGCCTTATTGGTAATAAAAGCTTCACCTCCTATAACTTCTGCACCTATAGTAGTAATCTCATCTTCACATGAGGTTAAGACAAAAACAAGTAGAAATCCTGTGAAGACAGGAAGTTTGATTCTATTAAAAAAACTCATTTAGATTATTTTAAAACTTCAGTGTTATAAAAATTGGCATATGCTTCTTCAAAACCTTGCAAAGGAACATATGACAACACGGGTTTTTGGAGGTTGGATATATAGTTTTGTAATTCTTCCGGAATTTCTTCCGCGGCTAAAATAACGGCATCTGAATATTCTACCGCTACTTTTAACAAATTATTATAGTTGGGAGCGTTTAGTGCGCTAATACTATCTTCTGAAATACCATCGAAGGCAATTTTCTTAACTATGTCTTTGTCTAACTCGCCTTCAAATCCTTTACTATATACCGAGGTAACTATTTTACTGTCCCCGAATAAAGGCTCATCGGCATAATATTTTTTCAAGTATAGCGGTAAAAGCGAAGCCAACCATCCGTGAACATGAATAATATCTGGTGACCAATTCAATTTTTTTACGGTTTCCACGACCCCTTTTGCAAAGAAAATCGCCCTTTGATCATTGTCTTCAAAAAGATTACCGTCTACATCAGTGAACGTGGCCTTTCTTTTAAAATATTCTTCATTATCAATAAAATATACCTGTATGCGCTCCCTTGGAATAGAGGCCACCTTGATAATCAACGGCATATCCATATCATTGATTACAAGATTCATCCCGGATAAGCGGATAACCTCATGAAGTTGATGGCGACGCTCATTGATATTTCCATATCTTGGCATAAAAATCCGTATTTGGCCACCATTGCTGTTGACCATCCTTGGCGTTTCATATGACATTAGGGAAACTTCGTTCTCTGGTAGGTAGGGGACTAATTCTGAAGATACAAACAATATCTTTTTACCATTCATATAGGCAATATTTTATTTATCGTACAAAGCTAACTGCAAAATTACAAAAATTAGCAGTATTTATAGTAAGTTTGCTCCCCTTTAATTAAAACATATGTTGCCTATAACGACCAGAAAAGAATTAAACCAACATCTTTCTTTGGTGAAAAAGAACCAAAAACTAGGTCTGGTTCCCACCATGGGAGCTTTACATTTAGGTCATGTAGCACTTGTAAAACGTGCAATACTTGAAAATGATGTAGTGGTAGTCACAATTTTTGTGAACCCCACCCAGTTCAACAACAAAAAGGATCTAGAAAACTATCCACAAACGTTAAACACCGATATTGCCATACTAAAAGAAATATCCGAAAACATTTTGGTTTTTGCCCCATCAACCAAAGAAATGTATACAAATGAGGTGACATCAAAGAATTACAATTTTGGTGGACTTGAATATGTTATGGAAGGGGCATTTAGAGGGGGGCATTTTAATGGTGTAGGGACGATTGTTGAATCGCTATTTAAAATAGTAAAACCTGATTCGGCCTATTTTGGCGAAAAAGACTTCCAACAGTTACAGATTATCAGAAAACTTGTCGAAATCAAAAAAATACCAGTAAAAATAATTGGGTGCCCAATTGTAAGGGAATCCAACGGTTTGGCACTAAGCTCTAGAAATGAAAGACTGTCCAAATCAACAAGGAACGAGGCCGGTTTTATCTATAAAACATTAATTTCTGCCAAAAAATTATTTGGCACGGAAAGTGCTAATATTATTAAGGATTGGGTAAGAAATCAATTTAAAGACCATCCTGAATTAGAGTTGGAATATATTGAGGTCACCGAAACCAAAACATTGAAACCAATTATCAGAAAACGACAAAATAGAAAATATAGGGCCTTTATTGCCGTTTATGCAGATGGCGTTCGACTAATTGATAATATCGCCCTTAATTAATTAACTTTGTACCATGTTAGTAGAAGTTGTAAAATCAAAGATTCACCGCGTGAAAGTCACCGGGGCCGACCTTAATTACGTAGGAAGCATAACCATTGATCAAGATTTGATGGATGCCGCCAATATTATTCAAGGGGAAAAGGTTCAGATTGTGAACAACAACAATGGTGAACGATTGGAAACATATGTAATACCAGGGGCCCGAGGTAGTGGAGAGCTCACCCTGAACGGTGCCGCAGCTAGAAAAGTAGCTGTTGGCGACACCTTAATTTTAATAACATATGCAATGATGGATATTGAGGAAGCCAAAAAATTTAATCCCGCATTGGTATTCCCCAATGAGGAAACCAATTTGTTGAACTGATCTTGACCACACCTTTTAAAAAAACCTTAAAAACAATACTCCCAATTGCCTTGGGAGTTTTTTTGGTTTGGTATTCATATTATATAACCTCCCCTGAAGATCGGCAACAAATACTTCATTATATTAAAAAAGCCGACCCCTTTTGGGTTGGTTTATCTATAATTATAGGAATTTTAAGCCATATCTCGAGAGCCGTTAGATGGAATTTTCTTTTGGAACCTATGGGCTACAAGCCTCAATTAAGTAATAATGTGTTCATTATCCTGATTGCCTATTTTACAAATTTAGGGATTCCAAGATCTGGTGAAATCCTTCGAGCTACCGCATTGGCAACCTATGAGGAAGTTCCATTTGAAAAAGGCTTTGGCACCATTGTCACCGAAAGGGTAATAGATGTAATCATGTTATTACTCATTATTACAACAACCCTACTTTTACAGACCGATATTCTAATGGAGTTTCTTAAAAACAAAGGTTTTAATTTTGGCAGTATATTGTTTTTAATAGGGGCCGGCATTTTTGGGTTGGTCATTTTTATGTTTTTTATAAAAAAATCATCTTCAAGACTAGCTATTAAAATCAAGGATTTCCTGAAAGGCCTTTTAGACGGAATTTTGAGCATTTTCAAAATGAAGAACAAGTGGATGTTCGTTTTCCATACTTTCTTTATTTGGGGTTGTTATATTGCAATGTTCTGGGTAATAAAGTTTACGGTATTAGAAACCGTTTCACTTAGCCTTAGTCAGTTGCTGGTTGCATTCGTTGCAGGGGCTTTTGCAATGTCGGCCACCAATGGCGGTATTGGCCTTTATCCTATTGCAGTTAGCAAATCGTTGGCCATTTTTGGGATTAGCACTGTATCAGGTAATGCTTTTGGGTGGATTATGTGGATTGCACAAACCCTAATGGTAGTGGTCTTTGGGGCAATATCTTTTCTCATATTACCGTTATGGAACAGAAACCGGTAGTATACCTTACTTCCTAATTTTGTTCTATGCGACGTATTCTTATTCTTTTAGCCCTTATTTTTTGTGTTGGTTTAAATGCCCAGATAACCAAAGAAATCTTCGAATCCTTTAAACTTCAAGAGAGAAGGGATGTAAGTTATTATTTTCCTGAAAATTACGACAAAGAAAAAAAATACCCTTTGATTGTTGTTTTAGATGGGGATTATTTGTTCGAACAAGTGGTCGCTACTGCTAAATTCTATAGTCAGTTTCATGGCATGCCCGAGTGTATTATTTTAGGTGTTCATCAGAGTAAAGGAAGTATACGATTGGATGATTGCGCTTTTGATCAGGACAATGGTTTGCCTTTCGAAAAAGGAGAGAAATTTTTTGAATTTTTAGGTATGGAAATAATCCCGTATTTGGATTTGAATTATAGTACCGCTCCCTTTAAAATGATAGTGGGATATGACATTACCGCCAATTTTCAAAACTATTGGTTGTTCAAGGATCGCTCAATCTTCAATGCTTTCATAAATATTTCACCCACATTAGCACCGGATATGGAAACCCATGTGCCTTCAAGATTGCAGGCCATGAACCAACAAATATTCTATCAATTGATTGTTGAAGGTGAGAAAAGCAAATACACCCCAAGGATAATGACCATGAACAATGCAATTAAGGCCATAGATAAGGAA
Source organism: uncultured Flavobacteriaceae bacterium (assembly GCA_963762065.1). Classification (GTDB taxonomy): domain Bacteria; phylum Bacteroidota; class Bacteroidia; order Flavobacteriales; family Flavobacteriaceae; genus Maribacter_A. The sequence goes on along the minus strand of CAVXJE010000004.1, from coordinate 451,588 downwards.
TCGTTGCATTATTATTTCGATGAATACCCGACAGCCGATCATATATCAATTGCCACTTATGGCATAGGAAAGGCATTCGATAATATATTCGGTATGTTCAAACCCATTAGCCCCAAAGAATATAAAACACAGATATTGACTTCAGAAGAACCTGTCTTCAATTATCTTGAAAACAAATACAAAACTATAGAAGATCTGTTTGGGATCAAAAAACCAGTTGACCTTAATGATCTTATGGCCATATACGCCGCCACCAGAAAAAAGGAAGATTTTGAATCATTGAAACCGTTATCAGATCTATGTAAAGTTGAATTTCCCAATACCATGCTTGGATTCTATTTCGAAGCTGAATATTATGAGTTATTAGGTGAGCCTAAAAAGGCCCTACGCACATTTGAAAAAGCTTTTGGTATGGAAGAGATAGACTTTCTGACCAAAGAAATGGCATTGGAAAAGATTGATGCCCTAAAGGCAGATTTTGGATTCTAATTTTCTATCCAGAAAACCAATAAACCATTAACTTTTTTAAAAGATTACTTTATCTTTAGCCAGAACCAAAAACCAGGTAATGGCCAAAACAAAAACTGCTTTTTTCTGCCAAAACTGTGGCACCCAATATGCCAAATGGGTTGGGCAATGTTCTGCTTGTAAAGAATGGAACACGGTTATTGAGGAAGTTATTCAAAAAGAAGAAAAAACAGCCTGGAAATCGCCTTCAAACATTTCAAAAAAAATTGCGAAGCCCTTACGGGTCAACGAAATAAGCACAGACAAAGAACTCCGTTTAAATACATTTGACCTCGAATTCAATCGTGTCTTAGGTGGTGGCCTTGTTCCTGGTTCACTGGTGCTTTTAGGAGGAGAACCTGGTGTGGGCAAGAGTACGTTAATACTTCAAATTGCATTGAAACTTCCTTATAAAACTCTTTATGTTTCAGGTGAGGAAAGTCAAAAACAAATAAAAATGCGGGCAGATCGCATTCTCCCAAATAGTGAAAATTGTTATATCCTTACTGAAACAAAGACCCAGAACATCTTTCAACAAATTGAAGCTACAGAACCTGATATTGTGGTCATTGACTCTATACAAACACTTCATTCAGATTATATAGAATCTGCTGCTGGCAGTATTTCCCAAATACGGGAATGTACCGCTGAGTTAATTAAATTTGCCAAAGAAACCAATACCCCTGTAATCCTAATAGGACATATTACCAAAGATGGATCCATTGCCGGACCCAAGATTTTGGAGCATATGGTAGATACGGTTCTCCAATTTGAAGGTGACCGAAATTATGTTTATAGAATCCTCCGTGCTCTTAAAAACCGATTTGGATCAACTGCTGAACTCGGCATTTATGAAATGCAAGGCAGCGGGCTTAGGGAAGTGAACAACCCTTCCGAAATATTAATATCAAAAAACGATGAAGGGCTCAGTGGTACCGCAATTGCTTCCACGGTAGAAGGTATGCGTCCTTTGCTGATAGAAATTCAGGCATTGGTAAGTACGGCGGTTTATGGCACTCCTCAACGTTCCACTACAGGTTATAATGCCAAAAGATTGAATATGTTATTGGCAGTTCTTGAAAAACGAGCTGGTTTTAAACTGGCAGCCAAAGATGTGTTTTTGAATATTACTGGTGGCATTTCGGTTGATGATCCTGCAATAGATTTAGCGGTAATAGCCGCTATTCTATCTAGCAATGAGGATATACCCATTGAAAAAGGGGTTTGCTTCGCAGCTGAAGTTGGTTTGGCCGGTGAAATTAGACCGGTTCAGCGGGTTGAACAACGCATTTTGGAAGCAGAAAAATTGGGTTTCAATACTATTTATGTTTCCAAAAACAATAAAATAAGTCTAAAAAATCCCAAAATTAAGATTGAATTGGTTGCAAGAATCGAAAATGTAGTAAGTGGATTGTTTGGTTAATAATCACCACACTAGCGTTTATCCCGCATAATTCTTGCGAAAACCAGAATGACCACTATCACCACCACAATTAAAACAAGTTGACCGAACCCGATTTTTAGAAAAAACATAGTTATAATTTAAGGAGTGGGATTGGGAATTTCGTTATGTATTGCCTTAATACCTTTTAATACCTCATCACTTAATTCAACATCAATACTGCCAATATTTTCCTTTAATTGCTCCATTGAAGTTGCCCCTATGATGGTACTCGTAACAAATGGTCTCGAATTTACGAAAGCAAGTGACATTTGGGCCAATGAAAGTCCATTTTCTTTAGCCAGGTCATAATATTTTTGTGTGGCCTTCACCCCGGTTTCGCCACTATATCTGTCATACGCCGGGAACAAAGTGATGCGAGCATTTTCAGGACGTTTGCCCCCTAGATATTTTCCGCTTAAAACACCAAAAGCCAAAGGGGAATATGCAAGTAGTCCTATTTGCTCACGAATTGAGATCTCACTTAATCCTGTTTCGAACGAACGGTTCAAAAGACAGAAAGGATTTTGTATCGTTATCATTCGCGGTAAACTTGTATGCACCTTACTTTCTTCAAGATAACGCATGGTACCCCAGGGCGTTTCGTTAGATATCCCTACATGCCCTATCTTACCTTCCCGGATCAAATCCCTTAAGGTCTCCAATACCTGATGAAAATTATCTTGCCAATGGTCAGTGATATCATGATTATAATCGCGACGCCCAAAATAGTTCGTGGATCGTTCTGGCCAATGTAGTTGGTATAGATCAATATAATCGGTCTGTAATCGATTTAAACTACCTTCCACTGCACCTATTATCGATTCTTTGGAAAACCCTGTAGTACGGATGAAACTTGCAAAATCATCCTTCCCTACTATCTTTGATGCCAGGATAATATTATCCCGATTTCCGTTTTTCTTAAACCAGTTACCTATTATTTTTTCAGTATGGGCGTATCGGTCGGGATGGGCAGGAATTGGATATAATTCGGCCGTGTCAAAAAAATTGATTCCTTGATCAACAGCGTAATTCATTTGTTCATGACCTTCGGCCTCATTGTTCTGATTACCCCAGGTCATGGTGCCAAGACATATTTTACTAACTTCAATATCGGTATGCGGTAATTTCGTATAAATCATATAGCCAACTGAGCAATTAGGTTTTTGCAAACTTCAAAATTACAAATATTATTTTCTGGAAGAGCGACACTTTGATATTATCCCAGTTCCACCAAAATAGGACAATGATCACTGTGCTTTGCATTGGATAATATTACAGATCGCTTCAAGCTACTTTCAAGTGGCTCACTGATCATCCCATAATCCAATCGCCAGCCTTTGTTGTTATTTCTAGCATTGGCACGGTAGCTCCACCATGTATAATTATGGGGTTCTTTATTTAAATGCCTAAAACTGTCAATAAATCCACTATTCATGAAATTGTCGATCCATTCACGTTCTACCGGTAAAAACCCAGAAACGTTCTTATTTCTGATTGGATCGTGAATATCGATCGCTTCATGGCAAATGTTATAATCACCAAGGATAATAAGATTCGGATACTTCTTTTTTAGATTATCAATATATTTTTGAAATTCGGCCATATAGTTCAGTTTAAAATCCAACCGGTCCATGTTGGTCCCAGAAGGCAGGTATAAACTCATGATGGAGACCCCATTAAAATCGGCTCGGAGGTTTCTTCCTTCAAAATCCATATAATCTATTCCTGTACCGTATTCAACATGGTCTGGCCTGCTTTTTGAAAGAATGGCAACACCGCTATACCCCTTCTTTTGCGCACTATACCAAAAGTTGTTAGCATACCCAGCTTCTTCGAACAATGACAGATCCAATTGTTCTTCCATAGCCTTTATTTCTTGTAAGCAAATCACATCTGGGCTTACAGCTTTCAACCAATCTAAAAAACCCTTGTTGATTGCCGCGCGAATACCATTTACATTATACGATACTATTTTCACTTTTATAATTTTTTAATTTTTTTTTTTAAAAATAACGAATGTTTTTTGTTCTTAAGCACAGTTCCCCCTCATATAAAAACTTACATTCTTGATGCTAGTAAGGAAATTCATTTCTACTTTTGGCACTTTGGAATAGGATTTGATTCTTATCTGAATATCAAAATTATTGAGCGATGAAATATCTATGCTTTGCCATTGTTTTATTAGGGACCTATTTTACAAATGCACAGGCCTATCCTAGATTCAGCAATGACAATGAAATAAAATTCAATATCGGTTTGTTTTTAGCTAATAGTACTGTTGAGGGTTCTTACGAGTATTTTTTCAACGAGGACACCAGTATAGGCGGAACGCTATACTTTGATAGCGATGCAACAGATTATAATGGCAATTTTGGAATTGGGCCAAACTTAAGGGCTTATTTTGGGTATATGCCTAGAAGTGGTTTCTTTGCCGAGGCCTTTGGTCTTTATTATACTGGAGAGGATGAAATTCCCAACAACACTTTAGGAGTGCGAAACAATGATTATAGCACCACGGCCTTGGGGTTGGGTGTTGGAAATAAATGGGTAACCCAAAGTCAAAAGTTCAGTATAGAGCTAAGTGCCGGACTGGGTAGAAATATTAATCCCGAGGATTTTCAGGAAACCTTTATGTACAGGGGCGGTTTTTCAATAGGATATCGATTTTAAGCCTACATTAGTACTACCTCTAATATTCGAATTATGAAAAAATCAATCGTATTCTTTTTATTCGTTGTTTTTATTATTTCACAAACTGAAGCCCAAGAAGATGAAAATGAGTTGGCAGGGCGAAATGAACTTAAACTTAATGCCTTCAATCTAATTGCATTCACTTTTGTTGATGCTTCCTACGAAACCCTATTGAATGAAGAATCTTCCTTTGGTGTGGGAGTACTTTTTAATATTGGGAGTGAAGATGAAATCCTCGATGAAATCAGAAATTTTTCTATTACCCCCTATTACAGGCAATATTTTTCTAAACAGTATGCCAAAGGTTTTTTTGTTGAAGGATTCGGAATGATAAATTCAGGCAAGCAATTAGATTTTTATGAAGATTTTGAAATGACAATGGCTGTTGAGGGTGAATCTTATACCGATTTTGCATTGGGAATCTCCGTTGGGGGAAAGTTTGTAACGCCAAGGGGGTTTGTTGTGGAAATATACTCTGGTCTGGGCAGAAACCTTCTTGGATCTGAATTTGCACCTGATATTGTTAGTCGAGGTGGTGTTTCCCTTGGATATCGATTTTAATGCGGCCCTATTTTAGCGCATTTGCTTGTTCCTAGGTTCTTCTTTTGCTACTTTTAGCCCAATAGTCAGCATAGATGAAGAAACCCCTATTCTTTTTTGTTTTTCTTACTTCAATCACTTCAATTATCGCACAAAATCAAAGTGCAAAGGATAGTGTTACCCAACTCGATGAGGTGGTGCTTTTAGAATCCCTGAAACCTAAACAAGCGACCGGAATCGTACCTTCAGTGGTAATCGGGGCTATAGTCTTCCAAAATTATAGTCCGGCAGATTTGGTTTCCTCCATGAACCAAATTCCAGGTGTTTTTGTACTCTCGGGCGCATTGAATACCAATAGGATTACAATTCGTGGTGTGGGTGCCAGAACACCTTTCGGAACCGATAAACTCCGATTGTACTATAATGAAATTCCGGTGACCAATGGTACTGGTTTTTCAACTATTGAAGCGTACGACTTGGAGAATCTCAATTCCATCGAAGTTATCAAAGGCCCTAAGGGAACCGCTTTCGGTACCAATCTAGGGGGTGCCATCATCATGAACCCCAAAGAGGCCTTGCTTGAGGCTACCACTTTTAATAATAACCTTACTGTAGGTTCTTACGGACTCTTGAAAAACAGTTTTGGTTTTACCCATGCCAATGACAAGCTCTTATTAGAACTACGCTACGGACATATGAACATTGACGGATATCGCGAGAATAACCGTTTTGAGCGCGATGGTGTGCTGTTGAACACTTCCTATAAAATCAATGAAAAAAACAAAATTTCATTCTTATTGAATTACATTGATTATACAGCCCAAATTGCAAGTTCATTAAGCCAAAGCGCTTTTGATGAAGACCCAACCCAGGCTGCTTTTACGTGGAATGCGGCCAAAGGCTACGAAGCAAACAAATACACTTTGGCAGGAATTTCCTATTCGCATACCTTCAATCAACAACTTAAGAATACCACCAGTCTTTTCTATACTTATTTGGACCATTACGAACCTCGGCCTTTTAATATTTTGGACGAATTCACTAATGGTTACGGATTCAGGACTCGTTTTTTAGGGAATTTTAAAGTCCATGAAGAAAATGCCCAATATTCCTTTGGGGCAGAATTGTATAAAGACAAATATGACTGGGGTACTTTTGAGAACTTGTATCAGGATAATAATGGTAATGGAAGCTTGCTAGGTGACCAACTCAGTGATAATGAAGAATTGCGTTCCCAGCTTACTGTTTTTGGAACCTTGACCATCCCTTTCGCGAGCTATTTTAGTGCACAATTTGGACTGAACATCAACAAAACCGATTATAATTTCAAGGATCTGTTCAATTCGGGTGCAGCAAACACAAGTGGTGAACGTAATTTTGATGTTATTTTCTTACCAAGCTTAAACCTTACCTATACCTTTTTCCCTGGCCAAAGTGTGTATGCCAACATAAGCAGGGGATACTCTAACCCAAGTTTGGAGGAATCGTTAACGCCAGAGGGAGTCATAAATCCTGATATTGCCCAAGAGACGGGAACCAATTATGAATTGGGCAGCGAACTCTCGTTAGACAACAACAATCTAAAAATTGATGTTGCCATGTACCGAATGGATATTAAAAACCTATTAGTGGCCCAACGCGTGGGAGAGGATGAATTTATTGGCAAAAATGCCGGAAGCACTAAACATCAAGGTTTGGAAATAAACCTTAACTACAAAATAGACATTACGCCAAAGTTACATTTGACCCCTTTTGTGGCCTATTCATTTAGCCACCATAAGTTTATTGAATTCATTGATGGGGAGAATAACTACTCCGGCAACCCATTGACAGGGGTTCCTGAGCACCGTTTTAATAGTGGGGTGCAATTACGAATGGGCAATGGTTTATATTGGAATACCACCCACCAACATGTAGGCCGTATTTCACTCACCGATGCCAATACGCTTTCGAGTGAAGGCTATAATCTGTTGCATACACGATTGGGGTATAAAAAACAGTTGACCAAGCAATTCTCCATTGGTGTGGATATTGGTATCAACAACCTGAGCAACACCAAATATGCCCAATCGGTATTGATCAATGCCGTTGGTTTTGGGGGCAGTGAACCCCGTTATTTTTATCCTGGAAATGACCGAAACTATTATGGTAGTCTGCTATTGAATTATAACTTATAGGACAATTTGCTATATTGGGATAATAATAGAAATTTCATCAATGATCATATACAGTTTTTATCGGTAATGCTCAGAAGAAAGAATAGATTGAAAAAGGATTTAGTGAAATTTATATACCTCACTATGATAAGGAAGTTTATAACAATACTCCTATTTAGCTTTAGCTTGAGCTTATCCGCCCAAACCAATCTCGATTCTCTTTATACTATATGGCAAGACCAGGACCAGCCAGACTCTTCAAGGGTTATTGCCTATAAAGAATACATCTGGAATGGATTTATGTTTTCTAAACCTGACAGTGCATTTACACTAGCTGTACCGTTATTTGAATATGCTCTCCAGCAGGATTATCCCGCCGCCAATGCGCAGGGATTGTATCTTCAAGGGGTTTCTTTGTACCTGCGTGGTATTTACAGTGAAGCATTGCTTTATTACCAAAATGTTCTAAATCTTTTTGAAGTGATAGGAGACCAGGAAGGAATTGCTTCTTGTCTGAATGCCATCGGTCTAATTTATTTGAACAAAAACGATTATACTAAAGCGCTAAATCATTTCACAAGTAGTTTGAAAATAAGAGAGGGAATTGGTGACCAGCAAGGTGTAGCCAGTTCTTTCAACAATATCGGGTATATATACCATAATCAAGGTAAATACGATTATGCTTTAGATTACTATGTGCAAAGTTTGAAGATTAGAGAAGATATAGGTGACCAACAGGGCATCGCAACTTCTTTTATCAATATTGGAGAAATCTTCAGTGCTCAAGCGGATTATGAGCAGGCCCTGGATTACTATTCACGAAGTTTAAGATTATTTGAAGAAATAGCCAACCAACAGGGTGTTGCCACTGTGCTGAATAATTTGGGATATGCGTATCGCAGTTTGGGCGACTACACCAACGCACTGGATTACTACATGCAAAGTTTGAAGATTAGAGAAGATATAGGTGACCAACAGGGTATGGCAACTTCTCTTAACAACATAGGAAGTATTTACGAAAAAAAAGGAAATTATCCCAAAGCTATAGCCTATTGTCGAAACGGATTTGAACTCGCCAATAAAATTGGTGCTTTGTTAGAACAAAAAGAAGGGTGTACTTGCTTGTATGAGGTCTATAAAGCCATTGGTGACGGAAGCAAGGCCCTGGAATATCATGAACAACTTGCTGTTATAGAAGATTCCCTTAATGCGGAAGAAACCTCCGAAAAACTCATGCAAATGGAATTTCAAAAACAGGTGACTGCGGATAGCCTTGCACAGGTTGAAAAAGAGAGGCTATTGCGCGTTGAACATGATAAAGAGGAGCTAGCCAATGAGAAACGGCAAAACATCTTAATTGCTTCAGGACTTTTCGTTTTGGCCATAGCCGGAGGTTTGTGGAGTAGGCTCAGCTATGTACGAAAGTCAAAAGCTAGATTGCAGATAGAGAAAGATCGATCCGAAAACTTACTACTCAATATACTTCCAAAGGAGATCGCCCAGGAACTTAAAGAAAAAGGTCGGACCGAAGCACGCGACTTTGAAATGGCCTCTGTTCTGTTTACCGATTTTAAATCCTTTACCGAAACTTCTTCCAGTTTAAGTGCGCGTGAACTTGTTCAAGAAATCAATGCCTGCTTCGAAGTATTTGATTCAATAGTTGATCGGTTTCACATAGAAAAAATCAAAACTATTGGTGATGCCTATATGGCTGCAGGTGGACTCCCTGTTCCAACTGATGATTCCGTCAAGAATACCGTGCTGGCCGCTTTGGAAATGCAAAAATTTATTTCTGAACGTAAAACGACCATGAATAAAAAAGGCTTCCCAGCCTTCGAAATGCGTATAGGCATCCATACTGGACCGGTGGTGGCAGGAATTGTTGGTGTAAAGAAATTTCAATACGATATTTGGGGCGATACTGTGAACACAGCCAGCAGAATGGAAAGCAATGGTGAGGTATCCAAAGTGAACATCAGTCAATCCACGTACCAATTACTTAAAGATGATCCATACTTTTCCTTTATCAATCGTGGCAAAATTAGCGCAAAAGGCAAAGGAGAGATTGATATGTATTTTGTTGATGAAATTCGAGACATCCGATAACATTAGATAGAATGAATTAAAATTCATTTTATCAAGTACATTATCCCATACGTTGCAACCACGACTTCATATCCACTTCTTTGTGAATAATACTTTTTAGGTCGGTAATGGCAACCCGTTGTTGTTCCATGGTATCGCGATGGCGAATGGTCACCGTTTGATCTTCCAAGGTTTCGTGATCTACCGTTATACAAAAAGGAGTGCCAACTGCATCCTGTCTTCTATAACGACGGCCAACTGCATCTTTTTCATCATAAATCACATTGAAATCCCATTTTAAATCCTCGATGATCTTATGGGCAATCTCCGGGAGTCCGTCTTTTTTGACCAATGGTAAAACAGCAGCTTTTGTAGGCGCCAAAACCGCAGGTAATTTTAAAACCGTTCTTGTGGTATTATTATCCAATTCTTCCTCACATAAAGAATGGGAGAATACTGCCAGAAACATACGATCCAGACCAATGGACGTTTCGACAACATAGGGCACATAGTTTTCCTTTAGTTCCGGATCAAAATACTGTAATTTTTTACCGGAGAATTTTTCGTGCTGGCTAAGGTCAAAATCGGTCCTGGAATGAATTCCTTCCAATTCCTTAAACCCAAATGGGAACCTGAATTCTATATCGGCGGCGGCATCGGCATAGTGGGCCAATTTTTCATGGTCATGGAAACGATAGTTCTCCTCTCCCATACCCAATGACAAATGCCATTTCATTCTATTTTCTTTCCACTTTTCATACCATTCTTGTTGTGTACCAGGACGAATGAAGAATTGCATTTCCATCTGTTCAAACTCGCGCATACGAAAGATAAACTGTCTGGCAACAATCTCATTCCGAAAGGCCTTGCCGGTTTGGGCAATCCCAAACGGAATTTTCATTCTTCCTGATTTTTGAACATTCAGGAAGTTTACAAAAATCCCCTGGGCAGTTTCTGGTCTTAGGTACAAATCCATTGCACTTTCAGCAGAGGCTCCCAATTTGGTGCCGAACATTAGGTTAAACTGCTTAACATCCGTCCAGTTCTTGGATCCCGACATAGGGCAAGAGATATCCAACTCTTCAATCAGGTTCTTCACATCGGCCAGGTCCTCATTTTCCAATGACTTTCCCAATCGTTTTAAAATTGCCTGTCCCCGCTCTTGATATTCAACAACTCTGGGGTTGGTTGCTAAAAATTGTTTCTTATCAAAAGAATCACCAAAACGTTTGGCCGCTTTGGCAACTTCCTTGTCAATCTTGGCTTCGATCTTGGCTACATGGTCTTCGACCAAAACATCGGCACGGTATCTTTTTTTGGAATCCTTATTATCTATCAAAGGGTCGTTAAAGGCATCAACATGGCCAGAAGCTTTCCATGTGGTCGGGTGCATAAAAATAGCAGCATCAATACCAGTGATATTTTCATTGAGCTGAACCATTGCCTTCCACCAATATTCCCTAATGTTCTTTTTGAGTTCGGCCCCGTTTTGTCCGTAGTCGTAAACGGCGCTTAATCCATCATAAATTTCGCTGGATTGGAATACGTATCCATACTCCTTTGCGTGGGAAATTACTTTTCTAAAATCGTCCTCTTGATTAGCCATTCGGCAAAAATAGATTATTCCTTTAAAAGCTGGATATTATTCTAACCTAAATTCAGTTGATGAAAGTAATTGTTCATCCTCGAATACATTAAGTGTATAATTGCCCGCATTCAAAGATTCCTCTGGTACGGTGATATAATCACATATCTGGGTTTCTTCCCCCATAAAGACAAGCTCAACCCTTTTACTATAAACATTGCCATGTACGGTAATGATATTGGCATTATCCTCGATAACGCCCATGTCGGGTCCTAAAAACTGAAAGTACAGCACTTTCTCCTTATTGATTGTTGTTGGATCTGCCATTATGGTAACACAACCCCTAAGTTTCTCTATTATGGAGGCTTTGTTGGTCATAATAGGTTTCCCACCTTCTAATGTAAAACCACTGCCAGCAGTGTCATCCATTGCTACACCCACTTGCTCAGTAACATCCTTTGCTTTTTCAGCAGTTTCTCTACATGATACAAATGATACGCTCATCGCTATCATTACAATAGCACTTAAAATTAATTTTCTAAAATCGTCCTCTTGCTTATCCATTCGGCAAAAATAGATTATTCCTTTAAAAGCTGGATATTATTTTAACCGAAATTCAGTTGATGAAAGTAATCGTTCATCCTCGAATACATTAAGTGTATAATTACCCGCATTCAAAGATTCCTCTGGAACGGTGATATAATCACATACTTGGGTTTCTTCTCCCATAAAGACAAGCTCAACCCTTTTACTATAAACATTGCCATGTACGGTAATGATATTGGCATTATCCTCGATAACGCCCATGTCGGGTCCTAAAAACTGAAAGTAAAGCACTTTCTCCTTATTGATTGAAGTTGGGTCTGCCATAATGGTAACACAACCCCTAAGTTTCTCTATTATTGAGGCTTTGTTGGTCATAATAGGTTTCCCACCTCTTAATCTAAAACCACTACCATCGGAATCCTGTAATTTTAGGTAACTTTTGATTTTTAGTTCTTGATTAAGTTCAAGTATCTTTTGACGTTGAAGAGCTTCCGCTTCAGCCAGTGAACTGCTTTTTCCTCTCAATTCCTCAATTTGCGCCCTTGTTTCCTCATATTTATCCGTAAGGAGCATATTGTTGTATTTGAGAAAGTTGTTCTTTAATTTAAGGCTATCATTTTTTGCTTCAAGCCTACGAAGTTCAGTTTTGAATTCCCGTAATTTTTCAATTGTAAACGTTAATCTACCAACAGAATCAAGTAACTGTTGTACTTCGTATCTAGCGTCCTGGATCTCTATTTCGTTTACTTCGTTAAGTGCCGAAAGTCTATCAACATCAGCTTTCATTAAGGTAAGGTCTTTGACCAAAAGGTCTTTTTCCTGTTCCAAAAAGTTGATTTGGGTGCTAGATTGGGCATAACTATAATAAAATGCTATGAGTATGCCTATTATTACGGCTACCAAAGCTGCAAGAATTATCTTGTAATTGAATTTATTATCTTGTGCGTCCATCTATAAAAGTGGGCTTTAAGTAGGTTATTAATACTAAGATTCGTTGTACTCTAAGCTATCAAATATACTAAATGATATCAACTCGATCCTTCTACCTAGGGTGTGTTTTGGATGTAATGCACGATTAAATAGAGGAGAGTATCACTTATGTACCGTTTGTCGAAACCAGTTACCACTCACCGAGTACAATTTTAACGTTGAAAATGCAGTTGACCGTATTTTTTATGGACGAATTAACATAAAAAAGGCTAATTCTTTCCTTTTTTTTATCGAAAATGGAATTGTTAAGAATTTAATTCACTATTTAAAGTATAAAAATCAGGAACAAATTGGTGCCTTTTTAGGGAATTGGCATGGTCAAATTATCGCAGATAACCACTTTTTAGAACAGATTGATGCAGTAATACCTGTGCCCTTGCACAGAAAAAAATTCAAAAAAAGGGGATATAACCAAGTCTCACTATTCGGTAAAAGACTAGCTTACCATCTAAATGCTGAATTTATAGAGGATGCTCTACAAAAAACAGCCAATACCAAAACACAGACCAAAAAAGGTAGAATAGGACGTTGGCAGAACAACAAAGCACTTTACACCCTTACAGACCCTTTGCGATTGGAAAATAAAAAGGTGCTCTTGGTTGATGATGTAATTACTACAGGAGCCACTATGGAAATTTGTGCCAATACATTAAACGAGGTACACGGAGTCACAATTTACATAACCAGCATGGCGGTAGTGCCTTTAACGTAAGAATTGAATACAATAATGGGTCCAAAATATTTAATATCGATGCAATGTTAAATCGTAAAGGCAATTTCTAAATTATGTTGTTACTTTGTTATTTAGATTTATAATCGGATGTTCAAACGCATTTTTGTATACATTTTCTTCCTTTTTATAGTTACAGCATTAATGCAATGTGCAAGAAGAGGTAGACCCACAGGAGGTCCTAAAGATGTGACGGCTCCAGTTTTACTTAAAGCTGAACCCGATAATATGACCACCGACTTTAAAGCGACCAAAATAAGATTGTATTTTGATGAATTGGTGAAACTGAAGGATGTTCAGGAACAACTAATAGTCTCTCCTCCATTAAAATATTTACCCATTATAACACCGCAGGGAGGTGCCAATAAGTTTGTTGAAATAACAATCAAAGATACCCTACAGGAAAATACCACCTACACCTTGAATTTTGGCCAAAGTATTGTAGACAACAATGAGGGTAACCCTAATAGTTTTTTAACCTATGTCTTTTCAACTGGAAGTTATATAGATTCGTTGCAAGTTTCAGGGGTAGTAAAAGATGCGTTTAAACAAAAAGCGGATGAATTTATTAGTGTATTACTATATGGAATTGATTCCGCTTATACCGATTCAACGATTTACAAAAAACCGCCAAACTATATTACAAATACACTTGACAGTACGGTAATTTTCACCCTGAAAAACCTTAAGGAAGGTAAATATGCCATGTTTGCGATAAAGGACGAGTCCAAAAACAATATGTTTGACCAAAATACAGACAAAATTGCCTTTATTCAGGATACGGTTTCACTGCCAACGGATTCCACTTACCTACTAACCTTGTTCAAGGAAATCCCCGATTACAAAATATCGGTGCCAAGCCTAGCTACCAACAATAAAATTATTTTTGGATACCGTGGTGATGGAAAAGATATTGAAATCTCAACTTTATCGGTTTTGCCGGATACCATAAGAACCATAATCACTAAGGAACGGGACAAGGACACTTTGAATTTTTGGTTTACCCCATTTGAAATGGACTCATTGCTTTTTGCCGTGAAAAATGAGACCTTAAAGGTTGTTGATACCTTTACCATTAAAAATCGTAAAGTTGGCACGGATACCTTGCTATTGAAAGCCAATCAACGTGGGTCTTTGAGTTTTAAAGAATCATTCAACATACAAGCAAATACTCCTCTTATCAGTGTAGATTCCACAAAAATTAGTCTTATGAACAAGGACTCATTGGCCGTTGATTTCAAAATCAACTTGGATAGTATCGGAAATAAGGTCGATTTCGATTTTAAGGTGGAGCCCAATGAGAATTATAAACTTGACTTGCTCCCTGGGGCAATTTCCGATTTTTTTGGAAGTGTGAACGACACTTTGAATTTTAATTTAAGTACTAACAGTTATGCAGATTATGGCAATCTTAGTCTAAACATTATCTGTGGCATCGATAGCTATCCCATTCTTGTTCAATTGACCGATGAGAAAGGTAAAATAGAACAGGAGATTTATGCGAAAGGACCTCAACTTTTTGAATTCAACACCATTAAACCAGCAAAATATCTTGTACGTGTAATTTTTGATGCCAACGGTAATCGAAAATGGGACACTGGAAATTATCTAAAAAAGATACAACCAGAAAAAGTAAGTTATTACCCAGACGTTATCGAAGTGCGGGCCAATTGGGAATTGGAACAAACCTTTACAATCCGAGACTAAAATTGTCTCTGTCTTCCAAAAATTTTAATTTATTCCTAGTAGTTGAAATATGGTTTTTGCTCAAAGTAGCATAAAGCACTGTTGTTTTCTTGGAAAAAACCATTTGTTCTCCCAAGCAATCGTAGACCGCGGAATGTCCTGAATATTCATATCCGGCATCATCATAACCAATACGATTTACGCCGAGGCAGTAAGCCATATTCTCTATGGCCCTAGCTTTAAGAAGTGTGTCCCAAGCCATAATTCTAGGAGTGGGCCAATTGGCCACATAAATCAATACATCATAATACTCAATATTTCTTGCCCATACCGGAAAACGAAGATCATAACAAATCAATGGGCAAATTCTGAATCCTTTGTAATCCACAATCAATTTGTCCCGCCCTGCTTTATAAATCTTGTCCTCACCGGCTAAAGTAAAGGTATGGCGCTTATCATATCGCTGAATTTTCCCATTGGGTTCAACAAAGAACAATCGATTCGTATAATCCCCATTTTCATAAAACACGATGCTTCCTACGATAGCTACATTGTTATTTGATGCTTCAAGAAGCATCCATTCCAACGTTTTATTCCCCTCAGTGAGATCAATATTCTGGGGAGACATGGTAAAACCCGTCGTGAACATTTCCGGCAAGACGACTAAATCTACCTCCCTGTTCAAGGAGGCTATCTTTTTGGAAAAATCTATTCTATTCTCCCCAGGATTTTCCCAAACCAAAGGCGATTGTATCAATGCTATTTTGAGTAATTTATCCTTCATAATTCAATCAAAATAAACATTTTTTTCGTTTTCAATCGTCATTTTATAAAGCTGCTCTATTTGGGTTTTTAGTATTCTGTCTTCAGATATAACAGGTAAGTCATCCACGGGGAAAAAAGCGGCCCCTTCCATATCAAAACCGTGTTTTAATTCACCCGTTTCTATCTTACACAAGAAAATTAATTTATAAATATAAAAAGGTTGGGGCGGGTGCGGGTGCATTCGCTTGTCATAAACCGCCAATAATCTATCTACAGAGCAATGTAGCCCTGTTTCTTCTTCAATTTCTTTTATAACCACTTCAGATGGCGAATAACCAATATCTGCCCAACCACCGGGGATAGTCCATTTACCATCAATTTGTTCCTTGGCCATTAGAATTTTATTCCCACCATTCAATACAAAACCCCTAACATCGACTTTGACTGTTGGATAGTCGGTTTCGGGCATAAAAAAATTCTTGAGAACGGTCAAGGGTTTATTGGCAACATTTTCCAGAAGCTTTAAACTAATTTCCCGAAGCTCCCCATAACGCTCCTTGTTATACTCATCTTCAGAATAAACGAGTCCTGTATCGGCCAACGCTTTAATACGCTTGATCAATTCCAATTGCTGGTTTTGTTCCATTAATTAAGATTAATGATTTTCCAATAGTTCTATCAAAGAAGAAATACCCTGCATTTTGGCGTGATCAAGGGCCGTATTGCCCCTAATGTCTTTCGCGGTTAAATTAGCGCCATGGGCAATTAGCATTTTAGCTATTTCCTCTCTATTGAAATTTACAGCATATATAAGGCAAGTTGCCCCCATAGCATTCGGTTCGTTAATATTGGCCCCTTTGTCAATCAATTTTTTGGCAACATCGGTATATCCTTTAAAACATACCCCCATTAAGGCTGTATTTCCCGATGCATCCTTGGCGTCAATTTTAGCGCCGAGATCCAACAATAGATCAACAATTTCCAACTCGTCGTAATAAGTAGCCAAAATTAAAGGCGTTGAACCCCGTTCATCCTTACTGTTGACCAGCATGGGATTCTTTGTCAACATGGCCTTTACCTCATTAAAATTACCGTTTCGTATTTCGTTGAAAAAAAACTCGTTCATCTTATATTCTTTAGGTTAAATGTATAAAAAAAACAGTCACATCTTGATGATTATGTTAAATCAAAAACTAATTGATTTATTATGTAATTTCATATACCTTGTTCGTACTAATCTATTTAAACAACCATAAAACAAATATCAATTTAAAATCATTCGAAAATGAAAAAGTTTATTTTACCAATTGTACTATTAGCTCTTGTCAGCTTTGGATTAATTGACAAAGGTCTTACTGAAGAAGAAAGGGAATTCGCTGAAGATCATTTGACTGAAACCCAAGAACGGTTATTAGCGGTAACAAAAGGTCTTAGCGAAGCCCAGCTCAATTTTAAAAGTTCACCCGAATCATGGTCAATTGCAGAATGTGTGGAACATTTGGCCATTTCGGAAGGCATGATAGGCGGTATGCTCGAGGGTGCATTGAAAACTCCTGCAGATCCCACAATGCGTGATTCAGTGAAAATATCCGATAAAGATTTATTGGCTATGATTTCAAGTCGCGACAAAAAAGTCAAAACAGGGAAGGCCTTTGAACCATCGGGGAAATTTGGATCGTTTGAGGAAACTTTAAAAGCCTTCAATACTAATCGAGCTGAACATATAGAGTATGTTCAAAACACCGAGGATGATTTAAGAAATCATTATGGTAAACTGCCTTTTGGGACGGTAGATGGCCTACAAATAATTTTGTTTATGAGCGGGCATACAGAACGCCATGTAAAACAAATGGAAGAGGTAATGGCACATGAAGATTTCTCAAAACAACCATTAATGCAAGAATAATATTCAGGGCGCTTGTTCTTAACTTAATGGTTGGGAGTTAAGCTGTTGATTAGTTTGATAATGACAACATAGAAATAATATTACAGAGGGAATGAATAATGAGTAAATTCATTTTCATTCCCTTTGTGTTTTAAGCCCATCTTTACCATTATTTCGAATAAAGTTCAAAATAACGATTAATAACGTTGGCCTATATTAACAGATTCTTATCATTCTAAAAGCCGGAATTATCCGTATCACGCTTTATCTTTGGGTAGATATAAACCTAACACCTGAACAAATGAAAACTTTAAAACCTCTTATCACAGTACTTATGATGTTTATGGTCTTTGCAGCAATGTCGCAGACAGAAAAGGATAAAAAAATCATACAAGATGCCGATAAAGCAAAAAAGACATTGATAAAAGCGGATTCGGGACTCAAAAGATTCTTTAAAAAATCCGCAGGATACGCGATTTTTCCGAATGTCGGAAAAGGTGGATTAATAATAGGTGCTTCCTCTGGGAACGGTGTGGTATATGAGGACGGAGCGGCCAAGGGAATGGCAGGTCTTAAAAAATTAAATGTAGGCTTTCAAGCTGGTGGCCAATCCATTATTGAAGTACTCTTTTTTGAGACCAAGGAAGACCTTAAGGATTTTAAAGAAGGTAATTTCGCTTTTTCCGCAGAAGCTTCTGCAGTAGCGGTAAAATCGGGAATTGCGGTAAATGCAAAATACAAAGATGGCGTTGCGGTGTTCGCCTTACCAAAAGCCGGCCTAATGGCCGACGCTTCCGTAGGGGGTCAAAAATTCAGCTATCATCCATTTTAATCACCCAATTTGCCTAAAGTTCAGGAAAACGATGGGATTTCCATGGTTTTTGGAATTAACCTTATCGACTTAAAACTTCGGGATTTAAAGAATTACCTAAATTATTCGTTATATATTTAAAACCACATTGGTTAAACCCTATAATGTCATGAGTGGTCACAGATTGCGAATAATTATTTTAGTAGGATTGGTATTAACGGTAGGACTTTTAATGGTAGTACTTAACTTCTACCCTTCCTGGAGCCAATATGCCAGATCGGTATTTGAATCTTTGTTGTTTATTACCCTTGCAAGTATTTTCGCTGCATTTTGGGATAGGGCGAGCCATCATCCTGAAAGGGAAAGAATACTATTCAAGATTTTTGGTGTTAAAATACGCATGGAACATTTAGATCGGTCTATTGCAATTATGTTCGTACTTGTGCTGGCCACACCTGTAACCTTGAAAGGCATGGTAATACCACATTTTATTGCTACAGGACTGGGAGCTACTGGGTCTTTCTTTCATTTGATATTCTACTATCGTACAGGGGTTAAATTAATAGGAAATATCATTGGGGCAATTGTTGGCGTGGCCGCTTTTTTGGTAGGGCTGTTAACAGACATTTACCCAACTGGGGTAGGGGAATTGATCTTTGCAGGGATTATGGGGATTCATATCTTATCTACGAATAAAATTAATCCCGCTGCCCAGGGGTAAAATCATCAGGGGCAATTTGCGGTAGGTTTGTGGTCCCTGAGCCTCCAGTATCATTGTAAATCATCCATTCACTGAATGTGAACGTTGAATTTGCTTGAAACACATCAGGGTTTCTTACTGCCCTGCCGTCTTCAAACCCATGATCCGTTCCTGAGCCATCTTCGCCGACAATTCCAAATACATCTATGATAGTACCGAATGGGTCTACCAATTCCAGGTTGTCATCCCCGTTGGAATCAGCTGGACTGTTAATGCCCACGCCCAAATCAAGGTTAAAACCATAGACCGTTTCAAATTCTGCCGCGTTTTGTGAAATAACCAGGGTGTTTTGTACTTTAATCAAATGAAACCATTACTTATGCTTTGCCTATTATTTATGGGCTGCAACAAACCTCCAGAAGATCAAACTTTGGAAAAGGAAAACCAAAGATTACAGAAAAAGATGGATAGCCTAAAGAACGAACTTCTCAAATGTGAGATGTTGAATGAATCGTATGAGGGTTTACCATTAAGTATTTAAGCAAGGCTATTGTATGGAGAAATACTTTGGTAAACTGGATATTAAAGGGTAATCTATTTATAGTTATGCTGTATCCCTGACTGTTTGTGTAATTTTTCGCACAGGACATACATTTTTGGATTTTAAAGTTTAGATATCGAGTATATTAACTTAGTGATATTCAAAATATAAAAAGATGCCCTCCTATCCAAAACCTAAATTTATCTTCAACTATAAATAACACTGTATAAAAAATAAAATCATTTAAACAATCATAAATATAAAGTTATGGAAACAACAATGAAATTAAAACTAAAAAAAAGTATTACTTGCTTGGCAATAATTATTTTCAACTCAATTTATATTGCGCCGATACAGGCACAAGATAAAAACAAAGCAGTGGACAATACTTCTACAAGATTAAAAAGTGAAGAAAATAAAACAGTTAAGAAAAAGGATGAGTTAAGAGATAAATTAAAAGTAAAAGCCACTCACATGAAAGGAACGTCAAAGGCTAAAATTAAATTCGTGCCTTTTAAACTTGTAGATGAAAATGGAAAAGATATTCCGCCTAACAGAGAGGTTACTTTACAAAATGGTGAAATAGTTACTGCTCAGGAAGCTATGGATAGAAAGAATAAAATTGAAAAAAAAATGGCCAAACTTGGGGACTCCTCCAATAATAAGACGAAAAATGATAATTATAGCATTGTGAGAGGAAGTTACGTCAAGATAAAAAATGACTAAAAGTAAGAAATTAATAAAGCGATATTTTGGTCAAATCCTATGAGGGTTTACCGTTAAGCATCTAAGCAATGGGCATCCACGATTTCAACATATTATCCGAACATGAACGGTATGATACGGTTTTTACAAAAGGTCAGTTTGTAGATACCGTTATCAAAGGGAAAATAAAGTATGCCCTTTATGCCGTTTCTATGTTCTGGGTTGAGGTCACCTATGATTCAAAGGATAATAGGATAACGGGGATAAATAGTTTTATAGGTGGTGAAACCCTGGACAAGTACAGTAATGTGCCTAGGGAGTTGTGAAATAAAAGACTCCCCAGAATATGGGGAGTCTTTAATATTATTAATAAATCCAAACTTATTCCGTACAGTCAAAATTTGCAGTTTTAACAGAAATTAATAAACTGTTGCTTTCCCATAGAAACCTGCGATGACCAATACATCCTTAAATTTAAAATTCCATTTCATTTAGCCAAATGCAAATCCAGTTGAAATCCTAAAAATAAAGGCATAAAGCACCACGACGAACATTATAATACTGAACCAAGCAAAAAACTTAAAATATCTTTCAACAATATAGTGCCCTAGGTTTTTGAATCCTTCTAAATAAATTTCCTTAATAAGTATAATTGTTTTCATAATAATTTGTTTGGGGGTTTTACGTGGCAAAGATGAGGCAACATCCCCTTTGGAAATAATAATTTGGTCATAATGGGCTTAAATGTTGACAAGAAGTAGAAAAAATAAAAAGTCGTCGACCAATTGCAAAATAAACAGTTAATGGAGAACCCCGCTTTTCGATTAAGGGTAGATTAATCACATGAAAGACTGTTTTTTATAACAAATAGAAAATAAATTATAAGGTTCAACAGAAAAGAAAGACTTGAATGACCCTAAAGTATTTGATGAATTACAAAGAAGATTAAAAAATAATTTATAGTACAATAATCGTACAGATCCAAAAGCAGAAAACCTCAACTCGTTATAAATTAACTTGTTGAGGTTTACTATTGCGGTCTGGACGGGACTTGAACCTATTATTCAATATTTAACACAAAGAATATCCGTAACATACCTATCCTAGTGGGCATTTAACAAAGCCTATTCCTTAAAGTTTATTGGGGGGTTGTAACCCTAATGTTCCTCCATTTTACCTTGATCCCCCCGCCATCATGTATTTGAAGGGCAACAGATCCCTCGCCGGCACCAATTTTTTCATCGGTTATGGTCACCATTTCGGTGCCATTAAGCCAAGAAGTGAGGGTGTCTCCATTTAATTGAATCTTCATCTGGTTCCATTCCCCTTCTTTTAGGGCACTATCTTTTTCAGGCCCGGGTTTGATCAACCAGCCACGACCATAGGA
The DNA here is from genome assembly GCA_963762065.1 of uncultured Flavobacteriaceae bacterium. Classification (GTDB taxonomy): domain Bacteria; phylum Bacteroidota; class Bacteroidia; order Flavobacteriales; family Flavobacteriaceae; genus Maribacter_A. Next base: position 429,834 of record CAVXJE010000004.1, on the reverse strand, counting down.
TTCATAAACACCTCCGGTGTCATGCCCAGGTGGTGCCACTTCCACTTGCCAGCCGCTTACTTTTGTACCATCTACCGTGGAACGGATAAAAACACCGCTATTGCCATCAGCTTCTTGTTTAAACTCCAGCGTAAGCACAAAATCCTTGTAATGCTTATTGGTGGCCAAATACCCATATTGCTTATCTGGCCCGCTTTCACAAACCAATACCCCATCTTCAACGTACCATTTTTCGGTGCCGTAAATCGTCCATCCTGTTAGGTCTTCCCCATTGAAAAGTGATTGTTCCTGGGAAAAACCTAGTATTGAGAAAAGTACTACTGCGAAAAAGAGTTTTGTTTTCATTTGTTTATTATATAAGTTAAAATTAGGGCTATAAAGAAACATCCCCCTTTATCCCCCTTCAAAGGGGGAATCATTTTAGTTGAACCATTGGCCCCAAGGGATTCGGCTTAAAATAAGTACCAAACCTATACCGTAATAAATGGCAATGGTCTTGAATTTCTTTTTGCCTTCCATTAATTTCTTATGTTTTGACCAGCCTATGGTTATAAAAATAACGGCTAAAATATTTACAAAGGGGTGCTCAACGGCCAACAAACGTGCTGCGGCATTCAATCCGCCCATTCCCAATTCTTGAATGGCATTTAGGCCACTAGGTGATACAAAATAAAGCAACAGTCCTATTAAGAGTTGAATATGGCAAAGAATCAATGCAAAAAGACTTAATCGTAAATCCTTGCCCATGGTGAACATCCTATTACCTGCGAGGCCCATTATGGCATTGGCAACGGCCAAAAATAATACGGCCAGTGCCACATAGGCCATATAAGAGTGTAATTCCAATGTCCATTGATGTGCGAGTCCCATTTCTTCCATAGTTTTGCTTTTAGGTTTTAAAAGTAACAATTTTTGGGCATAAAAAAAGCCCCTTCACATGAGGGGCTTTTAATACTATTACCTGAAAAGTTTAGAAATCATAGCGTAAGGTAACGTTCCAAGTTCTTCCCCAACCAAAATAGCCTTGGTTAGAAACTGCTATTCCATCGTAAGTTTCATCGCCTGCCTCAACAAAGTTCGCTGTAGATAATCTAGAGATATACTCTGTATCAAAAACATTATTCATATTGGCCCTAATTTTTAAGGACTTTAATTTATCAGCACCTAAAGGCACTCTAAAAGTAACTCCTGCATCCAATAAATTATAAGAAGGCAACTCCAAATTGTCTTTTACGGCACCAACATCAGAATAAAGATTGTCATAATATCTCCAATCAGAATCGATAGATAAATTTTCACAGAATCTATAAGCGAATCCTAGACCCCCAGAAAGCTGTGCGGCACCACCCACTTTACCTCCATCAAAATCATTGGTTTCTATACTAATAACATTTCGCTCTTCATCGGTAACTTGAGTTACTGCTTCGCCTTTGTAAATCCAATCCCCTACGGAAGCATACCCATTTATAGAAAGGTCCGTTGCTGGTCTTAATTTAAAATCCACTTCAACCCCTGAATGTAATTGCTCCGTTCCAAAGTTGGTCTCAAAGGTAACCACATCATCAACAATGTCAGAACTGGTAACAACCCTATCTTTCCATGAAGTTCTGTATACGTTTAGGTTAGCAGAGAAAATAGAAGATGTGAAACCATAACCAGCCTCCAAACCAAAAATCTTCTCATTTTCAGTTAATGGATTTATTTGATTAGTAAAATTCAAATAAATGTTATCATGGTATGGTTGACGGTCATAGTAACCCGTGTTTGCATAAAAGCTGTGGGCTTCAGATGGTTTGTAACTAAAGCCTGCCTTAGCATTATATCCAAAATTATTTATTTTTTCAGAATCAACGCCGTCAGTAATACCCGCTGGTAGCGGTTCATCAGTACTTTGAGATGATGTGCCATCTATTAATGATTGATCAGCATATTGAAAAAAGTCAAATCTTTGGTGGTATTGGTTCGACACTGACCCTTGGAAAAATGCAGATAATAGATCCGTGGAATATTCCAATTGGGTAAATAAACCCCCATACGAAATACGCTCATCATTGTGATAAGCAATTTTTTGGTCTTCTGGATAGGTATCAAAGGCAGCAGCCCATCCTGAAGGTCTATAACTTTCGGTGGCAGTTACAAATTTATATTGGCCAAAGCCTCCGTAAGTATCGTGATTATTATTTTGATCTCTTAGTCTAATATCTTCGGTCCATGAATTTAATCCATGAAAATCAGAAACTACCCTAAAATGCTTGCCATAATAAGTCCTTAAATCAAACCCAATATTCCAAGTAAGATTATCGGAAAGTTGCTTTTCAAAGTTACTTATAAAACCATACCAGCTGTGTAAGTTCATGGATGCGCGGGTTATATAGGCATCTTCTGATCCAAAATAAACACCTGCACCATCGGTAACCTGGGAATTTTGAGCGTAAATGGCATCGTAATCTATACGACCTTCATCTGTTCTTATCCTGACTCCACGATTACCAGTACCACCACCATTACCCCATGAGGCATAAAGTACAGTTGATAAATTGGTCGTTTCATTAATATTCCAGTCCCAGTTTAAGTTAGCTACAGGTTTGTGATAGAAGTTTCTTCTTTCCGTGATGTACTGGCCATTGTATGTGCCCCAGTTATTGTTGTATCGTAAACCATATTCTAAATAGTCTGAAATACTTTTAGTAAAATTTTGATCGTGAAATTGAGGAGCACCTGTAATCAAAAAATTAAAATTATGGGAATCATTTGGTCTGTAACCTGCAGAAATAAAGTAAGTCTGGCCTTCACCAAAATTACCTTCATTATAACCATCTCCTTGCCAATGCGAAAGCATAACACTTAGACCCCATCCTTTTTCAGAAATACCTGTATTATAACCAGCAGATGTTTTAATGTAGTTATCATTTGCAATTGTGGAATAAGCAAAACCACCTTGCCTCATTTCGGTAGATTTAGTCACAAAGTTCACTGTACCCCCAACTGAAGAAATTGCCATTTTAGAAGAACCAAGACCTCTCTGAATCTGAACCGCGGAAGCAATATCATTTAATCCAGACCAGTTTGACCAATACATTAAACCGTCTTCCATACCGTTAATAGGTTGACCGTTCAAAAGAAAAGCAGTGTTATCCTGATCGAAACCACGAACTCTCATATTTGTATCCCCAAAACCGCTAGATTGACCGGAAACATAAACAGAAGGTGTATTTACCATTGTCATTGTAATATCTTGGGTCCCTATTTTTTCCTGTATGATTTTTACAGGAATAGACGAAACAGCAATTGGTGTTTTCCTATCCGTTGCGAAGATCCATAATCCCTGTCTACAACAACACCTTCCCCAATTCTTGGGCATCTGGTTGTAATGAAATTGAACCAATATTCCCGGTTGAAGTAAAATTGACATTTTTAGCCATATATCCTATAAAGGAAACGACCAAAGTTCCTGTATTCTTGGAGACCTCTATGGTAAAATTACCATCAAAATCTGTTGAGGTCCCATTAGTTGTACCTCGTACTATAATACTAGCTCCAGGAAGAGGTCCTCCCATTTCACCATCTACTACCGTACCTGTAATTGTTCCTTGTGAAAATCCGATGGCGGTTATTAAGAAGGCCGCCAAAGCCATGTACATTTTTTTCATTTTTCAAGTGTTTATTTTGGTTTAATAATACGGTGCAAATGTGTAGTTTTTAATTGACCCGTATGTTAAGCCATTGTTAAATTAGCGATGTTAAATTTAACATAAAATACCCACTAAATAGCCTGAAAAATAAGGAGTTATCTATTTTTTTTAAGAATTGTAGATTCTGTAATTTAATTCTTAAAAGAATGCAAAAGATTCAAAGTTGAGGAGTCATGATCGGATATTTCGGAATTCTTTATATCCTGTAAAACCGTACTTGCCAATTGTTTTCCAAGCTCTACTCCCCATTGGTCATAACTAAAGATATTCCAGACCACACCCTGAACAAAAATCTTGTGTTCATAGGCGGCGATCAAAGCGCCTAAACTTTTTGGAGTCAATTTATCCAATAAAAAGGTGTTGGTGGGTTTGTTCCCCGAAAACACCTTAAAAGGCAGAAGTTTGACCCATTTCTTTTTCAGAAAGATTTTTGGCCTTTAGTTCACTACGGACCTCTTCCTCGGTTTTGCCGTTCATAAGTGCTTCGGTCTGGGCAAAAAAATTGGCCATCAATTTATCATGATGGTCTAAATCGCCATGCAAGGACTTTTTATAACCAATAAAATCAACAGGTATCAATTTAGTGCCTTGGTGAATAAGTTGAAAGAAGGCATGCTGTGCATTGGTGCCTGGCTCCCCCCAAATAATGGTTCCTGTTTGGTAGTTTACGGGTTTTCCGTTTCTATCAACACTTTTACCGTTGCTTTCCATAATGCCCTGCTGTAAATAGGCCGAAAATCTACTTAAATATTGTGTATAAGGAATTATGGCCTCTGTCTCTGCGTTATGGAAATTATTATACCATATGCTCAAAAGTGCCATTATTACAGGTATGTTGCTATCAAAATCGGTGCTTTTAAAATGTTCATCCATTTCATTGGCACCTTGTAAAAGAGAATCAAAATTTTTATATCCTACAGCCAAGGCGATTGTAATACCTACTGCGCTCCATAGCGAAAAACGACCTCCGACCCAATCCCACATTGGGAATACATTGTCGGCTGCAATGCCAAACTCAGCGATTTTTTCGGTATTTGTTGATACCGCTGCAAAATGTTTGGCAACATCATTTTGGGTTGCATGTTTTAAAAACCAATTTTTAATGGTAGTGGCATTGCTTAATGTTTCCTGTGTTGTAAAGGTTTTTGAAACGATAATAAATAAAGTTGTCTCTGGATCCAGTTCTTTTAAAATTTCATGAACATGGTCCCCATCAACATTACTGACAAAATGGGCTTTTAAATGGTTTTTATAAAATTTCAATGCCTCAACCACCATTGCAGGGCCTAGGTCAGACCCACCAATACCTATATTTACCACATCTGTGAATGCCTTACCGGTATATCCTTTTTGTGTCCCCTGAAATTATGGCATTTGTAAACGATTCTATATGCCCTTTTACCTTGTATATTTCGGGCATTACATTCTTACCATCAACTAAAACCGAATCAGATCTCCTGGCGCGTAATGCAGTATGAAGCACGGCTCTATTTTCTGTTTGATTTATCGCCTCCCCATTAAAATACTTCTTAATGGCATCCTTTAAATTAACCTCATCCGCGAGTTCCAATAAGATTGAAATAGTGTCTTTGGTAATTCTATTTTTGGAAAAATCGAATAAGAAGTCATTCCATTTAACACTAAACTTATTTGCTCTGTTTTTGTCTGCCGCAAAAAGTTCTTTTAAATGTAATTTACTTGTAGTGTTAAAATGTTCAGTGAGTTTTTTCCAGGCTTGTGTTTGTGTAGGGTCAGTGTTCTGTAATGACATGTTATTGGTTGAGTGTTAACAATTCTTCCATTTTTGGCTTTTCAACAAATTCTATACAATCCAATTGATCTTTCTTAGGTCCAATAAATTCAAAATAATCAGGTCTTAGTGTTTCCGCCAATGGTTCTGCCTGTGGTAATTCTTCCTTTAAGGGGTCTACCTGCCTGCCATTTCTCCAAAAGCGATAACATACGTGGGGTCCTCCGGTATTACCCGTCATTCCTACCCATCCTATTACATCGCCTTGACGAACAAATTCACCCCTTTTTACATTTTGCTTTTTCATATGAAGATACTGGGTTGAATAGGTGCCGTTATGGCGGACTTTTACATACTTGCCATTACCCCCTTTTCGAGTTGATTCTGTTACCGTACCATCTGCTGTGGCCATAATCGGTGTGCCGATGGGTGCCGCATAGTCAGTTCCTTTATGGGGACGCAATTTATACCCATAATATCTAATTCGCCTTTTAAGATTATATTTTGAGGATATTCTACTGAATTTCACAGGCGCCCTTAAGAAAGTCCTTCTTAGGTTATTGGCTTCCTCATCAAAATAATCAATGATGTTCTTTAAGGAATCGCTTTCATAGGCAAAAGCGTAAATAGGCTTGCCATTATGCTCAAAATAGGCCGATTCAATAGGTTCGGCACCGGCATAAATCGAATCGTTGATGTACTTCTCCTTATAAATTACCTTGAACTTATCACCTTTCTGCAATCTAAAGAAATCTATTGTCCATGCGTAGACCTCAGATAAGTTATTGGTTACATTATAATCAATTCCTTGATCCAATATGGCTTCGGATAATGAAGTCTCAATAATACCCGATGCCTCCCTTTCTACAAATTTTACGTGTTTCTTATCCTTATAGGCTACCACACTATCCCTTAAATCGATAACAGTGAAGTTAATGGCATCGTTCTCATAGATGAAAAATTGGGCCGTTTGGGTAGTATCTTTCGATTTTAATATTACATAAGGTTTGCCAACTCGTATTTTACGCACATCAAAAGTATCTTTGAAGTCTTCTGAAATCTTGGCTATTTTAGGGTAACCCACTTTGTTTTCCAACATGAGTTCCCCAAAACTATCCCCACTTTTAACAGTATCCTGTTGTACAGTAAAATCATCAAGATTAAATCCGTATTGCTTTACAATCACAGGTTCTTCAACAATAGCTAATTTTAGCTGACTTTTACCCTGAGAAGTAGAAGCATCATCTAACTTGCATGAAGCAAGAAAGATCAATGCCACGAATATGCCCCAATATTTTCGCATTACTTTTTTTTGATTTTATTTGGATTAAAGATATGTTCTACCCATTCTTTTCCCCAATTGTTTAACTCTTCTTTTGTATAAATATCTGGAAAAAATACTACTTTCTGAAAACTTGGAGGTAGAAATTCTTTCCAATTGGTACCGCCTGTAGCGTCTATTTGTCCCTTTTCTTTCCCTAAATAACGATGGGCCGAACCCAAATGCATTAAAGGCCAGTTTATATTCGCATTAATATCCATAGTCTTTAACGCTTTAATAAGCGCTTTATTATTCTTTTTTTCCTCAGGAAGCTGCACATATTTATGATAAATTGTACTTTCTTTTACCTGCTTGGCTATTCTAATTAATCTGGGGGTATATCTATACTCAAATTGTTTTAATGTCAAGGTCTTTTCCCCTGTTTCCCTGTCGGTTGCCCCTTTTTTCCAATAAATATTTTCGTACAGTTCCTCTATGGTGTCTTTTGAAGAAAATTCCAAGCGTTCATTATGGTGCACCAGATTCTCCAATGGGGTGGCAAAAACTTCGATCATTCTATATTGTACAGACTGAAAACCACTTGCAGGCAACAATGCCATTCGGTACTTTAAAAACTGTTCACGCTCCATACCTTTGATCATTATACTGAAAGAGGAAATCAAAGCCTTATAATAACTATTGATACGTCTGGCCTTTTCAACCAAAAATTCAACATCCTGGGCCTTGTGGTCTACAATCTGCTTCTGCTCATGTAAAATAAGTTTAAAATAAAGTTCGGTAATTTGATGGTACATAATGAAGATTTCCTCATCGGGGAAATAGGTTCTTGGAACTTGTAGGCTTAAGAGGGTATCTAGGTGAATATAATCCCAGTAGGTAAGGTAACGTTGGTAAAGAAGGCCATCTAAATAAGAGCTTAAATCTTGGCCAGAATCCTTGTATTTTTCTTGTAGTTTTAATATTTGGGATTCAATCTGCTCTTTTTTTTCCATTATATGGTCAATCCATTACTATTTTAAACTGATGTTTTAGTCCATTGTATCCATCCAAATCTGCCTTTATTGAGCCTACAGCCAAATCTGCTTTGATACGAATAGGAATCCTATTCTTATCATTAGAAACCCATAGCGTGATACTTTCCTGTTCTTTAAATACCCTTCCGGATTGTACTAATGGTCTAAATTTATAGCATTCAACCTTCCCGTATTTGGTTTTGATAACCTCAGTCCCCAAATATTTTAATTTAAAATTGAAAATACCATCATCATCATAAAGCATTTTTAATTTTATAGCTTCCCCAACAACCAAACTATCCGGGTGATAATTGTTTCTTAGATAGTAGAAGGCTGAGATTAAGTCATGAATGCTGTCCTGAAGGGTAAAATTAAACTTTTTCTTATTCTTTTTATCATTGAGGACGGCTTTATCCTCTTCATGGTCAAAATTGATCTCTACATCTTTTTTGTACCCTCCCTCGTCTATTTTACGAACAAATTTGTATGGCTTGCCATCTTCTTTACCAAAATAGCTTTCATAGGTGTCATCTACTTTGAAGAATATACTGGCAAAACCTGTTGTTTGCCCTCTACCCACCACATGGTACACAGGAACGCCATCTATCTCAGCGGAATTGACCTGTAAAGTTGCATAACTTGCATTTAACCACCCATAGTGCATACGGAACTTCAACCACTCACCAGTTTCGAATACAGAGTCATTTTCCTGTGCGGTAACGCCAAGGGACATTGTTAAAAAAAGTAACATATATAAAATTCTCATACCTAAATTCTTGTCTAAAATTACTAAAAGCGATTGAATCTTTTTAATAGTAACAATTACATAAACAATATTTATTCCAAAGTATTGTGCAAAAAAAAAGCCCAGTAATAAAACTGGGCTTTTCCTAAATAACCAACCAAACTTTAAATTATGAAAAACCAATACTTAAAGTTGTAAGGGAACCACCCCTTACACAAGCAAATTTAATACATCACAATAATGTATTGCAAGCTTTTAACGTTCTTTAACTATTCCCTTAACACATATTTATAGCTGTCCCTTTTAAATTGGCAATTTGTTAAGAAAAATAATGGTTTTAAAGTGTGCCACGAGACTCTTGTTCCCTTTCAATAGCTTCAAACAAAGCCTTGAAATTTCCCTTACCGAAAGACTTTGCCCCTTTTCTTTGAATTATTTCTATAAACATAGTAGGCCTATCCAAAATAGGTTTGGTGAATATTTGAAGAAGGTAACCTTCATCATCCCTATCAATTAGAATACTTAGCTCTTTCAGTGGTGCAAGATCTTCATCTATTTCACCAACCCTGTCCAACACATCTTCATAATAACTGGGCGGTACTGTTAAAAACTCTACCCCTCGATTCCTGAGTGCGGTAACGGTTTCAATGATATTATCTGTGGCCATGGCCATATGTTGGACACCTGCACCATTATAAAAATCGATATATTCCTCAATTTGTGATTTCTTTCTACCATCCGCAGGTTCATTAATTGGGAATTTGATGCGACCGTTACCATTACTCATTACCTTGCTCATTAGGGCGGTGTATTCAGTGGATATATCCTTGTCGTCAAAAGATATTAATTGTGCAAACCCCATTACTTCCTCATAGAACTTGCACCATTTGTTCATCTCGTTCCACCCTACATTGCCTACCATATGGTCAATATATTTTAGACCTACATCGGATGCTTTGTATAGCGGATCCCATTTTCTGAATCCAGGTAAAAAGACACCACTATATTCACTTCTTTCAACAAAAATGTGCACCGTTTCGCCATAAGTGTGTATCCCGGACAAGGTAACTTTCCCATTTTCATCTTTTAAGGTTTTTGGTTCAAGATAACTTTTCGCACCACGCTTTGTAGTTTCCTGATAACTTTTGGTGGCATCATCTACCCAAAGTGCAATTACTTTGACACCATCTCCATGTGCATTGATATGTTGGTTGATTTCACCTCCAGCATTTAAAGGGGAAGTCAACACCAACTTTATTTTATCCTGTTGCAACACATAGGAAACCTTGTCTTTTAAACCTGTTTCCAGTCCTGCATAAGCCAAAGGTTGAAAGCCCCAGGCAGAAATATAATAATGGGCCGCTTGTTTGGCGTTGCCGACATAAAGCTCAACATGATCGGTCCCCAACAATGGTAAAAAATCCTCTGCTTCAGGGTTTTCTTTCGGCAACTGTAATGAAGTATTATCTAATGTTGACATGATCGTAATTTTAGAATTGTTGAATTGAATTGGGACTGTTTGTATACAAAACCTAATAAAAAAATGGGTATCTGCCATCGTAGTAATGACATTAAAGTTCACGCTTTACCACATTGCCCTTAGATGGGCGGTTATATCAATTCTTGGCTTTATCATGATACTAAATCTATAAGACAAATATCGTAAAAAAGAAGCATCTTCTCTGTTAAGGCTATTAAAACCAATACCCAAGGCTAAAAAAGAAATTATTGGCACCACCGGGTGACCATGAGTACATAACCTGTAATGGGCCCATAAATGTTTCCATTCCATAGGAAACCCCATAACCGGAATAATTAGGTTCTGTAAACCATTCCCCTGTTCTAAAAATATCATCCTCTACATTGGCGAAATTGGCCGAGAACATCAAGTGGTTTTTGGGGGCGAATTCCAAGTCCAACCTCCCATAGGCCTTAACATAGCTATTACCGGGTAATGATAAAAAGTCATAACCAATAAACGGCACAAAATTATTGATTAGATTATTACCATACCCCCCTAAAACAAAATCAAAGGACGTAACCTCCGAGGTGCCAAGTTTAAAGCCCCCTTCAGTTTCAAGATTCAACGATAAGTTTTTCATTAATGGAAATGCTGCACCCATTCTAGCCTTTGCAACGGAGAACTCCTTGAAATTATCATTGAAATCGGATGAGAAAAGATATAAATGGAAATCACCATTAAAATATAACCCCCTTGACGGGAAGTATTTATCATCATAGGTATCCAATTTTAATTGCCCATAGGCGCTGTAGAAACTACTTTTTTCAAAATAAGTTCTTTTATCGGTCGATTTTAAACCCAATTGGGTATTGTCACCTACTAATTCCCCTAAAGTCCTGGTGCTATATCTTAAAAATTTATGTTCTGCACCCAAGCCAAATGCGAACTCCTCTTGCAATACCGTTTGTAGGTATAATTGGTTTGTGAAGTCGATCACATCAAGACTTAACGTATTGACATTGATACCCGCAGGTACTTGAAAATTGCCTCGAATCAAATCAAAATCAATTTCTTTGTCGAAGTCATTGAACCTGGAATTTATTCCTAAACTCCAATAAGACCCTTTATCAATATAATACTGAAGGTTATAGCGCACATTATCCCCTAAAATTAAATCGAAAGAGGAGACATCATCGCCAAAAATCAAATTTTTACGGGTTAAGTTAATAATAGCTGCACTTTTATATAGGTCATCATAATGTGCCCCTATTTTTAGGAATGTCTTGTTTTTGGTTTCATCTAATTTTAAAACAAGGTCCTCACCATCCCCATCTGACAATAATTCATATCGAATGGGCTTAAAATTCCCCGTTGCCGATAAATTACTTATACCTTGTTGCAACTTTTTAAAAGTGGTCTTTTCGCCAAGTTTGAACCTAAGTTTGCCTTTAATATAGCCCCTAGTGTAACTGTCATTATCCCCCCTAATGATAAGTCGGGTCACTAATAAACTATCTAATGGGGAAATGATTTTCCGTTCTGTTATTTTGATCTTTTGTCTGGCAGCGATTTTTTTTAGATCCTCCAATTTTTCCAATGCTGCGTTTTCACCGCTTTTGATTATTTGTTCATCCAAATCAAAGTCCATCACAGTGTATTTATCCATATTTGGTTTAATATAGATATCGGTCTTTTTCGCTTTTTCTATCATATACTCTGCCGCCCGGTAATTGTTTATTTGAAGTAGAATTTGAGTTGCCGAAATAAGTGCGTCTCTATCTTTGAGCCCATGTTGAACGTCGACACCAATAATTATATCAGCTCCCATATTTTTAACCTCTTCAACCGGATAATTGTTGACTACACCCCCATCTATAAGTACTTTTCCATCAATATTCGTAGGTTCAAATAATGATGGCAGGGTGCCACTGGCCATTATAGCCTCAGGCAAGTAACCACTTGTTAACTTTACCTCGTTACCGGTCTCAACATCGGTGGCAATACAAACAAAAGGAATAGGTAACTTGTTAAAATCGTAAATATCCTTTACATGGTATAGATGCTTTACCAACTCGTGGTAAATATTTTGCCCACTGGAATAACCAGAAGGAACTGCGATTTTAAAATTATCAAAAGGCAGTTTTATGGCATATCTTTCAGTATCTTCTTTTTCGTAAAAGGTTTTGACTCCTCTGGGAAGATCGTCATTGATCAATCTGCTGAAATTGACCTTTCTGAAAAGAGAATCAAGTTGGGCAGCTGAGTAACCTGAAGCGTACAAAGCACCCACAATAGCCCCCATGCTGGTACCTCCAATATAATCTATTTTGACACCAGCTTCCTCAATCACCTTGAGCGCACCGATATGGGCCATACCTTTGGCCCCGCCACCACTTAAAACCAAACCCACTTTCAATTCTTCCTTTTGGTCCAAATCCTGGGCATTGGATTGCAAACCAAGAAAAAGAAACAAAAGTAAAATGGTGATTTTCTTCATACTGATCAGTAGGTCGCTATTTTTAATGAAATGTTTCATAAATTTTCTTTGCCTTTGAAGGTCCTACTACAAACGCTAATTTTTCTACCGGTGCTTCCTTGATTCTCTTGACCGATTTAAATTTTTTCAATAATTCCAGGGCGGTCTTTTCCCCTATCCCATTTATCCCTTCCAAAACCGAATTAATAGCAGCTTTACTCCTTTTATTCCTATGTAACGTAATGCCAAAACGGTGTGCTTCGTTCCTTAATTGCTGTATTATTTTTAAACTCTCCGATTTCTTATCCAAATATAAAGGTATGGGGTCTTCGGGAAAATAAATTTCCTCTAATCTTTTTGCAATACCAATAATTGCGATTTTTCCTCTAAGCCCCAAAACATCCAGACTTTTTAAAGCCGATGACAATTGCCCTTTACCCCCATCAATAACTATCAATTGTGGCAGTGGTTGTTTTTCTTCCACCAATCTTTTATACCGTCTGTAGACCACTTCTTGCATCGAAGCAAAATCATCGGGACCATCTACGGTTTTAATATTGTAATGTCTATACTCTTTCTTGGAAGGTTTGCCATCTTTGAAAACCACACATGCCGCAACAGGATTACTGCCCTGTATATTACTGTTATCAAAACATTCTATATGCCTAGGCTCCTCGGATAAACGGATATCCTTTTGCATTTGGGCCATAATTCTATTGGTATGCCTGTCTGGATCAAGGATCTTTATTTGATTGAACCTTTCTTGTCTAAAATACTTGGCATTGCGTATAGAAAGGTCCAAGATTTTTCGTTTATCGCCGAGTTTGGGAATTGTCATTTTTAAATGTGGCTCAACGACCACTTTGAATGGTAGGTATATTTCTTTTGATTCTGATTTAAACCGATGTCTTATTTCAACTATGGCCAACTGCAACAATTCATCATCCTTCTCATCCAATTTCTTTTTTATTTCCAACGTATGTGAACGAATTATGGAACCATGTGAGAGTTGTAAAAAATTCACATAGGCAAAGGAATCATCCGATATTATTGAAAAAACGTCGACATTGTTGATTTTAGGATTTACAATGGTGGTTTTTACCTGATAGTTCTCAAGTACTTCTATCTTATCCTTGATTTGTTGGGCTTCCTCAAATTGCATATTGTTAGCCAATATCTTCATTTGATTTTTAAAATAATGTATGGACGATTTGAAATCACCTTTGATAATGTCGCGAATATCATTGACTTGACGGTCGTAATCAACACTGCTCTGGTAACCTTCACAAGGGCCTTTACAATTTCCTAAATGGTATTCCAAACATACCTTATACTTACCCGCATCTATCTTTTCCTTTGACAGGTCGTAGTTGCAGGTACGCAATGGGTAAACACTTTTTATCAGATCCAACAAGGTCTTTACCGTATACATACTTGTATAAGGGCCATAATATTCGGAACCATCCTTAATTAGTTTTCTTGTGGGAAATATTCTGGGGAAGCGTTCATTTTTAATACAGATCCATGGATACGATTTATCATCTTTCAATAAAACATTATAACGAGGACGATACTTTTTAATAAGATTGTTTTCAAGCAACAAGGCGTCAGATTCCGTTGCAACGACTATATGTCTGATGTTACTTATCTTTTTTACAAGAATTCGTGTTTTGCCATATTCATGGTTTTTCGTAAAATAAGAGGCCACCCTCTTTTTAAGGTCCTTTGCCTTGCCTACATACAGAATTTGATCATCGGCATCATAAAACTGATATACCCCTGGACTTTTTGGAAGCGTGCTTAACTGTATTTTAATTGGTAAATGGGGCATTGATGATTTTATGTATTAGTACATTTTATCCACTCTGTTAAATTACTATGTTTTTACATAAACCTATACTCTTTATATTTTTTTAACTTCGTCCTGTTTTATTTCGATTTGACTCAATCCCACTCTTAACAACAGATTAGCATTGTGGGTTTTATTGTCAATTTTTCAAATTTTGTTGTTTTTTAAAATAATTTATGGATTCATTTAGAGTTTTCGATGAAATCATTATATTTAAACAGGCAATTGCTATTACCTCTTATAAGTCATATAGTTGTTCTTAACCAATTGATTTTAAGTTTTTTATCTTCCAAATTAAGTTGAAATTGAATTTCCTGCCATCAATAAAATAATATTTTTTTGTTAAAAAGTGTATTTCATCGATAAAAATGTGCAGTTTATAGATTTTTTTATTATTTTCGAAAAGTCAAATTCAAAATCAATTATTTCATGGACAGTTATATCATCACCCTCGGAACCTACTTAATTTTAATGTTATTTTTTAAAGTGTATTTTGCTGTAGCCGCAAAAGACTAATAATTACACATTTTAATATATCGTAAATTTTCGACCTTCCCCCATGTTGAAATCAGATTTACGATTAAACTACAATAAACTCAGAAACAAACTTTCTGCAGATCAGATTGCTGATTCTAGCATAACTATTGCCAATAAATTATTGCTGCTTCCTATTTGGGATTTTGACAATTTCCACTTGTTTTTACCTATTTCAGAAAAAAATGAAATTGATACAACTTTGATTTTATCAATTCTACAGGGGAAGGATAAAAACGTGTTTTTACCAAAAATGCAGGGAGATTCTTTAATCCATTTTCTACTCACAGACAACACCGTACTTATTAAGAACAAATTGAATGTTCCCGAGCCCGTTAATGGGATTGCGGTAGATCCATCCCAAATCGATGTGGTCTTTATACCCCTTCTTGCTTTTGATGTCTTCGGGAATAGAGTTGGTTATGGCAAGGGTTTTTACGATCGCTTTTTAAAGGAATGTAGAACAGACGTAATCAAGATCGGTTTATCCCTTTTTGAAGCTGAAAAAGAAATTACCGATGTTGTTGAAACTGATATTCCGTTGGATTACTGTGTAACTCCAAAAAAGACCTATACCTTCTCCCCAAGCTGATTTTCCCCAGATACTACTTCTTTTTCATTCTTAGTTCCAAAAGCTTTCTTATTGAAAACCAATAGAATACCTACACCGGTACTTATTGCAGTATCCGCGATATTGAAAACAGGGTCAAAGAAACTAAAATCACTTCCTCCAAAATAAGGGACCCAATCTGGCCATGTACTATCTATTAACGGGAAATACAGCATATCAACAACTTTTCCAAAGAACAGTCCACCGTAAGGTTCATTAGAAAACAATGTTGCAATTTGCCCAATGCTATCATTAAATAGTATTCCATAAAAAACAGAATCGATAATATTACCCAATGCACCTGCAAAAATCAAGGAAACCGCTAAAACCAATGTCTTTGAAGACTGTTTTTTAATACTGTCAAAAAGCCAATACCCAATCCCCGCAACTGCAAATAATCTGAATACGGTCAAAATTAATTTCCCAGTAGATTCGGAGATGGGTAAAAAGTCATTCAATTTAGCCCCCCATGCGGCTCCGGAATTTTCTATGAAATGTATTTTGAACCACTCGAAAACCTCATAGGAATCCCCTAGTACAAAATGGGTTTTTATATAAATTTTGCTGATCTGATCAATTAGCAACACCAAGATAATAATCAACAAAGACTTCTTAATACTCATTGGGAAAAATTATAAAAAGGCAAAAATAGGTATATTATTCGGTTTTCTTTAAGTAGATATTTCCAGTGATTGTGGATAAATCAAAATTACTGTTCCCTCGTGGTATGTTGGCTTTGAATACGTTTCCAAAAGTACTTTTTGATACAATGTCTCCTTTATTGGTCCTAACATGTATATCACCACTTTGGGTAACTACATGAACGGATTTTGAAACATTCTCCAAGTTACAGATACCATCATCCAAACTAACTTTCAAAATATCATACGTGCCTTTTATATTCGCATTACAACTGGTTCCGATAATGCGAACTTTCATATGCTCGGGAATCTGCACCTTTAAGGCTATTGATACCACCTTATGCGCACTCAATTTATCATTTGGGTTAATAAAACTTGGGTGAAACCCTGTACTTATCTTTGTGGTGGATTGCTGTTCCTCAATTCTTAGCAAGAGGTCATTTTTATATTCCCCATCAATTATAGCTTCTACAACAATTTCTTTTGAGATGGTAGTTGATAAGTCCAATTTAAAACAGTTCCCCGTATCAATTAAAATACTCGAAGTATTCGGATTAAAAATTGATTTCTTAATAACTTTTTGGGCATTCAAGAACCCAATGTTCAATAAAACCAATACTAGAAGTTTTCCTTTCCCCATTAATTTAATAAAAAAACGCCCTATCGGGCGTTTTAAATTATTTCTGCATGTTTTTAGCCTCAATACTCAGGGTCGCATGTGGCACCAATTTTAAACGATCTTTATTAATGAGTTTGCCCGTAACACGGCAAATGCCATAGGTTTTATTTTCAATGCGCAACAATGCATTTTTAAGGTCGCGAATAAACTTTTCTTGGCGAATGGCCAATTGGGTATTCGCTTCCTTACTCATTGTCTGGGAGCCCTCTTCAAAGGCTTTAAAAGTCGGCGATGTGTCATCGGTACCATTATCACCATCGTTCATGTAAGAACTCCTAAGCAATTGCAAGTGACTTTTTGCCTTAACTATTTTTTCTTCTATCAAAGATTTGAATTCTGCTAAATCCTTATCTGAATATCTAATTTTTAAATCTTGTGCCATTTTGTTAGTGTTTTTCAATGAATAATTTAGTGTTCACTTCGTCAAAAGCAATTGCCGTGCCATTTTCCAATTTATCCTCAAAATCCAATTCCGCTGTAAGGGTTTCTGCTTTTATATATTTTAAGTTGCTTTCAACCGCATTTTCAACAAAACCGTCCTTTTGAATTTTTATGTCAATTCTATCGGTAACCTCGTAACCGGATTCTTTTCTAATATTTTGAATTCTGTTTACAAGTTCCCTAGCAATACCTTCTTTTCTAAGATCATCGTTTATAGTTATATCAAGTGCTACGGTTAGTGGTCCTTGACTCGCTACTAACCAGCCTTCGATGTCCTGTGAGGATATCTCTACATCTTGTAACTGTAAATTAATGATTTTATTTTCAATTTTTAATGATAATTCGCCATTCTGCTCGATTTTTTGGATGTCTTCCTGTCCCAAAGCAGCTATAGCTTGGGCTATCTGCTTCATTTCTTTTCCGAATTTTGGCCCTAAAACCTTGAAATTCGGCTTTATCTGCTTTACTAATATTCCCGATGCGTCATCTAAAAGTTCAATTTCCTTGACGTTGACCTCAGACATAATTAAATCTGCAACAGCTTCAATCTCATGCTTTTGCTTTTCATCGAGCACGGGAATCATGATTTTTTGTAATGGTTGGCGCACTTTTATTTTCTCTTTTTGTCTAATTGAAAGCACCAAAGATGATATCGTTTGTGCCTTAGCCATTTTGCTCTCCAATTCCCTATCAATTAAAGATACATCATACTCAGGGAAATGGGATAGATGAACACTTTCAAATTTATCCTTAGCTGTAGTATTGGTCAGATCCTTATACAAGCGGTCCATGAAAAATGGTGATATGGGCGCAGATAGTTTAGCTACTGTAATCAAACAGGTGTATAATGTTTGATAGGCAGATATTTTATCTTTTTGATAATCCCCTTTCCAAAAACGCCTTCTACTTAAACGTACGTACCAATTACTAAGGTTTTCCTGAACGTAATCGGATATAGCCCTTGCGGCCTTTGTAGGTTCATAGTCGTCATAGGCTTCATCTACCTTTTTTATTAATGAATGTAACTCAGATATTATCCAACGGTCTATTTCTGGCCGTTCATTCAAAGGAATTTCTTCTTCAGAATAGGAGAATTCGTCTATATTCGCATATAATCCAAAGAAAGAATAGGTGTTATAAAGTGTTCCGAAGAACTTTCGTTTAACCTCAACAATACCTTCAATATCAAATTTAAGATTGTCCCAGGGATTTGCATTCGAGATCATATACCATCTTGTGGCATCTGGTCCATGATCATCCATAGTTTTAAAAGGGTCAACGGCATTGCCTAACCGTTTGGACATTTTTTTACCTTCTTTGTCCAATACCAAGCCATTTGAAACTACATTTTTATAAGCAACCGAATTAAAAACCATAGTGGCAATTGCATGTAGGGTGTAAAACCATCCTCGAGTTTGATCTACGCCCTCAGCTATGAAATCTGCTGGGAAGGTTTCCCTATTATCAATAAGTTCCATATTCTCAAAAGGATAGTGCCATTGTGCATACGGCATTGAACCACTATCGAACCAGACATCTATTAAATCGCTTTCACGTTTCATTGGTTTGCCCGATTTGGAAACCAAGAGTATTTGATCCACGATATTTTTGTGAAGATCTATTTTATCATAATTTTCTTCACTCATATCGCCAACGACAAAATCGGTGAAAATATCCGCATCCAAAACCCCAGCTTCAACGGCCATGGCCATTTCAGCTTTAAGTTCCTCGACCGAACCAATTATAATTTCTTCAGTACCATCCTCTGTACGCCAAATTGGTAGAGGAATGCCCCAATAACGCGTTCTGGAAAGGTTCCAATCATTGGCATTGGCCAACCAATTGCCAAAACGACCTTCCCCCGTTGCCTTGGGTTTCCAATTAATGGTTTGGTTCAAGACGAACATGCGATCCTTTACATCGGTTATTTTTATGAACCAGGAGTCCATTGGGTAATATAGAATAGGTTTGTCCGTACGCCAACAATTGGGATAGCTGTGTACATATTTTTCAACCTTAAAAGCTTTGTTCTCTTCCTTTAATCTAATGGCGATTTCAACATCTACCGATCTTTCAGGAGTTTCACCATCTTCATAATATTCGTTTCTGACATATTTACCCGCAAGTTCCTTCATTTCCGAACGAAACTTACCTTGTAAATCCACTAATGGAACGGGGTTTTTATTTTCATCCAAAACCAACATAGGAGGCACCTCTGGAACTGCTTGTTTCGCAACCAATGCATCATCGGCACCAAAAGTGGGTGCTGTATGTACTATTCCTGTACCATCTTCGGTGGTTACAAAATCCCCGGAAATTACCCTAAAGGCATTTTCAGGATTTTGATAAGGCAAGATGTAAGGTAATAATTGCTCATACTTTATCCCTACCAAATCTTTTCCGCCGATTTTAGCAATTATTTTAAAGGGGATCTTTTTATTTACTTCCGAATAATCGGTGAAATCACTTTCGCTTTCGGCCTCAAAAAATTTTCCGCTGAATTGTTTTGCCACCAAATTCTTCGCCAAAATAACCTGAATAGGCTTAAAAGTATATTGGTTGAAGGTTTTTATTAGAACATAATCGATTTTAGCACCAACCGTTAAGGCTGTATTTGACGGAAGCGTCCAAGGGGTTGTGGTCCAAGCAAGAATATAAATATCCCCAACGAAAGGCTTTAAGATAGCCGGAAGCGATTCTTTCCTTACTTTGAATTGTGCTGTTACTGTAGTGTCAGTAATATCCTGATATGTACCCGGTTGGTTGAGTTCATGGGAACTTAAACCTGTGCCTGCTTTTGGGGAATAGGGCTGTATCGTATATCCTTTGTAAATAAGGTCTTTATCATAAATCTGCTTCAATAACCACCAAACAGATTCCATGTATTTAGACTTGTAGGTGATATATGGGTCATTCATATCTACCCAATACCCAATTCTTTCGGTCATTTCATTCCAAACATCGGTATAGCGCATTACTGCTTTTTTACAGGCTGCATTATACTCTTCAACCGAAATCTTAACGCCAATATCCTCTTTGGTAATACCAAGTTCTTTTTCAACACCCAATTCTATAGGCAGGCCATGCGTGTCCCAACCGGCCTTTCTTTTAACCTGAAAACCCTTCATGGTCTTATAGCGTGGAAAAATATCCTTTATGGTACGTGCAATTACATGATGAATACCCGGCATACCATTTGCGGAAGGGGGACCCTCATAAAATACATAACTAGGATTGCCCTCTCTGGTTGAAACACTTTTTTCGAAAATATTGTGTTTTTTCCAGAAGTGGAGCTCCTCTTTCGCTACTTTGGGTAAGTTTAAACCTTTGTATCCTGCAAACTTCATTCGATCACTTGTATTGCTTTGAACAAGGCTGCAAAATTATAAATTTAGATTGAATAAATTCCATATAATACCAAATGAAATACAGGCAGTTACGTCCCTGTTCAATAAATGTTAAAATTAAACATCCAAATGTGGGAAATTTACGTATATCACTTCAGTTGAAATAAAATAAACACATAAACCGAAAAGGAAATGAAAAAAGTAATTTTAAGTGCAATTGTAATGATAGCAATGAGCGTATCTTTTGTATCATGTAGGGAAACTGCTGAAAAAGCAAAGGATGCAACCGAGCAAGCTGGTGAAGCAATGGATGAAGCTGCTGATGAAGTTGGTGAAGCTGCCAAAGGCGCAATGGAAACTGCAGGTGAAGCCGTAGATGACGCTATGGAAACTACCGGTGAAGCTGTAGAGGACGTAAAAGATGCTGCTGGCAATGCTGTTGACAAAGTAAAAGCAGCTGGTGAAGATGTTAAAGAGGCTGTTGAGGAATAAGCATTATTCAAGAATAAATAAAACCCTGGCCAGTTTTGGTCAGGGTTTTTTATTTAAAAGCTAAACCCTAAACCCAAAATTATATTTGTGCCCGGTGCTGCAATCCCGGATGAGTAGGTCCGGTAAAGCTGATTAGTTATGTTTTCAATACCCAAAGTAGCATTCAAGTTACGTGTAATACTATATTGGGAGCGTAAATTCAACGAATACCAAGATGGTGAATAGGGCAGTCCGTTAGAATCAAGTGCATAAATATAGCTCTTGTTCTTTTCAGAAGTTGCCAAGTCATAATTTGGTATTTCACCATTATAATTCAAGAATAAATCGGTCTTATGTTTTTGGTTTTTCCAAATAATATGAAAATCCCCAAAAGTAGGAGCAACATGCCTGGCTGGTGTTTCGGATCCATCATTTTCCTCTTCAATGCCTTCTGTCAAAGTAAGGTTTGATGATATAGCGATATTATCTCCCAAAAATGCCTCTAACCCGAATTCGAAACCATAAACATACGCTTTAGCTGCGTTTTGCATCGCTTGAACATTGCTTAGTTCTCCATTATATTCAATCTGTGATTCGCCATTGAAATTATAATCCCTTCGAACTAGAGCATCTACCAAATAGGTATAAAAAGCAGCCCCTTTAAAAACAACCTTATCTTTAAAGTTTTTTTTAACCCCAAGTTCAGCATTATAAGCGTATTCAGGTTCCAAATCAGGATTTGGGACTACTACAGAGCCCGGTTCGGAATCAAATATTTTACCCACATCATCTATATTAGGAGACCTAAAACCCGTTGATCCATTAAAGGTAATTTGAAGATTTGCTTTAGGAAACCAGCTAAAACCAAGGCTGCCAGTAAGTGCCCCCGTACTTAGTTGGGCGTCATCAAATGGAAACGGGTAAAAGGTTTTATCAAATATGGCATCTATCCATACATGACTGTATCTTAGGCCAGATAGATATGTGAAATTTGGTTTCATTTTATACTCGGTATTTATATACCCAGCAACGGTTTGCCAGGATGAATCATCAGGGTATCGGGAAGGCGCATCGCCTGTTATTTTTGTATTGATGTTCTTTTGACTGCCATCGGAATATACTTTGTTAAAAATATATTCGCCGCCGTAGTATAATCTTAGATTACCTATTTTTTTATTCTCAAAATCAATATTTGTGGAAATTGCATTGACCATTTCCTTTGTCGAATACAAAATCGGATCCTGAAATCCACGTTCATTTCTACTTTCCTCAAAATGTTGATATGCCGTTGTTATTTTTAAACCGTCATAAAACTTTCCTTTTCCTTTTTGATTTAATTGTAAATTACCCATAAACCATTTTTGCGGGCCATAATACCACTCAGCGGAAATTAGGCCATCACCTTCACTGGAAGGTCTTATTAATCTATCATAACGCGAATAATTGGATGTTTCCGAATAATACAATCCTATATTCAAATCCAATATGTTGTTTGGTTTATAGGTAATTTTTTGCATAAAGTTCAGCTGATCGTACCCAGTGGTAACTTGTTTTCTGGGGTCATTATTTTCGACCAAGGTGTCTACCCCATTAATTGTGGTAACATAATTATTTCTTAAATAGGATGCAGGGCCATGGGAACCCATTTTCAGATCATTAAAATTATTATAGGATGCGCTGGTTAAATATGCCCATTTCCTTTTACCGATATTTAAATCAAAATTCACTGTATTTTCACCATTCGCGGATGCAAACCTATAATTTGCATTGCCAAAAACCGACAAACTATCTGTATTAGAAAGAATTGCATTCTTGGTGTAGAAGTTCATAACCCCACCGATGGCATCGCTCCCATAAATCACCGAACCTGGGCCAAAAATCACTTCTGTGTTTTTAACACTGAATGGGTCTATTGAAATCACATTTTGAATATTACCTCCTCTAAATATGGCATTGTTCATCCTAACCCCATCAACAGTCAACAATAATCTATTAGTAGCGAAACCACGGATCATTGGGCTGCCTCCCCCCAACTGACTTTTTTGAACAAATACCTTGCCGCTGTTTTGGAGTAAATCGGCAGATGTTTGTGGATTTCCAAAGGCAATTGCCCTAGCATCCAATGAAGCAATTTTATGGGGAATATCCTTCTTTTGTTGTTCCCATTTCGAGATAGACATAACAATTTCATCCAACTGTTCAGGTCTTAAGACCATCAACACCTTCGAATTATATTTTAAAATTTGGCTTTTGGAAGATTTATAAACCTCATAGCTAATATGTTTGAAGGTTATACGTTCATTTTTATTGAAAATGGAAAGATCACAGTTGCCTTTTAAATCGGAAAGTGCGGTTTTTGTTTTATCATTATTAAAGACGGCTACATTTATAATGGGTTCATTTGTGTCATAGTCCAAAATAATAACTTTCTGTGCCGAAACCACACTAAAAATCAAGAACAATAAGATGAAAACTATTTTGTTCATACTAGCTAAAAACTTCATTCAAAATAGCAAGTGACCTAGGTTTTCGAAATCCCTGCAAATGTAATTCAAAATAAAGAACGATAGATTGCAATAGCTCATGGCGGTTGTTTTTCTTCATCTTGATAGTATGTATTGTATCAAAATTTATGCCCAAAAACCTTTTGAAGTAACTTAAATTTTCACCTGATATTTTAGGGTTTATCGATGGGGTGTTCGTGAACGCCCCTTCCAACAAATCGAAGTTTGTGGTCGACATATTTGTAGTATCAGGATAAAAGCCAAGGTACTTTGTCAAGTCAATCAGAAAATATATGTGAAAATTGGTGGTCCTATCATTATTATCCAACCACTGCAGTGCATTTTCCAAAAAGTTAAACAGCCCTTCATTACGTTCCTCTTCTTGAATGCTATTACCGATCATTTCCGCTAAAAAAAGGGTTATGGCATTTTTAGCAATATTTGAATGTAATGTCTGGTAATGGTATGTTACACTAGCTTCGCGAATACTCTCCAAAGTCCCCTTATTTTTATGTATTGCGACCAGCTCTAATTGGGTTAAAGGCTGAAAATAAGCTGCTTTGAGTTTTCCTTTTTTTGAAGTAAGGACTCCCTTTAACAAATATGACTTTAGCCCATCCGATTTTGTAAAAGCTTTTACGATTAAGCTCGAATCCCCATATTTCAAGGATGAAAGAACTATGGCCTTGGTAGTAATCTGCATGATTGGTTTATGATTCGGCTCAAAGATAAATGTATAAGTTCGAAAAAGGGATTAAAAACCAAAAGGCTTTCCATAATACGGAAAGCCTTTTTAAACTATATGAACTGTTATTTTTAGATTACTCCTTGTGCTAACATGGCATCGGCTACTTTTACGAAACCAGCTATATTGGCACCTTTTACATAGTTGCAATATCCATTGCCTTCCATGCCATATTCGATACAGGAATCATGAATATCGGCCATAATGCCTTTTAATCTTTCATCAACTTCTTCCCTTGTCCAGCTAATACGTAATGAATTTTGGGACATTTCAAGACCTGAAGTTGCAACTCCGCCTGCGTTCGAAGCTTTTCCAGGAGCAAATAATACTTTCGCATCATGGAATATGTGTATAGCATCGGCAGTAGAAGGCATATTTGCACCTTCAGCAATACATTTACAACCATTCTTTAATAATTCCTTTGCATGGTCTGCGTTCAATTCGTTTTGGGTAGCGCAGGGTAATGCAATATCACATTTTACATTCCATGGTTTTTCGCCTTTATGATAAGTGGCTGAAGAATACTTTTTAGTATATTCTGAAATACGACCACGCTTATTATTTTTCAAATCCATTACAAAAGCCAACTTGCCATTATCAATACCATCTTTATCATAAATGTAACCTCCGGAATCGGATAAGGTAACCACTTTTCCGCCTAATTGGATTACTTTTTCCGCAGCAAATTGAGCCACGTTTCCAGACCCCGAAATGACCACGGTTTTACCTTTTATATCCTCTTTTTTCGTGTTGAGCATGCTTTGGGCAAAATATACGGTACCATAACCTGTGGCCTCTGGGCGTATTTTTGAACCACCCCAAGAAAGCCCTTTACCAGTAAGTACCCCGGTAAACTCATTTCTTATTTTCTTGTACATACCAAAAAGGAAACCTATTTCCCTTGCACCAACTCCGATATCACCAGCAGGAACATCTGTATTCGGACCAATATGTCTGTTCAATTCCAACATGAATGCATGGCAAAAACGCATTACCTCATCGTCCGATTTCCCCTTGGGATCAAAATCGGAACCTCCTTTGCCACCGCCCATTGGCAGGGTGGTCAAACTATTTTTAAAAACTTGCTCAAATGCCAAAAATTTAAGTATGCTGGCATTTACGGTTGGATGAAATCGCAATCCGCCTTTATAAGGTCCGATTGCAGAATTCATTTGTATACGATAACCCCTATTTACATGAATTTCACCATCATCATCAACCCAGGCGACCCTGAATGATAATAATCGCTCTGGTTCAACCATTCTCAAAAGAACGTTTTTACCGCTGTAGATTTCATTATTCACGATATACGGGATCACGGTTTCCGCTACTTCCTGTACCGCTTGAATAAACTCAGGTTCATGTCCATTTCTGGTTATAACCTCATCCATGAATGCTTTGATTTTTGCCTCCATATAAATTTATTTTCTGTTAATTTTTATTGAATATAAAATATAACGGCAAAAATATGTTATTTCCATAATTTAACTCCTATTTTTTTAAAAATTTCGTAAATTATTTATTTAATGGCTTGGTCCAAATCAGCGATCAAGTCTGCTTCATCCTCAATACCAACACTTAACCTAATCAAAGCATCAACTACACCGCTCTTTTCACGCTCTTTTTTGGGTATGCTGGCATGTGTCATACTTGCGGGATGGCCGGCCAAACTTTCTACACCTCCTAAGGATTCTGCCAAGGTGAATAGTTGCAGTTTTTCCACAATTTTGATGGCATCTTCAAAACTACTGCCTTTGGTAATAAACGAAATCATTCCTCCAAAACCACTCATTTGCTCTTTCGCAACAGCATGATTGGGATGGTCTTCAAAACCAGGCCAATATACTTTATCGATTTTTGGATGCTTTGCAAGATAGTTGGCGATTGCAATCGCGTTTTCACAATGTCTTTGCATTCTTACATGTAATGTCTTAATTCCACGAAGCACCAAAAAACTATCCATAGGTCCGCAAACCGCACCACTTGCGTTTTGAATAAAATACAGTTGATCTGCCAGTTCCTTGTCTTTTACCACTAAAGCACCAACAACTACATCGCTATGTCCGCCAAGGTATTTGGTGGCTGAATGCATTACAATATCGGCCCCTAAATTCAACGGTTGTTGCAAGTAAGGAGTAGCAAAGGTATTATCAACCGCAAGAAGCACATTATGCTTTTTAGCTAATCTGGAAACGGCCTTTATGTCGATAATGTTCATCATTGGGTTTGTTGGTGTTTCTACCCAAATGAGTTTTGTCTTTTTATTAATATACGCCTCTATTTTATTGGGATCTTGCATCCTTATAAAATGAAAAGTAATGCCATATTTTTCAAAAATCCGTTTAAAAAGGCGATAACTACCTCCATATAAATCATTCGTGGAAACTACTTCATCACCAGGATTCAATAATTTAATCACAGCATCCATTGCTGCAAGCCCACTTGCAAATGCCAAGCCGTAATTCCCGTTCTCAATACTTGCCAATGAATTCTCCAACGCCGTACGTGTAGGGTTTGCGCTTCGTGAATACTCAAAACCTTTATGCCCACCTGGGGTTGATTGTGCATAGGTGGAAGTTTGATAAATGGGCGGCATAACCGCACCATAGGCCTTATCAGGATGTTGGCCACCATGTATTGTTTTACTATTGAATTTTAAATCTTTTTTGCTCATGCTTCAGAATTTACAATACAAATGTATCGTTATCTTTCGGGGATTACAATGAAGACGTAAATTAGCAGAATCAAAACATAAGACCCATATGAAATCCCCGATTTTCTATTTACTAAGTATACTGTTGCTCATTGGTTGCGGTAATGAAAGCAACCTAACTTTTGAAACAATATCAATAACTGAAAAAGAATGTCCCGATTGTCCCGAAGTTTTAGTCGAAATACCAAAAGCCCTGGAACAAACCAATCTATCCAAGACCATTAATACAGCCTTGGAAGAGGAGTTGATTTCATTACTGGTTTTTGATGATGAAATTGAAGCTACTTCCCTCAAAGAAGCAATTCTTTCATTCAAGAATGGTTATCAAGAATTGAAAAAACTATATCCTGATGAAACCGCTGGATGGAAAGCCAAAATAGATGGGGAAGTAACTTTTGAGGATAAGAAAAAGATCACAATCGAACTGAAATCGTACTTGTTCACTGGTGGTGCACATGGTTATAACACCAATAGCTTCTTGAATTTTGATAAACGTAAAGGAAAAGAACTCGAAAATTGGGAGCTTTTCGAAGACCAAGATCATTTTGTGCATTTTGCTGAAAACAAGTTTCGTATTCAAGAAAATATTCCTCAAGACAACACCATAAATAGTACCGGGTTCATGTTCGAAAAAGATGAATTCTATCTGCCGGAAAATATAGGTTTTACAAAAAAAGGGCTAACACTGCTATACAATCAATACGAAGTCGCCTCTTATGCCGAAGGAGCCATTGAACTTACTTTGCCTTATAATGAGATTAAAAACTATTTATCGAAAAAGGTCAAGTTATAAAATCCTGACTTTTCATCAGTACTTTTTGAAGTGAAAGAATAACCCCCAAATGCAATCCTTCGTGAAAGACATTAAAGGCAATAGCATCTTCGACCGTTTTTAAGGTTACATTGGCGCTTGTGGTATACTCGTTGAAATCTTTAAAAAAACCGTTTTCATAATCTTCCTGTGCCCATTCTACCGTCGAAAACAAAAAAGCTTTTACCATTTCCATTTCTTCCTCAGTAGCAGTGCCATCAGGAACGGTTCCTTTTCTAAATTTATCGACTATATCACTGGATATCTTCATTTTCTGCCCAGACAAATTATACACCAGAAGCTGCTGGGTAACCACCACATGGGCAATATTCCACCAAATGTTGTTCCGATACCCATCCGGTATTTTTAGTAAATCCTTTTTTGGTGTGTCTTTTAAAAACTTATAAAGTATTTTCCTGTTTTGAATGGTTATTTCAAAAAGATTGTCCATGCCAATTTTTATTTAGTGAACCCAAAAATAGAACATTCACGAGAAATGGGTTTCTTTGTGGAAAGATAAGTTTTAAGTCTATTTAAAGAATTCCTTTATTGCGGGAATGACAAAAAAATACCTATGAAAAAAATATACTACTTAAGTACCTGTGATACTTGTAAGAGAATCTTGAATGAGTTGAAGCCTTTGCGCGATTTTCAATTACAGGATATTAAAACGGAATCGGTAAGCAAAGAGCAATTAAATGAAATGAAAAAGCTGTCCGGCAGCTATGAAGCATTATTCAGTAAACGGGCTCGCCTTTTCAAAGAGAGAGGATTGGGAACGAAGACACTTTCTGAAAATGATTATAAGAATTTAATTCTTGAGCATTACACCTTTTTAAAACGACCCGTGATTCTTTTCAATGATAAAATATTCATTGGCAACAGCAAAAAAATAGTCGAAGCAGCCAAAGAAAATATCCACTCTTGAGCAAACGTACTTTAGCCATATTAGCTGCCATTGGTGCAACCACCATATATGGTTTAAACCATACTATCGCCAAAGGCGTAATGCCCAACTATGTTGGTGCTTTTGGCTTTGTTATGCTTCGGGTCATTGGCGCAGCAACCTTGTTTTGGATTGTTTCATTTTTGGGGCCGAAGGAAAAAATAGATAAAAAAGATTATTTACGAATGCTTATTTGCGCAATATTGGGCATGGGGGTAAATATGATGGTCTTTTTTAAGGGATTATCATTATCAACTCCTATAAACAGTTCGGTTTTAGTAACTACAACACCAATTATTGTTTTGATAATGTCTGCTATATTGATAAAGGAAAGAATAACCCAAAAAAAAGTGTTGGGTATTTTCATTGGCCTTATTGGAGCATTGGGATTGATACTGTTCGGAACAGAAATTCGACAAGATGCACCCAACATCCCTCTAGGGAATTTCCTGATACTTATGAATTCTGTTTTTTATGGCACATATTTGATTTTGGCTAAAATCCTAATTTCAAAATACCATCCGTTTACTTTTATGAAATGGTTATTTAGTTTGGGAATTTTAATATGTTTACCTTTTGGATATCAGGAACTTTCCGAAATCGAATGGGGTCTTTTACCCTTTGAAGTTATATGGCGAATTGCCTTTGTAATTATCGGTACCACATTTTGTACCTACCTCTTTAATATTTTTGCCCTAACACAATTAAAGGCATCGACCTTAAGTGCTTTTGTATATGTACAACCTCTAATTGGTATTCTATTCGCAATAGCCATGGGAAAAGACACCTTAACTACGATTAAAATCTTAGCGGCCACATTGGTATTGTTAGGTGTTTACCTGGCGAGTAGAAAAAGCCCCTCTCCTAAACCTGCCTAACGGTAGTCAGGTCTCCTCTCCACTAGGGAGAGGATTTTTTTAAATACTAATTGTGTTGTATTATTGGTTCCCCCTTTAAAGGCTAGGGGGCATTAAATCCTTTGGGTTCTTTGCGAATTTACGCGTATCTTCCTTGGTCAAAACGTGAAAGCCGCCTGGTTTTTCCACTTGATCAAATTTAAGCAACAATTCATTTGTAAGTACCGTAAGTTTTCTGGTTTCCAGATTTATCCAAGCCCCCATCATTTCACAATGGGCACTATTTTTACCATTACTGTCATAAAAATTATGATGAAACTCAAAGAAACCTCCATATTTACTCAGCCCCATTAACTCAACAGAAACCTTCATGGGTTTTCCTAGAAATATTTCCTTGAAATAGTACATATGTTCATAAAATACCACAGGGCCTATCTTATTTTTTACCATTACTTTATGGTCAAAACCAAGATGCATTAAATAAGCCATCCTCGCATGGCTCATAAAATTTGTATAGGCAGAATTGGCTAAATGACCATTCGCGTCAATATCGCTCCACCGAATTTCAAACTCTTTAAGAAACATTATCCATCGATTATTTTATTATGCATGCATAAGAATGACAAAAATACCATAGTTTTGGAAAACAATGGATTTCATTCCAATTAATTAATCCCTATTTTTAAATATCAAAATTACAATATGAGCACCAAAGCACCCTTTATCAAAGACCTCTCACTACCTGCCATTGCTGCACCAATGTTTCTAATATCCGGGCCCAAACTTGTTATTGAGTGTTGTAAAAACGGAATTGTAGGCACATTCCCCGCACTTAACCAACGCAGCACCGAAGATTTTGAAGAATGGGTGATCGAGATAAAAACCGCCTTGGCCGACTTTGAAAAAGAGACTGGTAAAAAATCTGCCCCATTCGGGGTTAATCTAATTGTACACCCTACAAATCCGCGATTGGAGGCCGATTTAAAAATTTGTATAAAACATAGGGTTCCTTTGATCATAACCTCCTTAGGGGCAGTTTCCCAAGTGGTTGATGCTATTCATAGCTATGGCGGATTGGTATTTCATGATATCATCAAAAAAAGACATGCACAAAAAGCGGCAGGCGCTGGAGTTGACGGACTGATTTTGGTCGCAGCAGGTGCAGGCGGACATGCGGGTACCATAAACCCCATGACCTTGGTTGCCGAAATCAAAAAATTCTTCGATAAGACCATTATACTCTCTGGATGTATAAGTACTGGAAGGGATATAGCATCGGCAATGCAAATGGGTGCGGATTTGGCGTATATGGGCACTCGCTTTATCAATACCAAAGAAAGCAAAGCACCTGAAGAATACAGAAAAATGATAATCGATTCAGGCGCAAGTGATGTAGTCTATACTGCCTCGATTTCCGGAGTACATGCCAACTTCCTTGGCGCAAGTCTCCAAGCTGCTG
The DNA here is from genome assembly GCA_963762065.1 of uncultured Flavobacteriaceae bacterium. Taxonomy (GTDB): domain Bacteria; phylum Bacteroidota; class Bacteroidia; order Flavobacteriales; family Flavobacteriaceae; genus Maribacter_A. Next base: position 398,807 of record CAVXJE010000004.1, on the reverse strand, counting down.
GTATCACGGAAGAAGATCTGAAAAAGGATACAAAAATTGATTTTGGCAAAGAATTGGATACCGAAGCCAAAGCTTGGAAAACAATCTGGTCGGCAGGTCAAGGGGTAGCAACTATTGAAAATGTAGTTTCCGTTAAAGAACTTGTCAATACCCTAAAATCAGAATTTAAATCGGCTATTGAAGAGCAGACAAAATTACTGGAAATCTATCCCAAGTAAACCAATTGTTATATCACGTCGTGAATTCCAGATTTAAATGCCACTGATAAAATCAACATATAATCCGCCCTTATTATTTAAAAATGGGCATTTTTCCACCATTTATTCCGGGCTCATCCGCAAAGTTGATGGGGTTACCCAAGAACGCGAAAGAATCCTTTTACCAGATGGTGATTTTCTGGATTTGGATTGGAGTTTTGCCAATAGGTCCACAGACAAAGTGGTCATACTTTTACATGGTTTGGAAGGTAATGCACAGCGAGCCTATATAATGGGCAGTGCCAAACAATTTAATTTGAACGACACCGATGCTTGTGCCGTAAATTTTAGGGGTTGCAGCGGGGAGGCCAATAATACCTATAGGTCTTATCATTCAGGAGCTACTGAAGATTTAATTGCAGTAGTGCAACATATCCTAAATACCAAAAAATACAATCAAATCTTTATCAAAGGCTTTAGTCTCGGAGGTAATATGACTTTAAAATTTCTGGGTGAAAACAATGATATCCCAAAAGAAATCAAAGCTGTAATTGCCGTTTCAGTCCCTTGTAATTTACATAGCTCATTAAAGCAGTTATTACAGCCTAAAAACTACTTGTATGCCAAACGGTTCAAGAGCCATTTAAAACAAAAGTTGCGTGCAAAACAGAAATTATTCCCTGATAAAATCTCCGACAACGATATACATAATGTGAAAACCTTAAAAGATTTTGATGATATCTATACTAGCAGGGCCCACGGTTTTAAAGATGCCATTGATTATTACGAAAAGTGTAGCTCATTACGGTTCCTGGAAAATATTAAAGTCCCTACCTTGATCATCAATGCAGGGAACGATTCTTTTTTGGGACCGGAATGTTACCCATACAAAGAAGCAGAAAAAAGTAAGGCCCTGCATTTGGAAATACCAACATCTGGAGGGCATGTAGGCTTTTATGGAAGTCAAAATATAACATATACCGAGAAAAGAGTTATAAAGTTCCTAAACGAAGTGTAACGATTAACGGTATTCCTTATCTTAGAGAGTTAATTTTCAGTAAAAACCTTAATAAATATAAAATTAATGAAAAAAATAATTGCTATTTTGGCCATCGGCGGCCTAATTATCGGCTGCGGCGAAAAAAAAGAAAAAAAAGACGGATTTGAAATGAACCGTACCAAAAAAGAAGTCAAAACTGAAACCGCCTCTGAAGGTGTACCCATTGATTTAAGCAATAAAGGTGTAGGCCCCATAACTTCAGTTGATTTCGGCGATACTGTAAATGCGGAATTGGCCGCCCAAGGGGAAAAAACATACAGTACCATTTGTATTGCATGCCATATGGCCGAACAGCGTATGATTGGGCCTGCATTAAAAGGTGTTTACGAGCGCAGAAGCCCGGAATGGGTTATGAACATGATTTTGAACCCAGATCGTATGATCAAGGAAGATCCCATAGCCATTGCTCTTTTAAAGGAATACAACAATGCAATTATGTTGAACCAAAACCTTTCAGAGGAAGATGCTCGGGCGATAGCAGAGTATTTGCGAACATTATAATCTATTTAAAAAATTATGCTGTTATCCATTTTATATTAGTGGATAACAGCATTTTTAATAAGGCTAAAATGGGTAAATGGCAAGTCCCCTATCATTTTAAAATACTTTTGATTTATTGAATAAAGTTTATTCCATATCTACCGCATATATCCGCAACTTTTGGAAAATCGGGAGGTCCGGGAGGTAACTTTCCTAGTTCCTCAAACATGTTTTCAATACCAGCTGGGAATACACTTAAAATAATTTTTGCCTTCTTATCCCCGACAATTTTCCATGAATGAGGAACTCCCCGAGGACCAAAAGCCAAATCACCGGATTTTAGAATAGTTGTTTTGTCACCTACCGTTAGTTCCATCTCTCCTTCCAACACCCTGAACACTTCATCTTCATTTGTATGAACATGAAGTGGAATTCCTGTTCCGGGAACATTTTCTTCCTCAATTAACGTGAACTTACCATTCGTGTCTTCGCCTGTTAACTTCACTGTTTGTATATCGCCGATTACATTTATAGTAACGCCCTCATCAGCTCTAACTATTTTAGGTGCTAATTTATTTACAAGTATTTTTGTCTTGGAAGACACCAATTGAGGAACAAACAAAAGCATTGCGCTCAATGATGTGGATGTTTTTAAAAAATCTTTTCGTTTCATAATTATTCGGTATTGCGTTTTTAAACTATCATTTTGTAAAAAAGAGCAAAATTCACATACTTATATGCATATCATAATCCGCTGCTCTTGCAATCACTTTTTTAATAATAGATTTGTCGACAGACTTCTTCATTGCTTCTTCTTTGTCGGCTCGTATGCCCATTTCTTCAAAAAAAGACAAGAAGCCTTTAGGGCTATGTATGTTTACCCACTTGCATGGCAATGAAGAATTATTACTGAAAGTATGTAGCGCACCCACTGGTAAATCAACACTCTCTCCTTGCCTAACAGTTCTTGGGTTTCCATTCACAAGGAACTCCATTTCGCCTTCAATTACCAGAAATAACTCGTTATATCCTTTATGTTTATGTGGTGGTGGCCCAGGAACATTTGCCGGAGTTTCACCAATGACCATATCATAATTTCCTGATATTTTGATCGGGGTAATCTTATGTCCTAATACCCATATGTCATCATTATTGTTCATTTTATGAGATATTTGTCTCACAAACATAATTAATAATTTTGAATACTCCAAATTTTATGGGATATTTGTCTCATGAATAAAATATCCCTTCAAAAAGGCAGAATCAATCAGAAACTTCAGACAAGAGCTGCGATTCTATATGCTGCAAAGAATTTGATGGGAACCAAGAAAAAAGTTTCTTTAGAGGATATAGCAGATAAAGCAAATGTTTCTCGAGCTACAATTTATAGGTACTTTCCTAGCGTTGAATTGTTGATTACAGAAGCTTCATTAGACATACATCACCAATCACCGGATGAATTGTTAGCAGAAGTTAAGGACATGCCCTTGAATGATAGGATTTTTTATATTCAAAAATATTACAATCAAGTGGCTCAGGACCATGAATTGGTTTTTAGAAGATACTTAAGTACGGTACTAACCGAATCTATAACTTCAAAAAAGAAAATAAGGGGTTCCAGAAGAATAGAATCAATGAAAATAGCATTACAACCTTTTAAAAAAGATATGCCAAAAGATCAATTCGAGAATCTAATAAATATTTCAGCACTTCTTATGGGTATTGATTCTTTGATTGTTACCAAAGATGTTTGTGATCTTTCGAATGCTGAATCTAATAAAATATTAAAGTGGGGAATTGACATGATCCTAAAAGGTCTATCATGCGATAAATAGTTTTACATATTCCCATTATGCATTAATATTGAAAGAAGCCAAATAACAAGCACTATAGAATGTAAATTGGGTTTTTATTTATTTTAAAAATTAAGCACTTTATTCATTATAATGTCAAATAAGAAGTTAGGCTAGCGGAAAAACACATGCTTAATTTGGCAAATTTAGAGGCTATTTTTATTAAAACTTGTCTATCACAACCTTATACGTTGGATCTTCCAAGACGTTTACATCGATAATATCATCGGCATCATGTAAAAGCTGTCTACAGTCTTTACTTAAATGCTTTAAATGCACCTTCTTACCTACCTTCTGGTAGCGCTCGGTTATCTTATTCAAGGCTTCAATCCCCGACATATCCGCAACACGGCTTTCTTGAAAATCGATAATGACTTCCTCAGGGTCGTTTTGTACATCGAATTTTTCAGAGAATAGGGCTGTGGAACCAAAGAACAAAGGGCCAAAAATCTCGTAATGTTTTACCCCGTTTTCATCAACATATTTTCTGGCACGTATTCGTTTGGCATTTTCCCAAGAATAGGCCAAGGCCGAGATAATAACCCCAAACAAAACGGCTATTGCCAAATTGTGGGTAATCGCGGTAATCAAGGTCACCAATACCATCACCACTACATCTGAGTTGGGCATTTTCCGAAACGTTTTAAAACTAGCCCATTCAAAAGTGCCTATGGCTACCATGAACATTAAACCCACCAGTGCTGCCATTGGCAAACGTTCAATAAGACTAGAACCAAACATGATAAATACCAGTAACATTATGGCGGCTGTTATTCCCGACAATCTTGCACGAGCTCCCGAAGAAGTGTTGATCAAACTCTGACCGATCATTGCACAACCACCCATTCCCGATAGAAAACCAGAAAGGATATTGGCAGTGCCTTGGGCAACACATTCTTTATTGCCACTACCTCTGGTATCGGTTATTTCATCAATAATGTTTAGGGTCAAAAGGCTTTCAGTTAAGCCAACTACTGCTACTATGACCGAAAAAGGAAAAATGATTTTAAATGTTTCCAGAGTGAAGGGAATTTGAGGAATCGATAAAGGAGGAAAGCCACCTTGAATGGTCTGCCCTTCTTTCATGGTATCGGCGACAGTAAGTGTATCAATACCAAAACCTATTACAATCGCAGACACGACCACAATAGCCAACAATGAGGATGGAATGGCTTTTGTCAATTTTGGAAATCCCCAAATGATCAACATAGTCAATATGGTTAGTCCCAGCATAGTAAAGAAGGGACCGCCTGATAAGAGCTCTGTCGTTCCTTTTTGATAAAAGTTAGGGAACTGGGCCATAAAAATGATAATGGCCAAACCATTCACGAATCCGAACATCACGGGATGCGGTACCAAACGAATAAACTTACCCAACCGTAATATTCCTGCCACAATCTGTAAAAGTCCGGCAATTATCACGGTTGCGAAGACATAATGTAGTATGGTTTCGGGCTCAATATCTGGATAGATTTGCTTCAATTCCAAAATCAATCCAATAAAAATAACAGCCACAGCACCAGTTGCTCCAGAGATCATTCCCGGTCTACCGCCCAAAATCGAAGTAACCAACGCTAAAACAAAAGCGGCATATAATCCTGTTAAAGGCGAAAATCCGGGAATCAAGGCAAAGGCTATTGCCTCAGGAACCAATGCAAGGGCAACGGTAAGACCTGATAAAATCTCAGTTTTATAATCTACCTTCTGTTTAAAATCGAATAAATTCAAATACTTCTTCACGCCTCAGGATTTTAAGGGCGCAAAAATAGCATTAAAAGTCGGTTTGACCTTAAAACAGCTAATTTTTAAGGATTTGGTAGACTACCAAGATTTTAATCCCAACAATTTTTCACCTAGTGGGGATAATTTAGCTGTTTCGTATTTCTCCTGTTCCCAGTTTCTTGGATCACCTGGAAATGCATACCCTTCTGGGGCAATTTTATTCTTCCATGAATTTACACGCCATTGTCGAAGTTCTTCATTATCCTCTTCGGCAGGCATCATAGAAATGTATTGGGCAATACGTACCTTATCTTTAGAAAGGTTGGCCCGTATACCATGGGGTTCAGTACTATTGAAAATCAATAGGTCCCCCGCTTCCAATTTTACTTTAACGATTTTATCCTGCAACTCGGAAACGTCCGGTTGAAAACGATCCCTATCTTCAGGTTGTGTCCGTTTCCAGATATCATAATTTCTATACAACCAAGGAATGCATTGAAATCCACCCATATTCTCATCGGTCTGATCTGCAAGTGCTAAAACACCTTGAACATTCTGTGGCCTGGTTTCTGGGTCGTAATCCCAATGAATGAATCCTTTTTGTTCATGACCAGGTCTATTCGGAAAATTCAAATTAGCACGATCAATAGTTACCCACAGTTTTTCTGTACCCCAAACATCAACAAAAGCATCGTAAACACGCTGCATTTGCCGGTTGTTCCAAAGATGTTGGTGGTTATATACTTCGACCATACCCGTTCCTGTAAGTTCTTTCATTTTCATCTCGGCACGAGGTGGCGCATACCATGTTTCAGGGTCATTGGGGTCCTTTTCCTCAAACTTCCAAAGAAAATCAGCGGTAGCCTTGGCTTGCTCCACCGAAACAGCATTTTTTATGACAATATATCCATTATACATCCAAAATTTCCAATCTTCATCGCTTAAAACCCTTAATGGTTTTCCATTAAAACCGTCATTCAACTTTATTTTGCTACTTGTAGCGGTTGATGGATTCCCAGGAATCTCTTCGTGTGCCTTATTGGCCATTTCCATTTTGGTCTTTACTTTTTCCATGATACTAATTTTTCTCTTTTGAATTGATAAGGTAAAACTAGGCATCCCCTTTTCACTTCTCAACCTTGATATTGACCAATATTTGAATTATTTTGACTTTTAAGTTCATTTTTGGAATTATTTCATGCAATTTCGTTAAATTTAGTTGTGAAAATTCAATTGGAAACATTCAACTCGGATAGTAAAAGTCCCTTCAGGCATTTACACAACCCTAGACTGAATAATTTATTTTATTGGCACTTTCACCCGGAATACGAACTCGTCTATATAGATGGTGCCAGTGCCACAAGACATGTTGGCAATCATATTTCGAGGTTTGAGGAAAGTGATTTGGTCTTTATTGGCTCCAACATTCCGCATCTGAATTTTGACTACGGAGTACAGACCGATTATAAGAAAGAGGTATTGCACATAAAACCATTTTATAAAGACAATGTAATTGGTGTTATTCCAGAGCTATCCGGGATTCAAGACCTTTTTAAAAAATCTAAATACGGAATTGCATTTAAAGGTGAGACCAAAAAAACAATAGGGAAAAGACTTGAATCATTGCATACACTGTCTTCCTTTTCCTTATTTATTGAGGTAATCGAGATTTTAAAAATATTGTCAGAGAGTCATGAATTTGAATTGCTTCATGACCATCCCTTTGAAATCAAATACAACAAGAAAGAGCAGGAACGTCTTAGAAACATATATGCTTTTATTGACGAAAACTACCAAAGAAAGATTGAAATTGATGAAGTAGCCTCAATCTGTAATCTGGGAAGGGAAGCTTTTTGTAGATATTTTAAAAAAGCAACAGGTGGCACGTTTGTTGCATTTCTTAATCAATATCGAATAAGTCAGGCAAAACGTTTGTTACTAACAGGTATGAATGTGGGTGAAACTTGTTTTGAATGTGGATTTGAAAGTCTATCATATTTCAACCGAACTTTTAAAAAGGTAGCCAATGAAAATCCTTCTGAATTCAAAAAGAAACATCCAAGTAATTAAGGTCCAATATGCAATTCAAATATTCTCTTGTATAAGATTATAAAACTAGGTTTACAAACATTATTAATGAAACATCCTCCAAAAAAAATATTACACAACAAAAGCCGTTCTTTGCATACTATTTTTTATCTTGTAAGTAACCCAAAAAATGAAAGCTTAACTTTAATTTTCGACTAATAAATAAGTAAGATTATTTTTAAACCCCCTAATATAATTTGTAATGCGCAAAGTACTTTTTCTATTTCTTGTTTTAGTTATCGGCCATTATTCCGATAGTTTGGCCCAAACTCCAAATAAAGCCAAATTGGTTGTTGGGATTGTTATTGATCAAATGCGTATTGACCAGTTGTACAAATATCAGGACAGATATGGGGAGACTGGTTTTAATAGGTTATTAAAAGAGGGATTCAATTTTAAGAACACTAATATTAATTATATTCCATCTGAAACTGCCCCAGGACATGCTTCAATTTATACTGGAACCACTCCCGCTTATCATGGTATTATCGGCAATAGTTGGTATAATAGGGATTTGGAGGGTTATGTAGGTAGTGTCAGTGATCCCAACGAAAAAATGGTAGGCTCTTTAAATGAGAATCCTAAAGGAGCTTCCCCTAAAAGCTTGTCTGCCACAACAATATCGGACGAGTTAAGACTTGGTAGCAATTTTAAATCCAAGGTCATAAGTGTTTCCATAAAGGACAGGGCTGCAATTCTACCTGGTGGGGAGTCTGCCAATGCAGCTTACTGGTACGATTGGGAATCTAGTCCCGGATATTTTGTAAGTAGTTCTTATTACATGAGAAAAGTACCTAAATGGGTTTCCCAGTTCAATGAAATGGGAAAAACAGACACCTATCTTAACCAAACCTGGAACACGTTATATCCGCTTTCTACCTACATTGCAAGTGCTCCTGATCATAATAGGTATGAGCCTTCCCTTGGTGGCAAGACCAGCCCCACATTTCCTTATGACTTTAAAACCATGCGGGAAAAAGTTAAAGCAAGTGGAACTGGAACTGAATATAGCCTGCTTATGGTATCTCCTGCAGGGAATTCCCTGTTGACAGAGTTTGCAATTGCCGCCATTGAAAACGAAGAATTAGGTGCCGATGACTATACAGATTTATTGAATGTAAGCTACTCGGTCACAGATGTAATAGGACATACTTTTGGACCGCAATCCGTTGAAGCAGAGGATATTTATCTACGCTTGGATAAAAACCTTGGTGAACTTTTTGCTACTCTTGATTCTAAAGTGGGCAAGAATAATTATATACTTTTTTTAACTTCTGACCATGCAGCAATACCTGTGGTTTCCTATCTCAAAGATCGTAAATTGGATGGTGATATAGCTAGGATAGAACAGTACGATAAAAATCTAACCTCCTTTTTATACACAAAATATAGCCCAGCTAATTGGATTGAGAATTTTGATGGGAACCAAGTTTACCTAAATAAAAACACGATAGATGAAAAAAAATTATTATTACCAGTTTTACAACAGGACGTTGCTGACTTTTTAATGACCCAAAAGGGTGTTTATTTGGCAATTTCCGCACATGAGCTTCAAACCCAAACCTATGAGGAAGGCTTAAGAAAAACCATACAAAACGGTTATTACCCTAAAAGATCAGGCGATGTTTTAATTGCGTATGACTCAGGGACCATTTTAAGTCCAAATTCAAGAATGGCAGTTGAAAGGGTAAAAGGCACCGTACATGGTTCAGGATATAGCTATGACACCCATGTGCCTTTATTGTGGATGGGAATGGGAATTCCGCATGGTGAGTCTGTTAGAAATGTGTATCCTATTGATATTGCCCCAAGTCTGGCGATGTTCCTGAACCTGCAATTACCTAGTGCCGTTCAAGGGAAGCCTTTAAGTGAATTATTTGATTAAAATCTTATACTGAATTTGAAGGGCTATTTTGTTCTAGTCTTATTTAAAATTTCTCTTTGAAATTTGGCATCATTGGCCAGTACGTCGAAAAAATCCTCAATATATGCAACGCAACCCTGGTATTCTCTTGGATTTTCAAAGTAATCCTTATGTGCTTCAATAATTGCGAACATATTTGTTTTGTTCTCCAAAAACTGTTTTCTTACCTCACCCAATACATCATTATCCCTTTTAAACCCTCTATACATTCTCTGGGTAACCTGTGTAATGGGTAATGGTTGGTCGCCAATCTGTGAAACTACAGAATAGCTGGTATTGCAAAAACCGGACATATCAAAATCAAATGGTACAGGCAAGGAAGTTTTATTCACAAACAATAACTTTTCATTATGCTGATATGCCGTTGAAAAATCGGTGTTCCCGATCATATACTGAAAAAATGCATTTTGAACAGAACACAGAGCATCTTGCTGTAATGGATGTATATTTCTTTTTAGAACATTTCCTCCATGCCGTTTGGCCACTACCTGTATATCCTCAATAAAAAATCCCTTTATAGTATGAACTTTATTATTCTTCCCCTTGGGTTCAGTAAGTGTAATATCCAAGAGCCTGGTCTTGTAATGATAGGGTGAAACCAACTCAAATAACTTATAGGCAATTAATTCCTTTACCAAAAAATCGTCTGCTTCCTTTTCGGTAAGACAAGGCAATACAAGTTTTAGCTCTTTATTCCCTTTAAATAAAGTCCCCTGACGGTCTTCTTTTTTTATTTTGACTTTTACTGGTGCAAAATAGCAATTCTTTAGCCTATTATTACCACGGGAACGAATACTGACCGGAAGGCTTTTCCATTCATTTCCTACTTGATATTCCAAATCAATTTTTAAATAGGTGCTATCATTTGTGTTTTTTCTAATTTCCTTGTTCGCATAATTCAATTTAATTTGAAGCACAGAATCGCTCGAAAATAGCTCGGAAACTTTACCTATTTTTTTATCTTCCTCATTTTGCTGTGCAAAACAGGATGGTGAGCACAAAAAACAAAAAAGAAGGAGCTTGATAATTATTTGATTATTACTCATATTCGGTTAACTTTATGCTGTAATATATTAAAAATCTTGTTATTAAACTCTATCTAGCAACATTAAATTTTAGAACACTAATAGTTGTCCTTATTTCGGCGATAACTGTTTATGGATGTTATCATTACAAAATATCATTCAATGTAGACCTTACTTTATTAAGTATAGCTATTATATTTCCTTTGGTTTTTTCTATTAGAGGTTCTTTTAGGAGAAGGGAAAAAGCCCTTGAACATTTAAGTCAGTTTAGGAGCTCTATCAAAACACTTTACTATTATATAACTACCAGCAATTTAACAGTAGAAGAAAAAAGTGATTTGGAAAACACAGTAGTAGCAATAGGGGAGAAAACTTTGGTGCAGCTCAAATCCCAGAAGGAAGAAATTAAAGATCTAGATGATGAAATAGATAAGATTTGTGATTTTATTAATTCAAAAAATGGCAAGATTTCCAAGGGTTTAAAAGATAAAACATTCAAGTATTTAAACGACCTACACGAAGCAATTGACAATCTACATGCTATTCACGTTCACAGAACTCCCATAAGCCTCAAGGCCTATTGTAAAGTATTCATATATATGTTCCCTTTGATTTATACCCCCACAATAATTTTCAATATCGGACCAAATTATAATCATGCAGCCGTTTACTTTGTTGTAATTCTTACAGAATTCATACTAATTTCACTCTACAACATACAGGATCACTTGGAATACCCATTTGATAACAAGGGCCTTGATGATATAAAACTGGACCATTTTAAAATAAAAAGAAAGTAGCCAATAAAAATTATACAGGATTTAAAAAAACATCAAGGAAAATAAAAACCCTATTTAATTTAATTATCAGCGTTATTCCATTAAGAAATATGGAGTTAAAAGACCCCGCCATTTCTGTAGGGATTAGTTCGACTTGGATAATTCAAAATGTTTTATTTTAACTCATGTGTCTTCCTAAAAAGGACCGCCCCAACTTTAAATGTGGGGCGGTTCCTAACTAAATAACCAACCAAAAAGTTTTCTATTTCTTACTCCCAATTGCTATCGGGATCGTTTTACCTTCATAATAGCATTAAAAGTCTTTATCCTTTTCTTATCAACCGAACCTTTGCCCGATTTTAAGTACTGCTGATACCCTCGGCCGTTGAACCCATACACTGTCTCACTACTCGGGTGATACAACTCAATAGTACTATCATTAATAACGTATAGTTCAAAATAATCATTGCCCATAAAGTCATAGGAGAGTGTTAAAGTTTTAAGCGTTTCATCGTTTTCTACATCAAAAACCACATAATCACCTTCAAAATCCCATTGTAATTTGTTCACTGGGGTACCTACTTGATCTATTGATGATCTAAAAAAATCCCCACTTCCGCTGGTAACAAACTGAAGGAAGTTCTCATCATCAAAATCATTGATTGCTCCTTCTTCGCTGGTATATGTTTTCTCCCAAGCATCATATTCCTGCAAGAAATAATGAATGTTTTCATAGAAGACCATATCAAAATCGAAATTATATAACTGAAATCCTTTTAAATAATAGGATGTATTTAATGATTTATCATAAAGTTCAATGGTATTGCCATTTACGGCATAAACATCCAACAACCATAGGCCATCTGCATTATGGTCAATTTCAATAGTGCCTGATAGGGGTTTATAATAACCTACATTGATTCCAATTCCATTCCCAGTTTTACCAATACCAACAATATTGTTGTTGGCATATAATTTGCCATTATCGAACGAAATTGTAAAAGCACGTTGTAAAAATGGCATTTCCCCATTGCCTTTGGTGGCATTGATATCTACATACCATAAATCATATGATTGCAGAACTTGATCTGTATTAAAACTTGATTCCAAAATAAATTCATCATCAAGGATTACTTCTGTATAACAAGAAGTCATCAAGGCACCCACAAGTACTGATCCAAAGAGTATTTTTATCGCTTTCATAAGTTCATTTTTCAAAGTTCATTTAAACTAAAACAAGCACTATGCCAATATTTGTATATTACTGATTATCAACGTCTAATATGTTATTTCATTTTTATTTACTTTTGAGGCGATTAAATTATTGGAATGAACAAGGAATTGAAATTCGCAGTATTGGGTGGTGGTAGTTGGGCCACGGCTATTGTTAAAATGCTGACAGAAAACCTTAAAATGGTAACCTGGTATATGCGAAATGAAGATGCTGTTGAGCATATAAAAAAGCAAAAGCACAATCCCAATTATTTAAGCTCAGTAGAATTTAAAGTTGATCAGTTGGATTTAACAACTGATCTGAATTATGCCGTAAGTAATAATGATATTTTGATCTTTGCCATTCCCTCTATTTTTTTAGAGTCTGAATTATCAAAATTGAACATTTCTTTAGAGGACAAAATTGTTTTCTCGGCCATAAAAGGTATTGTACCTGAGACCGGTTTGATCGTGGGGGAACACTTTCATGAAAAGTACAACCTACCTTTTCCCAATATTGGTGTAATTACAGGACCGTGTCATGCAGAGGAGGTCGCCTTGGAACGCTTGTCTTATTTAACCATTGCCTGTGCAGATACAGACAAGGCTAAATTAGTGGCCCAAAGATTCAATAGCGACTATATTAAGACCAAGATTTCCGACGATATAATTGGGACAGAATATGCAGCCATGCTGAAAAATATCTATGCCATAGCAGCAGGTATTGCCCACGGATTGGGTTATGGCGATAATTTTCAAAGTGTTTTAATGAGTAATGCGATTCGCGAAATGAATCGCTATATAAAACGTGTTCACAAAATGAAACGCAATATAAATAACTCGGCGTACCTAGGGGATTTATTGGTGACAGGATATTCAACATTCAGTCGTAATCGTATGTTCGGCAATATGATCGGCAAAGGGTATACCGTAAAAAGCGCAATGATGGAAATGAGTATGGTTGCCGAAGGTTATTATGCCACAAAAAGTGCCTATGAACTTAAAAGTACCTTTAAGAGCAAAGTTAAATCCCCAATTATTGATGCAGTCTATGAAGTGTTATATGGCGGAAAGAATGCGAAACGTATATTTAAGGAATTGACCGATAAGATTGATTAATAATACCTAAAATGGATATAGGGCCTAATAGAAAAAGAAACCTCCCCTGTCTTGAACCAAGGTGAAATTCGTTCCCCTTCTCAATAAAGAAAGTGGTCTATCTAAGTTTAAACTCGCTCCATCGAAAAATTCGAATGTTCCTCAATCTGGGTTAAAAGCTCTTCTTTCCAATAAATTATTTGGGCGTCATCCACTTTAAAAAGTAGTTTGAATTCCTCTAGAATTGGATCCATCAAAGAGCGCATTCCATCAATATCAAAATAAAGTCTTCCTGTTCTCCGAATAAAGAAATCCATGGGGTTTTGAACCATTTCATAGTCAACGCCAAAGCGTAGTTCAGCTATGGCCAGTCGTATTTTATTATCACCACCTTTTATTTGCCCATAATTATCAAGTATAATTTCGGTTTGAACACCGTAGTTCGTCACTAAAAACCAAGCATCATAGCTTGTTAAGCCATCAGGTTCAATTCTTTTGAAAACATCGTCGATATATTTTTTAACTTGTTTGTATTTTTTAAAATCATTACCACAAAGTGGGATTTTTTCGGTGTTACATTCAACATTTTTCCTGCCGGAATCCTCTTCCATTTTTTTCATTATGCGGTTTACCACACGTTCCGCCATTTTACGATATCCTGTGAGTTTTCCCCCCGCAATGCTAATAAGCCCAGTATCGGAAGTGAATATCTCGTCTTTTCTAGACAGTTCCGATGCCGATTTCCCTTCTTCATGAATCAGAGGACGAAGTCCTGCCCATGAAGAGATAATGTCTTCCATTTCCAATTCGATCTTGGGGAACATATTGTTTACTGCCGAAAGCAGATATATGGCATCTGCCAAATCTACTTTGACATTATCTTTGTCCTTGTCAAAATTGGTATCCGTGGTTCCAACGTAAGTTATTTTTCCCCTTGGAATTGCGAACATCATGCGGCCATCAGGAATATCGAAATAAACCGACTGTTTCACAGGCAGTTTTTTAAATGGGAAAACCAAATGCACCCCTTTGGTAAGGTGAAGGCGTTTCCCTTTTTTGGAATTATTCACACTTCGTAACTCATCTACCCAAGGTCCTGCTGCACTTATTACAAATTTTGACTTTATAATGAATTCCTTTCCGGAAGTTGTGTCTTTGACATTAACACCGGCTACTATATCATCTTCATATATAAAATCGGTCACCTCTGCATAGTTCAAGGCTTTCGCCCCAAATTGCAAACTGGTTTTTATGGTTTCAATTGTCAAACGAGCATCATCTGTTCGGTACTCAGCATAATAACCTGCGCCTTTCAGTATCTTTTTAGGTAAGAGCGGTTCCAATTTCAAAGCTTCTTTCTTCTCTAACATCTTGCGCTTATCATCACCTGTTACCTGGGCCAAAATATCATATACCTTAAGCCCTATGGAAGTAAGCCATTTACCATAAGAACCGTTTTCAATCAGCGGTAATAGCATTTTTTCAGGTATCACTAAATGCGGGGCCAATTTATGTACAATGGCCCTTTCAGAACCAACTTCCTTGACCAACCAAAAGTCGAATTGTTTCAAATAACGTAACCCGCCATGGATCAATTTGGTGGATTTGCTACTGGTGCCCGAAGCGAAGTCATTCTTTTCTACCAATGCCACTTTCAATCCCCTTGATGCAGCATCCAAAGCGATGCCACCACCTGTGATCCCTCCACCAATTACAACAAGATCATACGATTCTTTGGCTAATTCCTGAATGGTCTTTTTTCTATCAAGATTTGAAAATCTAGTATTATTTTTCATTTATTCAATCCCGACTTTTCGGGTATTTCAATATTAATATTTCCTTTAAGATCTTTGATGAAATGCATTTCTACAATGTTCAATATGACTGTGCCGATGATTATTGATTAATCTTCCCAACCTTTGGTTCGCTCCACTGCTTTTTGCCATTTTTTATATAGGCGTTTTCGTTTGACCCTATCAAAAGTGGGATTAAAAATACGGTCTATAGGTCTACTTTGGTCTATATCCTCTTGGGTCCACAAGCCCACTTGAATTCCGGCTAAAAACGCAGCTCCCATGGCAGTTGATTCAATTACCTCGGGTCGATGGACTTCTGTCCCCAAAATATCGGCCTGAAATTGCATCAAATAGTTGTTCGCACATGCACCACCATCTACTCTTAAGTTTTTCAACTCTATACCGGAATCATCTTCCATGGCCTTTAATATATCTTTAGTTTGGTAAGCCAATGACTCTAATGTCGCTTTCACCAAATGTGCTTTTCCAGTATCCCGGGTCAATCCGAAAATAGCACCGCGTGCATACATATCCCAATAAGGCGCACCCAATCCTGCAAAGGCAGGAACCACATATACTGAACTATCGCCTTTTACCGAATTCGCCAAAGCTTCAGTCTCTTTTGCATCCTTTATAAGCCCCAGTCCATCTCGAAGCCATTGAATGGCCGCCCCTGCAATAAATATACTTCCTTCAAAAGCATAATTGACTTTCCCATTTAATCCGTACGCAATTGTTGTCAATAACCCATTCTCAGAAAATTGTGGTTTTTCGCCGGTATTCATTAACATAAAGCATCCTGTACCATATGTATTTTTTGCTGTGCCCTTTTTAAAACAACCTTGCCCGAACAATGCGGCTTGTTGGTCACCTGCAATGCCAGCAATTGGAATGCTAACACCATTCAATATATAATCCCCAAAATGGTGGGCCGATGGTTTTACATCAGGTAACATGGTTTTAGGAATTCCCAATGTTTTCAAAAGTTTATCATCCCATTTTAGGTTCACAATATCATAGATCATGGTTCGTGAAGCATTGGTGTAATCGGTGACATGATTCTTTTTATTGGTCATATTCCAAACCAACCAAGTGTCTACTGTCCCCATTAGTAAATCACCATTTTCGGCTCTTTTTCTTGCACCTGCCACATTATCCAATATCCATTTTACCTTGGTGCCAGAGAAATAGGAATCAATGACCAGACCTGTTGTTTTTCTAACATGTTCCACCAACCCCATTTTCTTTAGGTCCTCACAGATATCAGCTGTTCTTTTATCTTGCCAAACAATTGCATTATAGACCGGTTCCCCTGTATTTTTATCCCAAACCATAGTGGTTTCACGTTGATTTGTGATACCGATGCCCTTAATAAGCGAGAGATCTATATTCTCTTTTTCCATCAATTGATGCATAACATGCAATTGGGATTGTAAAATCTCTTTGGGGTCATGCTCTACCCAGCCTGAATGAGGAAATATTTGTTGAAATTCTTGCTGTACCATATTTACTATGGTACCTTCTTGATCTACCAACAATGCTCTTGAACTTGTGGTTCCTTGATCAAGGGAAATGATGTATTGTTTTGACATAGTTTGAAGGATAAGAAATTAAAGATAGCGCTTAAACTTACTATATCAAAAACAAAGTTATTTTTCTGTTAGTATAGTAATTGCAGCTTGTTAACTGTGGCATCAATGGCTTAATTCCCATACCCTCCCGTCCTAATAAATCGGGCACCTTCCCTACTCAAGGGCAGGGTTTTTTTTGATGAACCCATATTCCCGTTCAACCAAGCAAATACGAACTTTATACCATTTATACCAATCTGAAATACCTTTTTTTTGAGCGAATAAATGATCGGTATTTGCTTTCCATTTCGCTATATCCTCCAAACTTTCCCAATAACTCACCGAAATGCCCAAACCATCCCTGGCGCTTTCGAAGTCAAGAAACCCCGGTTGTTGCCTCGCCAGATCTTCCATCTGTTGGGCCATTTCCGAATATCCTTTATCAACCTCTGTTCGGGTATTCGTAAAGATTACAGCGTAGTAGGGTTTTTTGATATTCATAAACTTTATTTGGTCGAGTTTTTATTGCGATATTGAATCCTGCTCCAAATTGCCCTCAGAAAGGTTCGCTGAAATGACGAAAAACAAAACATATTCTTTTTCCACCACTGGGTTTCGCTCAGAATTTAGATGATGTACTCTTTTTCAATAAAGTAGCTAACAATAGCTTCCTTCATCAAGACTGATTGTTCTCCTGCTTTTAATGGTGGTAATTCTTCTTTTATTATATAATGCGGCCATCCTTCTTCATCAAAAAACTGAAACTCATAATACCCATAAGGTTCCAATAATCTGCAGATGGCAATATGCATCAGGTTTAATTTCTCATCTTTTCTATAGGTTTTATGGTATTGTCCCAATTCTTGTATCCCGACTAAATAAATAATGGCATCCAATTCCAATACATCGCCATCGGCGAATTGTGCCGATAATTTTTCCACCAACACCCCCCAGCGTTCCTTTAATTGTAAGTCTCTAGACATTTTTTAACTTTTTCCCTTCAGGTTAAGGGGCATTCAAAGGTACAAATCAAAGTCCTATATTTATACCAAACATATTTATATGGGAATTTTGGACATAGTATTGGGTCTTTTACTTATTTACGGACTTTATAAAGGTCTTAAAAATGGATTGTTCATTGAAATCGCATCAATCATCGCCTTGATTGCTGGGCTTTACGGCGCAATTCATTTCTCATATATTGCTGGCGACTATCTTTCGAAAAATATGGATTGGAATGAACGCTATATAAACCTTACTTCTTTCATTATAACTTTTATTATCATTGTCTTAATAGTGCAACTTGTAGGTAAATTACTTACCAAGATTGTTGATTTCGCTATGTTGGGCCTATTGAACAAATTAGCAGGTGCTATTTTTGGCGCATTAAAGGTAGCGGTGATTCTAGGTGCATTATTGGTATTCTTTGACCGAGCGAATTCTTCAATAAATCTTATAAAAAGTGAGACCATGGAAGAATCGGTTCTCTACGAACCTATCAAGGAAATTGGGGCATTAGTATTCTCCAAAGTACTTAAAGAGAAAGAGGATAGTGAAACTGAAGAATAACAGTTTGCTTAGTTAAAATCACCTAAGAATAAATCCATTTTTAAAAGGATCCTTAGGGTCAATATAAAATGTATGCATTCCTGTAATATAAGCAGTTCCTTCAACCTGGGGAATAACCGCCTTAAAAGGGCCATAATCTTCTTCAGATACCGCTGAACCCTTGAAAACCGACCCAGTAATACCCTCAATGTCCATGCTTTCCCCAAAATTGATTTCATTTCTAGCCCTATGAATCGCCATTCGCCCCGAAACCCCGGAACCAGTGGGACAACGGTCTGCCTCGCCCTCTGCGAAAATACAGACATTACGACTGTCGGCCCCTGAAATCTGTTTGTTATTATCCACAAAAATAGTCCCATATAGGAAACTCAGATCTTGTTCAAACGGATGTAAAATTTCTTTGTCCTTGGCTATTACGGCATGTTTAATATCCATCCCTTTCGTAATCAATGTTCTATATGAATTTACGCTTAAATCAAATTTAAAATTGTTTTTCGCCATATCAACGTAGGCATAAAAAGCACCTCCATAAGCAAGGTCATAAATCACCGTACCCATTCCTTTTACATTTACCGTACGATCTAACCCTACCACAAAACTGGGAACACAATAAAAACGAACTCCCGTAATTCTGCCTTTTTTTACTTTGGTGAACGAGGTGATCCGACCACAAGGAGCATCAATCTTTAATATGTTATCGCCTTCCTCTACTTTGATCCAATTCATTTCAATAGCCAAAGTGGATATTGCGATTATTGCATGGCCACACATTGTCGAATACCCTTCATTGTGTAAAAAAAGGATTCCAAAATCGCCCTGATCGTCATTGGGCGGCACCAGAATACAACCATACATATCGGCATGACCTCTTGGTTCAAACATCAACGCCGTTCTTAAATGGTCGTGATTTTCCATACAATAACGTCTATACTCCAAAACTGAACTTCCTTTGAGTTCAGGAAAACCATCGATAATTACACGTAGTGGTTCCCCGCCGGTATGCATATCAATGGTCTTGATCTGCGACCATTTTTTTGGAGGCACAAAATTAATCTTGCCAATTATATTCTCGTACGTATTATACATCGCCGAATTTATTGTAATAATATGTAGCCGCTACCAGATCTTCCAGTGCATACCCTACAGATTTGAAAACTGTTACCTCTTTATTATTGGTTCTACCTTTATTTTCTTGGGAACACAGACCGAATAAATCACTTTTGATGTCCTCTTCCTTTAAAATCCCATTTTGCAATGGAATAACAATATCGCCACTTTCTTTGAGTCCCCCCTGTAGGGTATCTACAAAAACGGATGCTTTTTTAATAACCTCATCATCGGCTTCGCGCATATCTTTTCTATAGGCCCCGACCAAATCAACATGCTGCCCCTCTTTTAAATATTTTCCTAAAATCAATGGGGTTTTAGATAGTGTTGCGCATGAAATGATATCAACTTCATCGATTTTCCCTTCTATGGTCTCAACAGCAATAATTTCGAATTCATTGTTTTTCAACCCTTCACAAATACCTTTGGCTTTTTCAAAATTTCGCCCCCAAACAAAAACTTTCTTTATAGGCCGTACGCTAGCATGCGCCTTTATTAAATTGCTGGATAACGCCCCCGTACCAATCATTAATAGCGATGAAGATTCTTCCCTTGATAAAAAAGAAGATGCCAAGGCCGAAGCGGCAGCAGTTCTTTTTACGGTTAGGCCTTTCGCTTCCAAAATAGCCTTAACCCCACCTTTAACAGTATCTATTAAAATATAAACCCCTTGTATTGAAGGAAGGCCAAACCTCCCATTTTCAGGGCTTACCGTTACGATTTTCACTCCGGCTTCCTTACTTGGGTCCCATGCCGGCATTAACAGCAATGTAGAATCTGCACCCACTTCAGGGTTAGGGAAATCATGGTGATGACGCATCGGAACTATTATACTTTTTGAAGCAAAACCTCTTTTTAACTCAAGGATTAACTCAGAAAAAATGGTGTTTCCATTGATAAAATCATCATCAATTTGTACTATCTTGTGCATAGACCAAAAATATGTAAATATTGAAGAGTAACAAGTAATTTGGATTTTACATTTTCTTTTGATCCGACCTCAAATAATGTAATCTTATTCGCATAAATCACTTAAGTGCAATAAGTTGAATCAGAATATTTTGGTATTACAGAGGTTTTAATGACTATTGAACGAATAAAACCATTCCATTGAAATAGGTTTTCTTCCTTTGTAAATGAGAACAATGAATTTGAGGGCACATTGAAAAAATTAAGGGACACACAATATTTCTACAGGGCAATACACGAAATCAATTATAGTTTTGGTGATTTCTATTTATTCGACACATTCATAGTTGGGGAAATACATGAAAATGTTCATGTTACTTGGAAAGAACACGGTAGATTGATTGCAGATGAACTTTCCAATTTGTATGACAACAATGGCAAGGACATCGTTTACATTTCAAATCGGGTGCACGACTATTCAGTTGTACCTACTGATTGGAAAAAATTCTTCAGTTTCAGATTTAACTTAAAAGCTTATGGTATTATAAGTTATACCAAGACAGGCTATTTCAATGCAATGCTTGAAAGATTATTTGTGAACACCAAATTTAGATGGTTCAATTCATTGGAAAGTGCCATTGAATGGGTCGGACAAATTTCCAACTCAAATGTCTTAGTGCCAGTTGATAAGAAAGCTTCCATTTAATTTATAAACTTGTTTAAGGTACTTGCAATTTCCTTATCCCTCATTATCTTGCAAAGTTGCCTCCACAAAACCAAATGAATGCTTTTGTTACTTTAACTTACAGGAACAAAGTGGAAACAACATTTATTTTTATCCGATTTTAATATACAATTCATCATGTAGTTTATAATTTGGATTCCATTATAATTGTTAAACTGTGCCATTCATCGAAAAAAACCGATTAATAAAAAACTATACAATAAATTTCTTTATCATTACAGTAGTTGAGTAAATCCCCTTACAACTTATTGAACTCGAGAAACACCCAATTCTTCTCTTCCTACTTAGATATAGTTTACCTACTTACAAATAGAACTTTGTATGAAGATGAGAGTGCAGTACGCTTTCCTCATTTTATTTGTTTTTATTTTGGGTTCTTGTTCAAAAGAGTCAATAGAAAATTTAAATATTATAGAGGCTGAAAACGCCATTGAGGTAGAAAATGAGCTATTGAACGTTGTGAACGATCACAGGGTTTCTTTGGGATATACTTCTTTGCAATTTAGTGCTGTAGCCTATGATTATGCAAATCAACACAATGATTATATGGTGGCCAATGGCAGTATAAGCCATGATAATTTTAGCTCTCGTGCTTCGAAAATCTCATCAGAAGTCAATGCAGAGTACGTGGCGGAAAATGTAGCCAAAGACTATAAGACAGCGTTTGAGGCCTTTGAGAAATGGTTATCCAGTCCCAACCATAAAAAAACCATGGAAGGTGAATTTACCCACACGGCGGTAAGTGTTAAAAAAGACGCAAATGGTAATTTGTACTTTACCCAGCTCTTCTATCGCTAGTCCTTTCAAATCCAATTATCTTTATTAAATTTGAATCTCGAGTGAAATGTTTTCCAAAAAGGAAATCATACGCACAAAAGTCACTAACATTCTAATTTGATCAATGGCTATTGCACCACCATTTAACCTAAACCAGTGGATTGAAGAAAACCGCGATTCATTAAAACCCCCTGTTGGAAACAAAAATCTGTATACAGAATCGGGCGATTATATAGTCATGGTGGTTGCTGGGCCCAATGCAAGAAAGGATTACCATTACAATGAAACCGAGGAATTGTTTTACCAATTAGAGGGTAATATCGAAGTTCACATTCAAGAAGACCGACAAAAGAAGACCATGAAACTTGGACCAGGAGATATGTATTTGCACCCAGCAAAAGTACCCCATTCCCCAGTACGTTACGAAGGTTCGATTGGTTTGGTCATTGAACGGAAAAGAGCGGATATGAATGTTGATGATGGGTTGTTATGGTTCTGCGATAATTGCAACCACAAATTATATGAAGCTTATTTTACCCTTAACGATATTGAGAAAGACTTTTTAGGGCACTTCAAACATTTTTATGGTTCTAAGGAATTAAGGACCTGTAATAATTGTGGCACTGTAATGCCCGTGGATGAACGGTTTATTGCCAAAGACTGATCCATGGGAATACTAATCGCCATTTTAATCACCATAATAGCTCTTTTGCACCTATATTTTATGTGGTTCGAAATGTTCGCTTGGACAACCAAAGGAAGAAAAATATTCAAAAATTTTCCGCCAGAATTATTTGAACCTACCAAACCATTGGCTGCCAATCAAGGGCTTTATAACGGATTTTTAGCTGCTGGCCTTTTATGGACCTTTATGATTCAGGATCCAGTATGGCAA
The DNA here is from genome assembly GCA_963762065.1 of uncultured Flavobacteriaceae bacterium. GTDB lineage: Bacteria > Bacteroidota > Bacteroidia > Flavobacteriales > Flavobacteriaceae > Maribacter_A. The sequence goes on along the minus strand of CAVXJE010000004.1, from coordinate 376,000 downwards.
ACCAATATTTCAATTTTCTTTTTGGGTTGTGTCACAATTGCAGGGATATATGGGGCATTTACAGCTACTAAAAAAATATTTTTTATTCAAGCATTGCCCGCTTTGTTAGCAATTGTGTTGATTGTTTTTAATTCTTTTTTTTAACAAGAAACATATTCTTTACTTCAAAAGTGAATAACCACTATTATTCGTAGCTTTGTCGAAAATTTAACAATTCGTATTCAAAAAGTTATAAAATGTCAAAAATCGCAATAGAATTCGGCATCAATGATGCGCTAAGAAAGTTGGGGGTTCAAGAAATCAATGATGGTACCTCAACAGGGGCAACACATTTTGGGTCAGGGGAAATTATTGAATCCTATTCCCCGGTAGATGGAGCCTTGATAGGTAAGGTAAGGTGTACTTCAAAATCCGATTTTGAAAAAGTAATGAACACCGCCACCAATGCCTTTAAAACATGGAGAGAAAAACCCGCACCACAACGTGGTGAAATTGTTCGCCAGTTTGGGGAAAAACTTCGTGAGCTAAAAGAGCCTCTTGGAAAATTAGTTTCCTATGAAATGGGTAAAAGCTATCAAGAAGGATTGGGTGAAGTACAGGAAATGATTGATATCTGCGATTTCGCCGTTGGCCTTTCCCGACAATTGCACGGATTGACCATGCATTCAGAACGTCCAGGACATCGTATGTATGAGCAATATCACCCATTGGGAGTGGTTGGTATTATTTCGGCTTTTAATTTTCCAGTAGCGGTCTGGGCATGGAATACGGCCTTGGCATGGATCTGTGGGGATGTTTGCGTTTGGAAACCTTCCGAAAAAACACCATTATGCGGAATCGCATGTCAAAATATCGCTGCAGAAGTCTTTAAAGCGAACAATTTGCCCGAAGGAATTTCCTGTTTGATAAACGGTGATTATAAGGTGGGCGAAATGATGACCAATGATAAACGGGTTCCTTTGATATCCGCAACGGGATCTATAAGAATGGGTAAAATTGTGGCACAGGCGGTTGCAGCTAGGCTTGGTAAATCGTTGTTGGAATTAGGTGGTAACAATGCCATAATAGTTACACCTGATGCGGACATTAAAATGACCGTAATCGGCGCCGTTTTTGGTGCCGTGGGCACGGCGGGACAACGCTGTACATCCACCAGAAGATTAATTATACACGAATCGATTTATGATAAGGTGAAAGAGGCGGTTATGAGTGCATACAAACAACTTCGAATCGGAAATCCATTAGACGAGAATAACCATGTTGGTCCATTAATTGATAAAGATGCGGTTAAAATGTATGAAACTGCTTTAAAGAAAGTTGTTGAGGAGGGGGGAAAATTGATTGTTGAAGGTGGTGTATTAAAAGGGGAAGGTTACGAAAGCGGCTGTTACGTTAAGCCTGCCATAGCTGAAGCCAATAATGATTTTGAAATTGTGCAACATGAAACCTTCGCACCTGTATTGTATTTATTGAAATATTCCGGTAAGGTTGAAAATGCAATCTCCTTACAAAATGGGGTTGTACAAGGTCTATCCTCTGCGATTATGACCAACAATCTTCGTGAAGCCGAGTACTTTTTATCCTTTGCTGGTAGTGATTGTGGCATCGCAAACGTGAATATTGGTACCTCAGGTGCTGAAATAGGTGGTGCCTTCGGTGGTGAGAAAGAAACAGGTGGTGGCCGTGAATCTGGTTCTGATGCTTGGAAAGTGTATATGAGAAGACAGACCAATACGATTAACTATACAACGGAATTACCTTTGGCACAAGGGATCAAATTTGATTTATAAAACATAAAGAAACCCGCTGACCAATTAGCTCCTACATACCACTATAGGCGGTACTGGCTCAAACGGTCAGCGGGTTAACTTAACCAACTAAACTAACTCAAATAATTGGATTTTAAATAGAACGTTTTATTACCAATCTATTTACTTCCTTACGATTTTACATTTTCACCTCTAGGTTCCTCAACTTTCCAGCTTCCTTCAAGTAAAGCTTGTGTGCCAAGTACGACCACCATACAACAAAAGGTTAGGAAGTTTTTCATTTTCGCTTTCATCCTTAATTTATTCTCTAAGTTCTCAGTTATCTAAAAATAAAGTATACTATTCAAAAACTTCTCTGTTAATGTACAATTGGTTCCAAGAAATGTATAAATGAAAGGAATTAAGGTGTATTTGGTTTTTTAGGAAATAAAATTTATTTGTATTAATATATTCCCCAAATAAGTAACCCTACCTCAATGCCGTAACTTTGTCGGGAGAGATAGGGTTTGGATTTCTATATTTTTCTACAATTTCCGACTTCTTTTCGATACTAAACCCATATTTTATATAAACGGTTCTAAAATTTGTATGAATGGTAAAAAATCTTGAAACCATGTGTCAACTTACATACTTGATATAGAGTATTTAATGCTTATTTTTTAACATTTTTTAGGAATTTTTTAATACATTGTAGTCCAAACACTAAACAATTTAAATAATGTCAAAATCAACGACGAATATAATCGGGATTATTATCACTATTCTAGCTGGAACTTACTTTTTCATTTCATGTTGCAGTCAATGTGTTTCCATGTAATGAATGTGTTTGGAAAGAAGCTTTTATTAAAAAATTAAAGAACCGCAATTAATTTGAATTAAATAACTAACATAAAACTTAAGAAAAATGGATTTTGAAAATATGAATATTTGGTGCTGGTTGATTCCAATATTAGTAGGTATACTTTGTGCTTATTTTGGATATCTTTTAGGTAAAGGGAAAGGTACAACCATAGACAATTCGGCTGATTTGAAGCTATTAAAAGACAAAAATGCCAAACTACAGGCCGATTTGGATGCTTGTAAAGGCAAAGTATCGGCTGCAGCAGCACTAGGAGCAACAGGAGGTGCAGTAGCAGCTGCCTCCTTAGTCTCTACTGAAAAAAGTGTAAAAGGTATGCCTTTTAACGCCGCAGCCGCAAAAGCTTCTTTGGGTAAAGCGGTAAAACAAGATGATTTGAAAATCGTTGAAGGAATAGGCCCAAAAATAGAAGGCATGTTCAAAAGTGTTGGTGTAAATACGTGGAAATTACTTTCGGATACCACGGTGGCCAAATGTCAGGAAGTACTGGATAGTGGAGGCAATCGTTATAAAGTTCATGATCCTGCATCTTGGCCCATGCAAGCGAAAATGGCTTATGAAGGTAAATGGACAGAACTTGCCAAATGGCAAGAAGAACATAAACATGGTAAGCTTTAATAAATAAGAAGAAATAAAAAAGGCGGTTCAATTTGAACCGCCTTTTTTATTTGTTACAAAACTCCATTGGCCTCAACCCACTTAAAATGATATTGATCTTGTGGGAACGACATGCGTTCTGAAATTCGCTGCAATCTATCCGGAAGTTTCAGTAAATAGTCCCTCGCTTTTTCCGCTTCTTCAGAGAGACTCCTAACAGCATCGAGCTCCCAATAGGTATTTAATTTTTTAAGAATATCAATATAATCCTGGGCCGTATAAACTCCCAGTCTTTGTGCGCAATTGGAAAAATTTTCAAATGCAGTACCTATAGATCCACCAGATTCACGTAAAAAGTGAGCAGGCATAACAATCTTCTTTTTCATCATATCGGCAAAAGCCAACATCATTCCAGAAGGATCTTCCCCAAAAATAGTTTTAACAAACTCCCTATAGGCTAAATGATGTCGCATCTCATCACCGGCAATGATGGTGCACATTTTACCTAAAAGAATATTCCCTTTCTTTTTGGCCATTTGCCCCACTCTCTTATGTGAGATATTTGTAGCTAATTCCTGGAATGAGGTATAAACAAAATTCTTATATGGATCTCTATCGGTCCCTATATCAAATCCATCTGATATTAAATACTGGGCAGTAATTTCCATTTCCCGCATGTTAACCCTTCCAGACAAGTAAAGGTATTTGTTGAGTACATCCCCATGACGGTTTTCTTCAGCCGTCCACGCACGAACCCATTTAGACCAGCCATTTTTCTTTCCTTCATGTTGGTTGATTCCTTCAACATCCATAAGCCATGACTCATAGGTTGGCAAGGCCTCTTCAGTAATTGTATCCGCAACCATTGTTACCCAAAAGTCATATCCAAGTTCTTTGGACTCTTCACGTAATTGCTCAATCGCATTAAAAAAGTTATCTCCTTTTGGATCAGGAAGAAAGTCAGAAGGTTGCCAGATATCATCTATTGGAATCAGAAAAGAATCCATAAATTCATCCACTCTTGGCTCTATGGCCTGCATTACTTCAAGCCTAATATTCTTTATTGACATCTCTCTAATTTTTAACAAAGAACGTTATTAATACTATTATTCAAAACTAAAGTATTCCTAAATTTTTAATTTCTCCCCTTTTCATCGGGATAAAAAGTATAAACAGGATCGCTTTGCCAAACCACTTTCGTATCTATATTTATAATTGATAATGGGCCTTTAAAGGCAGCTCCAGTATCTATATTCCAAACATTGGCAGCATTTTGTGGCGTAGTTTTACCCATTCTTGTTACCGGCGTATGACCAATGTAGATTTCTTCGTAGAGCGAAAGTCTATTGGGGTAAAACTGATCACCCTTGCTTAAATTTGGATTTAGGGAAAGTGCCAATTCCCAAAGGGTTCTATCCCAATACAAAGTCTTGGAAAAATACTCATGTTCAATACCCCTTAGATTTGTGAATCCGGCATGTAGAAACAATCTATTATCTACATCCAGATAATAATTTATCAAATTTTCATAAAAATTGATATGCTTTTTTTTAATCGATTCATGGACCTTTTCATAGGAATTCACGGTCGCTGAACCGCCATGATGCAACCAAAGAGGATTATCCTCGCCTTTAATAAGCCAGTCATAGCATAGTTCGTCGTGGTTTCCCCTTAAAAAATAACAATTATGTGTTTTCTGTAAATCAATCAAAAAATTTACAGTCTCAACCGCTTGACTCCAACCATCTACATAATCCCCCAAAAAAATCAGTTTATCCTCAGTTGAAACCATGGCTTTTTCTAAAACCTGATGTAGTGCTCTTAGACCCGAATGTATATCACCAATTACCAGTGTCCTCATTGTGTAAAAATCGCAATAAGTGCTATAATTACAATGATAAATAGCACTAAAAAGAAAATTTTCCAGAAAGAATAGGGCCTGGACCCACTTAATACCCCAGTTTGACCATTAACATAAAAATGATACTCCTTACCATTATACTTGTATGAACTTATGTAAACTGGGAGTAAAATATGCTTGAAAGTCTCATCGGAAAGTTTAATATCGGCATGACTTATACGTTGTGTATCACCCCCTATATCCCTGCGTATCCAATTATAGGCAATGTGCTTTGCCTCTTGAAATGACTTATGATGACCTTCTTTGAGGGAAATAGTATATTTCTCGGTGACAAAACCTGCCAGGTATTTAGAATTGAAAACAGCCAATTCCTTTAGATTCCAAAATGCAATTTTTGGTGGAATGTCCGTTCGTTTTTTTTGTGAGGCATTGATTAAAATATCATCCACAAAACCATTGACCGTTCCCGAGGCAGGTGACCATTTTGTCTTTTGCACTTGGCGGGTCTGCATTCCATTCTTGGTTCTTACCTTTTGGGTTTCGTAATAATAGTCCCCTCTTTGCCCTTGGTATGAAGCATATAGGTTTGCATCGAATGTCCAGTAAGGAATATAAAGTCCATGGAGCCCTTCAGGATCCAGTGCCGCCCTTTTTAGGTTATTGGGAGCGAACCAAATTCCGCTCACCCAATTTTTGAAAATCGACCTTGCTTTTTTACCATCCAACTGAAATGGGACCAAAGCTCCAGGTAAGATCCATCCTTCTTTTTCAATATCCTCTCGAATCAAAGGTTCACCACAGTACACACAATCTAGGGATTTGTAATTTTCCTCTACATGTTGATTTGCCCCGCAATTTTTACAATGAAGCAAATCTATGGTTTCCGTATAAGCATTCTCCCCAACAACTTTTAGATAATGTTGCAGCTCAAGTTCTTCAAAACTGCTTTTCGTCTGCTCAATAAACTCTTCGTAGCCACAATAAGCACAGGTTAACTGGTGCGAACCAGGTTTAAATTTAAGTTCTGCGCCGCAATTGGCACACGGCTTATTATGTTCAGAATTTAGGATTTCCTCCATATGGTATTGATGCCTTTCCCGCAAAATAACGGGAATTCAATAGAAAAGTTTTATATGGTCCTAAGCATTGGGTAATGGTGGTGGCGTATTTCCTCCTAAAAATACCTTAAGTTCTTCAACATCTTTTAAAGTAGCCCAATTGGCCATGCCTTGTTTCCAAACCAAAGAATCCCTATTTATAGTCCTATTAGCGAATAATTCTTTTAACCTATCAAATGTAACAGGGCCCATTTGTTGGCCATTTACAGCATAGTGATACATTATCTGCGCAGGCATTGGTGGAGGTATCGCAGCTGTTGGCTGGGTTTGTCCCCCAAAAGGTTGTTGCGCCCCAGGCTGACTCATCATATTGCCCATCTGTTGGGCCAAAACAAAGCCCATGCCCATTCCCATACCTGCCCCGGCAGTTCCTCCTTCATTTTTGGCGGCAGCTTCCATGGCCTTGGCAGCCTTGAATTGGGAAAGTTTGGTCATATCCAATTTATCCAATCTACTATATTCAAAGATTTCTTTCTTGAGCTCTTCGGGCATGGAAACATTCTCGATATAAAATTTTTCCAACTCGATTCCCACCCTTCCAAACTCAGGTTGCATCACTACTCGACATGTTTCAGAAAGTTCGCTTGTGTTCGCGGCATATAATTCTATTGGTAGATTCGCTTCACCCACGGTATCGGTAAAACGGGTTACTATCAAGCTCTTTAAATGCTCGTTTACCTCGTAATTCGTAAAATTTCCATCGGTACCAACAACATCCACAACAAACTTACCTGCATCTTTAATTCTAAAACTATAGGTTCCAAATGCGCGGATTTCAACCAATCCAAATCGCTCATCGCTTAACATGAACGGATTTTTAGTACCCCATTTTTCATCGGTGAACAGTCTTGTGTTCACAAAATATACTTCTGCTTTAAATGGACTATCAAAACCATATTTCCAACCCTTTAAGGTGGTCAATATAGGAAGGTTTTTAGTGTTCAAAGTATAGGTTCCCGGTGTAAAAACATCGGCAAGTTGACCTTCGTTTACAAAAACGGCTTTTTGCCCTTCACGAACAATAAGTTTAGCATTGTTCTTAATCTCGTTCTGGTAGCGCTCAAATCTATGGACAATCGTATCATTGGTATCATCTAGCCATTCAACAATATCAATAAATTCATGACTCAACTTATTTTTAATTTCATCGAATAAATTCATTTTAATAGTGCTTTTAATTTGTTAAAAAGGTAAGGAATTCTTAAAACGTACCCAAGAAGGAGCATCTATTTATTTATGGCCTGAAACTTCCTTTTTCCATTAGATAAAATAAAAATATAGAAAAAATAAATCTTTTTTATTTGTTAACTTTTTAATGTTGATAAATTTTTAATTGCCTTGTTTTCAATGTATAACCATTGATTTCTTGTAAACTTCATGACATTTATCATATTATGGTTTCGTTTTTTATTGATAATTTTACCAAATCACTGATAGCGTTTCTAACCTTAAAAAGCCATAATGTCCACAAAAACTATCCCAACCAAATTGAAAACCTATACTCAAGAACAAGCTTATCAATCAAGTTTAACCTATTTTAAGGGAGATGATCTTGCAGCTAGGGTGTGGGTGAATAAATACGCCTTAAAAGATTCCAACGGCGCCATCTATGAGCTGACCCCGGATGATATGCACCGAAGAATAGCTAAGGAAATAGCGCGGATAGAACAGAATTATCCAAATTCAATGAATGAAGATCAGGTTTTTGATCTTATCAAAAACTTCAAATATATAGTCCCACAAGGGAGTCCAATGGCGGGCATAGGCAACCCTTATCAAATAGCATCACTTTCAAATTGTTTTGTCATTGGTAACGAAGGCTCATCTGACTCCTATGGTGGTATCATGAAAATTGACCAGGAACAAGTTCAATTGATGAAGCGTCGCGGTGGTGTTGGTCATGACCTGTCGCACATTAGACCAAAAAGTTCCCCTGTTAAGAATTCGGCCCTTACCTCAACGGGGCTTGTTCCCTTTATGGAACGTTATTCCAATTCGACCAGGGAAGTCGCACAAGACGGGCGAAGGGGTGCATTGATGCTTTCAGTATCCATTAACCATCCCGATGCGGAAGATTTTATTGATGCCAAAATGGAGCTCGGCAAGATAACCGCTGCCAATGTATCTGTTAGAATAGATGATGATTTTATGAAATCTGTGGAAGAAAACAGTACCTATACACAAAAGTTTCCTGTACACAGCAATAATCCAAAAATTTCAAAACAAATACAAGCTAAAAAAATATGGGATAAAATAGTCCACAATGCTTGGCAATCCGCTGAACCCGGTATCCTTTTTTGGGATACAATAATAAAAGAGTCGGTTCCCGATTGTTATGCGGACCTTGGTTACAAAACTGTTTCAACAAATCCCTGTGGTGAAATACCATTATGCCCTTATGATTCATGTAGATTATTGGCAATTAATTTATTTTCCTATGTAGAAACTCCATTTACAGAAAATGCCTCTTTCAATTTCGATTTGTTTAAAAAGCATATCGTAGCTGCACAAAAAATCATGGACGATATCATTGACCTGGAATTGGAAAAGGTAGATGTAATACTTGCGAAAATAAATTCTGATCCTGAATTGGATGAGACCAAAGCCTCTGAAGTAAGGTTGTGGGAAAAAATCAAGGAAAAAGCTATAAAGGGCCGACGTACTGGCATTGGAATTACTGCCGAAGGTGATATGTTAGCTGCTTTAGGATTGCGCTATGGAAGCGATGAGGCCAACGCATTTTCCGTCAATGTACATAAAACACTAGCACTGGAAGCCTATAGGGCATCGGTTCATACAGCCAAAGATCGCGGAGCTTTTGAAATTTTTGATGTCGAACGGGAGAAAAATAATCCTTTTATTCTTCGCCTAAAGGAAGCCGATGAGAAATTGTATTATGAAATGGTGGAATATGGCCGTAGGAATATAGCGCTACTCACCATAGCACCCACCGGTAGCACTAGCTTAATGACCCAAACAAGTTCTGGTATTGAACCTGTGTTCCTGCCCGTTTATAAACGTAGGAGAAAGGTAAATCCCAATGATAAGGATGTTCAGGTAGATTTTATTGACGAGGTAGGTGATTGTTGGGAAGAATATATGGTTTTCCATCATCGATTCAAGCAATGGATGCAAATAAATGGTTTTGATACCGAGAAAAAATACAGCAAAAAAGAGCTTGATAAGATAGTTGAACAATCACCGTATTATAAAGCTACCTCAAATGATGTGGATTGGTTGAGCAAAGTACACCTACAAGGTGCGGTACAAAAATGGGTAGATCACTCTATTAGTGTTACTATTAACCTTCCAAATGATGCATCCGAAAAATTAGTAGATAAGCTATATATGGAAGCATGGAAAGTTGGCTGTAAAGGGGTTACCGTATATAGGGATGGTTCAAGATCAGGGGTACTTATTGCAGATGATTCCGAAAATGATGAAACATCATTCCCAATAAAGCGCCCCCAAACTTTGGAAGCTGATGTAGTGCGCTTTCAGAACAATAAAGAAAAGTGGATTGCATTTATAGGTTTAATAGATGACCAACCCTATGAAATATTTACCGGTCTGGCAGATGACGAGGATGGTATTTTAATTCCTCGTTGGGTCAATGATGGATTGATTATAAAGAACAGGAATGAAGACGGTACATCCCGATACGATTTTCAATACAAAAACAAAAGAGGGTATAAAACCACCATTGAAGGGCTTTCACACAAGTTCAATCCCGAATATTGGAACTACGCCAAATTAATTTCCGGTACTTTACGTCATGGTATGCCCATTGAAAAAGTAGTGGACCTGATCAACAGTCTCCAATTGGAAGGGGAATCTATAAATACATGGAAAAATGGTGTTGTCCGGGCCTTAAAAAAATATGTTGCCGATGGTACTGCTGTCAAAGGACAAAAATGTACGAATTGCAGCTCCACAAATCTAATATATCAGGAAGGATGCCTTACTTGTACAGATTGTGGTTCCTCAAAATGTGGGTAAAAGCCCCCAAGCCATTAAAGGGAGTTGTTATATTTTTATTTTAGCTGTTCTCTTAATATTAAATCCTTGTAATTCATAACTGGGAGGATATTTCTCATTACTTTTAAAAGGATAAAACTTCGTTAAAATGAAAAAGGTTTATTGCATTGGGGAGCTGTTGATAGATTTTGTTGCAGAAAAGCAGGGTAACGATCTTTCCAAAGCGGAAGTCTTTACAAAAAAAGCAGGTGGTGCTCCTGCGAATGTGGCCTGTGCCATTGCTAAACTTGGTGGACAAAGTAAATTCATTGGCTGCGTAGGCAAAGACCAATTTGGTACTTTTCTTTTGAATGTTTTGGAAGAAAATAAAGTAGATCTCTCCCTGGCCCAACGTTCAAGATCATTCACCACAATTGCCTTTGTATCAATTGCCGAAAATGGTGAACGCGATTTCGTTTTTAGTCGTGGTGCAGATAAAAAATTGAAGTACGATTCTTCCATTAAGAAAGGTTTTAAGGGAAACCTCGTGCATTTTGGTGCTGCAACAGCCCTACTCGGGGGTGAATTGGAAGAAGCATATGGCCGTTATTTCTTTGATGCCCTGACCCAAGATACATTTATAAGCTTTGATCCAAATTTTCGTGGGGATCTTTGGAAAAATGAGGAAACTATCTTTATAAAAAAATGTTTGCCTTTTATTCAAAAAGCCCATTTATGCAAGTTTAGTTTAGAGGAGGCGCAGTTATTGTCGGGTAAAACAGATATGGAAGAATGCTGTGCGGTATTGCATGAAATAGGTACCAAAGTGATTGCCATAACATTGGGTGGTGATGGTACTTTGCTGAGCACGGAAAATTCTAAATATACCATTCCGAGTATTGAGGTAAACCCTGTTGATACCACAGGTGCGGGCGATGCTTTTATTGGTTGCCTTTTATACCAAATCGCCACTTTGGACGATCCTTTCGAAATTATTGAAAATACCGACCTGTTATTGAATATGGTAAAAAACGCCAATACAGCTGGTGCTATTACCACTACTAATTTTGGCGCTATACCTTCGTTGCCAAGCCATGAACAGGTATTTGGAAGTTAACTGAATTAAATGATCATAAACTAATGTCGAAATAGTAATGTCAATGATCTTTTATTGCATTTCCCCTTAATTATACTTCATCTTTCGCAATATCCGAAGCGATTCTTTTAAGGAATTATGAACTGCTTGATCGTACTTTTTTATCAATGGCCTAGCCTTTTCCATTTGGTCTTTTGCCTCTTCAAATCCGTTTAAGGAACATATTAAATAAGTTGCTGGCAAATGGCTTAAATCCTCCTTTTCCGTGGGTTTTAAAATGATATCTTTTTCCAATTTTTGCAGCAAGGCATTGTTGGTATTAAAAATATGGTGCAAGGTTTTTTTATCGTATTTGGGAGGTTCAAAAATCAACTCACTTTGAATTTGATAGGTGCCATTTTCTTTAAAAGTTATATCTACTTTTTCCAAAGGATAGTATTTTAATTTATTACTAAGGCCTAATTTCACATACTCGGTCGTAGTAAAAGAATCCTCATTAAAAGTTATAGTGACTTCATCCAAGGTCGAATAAAAAAGTTTTACTTGTTCGTTGATCAGTTCAATATCAACACGTGATAAATAATTTTTATCCTTTACTTTTTTAGCATTCCCTGCCCAGCAAACAACAAATTGTTCTTTAAAGACTTTATAACTGCTTTCCAAATCTTTATGCCGATTATTGAGAAAGTCAATAACGCCGTCTAGTGTAAGTTCAATATTATTTCTTGCATGTTGCTCTATAATGGCCACTGCTTCGGAATTTATGTTTTTCAGTTCAATATCATATGCTTTTGGCATGCTGATACTACCTTCCCTGAAAAACACAGATCCGCCATAATATTTCCAAATGTTCTTTCGTAGAGCACATACCTTACCGTTGGATCTTATAGTTACCAGGCCAACAACTTTTCCTTCCGCTAGATGTGGGAAAGGGATATTTTCATATGAAATCAAAGGAGGGTTGTCTAAATAGGCATTTACCAAGTTTTGGATCTTGCTGTCATCAAAAAAGTCAACCCCTACAATTTGGTTGTCCTCATCTTCAACACCAATAACTATAAATGAATTGTTTTGGGGATTGCTGTTCGCTAAAGCACAAACATGTTTTAAGAACTTGGCCTTGCCTTCTCTATGTCCAATATTTATAAACCGCTTTTTGTCATAAAAACTATTCTCGTCATTATGTGCGAGAAGATTTTTTACCAATAAGCGCTTATTAATCATTGCTCTTTATTTACAATAGTACTGCTAGCCTGTGCCGTTGGCATTACCACGAGATCAGCTATATTCACATGGTACGGGCGGGATACCACAAAATAAATAATATCTGCAATATCCTCAGGTTTCAAGGGCATAAATCCTTTGTAAACAATATCGGCCTTTTTGTTGTCACCTTTAAAACGCACCTTACTGAATTCTGTTTCAACCAAACCTGGATTGACGGCTCCAACTCTAATGCCAAACTGATTTAGATCAATACGCATACCTTGGTTTATGGCATCCACAGCATGTTTGCTTGCACAGTACACATTACCTCTTGGATATACTTCTTTCCCAGCAGTTGATCCTATATTGATGATATGACCTGCTTTTTTTTCGACCATTTTCGGGATTACCGCTTTTGAAACATACAAAAGACCTTTAACATTGATGTCTATCATGGCATCCCAATCGTCAAGACTTCCTTCTTCAATAGAATCTAACCCATGGGCATTCCCAGCATTATTAATTAGAATATCAATATTTGAAAACTCCAAAGGTAAAGAATCAATTTGCTTACCAACCTCGTCCCTATTCCTAACATCAAAGTTGAGGGTATGAACCTTGGTTAAGGAGCCCAATTCTTTTTCCAATTCAATTAAGCGTTCTTGGCGCCTTCCGCATAGCACCAATTTAAAACCATTTTCAGCAAAAAGTTTTGCAGTGGCTCGACCAATACCACTTGTAGCTCCGGTAATAAGTGCTGTTTTAATCATAATTTTCTTCCATTTTTCCTAATCAACAAAATTAATGAAACTATATCTTTTTACACTATTTCCAAAATCTATCCTTTTCAATATTTATATTCAGATTATACGGTTTTTGGAATTATCCTTCGAACAATATATAAAGCAGTTTCGATCTTCTAACCATATTAAATTTATGGTAATTTTATCGTTCATTTGAATGCACGTCATTTCCCACTTTTCAGATATTGAATTTTGGATTGGATTCAAAGTTTATGATGAGTTAGTGAAAATAAATAGAAATCACTTAAAAAGTTCATAAAAATAGGGGTTTAGGTGATTTTTTAACCAATCATTAACAGCTACTCAATGAATAAATTTTCAATTTGCACCCCTGTTAGTAAAATTACTAAACAAGACCTCTAATTTATAATGATATATGGAAGAAAATACCACTGTTGATATTAGTGCAGTAAACGAGAAAATTGCCCAAGAAAGTGCTTTTATTGATCTTCTAATGTTAGAGATGAACAAGGTAATTGTAGGCCAAAAACATATGGTCGAAAGATTGCTGATCGGTCTTTTGGGACAAGGTCATATTCTATTGGAAGGTGTTCCGGGCCTTGCAAAAACTCTGGCAATCAATACTTTGGCCAAAGCGGTAAAAGGAAGTTTCAGCAGAATACAATTTACCCCTGATCTTTTACCTGCGGATGTAGTGGGGACACTTATTTACAACATGAAAGAAAATGACTTTTCAATAAAGAAAGGTCCCATCTTCGCCAATTTTGTATTAGCGGATGAAATTAATAGAGCACCTGCTAAAGTACAATCCGCACTCTTGGAAGCAATGCAGGAAAAACAGGTTACCATTGGGGATGAAACTTTTATTTTGGACAAGCCGTTCTTGGTTATGGCAACCCAAAACCCTATCGAACAAGAGGGTACCTATCCTTTACCTGAAGCACAAATCGACCGTTTTATGTTGAAAACTGTTATAGATTATCCTAAAATGAACGAGGAACAATTGATTATGCGCCAGAATCTTTCAGGCCTATATGAAAAGGTAAATCCTGTAGTCACAACTAAGCAGATCTTAAGTGCACAAAAAGCGGTGAGGGAGGTTTATATGGATGAAAAAATTGAAAAATATATCTTGGATATTGTATTCGCAACCCGTTATCCAGAAAAATATAACCTAGAAGATTTAAAACCACTGATAAGCTTTGGCGCTTCACCAAGAGGTAGTATTAATCTAGGAAATGCTGCCAAATGTTATGCTTTTATCAAACGAAGGGGTTATGTTGTCCCGGAAGATGTTAGGGCAATAGTTCACGATGTACTTAGACACAGGATAGGTATTACGTATGAAGCAGAAGCTGAGAATATTACTTCCGAAGACATCATTAACAAAATTGTTAACGAGATTGAAGTGCCTTAAAAAGAGTAGGCAGTTACAGTAAGCAGATTTATAGGGCAAACTTCCTTGAATACTACTGCTAACTTATTACCGCCGACTGATACGATGGATACTAAAGAGTTACTAAAAAAAGTTCGTAAGATCGAGATTAAGACACGTCGTCTTTCCGATCATATTTTTGGAGGGGAATACCATTCTACCTTCAAAGGTCGCGGTATGACTTTCAGTGAAGTAAGACAGTATCAATTTGGTGATGATGTTCGAAGTATTGACTGGAATGTTACTGCAAGATACAATGAACCATATGTAAAAGTCTTTGAAGAAGAAAGGGAACTTACCATGATGTTAATGGTAGATGTCAGTGGTTCTGAACTGTTCGGTACGACCAATCAATTTAAAAAAGGGGTCATCACGGAAATATCGGCCACCTTGGCCTTTTCGGCTTTACAAAACAATGATAAAGTGGGTCTCATACTTTTTTCAGACGAAGTGGAACTTTTTATTCCTCCCAAAAAAGGAAAAACCCATGCATTGAGAATTATAAGGGAGTTGCTAGAATTTAAACCAAAAAGCAACAAAACCGATATTGCCGAAGCATTGAAATATATGACTAATGTAATGAAGAAAAAAGCTATCGTATTCGTGCTTTCAGATTTTATAACAGAGGATTACGATCGTACATTAAAAATAACCGGCAATAAACATGACGTTACTGGTATTAGGGTTTATGATGAAAGGGAAGAATCCATCCCAAATTTAGGAATGGTTCAAATGCAGGATGCGGAAACCGGAACTTTAAGGTTGGTTAATACCCAATCTAAAAAAGTTCGATTGGCTTATGGCAAACACTATCAAGAAAGAGTGGATTACTTTAAGGATAGCTTTACAAAATCCGGTTGCGGTGTTCTTAGCTGTAGGGTAGATGAAAGTTATGTAAAAAAACTATTGGGTTATTTTAAAAAGAGAGGTTAATGCAGGTTAGGAGTTGCTGGTTAAGGATTAAGAGTTACAATGCGTTGCTTATGCGATGCATTTCCTTATGCTTATTTGCTTACTCGTTTAGTGGTTTTTCACAGACTGATCCGATTATCCAGTCTGAGGTTGATACTACTTTTATAAAAATCGGTGAGCAATTAAACTTCAAAATGATTGTTGAAGTAGATTCAACCTCAACGGTTATATTTCCCGAAGGCCAAACCTTTTCCCCATTAGAGACCGTGGAAGCCTTTGCGACAGACACCATGCGAAAAAAAAGTAGGTTCGTATTGCAGAGAACCTATGCCCTTACCCAATTTGATTCGGGTTCTTATAAATTGCCCTCTCAACGCATCGAAATAAACGGGAAAGGTTACTTTACCGATTCGCTTCGTGTTGATGTAGCTACGGTTCCAGTCGATACCTTGGCACAAAAAATGTACGATATAAAACCTTTGATCCAAGTAGAGAAAAGCAATTCAGGTCTTTGGAAAATCATATTGATAGTATTGGCCATATTGACCATTATCGCAGTAGTTGTTTATTGGATGGCTTTCCGCAAAAAACCTATGACCGAGCAAGAAAAAGAAGCTTTATTGCCGCCATATGACCGTGCATTATTGGAATTAAAAAAATTGGACAATTCCAAATACCTGATCAAAGACGAATACAAACAGTATTATTCTGAATTAACGGATATTGTACGCTCCTATTTAGAAGAAGACGTTCATGTTTCCGCATTGGAAAGCACCACAGATGAATTGATTACCAAGTTAGAGATGTTGAAGGATGCCGGAGAACTAAGGTTAGATAATGACACCATTAAACAGTTTAAAAGTGTTTTGCAAACCGCTGATTTAGTGAAGTTTGCCAAATCAAAGCCTGCAACTTCAGTGGCCCAACAAGATCGCAAATCAATTGAACTTATTGTAACCAAGACCAAGGAAGCCATTCCGGAACCTTCTTTGGAAGAACTAATGGAGCAAGAAGAATATCAGGAGGAGCTAGCTCGAAAAAAACAACGCAAAAAATGGATGTTAACTGGTACTGCCGCAATATTCGTAGTATTGATTTCCACGGTGGCATTGGTAAGTTTTTATGGGGCTACAAAGGTATGGGATACCATTACAGGTCACCCCACCAAAAAATTACTGGATAGCGAATGGGTGGCCAGTTCCTATGGTTATCCCCCCATAAGTATTGAAACACCAGAGGTATTGGTTCGCCAAGAGGTTAAAATACCTGCCGAGGCAAAAGCCAATATTAAAGAGCTCCAAACTTTTATGTATAGAGATGATAGTGCCCTTTTAACAATGGCCACTACCTCAACAACATTTACCCAAGACGTAGAACCTGAATTCGAAAAATCCATTGAGCAACTTTTAATAAATTTCGAAGCAAAAGGAGCCAAAAATATAATAACCAAGCGAGAGGAATTCACCACTATTTCTGGGGTAAAAGGACTTAAAACCTATGGGAGCGGAAAATTCAAAGTACCACAATCCCAAGAACTTATAAAAGGAAAATATGTGATTCTTAGTTTCGGTGGCAAAGGGTTTCAACAACAAATATTATTGACTTGGCAGGATGGGGACACTTATGCGCAAGAAATTATAGACAGGATCTTAACAACTGTTGAAGTTAAAACAGAAGTATAAATGTTAGATAATATATCATTTGCAAATCCAGAATTTTTTTGGTTGCTTTTATTGCTTCCACTGGCAATCCTATGGTATTATTTTAAACGTAATGAACAATCGGCTTCCTTAAAAATATCGAGCATTAAAGGTTTTTCCAAATCAAGTTTCCTCCCTAAATTAAGTCCATTATTATTCATTTTCCGAGTATTGGCACTAGCTTCTATAATTGTCGCCATGGCGAGACCACAAACCGAGGATATATCCACTAGAACCAAAACCACAAAAGGTATTGATATCGTAATGGCTATCGATGTTTCATCAAGTATGCTTGCCAGGGACTTGAAACCCAATCGCCTTTCGGCCTTAAAAGAAGTTGCAGCAGACTTTATTCGTGAAAGACCCAATGACAGAATAGGTCTTGTGGCATATGCCGGTGAAGCTTTCACGAAAACGCCAATTACGAGTGATAAATCCATTGTATTGAGTTCACTTCGGGAAATAACATACGGGCAACTTAACGATGGTACGGCCATCGGAATGGGATTGGCCACATCGGTGAACCGATTAAAAGAAAGTAAGGCAATTAGTAAAATCATTATCCTTTTGACAGATGGCGTTAATAATTCAGGTTTTATTGAACCCCAGACCGCAGCTGATTTAGCGATAGAATATGGTATTAAAACGTACACCATTGGACTTGGAACCAATGGCAACGCCTTATCCCCAATTGCCTATAACGCTGATGGCTCATTTAGATATGGCATGCGACAGGTAGAAATCGATGAAAAATTGCTCCAAGAAATCGCGGATGCAACAGGTGGCAAATATTTCAGGGCTACTGATAATGAAAAGTTAGAGGCTATTTATGACGAGATAAATAAACTTGAAAAGACAGAAATAGAGGAATTCAAATATTATAAATACGAAGAGAAATTTCGTTCCTGGGTATTGCTCGCGGGAATATTACTTTTAATGGAATGGGTATTAAGGAATACCTTTTTTAGAAGTTTTATATAGGTTATGGTTCAATTAGACGAAAAAATATATTTCTATTTACTACTTATCATCCCGATATTGGTTGTAGTATTTGTGCTACTGCAGATTTGGAAAAAGCGAACACAGAAAAAGTTCGCGGATTTATCGTTGTTAAAAAAATTGACCCCTAATCGATCTAGTTTTAAATCTACTTTAAAACTGTTGTTTTTTCTTTTGGGAATCGCTTTTTTAACCTTAGGATTGGTCAATCCAAAGATTGGCACCAAACTTGAGACTATAAAGCGTGAGGGTGTTGATATAGTTTTCGCCGTTGATGTTTCAAAAAGTATGTTGGCCGAGGATATTGCACCTAATCGTTTGGAGAAAGCCAAACGATTGGTATCCGAGATTATTAATCAATTAGCTAGTGATCGCATTGGGATTATCGCCTATGCGGGTCAAGCTTATCCCCAATTGCCAATTACGACAGATTATGGTGCTGCTAAAATGTTTCTTCAGAATATGAACACAGATATGCTAACATCGCAGGGGACGGCAATTGATGCCGCTATAGAGTTGGCTACAACGTATTATGATGATGAAGAACAGACTAATAGGGTCTTGTTCATAATTTCAGACGGGGAAGACCATTCAGAAGGATCAGCCCTAAAAGCGGTAGAGGATGCCGTTGAAGCAGGAATTCAGATTTTCACGATTGGGGTTGGTGAAAGTAAAGGTGCTCCCATACCCATTAAGAGGAACGGGGTTTTGGAAAGTCTTAAAAAAGATAAACAAGGGGAGGTTGTTATTACAAAACTTAATGAAGCGGTGCTTCAGGATATTGCCAATGAAGGGAATGGGGAATATATTAATGGTTCAAATACTAGCGAAGCCGTTGAACAAATCAAGGAAATACTGATTAAGATGGATAAGACCGAGTTTGAAGCGAAGCAATTCGCTGAATATAAAGACCAATTTCAATGGTTTTTGGGAGCGGGTCTTTTATTTCTATTTTTAGACATTTTTGTTCTGGACAAAAAAACGAAATGGCTTAAAAAATTGAATCTTTTTAATGAAAAGCATTCAGAAACCATATAACATGACAAAGTACGTTTTTTTAATTTTTTTAGTTGGGTTTTTATCTTTTTCCCAGGAAAAGGAAGACAAAAAAAAAGAAATTGCCCTTAATGAGTCAAAAGATCTTACCTGGAAAGGTAATAAAGAGCTATCGGAAAATGACTTCATAGCAGCAGAAGTAGATTATCGTAAAGCTATAGCCAAAAGTAATGAAAATGGAGCTGCTCCTTATAACTTAGGTAATGCCTATTACAATAAGGAAACATATAGTGAGGCTTTTGGGCGTTTTAAACAAGCAGGTGAATTTGCCAATGAAAAACCTGACAAGCACAAAGCTTACCACAATATGGGTAATGTCTTCATGAAACGAAAAGAATATGAAAAAGCAGTTGAAGCATATAAGGAAGCCCTTAGAAATAATCCTAAAGATGAGGAAACGCGGTACAATCTTGCCCTTGCCAAAGAAATGTTGAAAAAAGAACAGGACGAACAGGATAAGAACGACGATAAAAAAGACAACGAAGACCAGAAGGATAAAAAGGACCAAGATCAAAAGAACGAAGGGGACAACAAGGAAGATAAAAAAGATGAAGGTGATCAAAAAGATCAAGGCGACGAAGGTGATAAGGGCGAAGAAAAAAAAGAGGACAATAATGAAGGCGAAGGTGATAAGAAAGAAGAGCAAAAAAAGCAGCCTGAGCAGGGCGACAAACCACAAGAACAGAAACAACCAAGACCCAATCAGTTATCCAAACAGCAAATTCAAAATTTGCTAGAGGCCATGCAAAATGAAGAGAAAAAAGTGCAGGAAAAAATAGACGCTAACAAAGTAAAAGGTGTCAAAATAAAAAATGAAAAGGATTGGTAAACATAAATTTTAAATATTTCGTATCACTGATTTCGATGCTGTTCATTACCTTTGTTGTGAATGCACAGGATGATGCCGTTACTTTTGAAATGAACCTAAGCAAGGATAAACTAGGTATCAATGAAAGGTTACGTGTAGAATTCACGATGAATAAAGATGGTGATGATTTCGTTCCTCCTGATTTTACCGGATTCAGGGTGCTTATGGGCCCTTCACAAGCCATAAGTTCATCATGGATCAATGGCGTTCGTTCGTATTCCAAAACCTATTCTTATACCCTTGCACCTACCGCCCGTGGTATCTTCACTATTAAACAAGCTTCCATAGTTATTGATGGTAAAACCTATAAATCTTTGGCCAAAAAGGTTGAGGTAACAGCTGCAGTGGATAAGCCCAATGATCAAATGACCGTTGATGATTTTGCAGATGACAACCTTCATTTAGTGGCAGAGGTATCAAAAACAGATCCCTATATAAATGAAGAAATAAGTGTAGTGTATAAACTCTACGTAAGCCCTTCTATTCGGGTTTCCAATTACCGTCCTTTGGATAATCCCAAATACAATAATTTTTGGAGCCAAGATATCCCAGTACAAAGATTGAATGCTGAAAATGGCACATATAATGGTAAATCATATCGCTATGTAGTTTTAAAAAGAGCAGTATTATATCCTCAAAAAGCTGGCAGTTTAGAGATTGAACCACTTTCATTGGATGTTACCGTTGATGTGCCAACAAACAAACGTGATTTTTTTGGTGGACGCATATTTACCACAACCAACAAAACGGTTTCTGCAGGAAAACGTACAATTAATGTTAAAGAACTTCCGTCAATAGGTAAACCAGTAAATTTTGGAGGGGCGGTTGGTGAATTTGACTTTTTGGTATCAACTTCAAAAACTAGTTTAAACGCTTCAGAGTCGTTACAAGCCATCGTAGAAGTAAATGGTAAAGGTAACTTAAAGTTGTTCCAATTACCAGAACCCGAATTACCCGGTTCTTTGGAAGTATACGACCCTGAATTCAATGAAAATGTTCGCACAACCATAGCCGGTATGCAAGGGAAGGTAAGTAACAGCTATACTATTGTACCAACTTATAAGGGCAAATACCCTATACCAAGTATAGCCTTCAGTTATTTTAACCCTAAGAACGGGAAATATATTACCATTAATTCAGAGGAAATATTAATCAATGTATTAGAAGGCCCTACTAATACTTTGTCAAGTCTAAATACCGGAAAAGATAATTCAAAACAACAGGTGTTAATTACAGGGAATCAATTCAGTTTTATAAAACTGAATCCAAATTTAACCTCAATAGGCACTAATTATTTCTTCGGCTCAAGATCCTTTTATTTATGGTGGTTAATGCCCTTAATACTAATCCCACTAGCCATAATTTTCAGAAAAAAACGAAATGCAATCGCTAGTGATGTTGTTGGAAACAAAATAAAACGAGCGAATAAACTAGCGAGAAAATATCTATCTGAAGCCAAAAAGACCCTAGGGAATAAAGATGCTTTTTATGTTTCATTGGAAAAAGCATTACATAATTATCTAAAAGCTAAATTAAAGATTGAAACCTCTGAGTTCAGTAAAGATAAAATAGCTTCTGTTTTAGTAGAAAAAGAAGTGGATGATGCAACTAAAGAAGGATTTATTGGATTATTGAAAAATTGCGAACTGGCCCGTTATAGTCCGTTTTCACAAGTACAAATGAAGCAAGATTATGATAAGGCGAGTGAAGTAATCTCCTATCTAGACAAACAATTATAGACAATGAAAAAGCTACTTACCATAATTGTATTGCTACTATCGTTATTAGGTAACGCCCAGAACGAAGCCCTTTTTAATCGGGCGACAGATGCCTATAATGATGGCGATTATCCAAAGGCCATAGAATATTATACTGGGATTTTGGAAAATGGTCAGCATTCCGCAGAGCTTTATTTTAATCTTGGTAATGCTTATTACAAATTAAACCAGATTGCACCAAGCATTTACAATTATGAAAAAGCACTTTTATTATCGCCCAATGATCCTGAAATAAAGAACAATCTTGCCTATGCCCAAAATATGACACTTGATGCTATAGAGACCATGCCCGAAACAGTGCTTTCCAAAATTTATAAAAACATTACCCAAGTTTTGACTTTTGACCAATGGAGTTATGCAGCGGTAGTATTCATGGTTCTTTTCGTATTTCTTTATATCGCTTTTTATTATTTTACCTACGCTACTAAAAAACGAATCGCATTTGTAGGCAGTATTATTTCCCTTTTTATATCAGTAATCGCAGTGCTCTTTGCTTTTGTTCAGTACAATGATTTTAAAGCTGAACAACCCGCCATTATTTTTGCCAACGAAGTAAGAATAAAATCAGAACCCAACGAAAGGAGTGAACAAATCTTCGTTTTGCATGAAGGCACTAAGGTTAACATTCTTGAGGAGCTAAACGAATGGAAAAAAATAAAGATCGTGGATGGTAAAACAGGTTGGGTAACTTCTGAAAGCATTAAACCGTTGAAAGATTTTTGATATTCCACAAATTATCTGTGCAGTTTAGCCCCTGCTTTTATTACATTCACTAAATATATTCTTCCTCTTTTCAAAACGTTTCTTTACCATAGGAATTGAATTGAAAAATGTAGCTTTAAAAAAATGGAAATAGACAAGGTATTCGAGAACAACGAAAAGTGGATTCAGGATAAACTAGCCCTCGATTCAGAATTCTTTAACAAATTAGGACAAGGGCAAAATCCCGAATTGCTTTATATAGGATGTTCCGATAGCCGTGTTACAGCCGAAGATCTTATGGGCATGGGGCCGGGAGAAGTCTTTGTGCATCGTAATTTGGCCAATATGGTGATAGGTACTGATTTAAATGCCATGTCTGTGGTCGAATATGCAATTGAACACTTAAAAGTATCCCATGTCGTGGTTTGCGGACATTATGGTTGCGGTGGCGTTAAGGCAGCCATGCAATCTGAGGACCTTGGGATTTTGAATCCTTGGCTTAGGAATATCCGCGATGTGTATCGGATACACAAGATTGAACTAAATGACGTATTGGATGAAAATCTGAGGTATAATCGTTTAGTCGAATTAAATGTACAGGAACAGTGTATAAATCTGATTAAAACATCCGCGGTTCAAAGAGCAAATAGAAAAAGGGGATTAAAAGTACATGGATGGGTATTTGATATTCATACTGGGAAGTTAATTGACCTAAAAATAGATTTTGAGGGAATACTCCATACTATTATGGAAATTTACCATTTGGATTCGTGATCCCAAATCTCATTGTTAAACGTTTTTATTTGAATAGGTAGTACCTATAACTTACCATAATGTTTTAAATTTGTCACCCTAGTTTATAGTAATGATCGAGAAGATAAAGGAACATATTACTGAAGTTGAAGAATTCACTGCGGAATCCAAGGAAGCGATTGAAGCTTTCCGTATTAAATATTTAGGGAAAAAAGGGCTATTGAACGAGTTTTTCGCTGAATTCAAAAACGTAGCAAGTGACCAGAAAAAAGATTTTGGACAGGCCATTAATCAACTAAAAGTTGCTGCAACTGAAAAAGTCAACCTTTTAAAGGAATCATTGGATAACAATGCTGAAGTCACTGGCATCTATGGGGATTTGACGCGTCCAGGCGAATCAATGGCGCTAGGGGCAAGGCATCCAATATCAATTGTTAAGAAGCAGATTATTGAAATTTTTTCAAGAATAGGGTTCAATGTTTCCGAGGGGCCTGAGATTGAGGATGATTGGCATAATTTCACTGCCTTGAACTTACCGGAATATCATCCGGCAAGGGATATGCAGGATACTTTTTTCCTTCAAACCGATCCGGATATTTTGTTGCGTACCCATACATCTTCGGTACAAGTACGTTATATGGAGAATAATAAACCACCCATACGAACCATTTCACCGGGTAGAGTATATAGAAATGAAGCTATATCCGCGCGTTCCCACTGTTTTTTTCATCAGGTAGAAGGATTATATATTGATAAGGATGTGTCTTTTGCAGACTTAAAACAAACCTTGCAATTTTTCACAACAGAACTTTTTGGCAAATCCAAAATTAGATTACGCCCCTCCTATTTTCCATTCACGGAACCTAGCGCAGAAGTAGATGTATATTGGGGCCTTGAAACAGAAGCCGATTATAAAATGACAAAAGGCACTGGTTGGTTAGAGATAATGGGATGTGGCATGGTGGATCCAAATGTACTTGAAAACTGTGGTATTGATTCTGAAGAATATTCAGGATTTGCTTTTGGTATGGGAATAGATCGTATTGCCCTTTTACTTCATCAAATATCCGATATCCGGTTATTGAGTGAAAATGATATCCGTTTTTTGGAACAGTTTAAAGCTTCGTTATAATTACCTTAATGAAAATCCTTTTGCTGCCCACCATGGGTGCATTTCAATAACTAACCTACCGGTTTTTACCATTGGATCCATATTCGCAAGGCTATCTGCCATTTCCAAGGTTGGGGTATTGTAAATAGTTATTCCACGAATTTCCCCATCGTCACCAAAAGGTCCGGAGATATCTGCATAACCCTCATTATACATGCGACCCAAATGTTTTAAATGTAATGCTTGCAGACTATCGGCTTCCGATTTGGATTGTGAACGGTTTGGGCCACTTTTTAAGAATGCAATAAAGTACTGCTGCATAAGCATAGTATCCTTTGTCACCTCATCTACAAACTCAAAGGTCTTAAACCCCTTACTTTTCAGTTCATCATTAATGTCTTTTATTGATTTTGCTTTTTCTTCTTCAATAAATTCCGATGTTTCCTTTTGTTCCTGTTTGCAGGACACCAGTCCTAAAAGGATGATAAAAAATATCAATTTTTTTTTCATGTTTCTTAAATTTAAAAATGACCCACCCCTAGCCGATAAAGCGGCCTTCCCCTCCCAGGAGGGGATTATCCCCAATGTCCAAAAGGTTGTTTACTCAATTGGGAATTATAATATTTTATTTGTCCCGTAACTTCTTCTCCCAACCATTCTGGGCGTTCAAATTCTTCATTCTCCCCTTGTAATTCAATTTCGGCAATGACCAATCCTTCATTTGCCTTATGGAATTCATCCACCTCAAAAATAAAACCCCCAATGGGAATTTCATATCTTGTTTTATCAATTATCGTTTCTTCACATAAATTGAGTAAGGCTTCTGCCTCTTTAGGATCAATCTCTTTTTCCCATTCAAATCGGGATGTACCTATTTCATTCGAGATTCCTTTTATGGTAAGAAAACCTTTATCCCCTTTTATCCTGACCCTGACTGTTCGATTGGGATGCGTATTTAGAAAACCTTGAACTATTCTTTTCTTGGAGGTCGCTTCATTTTTATATGCTTCGGATTTTACCAAGAATTTACGCTCTATTTCGATCATAGTGTTTCTATTCTTTTTATTTGATCAGATTCTATCCGAACGGCATCATATTGGTTGTTGGCCAACCAAACCATAGCTCTAGCGATAATTTTTGGATGTATTGATTTATATTTATTCAAGGGTCCGGCCAATACAAGATTCGCTGCTTTCATCAATTGTTTAAAAATCCACTCCCCTATTCTTTTTTCTTCCCGATTGCCCCCAATTAAAGATGGCTGTAAAATATGTGTCTTTGGAATTTGTTGTTCTAACACAGCATCCTCCATCTGACCTTTTATACGGTTATAAAATATTTTGCTTTTGGAATTGGCCCCTAAAGCCGAAATAATTATCAAGGTATTAATCTTGTTTTCCTTGCAAAGTTCTGCAGTTTTTTTAGGTATCCCAAAATCTATTTTTTTATATAATTTCTTATCAGGGGTTTTTGCTTTGGTAGTACCTATACAACAGAAAACCTCATCTGCCGTGAAATCTTTTCGAAAGGATTCAAGTTCAACTATATCTCCAAGAAATTCCTTCAATTTTGGGTGTACTATGCCTAAACTGGTGCGGGAAAACAGTTTTATTATCCCATACCTATTATCCTTAAGTAGCAACTGTACCAACAAACCTCCAGTAAGTCCGGTAGCCCCTAGAATAATCGCTGATTTTAATTGGGTATCCATAAAAGCAAGATTGGCTACTCCCTAATCCCCCCATAGTGGAGTGCATTGGTCATGCCCTAATTATAATATTAGTTGCATAAATTTACAATATGGAAATGGATTTCCCATTGCGAAAAATAATACACATTGATATGGATGCCTTCTACGCCTCTGTAGAAGAACTGGATAATCCTGGACTCAAAGGGAAACCGCTCGCTGTAGGTGGCGGTGAAGTCAGGGGAGTTGTTTCCGCAGCTAACTATGAGGCAAGAAAATTTGGGGTGAGAAGTGCTATGAGTGGTTATTTGGCCAAGAAAAATTGTCCTCAGCTAGTTTTTGTAAAACCACGTTTTGCGCGCTACAAGGAAATCTCGAATCAAATAAGAGCTGTCTTTTATGAGTATACAGACCTAGTTGAACCGTTGTCATTAGATGAAGCTTATTTGGATGTTACCACAAATAAAAAAGGAAATCCTTCGGCCACATTGATTGCGAAGGAAATTAGACAACGTATTTTTGAGGATATAGGATTAAGGGCATCGGCAGGAATTTCAATCAATAAATTCATTGCAAAAGTAGCCAGTGATTTCAACAAACCCAATGGGCAAAAAACAGTGAATCCCGAAGAGGTTTTGCAGTTTTTGGAGGATTTGGAAATCCGGAAATTCTATGGAGTAGGGAAGGTCACCGCCGATAAGATGTATAAGCTAGGCATCTTTACGGGCAAAGATCTAAAAGAAAAGTCCGTTGGGTTCTTGGAAGAATATTTAGGCAAAAGTGGGTCGTATTATTTTAATGTAGTTAGGGGTATTCATACTAGTGAAGTAAAACCACATCGCATTCCTAAATCGGTTGGGGCCGAACGAACTTTTAGTGAAAACCTGAGTAGTGAGATTTTTATGCTCGAACGTTTGGAACAAATTGCCAATGAATTGGAAAAACGTTTGAAAAAATCCAAAATTGCTGGAAAGACCATTACACTTAAAATCAAATATAGCGATTTCACACTTCAGACTAGAAGTAAAACTTTGCCTTATTTTATCTCAGACAAAGCATTTATATTGGAAACTACAAAGGAATTACTCTTTCAAGAAAAACCGGAAAATTCGGTCAGATTATTAGGCATCTCCCTTTCGAATCTTAACACCGAAAGAAAGGAAAAAGAGACTACCGAAGCTGCAATTTCGGTGCAATTGAAATTTGATCTTTAAGGAACCCTATTACAGTTTTAAACGATTTCCAAATAAAAACCCTTTATACCCTAAAGCTATTCGATTCGACTGCAATTGATGGGATTTAAAACTTAAAGATTATAGGACATAACTCAAAAATCGAAATTAAATTTTCAATGGTGGTCCTACAACTTGCATGTCATTGGCCGCAAAAATATCAGCTATTTCCTTTGTCGTCGGTTCCGTATCAATTGAGGACATGGTAACAAAAAATCTTTCCATTTTTCCGGCAGGTTGAAAAGTAACGGTCATTTTTCCCTTCTTAGAGACTTGTGTCCATGCATGTTGAACTTTACGCGGAAGAAAAATACTGTCTCCCTTTGAAAGATTATATTTAGTCTCGCCTACTTGAAAATAATATTCACCATGAACAACATAAAATACTTCGTCTTGGTTATGGTGAATGTGTAAGGGGGTTCCTCGTCCTTGGGATTGCGACGTTTGTTCAAATATGGCCATTGCCCCGTCATTGTCATCACCTGAAATTTTCAAATCGAGAATATTTGAATTCACTCCTGTCAGTTTCATATGACCATGTAGTCGACCTTCACCATTCTTGATCTTAAATCCCTCATTGTTTCTTTTGAAATATTTCGGCACCAAGGAGAAGCCGAAAAATGGTGTCAATGTCAAGGTTGTCATTGCCACGAGAAACCTATTTCTTTTCATATGGGCTACATTAAGAATTGTGATTTGTATATCTAAGGTATGATAATTTCCATTCACTATTTTTTTGATAATCACAAATTATTATTAATATATCACTGATTATAAATCCTTGGATATCACCTAGGAAGGTGATGGAATATCGTCTAATAAAAGGAACCGGATTTTGGCGTAATTCTTCGGCCCATATTAATTTTTTCGAGCAACAATAGAAATATTTACCAGAAATTTGCCGTATGTACCAAGGTCCTAAGATTAAAAATGCCTTTTAAGCCGAACTACTTTCATACGGTATAAAAAAAACCGAGCCCAAAGTAGACCCAGTTTCAATTCAATTAAATTTCGATTTGTGATTTGATTAAAAACTACATGTTGCAATCTCTGTGACACGCAATGTATTAACCATCCCCTTGTCCTTAATGGGCATCGCAGCCAGACTGATCAACATATCCCCGACATCCAAAAATCCTTTCTTGCATGCAATGTTGTTTACATCTTCAATGGTCTCGTCAGTTGAAACATATTTGTCGTAGTAGAAGGCTTTAACTCCCCAAAGTAAATTAAGTTGGGTCAAAATCCTTTTATTTGAGGTAAACACCAAAATGTGCGCGCTTGGTCTCCAAGCGGATATTTGAAAGGCGGTATAACCACTATTGGTCAATGTTGATATAGCTTTTGCCTTGATCTCATTGGCCATAATGGCTGCATGGTAACAAACCGATTTTGTAATATACCTATTCGTTCTAATATTTGGCGGCTCTTGAGGCACCCTTATTAGATCTGAATTTTCAACACTTTCAAGAATGCTTGCCATTTTTTCAATGACCTGAACGGGGTAATTACCAACTGAAGTCTCCCCGGAGAGCATAACAGCATCTGCACCATCCATAACTGAGTTCGCAACATCATTTACTTCAGCACGGGTTGGGGTGAGGCTTGTTATCATGGTCTCCATCATCTGGGTTGCAATGATTACCGGTATTCTTGCCCTTTTCGCACGAAGTACCAGCTTCTTTTGAATTAGTGGTACTTCCTGGGCAGGAACCTCAACACCTAAATCACCTCTTGCAACCATTAGCCCATCGCAATAAGAAACAATCTTATCTATATTCTCGACCGCTTCCGGTTTTTCTATTTTGGCAATTATGGGAATCTTGTGTTCACCATGTTCCTTAATGATATTTTGCAAATCAATAAGGTCTTGGCTATAACGAACAAAGGATAAAGCAATCCAATCAACGTCAAGTGAAATCGCGAAAATCGCATCTTTTATATCTTTTTCGGTAAGCGCTGGTAATGATATGTTGGTATTGGGTAAATTAACCCCTTTTTTCGATTTTAAGGGGCCACCTTCAATAACTTTTGCCCTTACCTGGTCTTTCCTGTTGGTAGTAATCACTTCGAACGTCAATTTACCATCATCGAGAAGTATCCGCTCACCTGGATTGACATCTTTGGGAAAGTTAGTATAATTCATATATACCCTTTCCGAGTTGCCTTCAAAAGGTTCGCCAGTTATAAAAGTAATTTCATCGCCAGGTGCTACCACAACTTCACCTGCCATTACCCCAACTCTAAGTTTTGGGCCTTGTAAATCGGCAAGGAGGGCAATATTGGTCTGCATTTCTTCATTAATCTCACGAATCATTTTAACACGTTCTGTAACATCGCCATAATCAGCATGTGAAAAATTAATCCTAAAGACATCAACTCCGGCCTTTATCATGTCAACAAGTACCTCCCTCTTGCTAGTGGCAGGTCCTAATGTTGCAACTATTTTAGTCTTCTTTTTGTTTGGCATTACTTAAAAAATTAAGTTGTTTTTTGATTTTAATTTGTCGGTATCGACAGTATATGCAGTAACCATTTTAGGTATTGAGAGCAATGTCCTTACCAGTTCCGCATCATTAAGGTCGTCGTCATGTTCAATCTTTATAAAGTAATCAACGTCTTTATACTCAGGTACCAAATGGTGTTTAGAATAGGATGGCTCATTTTGAAATAGATCTTCCCTAAACTGGTTGTCTTTTACCGTGCTCTTATTGGTTATTAACATCCAATATCTGTCATTTTGTTCATCTTGCCAATCGAAAAAAGGGAATGATATTCGCTCCGATATTTCAAAATCCTTTGCTGATCTTTTTAATGTTGATTTTACACATATATTAATGGCATAACCCATTGCATAATCCTCTAAACTACTATGCAATGCAATTAGTGTGAAGGAATCTTCATAAAAATCCTCTGTAATTTTGTGTACTGCTGCCATATGCGTACAAAAACGTAAATATATGATTAATAACGAATACAGCCTAAGCTAACAATAGGGAATGGCTTATTTGTACTAACTATTTCGTTTTAGTTAAATTATACAAAAAAATCATGTTTTCCCTATTTTGTCTTGAAGTGCAAAATATGCTCTTTTTGAAGCTCTTTCTTCGGCTTTCTTTTTTGATGTTGCCCTAGCTTTGGCAACAACAATATCACCTATAGAAAGTTTTACAGCAAAATGTTTTAGTGCATCATTACCTGTATCTTCATAAACATTAAAGTTAAATGCTTTTTTTTGTTTTTGGCACCATTCGATTACCAAGCTCTTATAACTAATTACTTTGCCTTCTAACTGTTCAATATCTACATAAGGTTCAATGACCCTTTCATGAATGAATTTTTCACAATACTTATATCCGCGGTCCAAATAGATAGCCCCTACTAATGCTTCAAAAACGTTCCCATGAATATTATCACCAAAATGGGATTTGGGTATTCTACTTTCAACGAATTTAATCAAATTAAGATCTTTTCCCAATTCATTCAAATGCTCCCTGCTTACTATTTTTGATCGCATTTTTGTTAAGTACCCTTCATCACCTTCCGGAACTTCATTATAAAGATGTCTTGAGATTATCGTTCCCAACATGGCATCGCCCAAAAATTCGAGCCGCTCATAATTCATGGGGTTGCCTTTTTTATCTCTTTTATTCGCAGATCTATGAAGAAAAGCTTTCTTGAAAATTTCAATCTTTTTAGGTTTAAAACCCAATATCGTAGAAACACCTAAAAAAAAATCCCCATCCTTTTTGGAATGGGAATTAAATATATTAGATGGGAAATTCATGGTTTGCTTAAATGATTTTCTTGAAAACTACGCATGCGTTATGTCCGCCAAACCCAAAGGTATTACTCATTGCGACATTAACCTCTCTTTTTTGTGCTTTATTTAATGTTAAATTTAAAGTTTGGTCAATATTTTCATCAACTGTAGTATGATTTATTGTGGGTGGTACAATGCCATGTTCCATAGATAAAATAGAGGCAATTGCTTCAATTGCGCCTGCAGCACCCAATAAGTGGCCGGTCATTGATTTTGTTGAATTTATATTGATGTTAGGAGCATGATCGCCAAAAACCTGGGAAATAGCTTTCAACTCCGCAACATCCCCTAAAGGTGTTGAAGTGCCGTGGGTGTTTATGGCGTCAACCTCTTCAATATTCAAACCTGCATCCCTTAAACAATTTTCCATAACCTTTACCACACCAATTCCTTCAGGATGTGGTGCAGTCATATGGTATGCATCACTTGAAAGGCCGCCACCCATAACCTCTGCATATATTTTTGCGCCTCTTGCTTTTGCATGTTCATATTCCTCAAGAATCAAAGCTCCAGCTCCCTCACCAAGTACAAACCCATCCCTAGTGACATCAAAAGGCCTAGAAGCAGTTTCCGGACTTTCATTTCTTGTGGAAAGTGCGTGCATAGCATTGAACCCGCCCATTCCTGCTAAGGTAACTGCAGCTTCGCTACCGCCGGTGACAATGATATCGCAATGGCCTAACCTAATATAGTTAAGGGCATCTATCATCGCATTTGCAGCGGATGCACAGGCAGATACCGTAGTATAATTAGGGCCCATAAATCCGTGTTTGATGGAAATATTGGCCGGGGCAATATCGGCTATCATTTTAGGTATAAAGAAAGGATTGAAACGTGGTGTGCCATCGCCTTCGGCAAAGTTTATCACTTCATTTTGAAAAGTCTCCAAGCCCCCAATACCAGCTCCCCAAATTACGCCAACACGAAATTTATCAATTGCATTTAAATCAAGTTTTGAGTCTAGAATGGCTTCGTCTGAAGTTACCAGTGCATACTGTGCAAAACGATCTAATTTACGAGCTTCCTTTCTGTCAAAATAATCTTCAGCGTTGAAATTTTTCAGTTCACAGGCGAACTTGGTCTTGTATTTACTAGTATCAAAATAAGTAATGGGCGCAGAGCCACTTTTACCAGTGACCAACCCATCCCAATACTCCTTAATATTGTTACCAATAGGCGTTAATGCGCCTAATCCGGTAACCACAACTCGCTTTAATTGCATTTAACCAATTTTTTGTTAATAAGCCAAGTGTAAATTAAATAAAAATATCCATGCAGCATGATTACCGCATGGATATTTTTGAACTTGTTCAAGAAATCATATGATTACTTCGCTTCTTCTATATAGCTTATGGCTTGGCCAACTGTTGCGATATTTTCAGCTTGATCATCAGGGATTTGAATATCGAATTCCTTTTCGAACTCCATAATCAACTCAACAGTATCCAGTGAATCTGCCCCTAAGTCGTTAGTAAAGCTAGCTTCTGATACCACTTCGTTTTCATCAACTCCTAGTTTATCAACGATGATAGCTTTTACTCTTGATGCAATGTCTGACATAATAATATTGGTTTTAAAAATTTAAATTGATGGCAAAAATAAAAAACTTTGGTTTAATAACACCATTTGTAGTTAAAATGTATTGTAATTTAAGAAAATTAAATACAAGAGTATTAATTTAGCACAAAATAATTCTTCTTTTGTAACGTTTTTTCCTTCAATGAAAAATATTGTTCTTTTTGCCTCTGGTTCTGGTTCCAATGTTGAAAACATAATACAGTATTTTCATGATAAGCAAAACGTTACCATAGCCTGTGTATTGACTAACAAAAGGGATGCCAAAGTTTTAGATAGATGTAACAAACTAAAAGTCAGTTCATTATGTTTCAATAAAATTGCATTTCAGCAAACAAATTGCGTTTTGGATATTCTAAATTCCATGGATCCGGATTTAATAGTCCTTGCCGGATTTCTGTGGAAAATACCTGGGAAAATAATCAAAGCATTCCCAAATAAAATTATAAATATCCATCCGGCACTTTTACCAAAATACGGTGGTAAGGGAATGTACGGTTCAAGCGTCCATAATGCCGTTAAGGAAAATAAGGAAACGGAATCAGGTATAACCATACATTATGTGAATGAGAACTATGATGAAGGAGCCATAATACATCAAGCTAAAATCAAAGTACTTCCAGAAGACACTACAGAAGCTATTGCTGCAAAAGTACACACCTTGGAGTATGAGCATTTTCCTAAAATAATAGAGCAACTGTTATCGGAGCAATAATGGCGAAAAAGGAAAAATTCTATGTGGTTTGGAAAGGAAAAAGACCAGGTGTATTTACTACTTGGGATGATTGTAAGACGGCAATAACAGGGTACAAAGGTGCACAGTACAAATCGTTCCCGTCATTTGCTGAAGCGAAAAAGGCTTATAACTCTAACTATGAGGAATATAAAGGGAAGAAGAATGCAGAACCTAGTCTTACTCCAGAACAGCTATTACACATAGGTTCCCCTAACTACCATTCCATTTCGGTTGATGCTGCTTCTAGCGGAAATCCTGGGGTTATGGAATACCAGGGTGTTGATACAAAAAGCGGTAAAATACTATTTAAACAAGGCCCCTTTGCTGAGGGCACAAATAATATTGGTGAATTTTTAGCTATTGTACATGGACTTGCATTTTTAAAACAGCGTAAAAGTGATCGAATAATTTACACCGACTCGCGAACTGCAATGAGTTGGGTAAGGAAAAAAACATGCAATACAAAGATGGTTGAATCCCCCAAGAACAAAACCTTATTTGATTTGGTTCGTAGGGGAGTGAAATGGCTTAAAACCAATTCTTATGATACCCCTATCGTAAAATGGGAGACTAAGGCTTGGGGAGAAATTCCTGCAGACTTTGGCAGGAAATAAATGACAATTATTGGATTTCCAAATATTCATCAAGAAGTCGATAAGTTTTTAAAAATTAGAGAACTTCAGGCAAGGAAATTGGTATTTCAAAAATGTATATTTGCATCAAAATAATAATTTAATGGGAAAATTATTGATTGTAGGTACCGTTGCCTTCGATGCAATTGAAACACCTTTTGGTAAAACCGATAAAATCTTGGGCGGTGCTGCAACATTTATAGGATTGGCAGCTGCACAATTCGATGTAGAATCAGCAATTGTTTCTATTGTTGGAGATGATTTTCCACAGGAATATTTAGATTTACTTGAAGGAAAAAACATAGATATTTCAGCAATTGAGGTTGTTAAAGGTGGTAAAACCTTCTTTTGGAAAGGCAAATACCACAACGATTTAAATTCCAGGGATACTTTAGCCACAGAATTGAATGTACTCGCCGATTTTAATCCCAAAGTTCCCAAAACCTTCAAGGATGCCGATGTGGTTATGTTGGGAAACCTACATCCAAATATCCAAATGAGTGTTATTGATCAAATGGACAACAGACCAAAGTTGATAGTTTTGGATACCATGAATTATTGGATGGACAACTCCATAAAGGAGCTTTCCGAGGTTATTAAGCGAGTGGATGTCATTACCATAAATGATGAGGAGGCCAGGCAGTTGACCAAAGAGTACTCTTTGGTTAAAGCCGCAGAGGAAATTCAAAAAATGGGACCTAGATTTGTTGTTATTAAAAAAGGGGAACATGGTGCCCTTTTGTTTAATGAGGAAAATGTTTTTTTCGCTCCTGCCTTACCTTTGGAGGAGGTTTTTGATCCAACAGGGGCTGGTGATACTTTTGCCGGTGGTTTTGCAGGATATTTGGCTGCAACGGGGAATATGTCATTCAACAATTTGAAAAATGCGGTAATACACGGATCTAATTTGGCATCGTTTTGTGTAGAACGTTTTGGCACCAGGCGAATGGAAAATTTGGATTTGAAAGATGTGAACAAAAGATTGCATGAGTTCAAAGCATTGACCCAGTTTGATATTGAATTACAATAATTACACGCCCTGACAGAAATCGTCAGGGCTTTTTTAATCTAATTAATTAATGAGCGACGCGATTAAACATGAATGCGGAATTTCAGTAATACGTTTACTTAAACCGCTGGAATATTATAAGGAAAAATATGGCACAGCTTTTTATGGGGTAAACAAAATGTACCTTATGATGGAAAAGCAGCATAATCGAGGTCAGGATGGTGCTGGTTTTGCTAGTATTAAATTAGATATGAAAGCTGGTGAGCGCTACATGAGCAGAGTACGTTCAAATGAAAAACAGCCCATTCAGGATATTTTTGACCAAATTAATGACCGTATAAATACTGAGTTTACAGAACATCCTGAATATAAAGATGATGTAGCTGCGCAGAAAAAAAACATTCCTTATATAGGGGAAGTGTTATTGGGCCATGTCCGTTATGGTACTTTTGGCAAGAATAGTATAGAAAATGTTCACCCTTTTATAAGACAAAATAATTGGATGCACCGTAATCTCATTGTCGCCGGTAATTTTAATATGACCAACGTTCATGAGCTTTTTGACAATCTTGTACAGTTAGGCCAACATCCTAAGGAAATGGCTGATACAGTTACCGTAATGGAAAAGATAGGTCATTTTTTGGATGATGCTGTTGCCAAATTGTACAAGCAAATTAAAAAAGAGGGGTACAATAAATTAGAAGCGTCACCGATTATAGCTAAAAGACTGAATGTTAGCAAAATTCTTAAAAGGGCAACAAAGAATTTTGATGGTGGTTATGCAATGGCAGGCATGCTGGGGCATGGTGATGCATTTGTATTGCGAGATCCTTCAGGAATAAGGCCAGCTTATTTTTATAAAGATGAAGAAATAGTCGTTGTGGCATCTGAACGTCCGGCCATTCAAACGGTTTTCAATGTGTCATTTGAAAAAGTTGAGGAGTTAGCTCCCGGTCATGCACTCATTATCAAAAAAGACGGAACATCATCCGTTAAAAAGGTATTAAAGGCCAAGGAACGTAAAGCATGTTCTTTTGAACGCATATATTTTTCCAGAGGAAGTGATAAGGAGATATATCAAGAGCGAAAGGAATTGGGTAAATTATTATTTCCCCAAATTCTGGAAGCCATTGACTATAATATAAAGAACACCGTGTTCTCGTATATTCCGAACACCGCAGAGACCTCATTTTTTGGTATGGTAAAAGAGGCTCAAAATTATTTGAACAAAAAAAAGGAAGAACAAATTCTATCGATTGGATCTAAAATCACCAGCGAAGAATTACATGGCATATTGGAGGTTAGACCTAGAATTGAAAAGGTAGCTATCAAGGATGCCAAACTTAGAACCTTTATTACACAGGACAGTAGTAGGGATGATTTGGTTGCCCATGTTTATGATATCTCCTATGGGTCTGTAGAAAAAGATGATAACTTGGTCATCATAGATGACAGCATCGTAAGGGGAACCACCTTAAAGAATAGTATCCTCAAAATATTGGACAGATTGTCCCCAAAGAAGATCATTGTGGTTTCCTCTGCGCCTCAAATACGCTATCCAGATTGTTATGGTATTGATATGGCTAAATTAGAGGATTTTGCAGCTTTCAAAGCGGCACTTGCGTTACACCAGGAAAATAACACCATGGATAAAGTTGAAAAAATTTATCACAAATGTGTTGAGCAGGTCAATACCGATGATAATGAAGTAATAAATTATGTTAAGGATTTCTACGCCCCATTTACAGCTAGCCAAATTTCAGATAAAATTGGTGAACTTTTAAGTCCAACAGACATGAAAGCTGAGGTTAAGATAATCTATCAAACTATTGAAAGCCTTCATGAAGCATGCCCAAAGAATCTAGGTGATTGGTATTTTACCGGAAATTATCCAACCCCAGGTGGTAATAGAGTTGTAAACAAAGCGTTCATCAACTTTTTTGAAGGAAAAAACGAAAGAGCTTATTAGTAAAATATCGATGAAATGCATAATATTATGCATTTCATCGATAATATTCGCATTTTAACGTGTTTTTAGTCTTAAAGGAAGCATGCCCACCTACTTTAGACCTGCCATAGCATAAGTAGGTTAAGTTCATGGTAAGATTTGGGGCAAAAAAGGTGGAGACTTCTCCACCTTTTTTATTTTAGTGAAACCCTACTTTGACAGACATGAAATGCCCATGTAAAATAAATGGTTGAACTAACCCCACTGAAAAGCTGGGTCTCACCTTCCTGATAGTTTTCCACTTTCAAATTATCCTTTACCTCTCTTCGCCATATTACAACAAAGATGTAAAAGCGAACACTTTATC
The DNA here is from genome assembly GCA_963762065.1 of uncultured Flavobacteriaceae bacterium. Taxonomy (GTDB): domain Bacteria; phylum Bacteroidota; class Bacteroidia; order Flavobacteriales; family Flavobacteriaceae; genus Maribacter_A. The sequence continues at coordinate 338,450 of CAVXJE010000004.1, read as the reverse complement.
CAAGTAAGAGGGCTTTCATCTAAAACCTTTTTATGCTCTTCATAATTGCACTATGTTTGGAGGACCATAGCATAAGTAGGTTAAGTTCATGGTAAGATTTGGGGAAAAGGTGGGGCAATGCCCCACCTTTTTATTTTTCTACAAATTTCAAATCGAGTTCTTACAGCAATTGTAGGCCTAAACATTGAATAAAGCATTTCAACCAAGGATCGGGGTGTTTATCTAAAACCTTTTATTAACAATATTAATTGCCCTATGTTTGGGGGACCATAGCATAAGTAGGTTAAGTTCATGGTAAGATTTGGGGAAAAAAGGTGGGGCCATGCTCCACCTTTTTTATTATGTAATCCTTGATATTTAACAAGGGAAACCTCTCTTTTTTACTTCATAAACCCCATTATTCAATATTTTATTAACTTAAAATTTGTTAAAATTTCTTTTTTATTTCCCGCAATACCAGTAATTTAGTGTTGCCATAGCATAAGTAGGTTAAGTTTATGGTAAGATTTGGGACGAAAAGGGTGGGGGCTTCTCCACCCTTTTCTATTTTTTACAATAAAAAAACCCGTCTTATACTTGGTATAAGACGGGTTTTTATGATGTTGTATGTTCTTACTTATTGGCAGAATATAATTCGGCTACCTTATTCCAATTAATTATATTAAAAAAAGCATTTATATAATCAGGTCTTCTGTTCTGATAATTTAAATAATAGGCATGTTCCCAAACATCCAAACCTAAAATAGGTTGACCCCCACAGCCTACATTCGGCATCAAGGTGTTGTCTTGGTTTGGCGTAGAACAAATCTCTAATTTGCCTCCCTTGTGCACACACAGCCAGGCCCATCCTGAACCGAATCTGGTGCTTGCCGCTTTAGTGAGTTTTTCTTTAAATGCTTCAAAAGAACCAAATGCACTATTAATTGCATCCGCCAATTTGCCAGATGGGCTACCTCCGCCATTTGGTGACATTACTTCCCAAAACAATGAGTGGTTATAAAAACCACCTCCATTGTTGCGAACAGCAGTATTATCCATATCCATATTGGATAAAATATCCTCGATTGATTTATTCTCCAAATTGGTGCCTGCAATGGCAGCATTAAGATTGTTGGTATATCCGTTATGATGTTTAGTATGGTGTATCTCCATTGTGCGAGCATCAATATGTGGTTCCAAAGCCTCATAGGCATATGGTAATTTAGGTAATTCAAAAGCCATATTCGTTATTTTTTATGTTAGAAATAGATGTTGACCAAATTTACATTTTTTAACAAACATATTCAGCTAATTATTTGTTAAGAACAATTTTAGATTATGTATTTTGCAATTAAAAATAAGTGTCTGGTTATCCTTTTAAAATATACAATGCATCTGCAGGCTCTGGCAAGACCCATACCATAACCAAGGAGTATCTTAAAATAGTTCTCACAACGCCCAATAGCTTTGGTCAAATTTTGGCAATTACATTTACCAATAAGGCGGTAAATGAAATGAAGCATAGAATCCTTAATAGCTTATATGAATTCTCCACAGCAAATCGCAATGTAGCTCCTTCCCCTTTGTTTATGGATTTAATGACCGATTTGGATTTAGATTATAATTCATTTCAACAAAAATCAAAAAAGACCTTAAAGGACATTTTACATAACTATGGGTATTTTGATATTTCCACTATCGATAAATTTACCCACAGACTCATTAGAACTTTCGCAAAGGACCTAAAACTTACACAAAATTTTGAAGTTGTTTTAGATACCGACCTTTTATTAAGGGAAGCAATAGATAAGCTATTGGAAAAAGTGGGGCACGATAAAAAATTGACCAAAGTCCTGATGGATTTTGCCCTGGAGAAAATAGGGGAAGATAAAAGTTGGGATATTACATTTGACCTTAATAAGATAGGAAAGCTGCTTTTTAACGAAACCAATTCAGAACATTTAAATCTTTTAAAAGACAAAGGGATTGATGACTTTCTGGAACTAAAGAAGATATTGAAAAACAGAATAGATGAACATAAAAAGGTTTTAATTGAAAATGCATCCAAAGCTCTAAAACTGATCCGGGATAATGGTCTGGTTACCGAAGATTTCAGATCGGGGTACTTTCCAAAATTTATGATGCAAATTGAAAGAGGTAATCTTGGATTTGATTTTGGGGCCGCATGGAAACAGGGTTTTCATACTGCCCCGCTATATACTAAATCTTGTCCGGCTGACACAATGGCCCTTTTAGACACTCTTCATCCACAATTTATTAGCATCTTCAATGAAATAAAAATCAACTTTCATCAAACCTTGTTTTTATTGAACATCCATAAAAATTTACTCCCGCTGACTGTTTTGAATGCCATTCAAAAAGAGGTGCGAACAATTCAGTTGGACAAAGGACAATTATCGATATCCGAATTCAATACAATAATCTCAAACGAAATAAAGAATCAACCTGCACCTTTTATTTATGAGCGTCTTGGTGAGAAATATCGTCACTATTTTATTGATGAGTTTCAGGATACTTCAGAGCTGCAATGGAACAACCTTGTTCCATTGATAGCAAATGCCTTGGAGAGTGAGGATTCCCAAGGAAAAAGTGGCTCTCTTTTCTTGGTTGGCGATGCCAAACAAGCCATTTATCGTTGGCGGGGAGGAAAGGCAGAACAGTTTCTTAATCTAGTGAATGAAAAAACGAATCCCTTTGTTGTTGCCCCTGAAACCCATAATTTACCTTCTAATTATAGAAGTCATGAAGAAGTGATAAAATTCAACAATGACTTTTTCAAGATTACGAGTCCATTGTTGAGCAACCAATTGTACCATAATCTATTTGAAAAAGGCAATCAACAAAAATACAATTCCAAAAAAGGGGGTTTTGTTCAACTGACTTTTCTTGATAAGGAAAAAGAAGTTGATTTAAACCAGTTGTATTGCGAGGAAGTTCTAAAAACTATCCATGTTATTCAGGAAAATGATTATAAATTGAATGATATTGCCATACTTGTGAGGGATAATAAACATGGTATGGTACTCGCCGATTTTTTATCCGAAAAAAGAATTCCCGTTATTTCGCCCGATTCATTATTGATATCAAACAGTCAAAAAGTACAGTTTCTAATTAATCTATTACATTTTAGTAGCCATCGTGATGATTTGGATACTGCTTACAACATACTTTATTATCTAGCTGATAAGCAAACAAACAAACATTCCTTTATTAATTCGCAATTGATTGATTTGGATACTTTTTTAAAGGAAAGGTATCATTTTAATATATCCTTTATTAAACAAAATTCGGTTTTCGATTCCTTGGAACTTGCCATTAAGCAGTTTGATTTGATCGATGTTTCCGATGCTTACATTACTTTTCTTATGGATATTGTTCTTGAGGTCGAACAAAAGGAAGGTGCTGGCGTACATACATTCCTATCCTATTGGGAAAAGAAAAAAGAAAAACATAGTATTACCGCTCCAAACGATTTGAATGCCATTCAGATAATGAGTATTCATAAGTCCAAAGGATTGGAATTTCCAATAGTCATTTTTCCTTATGCAAATTCGAATATTTATAAAGAGATTGATCCAAAATTGTGGCTTTCCGTAGATAAATCCAATTTCAACGGGTTTGAAGAAGTACTGATCAGTAAGAAAAAAGAAGTAATGGATTATAATGAAGTTGCTTCATTCGCCTTTGAAGTAGAACATCATAAACTAGAGTTGGATGCCTTTAATATATTATATGTTGCTTTGACTAGGGCGGTTAACTCACTTTTTATAATCTCTGAAAAAGACATTACCTCTAAGGGGGATATTAAAATAAATTATTACTCGGGCCTTTTCATTCGCTTTTTGAAACAAAAAAATCTTTGGAACGATTCTATTTTAACCTATCATTTTGGCCATCTTGGGACAAATCCAGTTGTGACTAAAAAAAGTAATGAAGAAAAAAACATCCCCTACCAGTATTCGAACAAAGAGAGTCCTAAATTCAGAATAATGGCGAAAGCCGGATTGCTTTGGGACACTGAAAAAGAAACGGCACTTTTAAGAGGTAACCTAATACATTATATAATGGGTCTTATTAAATGCGAAGAAGATATACAAAGTGTTTTCATTGATCTACAGTTAAAAGGAATTATCGAGGATATTGATGAGGCTCCACTTAAAGGAAGGGTTTTTGAAATCATTCAACATTCCAATCTCAAAGAATATTTTACCAAAGGAATAATGGTAAGGAATGAGAAAGACATAATCACGCAAAGGGGAGAAATTTTACGCCCAGACCGAATTGTGTTGCAGAAAAATAACGCCACTATCATAGATTATAAGACCGGCAAGGAAAATGCCGGTTATAAAAACCAATTGAACCAATATGCCCAAGCATTGGAATCAATGGGATATCATGTTGCAAATAAAATCATTGTCTATATTAATAAAGAAGTAACTACTGAATACGTTTAACAACAATTATTATGTACGGAAAAATAAAAGAATATTTGAAAGAGGAATTGAAAGCCATTAAAAATGATGGCCTTTATAAGGAGGAGCGGATTATAACTTCCCCACAAGATGCTGTCATAAGAATTTCCACTGGTGAGGAAGTAATTAATTTTTGTGCCAATAATTATCTTGGTCTTTCCTCGCACCCTGATGTCATTCAAGCAGCAAAAGACACATTGGACTCACATGGCTTCGGAATGTCATCAGTTCGCTTTATTTGTGGCACACAAGACATACATAAGGAATTGGAACAAAAAATAGCGGATTTCTACGGCACTGAGGATACCATATTATATGCTGCTGCTTTTGACGCCAACGGTGGTGTATTTGAACCATTACTAGGGGCATCGGATGCAATTATCTCAGATTCCTTGAATCACGCTTCAATAATCGATGGGGTTCGTTTGTGCAAAGCGATGAGATATAGATATGCCAATAGTAATATGGAAGATCTTGAAAAACAACTAAAACAAGCTAAAGATGACAATGCGCGCTTTAAGATAATAGTGACAGACGGTGTTTTTTCAATGGATGGTCTTTTGGCCCCATTGGATAAAATTTGTGATTTGGCTGAAAAGTATGATGCGATGGTTATGGTAGATGAATGCCATGCTGCAGGTTTCATTGGCAAAAAAGGCAGGGGAACATTAGAGGTAAAAGGGGTTATGGGCCGTGTTGACATTATAACAGGAACCTTGGGTAAAGCATTAGGAGGTGCTATGGGTGGATATACCACCGGCAAAAAAGAGATTATTGAAATACTAAGACAGCGCTCCAGACCCTATTTGTTTTCAAATTCCCTAGCGCCAGCTATTGTGGGAGCATCCATAAAAGTATTCGAGATGCTGGAAAATGACACCTCATTACGTGATAAGCTGCAGCAAAACACGGAATATTTTAAAAATGGAATGAAAAAAGCAGGATTCGATATAATTGAAGGGGATTCTGCAATTGTACCTGTAATGCTTTACGATGCTAAATTATCACAGCAAATGGCCAATTTGTTATTAAAGAGAGGTATTTATGTTATAGGGTTTTTCTATCCGGTAGTCCCAAAGGATAAAGCACGAATACGGGTACAACTTTCCGCTGCGCACGAAATTGAACACTTGGATAAAGCCATAGAAGCATTCATCGAAGTAGGTAAAATTCTAAAAATCGTTTAAATGCATGATTTTCTCTATATATAACGTTAAAAAAAATCGGAATATGATTTTGTTAATAATATTTAACAACTTACATTTGCAGCTAATAAACACTTAAACTTAAAATTTTGAAAATGAAACATCTTAGCAAATTATTGGTTGTTGCCCTACTTGTTGTAGCGTTTAACAACATACAAGCGCAAGACGAGAACAACCCATGGCAAGTTAGTTTTGGGGCGAATGCTATTGACACATACCCAACAGGGGATGGTAGTTCTTTTGGCAATGAATTCTTTAATGCGAACGATCACTGGAATATTCTTCCGTCTATTTCTTACATTGGTGTATCTAAAGCTGTAGGGGATGGTTTCTCTATAGGTGCTAGAGGTTCTTTAAATAAAATAAGCAAATTAGGGGATGCTACTGTTGATGATCTTTCTCACTATGCAATCGATGGTACCATAAAATACAATTTCTTAAAAAGTACTGTTGTTGACCCATTCTTGGAAATAGGTGGTGGTTATACATGGGTTGATGAAATTGGTGCCGGTACCGTTAATGGTGGTCTGGGTATTAATTTCTGGTTTACGGAAAACATTGGTCTTACATTACAATCCCAATACAAGCATGCTTTCGAAGATTACGGAGTTAAGCATATGCAACATTTAGCTGGTCTTGCAGTTAAATTTGGTGGTACTGATACTGATGGTGACGGTATTTACGACAAAGATGATGCTTGTCCAGAAGTTGCTGGTTTAGAGGCGTTCAACGGTTGTCCTGATTCTGACGGTGATGGTATCGAGGATAGCAAGGATAGCTGTCCTAATGAAGCTGGTTCAAAAGAAATGAACGGTTGCCCAGATGCTGATGGTGACGGTGTTGCCGATAAAGACGATGCTTGTCCTAATGAAGCAGGTTTAGCTGCTTTGGCAGGTTGTCCTGATGCTGATGGCGACGGTGTTGCTGATAAAGATGACGAATGTCCTAATGAAGCAGGTCCTGCTGAAAACAAAGGTTGTCCTTGGGCAGATAAAGATGGTGATGGTGTATTAGACAAAGATGACCAATGCCCAGATGTTGCTGGTACGGTTGCAAACAAAGGTTGTCCTGAAGTTACTGAAGAAGTTCAGAAGCAATTGAACGACTATGCAAGAACTATCTTGTTCGATACTGGTAGAGCAACATTGAAAACTGAAACTGTATCTGTCTTTGTAGATATCATTAAAATCTTGAATGAGTATCCTACCGCTAAATTTACGGTTGAAGGGCACACAGATAGTGTTGGTAGCGAGAAATTGAACCAATCATTATCCGAAAAGCGTGCTAACTCTGTTAGAGACTTCTTAATCAAAGAAGGTATCGGTGCAGCCAGGTTAACTGCCATTGGTTATGGTGAAGCCAAACCAATTGCTACTAATAACACTAGAGCTGGTAGAACACAGAATAGAAGAGTTGAAATCAACTTAGTAAAATAAGTATTTCCACTTAACTAAATAAAGTTTAAAAGCCCTGACGTTTCTGTCAGGGCTTTTTTTATTTTTGTTCATGCAAAGTTTTCTTCAAGAAATTGTAAAACAAATTAGTAATGAACAAGTTTCTTTGGAAAACACTGTTTTTGTTCTTCCCAGCAAACGTGCCGGTACATTTTTACGAAATAGCATTGCCAAATTCACCAGCAAAACAATTTTTTCACCAGACATATTTAGTATTGAAGGTTTTGTTGAAAATATTTCAGGGTTAACCTATGCTTCAAATACGGAACAACTATTCCAACTTTACTATTCCTACTTAAAACAAAACAAAGAGGATCAAGATAATTTCATTGATTTCACCAAATGGGGTCAAACGCTACTTCAAGATATTATTGAGATAGACCGCTATCTGATAAACACTGGGAAACTGTTTTCAAACCTATCCGCAATTCAGGAAATTAACCACTGGTATGTGGAGGCCGAAAAAACCAAAATGGTCGAGGATTACATCGAATTTTGGAATAATTTAGAAAAACTGTATGAAAATTTTAATCAACGTCTGCTAGAGCAAGGTATTGGTCACCAAGGTCTTGTATATCGAATCGCTCGTGAGAATTTAGAAAACTACCTGGAAGTAAACAAGGTAAAGAATTACATCTTCATTGGCTTTAATGCTTTGAATACTGCTGAAAGTGAGATTATCCAAAGAATGCTCAAAACCCCTAACTCAACTATTTATTGGGATGCCGATACCTATTTCCTAGATGATCCCGTCCATGATGCTGGGTTCTTTATTAGAAATCATAAAAAAAACTGGCCATTCCTTCAACACACTCAACTAAAAGGTATTGGGTCCAATTTTCTTGCCAAAAAGGATATTCAGGTAATAGGGGTTCCTAGAAACATCTCACAAGTAAAATATGTTGGTTCCTTGCTTAAGACAATTCAAAAGGAACAACCAGAATCATTAAAAAATACTGCTGTGGTTTTAAGCGATGAAAAGCTGTTGAACCCACTGCTAAACTCTATTCCTGAAGAAATTGAGAAGGTCAACATCACAATGGGGTATCCCTTAAACAAAACTTCCTTTGACAATTTATTCATGCAATTTTTTGAATTGCATATTAACAGACAACCTAATGGTTGGTATTATAAAAACGTATTGTCGTTTTTATCCAATTCATACATTAATTTAATATTGGATAATGACCAAGGTAATATTGGGGACGATATCAGTGAGGCAATTAAAAAAAATAATTTTTCTTTCCTAGATGTAAATAACATTACTGCTCTCAACAAGGAAAAGAACGCAAATCTAGCCTTATTGTTTTTCAATAGAACCCCCTCACCCCGGGAGTTTGTAGAACGCTGTTTGGAAATTATTTCGATACTTAAGGGCAAACTCGTTGCTTCTAAGAATGCCCTCGCCTTAGAGGAACTTTATAGATTCTTTACTGTATTTAACCAGGTTTTGGAATTGATTGGGAAACACGATTTTATTATTGACTTAAAATCACTGCAAACTCTTTTTAAGGAACTTCTTTCTTTGGAAACTTTGGATTTTAAAGGGGATCCATTAGAAGGTCTACAAATAATGGGAATGCTGGAAAGTCGTAATCTAGATTTTGAAACCGTTATAATCACTTCTGTCAATGAAGGCATCATACCATCCGGAAAATCGAATAATTCCTTTATCCCTTTTGATTTAAAAAGAAATTTCGGGCTCCCTACGTTTAAGGAAAAAGATGCGGTCTATACCTATCATTTTTATCGACTATTGCAAAGGGCCAAAAACATTTATCTAGTTTACAATACTGAACCCGATGTTTTGGAAGGCGGAGAGAGAAGCCGACTTATTACCCAATTATTAACAGATGGGAACATAAAGGAAAATATCACGGAATCCATAGCTATTCCCGAGATTAATACGAGTTCGAAAAAAGAACAAATTATTGCAAAAGATGACTCTTTAATGTTGCTAATTAGAAATAAAGCCGAAAACGGATTTTCACCTTCATCCTTAAGCAATTATATTAGAAACCCTATTGATTTTTACAAGCAGAACCTTTTGGGAATCAATGATCTACTTGAAGTTGAGGAAACAGTTGCTGCCAATACCTTTGGCACCATCATTCATGATACCTTAGAAGATTTATACGCTCCATTTGTTGGCCATATTCTTAATGAAGAGTCCCTGAAAAATGCCAAAACAAAAATAAACGGATTGGTAAAAAGGCACTTTGCCAAATCGTACACTGAAAACGTTCTCTATGGAAAGAATTTAATTGCGTTCAATGTCATTATCAGGTATGTTGGGAATTTTATTGATTTGGAAATTTTGGAATCAAAGAAACACCAAATAAAAATAATCGGCTTGGAAGAGAAATTGCAAATGCAATTGGATATTCCAGAATTGGATTTCCCTATTACCCTTAAAGGTAAGCTAGACCGAATTGATGAGAAAGATGGGGTATTACGAATAATTGACTATAAGTCAGGGAAAGTACTGACAAACCAAGTTGAAATCGTGGATTGGTCGGAAATAACCGAGGACGCGAATTATGGCAAGGCTTTCCAACTATTGTGCTATGCACTTATGTTTAATCAAAAAAACAGCACAATTGAAATTGAAGCTGGTATTATTTCATTTAAAAACCTTAATGCAGGCATGCTTAGTTTTGCCATGAAAGAACAAAGAAACAGTAGGACAAAGAATAAAATAATTACCCAAGAGACCCTTTCGCAATTTACAATGGAATTAAAAAAGTTGATTCAGGAAATCTGCAATCCAAACTTTCCCTTTGTTGAGAAAGAAGTATAGGGACTGTCTTTCTTTATTTTTTATCAGGTCTACTGGGCCTTACTTCAATCTTGCTGGGCAAAGTTCTCGGATGCATATGCAATAAATCCAAAACCAATTCTCCAATATCCTCAGGTTGTATTTTCCAGGCATCCTTGTCTGAAGGCTCATTTTTATTAAAATGGGTGGCAACAGAACCTGGCATAATTGTAGAGACCTTAATATCGTACTTGCGAAGATCTAACATAGCAGCTTGTGTAAAACCAACTACTCCAAATTTGGTGGCATTGTATCCTGCCCCCATTTCAAAGAAGTTTGTGCCAGCTAAACTGGCCAAGGTTATATAATACCCTTTCGACAGCTTTAATGCTTCTACAGAAGCTTTTAGGGTATGGAAAACGCCGTTTAAATTGGTATTCACCATTGTATGCCACTGATCTTCGGTCATTTCATCAACAGGTGCAAAATGGCCTACCCCTGCATTGGCCAAAACAACATCTAAATGGCCCCAGGTTTCCAATATCTTTTTTATAGCATTCTCCTCGTCAAGATGTTTCGTCACATCAGATTGTAGTGCCAGTACGTTATCTTCTGACCCCAAGCGTTTGGCAGCGGCATTAACATTGTTTTGATCCCTTCCGCTTATAGCCACTTTCATACCCGCCTTTATCAATGTTTTGGCCACACCATACCCAATACCTTTGGAACCTCCTGTTATATAAACAACTTTACCTTTTAAATCTTCCATATTTATTAATTTAGATTGAAGAAAACGAATATAGTATTTTGATACTTAAACAAAAAGTATTTCCTTTGACTTCCTAAAGTCAGGGGGATTAGCTCAGCTGGCTAGAGCGCTTGCCTGGCAGGCAAGAGGTCACCGGTTCGACTCCGGTATTCTCCACGATTAAGCGCAATGGGTTTGCGCTTAAAACCAATGAAAGCCACCAAATTTATTTGAGTGGCTTTTATGTTTTAAAGGTCCAGGCCGACAGGAATGGACCATTGCATTTGCAGGACGGGAGATTCTCAGGAGGAACGAAGTTACCCCGGTATTCTCCACAAAGTAAATAAAGGCCTTCGCAGATGTGGAGGCTTTTCTCTTTCAGATCAAATTTGACTTAAGTCATGGCCTTAATTAAGAAGTATTATCGTTGGTATTTGTGCGACAGGGTGGCGTTTCGGGACATGGAAGGAGTTGTTGAAGACATTACCTTGCGCCATACGCTAATCAAGAACTACGAAAACAAACGAATTATCATTTGTAATTAAGTGATAAACAATGAAGTTATTACCAACTACAATTTTGCAGAGGATATTTGTGGTGAATAGGTGGAAATGTCCATTTCCTAATCCGCTGACATTAAAAAGGTAAAGACCGTAATGAAAGACGAAATTAAAAAAACATGCCTTGTTCATCGATTATAGAAATAAAAAACAGAAGGGAAGAGGGGAAGACATTACCCCGGTAAGGGTCATTTCGGTTGGTGACTTTTCCATAACCCTAAGAGATTGGACTTGGGAAGCAAATCCTGGGGATACTTTTATAATGGGTTGTGATTTGAATGAAAGCATTAAGGAGCGTTTTGACAGGGAAGGAATTGAAATACCATATCCTCACGGTAATATGATTTGGAAGAATCCAACAAAAGAATCTTAATTGATGTTTAATACCACCTTTTGGTAAACTTTTAAAAATGTCATGGAAAAGTCCAATTAAACGGTAATTTTACCAAGGCCAAAGACGATGAAAATAGGGTGTAATAGAAATCCCATTTGATGTAAAACAAACTGCCAACCAAACAAGGAGGGTAGAAGCCCAATCTGGTGCATAGGATAAACTAAAGATTTTTCGTTAAATTCAGTGAAGGAACAATTACCCATTTCAAATTAATAGAGTAATATATTGTTTAAATGAAAGATACGAAGGAAAGTGAAAGACTCAATGCGCATTATTCCAACACCAAGGATTGGCTCAAATGGGGTCCCTATTTAAGCGAGCGACAATGGGGAACTGTGCGAGAGGATTATAGCCCAAATGGAGACGCATGGAATTATTTTCCACACGATCACGCCAGAAGTAGAACTTACCGTTGGGGCGAAGATGGTATTGCGGGCATTTCCGATCGTTATTGTAACATCTGTTTTGGGGTAACCCTTTGGAACGGGAAAGACCCTATTTTAAAAGAACGTTTGTTCGGACTTTCAGGGCCGAGGGGAAATCACGGTGAAGACGTGAAAGAACTCTACTACTACTTAGAGAACACCCCCACGCATTCGTACATGAAACATTTGTACAAATACCCCCAGAATGAATTCCCGTATCTGCATTTGGTGGAGGAAAACAAAAAACGTGGTAAACCGGAACATGAATATGAATTGCTCGACACGGGAATTTTTGATAACAATGAATACTTTGACGTCGTTACTGAATACGCCAAGGCTGACGGGGAAGATGTATTAATAAAAATATCAATCAGCAACAGGGGGCCGAAAACAGCCCCCGTTTATCTTCTGCCTACTTTATGGATACGTAATTTCTGGAGTTATGCGGGTATGGAGGAAAAACCGGTAATCAAAAAGGGTAAAGGGGCAACGCAATCATTTGTTTCTATAAAGCATCCCTATGTTGGCAATTACAATCTCTATTTTGAAAAGTCATCAAAACTTTTGTTTACCGAAAACGAAACGAATCGTGAAAAGATTTTCGATGAAAAAAATGACCATCCTTTTAAAAAAGACCTTTTCCATGATGCGGTTATAAGAAACGATTATTCGTTAACGAAGAAGAAAAAAGAAGGAACCAAATTTGCTCCACTCTATGAATTGACACTTAAAGCGGGAGAAACACAAACCATTAAACTAAGGTTAACACAAGAAACCCTTGGAACACCCTTTGATATAAATTTTGATACTTTTTTTTCGGATAGAATAAACGAATCACAAGAGTTTCTGAACGAGGTAACCAAAAAATCTACCATAGAACAACGCGAGATACAAAAACAGGCCTTTGCGGGACTTCTTTGGTCAAAGCAATATTATAATTATGATGTGGAGAAATGGTTAAAGGGCGATACAAACGAAATACTACCTCTAGAACGTACCCATGGTCGAAACAGCAATTGGCCCACCTTGCGCACCCACGATATCCTTTCCATGCCTGACACTTGGGAATATCCCTGGTTTGCTGCTTGGGATTCGGCCTTTCATTGTGTCACTTTTGCCATGATCGACCCCGATTTTGCCAAGCAGCAGCTACTGCTCTTTACCCGGGAATGGTATATGGCGCCTAATGGTCAGATTCCTGCCTACGAATGGAATTTTAGCGATGTAAACCCGCCCGTTCAGGCATGGGCAGCCATCCACATCTATCAAATAGAAGAGCGGAGCAAGGGAAAAGGTGACCTTAAATTCCTGAAGCGAATGTTCAATAAATTGGCACTTAATTTCACATGGTGGGTTAACCGAGCGGATAGTTCCAATAAAAATATTTTCGAAGGAGGATTTTTAGGTTTAGATAATATTGGGGTTTTCGATAGAAGTAGTGGAATTCCAGGTGGCGGAATTTTAGAGCAAATTGATGGGACTTCATGGATGGCTTTATATTGTCTAAATATGTTGGAAATTGCCCTGGAAATTGCCATGAAAGATGATGCTTTTGAGGATATGGCAATCAAATATTTTGGCCATTTTGTATTTATTGCAGAAGCGTTGAATAAACTAAAAGAAGGTACTTTGGGTTCTTGGGATGAGAAGGAGGGTTTTTTCTATGACACTCTGGTGTTGCCTGATGGAACATCTATACCGATTAAAGTACGCTCTATTTCAGGATTGTTATCCCTGGCGGCCGTACTGAACATCAGAAAGGAAACTTTGGACAAATTGCCCCGTTTTCGCGGGAGTATGGAATGGTTTCGAAAACACCGAATGGAAAATGCCAAATATCAGGTTATGGAAGAATATGCTCCCAATAAGGACGTATTACTATCCCTAGTGCCGAGAAGACGACTGAATATTCTAATGAATAGCATCTTAAGTGAATCGGAGTTTTTAGGCAACCACGGTATACGCTCTTTGTCCAAGGTGCATGAAAAACCCTATACTATTCAAATTGATGGCACTACCTACTGTATCGAGTATGAACCCGCCGAATCCCAAACAGATCTTTTCGGCGGCAACTCCAATTGGCGAGGCCCAATCTGGATGCCTATGAACTATTTATTTATCGGCACTTTCAAGGAATATCATAACTACTTTGAAGAAGATCTTAAATTTCCATTTCCCTCAGGAAGTGGCAACAATTTGAATATGAAACAAATAGGATTTGAGATCAGCAGGAGATTGATTGCGATGTTTGAAAAGAATAAAGATGGTAATCGACCCATTCATGCGTTGCATCAAAAAAAATATACCGACGAACATTTTAAAGAACTTATTCTCTTTTACGAATATTTTGATGGAAATAATGGCCGCGGTGTGGGAGCATCGCATCAAACGGGTTGGACGGCACTAGTAGCTAATTTGATTGAAGAAATCAACCGAGCCAAAAAATAACTTTCAAAGCCACTTTCTTATTTTTAAAATATTTGAGCATTCCTAATAGTGACAAAAAACAATAGGCCCCACATGATAAAATAGCTATACTCATATTTCAGTTCAGTTATCACATCTAAATTAGTGCCATATATGCCCGCAACTTAAGTTAGAAAAATTACCGAAAAAATGGTCAAAAACTTCATTACATCGTTCAATTTACTGCTGATAGTCGTATGATAAAAATTTAACTGGGTTTTACTTCATGAAATAAAAAAATATTCCAAATACTATCTATCAAACTTAAAACTCTCACTAATTAATAGTGTTACAAAAGGAACCATTTTTGGGAGGGTATTTTTGTATAACCCGTACCTTCATTCAAGTTGTACTTTTTAAAAAACCATCTCTAGAAGCCTAAGTAATCAAAGCTAAATCCTTTGGATATTAACTAGCGGGTTGTTATAAAGAAGAAAAATACTTAAAAATGGTGTTCTCGATTAAGGTAGAAGCGTTATCCATACTATATTGTATGGACTTGACTGGATCATGAATCTCTAAAACGTCTTTTAATCCTTTATTTTTTAAAACCTTTCTATCAACCTCCGATTTTCCACATATGGCGATTACGGGTATCTGATATTGTTTTGCAATATCCATGACCCCTTTTATCAATTTACCATGTAACGTTTGCAAATCTATTTTGCCTTCCCCGGTAATAATGTAATCTATATTTTCGCGCTCCAATAGTTCTGGAATTTCCGCTAATTGGAAAAGAAAATCAATTCCGTTAATAAACTCTGCATTAAAAAAAGCTTTTAACCCATACCCTGTTCCTCCTGCCGCACCTGTTCCTCGAACCGTTGCAATGTCTATGCCCATCGTTTTTTGAACGATTGAGGCCAAATGCCTTAACCCGGTGTCCAATAATTCAATTTCTTCACTATTTGCCCCTTTTTGCTTAGCATATACATAGGCAGCTCCTTCCTCACCATATAATGAATTAGTCACATCATTTACAGCAATAAACGCAACGTTCTTCCAACTTAAAGAATCATCATTAATTAGAATTTTAGCTATTCGCGAAAGGTTGCTGCCTGAAGGAGTTAACTCGTTTCCCTTAGAATCTAAAAATCGATATCCTAATATGTCGGCTATCCCTGTACCCCCATCATTGGTAGCACTTCCACCCAATCCGATAACTATTTTTTTGGCATCCCTATCCAAGGCATCCTTAACCTGAATCCCGGTACCCACCGTTGACGTTTGCATTACATCCAATTCCGCGTTGGTAAGTAGCTCAATACCAGATGCTTTGGCCAGCTCAATATAGGCTGTTTTCTTTTTTGTATCCCATAAATAATATGAACTGATTTTCCTCCCCAATGGATCAAGGGTGTCCATTGTAATTTTTTCCAAAGGAGTATATTTATTAATCGCATCCAAAAATCCATCCCCTCCATCAGAAGCCAAAACAGAAAATATTTTGGTGTCCGAATGGACACGGCGAATACCATTTGAAATAGATTTAATAACTCCTTCCGCCGTTAAGGAGCTTTTAAATTTATCTGGAATTAGTAAAACGTTCATAACTTTTAACTAAAAATTTGAGGTAGGAAAAAACTAAAGGCCATTATGAAACAAAAAAAGCAAATAAGATAAAACCTCTTTTTGAAGAAAATCAGACCTTCTTGGAGAATCGATACTTCTGCTGTTCTGGACTTATTCTGCTCCCTGTGAGGAAGCTTACCACATAGGCTACGACAAGGGTAACAAGTACTCCTATGAAATTGAGCCAGATCCAAAATACGCTGAACCCAAAATCCAGATTAAAGATATCCTGTATGGTTTCGGAAAAAATCAAATTGACTAAAACAGCAACCACAATACCTGCATTCATTCCAATATGATTGACTTTTTTAGAAAACATAGCCAGAATAAACGTAACCAATACCGGGCCATAGAAAACGGACCCAATGGCATTGATTATTTCTATCACAGCACTTTTACTTCCGCCAAACAAAAAGGAACAGGCAACACATACAGCGCCCCAAAAAAGCACGGACATTCTGGAAACCATCATATATTTCTTTCCTGTAAATTTTACCTTGCCTTTATTCAAAAAATCCTCTACACTGACTGCTGACAGGGAGTTTACGGTTGAACTCAGGGAAGACATAGCTGCAGATAAAATACCGACTATTAACAACCCTATAAATCCGTGGGGTAAATATTTTAAGATGAAAATTGGTAATTGGCTAAGTGGCTTTTGAAGCAGATTTTCTTTTTACAGCAGGGCGCGAACAAGGGAACAACGAAGTTACTCCGGTATTCTCCACAAACCATCCCGCTTATTGGCGGGATGGTTTTTTTATTTTAATATTTACTCACACTCAATACTAAAACAGGAATTGGAACATAGAACTCTGATTTCAGTATCGTATTCTTTTCCCATAATTTTTTAAAGAATCCTCTTTTTCTTCTAAAAACACAAAGCAAATCTGGATGTTGTTTTTGAAAATGTTCCAATACCCCTAAATAGGTAGTAACGTTTTCCGTTAATGTAAGATGTGAACTAATATCCATTAAACTGGTATTTACCTTTAAGTCATCATCGGTATATCCCGGGGTCTTTATCAATAATAGTTCAATATTTGATTTATGTTTCTTATAAATTGTCACTAAAGGTGCTAAAATGCGATTTCTCTTCAAAATGCCCGAATTAAAAGCAGTCAATATATATTTGAAAGGTTTGTATTTGGTGCCTTTAGGTACTATTAATGCCGGAATATCTGTCTGTTTGATTATTCTGCCAGAGGTATGGCCTAAATAAAGCTCCTCATTAATATCATTGCTTCTTGGCGCAAGAATTATCAAATCAATACCCAACTCTTTGTCGATCTCTTTCATTCCATCTATCAAATCCCCATTGTAAGTAGCGATTTTTATATTTACTTTTTTGGAATCTACTTGACTTATTACCCCTTTCAAATGTTCCTTGCTTGATTCTGCTATTTTTTCAGATATATTTGCCAAATTACCAGTCTTGGCACTTACATTGAACACCTCCATAACAAAAATATTGGCTTCAAAATCTTTCGCAAAATCCACGGCATATTGTAATGTCTCATTTGCAGTTGTAGAAGTTCCTACGGGAACAAGGATGTTCATCATATCAGTAATTGTTGGTTAATACTTTAAATTTACAATTAAATTAAATCCTATTCATGATTCGTCGAGCAAAGATATCGGAAATTAGCGACATTCTAAAGTTGACCCAAATCTGTGCAATAGATATGATAGGAAACAGTATTTACCAATGGAATGAACATTATCCCTCAAAAGAGGCGTTTGAAAAAGATTTGGAAAGGGGCGAACTGTTTGTTTTGAAAATTGAGGATAAAATCATCGGCACCATTGTAATTACCACAATAATGGATGAAGAATATATTCCTGTTGATTGGCTTACAGCGAATAACAACAATATTTACATCCACAGACTTGCCATACATCCGAAACAACAAGGTAATGGCTATGCCCAAAGGTTAATGGATTTTGCCGAAAATTATGCAAGGGGCAAGGGTTTTGAATCTGTTCGTTTAGATACCTTTAGTCAGAACAAACGCAATCAAAAATTTTACGAAACCAGGGGATATCATAAATTGGGTGATATTTATTTTCCAAAACAAAGCGAACATCCGTTTAATTGTTATGAATTGGTGTTATAAACCCTTGATCAAACATTGAAAACCGCTGTAAGTTTTAAGACAATCAATAATTTGGCCTTTCCTGCCACTATTGCAGGAATTGCAGAGCCCATTCTATCAATTACCGATACGGCCATTGTAGGCAACATTTCTGTTGACGGATTGGAATCTTTGGCTGCTGCGGGGATTGTTGGGTCATTTTTATCTATGCTGATATGGATATTGGGACAAACAAGAAGTGCCATATCTGCCATAATATCCCAATATTTGGGAGCAGGCAAGTTGGAAGAAGTAAAAACATTACCCGCCCAAGCCATTTTTTTAAATATTCTTTTGAGCCTCCTTATTTTACTGTCTACCATTTTCATAGTCAAGGAAATATTTGAACTAATGAATGCATCGGGTAAAATTTTGGATTATTGTATTTCTTACTACTCCATTCGTGTTTGGGGGTTCCCGTTAACTCTTTTTGTTTTTGCCGTAATGGGAATTTTCCGGGGCTTACAGAATACATATTATCCAATGTTGATAGCTATCGTTGGAGCACTGTTGAACATCGTTTTAGACTTTCTTTTGGTGTACGGCATCGATGGTTTCCTAGATCCTATGTATTTGGAAGGGGCTGCTTGGGCAAGCCTTATCGCCCAGTTTGTAATGGCTGTTATGGCATTTATTCTTTTAATTACCAAAACAGACATTAGCTTGAAAATTCGCTTTCCACTTCATAAAGAATTAGGAAGATTAATAATCATGAGTCTTAACCTATTTGTGAGGGCAGTTGCTTTGAATGTCGCATTGATTTTAGCTGTAAGGGAGGCAACCGCTTTAGGGGATAAATACATTGGCGCACATACAATTGCCATTAATCTATGGCTATTTGCCGCTTTTTTTATTGATGGATATGGTGCAGCCGGAAATATCATGGGCGGACGTCTTTTGGGGGCAAAAGATTATGATGGACTTTGGAAATTAGCCAAAAAGATAATCCTTTATGGTGTCATTGTAAGTTTGTTTTTAATGGTTCTTGGGTTAGTTTTCTATAAACCAATTGGTCAAGTATTTTCGAATGAAAAAGATGTCCTCACCACATTCTATTCTATCTTTTTTATATTGATACTTGCTTTGCCAATGAATACGATTGCCTTTGTTTTTGATGGACTTTTTAAAGGACTTGGTGAAATGAAATACCTAAGAAATGTATTGCTGTTAGCAACTTTTTTTGGGTTTGTCCCTACATTGTTCCTAACCAAATATTTAGATTGGGGCTTATACGGAATATGGATTGCACTTACTGTTTGGATGGTTATACGGGGTGGTGCTCTTGTTTGGAAGTTTAGAAGAAAGTTTCGCCCCTTGTTACAAAACACCTAATTTTGAATAAAACTATAAACCATGGGCACTAGCAGAGAAAACGGAAGCCTCTACACTAAGTTGGATAACAAAGTAGCCATAGTTGAATTTGGCCATCCTGCCAGTAATTCATTTGTGGCAGAACTTCTTGTTAGATTAACTGATGAACTGAACCGCCTCTCCGAAAATGATACAATTTCGATCATAATCTTAAAGTCCGAAGGTGACAGGGCGTTTTGCGGCGGCGCCTCTTTTGATGAATTAATGGCCATAAAAAACTCGGAAGAAGGCAAGATTTTCTTTAGTGGATTTGCCAACGTCATCAATGCGATGAGGAATTGTAAAAAGGTGATTATTGGACGGGTGCAGGGTAAAACGGTTGGCGGTGGTGTTGGTCTTGCTGCAGCTTGTGACTATGTTTTCGCTTCATTGGATGCATCGGTGCGACTCTCAGAACTTACTATCGGAATAGCACCATTGGTCATAGCCCCAGCCGTAGAGCGCAAAATTGGCAAAGCTGCTTTATCTGAAATGTCGCTCTCTCCCACTGAATGGAAAAATGCATACTGGGCGAAGGAAAAAGGCCTTTTCGCCAAAGTTTTTGATTCAATAAAGGAAATGGATAAAGAACTGGAAATCTTTGCTCAAAAGCTTTCAACCTATAATCCCGATGCACTTCAAGAATGGAAAAAAGTGCTTTGGGAAGGCACAGATCATTGGAATAAACTATTAACCGATAGAGCAGCGATAACAGGTAAATTGGTGTTGTCGGAATTCACTAAAAATGCGTTGTCAAAATTTAAAAAATAAGAATGGATATACTTAATTATTTGAATAGCGACCTTGTTTTTCCAATTCTTGCACTTTTCGTAGTTGCTATTTATTTCGTGAATAGGTTAAGAAAAAGGAAAAAACATAAGCGATAAGAACTGGTTACAATGCATCGCCAATTATACAAAATTTGAAATATGCACGATAATATAAAGGGGTATTTCTTGTTTTTACTAGTAATTATCAATGGTTGCAATATGCACGAAGCTAAAAAACAGGATAGCATTTCTGTACAACCCACCATTGAAACCAAGCTAAATGAGTCCTATTCTTATTTGGGGGAACCACTAAAGGTCGGAGTTATTGGGTTAGTACACGACCACGTGCATTGGATTTTGGGTAGGGAAAAACTAAGTGATATAGAGATTGTTGGTATCGTTGAACCCAATACGGCACTGGCTGAAAAATACAGCAAACGGCATGGATATTCAATGGATATTGTTTACAGCAGTATGGAAGAAATGATTGCTGCTGTAAATCCTGAGGCAGTTATGGCCTTCAATACCATCTATGACCATCTCAAAGTAGTGGAATACTGTGCTCCCAAAGGAATTCACATTATGGTTGAAAAGCCTTTAGCAGTGACTCTAGACCATGCTGATAAAATGATAGCACTTTCCAAAAAACACAATATTCACTTAATGACCAATTATGAAACATCTTGGTATGGCAGTAGTTATAAAGCCTATGATTTGGTCAATAATGAGGAGAAAATAGGAAGTATAAGAAGATTGGTTTTTAACACGGGCCACCCCGGGCCAATCGAAATTGGATGCAGTAAAGAGTTTTTGGAATGGTTGACAGATCCCGTTCTAAATGGAGGTGGTGCTCTCACCGATTTTGGATGCTACGGTGCTAATTTGGCTACTTGGTTTATGAAGGGGGAAACTCCATTGACAGTTTCATGTGTTACACAACGAATAAAACCAGATCTGTATCCACAGGTAGAGGATGAGGCTACCATTATTTTGACCTATCCCGAAACACAGGTTAACATCCAAGCTTCATGGAACTGGTCGCACAACAGAAAAGATATGGCCATCTACGGTAAAACCGGATATGTATTTTGTAAAAATGGTGAGGATATGGAGGTTTTGGAAAACGAACATGACGGTCCAAAAACAATCAAAGCAAATCCTTTACCAAGAGGTTTACATGATCCTTTTGCCTTTTTTGCCAATGTGATAAAAGAAAACCAAGAAATGGATTCCTTTGGACCCTCTTCGATTGGGAACAACCTAATCGTAATGCAAATATTGGAAGCGGCCAAACATTCATCCCGAACAGCTAAAACAGTGGTTTGGGATGAATTTTATAAGGAAAAATAACAGCTCCTTGTTGCTATAACCACCATATAATAAATTTTCTTCAAGAAGGTATTCAAAATTCTAATCATTAACTTTACGCAGTAATTATAGAAGATGAAAAACATCAGGATCACCAAACAATTTACTTTTGAGACCGGTCACGCCCTTTATGGTTATGACGGCAAATGCAGAAATGTACATGGCCATAGTTATAAACTTTCGGTAACGGTAATTGGATCACCTATTACAGATGCGAATCATGTTAAATTAGGCATGGTCATAGATTTTGGTGATTTAAAGCAAATTGTAAAGGAAGAAATCGTGGATCCTTTTGATCATGCAACGGTTTTTAATAAAAACACCCCCCATATAGAATTGGCCAATGAACTTATAGGTCGTGATCACAAGGTTATCTTGGCCGACTACCAGCCAACTAGTGAAAATATGGTCGTTGATTTTGCTTCCAAAATAAAATCCAGATTACCGGAAAACATCATGTTGCATTCCTTAAAACTTCAGGAAACCCAAACTTCGTTTGCTGAGTGGTATGCTTCAGATAATTAAATAGGCAAAGGCTTTTTCCTATATTTACAGTATCAATGAAATCCATCAATATTCCAGAAGGCAAGAAAATCTACTTCTCCAGTGATAATCATTTGGGTGCTCCCACAATGGCACTAAGCAAACCCCGTGAGAAAAAATTCGTTGCCTGGTTAGATGAAGTTAAGAAAGATGCAGCAGCCATTTTTCTTTTGGGCGATTTATTCGATTTTTGGTTTGAATATAAAACTGTGGTGCCAAAAGGATTTACCCGAACATTGGGTAAACTTGCCGAAATAACTGACACTGGAATCCCAATTTATTATTTTGTAGGTAATCATGACCTTTGGATGAATGGTTATTTTGAAGAGGAATTGAATATTCCTGTTTTTCATAAACCCCTGGAATTTAAACTTAACAATACTACTTTTTTAATTGGTCATGGCGATGGTTTAGGTCCCGGTGATAAAGGCTACAAGCGAATGAAAAAAGTATTTACCAATCCTATCGCGAAATGGTTCTACAAATGGCTACACCCAGATTTAGGGGTAAAATTGGCCCAATATCTTTCTGTGAAAAACAAATTGATCTCTGGGGATGCGGATATAAAATTTTTAGGTAATGACAATGAATGGCTTGTACAATATTGCAAACGAAAATTAGAACAAGAACACTTCGACTATTTTGTTTTTGGGCATCGACACCTACCCCTTGAAATCGGTTTAAATGATAGTTCCCGATATGTAAACTTGGGCGATTGGGTATCTTATTATACCTACGGTGTCTTTGACGGAAAGGAGTTGAAGCTCAGGAAATTTGAGTAAATTAACAATTACAGTTTATTTGATTTTTAAATTCCAAAAATTATAACCCATGAAAAACCAAAGTAAGATCTTTATCGGTATCCTTTTTATCAACCTCATCTTTATTGGATGTGGTAATAATCAAAACCCTGATGCTGATAAAGAAGAATGGATCCAGTTGTTCAATGGGAAGGATTTAACAGGTTGGACACCCAAAGTTAGGGGTTACGATTATGGTGAAAACTATAAGAATACGTTTAGGGTTACTGATGGCAACCTTAGGGCAACTTACCAAGAATACGATTCGTTCGAGAGTAAATTTGCACATCTTTTTTATAAGGATAAATTTTCGCATTATCGTTTAAAAGCACAATATAGAATGGTGGGAGAACAGGTAAAAGGAGGTCCAGGATGGGCTTTTGCCAATAACGGCTTTATGTTACATTGCCAGGATCCCAAAACCATGACTTTAGATCAATCTTTTCCCATGTCTTTCGAGTTTCAACTATTGGCAGGTAAAGGGGATGGGGAACGCCCTACAGGAAATTTATGTACTCCAGGCTGCCATGTTCATATTGATGGGAAACTTGTTGAGGAACACTGTATTCCAGACACTAAAGGCGCTACTTTTCCAAGGGAACAATGGGTGAATATTGAAGCGGTGGTTTTAGGGGACTCCATTGTTCATCATATTGTTGAAATGGATACGGTAATGACCTATACCAAACCCATTATTGGAGGTTTTTTAGAGGGGCTGAACAAGGATCTTTTTAAAGACGGTACTCCAATTACAGAAGGCTATATTTCCATTCAAGGCGAAAGTCATGATACCGAATTCAAGAATATTGAAGTGTTGGATTTATGTGGCTGTAAAGATGAAAAAGCGAAAAACTATAAGTCATATTATATAAAACATGATCAGAAAGATTGTAAATATTAATAGTCACTAAATACCTCACTAATCCTCATCTATGATCAGGGATTGGGTTATTAATATATCTGTGTTTTCTACCATGACCAATACTATCCATAAAGAAGTTTAAGGTTTAAACTGTAATTTCTAATCTGTTTTGCTCGGGATCTAATACGACACTTTCATAATATCCATCGCCCGTGGTTCTTGGATTTCCAATTATTGAAAATCCCGAATCCTTTAAGGTTTTAGTAAGTTCATCCACTTTTTTCTTTGACCCCACTGATATGGCAAAATGACTTAGTCCCATCTGCTCTTCGTTTTTAAGTAATTTATCATCAATCTCAGGGCTATGCATCAACTCCAATCTTGGGCCATCTTTAAAACTTAAAAAATAGGAGGTGAATTTTTTAGTTTCATTATTATATTTATTCCCGGATGTTGCCCCGAAAAAAGTCTCATAGAAGTTCTTCATGCCATCCAAGTCTTTTACCCAAATAGCTAAATGTTCAATTTTCATGTTGATCCAAATTTACTATCACTTTATATCCCTAAGTTTCAATTGAAGACTTACATTTCCTTGCCATTCATTTTCTTCCAATGAAAATACGGCATTGAATGGTTTTTTGTTGGAAATAAGGGAAAGTTTATCCCCTAGATTGAAACCTATTCCACCAATAGGGCTTGATCTATTTTGGGTAACAGCAAATTTCAAATGTTTTTCACCTTCCCCAACACCTTTTGCGTAACCGGTATCCTTTAGATTCTCTGCCATAAAAACAGGAGCCATATTCCCTGGTCCGAAAGGAGCGAACTGCTTAATGATCCGCATTAATTTAGGGGTGATCTTATCCAAAGAAATTAGTGCATCGACTTTAATTTCAGGCGACAGTAAACTTGGGTCAATGGTTTCGGAAACCACTTTTTCAAACTGACTTTTAAATCCTTCATATTGCTCTTCCAATAAAGTCAATCCTGCCGCATATTTATGACCTCCGAATTGCTCAATATAGTCCCCGCATTCAAGCAGGGCATTATACACATCAAAACCTTTTACAGATCGCGCTGAGGCGGCCAGTTTATCCCCACTTTTTGTAAACACCAAAGTGGGCCTATAATAGGTTTCCGTCAATCGGGAGGCAACAATACCTATAACCCCCTTATGCCAGGAATCTTTGTATACAACAGAAGTAAACCGTTTTTCTTCCTGGTTTTCCTCAATCTGAATTAGAGCTTCGGTAGTGATTTCTTGGTCAAGGTTTCTCCTGTCAAGATTAAACCGTTCTATTTCCTTAGCAAAGATTTCCGCTTGTTCAATATTGGTTTCCGAAAGTAAATTAACGGCATGCTGGCCGTGTTTCATTCTTCCCGCGGCATTGATTCTTGGTGCTATGATAAAAACCACATCCGTTATGGTCAATTCCTGCTTTTTAATTTGATTTATAATCGCTTTAAAGCCTGTTCTTGGATTACTATTAATGACCTGTAATCCAAAATATGCCAATGTCCTATTTTCGCCTGTTATGGGAACGATATCGGCACCAATGGCGGTTGCTACCAAATCCAAATATGGAATCAAATCCCCAATGGTTTCATTGCGATTGGAGGATAATGCTTGCACCAGTTTAAAACCTACACCACAGCCGCACAATTCATCGTAAGGATATGAACAATCATCCCGTTTGGGATCTAAAATTGCAATGGCATTAGGAAGTTGGCTTCCGGGCCTATGATGATCACAAATGATAAAATCAATTCCTTTTTTCTTTGCATAGGCAACCTTATCAATGGCTTTAACACCGCAGTCCAGAGCTATGATAAGTGAAAACCCATTATCTTCCGCAAAGTCGATTCCTTGATATGATATTCCGTATCCTTCTCCATATCGATCCGGAATATAGGTGGCGACATTGGGGTAATAGGTTAATAGAAAGGTAGACACCAATGCCACAGCAGTAGTGCCGTCTACGTCATAATCCCCAAAAACCATAATGTTCTCATTACTGGAAATGGCCTTTTCAATTCGCGCAACGGCAACATCCATATCCTTCATTAAATAAGGATCATGTAAATCGGATAGTTTAGGGCGAAAGAATTTTTTAGCCTCAACATAATTGGTAATCCCACGTTGAATTAATAATTGCGCCACCAAAGCTTCAACATTCAAATCTTGTGCAAGTTGATCGATTTGTTGTTTTTCAGGTTTTGGTTTTAGTGTCCAGCGCATAGGTTTAAGGTTATCGTCTTTGCTAGGTGCAAAGAAACGAAGCAATCTATTTTTTTCGTGTTCCTCTGGAACAGATCTCCTCACTTTGCCCGCCAAACCTACTAGGCAAGGTTCGCAAAGGGAAGTATTTATTTTTTATGGTGAAAAACTGTCTTAATATCCAATTTTGCAAATTGACGGAACATTTCCATTACCCCACAATATTTTTCAACCGAAAGATCCACGGCTCTTTGAAGTTTCTTTTCGTCTAGATTATTGCCATAAAAATGATACTCAATGGTAACGGCATCGTAATATTTTGGGTGCTCATCAGTTAGATTGGCAATTGTTTCAATGGTAAATTCCCCAACATTGAGTTTCATTTTTTTTATGAGCGATGCCACATCCAATCCAGAACAACCTGCCAATGAAGAAAGCATTAATGCCTTAGGCCTAAACCCTGTACCATCCCCTCCATCTTCCTTGGCTAAATCTATCTTTAGATTAATCCCAGAAGGATTGTTGCTTTCGAAAGCCATATTGCCTAACCATTTAGTAGTAATCTTATGCGATGTTCCCATATTTTTTGTTTCTTGTAAGCTTCAAAAATACAACTAAAAACAAAAATATGCCATTAGTACAACCCCTGGATCCCAACCATGATGCTGAGACTAAAAAACTTGCCGAGTTCTTTAACGAGACTTTGGGTTTTTGCCCCAATTCGGTTTTAACGATGCAACATAGGCCTGCAATTTCAAAGGCGTTTATAAACCTCAACAAGGCTGTTATGTCTAATGAAGGAAGGGTCACCTCTGCATTAAAGCGTATGATTGCTTGGGTGAGTAGTAATTCAACAGGCTGCCGTTATTGCCAGGCCCATGCCATTCGCGCTGCGGAGCGTTATGGGGCCGAACAGGAGCAGTTGGATAATATTTGGGAATATAGGACCCATCCTTCATTTTCGGAAGCGGAAAGAGCTGCCTTAGATTTTTCCTTGGTTGCCTCCCAAATACCCAATGCAGTTGATGAAGATATTAAAGAACGTTTGTACAGGTATTGGAACGAAGGTGAAATCGTTGAAATGTTAGGGGTCATTTCGCTATTTGGGTATTTAAATCGATGGAATGATTCAATGGGAACCTCAATTGAAGACGGTGCTGTTGAAAGTGGTGAACAGTATTTAGGAAAATATGGCTGGGAAAAAGGGAAGCACAAGTAATTTACTATTTGTTCATTAAAACTATCTTTTCAACGAAAAATGTGAATTGAATGATTTTCTAACCTTGTCTTCTGTGTAGAGCATTTGAAACCAATAATCACTGGAAGGTAGACGATTATTTAAGTACAAACCGTCCCAACCGAATTCATAAGGATTAATTTGTTTTAATAATTTTCCATACTTATTGTAAATATAAATAACTGCCTCCAAGGATGTATCCAAATCTTCAATGTTCCAGGTTTCATTAATGTTGTCTCCATTGGGTGTGAAAAACGAAGGGTATATTATTGTTGTTATTTTATCTGTTAATATAGACCCACAACCATTTTTGTCGCGTACATTTATGAGATGACCCCCATTGGGTACTCCTTCAAAAATATTATCGCTCTGCCATATACCGTTATCCAATTGAAATTCATAATCGCCAACGCCTCCTATAGTATTTACTTTTATGATACCGGTATTATTTGAAATTACTGGTGTTACTAAAACTGCTTCTATGCTTAATGGCGCCGAAGATATAATTACCTCAATAGATGCCTCGACCGTCTCACATGGAGGATTGTCATAAAACCCATAGGTGTAGGTGCCCGATATGGCAATGTCAGGATTAAGAATACCGTCAAAAATGACCCCGTCAGGATCTCTCCATTCCCCATTGGAGTCAGGTGTTCCCAATACTTGAGTAATTAAATCAAAAGGACTCTCATCTACACAAATAATTATACTGTTATCCAATCCTGCATTCTTTGAAGCCACAATCCCCTTAACCGTAACATCTATGTCAATAACTTCACAATCTGTAAATAAGTAATAATTATAAATACCAACAAGGTCGATTGAGGGGTCAAATATTCCATTATGGGAGTTTCCGCTGGGGTCTGTCCAAACACCTCCAGAATCTGGATTTCCCAAAATCTCCTCGAATAAATCGGTTGACACCAAATCACATACCTTTATTTCCGTATCCTTTGGAATTGCTCCAAATCCGGAATAATAGCCCCCAAAACCGGCGTTACCATTATACCCAAATAATCCAACAGCTAAAGCACCAGTGGATGATATTGCCACATCACCACTATATCCACTCAAGCGGTAAGTTACCCAATCGATGTTTCCTACAACCTTTTCAGGTGTATTGGTGATAATGGTCCCATTTACAGTCATTATGGCTCCTTCCCTTGTTATCGCAATAATATCCCCCTCATAAGTATAGGTTCCTATTTTGTCTACTGCTGGAATCAAATCTACCTCCTTTTGAAAAAAACAACTAAGAGGTGGGATAAAATTCATCCCTACAGTAGCTATATTATCATCCCCCGCCAAAAATTGATACATATATATGTTTTTGGAGGAGGAAACATACATATTACGATGCGTTGTTCCCTGATAATTGGAATTTTCAATAAGTGAATAATCACCAGCATTTTCAAGAGTCGTATAAAGATTGCCATTTACAAAAATTTCAGTGTTTACTTCAGTGGCAATCACCATTGGTCTTTCCGTAATGCTATTTCCGTTTCCCTCAACTAATATATATTCGTCCCCAATTTGATCGATTGGCACAATCTGATCTATGGCGTAATCCCTTCTTCTAGTGGCAAAGCCTCCCAAAGCATTTCCCGTATTTACAACGATGGGTTTGTCAGAGCTTACCAAAGCCCCAATAAAACCATTATAATTTGATGGATTATTGGTGTATCCTGAAACGGTGTAAGTCTCGTCGGCATTTAAAGTGATTGTAATAGGTCCTGTAGGAGCATTGGGACCTTCAAAAACCACCTGTTCATCAAATTCCGACAGGGTCACTGAGGTATTGTCTTCTGTGGCCATTATGCTTGTAAAAAAGTTTTTATCATCTACCTCAGAATTTTGTGGGATGCTACCCAGTCTAAAAGAGGTTCCGAGAGCAGCCGCACCCTTAGTGGTAAGATGGCCCGCATGTGCCTCCGCACGCACTCTGAAACTTGCATAAAATTCTTCGGACCCGGTAAGGGTGAACCCTTTATCCTTAGATGGGGAATTCAATTCAAAGTCGCCGGTGAACATACGGGAAGGCTTCCCGTCATCAATATATATTCGAGCAGGATTTCCCACTGAAATAGCGGTTGTAGTTACGGTATTTCCGTTTTGTAATGTAACCTCAAATTCGGAAACCGAAGGGGTGGACAAATAGATATAATGATCTTCAACCGCTACAAACGAACGGGAATGAATAGGAGGCAACCAATGTTTACTTCCCAATTGGGCAAACGCATTGAAAAAAGACAACCCCAAAAGCAGTATGAATATTAATGTTCTTTTCAAAACTTCTTTTTTGTACACCTATCAGTGTAATAACTCTACAAAATACAATAAAACACTGAAGACATGGCATTTATGTTTGCTAAATTACGGTAGTATACCCGTTCAAAATTATATTGGATTTTTCAAACCGCTATTTTTTAACAAGATCATGAGTTGGGAAAAGAATGGGATATGCCGATTTTGATCCAAAGAACTACATATGTTTCATGCTTAGCTTTTCCTTGTCTTTCAAAGTAGACCATCAACCATTTTCGTATCACTTTCTCCCGGCAACGACTATCACTATTTCACCTTTTGGAGGTTTATTCGTGTAGTATTCCAAGACCTCTTTGGCCGTTCCCCGAACCGTTTCTTCATAAAGTTTGGTGAGTTCACGAGAAACGGAGATCAATCTTTCAGGGCCAAAATATTCCACAAAATGGGTTAATGTCTTGATTAATTTATGGGGGGATTCATAAAAGATCATGGTCCTTGTTTCCTCCGATAAAAATTTCAAACGCGTTTGTCTTCCTTTTTTAACCGGAAGAAACCCCTCAAAAACAAATTTATCATTGGGCAATCCACTATTTACCAATGCAGGCACAAAAGCTGTGGCGCCAGGCAAGCATTCAACTTCTATATTGTTTTCCAAACAAGCCCTTGTCAACAAAAATCCAGGATCTGAAATTGCGGGGGTTCCAGCATCGGAAATAAGGGCAATATCTTCGAACTTGTTTTTAAGACGGTTTACAAGGCCTTCAACGGTTTTATGCTCATTATGCATATGGTGGCTTTGCATTTGTGTATTAATATCATAGTGCTGTAAAAGCTTACCGCTGGTACGGGTGTCTTCAGCTAAAATAAGATCAACTTCCTTCAAGATCCTTATGGCCCTGAGGGTTATATCCTCTAAATTACCAATAGGGGTTGGCACTATGTATAACTTTCCCATTCATTAAAAATAAAAACCGAAAGTAGTTAGACCAACTTCCGGTAAGGATATATTATATTTTTAAATTGGATCTAGATAAATCTCCTCTCAATCAAGGCCATAAACCGTGCTTCATACTCCTCTTTACCTTCCCAATTATTATAATCGGGTTTTACCATATTCGTGATAAAAGCTATTGAGCGTTCTACACTATCAATTGTATTCAATTGCGACAATACACGGTTGTAATCCTCAGTGCTATCATTGAAAAGATGTTTTACAAAAGCTAGACGATTGTTAAGATCTACTTTAATTTCCTTGTCGCCCAACTTATCATTCAATGATTTGGTACTGACCTCTTGTTTTAGGCCATTTTCTTTTTTAGGAGTAAAAAGCTCCTTATCATTTTTCATTAAATTGGGTTTTGCCATAAACTCGGCCAACACTTCATCAATGGCAGTGCCTGTGGGCATTTCAGAAATCATATCTTTTATGGTGTCCATACCCCGAATAATAATATCCTCTTCATGGGGGTTACTTTCCGGGACAGTTGAATCTACATTCAAAACCGCATTAGCCATTTTTTCGAACTTCGCAGCAATCACATTTTTAGAAACATCAACCTCTATATCGTTTAAATTTTCTTCAATAAATTTTAAAACAGCCAATTTTTCGTAAAGATTTTTAGATGCCTCGTACAATTCTGTAATTTCATTTAAATTTCTAGAAGTAATGATATCGGTTGACATTTTAACCAATTCCTCTTTTAATTTTCTTTTCATCTCTTTTATTTTATCCCTTTGGAAAAGGTAGGTCTTTTTTAATAACTTTATGATTCTTATAAATAAGAACGAAAAAACACCTTATTTTCGTCTAAAATTACAAAATGTTTCTCGAAAATACTGTTAATCACAAAGAACAATTCGGCTGGATAGAAGTTATCTGCGGCTCCATGTTCTCTGGTAAGACCGAGGAATTGATTAGAAGATTGAAACGAGCCAAATACGCCAAGCAAAAGGTAGAGATATTTAAACCTATGGTAGATAAAAGATACCATGAAGAAATGGTGGTTTCCCATGATGCCAACGAAATTCGTTCAACACCAGTTCCTGCAGCGGCAAATATTAGAATCTTGGCAGATACCTGTGATGTGATTGGTATTGATGAAGCCCAGTTTTTCGATGACGAAATAGTAACTGTCTGCAATGATTTGGCCAATAAAGGTGTACGTGTAATTGTAGCGGGATTGGATATGGATTTTAAAGGCAACCCTTTTGGCCCTATGCCAGCATTGATGGCAACTGCTGAATATGTTACCAAAGTACATGCTGTTTGTACCAGAACTGGAAATTTGGCTAATTACAGTTTCAGGAAAGCCAGTAATGACGATTTGGTACTTCTTGGGGAAACAGGGGAATATGAGCCATTAAGTAGGGCGGCATATTACAAAGCTATGCTAAGTGAAAGAGTTAAGGAAATAAAAGTTGATGTAGAAGAAGTCGCTCCAAATAAAAAAGATACCAATGTCTAAGACTTCTGAAACCGTATTAGAGCTGGATTTAAATGCGCTTGAACATAATTATAATTTTCTTCGATTAAAAATAAGATCTTCGACCAAATTTCTTGCAGTAGTAAAAGCTTATGCTTACGGATCGGATGCCTTGGAAATTGCCAAAAAATTAGAATCCCTGGGCGTGGATTATTTTGCAGTTGCCTATGTTAAGGAAGGGGTGGTATTACGTGATGCCGGTATTAAAACACCTATTTTGGTCCTTCACCCCCAACCCATAAATTTTGATGAACTTATCTATCGTTGTTTGGAACCCAGTATCTATTCACCCAAAATTCTGGAAGAATTCTTGATTACTGCAAAAAAACACGGGCAGACAGAATATCCTGTACATATAAAATTCAATACAGGACTCAATCGCTTGGGCTTTGGGGAAAATGATGTGGATTATATTCTAGAACAATTGAAGGGAAGGAAGGAAATAAGGATTGATTCTATTTTTTCACACCTTGCAGCATCGGATGATTTGAATGAAAGGAAATTTACAAAAGCCCAGATTGCTGCCTTCGAAAAAATAACTTTGGAAATCAATGAAAAATTAGGGTATTCCCCTTTTAGACACCTTTTGAACACTTCTGGAATTGTCAATTATCCCGAAGCACAATTCGATATGGTACGCAGCGGAATTGGCCTTTATGGATTTGGCAATGATAAAAACATTGATGCTCAGTTAAAACCAATAGCCACTTTAAAAACGGTAATATCACAAATTCATAACATAGAACCAAATGAAAGTGTGGGTTATAACAGGGCTTTTATATCTGATACGTTTAGAGTAACCGCAACATTACCGTTAGGCCATGCAGATGGTATCGGCAGACAGTACGGCAACGGAAAGGCATTTGTAAATGTTAATGGTCACATGGCCCCTATAATAGGAAATGTTTGTATGGATATGATCATGGTTGATGTGACTGGTATAGAGTGCAAAGCAGGGGATGAAGTGGTAATTTTTGGCAAAAATCCCACTGCCGAGGAGTTTGCATCCCAAGCAAATACCATTTCCTATGAGCTGTTAACAGGTATCTCACAAAGAGTAAAACGTTTAATTATAACAGATTAGGATTGTTTATTAACATTTAATTATGAAACATTTTTTTTACTACATTTGCAGCACTATAAATAATTAACTAAAACACATTAATCATGTTAAAAGAATTCAAGAATTTTATTATGACGGGCAATGTAATTGATTTTGCAGTTGCCGTTATTTTAGCTGGTGCCGTTGGCCTAGTTGTAAATGGCTTTGTTGCCGATATTATTATGCCAATTGTTGGGCATTTTGCAGGAGGTATGGACTTTGCTAATTTAAAAGTTGTTTTGACCGAAGCTTCAGGAGTTGAAGGTGCCGAAGGGTATGTTGCCGAAAATGCCATCCGATGGGGAAAATGGGTCAATGCCATAGTAAACCTTTTAATAGTAGGTTTAGTAATGTTCCTTATTGTTAAGGCCTATAACAAAAGTAAAACTCCGCCTGCACCACCTGCACCAGCAGGACCAAGCCAAGAAGATCTTTTGGGTGAAATCAGGGATTTATTGAAAAAGAAATAAAGTATTTGATCTTGGATAGGATTCAAGGTTAAACCGCTACACTACATTAATATTAAAACCGTCAGTTTCATTGAAACTGACGGTTATTTTTTGTTTATAACTTCGTCTTAAGCTCAATTCATTCGGTGTATGGAAGCTATTCGAGAATCATCATTACATTTGTGTCATTTATAACATATTGTTATATTTTAATATATATTGATCCTTTGACTTGTCCAGTTCTTGATGTTGAAGTACATTTGCCTTCTAAATTAAATAATAATGAAAGTAGCGGTTGTAGGTGCAACAGGAATGGTTGGCGAAGTTATGCTCAAAGTATTGGCAGAACGTAATTTCCCGATTAGTGAATTATTATTGGTCGCATCGGAGCGATCTGTGGGCAAGAAATTGAAATTCAAAGGAGTGGATTATACGGTTATTGGCTTGGCGGATGCTGTAGCCGCTAAACCAGATATCGCTATTTTCTCGGCAGGAGGTGACACCTCTATGGAATGGGCACCAAAATTTGCGGAAGCAGGAACCACTGTTGTAGATAATTCATCTGCTTGGCGTATGGATCCCACGAAAAAATTGGTGGTGCCGGAAATCAACGCCCAAGAATTGACCAAAGAAGACAAAATAATAGCCAACCCTAATTGCTCTACCATACAATTGGTAATGGCCTTGGCGCCATTACATAGCAAATATAAAATGAAGCGTGTAGTCGTTTCTACCTATCAATCAGTTTCAGGCACAGGGGTAAAAGCTGTACAGCAATTGGAAAATGAGATAGCGGGAATAAAGGGCGAAATGGCATATCCCTATCCAATAGGGCGCAATGCACTTCCACACTGCGATGTTTTCTTGGAAAATGGATATACCAAGGAAGAAATGAAATTGGCCCGTGAACCACAAAAGATATTTAATGACAGAACCTTTTCTGTTACGGCAACTGCTGTTAGGATACCTACTGCAGGCGGTCATTCGGAATCTGTAAACGTAGAGTTCGTAAATGATTTTGAATTGAATGAGGTACGTCAATTATTAAATGAAACACCCGGGGTTACGGTTCAGGACAATCCAGATACCAACACCTATCCTATGCCTATTTATGCGCATGACAAAGATGAGGTTTTTGTAGGTCGTATTCGTAGGGATGAAACCCAACGAAATACTTTGAACATGTGGATTGTTGCCGATAACCTAAGAAAGGGCGCGGCTACCAATGCAATACAGATTGCTGAATACTTGGTTGAAAACAAATTGGTTTAACCAGAAAGATATAATTCGAAGAATAAAATCAACCACTTATCAATATTTTAATATAAAGTCCGTTTCTTATTGAAACGGATTTTTTTTATCAATATCTAAAAAGTACTATTAATGTTGCATTTAGACCATGTTTCCTTTGCATATGATAAAGAACCGGTTCTTGAAGACATCAATCTCAAAGTATCGAAAGGGGAGCATGTATCAATTATTGGCGAAAGTGGTTGCGGTAAAAGTACTTTGTTGAAGATCATCTATGGATTGTTGCATGTTGAGGTTGGGCAAGTATATTGGGACGAAATCCAACTTCTTGGGCCCCAACATAATTTGGTTCCTGGGGAGCCTTATATGAAATACCTATCCCAGGACTTTGATCTAATGCCCTTTACCATGGTTGAGGAAAATGTAAGTGAATTTCTTTCCGTTTTTGAGCCAGAAAAATTAAAGGAACGCACCAAGGAGTTGTTGGAAATGATAGAAATGACCCACTTTGCCAAAGTAAAAGTGAAATATTTGAGTGGAGGACAACAGCAACGCGTTGCACTTGCCAGAGTTTTGGCCCAACAGCCCGAAATTCTATTATTGGATGAACCCTTTAGTCATATTGATAATTTTAGAAAAAACAGTCTTAGAAGAAATCTATTCGGATATTTAAAAGATAAAGGGGTAACCGTAATCACCGCCACACACGATCATAATGATATGCTTCCCTTTGCGGATGCTGTCGTTGTGTTGAAAGATCAAAAAATAATAGCGAAAGACACCCCAAAAAATTTATATGAACATCCCAATGACCTTTATATCGCTTCGCTTTTTGGTGAGGCCAACAAAATTCCCATTAATATTGTAAAATCATATGCCGACACCAAAAGACGAATAATCGTATATGCCCATGAGTTTAGGGTTTCGCAAAAATCAGGATTGGAAGTTTTAGTAAAACGTTCCTTTTATAAAGGAGGTTATTATATGATTGAAGGTATTTATGAAGATCAAAAAATATATTTCAATCATTCAACTGATATCGAGCCCGAAAAAGAAGTGTTTTTGAATATTTCAATTGAGACCATTAATCAACGATTGAATTTATAAGAAAGATGAATAAAAAAGGCCTTCTTAACGAGATAAAGCTAAAAGCGGTTCGGAGCGGTGGGGCTGGCGGACAACATGTTAACAAGGTGTCGACGAAAGTCGAACTCACTTTTGATGTTAAAAATTCAAGTGCTTTATCCTCAATGGAAAAAGAACGGATTTACAATAAACTCGCAAATAGGCTCACTAAGAAAAATGTGTTGATTTTACAATCCGATGAATATCGAAGTCAGTTTCGAAACAAAGAGCATATCCTTAAGCGTTTTTTTGAAATAATTGAAACAGCCCTTATAGTTAGGAAGAAACGTAGAATGACAAAACCCTCAAAATCATCTATCGAAAAAAGATTGAAAGCGAAGAAAAAGGAAGCAATAAAAAAATTAAATCGGAGGCGTCCTCGTCTGGAGTAATCATATTATTCCAACTTAACTATTTTTATCTCTTCCCCGTTAAAACCAATGGTTTCACCAACAGATTTTCCCAATAACATGATTCCTATTGGTGTGTTCAAAGAAATGCAATAATTTTTTTCGCTACCTGATGGAAATTCCCCTGCAGAAATCGCCAAAAAATAATTGGCCTTTGTTGTTTTAACAAGACTTCCCAATGAAGCTGTGATTCTTTTGGAAGAAATATCCACCTTATCCATTACCCTTCCCATATGTTCGGCCTCGGCTAACTGTTGGCCTAATTTTTCCCTCTCTAATTGCAGCATGGCCCTCCCTGTTTCATGCTTGTCGCCAGCACTGCTTTTGGTCTCTGATCCCAAGGCCTCTTGAATTTCTTTTATTTGTGATTTGATACGGCGGGTTCTTTCATCAACAAAAGTTTGACAAAAATGATATAAAGCTTCTTTAAGGGCTATTTCACCCATACAATAAATGTTTGTTTGCCATTCTTACTCAATACTTTTTTAAAAGTACTCGAAAATATTTTTTCTACTCCTTGTAATGATACAAATCGGCCAATCTATACACCAAAAAATTGACCATAACATCTTCCCTATTTCCTTTCTGATACATGTTGCGTATTTCATTTCTGTTTTCGGCCTTAAAAAAATCAAGGTCATTAGACCTGAATTCACTAAAGATGTTCCAGGATTTAAGGCCCTCCAGCATCTGTTTATGGGCCTCATACCTTTTATTTACCGTTTCAAACCGCTTTTTAAAGGCTTTGTCTTTTTTAATCCCCGGGTCCTGTAGTTTTAAATTCCAATATTCATATTCAGATTTAAGACGACTATCGGCATTTTCCGCCTCGGATATTATTTTGAAATACGCTCTTGACACCAAAGAATGATAGCGTTCGTTAAAAACGACTTCCATATTAATCTTAGTTGTAAACTTATCCTCTGCTATTTCGGTTTCAGAATTACTGACATAGAATTTATTTTGATTTGATAAATCTTCCGTATTCCCGGCAAGCAACGATTTTTTCCAGGCTTCGGATTTAATAATCTCTTTCCACACCCTGGTATATTCACGTTGATAATTGGATTTTGAGGAAGTACAGCTTCCCAACAACAAGATTATCAATAATATACAATACCTATTAAAATCAGACATAAATGCAATTTTAACCATAATTGTTTCTTCCTAAACACAATACATGCTAACAAAATATCATTAATGCGATAAATTTGTTTTCAATTAAGTTTGGTAACAACTAAGATAATTGGCGTTCCAGGAAAGATTTATGGGTAAAATTCTTCTTTTCAAAGTCATATCAATATATGAAGAAAAATACACAATAAGGCAATTTTAAAATGAAAGTTCGGCTAGTTCTTTGCCTACATGGCTGCCAATGGCAATACCCATACCTCCTAAACGAACACCACAGTACAGATTTTGCGATACTTGTTTCACAATAGGCTTTTTAACCATCCCTACTCCCATTATACCACTCCATCTTTGTTCTATTTCGAATACTGTGCTTGGGAGTATTATTTCATTCAGCATTTTTTCAAGTTGGTTTTGTACTAAATGGGTCTCACCGTATTCGAAGGTTTCTTCTGCTTTAAGATCCAGATTTCGACCACCTCCAAAAAGTATTCGACTGTCAATATTCCTAAAGTAATAATAGCCTTCCTCCAAATTAAACGTTCCTTTTATTTGAAGATTTTTTATAGGTTTGGTAATAAGTACTTGGGCCCGCGCAGGTTTTACCATTTCCCCGATTAATTGGGATGCAAAACCATTGGTCGCTATTAATAATTTCTTGGTTTTGAATTCAAATTCTTTGGTCTTGACCTCTACATAACCCCCAATGTCCTCGAACTTTTCAACGGTTATTGAATTCAATATCCCAATACCCTTATTGGCAACCAATTGCAGTAATGCAGCCATCATTTTTCCAGTATCAATCTGCCCTTCAAGAGTGTTGGTGATGTACTGCTCTTTGACGTTCCTAAAATGGAAACGATTTGATTGCGATTCAAAGGCCTCTTTTTTAAAAACCGGTTTTAAGAGTTTATTCACTTTGTCCAAGTTGTCCAAACAATTTTGGTAAAGTTCTTCCTTGTTCTCCACAAACAACTCATGACCGCCAAATTGCTGAAAATCCAATTGGGTATCGCCTACTATTTTGCGAAGTAATTGTATCCCCTTCCACCTTTTTGTAACCAATTGCAACACCTCTTCTTCTGAATGGGTTTCCAGATCGGAAAGAATTTCGGAGATACTCCCAAAACATGCAAACCCAGCATTTTTGGTACTTGCGCCTTGTGGCAATATACCTTTTTCCAAAACCAATATTTTTGCTTTAGGAAATTTTTCCTGCAAGGTCAAAGCACAATTCAACCCAACAATTCCGCTGCCAACAATGGCAAAATCTATATCAGACAACCACGTCTTGTATTCCCAATAACTAAGATTCATGCTGTAATATAAAAAACTCCGACATATATCGGAGTTTCAATTTTATTCTTCAGGTTGAGGTTCCATTATAAAATCTTCCATGAACTTGGTAGTATAATTTCCGGCTAAGTATTCCGGATGAACCATTAATTGTCTATGGAAAGGTATGGTTGTCTTTATCCCTTCGATCACAAATTCATCCAAGGCGCGTTTCATTTTGTTTATTGCTTCCTCACGGGTCTGTGCCGTTGTAATCAACTTTGCTATCAAGGAATCATAATTCGGAGGTATGGTATAACCACTATAAACATGGGTATCCATTCGAACCCCATGGCCTCCAGGTGTGTGCAAGGTCGTTATTCTGCCAGGTGATGGTCTAAAACCATTATATGGGTCTTCTGCATTGATCCTACATTCAATCGAATGTAATTTTGGATAGTAATTTTTACCTGAAATAGGAACGCCGCCAGCCACTAAAATTTGTTCCCTGATCAAATCATAATCAACAACTTGCTCAGTAATTGGGTGCTCAACTTGTATACGTGTATTCATTTCCATGAAATAGAAATTCCTATGTTTATCAACTAAAAATTCTATTGTTCCCGCTCCTTCATATTTAATGTATTCTGCCGCTTTAACGGCTGCATTCCCCATATCTTCCCTTAGCTTGTCTGTCATAAAAGGTGAAGGGGTTTCTTCTGTCAATTTCTGGTGTCTTCGCTGAATAGAACAATCACGTTCAGAAAGATGACAGGCCTTACCATATTGATCACCAACAATCTGAATTTCAATATGTCTTGGTTCTTCAATCAACTTTTCCATATACATGCCTCCATTTCCAAAAGCCGCAGTTGCTTCTTTTACCGCGCTTTCAAAAAGGTCTTCCATATCATCTTCGTTCAAAACGGCACGCATCCCTTTTCCACCACCTCCAGCAGTGGCCTTTATCATAACAGGATAGCCCATTTTTTTTGCCACCTTTTTGGCGTCTGCAACATCTTTCAATAGCCCCTCAGATCCAGGAACTGTGGGAACTCCCGCTTTTTTCATAGTGGCCTTGGCGGATGCCTTATCCCCCATTCTTTCAATTTGTTCCCCTGAAGCGCCAATGAACTTAATTTCATGCTCAGCGCAGATTTTCGAGAATTTTGAATTTTCAGAAAGAAAACCATATCCAGGATGAATAGCATCTGCATTGGTAATCTCCGCAGCGGCAATTATATTAGGGATTTTAAGATAGGATTCACTACTAGCCGCGGGTCCAATACAAACGGCTTCGTCTGCAAACCTTACATGTAGACTTTCTTCATCGGCCTTGGAATAGACTGCTACCGTCTTAATCCCCATTTCCTTGCAGGTTCTTATGATTCGAAGTGCTATTTCACCCCTATTTGCTATAAGTATTTTTTTGAACATCTTTTGAAATTTTAAATTTTAAGTTCTAAGCTTTAAATGTTTTCAAATACCGGAATTAATTTAGGCACTTCACATTCGAAACTTAAAATTTACTAAGATGGATCTACCAAAAATAAAGGTTGATCGAACTCTACAGGTGAGGAGTCCTCAACCAATATCTTGACTATTTTACCAGATACTTCAGATTCTATATCATTGAATAGCTTCATTGCCTCAATAACACAGAGAACATCCCCTTTTGCAATATTCGTCCCTACTTCAACGAAAGAAGGTTTGTCCGGTGATGGTTTCCTATAAAATGTTCCAATTATAGGCGACTTAATGGTAATATATTTGGAAGCATCATCCGCTTCTT
The DNA here is from genome assembly GCA_963762065.1 of uncultured Flavobacteriaceae bacterium. Classification (GTDB taxonomy): domain Bacteria; phylum Bacteroidota; class Bacteroidia; order Flavobacteriales; family Flavobacteriaceae; genus Maribacter_A. The sequence continues at coordinate 297,830 of CAVXJE010000004.1, read as the reverse complement.
TCGAAGTAATTTCTGGCGAACTTACTTCAGGCTGGGCAGGCATTGCAGCATGTGCCATGGGTGCCTGTCCCATCGGAATCTGTTGAACATAGGTGGTTTCAGGTCCTCCAACCAATGCTCCCGTTCTTATTGTGATTTTAATATCATCTGTTTCCAACTTTACCTCGCTAGCCCCAGATTTGGCCACAAATTTTATAAGGCTTTGAATTTCTTTAATATCCATATTAAATAATTTTAATTTAGTTGATCGGTTTATTAGTTATATGCCCATTTCAAATAGATGGACCCCCAAGTGAATCCGCCCCCAAAGGCAGCAAACACGAGATTATCCCCTTTTTTAAGTTGATTTTCATAATCATGCAATAATAATGGAAGCGTTGCAGATGTCGTATTTCCATACTTATGAATATTCATCATTACCTTTGAATGATCCAAGCCCATTCTATTAGCGGTTGCGTCTATAATTCGTTTATTGGCTTGATGTGGAACCAACCATGATACATCTTGATCACTCAAATCGTTTAGCTCCATAATTTTTACTGCAACATCAGCCATGTTAGAAACGGCAAACTTAAAAACCGATTTGCCCTCCTGATAAATAAAATGCTTTCTGTTTTTAACTGTTTCCTCTGTTGCTGGCATTAAAGACCCCCCTGCATCCATACCTAAAAATTGCCTTCCCGTACCATCAACTCTTAAAAACTCATCCTGAAGGCCTAGTCCTTCGGTATTAGGTTCAAAAAGAACTGCTCCTGCGCCGTCACCAAAAATAATACAGGTAGTTCTATCTGTATAGTCTATGATAGATGACATTTTATCTGCCCCAATCAGCAGTACCTTCTTATACTTACCAGATTGCACATAACTGGCTGCTGTTGACATACCAAAAAGAAAACTGGAACATGCTGCCAACAAATCGTAGCCAAATGCATTCGTTGCCCCAATTTCCGATGCCACAAAAGCAGCAGTTGAAGCTACCAGGCTATCAGGAGTTACGGTTGCAACAATGACCAAATCCAATTCAGCTGGGTCTAACCCTCTTTTGTCAATAAGATCATTGGCTGCCTTAATAGCCAAGTAAGATGTGCCTTTGCCTTCATCATCTTTTAATACCCTTCTTTCTTTTATTCCCGTTCTCGAAACAATCCATTCATCATTGGTATCAACCATGCCTTCAAGCATTTTATTGGTCAAAACAAATTTGGGAACATATCCCCCTACAGCCGTTATGGCCGCCGTAAGTTTGCTCATGTTAAAATTTCTTTTGTGTCTAAAACCTTCAAAAATGCGTCAAAAGTGGTGAAAAATAGTGATTTTTTGCGACTTTTTGATTAAAAAGCTATTGTTTGTGTGTTTTTAGAAAAAATCGAAGTTTTTTCAAACAGCTATGTTTATTAATTAAACAATTAAATAATAATGCTTTTTAGTTTAAAAAAAGGTATAAAAAAACCCTGCTAATCTAGCAGGGAATCTATAAGTCTTAATGAAAACGAGGTTATGCCTCGGTTTCAGTCTTGTCAATAAGAACTTGACCTTTATAATATAATTTACCCTCGTGCCAATGTGCCCTATGATACAGATGCATTTCCCCGGTTGTTGGATCTTTTGCAATTGTTGGAGCTACAGCTTTGTAATGCGTTCTTCTTTTATCTCTCCTTGTTTTGGAAATTTTTCTTTTAGGATGTGCCATTTATAAATTATTTATCCGTTCGTAACTTTTTTAATTCATCCCAACGGGGATCGTTGTCAACTTTATTATCTCTTGTTTCTTTTGGATGCAGTTCCTCCAACTTCCTTAAGGCTTCGGATTCCAAAGTCCCATCAAGGACTCCGGGATGCACTCTCTTTTGTGGAACGGCCAAAACCAGCATTTCATAAACGTATTGAGCAATGTTTAATTGATGTTCCCCATGCGGGATTATCAAAATTTCATCATTCTCATCGTTATACTCATCACCAAATTTTACTACCAACTCTAAAGTACTGTAAATTTCCTGATCATAAGGTTCGCTAGTGGTATCGCAATCTACATTTACCGAGCCCTCTGCTTGCAATTCAAGCTCCATCATGGTGCTCATTTTATTCAAAACAACATGCAGCGCTATACTAGCGTCATTAAACTCGTTATATCCAAAAGATTCAAAGAACTTATTATCTACTCTATAATCAAACTCGTGTTTTCCTTGCTTCAATCCCGAGAAAGGAATGTTGAACTCCTTTTGCTTCATTACTTAAACACTTGTTTTAATACTACGGCCTGCATAAAGGCGGGTGCAAAGATACTTTTTTTTTGATAAATGCCAATAAATGAAATCTAAATATTCAATCGTATTGAATTACCATCCAACTCATTCAACCTATTAACACCAAAATAATGGCCCTCTAGATAGATTATCGCCTAACTTTTTGTTGTTGAAGCGGGTTTTCGGTTAATTGAAGATATTCTTGACGGTTCTTGAAAATCTGTATTGCCTTATAAATTGCTTCTTTAAACGAACTATTATCGGCCTTTCCTTTTCCTGCAATTTCATAGGCGGTTCCATGATCTGGTGAGGTCCGGACTTTTGAAAGTCCTGCTGTAAAATTAACACCATTGCCAAAAGTAAGGGTCTTAAACGGTATTAAACCTTGATCATGGTAGGCCGCAAGAATAGCGTCGAAGTTCTTATAAGCATCCGAGCCAAAAAAACTATCCGCGGAATAAGGTCCAAATACCAAATGACCAGAATCTGACATTTCCTTTATAACAGGTTTTAGAATTTCATCGTCTTCTTTCCCTATGATACCGTTATCACCACTATGGGGGTTTATTCCTAGAAGGGCTATTTTTGGTCGTCGTATCCCAAAATCCATCCGTAACGATTTTTCGATGACCCTTACTTTGGTCCTTATCAAAATCGGATTAATTGCGGCAGGTGCGTCCTTTACAGCAATATGGTCTGTTAACAAGCCAACTTTCAAAGTATCGCTAACCATGAACATTAGACTTTCCCCTTCCAATTCCTTAGCTAGGAAATCAGTATGTCCAGGAAAATCAAAATCTTCAGATTGAATATTGTTTTTGTTGATGGGAGCGGTTACTAGCACATCAATTTCATCCTCTTTTAAAGCGTTAACCGCTGCACGAAGTGATTTGATCGCATACATGCCCCCTTCCTTTGTTGCTTGACCAAATTCTAATTTTGGTGTCTCTTTCCAAACATTTACTACATTTATTTTACCATCGATGGCTTTTGTAGCATCATGAATACCATTATAATTAATGGTGATACCCAATTCGTTTTTTTGCTGGGATATTGTCTTATTGGAAGCAAAAATAACCGGGGTGCAAAAATCGAGCATCCGAGTATCCTCAAAAGTTTTGAGTACAACCTCACACCCAATTCCATTTAAATCCCCAATGGATATTCCTACTCTGATTTTTCTGCTTTCCTGCATTATATATTTACCTTTGTAACTTCTTTAGAGGCACAAAACTACTTAATTTAAACGACACATGTTTACAGGAATAATTGAATCTTTGGGTGAAATCCAGCAATTGCAAAAAGACGGCGGTAATCTTCATATTAGCGTCAATTCCAACATTACCACAGAACTGAAAATTGATCAAAGTGTGGCACATAACGGGGTTTGTTTAACAGTGGTTTCAATAGAAGGGGAAAACTATACGGTAACCGCAATAGATGAGACCTTACAGAAGACCAATTTGGGTCTACTAAAAGTTGGGGATAAAGTAAATTTGGAAAGAGCCATGATCCTAGGTTCCAGGTTAGATGGCCATATAGTTCAAGGCCATGTTGACCAAACAGGAAAATGTACCGATGTTTTGGAAAAGGATGGTAGTTGGTTCTTCACTTTTGAGTATGATACGGGGATGAACAATGTAACCATTGAAAAAGGATCTATTACGATAGACGGGGTTAGTTTAACTGTAGTAGATTCTGGCAAGAACACCTTTAGCGTGGCCATAATACCATATACCTATGAAAATACACGTTTCAATGTTTATACGGTTGGCACAATCGTTAATTTGGAATTTGATGTGATCGGGAAATATGTAGCAAAGTTGATCTCGCAAAAATCTATTTAATTCATAGGATCAGACTGGTATTCAATTCTCAAAAAAGCTGATCGAAGAACCTATCCATGTATCATCCGTTAGGTGTGAAACATTAATGAGTCCGCCTTTGCCCATACGCGTCAGGTTAACGACAGGTTTTAGTTTGTTCTCGTCTGTATAATGAACGAACAGTATGCGAAGTTCGACTTTTGAATTTTTTTCCGAATCGGTTTTTATCAAAGGGGAATAATTTACCTTACGCTGTAGCAGGTAATTCTGTTTGTCCCCAATTTGGTCAATGGTATTTTGAGTAGGATTAAGATCTATCCCTCTTCCTGCAAAGGACAGCAAAGGTTTTAGAACATATTTGCTAAAATCAAGATCTTTAGGAAGGTCATTCAAATAATACGATTTCGGAATATATTCATGCTTCAACATGGGCATAATACATTTTGAAATCATATAGAACCAATCGGGATGGGTAACCCAGTTAACATCGACGTCGTCGAAAAGTTGAAAATTGGTTTTTAAATCCTTTAATCGTTGCATGTCATCAAAAATGACGCGATTGTATATCCTATGTATCGGGATAATCCTGCCATCTTTTTCGTAAAATAATTTCTTGCCTTCTTTGATAACCTTGGTAATACAAACAACTTCTATCCCTAATGCCAACTTTGTGGCCCAAAAATCGATTCTGGTCTTTTGTTGTTCGGGAAATAGCTCCATCAATATCACATTTTCGGGATTTTCCTTGTCAATAATCACTTCCCTAAGTTTATCTAGGTATCCTTTTTCATCAAGACCGTTTAAAAAATAATGAAACCCATCTGTAAATAGGTTAGGATAATTTCTTACGAAAGCCTGCCCTAGAAAAGGCTGATAATACATAAGGGATGGAAATGCTTGAAGTTCGATTAGTTGTGGAATGATATTGCCTTCGTCATCATCACAAAGACCAAAATCAATGGCCAAAAAGTGAGGTTTCCCTAATGGGCTTGGCGATTGTAAATGCTTTGGCATAAATCTTCCTCGAATGGCATCCATATCGAGTTTCCAAATCTGATCTAAAATGGAATCGCATGCCTCAAGGACCTTCTTTTTTATTTCCTTTGTTATAAATACCGGTGTTTCCGATATTCGGAACGCGGAAGGTTCCCCTAGCTTTTGTTCAATATCCTTTTTAAGATTTTCGTAATATTCTTGTTTAAAACTATCATTGAACGCTTGCCTGACCTTTGGTATCATACAGATGCTAATTTTGATTTATCGATGGCCTTGGCAGCTTTTTGCAAAAACCGGGGAATTATAATGCTGTTGGTCCTCATGATTTTGTCTTCATCGTACAGATGATCGATCATATCCTGATATTTTTTCTTGCCATAGCGTTTTACAACGACTTTGCGCTTGTCCTCCCTTTGAAAATAGCGTAACATCCCCTCAGCATCGGCTTCTGGATGAAATTGTACCCCGAATATTTCTTTGGTAAACCTAATCGCCATTACCGCTCTTTCCAGAGGAATATGTGGGCGCATTTTCTCACGGCAAAGTATTTTCCCCTCTAAACTATCCAACTTCCACTCTTTGGGCTTAACCACCTGGTAGTCCCTTGAGTCAACCGCATAGAAGTGGTTGTCCAAGCCCTCGAAAAAAGGTTCCGATTCACCATGAAGGGTTTTGTATATGGGAAAGATCCCAAACGAAGTTGAGCGGCGTTTGGTGACTTTGGCTACATCCCAATACAGACATGCCAATTGAAACGAATGACAAATTAGAAAAAGATGTTTTTTCCTCTGCTGTGTTAAATTGTGGTTTAGAATGGAGTCTAAAAACATAAAATACCCTGTTTCCCACTCTTCCTCCAAAAGCAGGGGAGATCCCGGACCACCAGATGATATAAAAATGTCATAATCTGCTACATTCGGAGTTTCTGCCTTAACCCTCACATCGAAAACATCGTAATTACCCTGTATCCCCTCTTCAGCTAAAAATTGCCCAACGAGCATTTTTATGCAACGCATACCTTCATTCGGCACGCCCGCATTCATGTCTAAAATGGCAATTTTATAGATACTGTTCATCTTAAGTATATATTTTACTAAAGAACGGGCAAAAATAAGATATTGTATATTTTTACACTTGAAAGAAAGCTAAATATTTATAATCCCTTTGCAGTTTGTTCTACCACATAGGCCATTACTGCTTTAAGATCTTTAGTTTCCTCAAAGATTTTGAGCTGTCGGTCAGCGCCAGAACCTTGCTCTAACATTTGGTACACATAGTTCACTTCTGTACGACAGCCCAAATCATCGACAACGTCATCAATAAATTCCAAAAGCTCGCTAATCAAGTTTGCAAAAGGCACTTCTTCTTCCTTTCCAAAATCAATAAGTTTTGCCTCTATCCCCCAACGTGCTGCACGCCATTTGTTCTCATTGATTAATATGCGGCGATATGATCTAAAACTTTGATTTTTCCGGTGCAATTTGCTCAATTTAGCAATAATACATTGCATCAATGCGGCAATGCAAACTACCTCATCAACAGTCATCACCATATCGCAAACCCTAAATTCTACAGTAGGGTAGAACGGATGCAAGCGAATATCCCACCAGATTTTCTTGCCGTTGTCAATACAGTTGGTCTTGACCAAGATCTCAACGAATTTGTCATATTCAGCCACACTGGAAAAATAAGGGGGTATACCGGTTCTTGGGAATTTATCGAATATCTTGGAGCGAAACGATTTAAACCCGGTTTCCCGGCTTTCCCAAAAAGGTGAATTGGTAGAAAGTGCATATAGGTGCGGCAAAAAGTAACGGGCTGTATTCATAATATGAAGCCCTTCTTCACGGTTTGGTATACCTACATGAACGTGCATCCCAAAAATAAGGTTCGAACGGGCAACATCCTTCATTTCCTCGATCAATTGGTCATATCTTGGATTAGGGGTTATCAGTTGTTCGCTCCAATGTGAAAACGGGTGAGTCGCAACAGCAGCAACTTTTAAATCCTCTTTTGCCGCCAATTCTATAATCTGCTGCCGTAAATAGGAAACTTCATCTCTTGCTTGCTGGATGTTTTCGCAAACATTTGTACCCATCTCCACTACAGACTGGTGCATCTCTTCCTTTATGCGCTCTTTCAATATCACTTTTCCCCCATCGATAATCTTCGACATCTGGGAATGGAGCGTAAGCGCATCACTATCCAAAATCTGAAACTCCTCCTCTATTCCCAATGTGAATTTATGCATACCTGTTCTATTGGTTTTAACAATTTCCTTATTTAGTCCTTTTTGGAGCACTCTTAGGCTTAGCTTTTGTTTTTGTGCTCGTTTTTGCTTTGGCAGTTACTTTTTTAACTGTAGCTAATTTAGTAATTGGTTTAGTCTTTACAGTTGCTTTAGTGGCTGTCTTAGCTTTTGCCGGTGCTTTTTTAATCGCGGTGACTAAAGGTTTCGAAAGTGACTTGACTTTAGGGGTGACTTTTTTTGCTGCAGTTACTTTTGGTTTGGCGGTTAAGGGTTTTGCTTTTGGAGCAACCGTCTTTTTTATAACGCTTTTCTTTGCTTGGGCAGCAGTTTTTAAAGGTACTTTATGAGCCTTTAGTTTTGTTGGAGCGACTGCATTTATTAAAAATTTACCCCAGGATGTATTGTTCTGTTTTGCCTTATGGGCAGTGGCTTTTTCAATGGCCAGTTTCGCGGAATGCTCAACGATCCAGTCAAAATTACCCTGGCCTACCGAATTAATATCCGCATCCGGTGCAGGGTTGCAAAAGTCAATAGCATAAGGTATTCCGTTTCGAATGGCAAATTCGACCGTATTAAAATCATACCCTAAGGCCTTGTTCAATTGCAAAGTATAATCATGAATTGTCTTCATCAGTTTTTTATGCTCCTCACCTGTGGTTTTAGGTTCAGTAGCATAACGTAAATGAAATTCGTTCCGGGGCTCATATGGCATAATGTGAACATATTTCTGACCCAAACAGTATACGCGATAGTAATCTTCAAAAACAATTTCTTCTTGGAGCATCATCACCAGCTTTCCTGTTTCCTTATGTTTTGAGAACAAGTCATCCGGATTGTCGACCCGATAGACACTTTTCCACCCTCCACCAGAATGTGGTTTCATATAAGCGGGGAATCCGATATAATTAAAAATATAGTCCCAGTCTAAAGGATCCTTAAGGTTTCTGAATGACTTGCCGGTGGTATCATCAGGTCGTTCATTGGATGGTAGTAGTATCGTTTTAGGCACGGGAACGCCCAATTCCATCGAAAGGCAATTGTTAAAGAATTTTTCATCGGCACTCCACCAAAAGGGGTTGTTAATAACTGTTGTACCCATTAAGGATGCATTTTTCAAATAGGCACGATAAAAAGGTACTTCTTGCGAAATTCGATCTATGATAACATGATAACCGTAATCGATACCTTGTTGAACCTTATCTATTAAAACGGGTTCTGCAATAACTTTCCCTTTTCCCATCTCATTTACTTTATCTATAAATGCCCATGGGAAGGTGTCTTCCATTCCAAATAATATTCCTACTTTTTTAACCATTATGTGTTTTTTAGATTTTTTGTTCTTTATTTTTTTAGGGGTTTGCTCCCTTATTTATTAACATACTGCTGGATCGTATGAGAAATTCTCGGGTGCTGTAATGCATAAATCCATTTCCTAAAAATACTTGCTTATATACTCAGGAAACACCATTTTCCATAAAGGCCAATCGTGCTCGATCCATTTTCTTTCATCGTACCAATAAGAAATTCCCTTGGCATCCAAAATTCCCGCCATGTGTTGGTTCTTAGGTTTGCAACTGTCCCAGTCAGATGTACTCAAGACAATATTCATATGCTGGTATTTCCAAGATTCCTCATTCTGCATGAACTCGTCGGGGCAATTGAAATAAATTCGCATATCTTCCGATAAAGGTGTCATATTGCGAATATTAAAGACCCCGCTCATTGAAAACAGATGGGAAACCAGGTCTGGAAACCGGAAAGCTGTATTTGCGGCATGGTATCCCCCAAAGCTCACCCCTGCAACTCCAATGCGATGGGTATTACATTCCCCTTGAATGTAAGGAATCATTTCATCTTTTAAAAACTGCATATAAAGTTCGTAGTTATGGATCTTCGTTTCGGAGTTCATATTGTCATCGTAAAATGACAACATATCGATGGTCTCTACATTGTACAATTTAATTTTACCTTCCTCGACGAACTGCATTACGCTGCCGTTAAGGCCAAAATCGGTATTTTGGGTATATTGTCCGCCCGATGAGGGGAACATTAAAATTGGGTGTCCCCAATGACCGGTAATTTCTAAACTGATATTCCTGTTTAATATATTTGAATAATACTGTATGTGTTGAACGGATGCCATCTATATTAATATAACTAAAATGATTAATAGTCAACCGATTAAGGCGGGCAAAAGTAATTTATTTTATAATACAATATAATTATTTTTTCGGAATCGTTATACTTGCAAACTCTTACAAGAAAATATGCCATTTCAGATTGAATTTATAAGCTTAAAGGGTAGTTTTTATTCCAAAAATTTGGATAGAAAAGTCAAGTTTCGATTTGTTGCCCCTCCTAGTTATAAGGATGCACAAACGAGATTTCCTGTGTTGCTCATGAACGATGGTCAAGACTATTCTGAAATGGACAAGGAAAGGAAGTTAAGCGCAGCCTTTTCATCCAAAACAATTACCCCATTTGTTTATGTAGGCATCGAATGCAACGAAAACCGTATGCACGAATACGGTACAGCGTCTTCAGCAGATTTTAAGGGAAGGGGTAGTAAAGCATTGAAATATTCCCGGTTTATCATCGAGGAATTCATCCCTTTTTTGAAAGGTGAATTCAAAGTTTCGGAACAGGGGATCTCTTGGGTCTATTGTGGAATGTCGCTGGGTGGCTTATCGGCTTTTGATATTGCTTATAACCATGCCAATCTCTTTGGAAAGGTTGGTGTTTTCAGTGGTTCGTTCTGGTGGCGTAAAAAAGTCTACGTGAAAAAGGATATGGAGGATAGGAGCCGAATTATATTGGATGTCATAAAAAACGGAAACTATTCACCTCATCTTAAATTTTGGCTTCAATGTGGTTCGGATGATGAAACCGCGGATCGAAACAACAATGGAGTCATAGATTCCATAGATGATACGTTGGATGTTATAAGGGAACTTCAGGCAAAAGGATACTCCTATCCCGGTGATATCGCGTATGTAGAGGTCGATGGAGGTAAGCACAATCTGCGTACGTGGGCAGCTGTCTTTCCAGAATTTATTAAGTGGGCTTTCGGTAAATAATCCTTTTATCCGGAATCAGACTAAAGCAAATCTATACTTTTATAAAAATCTTCTTTTTATACATAATGTACGCCAGTAGCATATAGAAGCTCACTACGGTAAGTCCGTATAAAAGTGAGGATAGTTCCATCGGCATAAAGTTGTGAACATAAATATTCTGGAACAACCACCCGTGAAGTGACATCTCCCCATCAACCTTTATTGAATAAAATAATTTGGAGACAAAACTTGATAGAAAATATACTGTGATGGCATTCGCTCCGGCATATTTGAAAATGCTTCCAAATTTCATTGCCCTAACATCCGAAAGGTAATAAATGAGTGCCAAGAATATATTGGCCCAGCCAGCGGTTACCATTACAAAACTACTTGTCCACAATGCCTTGTTGATTGGAAAGACCAAATCCCACAAATACCCTACAATTACCATGATTACCCCTAAACCAAGAAGTATCATTTCCTTCTTTTCTTTTTTAGAAGTCAAAATCAACCCTGTGAAAACACCCAATAATGAGGTGGCAATAGAGGGTAAAGTGCTAAGCAGACCTTCCGGGTCATAATCGGGTTTGTAATTGTGGGTGCCGAATACTTTCACGTCCAAATAATTGGCCAAATTGTTAGGTGCGCGCTCAAAAGTGGATTCCATCCCCTCTACAGGCACATAACCCATCAATAACCAATAGCCAACCAACAATACGGTACAAATGCCCACTAAAGTCTTCCAATTGAAATTTATAAATAATACAGCCGCAAAGAAAAACACAACCCCAATACGTTGCAATACCCCAGGGAACCTAATGTCGGTAAAGTCCTTTACAAAAGGGAAGCTAATTGTAAAGGCACCAAGAAAAAGTCCCAGACCAATAAGTTTTAAGCTTCGTACTGCAATTTTGTTATAAGTTGGGGCGGTCCCTTTTTTATTTTGATAAGCAAAGGCAATCGATGTTCCTACAATAAAAAGGAAAAATGGGAAAACAAGGTCTGTAGGAGTGTACCCATGCCATTTTGCATGTAAAAATGGCGCATATACCTTAGACCAGGTACCAGGAGTATTGACTAAAATCATTAAAACAATGGTTAATCCCCTAAATATATCTACTGAAATTACCCTGTTCTTCATTAATCTTGAATTTACGAATAAGCTATTTTTTCAAATAAAGCCAATATAAAAAATACTGCTTTTATAACTTCCTTTACAATCTCTTGTCTCTTGTCTCTTGTCTCTTGTCTCTTGCTCTTGTCTCAAAAATTACAAAATAACATCCTTCATTTTGTTCCAAGCTTTTGCAAGCAAGTACCCTGAAACTATAGCAACGGCGGTTAAAATAATGGCATTAGTGGTTTTGCCATAAATCCAGTATCCAGTAGCGAACATACAGGAGTAAATAAGCACGCAACCTAACAACATGGCTCCAATTCCCGCCGGAACGCTCCATTTTTCATTGGAATCCTTGATTTCAATATTTTCAGCTTTGGCATCATCCACAACTTTTGTCCAACCTGGCCCACCTGGTTGTATTTTCTTATAAAAACTTCGAAGCACTTCCTTTGATTCCGCTTGGGTAACGAAGGTCGCAGTCACCCAAATCGCTGTGGTTATGGTCACCACAAAAGGGATTTCCGCCCATTCAGGAAATATACCTGTTTCAGCCCCAAAAAAGAAAGGCCCAATATCAGTTGCCTTAAGCAGAATGGATATAATTCCTGATGCAAACATGGCTGTAATTTCTGTCCATGCATTTATTCTCCACCAAAACCACCTTAAAATAAAGATGAGTCCAGTTCCTGCACCGAATAATAGTAACATATCAAAAATCTGCATCGCATTTTGCATAAGTAAAGCCAACAATGCACTCAAGACCATTAAGATAATTGTTGAAATTCTACCAACAGCTACAAGCCTTTTTTCGGAAGCATCCGGGTTGACCTGTTTTTTATAAAAATCGAAAACAATGTAGGAAGACCCCCAATTCAATTGCGTGGATATGGTACTCATATAGGCTGCAATCAAAGAAGCCAATACCAAGCCCAATAAACCGCTCGGAAGTTTGGTCAACATTGCCGAATAGGCAAGGTCATGCCCTAATTTATCCTCTGCAATATTTGGGAAAGCCTCTGAAATACTTGCAATGTCAGGAAATACAACCAAAGATGCCAAAGCAACCAAAATCCATGGCCAAGGACGTAAGGCATAATGCATAATATTAAAGAAAAAAGTAGCCCCAATAGCGTGGTTCTCATTTTTTGCAGCTAACATACGCTGGGCAATATACCCCCCACCACCAGGTTCAGCTCCTGGATACCATGAACTCCACCATTGCACTGCAAGGGGAATTACCAATAAGGTTATTACCGCCTTCGTATTATTAAAATCTGGAAGTATGGATAGTTTGTCTTTTACATTATCATTTGCCATCAGTGCATTTATGCCGCCAACTTCAGGTAAATTTACCAAGTAATATGCAGCTCCGATAGCACCTGCCATGGCAACGAAAAACAGCAGAAAATCTGTATAGACCACACCTTTAAAACCACCTAATGCACTAAAGGTCACGGTAATCAACCCAGCACTAACTACTGTCTGCCAAGGTTCAAGCCCCAACATAATACCCCCGATTTTAATAGCGGCCAAGGTAACCGCAGACATGGTGATCACATTAAAAATAACCCCTAAATAAATGGCCCTGAACTTTCTAAGGAAACTTGCCGGTTTTCCGCCATAACGCAATTCATAAAACTCCAGATCGGTATTCACATTCGATTTACGCCAAAGTTTGGCATAAACGAATACCGTAAGTAAGCCCGTTATTAAAAATGCCCACCAAACCCAGTTGCCAGAAACTCCATCAGATCGTACAATATCAGTGACCAGATTAGGAGTGTCGGTAGAAAATGTAGTTGCAACCATTGAAAGACCCAAAAGCCACCATGGCATTGTTCTCCCAGAAAGAAAAAACTCGGTACTGTTCTTACCTGATTTTTTGGAAACATAAACCCCGATACCTAATACAAGCGAGAAAAATACAATGATAAAACTGTAATCTAAGGTGCTTAGTTCCATTTTTTGGTTTTTGGTTGATGGCTAAAGATAAAATTTTTTAGGATACATTTGCCCATTGTTCGCTAAACGACATTTGTGTTACTATCAATACAATCAGATATTTCAATTTTCGCCTGGGTCCTTGCCTTAACAGCAGCATTTGTGATAGGGCTTTCCAAAGCTGGAATTAAAGGCATTGCTATAATCAATGTTACCTTGATGGCATTGGCATTTGGCGCCAAGGAGTCTACCGGACTCGTGGTACCGTTATTGATTTTTGCCGATATCTTTGCCGTCGTTTATTATAATAGACATACGCAATGGAAATACATCCTCAGGTTTTTGCCATGGATCCTTGCAGGTATTCTGATCGGAGTATTTATCGGTAAGGATCTAAATGAGAACACTTTTAAAATAGGCATGGCCATAATAATCTTGGGAAGTGTAATTATGATGTATTGGTGGGACCAAAAAAAGTCCAAAACGGTTCCTACACATTGGACTTTTGCTGGATTTATAGGGATTTTAGCTGGAATTACCACGATGATAGGAAATTTAGCAGGTGCTTTCAGTAATATATTCTTTTTGGCCATGCGCTTACCGAAGAATGAATTTATTGGCACTGCAGCATGGTTGTTCTTGCTTATTAATATTTTTAAACTACCTTTTCATATCTGGTCTTGGGGTACTATCACACCTGAAACATTATTGATTAACTTAAAACTGGCCCCAGGGATTTTATTGGGCCTTTTTGTTGGAGTTCGATTGGTCAAAATAATAAAGGAAGACTTTTATCGTAAAATGATATTGGTATTGACGGCATTGGGTGCAATTCTCATACTTTTTAGATAATGGCTACTTGATGGGCTATTTTTTTAGCATAAATATTGTCCTTGAATAGGGAATTTTTCAATGGTCTAACCTTATATCAATTACTCTATTTGAAAATCAACGCATAATGATATTTCCATGGTATTTTTTTTTACCTTGTATCAACTATTAAAAAAAGGGATATGAATTTTAATTTGGCAGAAAAATTAGCAATTGTTAAAGCTCTTGATGAAGTAATCCTTGCAGATGGCGAAATCAAAAATGCTGAAATTGATTTGTTGTCCCAATTAGCTAAATTTCTGAAATTTGATGGCGCAATAGTAAAAGAGGCCAGGAATATTTCTTCCAAGGAAAGTATTTCAATACTTAAGGAAATGCCCAATAACAAGAAACATGCTTTGGCGGTACTTCTTAATGAGATGGGAAATTCCGATGGGAAATTCGACAAAAAAGAACGAAAATTAATTTCCAAAATTCTTAAGAAGGCTGATATAAAAATAAACAGTATGTATGATTAGGCCTTTTTTTTACTAACTATTTATAAAGCAAATTCACACTAACAAATTAATGGGTTTTCTTCCCGTTAAAATTCAGGGGACAATCAACACAAGTTTATAAACAAAAAAACTGCTTCCGTTAAGAAGCAGCCTTGTATTTTCTTATTTTCCTATTTGCTTTAGCTAAAAAATAGATCCTGTATGCCACATGCAAAGCCAAGCAATCCAGGAAACTCCAAGACAAATTAAAAAGCGGCCGATTTCAACATAATTAACGTTTGTTTTCATAATTCGGGGTTTTATTATGACCACAAAGTATAACCACTAAACAAAACTTATTTACATAATGGACTAAGGAATTGGAATAATCGGTGAACTGGACCTTATAGTCAATTAGACCTAAAAAAGTGTGCTTAATAGATTAATGATAACCTGATCTAACAACGATAAGCAACACATTTAAAGGTTAAAAAGAAAAACAAAATGAGAAATATTACCCTCATACAACTTAATTATGTTGTCATTTAAAGGAATGTTTTAAATTACGATTAAGTGCTGAACCAAAAGGGGTCAGCCAATCTTGTGTCCAAATTTTGGATTTTTATTGAAATTAAATCTTTATTAATATTTTCTTTTTATATAACCAATAACAGAGATACCATAAGAAGAAAAGGACTATACTGCTCAAAATAAGATTGGCCCCTAATTCACCTGTCCAACCAAATAAGGCGTTTGAAAATGGGAGAGCGATTTTCCGAATAAGATCTGCCCCGCCCACATGGGCAAAGAGATAAATAAACAATGGGTTCATCCCCACAATGGCGAAGAAAAGAACCCCTTTTTGGTATTTTTTAATATCTATGACCCAATAACACAAAGCGAGTGCCAGCACTGACCACCCTCCGCTTGCAAATACAAAAGTACTGGTGGAAATACGCTTGATAATTGGCGTGATCGGGCTAAGCCCATAGCCGATGATCAAGCCTATAACCCCTGCTATTAGCAAGATCTGCATCTTCTTCTTGTTCGATTGGCTACCCATCAACAATCTTCCCGCCAATACACCCCAAATGGTATGTGCTGCTGTAGGAATGGCATTGAACATGGCCCAGTGGCCGCCATCTTCCTCTCCTGAAATAAGAATATTGAACCAAGCCCCAAAATTCTCTCCAGGAAGAAATGCTTGGTTAAAACCTTCAACAGGAAAAAATCGATACAAACCTTCTGTAATAAGGATCAATAATACCGAAAAACCTAGTTGTATTGCTGTAGGTTTCCTCATGATCAGAAAAGCCAAAATATAAGTTACGGATAATTGTGCAAGCACATTTTGAAACCGAAATACGATTTTTCCAGGATCGATGCAATACAGAGCCCAGCCTAGGACCAACATAAGAAATGCTCTTTTTAAGGCATGTTTAAATACCTGATTATAGGAATCCCCTCTCCCAATTCTCTTGTAAAAGGATAAGGGCATGGCCACCCCCACAATGAACATAAAAAACGGTTGGATCAAATCCCAGAAACGCATCCCTTCCCATTCTATATGATGAAACTGTTCCCCCAAGGCATGCACTATAGATCCTTCGAGCTCAGGAGCCACCATATAGGTAAATAGATGTGAGAACTCCGCTATGAGTAAAAACATCGTTAAACCCCTATAAAAATCAAGTGAAAGTAATCTATTATTGGATTGTTCTTTTGGTTCGGTCATGTCGTTTTGTTTATAAATCTCATGCACTCAATATTCAATATGCAAATTTCCAGATACTTCTAACACGGGAGACCCGGATTCCAATTGGTATAGCACTAAAGAATGAAAAGATAGGAATTAAAATTTATTTTATTTAACCTCAGCTCTATATTTTATACTGCTCCTGTTGCTTATAACGTCTAGTTTTTAATTCCTTGATATATCCATATCAAACAAGGGAGCTTCAACAGAACTAGAGTCATTTAATTTAGATGCTTCACTTTTTAAATAAAATAATGATCCTGTCAAATTTGGAAATTTTTTCCTAATAGGCTCGTATTCTGGATTAACAGCATGCTTACCCCAAATCCCCAACATCAACTTTAAATTCTCTTCGTCCTCTGGATACTGCCCTTTATCATCTGTATTTACTATCCATTCATCCAAAACATCCGCATATTTTTTTAACACATCACGATACTCAGTCTTGGTGGCAAGATTATTCAATTCAAAAGGATCCTCTGTTAAATCGTACAATTCTTCTGAAGGTCTTTCATCGGACATAAATCTATCTTGTACAGGGTTGAGTTTTTTATCAGCATGTAATTTATGCATAACCTGAACAAACTCAATTCCATCAACATCCATATAAGTAGGTTGTGTATACGGTCTATCTGTCATAAAATTTCGGATGTACTTAAAATCTTTTGATCGAACTGACCGAATGCGGTCAATTGTAAAATCACAACGATCTCTAGTTGAGATTACATACTCACGCTTATCGGAATTGTCAAACATATTTTTGCCTTCCATATATTCTGGTATTTGAATACTTGCCAAGGCCAAAGAACTAGTTCCTAGATCAAGCCCACTATTCAGATCATTATTAACCATACCTGCAGGAATATTTTTGTTGTTCTTTGTAAAATCGGCAATTATTAATGGTACGTGTAAGCCTCCATCATATAAAAATTGTTTGTTTCGAGTCATTCGCATACCATGATCTGAGAAAAAGAAAACAATCGTATTCTCCAATAAATTGTTTTCTCCTAACTCCTTAATAATATCCCCTACTTTTTCATCTGTAATTTGTATGGCATCTAAATGATTTGCATATTCTTCTATGATTGCAGGATGATCTGGTAAATAAGGTGGCAGTTTTATTTTAGATCTATCTACAGGAGTTTTTACATTACGCTTGAAACTATCGGAGAATATTTCTTTTCCGCCGTATAATTGTATTTGTCCAAAGAATGGTTGTTTATCTTTTAATGTTGATAAATCAAGTCGTACCCCACTTTTACCATACAATGGATGTATTTTATAATCCTGACTGTACAAATCCCTACGATTATAGACAAAGTTATAATCGTCTTTGCCGTTATTAAATGTAAAATAGCCTGCCTTTTTAAATAATTCCGGTATAGTTTTTAAACTATCAGGCAATTTAATAGCCGACTGTTTTGTTCTAGAACTATGGTGGTTATGTGCCCCAATAGTAGTTGACATCGTTCCTGTTATAATACTAGAACGGCTGGCCGAACAGACTGGAGCTGGCATATAAACATTTTTATATAATACCCCATCTTGGGCAAGCCTATCAATATTAGGGGTTGAAATAAGGGTCGTCCCATAAGAACCTAAAAGAGGAGCGGTATCCTCCAAATAAATCCATAAAATATTAGGCTTAGGATCGGCTGTTGTTTTTTGAACTTTTTCTTTACAAGAAAATAAAAAAGCTACCGAAAAAATTGATAATATACTTGAAATCAATATTTTAAATTGACTGGATTTAATAACATTTATTTTGGCCATAATCTAAATTGGTTTTAAAACTCTAATCTTATTGATTTATCCTTACCTCTTAACCTCAATACATAAGATATTTGGCAAGCAGACTTACTGTATGAAAATTTCATAATGATCCTACGTATATAAACTCTCTTCTATAAAAAATGATAGCAACAAAGTTCTTATTAGTTTCAATAAGTATATTTTGTTTGGTCTAATCGATATCAATGTTTTCAATGACAAATCTACCTAAGGCCTGCCCTTGCTCAACTCCTTTTTCAATGGCGGGTTTATAATGTATGCCTCCATAAAAACGGCTAATGGCCGCCTCTTGGGATGCTTGTAGGAATGATGTATAACTTCGCTTTGGCAACCCATAGGGAACTTCGGTCGAATCAATAAATGCATAATTATCGCCATATAGATGGGTTAGTACCGTAGCAGCGGAAGCAGAAGCTACACTATGTCCGGAGGTATGCTCTGGAAATGCCGGTGTTTGCAATATTGGACTCCAATCAGGATCCATGTAATTATTGATGAACGTTTCTGGGCGTGTGAGGTTGCTTTTATATTTTTGATCCCAACAACTTATGAAGGCATCTGCCAAAGTGATACTAACTTGGGCCATGGTCGCTGCCGCATTTACAGGGTCTGTTTTTTGTTCTTCCAATACCTGTGCGGCTATATGAATCCAATGTCCCCCAGGGGAAATTTGTTGTTGAAAATACATCACATGTCCTTTGGTATGGGATATATTAGGGTTACAATCCCAAAATTTGGCTATTTCCAACTGTTCGGGATTTAAATCAAGTACAATTTGGTACACTTCCTTCGCTTCCTGAAAAAACTGGGATTTTTCATCAGTGTCAAAAGGAGTTGGTAAGCCTGGATCAAATTGATTGACAGAGTCCAAAACAAAAGGACGTAGGGTATTCCAATGTGGCTCTATAGCCTCCATATAATCTGGTGGTGTTGGCCTCCAACGACCGGGATCATCATTTACGCTATACCTTGGCATGGCGGTACGTCTAAGATAGCCATCATTGTTGGCCCATTTCAAAATTTCTTGGGCCAATGATTTACCATAGGAAACCGAATTTTCATAAACCTCCGAAGCGATTCCAATATCTTGCACCTCTTCCAATAGTTGATTTTGCATCTTTTCCACTTTTTCCAAATCAAAGACCAAAGATTTTCCAACACTGCTAAAAGCAACCATGGAAACCAAAGGATAATAGTATGATTTGCTGGAATCTGGCTGTGGTAGAAACTCTAGTCCATTAAGTTGCCCCGCTAATGAAGGTCTGTTGGAATCTAAAAAACGAATCCCTTCATAAGCCGCAATATTCGAATACGCATATATACGGCTTGCCACTGGGGGAGTAAAAATATCCGCAACTATTACATCTGTCAATTGGCGGTTGTATTTGGCCAAGCTTCCATCAAAATACACATCCAATTGTTCTTGGTTATGTTTTGGCCCACAAGAAGATATTGTCAACAACAGGACAATCGTAAAACTAGTTAACTTCCCCATTTGAATAAACTATTTTAGATTTACCATTAAAATCAGTTACCCTTATTTCCTTTATTCTATCATGTAGAACAATACTTCGGGACCGTTGCGATAAATACCCCGAACCGTAGTAAAATTCCATTTTATATTTTTTGTCATCCTTAAGAACTATTTCGGCACATTTACTATCAGTATCTGCCACATAAATTTTTTCCAGACTACTTGTATCGGAGTTAACAAAAATCTTAAGTGGTCCATCATTATTTGCCGCCAATAGATATGTATTCCCTTGGGCATTTCGCATTATACTCAAACCACTCCCATCAAAATCATTGATGAAACCACTATCACGCAGCGGGATTTGTATAAAACTTCCATCCCCATTTCCTTTTAGCAGGCTTCCCATATTTGCGTCATAACGACCTGTTGCAGCCTCGGTGGAAAAGGAGTTCCCTATTAAAACAACATCTTGCTTGCCATCATGATCAATATCCTCAACCACAATGCCCTCCAATGGCCCCATTTGGGAATTTAACGGAAGGGGGCTAAGTTTAAAGGTTCCATTGCCGGCATTCTCCATATAAGAACTAGTAAAGTTATAGCTTTTTACCACATAAGCATCTTCGAGTTCCTCTGGTAAAAACGATTTTTTAAAAGTTGTTTCGGCATATGATTGATAGGTCTTGAACCTACTTCTCATTGCATTGATTTGCCCTATAATTTCATCCCTTGAATGGGCAATATGATTCTCCCCGTCAACATAGTAACATATAACCGGATCTATCTTGCCATCCTTGTCATAGTCTTTGGCATAAATGCACAATGGTTCTTCCTCTGATGCCATATATTTAGTATTCAAACCAAGGTTACCCAACAGATAATCGGTATCCCCATCTTGATCAAAATCCCCTCCAGCAATACTGTTCCACCAACCTTCAGTTTTAATTAGACCACTCTGGTCATTAACATTGACCAGTTGCCCATTCTCATTATGAAAGATGGTAATAGGCATAAATTCACCACAAACAATTAAATCCATCCATCCGTCATCATCGTAATCTGACCAAACAGCCGAAGTTACCATGGTCAATTTCCCCCAATCATTTACTTTGGAACTTATATCCCTGAATCTTATATTTTCTGAATCTTTATCCGCTAAATTTTCTAAAAGATAGCTTTTTGCTGGCATCGGATATTTCCCTGGGACCACACGACCACCGATAAAAAGATCTAAATCACCGTCTTTATCAAAGTCAGTTGCGGTTACCACAGATCCACTGGCAGTAATGGGAGGCAAGGCATTGGATTTTTGGAAATTTCCTTGTCCATCGTTAAGGTACAAGCGATCTTGATAAGCTGAACCGACCTGAGTGCCTATTACCCCACCGCTTACTACATAAAGGTCGGGGTAACCGTCTTTATTTGCATCAAAGAATAAAGCACCCATATCCTCAAAATTGGCATCCCGTGACCATTCTAAGGATTCAAAAGTCCCGTTCTTTTTTTGTACAAACATAGCACCTGATTGCCCAGCGGCACCACCTACAAAAAAATCCTCCAATCCGTCCATATTAACATCGGCAACCGCAATACCAGGTCCACCTCGTGAATGCATATGGGGTAGGATAGGCTGTAGTTTAAAATCGACCATTAAATCTTCCTTATGTTGAAATTTGATTCCCAAACTATCCGTAACCTCCTTAAACCATTTTTGTTTTTTGGTCTTATTTTTTGGAAAATCCTTAGGTGCAGCCTTGGATTGTTCTATTGCTAATAATTGATTTGCGGCTGTCTGTTTTATAATTTGATACGTATCATCTGGCCACCAAACCTCAACGCTATCCACAATTTGGTGTTCCCCCAAACCAAAATGAATGGTAGGGTCTACACTTGATTCATAACCCCTGCTCAAAAAATGCTCATAATATTGGGTTGATGACCCTGTTGTAATTTTAATCGTAGCCCCAATTCCTGCCAAGTTTCCCGTATTTCCCTTCAACTTAATACGTAAATGGTTATTGGGTTGCCTTTTGTCACTTAAGTTTTTATAGACAAAGGCGGGTTGATTGACATTGTTTACCAATAAGTCCAAGTCCCCATCATTATCCAAATCGGCATAGGCGGCTCCATTGGAACAGCTAGCTTCTTCTATTCCCCATGCTGTGGAAACATTTTCAAAGGTCATATCGCCTTTATTATGAAAGGCATAGTTGACCAATTTGGCGGGGGGCAATTTCCCTATGGATTCCAGTTTGTTTTTAATCTTGGTCTCCGGATCCCCCAAGGGAGTGTCATAGATATTCTGATAATGGATATAATCCAAATTTCCCAAATCGCGAAGGAAACCATTGGTTATATACAAATCCTTGTTGCCATCATTATCATAATCGGCTAAAAGTGCACTCCAACTCCAATCCGTGCTGCTAACCCCTGCCAAAAATCCTATTTCACTGAATTTTCCTTCACCTTGGTTCAATTGTAGGGTATTACGACTGTATTGCGGTTCAAAACCTGCTTGTAACATCATTTGAAAACGATCATAACCTGTTGAGGATATTATCAATTTCTGTCGTTCATTATCGGCTGGGCGCATATCCAAAACAAAAATATCAGGCTTGCCATTATTGTCAATATCGGCTATATCATTACCCATACCTGCATAAGAAGTGTGCTTGATTTGGGTGGCTAATTGATCTTTAAATGTCCCATCATGCTGATTTATATACAATATGTCATTGCCGATAAAATCATTGGATACATATATATCTGGCCATGAATCGTTATCAATATCTGAAATACCCACTCCTAATCCATAACCTTCCACCAAAATACCCGCTTCTTTGGAAACATCCACAAAATTGCCATTACCTTCGTTTCGATACAGCCGATCATTATTTACAGAGTTTCCATCCAATTGTCTAGGAAGTATATTATTGACCTTATGTTCATAGGCAGCTGTATTTACCAAAAGATAAAGATCCAGATCTTGGTCTTTATCATAATCAAAAAATGCGGCTTGCATGCTCTGACGGGTGTCAGCCAAGCCATATTCCATAGCTTTTTCACTAAACGTAACCTGCCCGGAGTTTGTAGAAGGGCCATTGTTTATATAAAGCATATTGGCTCGTTCCGATTTTTTGGCGCTCCCGGAAACACAAACATAAATATCCAGCAACCCGTCTTGATTTATATCGACCATAGTGGCCCCTGTTCCCCAACGATTGTTCAACAGCCCAGCTTTATCACTTATATCCTCAAATTTAAGATTGCCTTTGTTGAGGTAGAGCCTCCCAGATACCATATTGCCGCTAAAGTAGACATCCACTAATCCATCGTTGTTGATGTCCCCAACTGCGACACCTGCCCCTGTATAGATGTTCATGTATTCAAAAACATTTATACTGTCGTTTTCCTTTATGGTATTATTAAAATCAATACCGGTCTTGGAAGCTTTCAGTAATTTAAAACGGACATGTTCATTTTCTTTACAGGAAAAAATGTTGAACAGACAACTTATACAAAGAAAGAATGGCAATGCTTTTTTCATTGTACAGGAAGGATTTTGGTTTGCTTGCCCAGATTATCAAAAATATGCACTGATTTTGCTTCGGTTGGGATGATCAGGTTGCGACTGCTTTGTGATAAATATCCCGAACCATAATGAAATTCAAATTTTTGAGTGGTCCCATCCTTGAATTGTATAATGGCCGTCACATCTTCCGGTTTGGGTTTATAAACGATGTTTCCGCTTCTAGAGTACCTATGGGTCTTTACACTACCGTTATTGATACTGGCCAAAGTCAGTTCGCGATCTCCAAAAAATAGATTGACCAAGCTCTTGGCATCACCGGGGACAAAGAATCCACTTTCATTTACATCCAATGAATTGAAATTACCCTTGCCGTCACCTTCAAAAAGCCAACCTATAGAGGCATCATATCTACCTGAAAAAACTTCCCCACTATAAAAATTACCCACGGCCAAAACATCCAAATAATTGTCTTGGTTGTAATCGCCAACGGTCATGCCATACATAGGGGCTATTTGGGCTTGTCTTGGCAATTCACTTAATCGAAACTTTCCATCACCCAAATTTTCAAGATAACTGTTAGCAAAAGTCTCACTCTTTACGACATAGGCACTGGCCAGTTCCTCCTTTAAAAATGATTCCTTAAAAGTCGCATCTGCATATTCGCTATAGGTTCTGAATCGCACTCTCATTGCATTGATCTGATCTATGAGGTCATTACGGGAATGTGCAATGTAATTTTCACCATCAATAAAGTAACACATCACTGGGTCTATCTGTCCGTTTTTATCATAATCATTTGCATAGATGCACAATGGCTCTTTTACACTAGCCTTATACCGGCTGTTTAACCCCAGATTCCCCAGTATATAATCGGTGTCACCATCATTGTCAAAATCCCCACCTACGATACTGTTCCACCATCCATTTGTATGGGCCAATCCTGTATCACCAGTAACTTCCATTAATTTTCCCGAATTATTCTGAAAAAAACGAATAGCCATAAATTCCCCTACCACAATTAAATCTTGCCAAGTATCATCATTATAATCTGTCCAAAGTGCAGCGGTAACCATACCCAGATCATCGAATATTTCATTGATGGATTGTTTATCCTTTATGAATTTGATTTGTCCGTTCGCACTTTCATTCTTTAACAAAACACTTGATGGCGGAAGAGGGTATTCACCAGGACGCACCCTACCGCCAATAAAAAGGTCCAAATCCCCATCTTTATCGTAGTCTGCGGCAGTTACGACCGATCCGCTAATATGAAATTCAGGAAGGACCTCTACCTTCGTAAATGCACCTGAGCCATCATTTTGATAAAGGCGGTCTTGATATAATTCACTCCCATCCTGAAAAGAGGAACCCCCACTTACCACATATAAATCCTGGTCCCCATCACTATCGGCATCAAAAAAAAGGGCTCCCATATCTTCCTGTTCTTTATCTTGGAAAACAATTTTTTCAAAAGTTTGGTTTGCTTGCTGAACCATTATAACGGCCGATTGTCCTGCTGCCCCACCTATATAAACATCTTCCAAACCATCGCCATTCACATCGGCCACGGCCATTCCCGGACCATTTCTGGAATGCATGTGGGGCAATAGTGCCTGGATCTTAAAATCAACAAACTCATCTTCCTGATGCGTGTAGGAAAGCCCAAGACTATCCATTTCCTTAAAAAGTTTATGCCGTGTTTCTTGCGTTTGCTTTTTATATGATTTTGCCCCTTTTTGCCATAGTGTAATTTCTTGATTGGAAGTAATACCCTTTAGTAATTGTACTGTTCCATTGGGCCAAGTAACTTTTACGCTATCCAATTCATTTACATTGCCCAAGCCAAAATGAAGGGCTTGTTCCACGGTGGACAGATATCCCCTAATTGGGGTAAAGAATTGTTTTTGGAGCTGCCCATCGTAAAAAATCTCAACTTGACTTCCAATTCCCTCCAAGTTGGGCACTTCTCCTTTAAACTTGAACTTTATATACCTGTTTTGTTCATTCAATATTATCTTATTTTCATACAAGCCAGCCGAATCATCAATATTACTGATTACAAGATCTAAATCCCCGTCATTGTCGAAATCGGCATAGGCGGCACCATTGGAGAAGGTCGGTTTTGAAAAACCAGCTTTCGCGCTCATGTTTTCAAATTGAAGACCCCCTTTATTCTTGAACAAATAATTGTGCAATTTAATCCCTGGCAGTTTGTTCAGTTCCTCCAGGCGTTGTTTTCTATTGGCCTCTTCGGTACCCATGGTCAACACTTGATTGCCATATACCATAAAGTCCAGATTGGTAATGTCCTGACGATACCCGTTTGTGATGAACAAATCTTTTTGACTATCATGGTCAAAATCTGCAAATAAAGCGCTCCAGCTCCATTCAGTAGCCGATATACCTGCGATCTGGCCAACTTCACTAAAAGAGCCGTTACCGTTGTTCACTTGTAGGGTATTGCGAATATATTGTGGTTGATACCCATCGGAAATACTGTTTTGAAATTCATCATAATTATTTCCCATCATGGTCAGTTTCCATCGTTTGTTGTCGGGCGGAAGCATATCCAAAACCACTACATCCATCAAGCCGTCATTGTTAATGTCCGCAATATCGTTACCCATGCCATTAAAGGTCAGATGCTGCATATAGCTACTGATTTCATTAACAAAAGTCCCATCCCCTTGGTTTATGTACAGCAGATCATCTGTAAGAAAATCATTCGATACATAAACATCCAACCATCCATCGGTATTCATATCACATACTTCTACACCCAATCCAAATCCTTCGATTAGAATATTGGCCTCTGCTGAAACATCGGTAAAGGTTTGGTCGCCATTGTTGCGGAACAGTTTATCAGCCGATGGTGCCTTCCCTGTACGATCTTTAGGTCGCGATGTGTTCCGATTAAAATCCACCAAAGCGTTGCTCAACAGATACATATCAAGATCACCATCCCCATCATAATCAAAAAAATTGGATTGCACGGAGTAGCTTTCATCGGCTAAGCCATAGGAAGAAGCGGATTCTACAAAATTCAGCTTCCCTTCTTTCATGCCTTTGTTGATAAATAACAGATTTGCCCGATCAGCACCGCTGGAACCACGAGGTCCACCACGACAAACATAAATATCAGGATAGCCATCTTGATTTATGTCAACTATGGCCACACCATTAGACCAATGGGTAGAACCCACATTTGCAGATTCAGTTAGGTCTTGAAACTTAAAATCCCCTAGATTTCGATAGAGCCTATTGCTTACCATATTACCAGTAAAATAAATATCCTGTAGGCCATCAAGATCAAAATCAGACACGGCAACCCCCGCCCCGTTATACATATATTCAAATTCCAGTACAGAAAGTTCATCCCCGTAGATAAGGGCATTATTAAAAGTTATACCTGTATCACTTGGTGATAATTCATTAAACAAAGTAATTTCTTTCTCGCTGCAGGAGACACAGCTAATAAGAAGACCAATACAACCAAAATAAAATAACTGTTCTAATCTATTTTTATGGAACATAAACTAAATATAGCAACAAACTAATGTAGAAAAGGAATCCAATCTAATAATTTTTAGATTGGATTCCCGAAAATTTAAACTAACTCAATTCTCTATCTCGTTGATATTTACGTAGGTGTACGGTTTCTTAGTAGCCAGTATTTTGGATCAAAATCCCACCAGAACGATCAATTTCGGATAAAGGAAATGGGAAGACGTTATATTTTTCATCCCATGCTGCTCCAAAAATCTGGGATCCTATACCCCATCTAGTGATATCAAAGTAACGATGTGGCTCTAAGGCCAGTTCTATTCTTTTTTCCTGTCTCATGGCTTGGGTCAAATCCGCACCTGGGAGCAAGGGCAACAATCCAGCACGTACTCTAATATCATTGATCTGAGCTTCGGCAATCCCTAGATCCCCACCACCTTCAATCAAGGCTTCTGCATATAATAGTTTTACTTCAGCAAATCTAAACCAGCGTTCGTTGTTAAAATCTGCTTGTCCGTTGGGAGAGTGGTTGCCACCTACGGAATTGATAGATCCACGGTATTTTTTCAGGGTATAACCAGTGGTCGACCATGTATTGTCATAGGGCAACTCGTATCGTGTGCCATCAAATGAAAAATAGGTGTCACCATCTTGGTATAAAATGGTCTGCAATCTTGTGTCGCCGGGTTCAAAAGAATCTACCAGATCCTGGGTCGGTGCCCACTCACCCAGTTTTCCGCCAGGGGCCCCGTTGGCGGCATCCCAATGCCATCCGCGGCCTGTACCTTGGGAAGCTTTAAAATCTTCCGAGTGTGTATCGTCGAAAACCCAAAGGTTATCATCAGAAAATGGACCACCATACTGCACTTCAAAAATCGATTCCGAATTGTTCTCATTGTCATAAGCAAAAACTTGTTCATAGTCGGGAACTAAGGTGTATGGTCCGTTGTCAACTACATCGGCCAAGGCGGTAATTGCGGTTGGCCAGTCTTTTTTCCAGACATTGACCTTGCCAATATATGATTTTGCCGACCAAGAGGTCACCCTTCCAGTATTGCCGCTATCCCATGATTCAGGAAGTCCTGTCGCTGCTTCTGCGAAATCGGCAAGAATGGCTGCAAACAACTCGTCTTGTGTCGCATTGGCTATTGCCTGGTCGTTGATATCCGTTCGAATTTCAAGCGCCAATGGTGGAGTTCCAAACATTTTCATAGCTTGAAAATGAAACCATGCCCTTAAGAATTTGGCCTCTCCAGACAAAACGGTTTTATCCTCCGCGGTTAAATCATTTTCTCCATCCAAACGGTCCAGCACCAGATTTGCCCTATATATACCTTCGTATATTTGGGTATATACTGCGGCAAACGGTATATCGCTTGATCGTAATATTAGATTGTCAATATCTCTAGAACTGCCACCATTATTAGCATCGGCAGCAACATCATCGGTAATGGTCATTGAGATTTTCCAGAATTCCCCGAATTCCCCAAGATTTTCCGTACTGGTACCCCAAAAATCCTGGATAGAGGAATAGGAGGCAAAAATGGCCCCGTCAAAATCTGCTCTGTTTTTATAAAATGCATCCGTGGATACACGATCCAAAGGTTGTAGGTCCAATTCGTCGCTACAGGAAAAAATACCCATTACGCAGCAACTTGCAAGAAATACATATATTTTTTTCATAATTTTATTATAATTATTATTCTTATAAAGATATTAAACTACTTCATTAATTAAAAGTCACTGATAATCCCAATTGAATTATTCTAGGTAAGGGTGAAGCGCCTCCATCCTGCCCAGTGGCCAATGTAAATTCCCCTTTTTGGAAACTCTGTGTTCTACCCACTTCCGGATCATATCCTGAATATTTAGTAAAGGTCGCCAAGTTTTGCGCTCCCAAGTATATTCTGAAATTCGAAACTAAATCATTGGTCCATGATCTAAGAAGATCCGCAGATAGGTTATATCCCACTTGGATGTTTTGAATTCTCAAGTATCCAGAGTCTTCAATCCATCTATCGGAATAACGGGTATTTCCGTTGGGGTCGTCTAATGTCAGTCTTGGATTTGAGCTCGAAGTTGCTGTGCCTTCACCGGTCCAACGATTCAGTACTTGCGTACTAAAGTTATTGCCTCCGGTCATGCCTTCTAAACCTATTCTTGAGGAATTGTAGATTTGCTTATCGCCCACACCCCTAAAGTTTATGGAAAAATCCAATCCTTTATATTCGGCATTGAAATTCATTCCATAATAAAATCCGGGAAATGGACTTCCAATAATAGTTCTATCATCTGCATTAACCTGACCATCACCATTGACATCTACAAAACGGATATCACCAGGGGAAGGTGTGCCCGCTGCGTCTGGAATAGCCGCAGCTACTTCGGCATCGTTCTGGTACAAGCCATCGGTTTTATATCCGAAAAAATGACCTAAACTCTCTCCTACAACTGTGCGATGGGTTGAAGCCCCCCCGATACCTGTATTAATCTGTGTAATTCCCCCTAAATCGGTAACCTCGTTCTTGTTGGTCGTAAAATTGCCCCCTATAGAATATTTTAGGTCACCGGCCTCTCCAGTATAATTAAGTGATAATTCAATACCTGAATTCTTTACGGAGCCGATGTTCGCATCGGGGTCAAGGAAAAATCCTGAAACATAAGGTAACGGCTGTCCAATAAGTACGTCATCATTCACCTTGTTATAATAGTCAAAAGTACCCGTTAACTTGCGATTCAGTAAACTAAAATCTACCCCAATATCGAACTGGGTACTGATTTCCCATTTTATGGCTGCATTGGCAAATAAAGTAGGTGCGGGGGCGGTAACCGTTTGTTGGTCATCACCGATGACATATCTAATATTGTTGTCTATGGCGAAAACATATGGGAAATTGTTCGGCGACGCCTGATTGCCCGATTGCCCCCAACCGGCACGTATTTTTACGTCGTCAAATACACTTTCCTGTGGAAAGAAGGTCTCATCCGAAACTCTCCAACCTAAGGAAACCGACGGGAAGACATCAACCCTATTATCTGGAGAAAACCTAGAAGTAGCATCTCTTCTAATGTTGAAAGTGGCTAAATATTTACCTCTATAATTATAGGTCAAACGGCCTAACCAGCCTTGCAGTGTTTCATGATCGGCATTACTAGATGCCGCTACCGTAGATCCTGTTCCTGCCAAATTATCGTTGAACAAGTCCCGACCTTGAATACGTTGGGTATCATATCGGAATTTTGTTTGTTCAAACCCGAAAAGGGCACCAATATTATGGTCACCATCTCCGAATGTTTTGTCATACTGTAAGGTGGCTGCAGAAGTCAACGTGAGCTCAACGGGGCGTTCTGATACGAGTAACGAGGTTCCCGTTGAATTGTTCAAATTTGCGTCAGAAGTAAAATAGTCCCCAACACCTACGTTATAATCCATACCAAGTGAAGGCCTGAGCTTTAAGCCATCGATAATTTCAAGTTCCCCGTAGAAATTCGCCAACACCTTGCGTGTTTGAACCGTAGTTTTGGTAAAACGTTCATCTGAGTTAAAAAGATAATTGGTAGCTGAGATACCGTCACCGGTGGTGGCGGGTGTAATATCATTATACCCAAAAGCGCCATCCCCGAAGGGTTGGTAGTATGGAGCGTTAAGGGCCGAATTAAATCCAGCGTAAATTGCCGGCTCGCTTTGTACCTGTCGATCCGTCTGGCTAAATAGAATAGATTCTCCGAACTTTAATCGTTTACCCACCTTAATGTCTGAATTGGCCTTGAACGAATAACGTGAAAAGCCTTGAGCCAGCTCAATTCCTTCTTGATCCAAATAACCCCCAGAGATAAAATAATTAGCATTTTCACTGCCTCCGCTTACGCTAACATTATGGTTCTGTACAGTACCCGTTTGAAAAACAAGATCTTGCCAGTCTACGTAAGGTGATCCCGAAAACTGGGACACATCTCTTCCTAATTGTCCTTGGATATCGATAAACTGTTGCACGTTTAGAACGTCTATTCTATCTCTTGTACTGGCCGATGAAATATAACTATCATAAGTTACTCTTGCCGCTCCGCTTTTACCGCGTTTGGTAGTTACGATGATGACACCATTCGCTGCCCTTGAACCATAGATGGCGGTCGATGCCGCATCTTTTAATACGTCGATGGATTGAATGTCGTTCGCGTTCAAACCAGCAAGTGGGTTTGAATCCGTGGTTGATGAGGTGTTTACCGAAATATTAGTGGTCTGTACAATGGGCACCCCATCGATGACCCATAACGGATCCGTTTTACCAGCGGTACCCACCCCTCTGATTAAAACGCTTATTGGGGCCCCTGGATCACCACTTCTATTTGTAATATTAACACCGGAAATAGTTCCGGCAAGTGCTTGGTCAGGACTGGTTAAGGGCTTTGAAACAATTTCGTTGGCACCAATAGACCCTACTGCTCCAGTAAGATCCGCCTTTCTTTGTGTACCATAACCCACTACAACAACCTCGCTTAATTGACTGGCATCTTCTGCCATTGCTACATTTATGGAGGTTCTTCCGTTTATTGCAATTTCTTGGGTGGCGAAACCAACATAACTGAATAATAAAGTAGCGCTGCCATCAGCCGTTATGGTATAATTACCATCAAAATCGGACTGGGTACCATTAGTGGTTCCTTTCTCCACTACGCTGGCCCCTGGCAACGGAGCACCGTTATCATCGGTCACCGTACCTGTAATGGCATCTTGTGCATAGATTGATTGTACCCCAAATAAAAGTACAATTAAGAATGCTAGGCCAAAAGCCCTTATCCCATTGTGTCTCGTAAGGTTTTGTTTCATAATCGTTTGGTTTAAGTTATTTATTTAATGTATTGCATGTTTTCAATGCATCCTAATATAAATATTAGACTATATTATAAACCATGCTACTGATAAAAGAGGGAATTCGAATTAAAAAAATCAATATTCAACAGATTAGATTTTAGGACCTTTTTATCTGTTATAATTGATTAAATATAATAATTTTTTAATAACATCCACATTTATTTTGTAGTCATACTCTTTTTCTTCTGTTTATCGAATTGATGATATCCTGAAGTAATAGACTTAACATTTTATTTTTTTATTATCTTCAATATTCAAATCACATCAGTTAATATTACCTTTCGATAATAACAATTTTACGAAAATGTACATGTCAAAAAAATAGGGAACTTTACCAAAAGCTCTAATATAAATGTAGAATTGGAAATGGACTACATTTCCTAAATTGGGATAAGATCAAAGATAATCTATACCGGGTCGAAAGAATCGCAACGGTTTACAGAGGAAATCGTCGTTAATGCCGTGGCATTAAGATTGGCCCAAAGTACAAGAAACTGCTTTGATAATGAACAAATTAAGAACCATAAATTTACAGTAAAATGAAAAACACCTTTACTTTATTATTTGCTTGTTTTATAGCCTTCACGGTCATTGCCCAAGAGGATATTTTGCTAAAGGATTATGATCCTGTTTCTATATATAATATTCCAAAAACCACCGTTGGAAAAGCTAAATATCCTGTTATTGATATGCACTCACATCCTTATGCTGCCACAGCCACTGAAATTGATGAATGGGTTAAAACCATGGATAAATTTGGGATAGAAAAAACAACCATTCTAACCAAGCAGACGGGAAAAGTATTCGACAGTATTTTTAAGTTGTATTCAAAATACCCAAATCGTTTTGAAATATGGTGTGGAATTGATTTTACCGGATATTTAGAAAAAGGTTGGGACAAAAAGGTAATTAAGGAACTGGAGAGATGTTTTAAGATGGGCGCAAAAGGGGTTGGTGAAATAAGTGACAAAGGTCTGGGCATTTCAAATTCAAAACCACTCCCAAAATATGTTATGCACATAGATGATGAAAGATTACAACCTTTTTTAAAAAAATGTGGTGAATTGGGAATGCCCATCAATGTTCATGTAGCAGAACCGTATTGGATGTATATGCCAATCGATTCACAAAATGATGGACTAATGAATGCCGAGACCTGGAGGATAGACCAATCAAAGGAGAACTTACTTTTACACCAACAGTTGATCAATACATTGGAAAATGCAGTTCGTAATAATCCTGAAACAACGTTTATTGCCTGCCACTTTGCCAATTGCAGTCATGACTTAGGTATTTTAAGTAATCTATTGGAGAACTATCCTAATTTATATGCCGACATTGCGGCAAGATATGCCGAAACTGCACCAGTACCGAGGTATACAAAAGCGTTTTACGAAAAAAATCAGGATAAATTGCTTTACGGAACCGACATGGGGTTCGAAGAATCTATGTATGAAACCACATTTCGTATTTTGGAAACCCAGGACGAACATTTCTATGAAAAAGATTTGTTCAGTTACCACTGGGCACTAAATGGTTTAGGTCTTAGTGACGTGGTTTTAAAGAAATTATACTCTGAAAATGCCAAAAAAATAATGGATTAAAGAATCTGGAAGCAACTTTCAATTAAGGGTTCTTCAATGTAACTCCAACAATTTTTTATAAATATGTTACTAATGCATGTTTTCGTAGAAGACGGACTACCATATTTTAGTTACATCAAAGATTTCCCCAACACTAATAGTCATCTTTCATCCAATTATACGGAGTTCTTTTTATCCAAAGTCCACGGGTAAAATCCGGGAATGTTTGTGGTTCCCCATTGTTCTCAATAGACACTTCCGATAAAGGTGTTATAGCACTCCATGCGGCCGCATCATAGGCATCCAATGGCGGTGCTATATTCAACTTGGCAGACTCTACAAAAGAATTAATTACAAAGAAATCCATTCCCCCATGTCCTGCATCTTCGGCATAGGCACCATATTTTTTCCAAAGGGGATGGTCATATTGCTTCAACCATTTATCTGCAGCATCCCATGTATGGGGTTCTGATTTCCCTTCAATATATATTCTATTCCCGTCCACTTCCCAGAGACCATTCGCTCCTTGCACCCTAAAGCCTAAAGAATACGGCCGTGGAAGATTACAATCATGGGTCACAATAATTGTCTCCCCATTAGCAGTTTCTATAGTGGATGTAATAACATCACCTTGTTTGAACTTTACCTTGGCATTTGGATGATTTTCAGAACTATTTTCTACTATATAATTATGTAACCCAATAGATTTTGTGGCACTGGAGGTCATTGAAACAAATCTGTTCCCACGGTTAATATTCGCCATTACAGCGATAGGCCCCACCCCATGGGTAGGATAAACATCCGCATTACGTTTTACAGAATGTTCTGTACGCCATTTTGCCTCGGAAATCCCTTTTTCCCCAAACTCAACACCTTTTCCATAAGCATCTTTACCATCATTGAATTTTACATGTCTAAGATCATGTTGGTACCCACACCGAAAATGAACCAATTCGCCAAAAACGTTTTGTCGTACCATATTAAGTACGGCCAAAATATCCCTGCGGTAGTTTACATTTTCCAAGATCATCATATGGGTTCCGGTCTTTTCATGGGTATTAACCAAGTCCCAACATTCCTCCATTGTATTTGCGGCAGAAACCTCGACACCGGCATATTTTCCAGCTAACATAGCATCTACAGTCATTCTTGTATGCCACAACCATGGAGTGGCTATGATAACCGCATCCACTTCTTTTAGCTCCAATAAATTGCGATAGTCATAATCATTATTGCCAAATACTTGAGGGGCCTTTCCTCCAGATTTCGAAATCAAATTTTTGGCAATATTTATCCGCGAAGGATCCACATCACAAATGGCAGTAATATTTACATCTTTTCGCATCAGCAGGTTTTCGAGGTGATTGGTGCCACGTAAGCCTACTCCTATCATGCCCACATTCAGTTTTTCGTTTTCACTGGTTTCAAACATACCATAGGCAAGACTAGGGGCCGCAAAAATTCCTGCCCCTATTAATGAAGTTTTTTGGATAAAATTTCTTCTGGATTTCATATCGCTATTTAGATTTTTTAAAGGGACAATCACATTATTATCGCTCATTCAATAATTCTCCCAAATGGATTCAGGAAGATATAAAAAAACATATCCCAATAAAAGTTCTTAAACCATTATTAAATGTTACTGCTACAAATAACATTAGGCGCAAAACAATATTTCTAAGTAAATGAATTATCTTTAGTAATCTTAATGATAAAATCCCATATTTCTAAACCTCTGTTATGAAAAACACTATTTATCTTTTAATTGCCATCGTAGGTCTTATGGCTTGTAAGCCAAAATCAGATCAGAAATCATCTAGCGAAACCCAAGCTGTTTCAATTGATAAAGAGAATATTAGAAAAATTGACGTTCACGCCCATTTTAAGTATTCACGCACATATTTACCGGTTTTACTTAAAGAAAGGAATATGCAGGGCGTATTAGTAGACGTATCTATAGCGGACTCGGCAGGAATTTCAAGAAGTTGGGACGAATATTTGGTTCATGCAAAATCAAATCCCGATTTATTCTTCCTCTGCTCTTCATTCATAGGGGATGGTATTGATTCTCCCGATTATGCACAGCAAACTATTGATCGGTTGGAAAAAGAAATCAATTCTGGGGCGCAAATGGTCAAGGTGTGGAAGAATTTTGGAATGGTAACAAAAGACGCCGCTGGTAATTTTATACAAATAGATGATCCGCGCCTTCAACCGATCTGGGATTTTTTAAAAAACAAGGGGATTCCTGTGATAGCACATATCGCAGAACCTGAGCAGGCATGGAGGCCACTCGATGACCCTAATAACCCACATTATGGTTACTACAAAAACAACCCACAATATCACGCCTTTAACATACCGGAAATTCCTTCCTACGAAACGATTATCTCAGCAAGGGACCGATGGATTGAAAACAACCCAGATCTAAACATATTATGCGCACATCTTGGAAGCATGTCAAACCATGTTGAAAGGGTTGCCGAACGCCTTGATAAATATCCAAATATGTATGTAGAAACTGCCGCGCGATTTGGGGATTTGGCAAGACAGGATACCGATAAGGTTAGGGCATTCTTTGATAAATATAAGGATAGGATTATGTTCGGATCTGACTATGGGAATTCCAAACCACAAGATGCAATGACAGATGGTGATCTCAACGAGGAGAAACTGGATCTAGAATCAAGCTATGATGTATTGTGGAAATACTTAAGTAGCAGCGACTCGTTGGTGGTAAGGGGACAAAAAACAGCAGGTTTAGGACTTAGTGCTGACATTTTAAATAAAGTCTACTATGAAAATGCCGTTAATTTCTTGAAGCTCCAATAGATAATCATTTCCTTGTTAATTAAAAGTAGTTTGACTTTTTCAAGTGAAAAATACATCTTAAGGATAGAAGTGTAAGAGAAAATGCCCATTTTTTCATGTTCTTATAAAGATGCTATGGAAAAATTTACGGAGGATAAGTTTCCAGCTTACAAAAGTCACAATCCATTATAATCCAAATTGTCTTGGTAACCAAAGACTCAACTCAGGAAAATAAGTAACCAAAAACAATGCAATAATCATAGCAACGAAAAGAGGCAGCAAAGGTTTGACTACTTTCTCTATAGTGGTTTTGGCAATGCCAACACCAACAAAGAGTACAGAGCCAACTGGAGGGGTGCATAAGCCAATACAAAGGTTTAGGACCATGATGATTCCAAAATGAACTGGATCAAGTCCCAGCTTAGTAACTACGGGTAAGAAAATTGGAGTGAAAATAAGAACCGCAGGGGTCATATCCATAAAAATGCCTACAAAAAGTAATAGTAAATTAATTATCAATAAGATTACAACAGGGTTGTCGCTCAATGCCAATAATCCTGCACTGATTTCTTGGGGAATATTCTCATAGCTCAAGGCCCAAGACATGCTCATTGAAGCACCTATTAAGAGCATTACTATGGCCGTGGTCGCACAAGAATCCAATAAAATCCGGGGTAATTTTGGAAAGGAAATCTCCCTATAGAACATCCCCAATAATAAGCTATAGAGTACGGCAATGGCCGAAGCTTCAGTCGCTGTAAAGATTCCAGTCACAATACCCCCTATCACAACAACGAGCATGAATAAACTCGGCAAGGCATCTATAAAAGTTTTGAATATTTCTTTGAAACTACTTCTTTTACCGACTTTATAGCCTTTTTTCTTGGCCCAGACCGAAGCTACAATCATTAAAAACAATCCAGTGAGAATACCTGGAATATATCCTGCCAAAAACAGAGCGGCAATTGAGGCGCCACCACTGGCCAACGAATATACGATTAGTACGTTACTGGGAGGGATCACCAAACCCGTCGTTGCCGCTGTGATATTAACCGCCGCACCAAATTCCCTGGAATAGCCTTCCTTTTCCATTTCGGGCCCTAAAATGCTCCCCATGGCTGAAGCTGCCGCCATGGCCGAACCTGCAATGGCCCCCATTAACATGGCCGACATGATATTAATTAACGCCAAACCACCTGGTAAAGCACCCACTAAGGTCTTAGCAAATGCAATGAGCCTATGGGCAATGCCCCCCTTATTCATAAGTTCCCCCGAAAGAATAAATAAAGGAATAGCCAAGAGTGCAAAACTATCAAGTCCTGTGCCCATGCGTTGCGATACTGTGGTCAATGCGGGCAGTACGGGAATACTCATCAATAAGGTCAATAAGGATGAAATAGCGATACTCCAAGCTACGGGGGTTCCTATAGCCAATAGACATATAAAGCTAATTACCAAAACAAGAATAGGTGCGTATTCCATAGAGCTATGCTTTAAGGATATCTGAAATTTTATAATACATGATGAGAAGTCCACTTATGGGTAAAACTAGATAAACCACAGATAAAGGAACTTGCAGTGCTGGCGAATTTTGATCCAAAACATGGGTTATATATACCAATCTGGAACCTCCAATTACCATCGCACCCAAACAGAAAAGAATAATCAAAATTCGCACGATTAACTTCAACTGCTTTTGTGTTTTGCCGCTAAGTCTCGAAGGAAGCACATCTATAGCAACGTGCATATTGCGACCAGAAACGTAGGCAGCACCAAGAATACCAACCCATATCATTAGATATCGTGCAAGTTCGTCTGTAAATGAGCTGGGGGAGCCAAAAATAAAACGGCTCGCAACCTGCCACAATACATTTAGTACCATCACGGCCATTATAAAGACCAAAAAGTTGGCCAGTATCTTGTCTATCATCAGTCTTAGTTTCATCGGTTTTTTTTTTAGGTTTAAGGAGTTATTCAGTTGCCTGAATTTCCTTTATAAGTTCATAGAATTCTTTGTTTTCCCTATATTTTTCAAACGAATCCTTTATTTTGTCGGAAAATAAGGTCTTATCAGGTCTTATGATTTCAACTCCTGCTTTTTTAACGGCTTCCAAAGCTTCGTTCTCTGCGACCAACCAAAGTTTGCGTTGATAAACTACAGAATTGTCTACCGCTTTTTTTAGCCAGCCTTGTTCCTCTATTGATAGCTTCTTCCATAAATGGGTCCCGGCTAATAAAACATCGGGCAGTACCGTATGCTCGTCCAAGGTATAGTATTTGCACACTTCATAATGTCTTGAAAGAAAGAAGCTAGGCGGATTGTTTTCCGCTCCGTCTACTACGCCTTGCTGCAAAGCAGTGTACAATTCGCCCCAAGAAATAGGAGTGGGTGATCCGCCCAGGCCGATGACCATATCCATAGCTGTTACACTTTCCATGACCCTTATTTTTTGGCCTTTCAAATCCTCAGGTCGATACACCGGCTTGTCCTTCGTATAAAAACTACGGCTTCCTGCATCATAATATCCCAATCCTTTTAACCAGTACTTTTCTCCCCCGTTCAAGAGTTGTTGCCCTATAGGCCCATCCAATACTTTAAATGAATGTTCCCTGTCACGAAACAAGAAAGGCAGCCCCAGAACTTTCATTTTGGGCGCAAAATTCTCTAGTACGCCTACCGAGACTTTGGTCATATCCAAACTACCTATCTGCAGAAGCTCTAGACATTGGCGTTCGGTACCCAACTGCTGACTAGGATAAATTTCCAATCGCAATTTTCCCTTGGACAGTTGCTGCAAATCATCCCCCATTTTAACCATAGCCTTATGAACAGAATGGCTAATGTCAAGACCATGTGCCAGTCTCAGCGTTTTGGAATCCTTAACTTCGGAACATGAAATAAAACTGGTAAAGAAACCAATCAACACTATAAAGATCCTAAAGTTCATAAAAGCTATTTATAAGTTTGTTAACGGCTATTTCACCTCAACCATCAAGGGGGTTTCTAAGCATTGGGCAAATTTATCAACATAGGCCTCCCACTCATCCTTAGTAGAAAACTGATCGCTTTTTTTCCAACCAAAGCCAGCATAATATGTTACTTTGGACCCATTGGTTTTAAGGTGCGCATAGAGGTTGCTTTCATCCTTGCGGTCGGTCAGATAATGTTCATATCCAATTAAATTGTTTTCAGGGACAATAATTGCTGTTCCCAACTCCGAATCGCCATGGGGTTCCCAATAACTAATCCATCCATTTTTTAGGTTTACTCCTATTTTGCCATCCTTTTCATGTAGTGTAAGGCCGGCTGAAATTGTATCGGTCCCTTTTAATTTTACTTCAAATTTGGATAGATTGCTCCCATAATCCAAGGAAATATGTTTTTCTTCGGAGATAGGATTCCCTGCGGTATCCCAATCAGCGTAGGTTAAAATAAAGCTAGTACGGATTGGTCCGTTATTCAGCGTTTCCCAGGAGGTAAAGTTTTTTGAAAAGTAATAAGTAGTATCTATTTTCTTTGCAATTCCACCTATGCCCCGGCTTTTGCCCACATGAAAATTATCAAAACCTTCGCCATTATCCTCATGATAACTGCCGGCACCTGAGGTTTCTTTTTTGTACCACTTATTTATAATAGGATACTCTACTCTTTTCAACCAAGCATCGATTCCACTTGATAAAGTTCCTCCTTTGACACCGTCCTCAATCATTTTTTGTGCTGTAGGGCCATAGGTCCTAAAAGCAACCCGATTATTTTCCCATGCATAATCATCCGTCCGCTCCGGGACGAACCTGGAGTAACAAGCCGGAATGCTATCAGAAGTCGATCCCTTTTCCCTTAGAATTACATCAATGGTTATTTCCGAGTTGGCCTTAACTTCAGGTTGAAATAAAACAGCGTCGATATTGCCATCCCCATCGGCATCAATTTCTTGGGAAACTATTTCTTTTTGGGTTTTGGCATCCGAAAGGATAATACCTCCTTCGGAATATATTGGTCCTAAGGAAGCGATATCCACAGAAACCGTCTCATTAGAACGATTCATATCCATAGTGTTCCTTACAAGAATCTGCTTGTTCCTATCAGCTTTATCCTTACAGGCAAAAAAGAATAAGGCCGTACAAAAGAGCACTAATAAGATTGGTTTTCCCATGACTTAAATAAGTTTTGTAATTACTCCCAGCCCTTTGACTTTAGCAATCACTACGCCGTAAGCACTTGTTGTTGCCAAGATAATTTTCCTTTTAAGATTGAAGATTTCCATACACACTGCCTTTATCTTAAATCTATTATTTTGGCTACATCCATATCGCTATAATCCAAATTTTCACCTGCCATTCCCCAAATAAAGGTATAGTTGGATGTTCCAGAACCGCAATGGATGGACCATGGTGGGGAAATCACAGCTTCGTGGTTTTGGGCCCAAATATGCCTTGTTTCATTTGGTTGTCCCATAAAATGGCAAACAGCTTGCCCTTCAGGCACGTCCAAATAAAAATAAACCTCCATTCTGCGATCGTGAACGTGTGCGGGCATAGTATTCCAAACGCTACCGGTCTTAAGTTCGGTCATCCCCATTTGTAATTGGCAAGTTGTTACAATGCCTCCAATGATCATTTGATTTACTGTACGATGGTTAGCTGTTTCCATTGATCCCAACTCCAATTTATTGGCCTCTGCGAGGCTTACTTTTTTGGTGGGATGTTTGGTGTGGGCAGGAGCGGAATTCAAATAGAACATTGCAGCTTTATCGGGGTAGTCACTTTTAAAAATGACTTTTTTAGCACCCATACCAATATAAAGGGCATCTTTATGACCTAGTTTATAGGTAGTACCATCTACCTCAATAGAACCACTATCACCTATGTTAATTATTCCCAGTTCCCGTCGCTCCAAGAAATAACTTGCCTTCAAAGGGTCTATGGTTTCGAGTTGTATAGGCTTGTCCGGAACCGCCGAACCTGCAATATATCTATCATAATGCGTGTAAGTGAGGTTTATTTTTCCTTTTTCCATCAGATTGGTGATGAGAAATTCATCCCTTAAGGTATTGGTGTCATATTTTTTTACGGCTTCAGGACTTGAAGCATATCTAGTTTCATAAGAAGTTGCCATGTTTGTTATGATATTTAAGTTTATTTCGAAAAATTGGGATTATAATAACCTTCCTTTCAAATTTCAAGTTTTTTATCCAAAAGAGCTAATAGCTGCCTTAATTAATAGTAATAAAAGATGGGTAATTCTGTTCAAATGTAGTTTTGAGGTTAATTGAACTAGTAAATATTCCATCCTTTGGGATTTAGCACTAGTAAAGGGAAAGATACTAAAAGCTTTTGAGCCCATTATAAACTTCTGGTGTTAAGAATGCCAATTAAGAGATCTTAACCAATTTAGTCCGCAAAAAATCCGGGCGGAAACCCAATATATTTTCATAAATGGGAATTCTCTGCATGGCAGATAGTTTTTATTTAGTCCCCAAATGTTAAATCATCGATGAAATACACATAAAATATGATTACACCACAAATTTTGGCACTTTCACAACAATTTGTCTGTCATTCACCACACAATTTCGTAACTTATTAATACTAATAATTGTTGTAAAACCTACTATTATGGAAGCAAATACAAATAGGCATCCCGTATTAAATGCAATCCTTTCGGTTTTGAATGTAGGCTTAGAAGTAATATTGGCCTTTATCGCCCTTGGATTCTTAATTGGCCTTTGGCAAATTTTAAGTTAACCATCGGGATTGTTTTCGGGAAAAGCATTCTTATTCTATTGTTTTTATAGGGTCCTAATCATCTTTAGGATTAAAACAAAAAATCCAATCTAAACAAATAGATTGGATTTCCATGTTGTAGTCCTACTCTGCCAGAGACGGGCAGGCAAGGGCTTACTTCGGTTGCGCTCGGCATAAACTTCTCACCCAGGGTGAAAATTCAAAAAGCCCAAGCTTGCGCTCGGGTTTGTTCCACTAAAAAAACCCAGCGATGGAATGAAGACCAAGAAATTATCAGTACTACCAAAAAAAGGAGCCTG
This sequence comes from uncultured Flavobacteriaceae bacterium, assembly GCA_963762065.1. GTDB lineage: Bacteria > Bacteroidota > Bacteroidia > Flavobacteriales > Flavobacteriaceae > Maribacter_A. Next base: position 255,722 of record CAVXJE010000004.1, on the reverse strand, counting down.
CAATGTGCAGGCTCCAACAGTTTTAGCTGAAAGTAAAGGAAGCGTTTAACAGTTTACATAGCTTCCTTTGCAGGCATGGTAGTTAGAGACATGTCACGCACACATTCATATTTGCCGTCACGTTTTTCGAAATACGACATATAATATCCATTCTCAGTTTCTGTGCCCTCGGTATTAAATTCGGTCCATGAGCCAATCTCCACTGCGGAATTGCCTTCTGCAAACAGGTCAACGACCTTGTAAACATTATAATTGCCCAAAGTGTCATTGTCAATACGCTTTGCGATTCTATCCCTGATGGCTGCCCTCCCTGAAACAGGTTGAGTATTACGGCTATAACTTATGGCGTTTTCGCTGTAATAAGCGGCAACCGCATCTGCATCTTTGGCCTTTTCTGCTGCGGCAAAAGCGTCTTCCAAAGCCTGAATCTCTGCCTTAAGATTCGCCATATCCAATGGTGCTGGTTTTTCAGCGGTGGAACAAGCAGAAAACGTGAACGCAATAATGGCTAAAAAGCTTAATAATCCAATGTTTTTTTTCATAACTAATGTATTAAAGGTTAGTAAAAGATGATTTTGCCAGAGGCAGAATAATCAAAGGTCTACTTTTTTAGTAATCGAGGGGGAATATAAAGGACGAACAACATGGTTTAGTGTCCGAAGGTGCATTATTAATTATCCAAGGCAATCTCTTCCCTCACCTTATCTATACAATTTCTCCATAATATGCTTTAGTGGCAAAAAAATTCCGGGGCAATCTTCATTTGAATACTGGTATAAAGCAGCATAAAAACCTCATCAATTGGTTAAAATCAAGATACTCCAAGCACCAAATTCCAAACCTTCCTGTCAGCAGACAAGTTCCAATAATTGATTTTGGAATTGAAGATTTATACTTGGAATTTGATAATTGGTAATTGGTAATTTAAAAATCCTTCTTTTTTCAAAGAAGGATTTCGTCTTGTGGTCCCACCCCGCCCTAGGCGGGGTGCACCTGGCATTTACTTTTCGCCCAGGGTGCCATACAATTGTGGTTCACTATGGTCCACTATTACTCTAGTTACACCAAAAGCCCACCAGTGTATTCGGCTTTAAGGTTGCTCCTATAAATACTGTGGATACTATCGACATACAACTTCTTATGCAATATCTGTTTCGTTTTGCAGCCTTCCAATCCATCTGTTTTAAAGGGCTCCTATCCTTCAAAACAAGTTCTCTGTCAAAATCAAGTGTGGTATGGTTTTGCATGGGAATAGTTCCAGGGACATTACTGTATTGATACGTTGTCATGCCTGGCCACTTTATTCCGAAGTCAATACCACACGCTGATATCGTGTCATATTCGGAAATTGATTGTCCGTTACTTCCAGAATTATGTGAATGGTCTCATCCTTTTTTAGGTCACTGGGAATTTTTAAGGAAACCCCCATGTTTTCAGGATTTGAAATGGCAACATTGCCCATGTACGTCCCTGCTTCTTTGTACTGCCACCATGAATACGTTAGTATATCGCCATCAGGGTCGGTCGCTTTTGCGATTAGTTGTATAGTCTCGTTAGGTTTTACCTTTATTTGATTGGTGCCGTTCAATTCCACGATAGGCGCATGGTTGGCTTCGCTAAAAGCTTTCACACACCAATCGGCACGAGCCGCAAAGTCCATTTGTAGAGCTTTGATCCATCGGGTCTGCGGATAGGCATTGTCCAATTTTTGGGTAAACGGATTGATCTCTGCCACTTCCTTGCCATCTTCCCATCTATTGACATTTGTTTTTGATTGTCGTAATCTACCGCCCCAACCGCCATAATCAGGGTGTTCCAAATTGTCCAATCCCACATCGATCAGATGCAGAAATGCGGGGGAATCGCCCTCAGAAATAAAATCATATTTATTGAACGTTCCCCATTGTGCATTTACGAGTTTCGTTGGGTCGCCATGGATATGCTCATCATCTCCTTCCTGCTTTTGTCCGTCGCCATAACTGTAGTACATTTTGGTCAACGGACCATGGCCATTGATAATATGTTCGCCCATAAATCCGCCCTCGAGATATTGGTGCCACACCTTGGGAATTGCCTTTTTCCAATTATAGGCTAAACTCCAAAACTGGTTCGAGTTGTAGTACACTTTGATATCCGGCCATGCATTTTCGATATACTTTTTATAGGTGGCATCTTGATCCAGAATCGTAAATAGAATGGCCTTCCCACTTACTTTTTTTTGGATTTTCTGCCATCGCATCGTACTCTTGAATTCGTCCTCGATGGATTTTAGGGCTCTCGCAATGGTATTGGTGCCACCCCAAACTTGGAGATATAAGGAGGTTAGGTTGTCATCCAACAACTTCTCCTTGATAAAGTCGGAACCCTCGGTATCCTTTACCATTTCACCCTCAAAATCAATATTTCCAACTTTGATCAGACTTCTTAAATAGCTAGCGGTTGGAAATCCTTCGGAATGGAGTATTAAATTCGAATAAACCTTTTCATAGGCATCAATCAGACCTTGCATCCATTGTGTGCCTGGCCATCGAAGGTCTGTCTTTTCCCCGTATAGTTCTTTGGTCATTTCCATTTCGGAAACGAATTTCGTGCCTTTGCCATCTCCCTTGTAATGCCACATGGAGCTGCTATATACCAGACCCTCGATCTGGAACTCATTGGAATATAGCAGCATCCGGATAAAGGAATCGACATCATCGATCTCCCCATCGGTGGTTATAATGGTGCGCGGTTTTTCTACGGTCATTTGGGAATACGCCGATGACGAAAACCAAAGCATAACCAATGGTATGTACAAGATTATTTTTTTCATTTCAAATACAATTATAGAGGGAATCAATTTTTATACACCTCATCCAAAAACAGGTAACGTGCGTCATTTTCGGCCTTTTTCGATGCACTTTCGGTTTTGAGGACCATTACTGGTGGAGTTGTATCTTTAGCTTCGGCCTTTGGCCATTCGGGCAAATTCCCACCATTCGGATTTCCGGACTTGATAAAATTGGCGAAATAATTCTGCATGGTTTCCGAAGTTTTGAAATCATCTGCCGTCCAAGCATAATCGTCTACCAAATGCAGGTTGCCCATGGCATATTCGATTTCACAGGCGTGCGGTGCACCTATCGGTTCGCGTACTTTGGGCGTATCCGAATTTTTGGCAACCGTACCCCCGGCCAATCCTGAGACCAAGTTTTGGTTCTTCAATGGCGGGCGGAGTTTGCTATACAAATAACGGTACACGGGCTGGTCGCTATTTTTGCGATGTAGGTCGAACCATTTCCAAGTACTGTAAACGATAAAACGATCAGATGCCAAATCGGTCGCCGAACGTTCAATTTCCTTTTCCGAACCAAGAGGGTATAATTTCAATACTTCGGTATATTTTTCGGGATAGGCCTCCTTGACTTTGGCCACATAGTTTGCCTCGGTATAAGGACCTTGGGTAAAGGCCATCCCGGGAATTTCTGCAGAATTCCATCCCAAGAGCAACGGGACTTGCGCCTGCTCTTTGTTATTGAAAATCTCCGGAACGGATAGTGGTAAAAAATACCCATCAATGACCATAGGAAAACCGAACCGCTTCGATTCATTATAGATTTCATAAATCTCACGGGTGCTCAACTTTCGAAAGTCCGTGATGCTCGAATACCCAGCATTTTTCAGAAATACTTGGCCTTGCTTTTCAGCTTCCGCCAAAAGAACGGGTGCCAAAGTGGGATTGATAGCAGCACCGCTCTCGCCAATTGCCCCGGCAATCAGTTTTTTGCTCAACGGAGAGGCCATTTGGGCACTTACGCCAATAGATCCAGCGGATTCCCCTGCAATGGTTACTTTTTTGGGATTGCCCCCAAAGGCGGCAATATTCTTTTGCACCCATTGCAAAGCAGCATTTTGATCCAACATTCCGTAGTTACCGGATGCTTTATAAGGAGCTTCGGCACTCAGGTCTGGGTGCACCAAAAATCCGAAGATGTTCAATCGATAATTCGTGGTTACAACCACCATACCTTTGTTGGCCATGCTCTCCCCATCATATCTAGGTTCGGAGGCATCGCCCGCCACATTTCCTCCACCATAGAAATAAACCAATACCGGCAGATCTTTTGTATTTCGCAATGCAGGAGTCCATATGTTTAGATACAGGCAATCTTCGCTAACACCGTTCGAACGTGATTCCATATCCCCAAAAACCAAGGTCTGCATAGGTCGGGGGCCAAATGTCTTGGTTTCTTTTACACCTTCCCAGGTATCCAAAGGTTGTGGAGCTTTCCAGCGGAGTTCCCCAACAGGCGGTTTGGCAAAGGGGACGCCAAAATAAGTTTGGATTCCTGTATGGGTGTTGTAGTTGCCTTCTATGATTCCATTTTCAACCATCGTCTGGACGGCAAAAGCGTTTTGGTTTTGTGCCATCGTGCCCATGCTTGCCAAAAGTCCCATTATTGTAAAAATCAAGTGTGTTTTCATATTTATAGGTGTTACCAACGTTTATTTTAATCTGTTATGGTTGTTATAATTCTTTTACTTTTTGAAGATATCGGCTAAAAACCAAAAACAAAATCCCGCAGAGCAACCAAGCAGGGAAGGTTACAAAAGTAAGAAATATACCGAACTGAAGGGAGATAAAATAGAAAAGTCCAGAACTGATGGCCCAAGCGTACAGCACCGCCCTATTGAACCCAAGACTCGTTTTTTCCGGATAGTTTGCAATGATGCCAGCCTTGTTTGCAAAGAAGTGTTCAAAAACAATGACAGCGCCCACCGGGGCCAGAATAAAGCCATAAAGGGCTACGAAATCCAATAATTTCATGGCAAATGCAGGGAACAATCCGGCAACGGTGGCAATGGTACCCGCTAGAATAGTTACCCAAAATGTGGACATTTTTGGAAGAACGGCCTGAAACGCTAGTCCCGCCCTATAAATAGTCGGGTTTGCCGTAGTCCATCCTGCTAACACTACAGCGATAATTCCGAAAACTCCCAATGCATTATAAGCCAAAGGGCCAGGAGCAACGGTAGGTGCTTCCCCATTTCCCAATAAAACCTGGGCTTCGGGCGATTTAAGATATACCGCATACAATAATGCAGCGGCAATCCAGGCGATATAGTGCCCCACATACATGCCCGCAGCGGTGGTCCAACCCGAACTTGCTTTTTTTGCAAAACGAAAAACGGATAAATCAGACATACCGACGTGCATGGCGGCATTGGCGAACCAGGACCAGATGACCACATGCCAAAAAGTGTATTTGATCTGTCCCGGGAAAGGTTCGGAACCTTCACCCCAAATATTCCAGAAATCAGAAAAACTATGAACTCTCAATTGTTGTAAGGCCACAAAACCACAGGCTAAAAAAGCGAACACAATAATGGGCGACATCCAATTGGCTGCTTTGGAGACCGTATCGAATCCTTTGGCCGCAATCAATGAAATGGTTGCACCTACTGCGAGGACAATCACTATCCAAGTGAGACCATTCGGCATGGTATCGGTCAATTTTGGCATCTCCATATCAAACGGAATCCCCACTGCAGTTGCGGATACGGTGATCATGGCGCCTGCCAAGAAACAAAATAAGATACCATTGGCCAGATTATAACCAATGACCAACTTCTTACCACATATTTTTTCCAATTGGTAATAGAGGGTCAAGCGATGCTTTACGGCAATTTCGGCAGTTAAAAAACGCCAGCTCAAAACAGCCAAAAAATTTCCTATTAATAAACCAACAATTAAGTCAAAAGCACTGACCCCTGTGGTCAAGAACAAGGGTCCAATCACAAATTCGGTACCTGCGGCATGTTCGCCAGCGTACATTCCTAAAAAGCTTTTCCAACTTTTTAACTTGGATCGGGGAACGGGTTCCCTTTCAAATTCGCCACCGGCCAATTCCTCGATTAAATCCTCTTCTTGACTATATAGTGCCATTGTTCTGTTTTACTTGATTATGAACGGTACGTGTTTTGTTAAACTATAATTTTTTTTAAGGAATTTTGAATTGAGCCTTATACCGGAAATGACGATCGCTGCACCCAATGCCGAACCCAATGAGGAGTCTGTTGTTCTAAGTTGCATGTTTCGAAGATAATGGGATACTAGTTTAACGTAAATTTCATTGCCACTAAAACCCCCGTCAACATATAGTTTTTCGATTTTATCATTCCCCATTACAATTCTTATGCTTTCCACCTGGAGCAAGACAAGTTCGGTCATTAACTGATGATAGGCATGTTCAAAACAAGTGTAGGGTATTTTGGTTTCCTTCGGCATATTCTTATCGCTTATGCCGACCCATCTGAACATATATTTAAAATCCTTGATGATTTCAAAGAAAGTATTCGGATTAAAACTAACGGTCTTATGGTAATCGCTGGGCACTTTAAAATAGTGTGCCAATTTCTGCACCTGTTGCTTATATTCATTACCTAAAAATAGGCGCGAGGCTTTAACAGGTTTTCCATTAATATGCATGTAATTGATGCAATTGCGTTCCACATCCTCTTTGGTTAATATCGCCTGCGTGAACGGATTTAAGGCAATACTCCAAGTTCCTGTAGAAACCAAAATGAAGGGTTTTTTCACACTTCGTATATAGGGTATAAGTGCTGCGGAACTATCATGTATGCCCACTCCTATTTTTATTCTTTTCCCATTGTAATTCATATTTATACTAGTCTCTGTAGGGACTATGGGCGGCAATATTTTATTGATTTCCTCTTGATAAACCCAATCGTGATAATCCTTTTCAGCATAGTCCCAAAGTGAGGTATGGCAACCAATACTTGTATATTCACTCAAAGGAATACCTGTGAAAATGTAGCTTAGATATTGTGGCAAGTGCAGGGAATATTTGATTTTGGTAAATACTTCAGGTCTACGATATTTAAGCCAATACAATTGCATTCCCGAATTCAACATCCCGGAATCAGAAGAGCCCGTAGTTCTTAAAAATGTTGCTTCTGGGCCATATTTTTTATAGAACGATGACCTTAATTCATTGTCCAAAGGTTTGTTATAGTTATACAAAGGGGTTAGGACTTCGCCGTTTTCATCCAAATGCACAAAACTTGCCCCAAAGGAAGAAAAATTGATGGCTTTTACGTCGAATTCATTCATTCGCAAAATCCTTGCAAAGACTTCCTTCAGCCAATTTTGGAGTGCTTTTAAATTTTCCGTTGGAAAACCGTCCTCATCCTCAATTTCATCAAAACCTACGTATTCCCGATAGACTTCCTGATAGTCCAAATCAAAAAGAAAAAACTTTTTGTTGGTCTTTCCTATATCGAATACCGCCGTTACCTTTTTCATCGAGATATTTTATAAGCCGGAAGCAACGGAATGTTTTCCTCTTTCCTTGATCAGGTTTTCCCTGATTTTCAAGTTACGATAGGTTTGAATGGGCGATAAGGCGCCTCCACGCTCAAGTCTGGCTTTTGCCAATAAAGGTCGTACATCGGTACGAAAGGCCGATTGGAGAATTTCTTGGCATAAGGTGGCATCCTGTTCTTCTTGTGCCGTGGTCAACTTGATCTGGTCGATCAATAAGGCCTTGGCATAGGCTTCCTGAATGGCTTCTAGTGACTGCATTAGGTCTTCCAATGGATCCTTGATATTATGACTCGCATCGATCATCCAAGCGGGATAAGGGTTTTGGGGATTCTTATCCATCCCATAAACAAGCTCCTTGAAAATAAGGAAAAGAGCATAGGGTTTGATACTGCCTACAGTAAGGTCATCATCCCCATACTTGCTATCGTTAAAATGGAATCCCCCTAACTTACCCTTTAACATTAATGTCGCAACAATTTGCTCTATGTTGGTATTGGGTAAATGATGGCCGAGATCCACTAAGGTGTAGGCGCGATTTCCACAGGCATTTGCCAGCATAAAGGAGGTTCCCCAATCCTGGATCACGGTGCTATAAAAATTGGGTTCATAAGGTTTGTACTCGATAAACATGCTCCAATCCGTGGGCATAGATCGATAAATTTCCTGTAGGCTTTCCTGTGTACGTTGCAATGCAGACTGAAAATTATGTTGTCCAGGAAAATTGGCCCCATCGGCCAACCAAACCGTCAACCTTTTAGAGCCCAATTTTTTACCAATTTTAATGACATCGATATTGTGTTGAACGGCTTGTTGCCGTACCGCTTCATTGTTATTGCTCAAGGAACCGAACTTGTAGCTCTCCTTGGCATTTTTTTGATCTTGGAAAGTATTCGAATTAACGGCATCAAATACAAGTCCATGCATGGCCGCCTTATCCTTTATGACGTTAAAATCCTCGGGGATATCCCACGGGATATGCAACGAAATGGCTCCGGCGTTTTGGGTCAAAGCATGGATAATACCTACATCATCAAGTTTTTGTTCCAAGGTGGCAGGTTCCCCACCAAACGTGAACCTCCCGAACCGAGTACCCCCGGAACCTAAGGCCCAACTGGGTATGGCGACTTGAAAATCGGATAGCCGTTTGACCATCTTGGATGCATCGACACCATTGTTGTCTAGGGTGTCCACCAAAAAATCGTATTGGGCCTGGTGTTCAGATAAAATGGACTGGTTTTGTTCCTGAATTTGGTCAGCATTAAGTTTCATAGTGAAGTTTTTTGGAAACCATTCACAACTAGATTTATGAATGGTTTCTAAGCTAATTATTTAATCTTATCTAACAAAGGCATTGGCCATCCCACCATCTACATTGATAATGTTTCCAGTGGTTTTACTCAAAATACCAACACAGGCAAAAACACCATTGGCGATATCCTCGGGATAAATAATCTCGTTCAGCAGGTTTCTTTTGGCATAGTGGGCCGGTAATTCCGCAACCGTAATGCCATATGCTTTTGCGCGCCCCTCGGCCCAGTCACCTTCCCAAATCTTACTGCCGACGATTACGCCATCGGGGTTCACGGTATTTACACGGATTTTATCCCCACCTAGTTCTGCGGCGAGTAATCTCGCCATATGCTGTTGGGCAGCCTTAGCAGTCCCATAACCTACGTTATTCGGCCCGGAGACCAGGCCGTTTTTGCTGGCAATACTGATAATATCGCCCCCCAAACCTTGTTTTCGCATAATTTCCACAGCCTGTTTTGCTAATTCGAATTGTCCTTTTACGAGTACTTCTTGGAGAATATCCCAATCCTTTTCGGTAGTCTCTTCCAAGGGTTTGGAAATGGCGAGCCCCGCACTATGCACTACAATATCCACTCCGCCAAATTCCAAACATGCCTTCTTGTAGGCATCGGCAATTGAATCGGAATTCGTCACATCACAGACCGCATAGGCAGCGGTATCGGCTTTGAAAGTGTTGGCGGCCTCCTTCAACCGATCTTCGGCAATATCGGACAATACCACATTTGCCCCCTCGGCAGCCAGTTTATCGGCAATGGCTTTCCCTATACCACCACCTGCCCCGGTAACCAAGGCCACTTTTCGGGACAAAGGTTGTTCTTTCGGCATTCGTTGTAATTTGGCCTCTTCCAATAACCAATATTCAATATCAAATGCCTCTTGTCTTGGCAATGAAGTATAAGAAGTTATGGCTTCGGCACCTCTCATTACATTGATGGCATTGACATAAAACTCACTAGCTACTCTAGTTGTTTGCTTATTTTTAGCAAAGCTGAACATTCCGACTCCTGGATAGATAATGATTACAGGGTTTGGATCGCGCATGGCAGGACTGTTGCCTTTTTTACAAGTCTCATAATAGGTTGCATATTCTTGTCTGTATGTCTCAAAAGCAGGCTCCAATTTTTTTAGCACTGCAGATGAATCGCTGAGGTCTTCGGTAGTAGTAAGATCCAATACCAACGGCTGTATCTTGGTACGTAAAAAGTGATCCGGACAAGAAGTGCCCATGGGGGCTAAACGTGCGAGATCATTGCTATTGATATATTCCATGACCACATCGGAATCCGTGAAATGCCCAATCATCCGATTTTCCGAAGAGCAGAGTCCGCGTAACAAAGGCATTAGTTTTGATGCTTTAACCAAGCGTTCTTTTTTTGGAAGGGATTGCACTTTTTGTCCTCCAAAAACACTTCCTTTTTCCTTGACCTTTTTTTCTATGAATTCCGAAGCCATTTCAATGACCTCCAAACTGTTCAAATAACATTCATAAGAGGTATCACCCCATGTAAATAAGCCGTGACCCCCCAAAACAATTCCCCGAATGCCAGGGGTATCGTTTAAGCATTTTTCCAATTGCAATCCTAGATCAAAACCCGGCCTTTGCCAAGGCACCCAACCCATGGTGTCGCCCCAAATCTCTTTGGTCACTTTTTCACTGTTTTTTGCAGCGGCGACCGCAATCAAAGCATCAGGATGAAGGTGATCGATATGTTTAAAGGGCAGCAATCCGTGCAACGGAGTGTCGATAGATGGCGCCTTACTGTCCAGGTCATAAATGCAATGGTCGAATAGGCCTGCCATACGATCTTCATCGGCCAAACCTCCATAAATGTTTTTTAGATTGCGAAGGCGTTCGGTATAGAGTCCTGCAATTCCGGCTTTGGTCAAGGTGCCAATATCCCCTCCAGAACCCTTGATCCACATGACTTCAACTTCTTCGTTGGTGAGCGGATCTTTTTCAATGGTTTTACAGCTCGTATTGCCACCACCATAATTTGTAATCCTTAAATCTGCTCCTAGTATATTGGAACGATATAAAAACAGGGCTACCTGATCATCACCAAGTGCTGCGGCTTTACTCTCGTCCCATAGGTAATCTACATGTTTAAAGGTCTTTATATTCATCGTATAATTTTTTGTGCTTTTCTATACTTTAGTCTTATTTTAATGTTGAAATCCTAACAGGTCCCAACAGACCGGAGGGCAATAACGATGCATCAGCCTGATAAAAAGGCATTGTCGTAAACGTGATTTTTTCTTTAGTGCTTGGCTGGGCATCACCAATAATACGGTTTACCCAAGTATTGGTCACATTTACCTCCAATAGGTTTTCACCAACATGTAAATCCCCATTGTTTATATTGATTTTAAATGGAGATTTCCATACTACTCCTTGTAACTTACCATTGATGAAAACTTCAGCAAGATTGTCTACTTCGCCCAAGTCTAAAATTACCTGTTTATTTTCAGTATCCTCAAGAGAAAATTGTTTTGAATAGCTAGCGGTTCCAGAATAGTATTTCACTCCATCATTGCTATGGTCGGTCAATGACATCAAAGTGTCCAATTGTACCTGTTCAGGTGCTCCCCTATTTTCTTGAAAGGTTATGGTCCAAGGACCTTCTAAAATTGCAATTTGCTTCTTTAACAATTTAGGAACTGTATAATAATCAACATTAGCGTCCTCAACAAAAACAATAAACACAGTGCCCCAGGAATCCAATACCAAATCAACTATTATTCTCCCATTTTCAATTTTATAGGTAACATCCTCGATTTCTCCGGTAATGGCATCCCATAGTTCTGGTTTCTTACCATTCACCTTGAAACTTGCTTGTAGGGAGGTTGAGTTAATGGAACGATTATTCAACCAGTATATTTCTTGTTGATTACCAATGTTTCTATGTTTATAAAGCACCTTATTGTCAGTATTACCAATAAGTAAATCGGGATCTAAATCCAGTTGATCTATTTTCGTCATTTTGGATGCTACCTCATTGGCCAATTTTTCGAATTCCCCGGCATCATCAGCAAGGCTTGGCGAGCGCTGAGGTGTTGTTCCGACCACGGGAACACCGGCATCCTGAAATTCTTTTATTTTTTGTAAAACCCCCAAAGTCATTTCCTTGGCCGAATCATCTAACATCAGCACTTTGTATATGGCGGCACTTGGAGCTACCAAATGCCCATTTTCAGCTTTAAAATCCTCTTTGAGTATGGTAGCATTTACAAAATCGAATTCAAGACCCTTTGGAATTTTAGGAAGACTCTGTTGGCACACCAATGTGATGTTTGTATTTTCACCATAATAGTAAAGAATATCAGCGACGTTTTGTCCTTGCTGAAGCAAGTATGAGCTGCGACTGAGGTAATCTACCCAAGCTTTTGCCCCAGCGCCAGACCATGTTTCTTGTCGTGTAAAATATTGACCAAACGGTCCTAAGGAAAAACCTGGTATCTTATCATCCAAAGGCTGGTGGACGGAGGTGTGAATTACATACCGATTCAACCCTGAGGCCAATTCCAAATCTGCCGTACGCTTTAGCTTTTCTGGGTGCCAAGAGAATGCATTTTGAATAGAGGTCATCGATTCTGCCGCCACAAAGGGTTTGCCATATATATTAGCCACGGAGGCTGCTTCTCTGATGTCCGCTTCACTGCGTATCTCTTCGTCCGCTCCACCCGCTTGGCTACCAGGAGTCCACATGGCAGACATTGGTATGTCCGCATTTCTTTTTACATCCATACCATCAGCCAAGTAGATACGCCCCCCTTCGTGAGATTCGGTGTAGCGTTTCATTCCCCGTTTATGTAGTTCTTCACCAATCACATCATAATGATTTTCAACGATCATTTCCCCAATGGTCTTCCTGAAATCCCATAAAAAACTTTCGGAATTGGGTAAATCAACCACTATATATCCGGCCAGTGCAGGAATCCATGGTATCATATCATATCCTCTGCGTTTAGTAAATTCATCAATCATATCATGGGTCCAGTTCATGTGACCCGCCTCATAACTATCGAGAATTATATAACCTAAACCTTCAGCTCCCATACGACCACCTGTAGCATCCTTATAAAGATCTAAATAGGTGTTGATGTATCTGCGAACGGCATCTTCGTCTAACTTGTCCACTTCCAGACCTGTAGCCTCAGGGGAAGCAGGATGGTTCTCACGTCCAGTAAGACTGTATCCTAGACGGATTATTTTCCAGTTTCCTTCTGGAACCTCCCATGTTAATATCCCATTTGTATCTAACTTATCGCTTAGGTCGATTATATTTTCAAGGGCAACCCCTTTGGTCCCATTTTCAGAAGTTGGGAGCGTTTTTTCTTGCCATGCCGCAAAACCAGATTTTTGTTCAAATGCATCTATGCGATCTGTTTTAAAAAGGCTAATTTCCGCCACTTCTATTCCGTCTGGTTCAGTAGGTGAAGGGGCCCCGAACAAAGCTGCTATACCAGCTGGAGATGGTGGCATTGTTTCTACAACGAAACGCCAGTATTTTGCTTTGGTTTCTGTAAATGAACCGGTAGTCTGCGGTACCAATGTGCCAGGAATATCCGTTATTTTTTTGAAATTCCTGCCATCATCACTTACCAAGAGCATTCTGTTATTAGGACTGCCCCGAAACTGTTCCAAAGCATTATGATAAGCCCCAGTCACTGAATAAGACCTAAAAGACTGAGGTGAATTGAATTCATATTGGATCCACATGTCCTCACCAACTGCAGAAGGAGGCAAATACTTGCTTCCCTGTAAATCGCCATCGGTAAGTTGAACTAAGTTAAAACGCCCCGCGGAAGAAGTGACTTTAGGCTGTAATTGTGCCAAAACAACTGGTTTTTCCATTAGTTTTAAAGCGACTACAGCTGCATCGTTATAATATTCAGGTAGTTCCCTTGTCTCACCAGACATGCTTATGCCTGCTTCAGGTGCAACGTTTTGAAAAGCACCTGTATTACTTGGTGGTTCTGGCAATTTTCCTTTGAAGGATTGGCCACCTTCAATAACAATTTCCGACCAAACATATTTTTTCATACCGTCTTTGGGGGCTACCCATGGACCACCAGTTACACTCCAACCTGGAGAACCTGCAATGGCCATTTCCAGAGTAAGACTATCGGCTAAATTCGTAGTGTATTTGAAGGCATCTTTCCAAAGTGAATCCATAAAAACGAACTTTTTTTCAACTACAACAGGTGTAAAAAGATTGGCATCAAAATTTTGAAATCCTCCAATTCCGGTTTCCTTCATCCAAAGTAAATCCTTTTGGATACCCTTTTTCGTAATATTTCCGTTCATCCAATGCCACCAAACTCGAGGTTTGGCCTCATTTGGTGGGTTTTGGAAATTTTGTAAAAGTTCCTGTCTTTTTTCGTCCGTATTTACTGGATTTTCCTGGCAACCAGCCAGAATGGACAAAATGAAAAGTCCAATGATAATATTGTTCAATTTCATAAAGTGTTTAATTTTTTGATTAAGACGGTCACTATATTTTGCTAAGTACTATGGATTTCCCCATGTATTTACAAGGATACTTAATTTATCCTGGGCAACTATTCCGTTCTGTTCTGTAATAGTAGGTTAGCTCTTTAAAACTTGCTCGTTTTATTTGATATAAAATATCAGAATTTATTTTTTTATAGTTGTAAACTGTTCATGCCAGATTTTAGGATATGCTGCTGTCCTTTCCAAATAAAGGTCCCCGTTATGTTTGCTGGCAATACGATCTCTGTTTCCAATTTATTTTTTTGCACTTTGTATTGAACGGATATTTTTCCGGCCGGATGGGGCATTTCGCCACCAATCTCCTTAATATTCCCCAAATGCGGTTCTATTTTAACTTTTGCAAATCCCGGAGCATCACTATCTATTCCCAAAATAGTTCTGTAAAATTCAATATTGGGGCTAGATCCCCATGCATGGGAGTCTGAACGGGCACGGCTTACATCTGAATCTTCTGCCCAAGTGGTAAGGCCCATTGCGATATTTTCACGCCATTTGTCCAGCCAATCGAGGTATTCATCGCCAAGACCTGCTTTTACAAGCGCCTGATGTAGGTAAAATTTATAATATATTGACGCCTGCACCAAACTGGCATCGGTCAACATCTTCTTGGCAAGGTCAGTGGCCTGTTCCCCCTTACTAACCCCGGAAAGAATGGCCAAGGAATTTACATGCTGCGAAAAGACATTCTTTGCCTCTGTATCGGCATATAGCTGTTTTACCGGGTCCCAATATTTTTTACGAATGGATTCCTTGAGCTGGGCTGCACGTTTATTATATAAACTTTGGAAGTCCTTTAGGCCCAAATCGCCTTCGAGTTGGGCGGCCAATTGATATACCCAAAGTAGTTGCAAATCCAGAATGGCCGATTCTCCATTATTCCCTTTAGGAGCCATACCAAAATTCCAGCCTTCACCTTCGGCCCAATCTGTAAAGACCCAGTACGGTACATTTTTCAAAATACCATCTGCTTGTTGGTATTTAGCAAAGAACGATAATACTTCTCGAGCTCCCGGAAGTTTTTCTTGTATGAATTTTCCATCAGGTCTATATGTATAGTAATCATGCAGCATAGCAATCCACCAAAGGGAAAAAGTTGGAATTTGCTGATCAAGATCGGTAGGATAGCGACTCATGGTAATGCCTTCCGGTATACGTGAGTGATCCATTAAAGTGAGGCCATAGCGGGCCAAACGATCGTCCCCTGCATTGAAATACGAAACCAGGGCCTGTATCCTGGCATCCCCTATGTATTGCAATTGCTCATAATAAGGACAATCCATATAGGTCTCAAAAGCGCAAAGCCGTGCAGTTCGCCAACCTATCTCCAATATTTTGTACATTTCAGGGTTCTTGATCTTAAGACTGGCATTTTGAACAAAAGGGTAGCCCGTAAACACGCCATATAGGTCATGTATGACCAAGGGTTCTTCTTGCGTGCGTACCGTTAATTGTACGTAGCGGTAGGTACGCCACCATAGGGGCGCATATTGTTGATTTTTGGCCCCACTTGAAATAATACTATCCGTTTTGCCAATAAAGATCTTACCTTCCACCTCGTTCCGATTTCCCTTGGGAAGTTCGGGCAATCTAAAACCACTAATATCTTCATCTTTGTGAATGAACAGTCCCTCGGCATAAGCCATCCCAATGTTGGCATTTTTACCTCCACTAAAAACTAGGGTAGGGTATGCGTTGGTCAAATGACCTTGATCCAATAAAATGGTGGCATTTGATTTGGCAGGTATCATAAAATCCGTCTTTTGGGCGGGAAAGTTTTCCGGAACCTTCACACCGACCGCCCTGCGTGTCGTCGTAAGTCGCTCTTGGGTCATTTCCATTTGTGGTAAGGGTGAAGGAACTAACATCCACCCAGAGGAATTTATGGCATGTGTTTTTAGATTGCCAGGACCTATAAGACGGGCTTGTACCCAATTTGAATCATCATAATCCAACTTTTCCCAACCCTGAACGTATTTGCCCATATCCACCAATTCCCCAGGTCCTGCAACATAATAACCACCAACCCTCACTGGTAATGGCTGATAACTTTCATCCTTTATGGTTTTCCAAGAATCATTAGTATTAATGTCTTCTTCTGTTTTTGTATTTCCCTGTAAAATAAAGCCTGTTAAATAGCTGATCTGCGCCTCTGGTTTAACGGCACCATCGTTCCATAAAACAGCGGCGACAAGATTATTGCCTTCTTTTAAATATGGCGCTATGTCCACAGTTTCATAATTCCAAAAATAGAGGTCGCCCCGAGCCGGACCTTGTGAGACAAGACTTGCGTTTACAAAAAGCTTATACCGATTGTCGCCTGAAACATGGATTAGGTATGATGATGGTTTGTTCTTTAATTCTAGGTTTTTCCTAAATTTAAAAACACCATACTCCTTAAGGCCTTTATCCCTAGATGCCGTCCAAGGATTTATGGGGATTCCCGGCCCGGTAATCCATTGGGCATTCCAACGTACTGTACCTTCAGGGTTGGATGGATCTTGTGATTGAACTACGGTCGAAGAAGCCATAAATAGCATCAAGAAAGATAAGAGATACATTGCGCCAATTTTTTTAATAAATAAGGGGTTAAAATTGGTTTGCATTATTCTTAATAGGAGTTTGTTCAAATTCTTATTTTCCATGTGCTTTTCTTGTTTGTTTTTCAAATATTGAATGAATTTGGGCAGATCTTTGGCCGATAGAGGATAAAAACTTACCCTCTGTAAGTTAGTTATTTTTTGAAAATCATGACCGGAAATATATTTCCGGTCATGATACAAATTAACTCATCATTAAGGGAAAACCATTCCGTTCTGAACTGTTCTGATAGTGTGAAAAAAAGGGTATACTTAATAAAACAAGGCGATATTAGGTTTGGAAAGCAGAGGCTAGAGCGATTTTCTCGGTATCACGTAAAACGGATTCTCAAATTGGCGTACTTCTTTATTAAGAATTAATTGGGCGGATTGTTTGCCGAGTTTTTCGAAGTCGGTAGAGATTACAGTAATACCATCCAATAATATTTCTTTTACTGGGGTATCATTATAGGAAATGATTCCAACATCCTTACCGAGAACAAATTTGGTGTCCTTGATTTTTTTGATTAGAAGCACTAAGTCATTCTCCGTTAAGTTGATATAAGCCGTATTTTTTTCGATCATCTCGTTTTCGATTGTTTCAATAACCTCAAGATCATAAGCATATTCCGTGCAAAATTTTAAAAAGCCCTTTTTGATCTCAATCGGATGATAGGTTCTTTTTCGCAATAAAAGTTTAATCTTTTTATATTTAATCAACTGATGATTTAACTCTACTAATGCGGAATAAATGTCTTTCTCAAAGTCTTGATAAACACAGACCACCTTATCGCCCAGTTGATCTACCTTCTTATCTAATATTACCAATTGGCCCAGAGGAATCTCTTTCCGAATAAATCCGACCAAATCTTCGCCCCCTTCTTCAAAATGGCAAATAATGGCATAATGCGTATAATCCCTGGACTTGCTGGCGAGAATAAGCTCCTTAAAATGACGATAGTTATTGTCGTAAATAAAAAAATCTATGGTGGCTTGGTCTCCAAGTTCCCTAGCAAAAGCATCGTAGATGATTTTCTTATGTGGACTAAGTTTGTTGAAGAGCAGAAAAACCTTTGCCTTCAATACTATGTCATCCGTTTTAATATAGTATCCCTTTCCGGGCACTGATTCTATGAGTTTTATCCTCTTTAAATGGTCATAGGCCCTGACGATGGTGTCCCGTGATATATCGAATTCGATCAATAATTCGTTGACCGAAGGTAATTTGTCATTCACGTTCACCTCTCCATTTTTAATTGCACTAAGAATTGAATTGATGATCTGTTGGTACTTGGGGACCTTGGAGTGTTCGCTTATATCGATTAAATGAAGCATGGTTAAATTTAACATACTTCTGAATATATTCTCAATATTCTGTTGGAAATATCAATTTTATCGCGGCTTCATAACTGTTCATAACAGTTGCCTCCCACCTGTAATGTATATTTGTTATGTATTGTTATAAGGTTTTTTGATAAAGTAGCATCCTATGGGAACAAAAAAAATGAAAGTTTTTGATATCAAGCAAATAATGGTGCTTTGTCTGTTCATATTACACGGCTTTTTGGCTTGGTCACAAGAAGTCATTGCTAATCTTCAAGTAGAATACCAATCCGAACCTTTAGGAATCGATATTGCAGCGCCCCGCTTTAGTTGGCAGATGGTCAACCAGGATGCGAAAAGGGGAATTTACCAAACCGCGTATCAAATCGTAGTTGCCGAAGAAAAAGGGAAGGTGGTCTGGGATTCGGGCAAAGTGAAAAGCGATACGTCCTTGGGAATTAAATATATCGGGGGGAAATTGCGACCCACTACAAAATACGACTATATAATAACCGTTTGGGATCAGGATGCAAATGCCCTCACAAACTCCTCTTGGTTCGAGACAGGATTGCTAAACCCTGACATTTCCGCTTGGAACGGTGCCCAATGGATCGGTGGTTCCGATGACGATCTGGTGCTCTATTCCCATTACCTCTCCGTTTTTAGAATGGAGTATGGTTTGCAACTTGACCAAAAATCAAAAAGCACCAAGGCAGCTTTCCTCCTTGGGGGAAATGATAGACGATTAATGGAAAAAGATTTGAACATTCAAGGGGTGGAAAACAAAAAAAACCAAAGCTATATAGCTTTTGAACTTGATATTTCGGCGGTCGACGGTTCCGAAAACGGACGCGCCAAATTGAATGTCTATCGGATGGGTTATGCCCCGAACGACAATGCCGAAAAAACATTTAAAAGTTTTGAAATACCTTCCGCCCTACTCAATGAAAGTAATAAGTACCATCCTCATACCTTTTATGTGAAATGCAATTTCGGACTTTTTGAGGTGTATTTGGATGGCAACGTAAAAGCGAATAAGATATCGGTAAACGATGATAACACTCCGCCGCCATTTGGAAATCCCGGCTTTAATTTGAATCCGGTCGGTGTCGGAAACAACTACATCAGTTTTCCTATGGTCGGGGATATTGGTTTTCAGGTCGGGAAAAATCAAAAAGCACTGTTCTCCAATGTCAAAATCAAGCATTTCCGGAAGCCTTCCAATACCCTATTTCAAGAAGACCTCAGAAACGTCGGAACCTACACAGGGATTTTTTCAAACGTGGAACAAACCAGCTCAATATTTTCCATTAACGATAGCGGTTACCAAATCCATGGTGGAAACAACGGGGCATTGATTTTGACAGATCCAAGCAAAAATGCCGCACCACTTTTGCGCACCCAATTCAAAAGCCAAGATAAAAAAATATCAAAAGCGAGGTTGTATGTTACGGCACGGGGCATTTATGAAATATACCTGAATGGAGAACGGGTCGGAAACGACTATTTCAACCCAGGGCTTACCCAATACAATAAGACCCATATGTACCAGACCTACGACGTTACTTCGGCCATACGGTCGGGAAGTGAAAATGCCCTTGGCGCATGGTTGGGCGAAGGCTGGTGGAGTGGCAACATAACATATTCAGGGGAAAACTGGAATTATTTTGGTGATCGACCCTCACTTTTGTCGCAATTGGTAATAACCTATGCGGATGGTTCCGAAGAGATCATAACTTCCAATGAAAACGACTGGAAACTTTTTGCCGATGGCCCCATTCGCAATGGTAGCTTTTTTCAGGGGGAAGTATATGATGCCAATAGGGAATCGGCAATTGAAGGTTGGAGTACACCGGTTTATGATGTTGACCAATGGAAAAATGCAGTACAGGTTCCGATTGAAGGTACTACGTATCAAGACACAAATTTTGACTATTCGGACTTAAAAATAATCGGGCAGTTGGGCAAAAATGCCTTGATTGTAAAGACGCTTTCCGCTCAAACGGTGGAGGAAGTCCGCCCTGGGGTCTTTGTGTACGACATGGGCCAGAACATGGTCGGGTTTCCACAAATTCAATTGCCGACCGGAACCAAAGGCGATACCCTAAACCTACGCTATGCCGAGGTAAAATACCCTGACCTATCGGAATATGGCGACAACGTAGGGATGATCATGCTCGAAAATATCAGGGCCGCCCTTACCCAAGATATATATATCCGTAAAGGAGGCGAGGAAACACTTCAACCCCGATTCACCTTTCACGGATATCGGTTTTTGGAGGTTACGGGCCTCGATCAACCACTTCCCTTGGAAAGTGTAAAGGGCATGGTCGTCAGTTCCATCGATGAACTAACTTCCAATTACGAAACTTCCAACGAACTGGTCAACAAACTTTGGGAGAATATTACCTGGTCGCTGCGGGGTAACTTTTTATCGATACCTACCGATACCCCTGCTAGAAATGAACGCATGGGCTGGAGCGGCGATATCAATGTGTTTTCCAAAGCATCGACGTATCTAGCAAATGTGGCATCCTTTTTAAGGCGGCATTTAGTGGCCATGCGTGATATTCAAAGGACGGACGGTAGGTTTACCGATGTGGCTCCCGTCGGGGGCGGATTCGGCGGCACCCTCTGGGGCAGTGCGGGAATTGTAATCCCTTGGGAATTGTACCAACAATACGGTGACCTCGAAGTCTTATGGGAACATTACGATGCCATGAAATCGTATGTGGAATTCCTGAATTCAAAAATCGCCCCTGAAACCGGAATATTGAACGAAGGGCCTTTGGGTGATTGGTTGAGTCCCGAAGGCTTTAAGAATGACGACACCTTATTCTGGGCGGCCTATCATTTATATGATCTTGATATACTTTCCAAAACCGCGGAACTCTTGGGCAAAAAAGTAGATGCTGAAACCTATCGAAAACAATATATGGAAAGAAAGGCATTTTTCAACAAGACCTATATTGATCTCAGCACGGGTAAGTCCCTTCATCTGGGCCATCAAAGTCTTCGATTTGGGCCTCCGCTTCCAAAGGATAAAATGAGGAAGGCAGGCGATTTTATCGATACCCAGGCATCCTACGCCATACCCTTGCAACTCCATGTTCTGAATGAGGAAAATAAAGCCAAAGCCGTTGAACATCTTTCAACCAGCATCCAACGAAAAAACGAGGATGAACTCGGGCTTATGCGTCCCGAATATTCCCTGATGACAGGCTTTATCGGTACGGCTTCATTGAATCATGCCCTTTCCGAAAATGGAATGCACGAATCGGCCTATCGGCTGTTGCAGCAAACGAGCTATCCGTCTTGGTTGTATTCGGTGAAAAACGGGGCAACAACTATTTGGGAACGGCTGAATTCCTATACCGTAGAGGATGGTTTTGGGGGGAATAACAGTATGAACTCCTTTAACCACTATTCGTTCGGTGCGGTCGCCGCTTGGATGAACAATTATTCCTTGGGCATCCAACGGGATCCCGATCATCCCGGATTCAAACATTTTATACTTCAGCCCACTCCAGACCCCGATGGAAAAATGACGTGGGCAAAAGGATATTACGATTCCATGTACGGAAGGATACAAAGTGAATGGCATTTGGAAGAGAATGGATGGATTTACAAAACGACAGTCCCTCCGAATACTTCGGCAACTCTTTTCTTAAAAACGGACTTGGCAAAAAACATTACCGAAAATGGGATGAAATTAAAAAAGGCCAAAGACATTCAAATCCTAACTCCGGAAAATGACAAAGTAAAACTGGAATTATCCTCTGGAAGCTATATCTTTAAAATCAACAATTAATGCTATTAAAAAATTATCTTAAACACCATAAATCCTATTGAATATGAAAAAATTAATTATTAGAACAGTTTTAGTACTTTCCATAAGTGTATCGATCGTTTCGTGCAAAGAAGCTGCGGACAAAACAAAAGAAGCAGGAGTATCTACCGAACCAGAGGTGGTTGCCGTTGAAAAATTCGGTGGTTTGGCCCTCTATACTGTCCGCGATGCCATGGGTGAAGATCCCAAGGAAACTTTGAAGGCCGTAGCCGTTGCCGGATACAAAAACATAGAGGCAGCCAGTTATGCCGACGGCAAATTCTACAATATGTCCCCGGCAGATTTTAAAGCCTTTCTCGATGAGGTTGGGCTAACCCCTGTAAGTACACACCAAGGATCGGTTACCCTTGAAAATGCCGATCAAATGATGGCCGACGTTAAAGCGGCTGGTTTTGAATATTTTGTGATTCCTGTTCCGCCAATGGGGCTTTTTAAATTCGATCAGGCAACTAGGACGATGAATATGACCGGCGGAGCGGCCAATCTCGCTGAGATTGTGAATACTTTGGGCAAAAAAGCCGATGCAGCAGGGCTGAAGTTGCTCTACCACAACCATGATTTTGAATTCAAGAAAGACGAAAAAGGCATCGTCCCCATAGATTATCTACTGGAAAATTCCGACCCCAAATATGTCAACTTTCAGATGGATCTGTATTGGGTAACCAAAGCCGGTGCAGACCCTGTGGCCTATTTTGAAAAATATCCCGGACGATTTAAAATATGGCATGTGAAGGATATGGACGACCAAGGAAGATTTGCTCCCGTGGGCAAAGGCAAAATAGATTTCAAACGTATTTTGGAACAAAAAGAACTATCAGGAATGCAATATTATATGGTTGAACAAGACATGACTTTTGATGGACTAGAACCCCTTGAAGCCATCAAAATAAGCCATGAGGGATTGAAGGAAATAGGGTTTTAAAAATGAAGATGGCCAAACACTAGGGTACAACCCAAATTCGGGGGTAAAACTTTTAACTGCCGATGGATTCGTGTTTAAAGATTTAAATAAAGACGGAATATTAGATCCCTATGAAGACTGGCGTTTGTCATCCACGGAGCGTGCCAATGATTTGGCGGCTAATATGTCGTTAGAGCAGATTGCGGGTTTAATACTCTATAATACCCATCAATCCATGCGCGTAAAAAATAAGTAATGTAATACATACAATGTTTTACAATTTGAACTAAATCGAACAGATATGAAAAACTTCGCTAGCTATTACTTTTTGCCAATACTCTTTTTATTTTCGCTTTCGGCCTCGGCCCAAAAAAAGGAGTTGGTTGTAGATGTTGGCCACTCCATAGCTGAAATACAACCTACGATGTACGGCATTTTTTTCGAGGACATAAATTATGCTGCTGATGGCGGGATATATGCCGAAATGGTCAAAAACCGGGGTTTTGAATTCGATGACCCCAAGATGGGGTGGCAGCAGCCCAATACAAACCCTTATGGTTTCAATCCAAAGTCCGGGATTGCTACTATAATCAATTCGGATGCCGATATGGCCAATCGTAATTTCTTGAAAGTAACGATTGAAAACGATAAAGGATACGTATTGGTGAATGAGGGTTTCTGGGGTATGGGTATAAAGAAAAATGCAAAGTACAGGTTTTCGTTGATGGTCCGTAATATTGAGCAGACCATCAAAAAAATCAATGTGCAATTCGTAGACAGCTTAGGACATGTTATGGGTAAAATTAGTATCGAACCCAAGGGCAAAGATTGGGAAACCTATACAAACACTCTGGTCGCTGCGGAAACACATAAGAAGGCTACTTTGAAATTTACCTTTGAAGGTTCTGGGGTCATTGATATGGATAATATCTCACTATTTCCCGAGGATACCTGGAAAGGAAGAAAAAATGGTCTGCGGAAAGACATCGTACAATTGCTCGCCGATCTACAGCCTGGTTTTTTGCGTTTTCCAGGAGGATGTATTGTAGAAGGCAGAACCTTGGCACAACGGTATCAATGGAAAAAAACAGTAGGCCCTGTTTGGGACAGGACACTATTGATAAATAGATGGAACACGGAATTCGCCCACAGGCCTGCACCGGATTATTTTCAAAGTTTTGGCCTAGGGTTCTTTGAGTATTTTCAACTTTCTGAAGACCTTGGTGCCGCACCCCTACCCATTTTGGGCTGTGGCATGGCCTGCCAGTTCAACACAGGCGAACTGGTGCCTTTGGATGAACTGGGGCCTTACATACAAGATGCGCTGGACCTGATAGAATTCGCCAATGGCTCTTTGGAATCGCCTTGGGGTAAAGTCCGTAGTGAAATGGGGCATCCTGAACCTTTTCACATGAAATACATAGGTATTGGCAACGAGCAATGGGGATCGGACTACATTGAGCGCTATACAATGTTTGAAAAGGCCTTAAAGGAAAAGTATCCTGAAATCATTATTATTTCAAGCAGTGGTCCCTTCCCAGAGGGTGACTTTTTTGAATATGGAACATCTGAATTGAAAAAGTTGAATGCGGAAATTATTGATGAGCACTATTATAATACGACCTCTTGGTTCCGTGAGAATGCCACCCGTTACGATAATTATGACCGTAAAGGCCCTAAAATATTTGCAGGAGAGTATGCCGCCCAAAGCGTTGGTATAACCAGCCCTGAGAACAAAAACAATTGGGAATGTGCGCTCTCCGAGGCTGCCTTTATGACTGGGTTGGAGCGAAATGCCGATTTGGTTGTCATGACCTCCTATGCTCCGCTATTGGCCCATGAAGAAGGTTGGCAATGGACACCCGATCTTATTTGGTTCAATAATCTAGAGACCTATGGTACGGCCAATTACTATGTACAGAAACTCTTCGCGAACCATCGTGGTACAGACCTACTGGCCATTACTTCCTCCGATGGCAAAATACTGGCCGGACAAAATAATCTATATGCCTCCTCGGTAAAAGACACCAAATCGGGCGAAATCTTTGTGAAGCTGGTCAATACTTCGGATAAGAAACAATCGGTTGAAATTGATTTTAAAAACCAAACATTAGGGACGAAAGCCAATGTAGTTACATTAAAGGCCGATAGTCTTGCCGACGAGAATTCCTTTAGAAATCCCAAAAAAATAAGTCCAAAAGAAAGTGACCATCCCATTGCGAATAACCAAATAAGTTTGGATATCGCTCCCTTTACCTTTATGATCCTAAAAATAGGCATGGAGTAGAAAACACTCTATTCGCCGGCATAGATTTAATGGGTATCAAGATTTACTTTTTATTTTCCCTTTTATTCGAATGCTAGTTATAATATAAGAGCCTTGTATGTCGATTATTCATGGTTGCGTTGACATACACTTCGGTTTCGGGTTCATTCAGTGCTTAATAAATTATATAATTGTTAAGTATCTCTTCAACCGAAAATATATTTTAACTTTTTTTGTATGCGATTCTACAATAAATGGGTCCCTCTACCTCTAAAAAATAAATGGGTCCCGAATAATACTCCTTTTTATACCCAAAAAGTTGTCAAGTTGACTTTTATATAATTTGGAATAATCTTTCAAAACCTTGTTAAATATAGTGTTTAAATCAAAAGAAATCCAACCTAAACAAATAGACTGGATTTCTTAAAATGTGGTCTCACCTGGGTTAAAATCGCTGTCCTCATTCAAAAAAATAGAGGCCACGTTCACATTCAAACAATCCTTTGATGCATAATTGAACTGCGGCCCAACAATAGCGGAAAATCCGGAAACCGAATTGATATCCGTACCTGCCATGACCCCGAACCCCTTTCCCAGATCGTAGCTGATCTGAACGGGCATGACGATGCTGTTTTCCTCTAAGTTATTTTCGTAATCTGCCGTGTAGGTAGCCACCGTAAAAAAATTGAACCTACTGGTTGGGGTAAATTTCTTCTTGACCACCAATTGAAAGTAGAGGGCCTCATTACCGAAAAATGCCTCGATGGGTATCGGGGGTTCTGGTTTTTGAGCTGCTATCTTGAACATAAAAAAAAGAAAAACCAGAAACGATATAACAAGATGTCTTGCAGAAATCATAATTTAAGTTTAGTCGTTGTCATCAATTTTGACTTTGTTCGAGGTCATCAAACAAAAAGTAACACAATCGTCAATGCAATACCGCCAATAGTAAAATACATTCCTTTTTTAAAGACAGAAGTAGTAGGCCTGAACATCCAAAATGCGGAAACGGCAAAGAACAAGAGCGAGACCCCAAAGAAAATGCCCAACCAAAACAACGGATGGCCTGAATGCATTTTATGGATCTTGTTCATGTTCTCCAACAACAGTGGTAGTTTTTTCTCCGTGTAATCCGCGACTCCTGTTGTTTTGTTATAAGTGCCGCCTCGAAAGTACATGAGATTACCTTCTTCCTTATCCACTTGAAATCGTCCCATGCCCAGGGCGCGGCCCAAGTCCTCGGCTCCAATATTCGGTGCCAATGTCTTTTCAATATGGATTTCCTTTTTCAAATAATCCGTGTTCCTGAACGTGAGTACGATACCGCTGATGGCATAGACGATCATGATTCCGGCCAAAAAGAAGCCCAAATACCGATGGACGAACCTAAATGTCTGTTCTGTTTTTCTTCCCATAATTTATTTTCCTCTAATTGGTACTGACGATCCAGATCAATATGCCGACATAGATTAAATACCAAATAATGAACTTGAAATATTTTTTCGCCTTTTGAATTGAACTGGCCATTCTATATTTATTATCCTTAAAATTCGCGTTTGTTGGAAACGGCCCAAGGTGCGAGCCCAAGGACCGTTTCACCTAACAAACATCAACTATGCTTTACTGTTGCGCCATTTCTAGGTTGATGGTCATTTCAACATCGTCGCCCAAGGTCGGAGTATCGCCACCAACGCCGAATTCTAATCGGTTTACAGTTCCGGTCAGTTTTAATCCGGCTTTCAGTTTTTTACTTCGTTGATCGGTAATGACTCCGTTTAGTTTTCCTTCCAAGATTACTGGTTTGGTTACGCCTTGCATCGTCAAATCGCCCGTCAACTTAAATGTTTTCTCCCCTGTCTTTTCAAAACCTGTGGTTTTGAAAGTAATTGTAGGATGGGTTTCGGCAGCAAAGAAGTCGTCACTTTTTAAATGCCCGTCCCTTCTTTCATTGTCGGTGTCGATGCTGGCCGTGTTGATTCCTACGTCAAAACTTGGCTCGCTGAAGGCATCATCGGCTGTGGCTGTAATATCAAATTCCCCAAAACGGCCTTCGACTTCGGAAATCATTAAATGGGAAATGGCAAATCCAATCTTGGAATGGGCGTTATCGGCCTTCCAAGTGGTTTGTGCAGACACAACGGTGCCTACAAATAATGCTACTAAAACGATTGCTTTTTTCATAATTGTTAAAAAATTTAAGTGTTACTAATTGATTGTATTAATTCGATAAAAAAAATATTATTGTTACTTAAAATCTTCTACGTTGGCCCGAATACTGCATCGCCTCTCCCTTACCGAAGCCGTAACTAAAGCCCAACGCTATGAATCGGCCACGCTGGCGCCGATTATAAACTTCAAAATCGGCTTGGGAAATCTGGCTTTCAGAGATTCTTGAGGCGAACAAGTCCCTCACACTTAAGTTAAGTACAGCCTTTCCCTTGAGAATATTTTTCCGTAAACCGAAGTCCATATAGAGTTGATCGCTCATCTCGCTTTGTACAGTGCGAAAGCTAGAGCGGTAATTTCCGGTCATCTCTAAGTCAAAATCGGCTGGAAATTTGATTTTTGTCATCAGTTTGGAGGACCATTGGTCTCCATTAAAATCGAACACAGTCGTCTCGAAGATGCCATCCCTTTGAAATTGGCTATAGTTAAAATCACCATTTAAAGTCAACCATTTGGCCGGACTATATTTAGCATTGAATTCGATTCCCGTGGCCAAGTTCGTGCCGATATTTTCGGGCTTGAACGTACTCACATTGTTCTCAAAGGTCGATACCCGCTCTATAACTTCGGTAGTATAGCGGTGATAGACCCCAAAATTCAGAGAGGCCTTTCCTAAAATATAGATAGTGGTAATTTCATAGGAATCGGTGAATTCTGGCTGTAATTCCGGGTTTCCCTGACGGATGCTGAAATTATTGCGGATGTTGAAAAAAGGGTTCAAATCCCACATCCTAGGTCGATAGATACGTTTTGAATATCCTGCCTGTAGCGATACCTTGTCGCTAAATTTATATGAGCTATGCAGGCTAGGAAAAAAGTTCGTATAATTTTGATCATTGGCTTCGTTTGTAGTGGCAAGAAACGTTCTCAGATCAGTATGTTCTAACCGTATTCCCCCCTTTATGCCCCATTTTTTGCCCTCGAAAGAAGTTGTACCATAAAGTCCCAGTACTTTTTGGTCGTAATTAAAAATATTGGTTAGCCCGGGGTCGTTCACGAACGATCCATTGACCAAGTCATTGACTTCATAATCGTTGCTGACGTCGTTCAATACGTATTGTGCACCTGTTTCCAAAGTCCATTCTTTGGCAAAGGGATTGGTATAATCTAGTTTAAAAGTGTAGACTGCTTCTTTGAAATCGGTACGGGTCTGCTGTGTAGCATCATTATCGGTACCGGAAATAGTCGTATTTATGAACTCGGAAGATTGGTCCTTACCAAAGAAATTACCCAATCCGCTAAAAAGTAATGTGTGATCCTCATCATCTTTAAACTCCTTTTTGTACTGCAATTCGTATTGATATTTTGGATTTCTGGCCTCGGTAATCTCATTGCGTTCCCATTGCGATGTGATTTCGCCATTGGAATCAAGTGCGGCAAAATTAGTGGCAGAAGGTTGATTTTCAATTTCCATGGCAAAATTTCCGGAAAGGGTCAAAACGTTATTATCGTTGATGTGATAATCGGTTCCCAGAATGAAATTATAATAGGTTTCATTTCGATATTCGGTACCATTGGTTAAAATTGTAGTGTTGTTCACTAGATCTACATTCCTGGTCTCAATGTCATTGGGCAAATCGCGCACGCCTACCCCTAGCTGACTGAAAAGATTGAATTTCTCTGTCCGCCGGTTCAGGCTCACTCCGACACTATTGCCAGCAGGTGTACCTGTGTTCACTGAGATGGAGCCATTGAGTCCTTTTCGCTCCTCCTTTTTCAGGACGATATTGATAATGCCCGATGTACCCTCGGCATCATATTTGGCGGAGGGGTTAGTAATAACTTCCACCCTATCTATCATATCGGCCGTAATCGTACCAAGTGCATTACCTTCCTCACTTGCGATAATCGAGGGCTTGCCATTGATGAGCATTTGCACCCCTTGGCTTCCCCTAAGACTTACTTGACCTTCGATATTCACATTGACCGAAGGCACATTGTTCAATACCTCTAAGGCACTTGCCCCGGTACTGCTCAAATCTTTGCCTACATTGAACACGCGTTTGTCTAACTTGAATTCGGTACGTGAGATCTCACCCTCGACTACGACTTCCTGTAATTGCTGGGCATCTTCGGAAAGGGAAATAGTTCCCAAATCGATGGTTGGGCTTGGTGTGGGTGGTTGCCCAAAGGTTTTTGTTTGAAAACCCAGAAAGCTTACTTCTATATAAAAATCCGTTGCGGTGGTCTCTAAAGAAAAGGTGCCATCATCCAAAGTCGTAGTCCCGTCTATGGGCTTTTTGGTCTCGTTGTCGGCAACCATCACTGTTGTAAAGGCTATGGGCTGACCGCTATTCTCTTCTACTACCTTACCTGTTATTGTAGTGTTTTGGGCAAAAGCATTTGACATTGCCAATAGAAAGCAAGTAAAGAAAAAAGTGTGGATTTTGTTTAAGAAATTCATAGCGCCAAGTGTTTTAATTAAATATCGGAACAAAGATGTATGTTTGGGAATAAGAAGGTTATTAATATTCTGTAATCGGCAGAAACTTGTCCGTAAACGACATAGCTATCTAAAAATGTCGTTGACATGGTCAAATCGGTAGATGGCAGGTTTTGTAAATAGCATTTGTCTTAAAACCTTAATTTTGAGGGATGGTAGAAAAATTCAAAGGATTGAATAGTATTTCAAAGGAGGTCTTCTTCCAACTATTGCTGCATATTGTGCTTTTTATTTTCTTTTCATTTGATCGTCACAATCCTGGCATTCAAAATCATCAAATCGCTTTTTTCATCAATTATGCCATTGCGGCTTTTATCATAAACTACGTGCTTTTGCCACGTTTTTTCTATCAAAAAAAGTACATTACATTCTTTATCTTTTTAATTGTGATCATAGCGGGAATTATATTGATGGAGGAGTTTGTCTTGGAACAAATCTATTTTCCCGATTCAAAAAGGAGTAAATATTTTCCTGGGATCTTTTATAGTCTGTTGGATGTTATGCCGGTCATTGTTATCCTCAGCGGTTTTAAATTTGCCTGGGACGCCTCTAAAAAACAACATGAGGTGGATCTACTCAAAGCCTTGATAAAGGAAAGCGAATTACAGTTCTTGAAATCGCAGATCAATCCGCATTTTTTGTTCAACAACCTAAACAATCTCTACTCTTATGCAATTGATAATTCGCCCAAAACCCCGAACATAATTTTAGAATTATCTTCGGTCTTGCGTTATATGCTTTATGATTGTAAGGAAAAGTATGTCCCATTATCAAAGGAAATCGAACATTTGCAAAATTTTACCAAATTGCACGAGCTCCAGATTGAAGATCGGGGTAACGTGACCTTCAAAACGGAAAATATTTCTTCTGGATACGTTATCGCCCCGCTCATCCTAACCGTTTTTTTGGAAAACGCGTTTAAGCATAGTACGGCAAGTCAATCCGAGGATATTTCAATCGATATTGCTATAAAGGTAACCGAACAAGGATCGCTGCAATTTGAGTGTATCAACTCCTTCAGGCCTACAACAAATACTGACGACCTATCGCACGGAATTGGCCTCCAGAACGTCAAGAAACGATTGGAAATCCTTTATCCCGATGCCCATGATCTTTCCATAGAAGAAACCGATACCTTATATTCGGTACGACTTGAACTTCAATTAAAACAGAAAACGAAATGATACGATGCATCATTGTCGAAGACCAACCACCGGCGCAACGGGTGCTACAGAAGTTCATCGGCGACATGGAAAATATGGAGCTTAAGGCCACCTTCGCAGATGCCCTGAAAGCCCTGGACTATTTAAAATCGGCAAATATTGATTTGATTTTTCTGGACATCCATTTGCCAAAAATCTCGGGAATCGACTTTTTGAAAACCATAACTGATGCCCCACATGTTATTTTGACCACCGCCTTTTCGGATTATGCCCTGGAAAGCTATGACCTGAACGTGGTGGATTATCTGCTCAAGCCATTTTCGTTCGAGCGTTTTGTAAAAGCGGTCAACAAGGTTCCCGTAAACCCGGGCGAAAATAAAAATACACCAGAATCGGCTATCGGCACCAAATCAAGTCCTGAGATGCTCTTTATCAAATCGGGATACGAGCATCTGAAAATACAAGTTTCGGACATCCGTTATATCCAATCTGAAGCCGACTATACTGAAATTTTCACTTCCGGGAAGAAATACTTGACTTCACATTCGCTGCGGCATTGGTTACAGACCTTGGGTGATGGTCTTTTCGTACAAATACATAAATCGTTTATTGTGAATTCGGCCAATATCACAAAGGTATCCGGTAATCGCATTTACTTTGATTCGGATACCCATGTGCCCATTGGGCGTGCTTATAAGGAAGGGTTTGTGGAGCAGTATTTGAAGTAATTGATTTTAAAACAAGCACGCCAAAAGCACGCCATCAAATAAAAAATCAGTTACGTTTTACCGTAACTGCTTGGCAATGAAGTGGTCCCACCTGGGCTCGAACCAGGGACCCCCTGATTATGAGTCAGGTGCTCTAACCAGCTGAGCTATAGGACCGGTTAATTCAATATTTAATTGTTTAAAGAACGTGTTAATAAGCTATTGCTTTTATAATAATTCTAGTATGCCCTGCCTGCCAATATGATTAGATGGTCAGGTAGGAGCTATTTAAATTTTTCTTTAAGCCACTGCTTTCCATATCAGCTTTTAAGATATTTTTCCCTTTCTCTTGCTATCGCTCTATCTAGATGTTCCTCAACATGAATTACTTTCCATGGACGAAATCCTTTTGTGCTTTTTGTTCTTCCTGCATTATGGTCCAATAACCTTTTTTCAATATTTGAACTCATTCCAACATATAGTCTACCATCCTTTTCGCTTTGAAGAACATATACAAACATTATTTCAAAACTTTAACTTCCGTGCTCCCTGCATGCCGTTACCGCCAGGCAGGCAGGTAACCAGCTGAGCTACCCGCCTGCCATTCTGCCAAATGGGCAGGTAGGGCCAATTTTTTTAAATGTCTATGCTATCTGATTAATAGCAACATTTGTAACAAAAAGAGCGCAAATTTAAGTAATAACCCCAACTACACAAAATATTGTGCTTCCATTTATTCGAAAAAATATTCATACTCTTTTTTAGGTCTTTTGCCATTTTTACCAATACGCTATTTTATTTCAATAACATTGATTTTAATAGTTATAGATTCGGTTACCTAAATTTACACTTAATTCTCCGTATTTTTGCCCTATGGAAACACAACGACAAAAAAAGATTGCTGGGGTTATTCAGAAAGATATCGTTGATATACTGCAGCGGGCTGCCATTGGTGGCGGCATGACCGGTGTTTTAATTTCTGTGTCAAAAGTAACGGTTACCACTGACCTCTCCATAGCCAAGGTGTATTTAAGTATATTTCCAAACAAGAATGCCAAGGAATTAATGGAAGGTATAAAATCAAATCAACCATTGATCAAGCACGAATTATCGCAACGTACCAGGCACCAACTACGCAGGGTTCCTGAATTACTCTTCTTTTTGGATGATTCTTTGGACTATATAGAGAATATCGATAAATCATTGAAAGGCAAGGAAAACCCAATTGAGAATAGAGATCTACTCGAAAAAAGAAAAAAGTCCTAAGGGATGAATTTTCCGCTCTACATAGCAAAGCGATATTTACGTTCCAAAAGCAGCCAAAACGCTGTTAACATCATTAATTTTATCACCTTCCTTGTCATCGTCATTGGATCGGCATCCCTGTTCATAGTTTTGTCGGGGTTTGCCGGGTTAAAAACTTTCAGTCTATCGTACACCAATATCTTTGATCCCGATCTGAAGGCCTCCCCAATAACCGGAAAAGTTTTTAGCATTAGCCCGGAACAAGAGGGTCAATTGAAGACCATTGAAGGTGTCGTTTCTTTCTCCAAGGAATTGGAGCACCAGGTTTCTTTTTCACATAAAGGAAAAAACCAATTTGCATACATAAAAGGGGTAGATGCAAATTATAATAAAACCACCGGGATAGATAGTGCATTGATTTACGGCACTTGGTTCTATTCTGACCAACAAGGGGTTGCCGGTATTGGGATAACCAATAAATTAGGAGTTACCATAAACCAGATTAGAAATCCCATGGTTGTTATTGCCCCAAAACCGGGCAAAGGTTCTATTTCACAGTCCAAACCCTACAATGAACTGCCCTTGGTTCTCAGTGGAATATATTCGGTCGAGGAAACATTGGATAATAAATATGTAATCACTAATCTAGGGCTGGTTCAGGCCCTTTTGGAAAAGGACATTTCACAAGTGTCGGGTATTAATTTTAAATTAAATCCAGAAATGGATGCAGCCCAAATAAGAAATAATATTTCAAACGTTTTTAACAATACCGTTGTATTAAAAAACAGGGAAGAACTTAATAGTACCTTATATCGCATGCTGAATACCGAGAATGTAGCAACCTACCTAATTTTTACCCTTGTATTGATTATTGCCCTTTTTAATGTTGTTGGCGCAATTATTATGATGATTTTAGATAAAATCCAAGATTTGAAGGTATTATACGGTTTGGGAAATACGATTCGTGATCTTCGAAGAATATTTTTCGTTCAAGGAATCCTGGTGACCGCTTTAGGCGGATTAATAGGTGTGCTTTTAGGATCTATTCTTATAGGCTCGCAAATTGCCTTTGGTTGGTTGAAAATTACCCCTTCGTTGGCTTACCCTGTAGAATTCCAGTTGATCAATGTGTTGATTGTATTGGCCACGATCGTAGTCTTGGGCATAATAGCGTCAAAAATAGCAAGTAGTAGAATTACCAAAAAATTAATTTCGGCCTAAGGGGCATCAAACACAAAATCCCCAAATTTTTCCAAGACCTCATCAAAGGCTGCAAATACATCGGCAGATTCATCACTTGTGACCATCTTCATTCGATATTCCTTAAAATTGGGAATTCCTTTAAAATAATTGGTGTAATGCCTCCGTGTTTCAAAAACACCCAATTTTTCCCCTTTCCAATCAATGGCCATTTCAAGATGTTTACGTGCTGCTTTGATACGCTCTTCCATAGTAGGTGGGGGTAAATAATTCCCAGTTTTAAAATAGTGCTTTACCTCATTAAAAAACCAAGGATACCCAATACTTGCACGACCTATCATTGCACCATCCAAACCGTATTCATCCCGCATTTTCATTGCAGCTTTAGGAGAATCTATGTCACCATTGCCAAAAATTGGAATATGCATCCTTTGATTGTTCTTTACCTCTGCAATCGGAGCCCAATCTGCGGCTCCCTTATACATTTGAACACGGGTTCTCCCATGAATTGCAATAGCCTTGCATCCTACATCCTGGAGCCTTTCTGCAACCTCAACGATCTTTATTGAATCATTGTCCCAACCCAATCTGGTTTTCACGGTAATGGGCAATTGGGTTCGCTCAACCATTGCCTTGGTCAAGGAAACCATTAGGTCTATATCTTTTAATATGCCCGCTCCTGCTCCTTTACTGACCACTTTTTTTACAGGACAACCAAAATTAATATCGATGATATCAGGTTTTGATTTTTCTACAATCTCAACCGATTGTAACATTGAATCCAAATTGGCGCCAAATATTTGAATGCCCACAGGGCGTTCTTTTTCATAGATATCGAGCTTCATGACACTTTTGGCGGCATCACGGATCAACCCTTCAGATGAAATGAACTCCGTATAGACCACATCGGCTCCTTGTTCTTTGCAAAGCGCACGAAAGGGAGGATCGCTAACATCCTCCATGGGTGCCAACAACAATGGGAATTCCGGCAGTTGTATGTCTCCTATTTTTGGCATTTTGTTTTCTGACTTTTAAGGGATTGCAAAATTACATAAAATTCGCAAGGTAAGGGCTAAGCACCATTGTGTGCAGCAGGCTGATAATGGCTAGCCATACCAATACGTCGAAACGACAAAGTGTTCCTTTAAATTCGTGTCCCAAAGAAGAAAATCACTTCGCGGTCGCATCCTGCGAAAGCCACGGCTCGCAAAGACGACCTCTAAAAAGTTATTTCCGCCTCGACCTTCTGCCCATTCCTATCAACCACCACTGTCGTTGAATTCCCTTCTTCAAAGGTTGATAATGCACGCATATAGCTCATCATATCAACCACCGTACTATCACCTAATTTAATGACAATATCGCCCTTTAATAATCCTGCTTTTTGCGCTGGCTTATCCTCGCTGACTCCATCGATCCTCATTCCCTTACCATCAAAAAGATAATCAGGTACTACGCCCAAAGTGACTTTGAAACGAGGAACTTCCTCACTTTCGTTTTTGGTTTTTTTGAAAGTCAGTTTTGGAGTATTGTTCAATTCCGCTATAACGTCAATAATATAGTTGGAAATTTTCTCCATTCCCTCGTAATTCAATTTGTCCGAATCATCAGAAGGTTTATGGTAATCTTCGTGCTGGCCAGTGAAAAAGTGCAATACCGGGATATCCTGTAAGTAAAAGGAAGTGTGGTCGGAAGGCCCTACCCCGGATTCTTTGAGTACCAATTTAAAACCTGGGTTGGTCGAATTCAATACCTGATTCCAAATGGGAGCAGTTCCTGTTCCACTAACCGAAAGGGTGTTGTCCTCGCGCAGTCTTCCTACCATATCCATGTTGATCATATAATTTGATTTTGATAGGTCAAATGTGGGGTTTTTCACAAAGTAGTTGCTCCCTAAAAGACCCATTTCCTCTCCAGAAAACGCAATAAAAAGATAATTATACTTGTTTAATTTGCTTTTACCTAGACTATCTGCCAAATGCAATAAAACGGCAACTCCGCTTGCATTATCGTCTGCACCGTTATGAATGGCCTCACCTTCGCGATAAAGGGAACCTTCCCCTCCCATACCCAGATGGTCATAATGTGCCCCCACAATGACGGTCTGATCCGCTTTATTGTCAAAATAACCAATAACATTGGTCCCTGTTATCGTGCTATCCCCGGTTATATATTGTACCTCTTGGTGTGGGTCATTTTTTGGCTTGAAGGTAAACGTTTGAAAATACGATTCCCCGTTACCCTTGGGTTGTAAGCCAATAGATTTCATACGATCTTTTAGGTAGCTAGCTGCCTTTTGTTCAAATTCAGTTCCTGTTTCACGGCCCCCAAGGCTGTCGCTAGCTAAAAAGGCAGTGTCCTCCATCATGCTAACAGTTTGCTTTTTTTCGGTTTTGCAAGATAAGATAGCCAGCAAAAACAATGTTGTTACAATCTTTTTTATCATTTTTACGTGTAGTTTTGCACAAAATTAATCATCCTATGAGAACAATTGCATGTTTTGCCCTTTTAATCCTATTGGTACATTGTAAAACCGACACTAAGAAAGACAATCAGGTTGAAGAAAAACCGACATCTTTAATGGCAGGTTCGGATACCTTGATCTATAAAGGTGAAAAGCACTTTAAGTCTATTCGCCAAATTACCTTTGGAGGCGATAACGCAGAAGCATATTGGAGTTTTGATGACAAAAAAATGATTTTTCAATCCAATAATCCTGCTTGGGGATTAAAATGTGATCAGATGTTCATGATGGATGTTGGGGAGAATTTTAAAGACAAAAAACCGCCAATGGTAAGTTCGGGAATGGGGCGTACGACCTGTGCCTATTTTTTACCCGATAACCAACATTTTGTATATGGTTCAACGCATTTAGCAGATGCCGAATGTCCGGAAGTACCCTTACGCAAGAATGGGAAATATGTATGGCCTGTTTATAATTCTTTCGATATTTTTGTGGCCGATTTAGAAGGAAATATTACCGCCCAACTAACCCAAGAACCGGGATATGATGCCGAGGCAACGGTATCGCCAAAAG
The DNA here is from genome assembly GCA_963762065.1 of uncultured Flavobacteriaceae bacterium. Classification (GTDB taxonomy): domain Bacteria; phylum Bacteroidota; class Bacteroidia; order Flavobacteriales; family Flavobacteriaceae; genus Maribacter_A. The sequence goes on along the minus strand of CAVXJE010000004.1, from coordinate 218,632 downwards.
GTGATAAAATCGTTTTTACCTCAACCCGCAGTGGTGATCTGGAACTTTACACAATGAATCTAGATGGTAGCGATGTAAAGCAAATAACCGATGAACTTGGTTATGATGGTGGAGCCTTCTTTTCGCCTGATGGGTCTCAAATAATTTTCAGGGCATCAAGACCTAAAACAGATGAGGCTATTAAGGAATATACGGAATTACTTGCCCAAGGTCTGGTGCAACCAACAGAAATGGAGCTCTTTATCTGCAATGCCGATGGCAGCAATTTAAAACAACTGACTTTTTTGGGTAATGCGAACTGGAGTCCGTTTTTTCATCCTTCAGGAAAAAAGATTCTCTTTTCGAGCAACTTTGAAGCAGAAAAAGGATTTCCTTTTAACCTCTATCTTATCGATATTGACGGAAAAAATCTGGAAAGGGTAACCCACGGGCAGACTTTTGATGCTTTTCCTGTTTTTTCGAATGATGGAAAATACTTGGCCTTTTCTAGCAATAGAAACAACGGTGGTGGCAGGGATACCAATCTTTTCATAGCAGAATGGGTAGATTAATACCCTAACAAGTAATCTACTTAGGGACGGGAAAGACAATTTGTTTGTCCGATGCAAGTCTCTTCATGTATTGAAGAAACCAGATTCGTTTTTAATGCCATATACCCTTATATAATTCCGTCAATCTTTAATTGCAAAACAGCTAGCAAAAACAAACGTGTATTATCAAGTATAATCGAATCATTATTGCCATATTTTAATTAATGGGGGGCAAATCAACTGCGGTTTATTTTACACTATATTTGCCATTCCATATAAAATTGCCAATATCATTATTATAGGCATAGTAGAAAAGTGGAATTAAATCTTTGAGGAAAGTTGAAAAGAATACGTAATTTTTGCATTATAGCACATATTGATCATGGTAAAAGCACCTTAGCCGATAGGTTGTTGGATTTTACCGGTTCTGTTACAGAGCGTGAAAAAAAAGAACAGCTATTGGATAGTATGGATCTTGAGCGCGAGCGTGGTATTACTATTAAAAGCCATGCCATTCAAATGGATTATACCTACAAGGGTGAGGAATATATTTTAAATTTGATCGACACCCCGGGTCATGTTGATTTTTCTTATGAAGTATCAAGATCTATCGCTGCTTGTGAAGGCGCCCTCCTTGTTGTTGATGCTGCACAAAGCATTCAAGCACAGACTATAAGTAACCTTTATTTGGCTTTGGAAAACGATTTGGAGATAATACCTATTCTGAACAAAGTTGATTTGCCTAGTGCCAGTCCTGAAGAAGTAACAGATGATATTGTTGATCTTTTAGGTTGTAAACCGGAAGATGTTATTCCTGCAAGCGCCAAAACAGGATTCGGGATAGGTGAAATCCTGGAAGCCATAATAGAACGCATCCCTCCACCAAAGGGGAACCCCGATGAGTCGTTGCAAGCATTGGTTTTTGATTCGGTTTATAATCCTTTCCGAGGTGTTGAGACTTATTTTAGGGTTATCAACGGAGAAATAAGGAAAGGTCAAAAAATAAAATTTGTTGCCACTGATAAAAGTTATTTTGCTGATGAAGTAGGTACGCTTAAATTAACCCAACACCCTAAACAAGTTATAAAAGCAGGGGATGTTGGCTATATGATAACTGGTATAAAAGATGCAAGGGAAGTAAAGGTTGGTGATACCATTACCGATTCCGTCAATCCTACAAAAAATCCCATTGCAGGATTTGAGGATGTTAAACCAATGGTTTTTGCCGGAATTTATCCTGTTGACACAGAGGAATTTGAGGAATTACGTTCTTCCATGGAAAAGCTCCAACTAAATGATGCTTCTTTAGTCTATACCCCTGAAAGCAGTGCGGCACTTGGTTTTGGTTTTCGTTGTGGATTTCTTGGAATGCTTCATATGGAAATCATTCAAGAGCGCTTGGAACGTGAATTTGACATGACCGTTATTACTACGGTACCCAACGTAAGTTACCACGCATTTACCAGAAAAAATCCCGATACCCCATTAATCGTTAACAACCCTTCCGATCTTCCAGATCCATCAACAATAGACAGGGTAGAAGAACCATACATTAAAGCCACGATTATAACAAAAGCTGATTTCGTTGGAAATGTAATGTCATTGTGTATAGAAAAACGAGGTATTATCACCCATCAAACCTATTTAACAACAGAAAGAGTGGAACTTAATTTTGACATGCCCTTGGCGGAAATTGTTTTTGATTTCTACGATAGGTTAAAAACCGTTTCCAAAGGTTATGCCTCATTTGATTATACACCTATTGGATTACGAGCTTCAAAATTGGTCAGGGTCGATATTCTTTTGAACGGCCAACCTGTCGATGCCCTTTCAGCTTTAATACATGCTGACAATGCCGCTAACATTGGCAAAAAGATGTGCGCAAAACTTAAGGAACTGATACCGCGTCAACAGTTTGATATTCCCATACAAGCCGCCATCGGGGCCAAAATTATCTCGCGTGAGACCATAAAAGCCCTTCGCAAAGACGTTACGGCCAAATGTTACGGGGGTGATATCTCCCGTAAACGGAAACTGTTGGAAAAGCAGAAAAAAGGGAAAAAGCGTATGCGCCAAGTTGGGAATGTCGAAATACCCCAGCAAGCATTTATGGCGGTATTAAAATTGAATGACTAGATTATCCTGCATCAGCCTTATTTATTTTAATTGATTGTTCCTCCTCAAACTTTTTACCCAAATAAACCAATTTGTAGCCCTTTTTAATGTCTTTGAATTCTTTGCTGTAGGAAGTCATTATTTTTAAATCCCCATCGTGGGTTTTTAGAAAGATAGGCACAATATTATCATCATTTTTGGTAATTTCAATAAGGTCATCATAATGGGCATGATCTTTCAACTCAATTTCCCAAATTTCAGGGTAATTTCTAGCAGCTTCCGTCAATTTTATAAAATCGTCAGTATGCGAGAACAATCCTTCTTTTGGATTATTTTCAGGGTCGTTCATCTCATCTGCGGTTACCAAACGAAATGATCCGTTTTCGCCAAATTGATTTCGAAATTTATCAATAACATATTTATTTATCTCAGGATTCCCAGTCAAAGCCATTAAAAATCCTACGTCGTTCAATTCTATATTATCGGTTAATGTATCGGAATAAATATTGGCATTTATGGCTTCAAGCCCTATGCTCTTGGCCTTTTTGATGTTAGATGCATTATTATCGATCAATACAACATGACGGTTATTCTTAAACAGATATTCCGCTATTAATCTAGACACTTGTGATGCCCCAATAATGAGGATTCCTTCCGATTTTTTTAGAAAAACCCCAACAATTTTAGCAACAAATCTGGCCGTTGTGGCATTTAACAATACTGTACCTAGCACGATCATAAATACTAAGGGGGTTATATAATCGGCACCAGGCACCCCGTCTTTTGCGAGTTTTAATCCAAATAATGAAGCAATTCCCGCCGCAACGATACCTCTTGGTCCAACCCAACTAATAAATAGTTTTTCATTGAGTTTTAATTTTGATCCTCTAGTACAAAGAAAAACACCCAAGGGTCGTAATAAGAAAATCACTATAGCAAAAAGCAACCCTGTGTTCCAATTATATATCAGCAATAAATCTTCCATATTGATATTGGCAGCAAGTAAAATGAACAAAATGGAGATAAGAAGAACACTCAAAGATTCCTTAAAATAAAGCAATTCCTTTAAGTAGCCAGAATTAAAATTGCCTAATACCATTCCCATGACCACAACTGCCAATAATCCGGATTCATGCGCGAATACATCTGACAATACGAAAACACCAAGAACGGAAGCCAAGGAAAAAACGTTTAATAAGTAATGTGGAATCCATTTTTTATTTATTGTAAAATTCAAGGCATGTGCGAAGGTAAATCCGAAAGTAAATCCAAATAAAACAATTTTCCCAAATTCGATAAATGCGGTTTTGGTATACTCCCCGCCAGATTCAACACTAATAAATTCAAAAACCAATACCGCAACCAATGCTCCAATGGGATCAATCAAGATACCTTCCCATTTTAAAACCGTGGAAACATCTTTTTTTAAGGGAATATTTCGAAGTATCGGGGTAATCACTGTCGGTCCCGTAACAATAATCAGGGCCGAAAATAGAAAAGAAATCTGCCAGCTTAATGAAAACACGAAATGGGCTGCAATGGCACCACCAATAAATGTTACGAAAGATCCCAGGGTGATTAATTTGGTTATGACGGGGCCGACATTTTTAATTTCACTTAACTTTAGTGTCAAACCACCTTCAAAAAGTATAATACTAATTGAAAGCGAGACAAAATAAAAGAGGCTTTCACCAGGAAATAGTCCTTCCTTACCGTTCCAGATGGGTTCTATCCATTTTGTGCCGTCCTCAGATAAAAATTCAGCCGCAATGGGCCCTACCAAAAGTCCAATGAGAATCAGGGGTAAAATCGCAGGTAATTTTAGACGCCAGGCTACCCATTGTGCAACTATTCCCAAAACAATGATTCCCGCCAACTCGATCATTCCCAAATTTTTAATGAAAAATACTCATTTTATTCCATAATGTCCAATTCGTTCAACTTCCTTTTTGCTAATAAATATTATATTATCTTGGGCTTTCAATCAATATGTATGCAGAACAATTTACATCCATTTAAAACCATATTGTTTGGGTTTGCATTTTCGCCTTCACTCAAAGTGAATGTTTTAGAGACTACACGTATTGCCCATTTCTTTAATGCCAAACTTATTTTATTGCATGTAGGGGAGAAAACCAGTGCGAAATTGACCAATATCGATGAGATCATTGAGGGGATAGAACATAAGGATTTATCAATCGATATTCAGTGGATAGAAGGCAAGCCTTATGATGTGATAATGGAAGCCTGCAATTCAATGAATATAGATCTTTTGATATTGGGGGCAAGGCAGCATGAAAATATGTTCCAGTTTTATGTGGGCTCAATTGCCCGTAAATTAACACGAAATGTATGTTGTTCAGTATTGTTATTGATTAAACCTTCCGCTACACGCATTCCTTGTAAACATGTCGTGGTAAATGGTTTAGATGCCCCGGACACGCCTTTGGCAATTACCGATGCTTTCTACGTGGCAAATGCCCTTGGGGCACAGCAATTGACCATTGTCGAGGAGATATTGCAACGAGAGATACAGGTTACTGTTGAGGATGATCGAACATTGAAAAAGGCAAATATTGTTAAGGAGCGTTTAAAACATAGGGAAGAATTCCGGGTACGTAAAATTATTTCTAGTCTGCCCAGTAGTTTAACGGGTAATGTAAAGGTCAAAACCCAAAGTATATTCGGTAAAAGGGGATATTCAATTGGTCATTATGCCGAAGTGGTAAGGGCTGATCTCTTGGTCATGAATGCGCCCACCAAAACAGGACTGCTGGATCGAATTTTTCCACATGACCTAGAACATATATTATCCGATCTTCCTACCGACCTATTGATAATTAGAAGATAAGTATTGACAGCAAAAACCAACCATACAAGGAATTTTATAATGGCCTTGCCCAAGAATATATTTTCGGGTTTTGTTGTGTCTTTAATTGCTTTGCCATTAGGTCTCGGCTTGGCTTTGGCCAGTGAGGCCCCTCCTATTTCAGGTATAATTGCAGCGGTAGTGGGTGGTATCATCGCTTCAATATTGGGCGGGTCTAACGTTACGATAACCGGTCCAGGGAATGGTTTGGTAATTGTACTTCTAGGCGCAATTACCACACTTGGGCAGGGTAATCTGTACCAAGGGTATCTGTTTACCCTGGCTGCCATCGTTATTTCAGGGGTACTAATGGTTCTTTTAGGATTTATGAGGATGGGGCGTTTATCCGATTTTTTCCCTGCTTCTGCCATTGAGGGAATGCTGGCGGCAATTGGATTGGGAATATTGGCCAAACAGTTTCATATTATGATTGGCCATAACAATGAAAGCGGCAGCATAATTAGCCTTCTTGGACGAATTCCTTCGGGAATTGTAGAGATTTTTCAAGATTTGAACATTTCCGTTTTGGTGGCGGCGGGAATTGGGATTATTAGTCTTCTTATCATGGTTTTTTATTCCAAAATCAGAAATGAATATTTTCATTTGGTGCCCGCGCCCATGTGGATATTAATTTTGACCATTGGTCTTAGCTATCTGCTGGCAGCCTTAAATATTCCATATCCTTTATCTGATTCTTTTTTGATCACCATCCCTGATGATGTACTTACCAATTTGGCGTTCCCGGATTTTTCAAAAGCAATGCAGCGCGACTTTTTTGAAGCCGTAATTGCGATAACCTTGATTGCTAGTATAGAATCCTTGCTCAGTATAAAAGCCATTGATAAATTAGACCCCCAAGGGAGGCGCTCGAATGTAAACAGGGATCTAAAAGCCCTAGGACTGGCAACAACGATAAGTGGATTTTTAGGAGGTTTAAGTGTTGTCACCGTAATTGCGAGAAGTTCGGTCAATGTGAACAATGGGGCGACAAACAAATCTGCCAATTTTATTCATGCATTATTTTTAGTTGTTTTTGTATTGCTCTTCCAGGACCAACTACGCAAGATACCATTGGCGGCCTTGGCCGCTATTTTAGTATATACAGGCTATAAACTTGCAACGCCAAAAACAATTACCAAAATAGCCAAAATAGGTCGCGAACAAATGATTATTTTCTTTACAACCTTATTGACCACCCTTTTCACGAATTTAATCACAGGAATAAGTGTGGGGATATTGGTTACGTTTTTAATTCATGTGCTAATCAATAAAAATATTTCCATGTTCATTAGCCATATTGCAAAACCCAACGTTCTTTTATTCAAAGAGAAAGATGAGGGCAATTACTATGTTAGCATAAAGTACTTTTGCAATTTCCTTAACTTCTATAAACTGAAGAATAAACTGGATGTCGTTCCTGAGCATGAAGATTTAATCCTCGATTTTTCACTTTGCAATTTTGTAGATCACACTGTTATGGAGGGATTGGAAAATTATACGGAAACATTTTCCAAAAAAGGGGGTAGCATAGAAATCATAGGATTGGACAAGCATGAAACCGATTCGCACCATCCCTTCGCAATTCGTAAAATCCTGCCATTTGCAAAGCTGAAACCAGTAGAACGATATTTTACCAAAAGACAGTCCTTGTTGGAGGCCACTGCGAACGATTTAAAATTAACCTATGACGCCCAAAAAAAGACAGATACCAAGTTTTTGGGCAATTTTGTATTTTTTAGAACTAGGCAAGTGCCTTATAGGTACAATACCTTATCTGATGGAGACAATAACTACAAATTGTTCGATGTTGAATTCACCGAAGGCGAGTTCATTGCCAAGGAAGTTGTTAAAACAACGGTAATGCATATTAACCTAGATTTGGAAGTACCTATATTTACACTAGACAAAGAAGGGCTGTTGGATTTTAAATACGGCCTAGCCGGGTTCAAAGACATAACACTTGACGACCACTTGGATTTTAACAAACGTTTTTATCTAAGTGGGGAAGATATTGGGGCTATCAAATACCTATTTACCCATGAATTGATCCTCTTCTTGGAAAGCCATCCTTATTACCATATTGAATCTAATGGATCAGCTCTACTTATTCTCAAAAAGGAAAGGCTTTTAAGCGTACAGGAAATCAAGGCCATGCTCTATTTTGGAAAGCAGCTGTATGGTTTGGTACAAAAGGGCCAAAAAAAGCTATAATGTGTTAAAAACTATTAATTAACCCGTATGCACGGCACATATCCCCTACGCTTTTATTAATTTGCAGGCCATGAAATTATACCCAATCGAGACCGGTAATTTTAAGTTGGATGGAGGTGCTATGTTCGGAGTCGTGCCAAAATCGATATGGAACCGGACCAACCCTGCTGACGGGAACAATATGATCGATATGGCCGCCAGAAGTCTCCTGATTGAAGATGATGATAGACTGATACTGATTGATACGGGAATGGGTAACAAACAATCCGATAAATTTTTTGGATACTATTATCAATGGGGAGACCATTCCTTGGATAAGTCACTCCAAAAATTCGGGTTTCATCGTGATGATATTACCGATGTTTTTATGACCCACTTGCATTTTGATCACTGTGGGGGCAGTATTCAATGGAAGAAAGACCACTTGGGCTACGAGCCTGCTTTTAAAAATGCGCATTTTTGGACTAATGAAGATCATTGGCAATGGGCAATAAAACCCAATATGCGCGAAAAGGCTTCTTTTCTCAAAGAAAACTTAATACCTATGCAAGAAAGTGGTCAATTGAAATTCGTGACAAAAGGTAAATCCGCATTTTTGGATACCTCTGAATTGGGTTTTGGTATCCTTTTTGTAGATGGTCATACAGATAAGCAAATGTTGCCCCATATTAAATATAAAGATAAAACATTGGTCTTTACAGCTGATTTGGTCCCAACGGCAGGGCATATCCCAGTTACTTATGTTATGGGCTATGACACCCGTCCATTATTGAGCATGACAGAGAAACAATTGTTTATGAATGAAGCTGTTGCGAATGACTATTTTTTATTTTTAGAACATGATGCGCATAATGAAATCTGTACGTTAAAAAATACCGAAAAAGGTGTTCGTTTAGACCAAATTCATACTTTTGATGACATATTTAATTAGAATAATACAAATCTATAACCTACAATTTATAGAAAAGACGAAAAAAGTAGATTGGTGGCGAACCCTCCTTAGTTAAAAATCTATACCAAAAAAGAAAGTTAATTAACGTTAAATTGAAAATTAAAAACCCCCGTAATGAAATTACTTCGATTGCAAAATCAATGGTTGAAGTTTTGGGTCTTTCCCATTTATAATCAAAAGCCATTTGAAAAACACTAACTATAAATCATATTATTAATGACACGTACTTTTTCTAAAGCCCTATTGGGTATTACAGCATCTATTCTTTTGACCGCTTGTGGTGCAACTACTTTGGTTTCTACACCAATTGAAAAAATTGATTCTATGCCTTTAAAGGTTTCAGAGTTAACTGAAAGTCAAAAAAAATCCTGGGGTCACGCAGATTTGGGTACAGATACCATTCCTGGCATGAGTGTTGACAGGGCCTACGAAGAAATCATTGGCAGCAAGAAAGGAACCAAGGTTATAGTGGCGGTGTTGGATTCGGGTATTGATCTAAACCATGAGGATTTAGATGATGTACTTTGGACCAATCGAAAAGAAAAGGCAGGTAATGGCAAAGACGACGACAATAACGGCTACATTGATGACATTCATGGTTATAATTTCTTAGGGGAATCATATAACGAGCAATTAGAGTCTGCCAGAATTTTACGCCTTAAACTTGGTGATGCAAGTTTACAGGCAAAAGCAAAAGCGGAACTCGATAAGGAATACCGGCAAGCGTTAGGTAATAAACAACAATATGAGCAGATTTTGCAAGCTGTAAAAAGTGCCGATGCAGCTGTAAAAAAACATTTAGGTAAAACCGATTACAATAAAAAAGACGTTTCTGGCATAAAAACCGAAGATCAGTCCCTACAGCAGCATATTGGGATTTTGATGCAGATGTACACCTTTGCCGATAGCATCCCTGAAGTTTTTGAGGAATTGGAAAAAGGCATCAAACATTTCACAGAACAATTGAACTATAACTTTAAAGTTGACTTTGACGGAAGAAAAGTGGTTGGAGACAATCCTTATGATTTAATGGACACCAATTATGGCAACGGAAATCCCCAAAATAGGGTTGAAGATGAAAGCCATGGTTCACATGTTGCAGGTATCATCGCCGCTGAACGCAATAATGGCAAGGGGGCAAATGGTGTGGCCAATAATGTAGCTATAATGAGTATCAGGGCTGTACCCAATGGTGATGAATATGACAAGGATATCGCCTTAGGTATTCGCTATGCCGTGGATAATGGTGCAAAAATCATTAACTGTAGTTTTGGAAAAGCATTTTCACCAAATGCCGAGTGGGTTTACGATGCAATCAGATATGCCGCTTCAAAAGATGTTCTAATTGTTCATGCCGCAGGAAATGACGGAGTTAATTTGGATGATCCAAAGAATCCCAACTTTCCTAATGACCAAATTAACAATGGGGTAGAATTCGTTGACAACGTAATAACCGTTGGTGCTCTGGATCCAAAATATGGTTCGGAAATGGTTGCCTCGTATTCCAATTATGGTCCAATAAATGTCGATGTTTTTGCACCTGGAACGGATATTTATTCTACAGTACCCAATAATAAATATGAATTTATGCCAGGAACTTCAATGGCCTCACCTGCGGTTGCAGGGGTGGCGGCACTCGTTAGATCACAATATCCTAGTCTAAGCGCTTCACAGGTCAAGAAAATAATTCTAGAATCCGGACTTAGTCCAAAAGCTACTGTGATATTGGGAGGTGATGCATCCAATAACGGTACTTTGGACAAAATTTCCTCTTCAGGTAAAATAGTCAATGCTTATAACGCATTGATAATGGCTGGCACTATGGCTGCCGGCAATTAAAAATATTATTAAGTATTTGTCCTATGCGTCTTAAAAAATCAATACTCATATTTGTCCTTGTCTTAACAGGTTTCAACACAATTCTGCAAGCTCAAAACAAAAATTGTTATTGGCAGCAACATGTTGATTATTCTATGGAATTGGATATGAATGTTGAGAATTACCGATATCAAGGGACGCAGAAATTGGTTTATACCAACAATTCCCCTGATGAATTAAACCGCGTTTATTTTCATTTATATTTCAATGCTTTTCAGCCAGGTAGTGAGATGGATATTCACCTGCAGAACATTAAAGATTCTGATGACCGAATGCTAGCGGAAGGCAAAAGTAGAATTGCTGGCTTATCTCCAGAAGAGATTGGATATCTGCATACATCATCATTGACACAGGATGGCGAAAAAGTAATCTTTAATGAAGAAGGAACGGTTTTGGTAGTAGATTTGGCCAAGCCAATTCTGCCAGGAGGTAATTCTACATTTGAAATGAACTTTAAAGGTCAGGTCCCGGTTCTAATTCGACGTGCAGGTCGCAACAGTGAAGAAGGTGTAGCATTATCCATGAGCCAGTGGTATCCTAAAATGGCAGAATACGATTTTGAAGGATGGCATGCAGACCCTTATATCGCCAGGGAATTTCATGGTGTTTGGGGCGATTTTGATGTGAAATTGACCATTGATAAAAAATATGTAGTCGGCGGAACCGGTTATTTGCAAAATCCCCAGGAAATAGGGCATGGTTATGAAGCGCCGGGTACCAAGGTTAAAAAAGCAAAAGGCAAGACCCTTACATGGCATTTTAAAGCCCCAATGGTACATGATTTTATGTGGGCGGCAGACCCTGGGTACGTACATGATACCTTGAAAATGGAAAATGGGCCTACACTTCATTTTCTTTATAAGAATGATCCTGAGATTGTTGAAAATTGGGAAAAACTTCAACCAAAAACGGGTGAGGCTATGGAGTTCTTCAGTAAGAATATAGGCATTTACCCTTATGAACAGTATTCCGTTATTCAAGGTGGTGATGGTGGTATGGAGTATGCCATGAGCACATTGATTACTGGTGGGCGAAATTTAAACAGTTTAATCAGTGTAATGTCACATGAATTGGCCCACTCTTGGTTTCAACATATTTTAGCGACAAACGAGGCCAAACATGAATGGATGGATGAAGGTTTTACCTCATTCATATCGAATTTGTGTATGAATAAAATAATGGATAGGAACAAAGTTAATCCGTTTGAAAATTCATATAAAGGATATACCAATTTGGCATTATCTGGCATTGAACAACCTCAAACCACACATGCCGATCGCTATCGGAATAATTTTGCCTATGGAATATCGGCCTACAGTAAAGGATCTATTTTCCTATCCCAATTGGGCTATATTATTGGTCAAGATAAATTAATGGAGGCCATTAGAAAATACTATGATGATTTCAAGTTTAAACATCCTGTGCCCAATGATTTTAAAAGAACAGCTGAAAAGGTTTCGGGAATGGAACTGGATTGGTATTTAATAGATTGGACACAAACAACCAATACTATTGATTATGGTATTAAGGATGTATTTGCCGATGGGGAAACAACCAAGATCAGTATGGAACGAATTGGTTTAATGCCGATGCCATTGGATATTTTAGTTGTTTATTCAGACGGAACCCAAGAAACTTTTTACACCTCGTTAAGAATGATGCGAGGTGGGAAGGAAAATCCTTTTCCGCAGTTAACACGCACTGTTCTTCCAGATTGGCCTTGGGCATATCCTACTTTTGAATTTTCAGTTAACAGACCTTTAAACGAGATTAAAGCGGTGGTGATAGATCCCTCACAGCTTATGGCCGATATTCAGCTGGGAAACAATATATGGCAAGTTATGGATTAAGAATCCAAAACGAAATTTGGTCAAAAAGTTTTCCTAATGCTAATCCTATACCACCAAGTATCCTTATACATTTCGTTTTTTGCCGTATGTTCCCTATTATTCATGATAAAATGGTTCTTATCCAATATTCTATTTCTATACCCTAAAAGATGAAAGAAAGGTTTCGTAAAAAACTGTGCTATTTTTGTATTTACCAAAAGAGATTTTTTTTCTTGATTTGCCCAGGAAACCCCCGGCAATACATGAAGCATTGAACCAAGTTTAGATCTACGAAAAAATGTGGATAGCTGTAGCACACGAATTGGTATTTTCCGTATTAAAAAAAATCCTTCTTCCCCTTGTTCCTGGTATAATGGCATAAACAGTATGGTGTCTTTCCCTGCTTTTATAAACTCGTCGTTCTCTAAAGCCAAAGGCGTTCCCTCATTTACAATTTCAAAACTTTTGAAACCCTCCATCATCTTGAACTCTTTAATATCGTTAATATGATGTCTGTAAACGATTTCGTAAAAATTTGAATTTCTATTTGCCGATTCTTGAAGTTGGGAATAATATTCCTTGAAGTTTTTTAATTCGGTCTTACTCATAAACCCACTGTAAGCCATCGTCAACCAGATAAAAGCTATACTATTTTTAATGGCAGCATCCTCTGTATGTTGACCTGATTCAAAACCCAAGGAAACATACCCTTTTTGATTTACATAACTAAGAAGCGGTCCGTCGAGATATTCCTCTATTCCCAAAATAATGGGAACAGGGAAAAGTTTTGAAAACCTTCGATTGATCAGGGCATCGTTAATGGTAATAAATGGCAAGGTTTTGCTAGAAGTTGTATGGAAATCAACAAAGTAAAAAGGGCCTTCTTCTTCCTCAAGGATCGTTAATATCAATTTATGAATATCTATTAACTCTTTTTCCTCTACCGTACGCTGATGCTCTGGTTTATTATTTATATCATCAATTTTGGGAACTGTCCATAAACGGTTTAAATCTTTCTCTAAAAATCTTTTCCCTTTTAATAAAGCAGGTAAATTTCCCCGAATGCCATAAACAACCCCCTTACAGGAAAGAGGTTTTGTGTTGAGCTCCTGAAACACATTTTCTAGAGCGGTTACGCCAGAGCGTTCATTTCCATGTATCCCTCCAAAGAAGATCAGGGTTGGACCTTTTGGTTCTCCTTGGATATGGCCAATTATACGATCTGTCTTGATCGCTATTTCTGGATTTGGGGATGCTGACATAAATTAAAGATCGTTCGAGGTAATAATACCAACCAACTTTTTACCTCTTACGACAGGTAAACAATTTATTTTTTTAGTCTCCATAACTTTTTTGGCATCACGTATAAAAGTCTCCGGTGTAGCCGTTATCAACGCTTTATGCATAATGCTTTTTATACTTTCTTCATGCCTCAGTGGCTTGTCTAAATACTTGCCAACATCGGTCCAAGTCAATAATCCAACCAAATCAAGATCGTTGTCAAGAATTGGGACATGATGGATGTTTTTCCACTGCATCATTCGCAAAACCAGCTCAAGACTATCGTTCTCTTGTGCCGTAATGGTTTTGGTGTTCATTCGTTCACCAACTTTTCTGTTTTCTTTGGGTATTTTGAATTCATCGCCCCTCGGTAATTGCCATGCATCAATGTTATATCCCTTTCCCTGTCTTTCATACATGGTTGCTGTCAAAATTTTTAGGGCATCTTGCGTTTTATATTCTTTTAACAATTTGCGATACCCCTCGACAATCCATCTTGAACCATTTTTAGACATTATCCTGTGTTTAATTACCGATAAATAATGTTCCGCATCAGCAGGCAACACTTTCATGCTATATAAACCCCTGTATGCCATAGGTAAAAAATGGTCTAATAATAACTCTTGGCTCGAAATTAGCTTACCATCCCAATAAAATTGTGCTCCCATGCCATACCTTGCCGCATTAAAGAAATTACTTTTAACATCTTTAAAGTTCATTTTAGTATGGATATTCTCAAATTCCTTGGGCCTGCCTTTCATAAGACCTATCCAAAACATCATATTCGCTATTTCGTCTTCGGTTGAGGGGCCAGACGGTAAATATCGATTTTCAATACGTACATGGGGCTTGCCATCTGTAGTTCCATAGCACAGCCTATTCCATTTGTAAACGGTACCATTATGTAATTTCAATGCCTTGAGTTTTGGGGTTAAACCATTTTCAAGATCAGTCATGCTGTCTGATTTAAACTCAGTAGTTATTAAACTTCTAAACCTAATTATTGAGTCTTTAAAGAAATCAGCAACAGTACCCTTAACCCATTCATTACCAAAACCTACCCGTGATTCCCTTTCATTTAAAATAAAAGTGCTCGCCCTAGTATCAACACTTTGGGCAAAAAGGGCAATACGGGTTTCTTCCCATAGCTCCCTGCCCATTAATATGGGTGAATTAGCACATATTGATAGAACTGGCCCTGCGATTGCCTGAGCCCAATTGTAGGTATCTGCAAAATCGTCCGGATCTATTTGTAAATGGGATTGAAAACTGGTATTACAACTTTCATATAGTATGGAATCGTGCTTTAGATTAAGTTCATCAACACCTTTAATATGAAGTTCAATATCATTTTTTCGAACCTCTTTTATAGCTTCATTCAGAACTCTATACCGTTTTTTCGGTGTCATAAAAGCGATTCCTAAATGCTTTGTCCTAATTGTGGGCAAGATTCCAGTTAGCAGGATTTTGGTATCATGTTTTTTGGCGACCGCCTTTGCTTGATCCAAAAGGTCGTTTAAATTTTTATGTAGTTCAGAAAAACAGTTCCCTCTCAGTTCTAAGGGGTCCACATTTATTTCCAAATTATACAAGGCTAGTTCAGAAGTAAAATGGTTCTTATCCAATTCCTTTAGAATTAACTCTGCATTATCAGTGGGTTCCCATTCTTCATTTACCAAACAAAATTCCTGCTCAATACCTACTCTGGCATTTTCTTTCTCGAACATATTATTTTCGAGCATATACTCCAAGGCCTTGATATCGGCCAACAATTGTTTTATATATTGAATCTTATTTGGATTTCCAATCAATTTTTCAACGTTTAATTCTCCCATTTGTTTGTATTAATAGCGCTTATTAAAGAGCCAATATATTTAATTTAACAATATAAAACCCTTTCGGTAACTGGCAAATGACAAATATCATAAAACTTTAACTGTGATTTTTATTTTTACTTTTACACCAACATGTCATTTGAATTTCCCAAAAGAGAAAAACTCAAAAGTAAAAAATTGATAGATCAGCTTTTTGCTGAAGGAAAAAGTATATCCAATTTTCCTTTAAAGCTATTTTATTTACAAACCACATTCCCTGATTCCGTAAAAATGAAGACTGGGGTTGCCGTGCCCAAAAAGAACTTTAAAAGCGCAGTGCAAAGAAACCGCATCAAAAGACTTTTAAGGGAAAGCTTTAGATTGAACAAACAACGGGTTTTTAACAATAGTGAGGGAAACTTTGCGTTTCTAATTTTATATCTTGGTAATGAAATGCCTAGCTACCAAATGGTGGAAAGGAACATGCAAATAATACTTGAAAAATTCATAAAAACGATTGATGATGAAAAAGTTGATTAATAAAAGAGTGTTTATTCCCATTCTTGCAATTACATTTCTGGTAGTTGGCAGTAGTTTTAAGAGCGATTTTTTTGAAATTGCCAAGCAGATTGAGATATTCACCACCCTTTTTAAAGAGCTGAACATGAACTATGTCGACGAGACCAATCCTGCTGATTTAATGGATACCGCCATTAAGAACATGTTGAATGAATTGGATCCTTATACAAAGTTCCTGAACGAACAGGATGTTGAGGCATATAAAATAAACAATGCAGGAGAGTATTCGGGCATTGGCGCATTGGTACGCTCTTATGAAGACAGGTTGTTGGTCATTGAGCCTTATGAAGATTATCCTGCAGATAAAGCAGGTTTAAAGGCAGGGGATGAGATTATAAAAATCGGTGATATCAATGTTGCTGATTTTGATGATAATGCCAGTGAACTTTTAAAAGGGGCCAATAACTCATCGGTCGCAATAACCTACAAAAGACAAGGTGAACTTAAAACGACAACAATTACCCGTGAAGCCATAGAAGTCGATGCAGTACCTTACTACAAAATGGTAGATGACAAGACAGGCTACATAGTACTTTCTAAATTCAATGCAAAGGCATCTTCACAAACGAAGGAAGCGCTTTTGGATTTAAAAGGGAAAGGTGCAGAAAAGATTATCCTAGATTTGCGGGACAATCCTGGCGGATTATTGTCTGAAGCAATAAATGTGACCAATCTATTCGTCTCAAAAGGTGAACTTATCGTTACCACAAAGTCTAAGGTTAAAAAGTTCAATTCCGAATACAAAACCAAAAATAAAGCCGTTGATACAGAAATTCCATTAGTAGTATTAGTTAACGGTAATAGTGCTTCAGCGAGTGAAATTGTATCGGGAAGTCTACAAGATTTAGACCGTGCAGTAATCCTTGGTGCACGTAGTTTTGGCAAAGGTTTGGTGCAAAGACCCATGAAATTGACTTATGGTACCCAGTTAAAAGTAACCATTAGTAGATATTATACCTCCTCTGGAAGGTGTATTCAATCATTGGATTATTGGAATAGGGATGATGAAGGCCATGCAGTACGCAATACCCAATTCACCGAATTTAAAACAAGAAATGGTCGAAAGGTACAAGATGGTGGTGGAGTGCTTCCTGATATTGTGATTGCTGAATTAAACTCCAATTCATTGACCAAGGCATTAGTACAAAACAATGTGATTTTTGATTATGCAACGGATTTTCATTATAAAAACGCGCTAGAAAATATAGGTGATTTTGCTTTTTCCGATAGTGATTTCAACAGTTTTAAGAATTTTGTGACGCAAAGCAATTTCTCATATGAAACCCAAACAGAAAAAGCTATAAAAGAAGCCATGGACATGGAGGAAAATGACATTTTCGGAACCACAGTCCAGGATAATTATAAATCCCTATTGACAGAAATTGAAAAAAGCAAATTCAGTGCCTTGGACAATTATCAAAAGGAAATACAGAAACAACTGGAAGACGAGATTGTAAAAAGATATTTTTATCGCAAAGGTCTTTATGAATATTACCTAAGTCATGATGAGGCTATACTTGCTGCCACTGAACTTTTAGGTAATGAAAGCAAGTACTCCGGTATTTTGAATTAAAGCAGGGTAAAGGAATAAGTTTTTAAATAAATCCTTTTAACTCTATTTATAAATACAGATTCCTTGGTCTGGTTTTACGAAATGCTTTCCGTAATTAGTTGCCTTGGGGTCCATACACCCTTTTAGATTTATTATTTTAACATTTCGAAAATCGATAGGCTGACCTTCACTCTGTAATGCTATAAAACCTTCTTTTAACAATTGTCCGTCTTTTTTAATGGTCGGGTCAAAACCTTCAACTACGCCTCCACCTATTTGGGGTTTCGTATACTGAAGAACCGTATCCCCGTTAATCATATGGGTAACCAAGGAATCCCCTAAAACTATAAGTTCCGCATGTACCCATTGGTTTCCAAAATAGGTTTCCGAGCTTGAATTGATACAGTGTCCGGGATATACTTTACCTTGATAGACCACCTCTGTTCCCGGGGAACACATATTTCCTGTTGGTCTTGCTTTGTCTTTATCAATCCCTCCCAAAAATTGCATTTCAACCGAAATTGGCCAATTTTGTTCTTTGGGCATTGTCTTCGGATCTTGTGAGTGGTACATTACCCCGCTATTTTTTAATGTATAACTTGGTGCTCCGGGATGTAATTTACCAACAAATCTATATTCCATTGATAAATGAAAATATGAATAAGGGGTATTATAATACAGATGCCCAAAACGGTCGTTAAAATCCCCATCATAGTTATCATACCGTACTTTGATAATCCCATCCTCGACCCTAAAAGTATCGCCATAATTATCACCGGTTTCATAATGGTGTATTTTTACTGTCCAATTGGCAATATCCTGACCGTTGAAAATGTTTTCCCAACCTTTATCCTTTTCTGATGTTTTTAATGTTTTGCATTGGCTCATTGTAAGAACAATTAAAAAACAGGCCAAACCCTTTAATTTATAAGACATAATATACTATTTGGATTTCGATTGTAAGATACTACAAGTTTCCATCGGTTTTATCGATAATTGTAAATTTCACGCATCGTTTTCTTATTTTTATATGGAATGGATACTTATGAGACTATTATATTTAATTGGGTTTATTTTACTTTTCATTAGCTGTAAGGATGTTGTAAAGGACAACTCCAATGGGGGTCTGATAAAGAATGATCTAATCACATCAAATGAAAAAACTGCTATAATAATTTTGGGAAATGTTCAAGATGCGGGGTCCCCACATATTGCCTGTAACAAAGAATGTTGCAAAGTTTTGTTTGTGAATCCTGATAGCAACAGAAAAGTCGTATCACTAGGATTGATGGATTCTGAAAACCAACAAACTTTCCTGTTCGAGGCCACACCCGATATTGCAACGCAAATTAAAATCCTTAAGAATGCAACCACTTGGGCCACAGGTGAAATACCAAATGGTATTTTTGTTTCCCATGCACATATAGGCCATTATACAGGGCTAATGTACTTGGGCAAAGAAGCCATTAATGCCCATCAAATACCTGTTTTTGCCATGCCTAAAATGAAATCATATTTAGAGCAAAACGGACCTTGGGGGCAATTGATCGAGAACGAAAATATTACCATGAAATCAATGGCAGAAGAAGTAGTGGTAAATCTTACTTCGAATATTAGAGTCGTTCCTTTTACCGTTCCCCATCGTGATGAATATTCTGAAACTGTCGCTTACACGATTATAGGACCGAATAAAAAAGTACTTTTTATTCCGGATATTGACAAATGGGAAAAGTGGGAAATTAATATTATCGATGCTGTTTCAAAAGTTGACTATGCCTTTTTGGATGCCACTTTTTATGATGGTTCCGAAATCGATAATCGTGATATTTCCGAAATTCCACATCCTTTTGTTATTGAAACGATGGAAATATTCAAAAACGAACTTAATGAAGAGAAAAGTAAAGTACATTTTATCCATTTGAACCATACAAATCCTCTTTTAAATCCAGACAGTGAACAGTCAAAAGAAGTTATTTCCAAAGGGTTCAATATTGCACGAATTAATACCAAATTTAATCTTTAATTATATTGCAGCTTGATCTCCAGAAACATATTGGCCAAATAATAGGGAGTCAAATAACCCAAATGACCCATTTATCAGGAGGTGATATATCCATGGCCTATTGTCTATACACCAAAACTTGCCGATATTTCTGTAAAATAAATAAGGCAAATAAAGCCTATTCGATGTTTGTGGCAGAAAAAAAAGGCTTGGAGGCTATTAACCGAACCAATACCATAAACACCCCAGAAATATTATTTTGTGGTCAGTATAACACGTATTCCTATTTGATTATGGAATATATTGAGCCAAAGATACCTTCATCTAAGGATATGGAGCTATTAGGTCATAAATTGGCGGCATTTCATCAACCTGTTAGTGAATACTTTGGATGGGAAATTGATAATTTCATTGGTAGCCTATCCCAATCCAATAAAAACCATCAAAATTGGGCGTCCTTTTATATAGAAGAGCGTTTAGAACCTCAGTTTAAACTTGCGAGGGATGCGAACTTATTAAAATCCCCTGAAATTCCGTCACAAAACAAAATGATGGTAGTTTGTTCCGAACTATGTGAAAATGTAAACTCTTCCTTTTTGCATGGAGATTTATGGAGTGGCAATTACTTGATCAGTTCAACAGGGATTCCGTATCTAATTGACCCTGCGGTATATTTTGGCCATCACGAAGTGGATATTGCCATGACACGACTCTTTGGGGGGTTTGATCCAACATTCTATAAAGCCTACGTAGAAACTTTTCCGAAACAGCCAATGTATAAAGAGCGTAATGATCTTTATCAACTTTATTATCTATTGGTTCATCTGAATTTGTTCGGGAATTCTTATTATTCTCCAGTAATATCAATATTGAAAACCTATTTCAATAGCTGATACAATCCATTACATTATTTTCTAACTTTAGGCCGACCAATCCCGCCAAAAAGAAATATGAAGTTTCTAAAAGTTTTTATTCCTTTTTTACTGGTATTGATGTATTCGAGTTGTGATACACCTATAGCCAATAAACAGGACTATTCCTCTTGGTCATCCTATTTGGGCGGTCCAGATCGCAACCACTATTCCACCCTATCCCAAATAAGTCCTGATAATGTAAAAAACCTAAGAGTGGCTTGGTCTTATTCGGCTCCCGACTATGGGCAAATGCAAATGAATCCGATTGTGGTAGATACTATATTATATGGGGTAACCGCTGCATTGAGAGCATTCGCATTGAATGCTGCAACAGGTAAGGAAATATGGCGGTTTGGAGATTCATTACAGGTTTGGCACTCGACAAGCCGGGGTGTTTCTTATTGGGAAAAGGACGATGACAAGCGAATATTGTATACCGTTGGTTCAGATTTATACGCCTTAAACGCTTTAACAGGGGAGCCCATCCAAACTTTTGGTACTCTAGGAAAAATAGATCTGCGTTCCGGTTTACCAGAATCGGCAAAAGATAAATTTGTTATATCAAATACCCCAGGAACCGTTTATAAAGAATTAATTGTAATGCCTTTGCGTATATCTGAAGGGGCAGGAGCGGCTCCTGGTGATATTATGGCTTTCAATGTACTAACAGGGAGCCTTGAATGGGTATTCCACACAATACCATATCCTGATGAAGAAGGCAACGAGACATGGGAAAATAAGGAGAGCTATAAAAGTGATATTGTAGGGGCGGCCAATAACTGGGCGGGAATGGCAGTAGATGAAGAATTGGGGATTATTTACGTCCCGACGGGATCTGCTGCTCCCGATTTTTATGGGGGTACTCGTAAAGGAAGTAATCTATTTGCAAATTGTTTATTGGCTTTAGATGCTGCTACAGGGAAAAGAATTTGGCATTTTCAATTTACACATCATGATATCTGGGACAGGGATCCACCTGCTCCACCCAATCTGCTTATGGTTGAACGTAATGGTAAAAAAATTCCTGCAGTGGCCCAAGTTACCAAACAAGGTTTTATTTTCGTTTTTGACCGTAGAACCGGTGAGCCCTTATTCGATATTGAGGAGCGGGCTATGCCTGCATCACCCTTAAAAGGCGAACAAGCTTGGGAAACCCAACCCTTTCCGGTAAAGCCTGCTCCTTTTGCCCGTCTTTCAATTGACATTACAGCGGACGATGTGAGTCCGTATGCTGAAAATAAGGAAGAACTTCAAGAAATGTTGGTAAAGGCCGATACCCGAATGTACGCCCCGCCTAGTCTTGACCCGGTGCTATTGTTTCCTGGATATGATGGGGCAGCTGAATGGGGAGGTGCCGCTGCAGATCCAAATCATGGTATTATTTATGTAAATGCAAATGAAATGCCCTGGATTATGGAGATGGAAGAAAATACTGTTATTTCCAAAGAGGTTCCTTTGGGAGAAAGATATTATAGAAGCAATTGTGTGGTTTGCCACCAAGAAGATAGAAATGGAATTGCTGCCAGCGGATTTCCATCGCTTATCGATATAAAATCAAAACTAACGAAGGAAGAGGTGACCCAACAAATTAAATTGGGTAAAGGAATGATGACCGGATTTCCCCAAATAAATGATAATGAATTGGAATCCCTTCTAAAGTTCCTATTTGATGAACAGGATAAAAAAGAGGTAAGTACTGAAAATGATGTGGTTGAATTAAATGTGTTACCATACAAACATAAAGGCTACAATAAGTTTCTGGATAGCAATGGTAACCCGGCAATTACACCCCCTTGGGGAACTATGCATGCCATTAATTTAAATACCGGTGAGTATATTTGGTCTATTCCTTTTGGTGAGACATTAACGTTATTGGAGAAGGGTATCAAAGGAACCGGTTGTGAAAACTATGGTGGCCCTGTGGTTACCGAAAACGGATTGCTTTTTATCGGCGCCACAAAAGACGGCTATTTTAGGGTATTCGACAAAACAAATGGTCAATTGCTTTGGGAATACAAACTACCTGCTGCTGCGTTCGCGACCCCTGCCATGTACGAGGTGAATGGCAAACAATATATTGCCATTGCCTGTGGGGGTGAAAAATTAGGAACTGAAAAAGGGAATCAGATTGTAGCCTTTGCGCTTGAATAAGTAAACATATCGTATGCGAAAGTTAAAAACATTGGTAGTCGGCTGTGGAAACATGGGAACTTCACACGCAAGGGCATATCATAAACTGGATGGATTTGAAGTTATTGGACTTGTAAGTCGAAAGCCTGAAAGTCGTGAAAAATTATCAAGTGAATTGGGGGGTTATCCCACTTTTGAAGATTTTAAAACAGCACTTAAAACAACCATGCCCGATGTTGTTTCCATAAACACTTACCCGGACACCCATGCGGAATATATAAAAGCAAGTTTGGAGGCCAATGCGCATGTCTTTGTTGAAAAACCATTGGCGTTGACAGTTGAAGAAGCAGAGGAGTTGGTGGCTTTGTCAAAGACTAAAAAGAAAAAAATGGTAGTAGGTTATATTCTAAGAGTACATCCTGCTTGGACCAAATTTGTCGAGGTTGCCCGAACTCTAGGCAAGCCTTTGGTCATGCGAATGAACCTGAACCAGCAGAGCTCTGGTGACAACTGGTATACGCATAAACAACTGATGAATTCCATGTCGCCTATTGTAGATTGTGGGGTGCATTATGTTGATATCATGTGCCTAATGACACAATCAGTTCCAATTTGTGTAAGCGCTATCGGTGCCAAGCTTTCCGATGAGATTGATGACGATATGTACAATTATGGCCAATTACAGGTGCGTTTTAAGGACGGGTCCGTGGGCTGGTACGAAGCTGGATGGGGACCTATGATGAGTGAAACCGCCGTTTTTATCAAGGATGTGATTGGACCAAAGGGTTCTGTTTCAATTTCCGATGAAATAAAAGGCGACTCACAGGATATTGAGGGCCATATAAAAACAGGTGGCCTAAAAATGCACCATAGTGCATTGACAAAAGTTGGGGGCTTTGCTAAAAAGGATGAGTTTATCAGCATGGCAAACGAACCTGATCATGACGGCCTCTGCCGTTTGGAACAGGAATACTTTTTAAAGGCGATTACAGAAAATCTTGATTTGAGCAATCACCTTAAGGATGCCGTCAATAGTTTACGGATCGTTTTAGCTGCCGATGAATCTTTTAGAACTGGTAAAACTGTTGAATTATAGGACGTATAATCAAGGTCATTTAGGTAGTTTCTACTTATCCTTCATGGAATTAAGATAAAAATAATAAGTTCTTTAATTGAAAGCAGGCTATTTAGCTAAATAAATCAGGCCCTTTCCTTGTTGTTTAAAAATGCGTTTGGTTCGCAGATAACGGTTCAGGTTGTATTCATCGTAGTTTTTGGAAGCCTTGTCCACGCTACTTATCCTTACCCTTCCAGAGGAATGAATGAATTCGTTGTTATCGATCCACATACCTACATGTACTACTTTTTCCTTGGCGGAATCGGTAGCCTTGGTGCCGAAGAACAAGAGATCCCCTCCTTGCAATTTTTCAAAATTTCCCGTAGAATCAACAAGTATGCCCGAATGTACCTGTTGGGAGGCGTCGCGGGGTATGACCATTCCGTTTAAAAAGTATATGGTTTTTGTAAAACCACTGCAATCAACACCCTTTGTGGAGGTGCCACCCCAAAGATAAGGAACACCCATCAATGCTTTTCCAGTGGATACCAAGGTTTCATTCGTCGGGTTTAGATTATTTAACCAAGAATCATAGGGTTCCGCCTCGTTTTCACGGACATAGGCATTGCGCCCATCTGGAAATCTTACGATATAGTTTTTGTCGGTATACTTCAAGATGGTCAACATGTTCCCGGCAGTTAAATCGGAAACAATAGAAGCGTTATGATCGGGCTCCAAATAGGCATGGCCATAGGTTTGAGTATAAATGATTTTCACATCAGCTTCCCAATTTTCAGCTTTCTGTCCATCGGCCAATTCTATTCCTCCAGCATCCACCCAAGCCAAATATTGGTCAGGGGTTTGCACATAATACCAATCATCTTCCTTTTTATAAACTTTTACCATGGTTCCCAAGGTTGCCTGAGTTACCAATTCAGAGGAATGGCTAGGGTGGCTTCGCAAATTAGCCACTGAAATATTGACGATGGCCTTTGTTTTTTTTCCAAGATAATCGGCAGGCAACACTTGTATGCTATCAACAAAAGCAATACTATCGGCTGCTAAACGGGTCTTTAAAGCCTTAATGGCCTCTGGGAGGTTACTTTCGCCTTTTAATATATACTTATCGGTATTTTTTATCGCTGTTACATCAAATAGGGCCACTCTCTGATCAGGGGCATATTCCTCTTTAATTTCAGCCAGTTTTATAAGAATCGGCTCTTTTGGCCCGTTCGGATTTTCTTTGCAACCTATAATGAAAAGGATGCTTAACGCGATTACACACTTGTGAAGTTTTAATTTCATTTTAATCTTTTATTTTGTAAAAATACGGATATTTCGTCATCTCTATTGAATCATCATGTTAAAGAGTAAGGTGATACTCGACTGAAAACTTCGTGCTTTTTGATTAATTTCGCTTTGCATGAAAAAAATAAAGGTCATAGAGCTTTTTGCGGGCGTGGGAGGTTTTCGATTAGGACTTGAAAATACTAGCAATTACGAGGTTGTCTGGTCTAACCAATGGGAACCTTCTACAAAAGCACAACATGCATCAATGGTGTATGAAACCCGGTTTGGAATTGAAAATCACTGCAATAAGGATATTTCAGAAGTTTCAACCCATGAAATACCGGATGGCGATATTTTGGTGGGTGGATTTCCGTGCCAGGACTATTCTGTGGCTACTACTTTACAAAACTCCAAAGGGTTGATTGGTAAAAAAGGGGTTTTGTGGTGGTCTATCCATCGTATTCTCTCAGAAAAGACAAACCCACCGAAATACCTCTTCCTTGAGAATGTAGATCGATTGTTAAAATCCCCATCTTCCCAAAGGGGTCGTGATTTTGCGATAATGCTCAAAAGTTTGGATGATTTGGGTTATGCTGTGGAGTGGCGAGTGATCAATGCAGCGGATTATGGGATGCCACAACGCCGAAGACGTATATTTTTCTTAGGATACCATAAATCTACCCCTATCTTTAAATCCTTCGAAAAACAAGATAAAAAAGATTGGATTTTCCAGCAAGGAAGCTTGGCGAATGCCTTTCCTGTACAAATAACATTGGAAGAGTATCACAATTTCAACATTGAGAGCGATTTGGTTGAAATTTCGGCTCACTTCAACTTAGGGGAAAAACTATCCCCTTTCGCAAATAGCGGTGTTTTTATTAATGGGCAAGTATTTACCGCCAAAACCAAGGCAAGTTATAACGGGCCAAAAGCAGTACTTGCCGATGTGTTGCAAAATGGTAAGGTTACCCCTGAATTTTATATTCCGGCCAATGATTATCCTAAATGGGAGTATTTAAAAGGGGCCAAAAAGGAAGTTCGTACTGCAAAAAACGGTTTTGAATATAATTATAGTGAAGGCGGAATGATATTCCCTGACTCGTTAGACAATGCCTCACGAACGATAATTACAGGAGAAGGCGGCAAAAGTCCATCTCGGTTTAAACATGTGGTACAGACTACCAAAGGGCTACGACGATTGACACCAATAGAACTGGAGCGACTTAATATGTTCCCGGACAATCACACCAAACTCGAAGGAATATCCGACACCAAACGCGCCTTTTTTATGGGAAATGCCTTAGTGGTAGGGGTTGTGGAGAAAATCGGTGCAGCTTTATATAAAAAAATCAACAAATAGGATGTGGGCTTGAAAGGCTATGCTGAAAATCCTCAAAACCAAGAGGATAAATTTATCATAAAGGAGCTTAATCCGAGAACCAAAGGTTATTTGTTTTTTTCAACTATGAAAAAGGATGAAAAGCCAACCAATCTTATATTAAACTCGATTTTTTGATCGAAAATGGATGAGCTAAACGGTTGATCTAAAAAGTTTAACAAACTGTTTGGTCGGTGTGTTGTTGAAATTATCCCAAACTGGAATAACTTAGTGACGTTTATCGATTATTGTCCGTTCTAAATGGAGTGCTCCAGTTTATGGCAATGATTCCAACGATATTTCAACAAACCATAGGGTCGGTTTTGTGTTTTAGGACATAAAAACTATAAACCACAATAACCTTGCACAAGAAATAACAGAAATTATAGCTTTAAATATGAAATTAAGAAGTAGCAGACAAAGGTTTTTGGAAAACAGCTCAAGTTCATGGAAGCTATTAAGTAAATTAGAGTGAGGGGAAATAAAACTACTGGCAACGACATTTGTAGTCATTTGTATCTGATTACTTAAAATAAATTCCTTGCAATTAACTATATTATGTATAGGCAGAAAAATCCCATTGGATTTCCCAGCAACAAATCATACTCGAACCAATATATGCAACCCAAGAAAAATCATTATACCAATGAAAAACAAATTAAAAATCCTCATTTTGGTTGTTTTGGTAAGCACGTTAACGAATTGTAACGGACAAACAAAAACGGAAAACAAAACCGATAGGAAAAAACTTGTGGGAGGAGGTTGTGACGGTTGTGAACTGATGTACGTTGGAATGCCAAAAAACATTAAGTCAATCGACACAAGTACTGCCTGGAACGAAAAAAATCAAAAACTTTTAATTACTGGAACAGTTTATAAACTTGGCGGTAAAATTGCTGCGCCAAATGTTATAATTTATTATTGGCAAACCGACAACAATGGATATTATTCTCCAAAAAAAGTAATGGAAGAACTGGCCAAAAGACACGGGCACATAAGGGGTTGGGTAAAATCGGACGAAAATGGCAAATATTCTATTTATACCATCCGACCTGCGCCTTACCCAAACGATGTTATGCCAGCACACATACACACTTCAATAAAAGAGCCAACTATTGATGATGAATACTACATTGACGAATTCGTCTTTGATGATGACATATTGTTGACAGGCCAAAAAAGAAAGGCGCTTGAAAACCGCGGAGGTAGTGGGGTTTTAAGAGTATTGCTTGATAAGGATATGCAAGTGGCTGAACACAACATAATTTTAGGACTTAATATTCCAAATTACCCTGAAACACTAAAATCCGGTAAGCATTCGGGTCTTGAAATAGGTGAGGACAATCCGTCTTTTGTTCCTTTCCATGCTTGGGGACCAGACAAAGGAACAAGAACTTGCCCAGTTTGTAAATATGGACGGTTTCACGGAATAGTTTACTTCGTTGGTAATAATCCGCATTGGGAAGACATAAAAAAATGGCTGGCTTTTTTAGAGCAAGAAAGTGAAACACGAAGTAAGTATTTGAAGGTATATTTTGTTTACGGAAATGAAAACGATTATAACAGGGACAAAAGAGAAAAAGAACTGGAAAATATTGGCCTTGAACTCAATATAAAAAATATTGCTTTGACCTTTGTTCCTTCAATGAAAGATACTGAAAGTGAAGTAAACCTAAATAAAATTAATCCCAAGGTAAAAAATACTTTTGTAATTTACAGACACCGTACAATCATTGACAAGTTTTTGGACTTGAAACCAACAGATGAAAACTTCAAATTAATTTCCAATACTTTGGATAAAACAAATAGTGAATATTTTAATCTACCGGAACCAAAACACGAATGAATATAAGGTGTGCACATAACGAAAGCTCTAAAGGTGGTACTGTGGTAGTTTACATTAAAAAAATGATTTAAACCTAAAAATGGAAACCTCAACAATTTCCAAGACCGAATATAGCAGACTTTTCAAGATTGCATTCGCGCTTGCGATGTTTACGATAATCTATAATATCGCTGAAGGGTTAATTTCGACCTATCTCGGATTTGAAGATGAAAGTCTGGTACTGTTCGGTTTTGGTTCAGACAGTTTTATAGAAGTCATTTCAGGACTTGGAATTGCGCATATGATTGTTCGAATACAAAAGCGACCCAATAGTAACAGGGACAAATTTGAGAAAACAGCTTTGCAAATCACGGGATTTGCGTTTTACGCATTGGTCTTTGCATTGGTTTTAACGAGTTTTTACAACCTTTGGAGTGGCCATAAACCAATTACCACATTTTATGGTGTTATTATTTCGGCAATTTCAATATTGGTTATGTGGGTTTTGGTAGTGTGGAAAAGAAGAGTAGGGAAAAAACTGGCTTCAGACCCAATTTTAGCGGATGCCAATTGTACACTGGTCTGTGTCTATATGTCGATAATACTTCTCTTGAGCAGTGGAATTTACGAACTTTGGGGTATTCCATATATCGACAGCATTGGTACCCTTGGGCTTTCCTATTTTGCGTTTAAAGAAGGTAAAGAGTGCTTCGAGAAAGCGAACAGTGAAAAATATTGCTGTTGTGATTAAGGCAAGATGCAAAAAAAGCCAGCGCATAGTATTGACTATTAGATGTTATGGTTCTTACCCTACCCCAATTAATTTTATAGTTACGCCTATCTTCTGACAGTTAGGAATCAAAAGCTAGCCTTTGGCTTCCTTTTTTAAGCGTATTTTCATGATTTCCTATAGTAGGTGAAAAAGGAATTAAAAAAGGTGACCTGTTTCCAGGTCACCTTCTTAACGTAAATATTTATTCTAGGCCTAATTGCCTGTAAAAAAGCACTTAGTTCAAGCCAATTCGAAGCGGTCAAGGTTCATCACCTTCGTCCAAGCCGCCACAAAATCATTCATGAATTTCTCTTGGGAATCCTCACATCCATAAACTTCAGCGAGTGCACGTAGCTCAGAATTTGAACCGAAGATCAGGTCTGCACGAGTACCTGTCCATTTGAGTTTACCTGTAGCACGATCGCGCCCCTCAAAAACGTTTTGGGAATCCGAAGTCGCTTTCCAAGTTGTTCCCAAATCGAGAAGGTTGAGGAAGAAATCGTTGGTCAACACCTCTGGACGTTTAGTGAAAACGCCATGTTGTGACTGATCGAAGTTCGTGTTAAGCACGCGCATGCCGCCAATTAGAACCGTCATCTCAGGCCCTGTTAGCGTCAAAAGTTGAGAACGGTCAACCAGCATTTCCTCTGCCGATGTCTTGTGTTTAGGCTTATAGTAGTTACGGAAACCATCTGCAGCCGGCTCTAGGGCCTCAAACGATTCCACATCAGTTTGCTTTTGCGAGGCATCTGTACGTCCAGCCGTGAAGGGCACCATTACATTATGGCCTGCTTTTTTCGCTGCTTGCTCAATGCCTACACATCCGCCCAGAACAATCAAGTCTGCAAGCGAAACCGTCTTACTACCAGAATGCGCATTATTGAATTCTTTCTGAATTGTTTCAAGTGCTTTCAGCACTTTCGTCAGTTGGGCAGGATTGTTTACCTCCCAATCTTTCTGTGGCGAAAGGCGGATTCGTGCACCGTTCGCACCTCCACGTTTGTCGGAGCCACGGAAGGTTGATGCTGATGCCCAAGCGGTAGATACAAGTTGGGACACAGACAGTGCTGAACCAAGTATTTTACCCTTTAATGCTGCGATGTCTTTATCGTCAATTAGCTTATGTGCAACTGCGGGGATTGGGTCTTGCCAGATTAGCTCTTCCTTAGGTACCTCTGGCCCAAGATAGCGGGCTATTGGACCCATATCTCGATGCGTCAGCTTGTACCAAGCCCTCGCAAAGGCGTCTGCGAACTCATCTGGATTCTCGTAGAAACGTCTTGAAATAGGTTCATAGATTGGGTCCATGCGCAATGAGAGATCGGTCGTAAGCATAAATGGCGCATGTTTTATTGCAGGATCGTGAGCATCTGGTACTGTACCGGCACCTGCGCCGCCCTTAGGCCTCCATTGATGAGCACCAGCTGGGCTTTTTGACAACTCCCATTCGAAGCCAAATAGGTTCTCAAAGAAGTTATTGCTCCACTTTGTAGGCGTTGTGGTCCAGGCTCCCTCGAGGCCACTTGTAATCGTATTGACTGCATTACCACTGCCAAATGTATTTTTCCACCCAAGGCTTTGCTCTTCAATACCAGCAGCTGCCGGCTCAGGACCAACGTACTTACTGGGGTCCGCCGCCCCGTGTGTTTTACCAAAAGTATGTCCCCCAGCAATAAGCGCTACGGTTTCTTCATCATTCATAGCCATACGGCCAAAAGTCTCACGAATGTCGCGGGCAGCTGCGACGGGATCTGGTACTCCATTAGGTCCTTCAGGATTCACATAAATGAGCCCCATCTGTACGGCACCAAGAGGATTCTCAAGTTCGCGGTCACCGGTATATCGTTTATCTCCCAACCATTCACCTTCAGAGCCCCAATAAATGTCTTCTTCGGATTCCCAAACATCCTCCCGTCCCCCAGCGAAACCGAATGTCTTAAAATCCATCGACTCAAGGGCACAATTACCGGCTAAAATCATAAGATCTGCCCATGAAATTTTCTTGCCGTATTTCTTTTTTATTGGCCAAAGCAGTAAACGTGCCTTGTCAAGGTTCGCATTATCTGGCCAACTGTTCAGTGGTGCAAAACGTTGACTGCCGGAGCCTGCCCCTCCGCGACCGTCAGCGATACGATATGTACCTGCACTATGCCATGCCATTCGTATGAAGAATGGTCCATAATGACCATAGTCAGCGGGCCACCAGTCTTGGGAATTGGTCATCAGTTCAAAAAGATCTTTCTTCACAGCTCCTAGGTCAAGTTTCTTGAACTCCTCTGCGTAATTGAAATCTTCGCCCATTGGATTGGATAAGGAAGAATGTTGGCGAAGGATGTTCAAATTCAATTGATTTGGCCACCAATCACGGTTTGATGTGCCTGTGCCAGCAGTATGCTTAAGAGTACCCCCCAAAAAAGGGCACTGGGTTTCACCGTTAACATTGTAACTTGTGTCATTTGTTGATGTTGTCATACTTTTTTTATTGTCCATACGGCTATTGCTTTTTATTTTATTTTCTTATTACAGCTAATTTACCAAAATGTTTGTTCATTTAAATTGCTTTCCCATAGATATTAACTATGACCCATTTCCAACCCTTATTTTCAATCAATTTACATGACTATACCTAATTTAAAAAGGTATCGTAGCCTCAAATTTTAAACAACCAATCTTAGGTTTACAAATTCAGTAGGTCTGGTTAATGATTTGGACGTTTGATAAATTTTGAAATTCTAATTATGGCAGCCCTGGATAGGATTCTATTCTGATATATATTGAATTACGAACGCATATACGGTCTTCTTGATAACATTTCATTTGAAACCGAAACTCCATTTAACAACAGGATTTACAAATGACAGTTCAATCGATTTTACTATATTAACATAGAAAAACAACAACGGTTTAGCTAATTCATTGCTTTAGCAGTGCCGTGTTTAGTACTATTATTGTTATAGTTTAAAAACGAAATGAACACAAAACGATCTATCATCAAATCGGACAATAGTTTTAGTATTTATCACGATTTGACTATAAATGCGCCTATAGAAAAAGTCTTTAGCGCGGTTTCAGAGCCTGAACATTTAGTCAACTGGTGGCCCTTAAAATGTAGTGGAAACCCCGAATTGGAAGCGGAGTATAATTTTTACTTTACGCCGGAATACGATTGGTACGGAAAAGTGGATACCATTGTCCCGAATCATACTTTTCGTATAAAAATGACCAAATCAGATTTGGACTGGGATTCTACAACGTTCGGATTTGAGATGGACGAGGATAATGGGAGCGTGAAACTTAGTTTCTCGCATTTAGGGTGGCAGAAGTGCAATTCGCATTTTAGAACATCTTCATTTTGCTGGGCAATGCTATTAAAAGGACTAAAGGCCTATTTAGAAAAAGGAGTCATCCTACCTTTTGAAGTGCGGAGTTGATTCTTATACTCATAAGGCCTAAAATAACTTTTGTCAACCATGGCTTTAGTTTAAATTGGTAAAATTGATGGTCCTAAAGTAAAAATTAATTAATGCTGTGCATTTGACGCTGCAATCTATACCCCCAACACCATGAAGTTGATAAGGTACGATTGCTGACTCGGCCTTTTTTGGCAATCTATCTTCGAAATTAAAAATACCATTCAAAAGCTAAACTTCTCTAAGGATACTTCAATCGATTTTACTATATTAACACATAAAAAAACGTATGCTCTAGATTTTCTGATTACTTCAGAAACACGAATATGAAAATACCAACACGATTTAAATAGAAACAAAAATTATGGTTAAAAAGACTTTTGGCACGTTTGCAGGAGTATTTACACCAACAACCTTAACCATATTGGGTGTTATTATGTATATCCGTCAGCCGTGGGTTGTTGGGAATGCAGGTGTATTAGGAGCTTTGGGCATAGTTTTGCTATCTGTCGCAATTACGCTTACAACAGCACTTAGCTTGTCTTCTATCACCACAAACATAAGGATTGGTAGTGGTGGTGCATTTAGTTTGATTTCCCAATCCCTTGGCTTGGAGATTGGTGGGGCAATTGGGATTCCGTTTTATTTTGCTCAATCCATTGCAGTGGCTATGTATATTTTTGGTTTCCGAGAAGGACTACAGACTCTCACTCCCGACATTAATCCCTTAATCCTGGATCTTGCGATTTTTGCGCTTGTAATGGGTATTGCATTCATAAGTACAAGTTTTGCATTTAAAATACAATATATCATACTAGGGGTTATCGTTTTATCCCTAGTGTCTATTTATGGATCTTTATTTGTGAATGAATTGAATTTTAATATTGAATGGATAGGTAAATACCCCGGTTCTGTAGAAAACAATTTTAATGGCTCATCCTTTTGGATAGTATTCGCTGTATTTTTTCCCGCGGTTACAGGCGTTATGGCCGGTGCAAATATGTCTGGCGACCTTACCAATCCCCGAAAGAGCATTCCTGTTGGAACCATTTCATCTGTTATCCTAACCACAATTATTTATATCAGCTTGATATTTGTTGCAGCAGTTATTGCCACACCTGACGAATTAGCGAAAAATTACAATGTTTTTATCGACAAATCACTCTTTGGCCCTATAGTGCTTGCCGGTCTTTTAGGGGCGACACTTTCATCGGCTCTCGGGTCATTTGTGGGCGCCCCCCGAATATTATTGGCATTAGGCGAAAAAAATATTTTGCCAAAAAGTCAAAAACTGGCAAAAACATCAAAAAAGGGAGAGCCGATCAATGCAATGTTAATTACTGCTTTCATTGTTCTTTTTGGCATTTCGTTGCGGAATTTAAATACCATCGCGCCTTTACTTACCATGTTCTTTATGATTACTTATGCGATGGTAAATGTAGTTGCTCTTGTTGAACAAACATTGGCTTTACCAAGTTATAGGCCAACATTAAAAATTCCCTTGATTATTCCTGCTATTGGTGCCTTTGGTTCAATTGCCATCATGTTTGTGTTGAACGTTATTATAGCTTTGTTTTCATTGATCTTTATTGTGCTATTCTACCTGTATCTTGTAAAAATGAATATTAAATCTGCCGCAGGGGACTCCAGAAGTGGGCTATTTACAGCTTTGGCAGAGTGGGCAACAAAAAAAACAAATAGCCTACGACAAGAAAGGGAAGTAAGGTCGTGGCGTCCAGATTTGTTGATTCCGGTTATCATGCCCAAGGAACTCAGAAGTTCATTCAAACTTATTCATTCCATAATTTATCCTAAAGGTTCGGTTAAGATTCTGGCCTTAAGAAATGAAAATGAGACTGATCAAAGAAATATGGAGAACTTCCTTAAAAATGCAGTTAAAAAATTTAAGGAAAGTGATCTATCTGTTTCGTATACCGTAATTGATAATACAGATTTCAATACAACGGTTAATGTAAGTATGCAATCCCTGAATGCTGCTTTCTTTAAACCGAATATAATTTTTGCCAGTATAGATTCCGCAACTTCAAATTTGGATTATTATAATAAACTGATTTCGGATACCAAGAAGAATAATTTTGGGATGATTATTTATATACCATATGCGACAGCAAGTCTTGCGATTGAAAAAAGTATTAGTTTATGGATGACAAATATTCCTGTTGACTGGAAAGAAACTTTTAGTGTAAGAAACAATAATTTATCCACTTTGATTTCCTTGTTGATGTGCCGAAATTGGAAAGGAACTATAGACGTTCATATTCTGAATAATAATCCAAAATTAATATTTGGCGAAAGCGATATCGAAGATCTGTCTACAATGATTAGGTTCCCTAAGAATACTTCAATTAAATTAAAGCAAGGGGATTTGCTTGAAAATGTTAATAATGAGAGAAACACGGATGTAAATATCTTTACAATTGAACAAGGAATGAAAATTGGGGATATGGTCAAAATTGTTAATGAATCCAGAATATCTGCAGTATTTTGTGCCGACTCTGAATTTGAAAATGTATTGGTATAAAAAAGGACATTGATATTTAATAGATCTTAAAAGGCTGAAAAAAAAGAGCTAAACAATCAACTTCCAAAATGGCAAACAACATAGATGACTATTTAGACAATCATTACATACATAAAAGTAATTGGTTAAGAGCAGCTGTTCTTGGTGCAAATGATGGTATATTATCAACTGCAAGCCTTGCTATAGGTATTGCTACAGCAAGTGATATTAGAGAACCAATTGTTCTGGCAACCTTAGCCGGGTTGGTCGCTGGCGCTTTGTCGATGGCAGCGGGTGAATACGTTTCTGTTAGTTCTCAAACAGATGTGGAAAAAGCTGATATAGAACGTGAAAAACAAGAATTGGAAGAAACGCCCGAAATTGAGTTGCAAAGGCTGGCGGAGATATATCAAAAGAGGGGTTTGAAGAAAGAAACTGCATTAACCGTAGCAATGGAATTAACAGAACAAGATGCATTAGGAGCGCACATTAGGGATGAATTGGGAATAAATGAAATTAGTAAGGCTAAGCCGATACAAGCAGCATTTGCCTCAGGCTCGGCATTTACAGTTGGTGGCATACTGCCTCTTTTTGTAACACTCTTTTTACCATTGAAAAGTATGGAATATTCCCTTTATGGTTTTGCACTTTTCTTCCTGATTATTTTAGGGGCATTAGCTGCAAAAACAGGTGGCTCTAGCATAGGTAAGGCAATTATAAGAATTACATTTTGGGGTACTATTGCCATGGGGCTTACCGCATTGGTTGGGTATTTATTTAATGTGAATGTTGTATAATTATATAATGAAAACAAGAAAGACCAAAAACATCCTTTCTCCTAAGGAATTTGCCAAAAGGGTATTTAAATATGCTGTTTTTTCAATTTCCTTACTGGTTATTTCTTTAGGCATAGGAATATTCGGATACCACAGTATTGGTGAGTTAAATTGGATTGATAGTATTTATAACGCTTCAATGATATTAGCGGGAATGGGTCCAGTTAATGAGTTGACAACTGATCCCGCTAAATTGTTCGCTTCGGTTTATGCTGTTTTCAGTGGTGTTGTTTTTTTAAGTACGGTGGCAATATTCTTTGCTCCTTTTGCCCACAGGTTGATGCATTTATTGCGGATTAAAGAAATTGATGAGCCAGATTAACATTTGGGCAATGGAAAAATCACAAAAAATCGCGGTATTCGCGTTTGCAAAATTTCAAACAGTACTAGGGGCGTTCATTGGATTAATTTGTGGCGTGCTGTATTCATTTGGCGGACTTATTCTTGATATACTCGTGAGTATTGAGTGGGTAACTTCCCAAGAAACGCCAGGATTAGGTTACGGGACAGTACTTGCGTTTGGGGCCTTGATCGGCATGCCCATAATAGGGGCGGCTTTTGGATTTTTACTAGGGATTTTTGAGGCTGTTTTGTTTAATGTATTTGTTAGATATTTTGGTAAAATTAGAATTAACTTTGAACGAAAAGAATAGCAGCTACAGAAAACTTTAAATCCCCAATTTTTACAAATGGGGAAGATAGTAAGTATATTTATCAACAAAACCGAATTGCTTTTGCAAATGTCCTTACTTTCTTTTAAATCTTAGTTGTATCTTCGATTCGCAATATTTTAAAAACCCAGAAATGAAACCAACTTTTTTATTGATTTTATTAACAATCATCTTTTTTAGCTGTAACCTGCCAAAAGAAATCAGCTCTATAAATCCTGAAAATTGGTCAAAAAGAACTGTTGATATAAGCCATAAGGATTCCCTTGAATATGGCAAATCATATTTATCAATTTATTCACAGATTTACAGTACATCAGAACATAAAACACACAATCTAACTGCTATGGCAAGTTTGCGTAATACAAGTGATATGGATACAATTTATCTTCTAAAAGCAGAATATTTTGATACCCATGGGACTTCCGTTAGAACTTATTTTGACAAACCAATATATTTGGCGCCTATGGAAACAACAGAGATAATAATCGATGAACATGACATATCAGGCGGTACTGGTTCTAATTTTCTAATTGAATGGAAAATTCCGAAAAACTGTCCCGAACCATTATTTGAGGGGATTATGAATTCTACAATGGGGCAACAAGGCCTTTCTTTTACCACGCTATCCCAACGTATTAAATAATAGTTTGTAGCGATTTTGTCTGCCTTTTTACTTTTTTTTGACTGTAATTGCCACCATCTGTTCAATCACCCATGCCCTAAGGTTGTCAAAGAACCTGACAAAACACCTAAGCACAAAATTGTAATTCCAAGCTCCGTAATTGTTTTTATGATTTTATTGTTTTCAAAGGCATCCAAGTGTCTTCTTTATATTTGAAAATAATAACTCTGTTCAACCACGAAATTTTCAGATAATAGTTCGATCGATTTCACTATATTACCTAAAAAATCAGCAAAAACCCCAACCCACAGATTGCGCTCTCAGTGTTTTGTTTAGAAATGAGTTAGGCAACGTAATTAAAAATTATATGGAAACACTAAATAATATATTGGAATTTGAACTTATTGGTATAGGCGACTATAAGATA
Organism: uncultured Flavobacteriaceae bacterium; assembly: GCA_963762065.1. GTDB lineage: Bacteria > Bacteroidota > Bacteroidia > Flavobacteriales > Flavobacteriaceae > Maribacter_A. The sequence continues at coordinate 181,167 of CAVXJE010000004.1, read as the reverse complement.
AGGGTTTACACTTTAGTGATCGTTTTTTTTATTTTTCTGATCACTCAAGCAATATTAGGATTAATTAAAAAAACACTATTCCGTAGATCTAAAGATGCAAACTTTGATCACGGCAATACATATGCAATATTTCAAATTATAAAATATGTAGTTTGGGTAATTGCCATTGGTTTTATTTTAGAAACAATAGGGATTAAAGTCACGCTTTTAATCGCTGGCTCCGCAGCTCTTTTGGTAGGAGTGGGTTTGGGATTACAACAAACATTCAACGATATTATTTCCGGAATAATATTACTTTCAGAAAAATCAATAAAAATCAATGATATACTCGAAATAGACGGCGATATCGTTGAAATTCAGCATATTGGTTTGCGGACCTCAAAAGGATTAAATAGAAGTGATATTTCTATAATTATTCCAAATTCATTAATTACAACAAATAAAGTTATTAATTGGAGCCATCAGAAAAAGAAAACCCGTTTCAAAATTCATGTTGGGGTGGCTTATGGAAGTGATGTTGACTTGGTTGTAAAAGTTTTAGAGGAAAGCGTTGTGGAACATCCGGAATTTTTGGATGGAAAATTAGTAGAAGCACGATTCATGGATTTTGGTAATTCATCACTGGATTTTGAAGTTTTATTTTTCAGTGAGAATATTTTTAGAATTGATAAAGTGAAAAGTGAAATAAGAATAATTATTAATCGAAATTTCAACGCCAACAACATCACAATACCATTTCCTCAAATGGATTTACATTTAAAATCCGACAATACTAAAATTTTGACCAAAAAGAAAAAATAACGCCGCATAACACGCGCTAGTTAAAACAAGGACATTGTGATTTATAAAACAAAAAATATGGCAAGATTCTTAAAGAAATCAAAAGAAGAAATAGGAATTTCACCTGACACCTTAATATTCAGGGGGGAAAAGAAAATAAATGAAGTACTGCTACGAATAATTGATTTTGATGCCAATAACCTAGCCGAAGAAGCAATAAAGACCGTAAAGGAGGCTATAAAGTATCAAGATAAAGACACAGTAACATGGTTTAATATTGATGGGCTGCATAATACCGAAATAATAGAGGGAATTGCGGACGAATTTAATTTTGACCGGCTGATTCTAGCAGATGTAATGAATACCCAAGCAAGGCCCACTCTAAAAGAATATGACAATTGTATTTTTATCTGCATAAAAATGTTACAACAAGAGCCCGATTCTAATCTAATGCATTTTGAGAATCTTAGTTTGATATTAACAAAATCATTCATCATTTCATTTCAAGAAAAAAAAGGTGACGTCTTTGAGCCTGTTCGGGAGCGAATAAGAAAACAAAAAAAGAGGATTAGAAATGGGGGTACGGATTACTTATTATTCGCCTTGCTTGACATTGTTATAGACAATTACTTATATGTTGTTAGTTCGTTAGGTGAAAAAATTGAGACCCTTGAAGAGAACTTACTTCTTGATCCCAAACAGGAAATTATTGGTGAAATCAATACATACAAACGAGAATTGAATTTTTTAAGAAAAAACATCAATCCTGCAAAAGAATTGATTTTGAGTCTTGCAAAATTGGATTCTGAATTATTTAATGATAGTACTGTTGTTCATTATAAAGAACTTCAGGATAACATTAATCAAGTGATTGAATCTTCAGATAGTTATCGCGAAATATTGTCGGATCAATTAAACATTTATCATACTACAGTTAGCAGTAAGTTAAATGATATCATGAAATTTTTAACTGTTTTTTCGGTTATTTTCATTCCCCTCACATTCATAGCGGGGATATATGGGACTAACTTTGATTTTCTTCCTGAACTTCATTATAAATATAGCTACTTTGTCATGTGGGGTGTTATTCTCACCGTAGCTATTGGTATGCTCATTTATTTTAGAAGGAAAAAATGGTTATAATAACTAAACACAATAATAAATAAGGCCCATGCTATCGCACCTTCCCTAACGAATTCTTTTTTTGCATTCAAATTTTTAATTACCTCCGGGAAAATAAATACGGAATCTGAAAAAAATCCACCAAATGAACTAATCGAAGCAAAAGATATAACTAAAACCACTATTTATTTATTAACCTCAAAATCATCTTGGATAACAACTCAAATACGACTCGGGTATGTTGGGTGTTCAACAATAAAACAATAAATTATGTTCGGACTATTTAAAAAGAAATCGAAAATTGAAAAACTAGATTTGCAGTATAAGAAACTTCTTGCGGAAGCACATAAACTATCAACTTCCAACCGAAGACAAAGTGATAGTAAAATTGCCGATGCCAATGAAATATTAAAACAAATTGAACTGTTAAATAAAAATGATTAAATATGGGATTTTTTCAATTCAGGAAGAAGCAGATAATCAATTCTTCCATTGAACAGGTATGGGATTTTATTTCAGATCCTAAAAATCTAAAAGCAATTACACCTGATTATATGGGGTTTGATATAACTTCAAAGGATGTTCCTTCAAAAATGTATGAAGGAATGTTAATCAGCTATACGGTATCGCCTCTTTTTGGAATAAAAAACACTTGGGTCACAGAGATTACACACCTTAAGGAAAATAACTATTTTGTGGATGAGCAAAGAATAGGACCATATAGGATTTGGCATCATCAACATATTTTAGAACCCATAAAAGAAGGGGTTCTAATGACCGATATTGTAAGTTATAAGCCTCCGTTTGGTATTTTGGGAAGTTTAGCAAATGAATTGATAATAAAAAGAAAACTTAGGGAAATTTTTGATTATAGGACTAAAGCTCTTTCCCGGATATTTTAATCGAAATGCAAAAATGCACTTTAACAAAAAATAAATCCCATGAAATACATATTCCCTTTACTCATCGTTTTGACCTTGATATCCAATAGCGTTTTTGCGCAAGAAAAAATTGATGAACCCCTTAAACAAATTGATATTTTAACAGGGGAATGGACTATTGACTTAAGACCCTCTCCAGAATCAGATGGATACTTCCATACATTTAATATAGAATTGGTTGAAGAAAATGCTTTTTCAGGTACTTTCTATGGGAGTAAACTGGAAAATGCCTTTCTGAATAAGAATTGGGACAAAGTATACTTCGCATTTACCACAAGAGATCAAAGTAACGAATACTTTCATTCCGGTTATTTGCTAAACGGGGAATTATATGGAATAACATATTGTCCGAATAGAAAGTTAACTACTCCATGGACAGGTTTAAAAAAAGAGTGAGCGTTAACTTGTTGTTTAATTGGTTTCTCGTAACCTGATGCGTTCGGGTTAAATGTACATCAACAAACTACTTCCATGGAATCCAACTAATCAATAAAACAGTTGGTCTATTGTCCAGTACCCCTTTTTTATTCCAAATTGTTGGCTTTGATTTTATGGCATTTAACATCGTTAAATCATAAAGCGCTGTTAATCAAAGTTTAAAATTTGATTTTGGTGGATTTTTTTGCTAACTTACGCTATTATGATAAAAACAGATAAAGCAGAAAATTTAGTATTTTTAGAGCATTCCATTCACCATCTTGAAGCCACTGGTTTTGAAAACATAAAAGCTGATATGGAAGGCTATGAGACACCAAAATCATACCTAAAAAGAGGTAGTGATATTAAAATAACGCCTGATATTGTGGCGCTGAAAAACGGAATGAAATATTTTTTTGAAATTAGCCTTAAATCCGATAATCCTGTAATGCTTAAATCAAAATGGCTATTCTTGGATGCATTGAGTAGAATGAGGTCGAATAGGTTCCGGATTATAACTACTAAGGGCCATTATAAGTTCACGGATTCTATGTTGGAAGACATTAACCTTACAAACAAATCCCCTATAAAAATTTAGGCTTCAATTCTTTTAGCATTCCAATATGCGGGATACCGTCTTCTAAATAACCTTCGCCAACCTCTTTAAACCCTAGGGAGTTATAGAATTTTTTTAAATAGGTCTGCGCAGAAAGATAAATTTTGGTTTCGTTCAGTTGTTCCTTGATTGTTTTTATTGAGGCGTTCATGATTTCGTAGCCATAGCCGTATTTTCTTTCAACCTGTTTTACAACTACCCTACCAATACTCGCCTCTTTAAAATATTCGCCGGATTTGAAAATCCTGGTGTAGGCCACTATTTCATTGTTTTTAATTCCTATAACATGTAATGCTTTTTGGTCTTTACCATCCATATCCTGGTAAACACAATCTTGCTCTACAACAAAAACTTCAGCCCTTAATTGTAAAATACCATACAATTCATCATTTGTAAGTTCTTCAAAGTTCTTTGTGATAATATTCAACATTAATCCTGTACAATTATTTGTTTAACATCGCATTTCCCGAATTCCGGCTGAATATTTACATGGTTTATACCGTACTTATGGTACATCTCCTCTTCGATTTTATCCAAGATAACATCAAACTCTGAAATCCTTATATCTTCTGAAAAATCTACATGGGCTTCCAAATGCACCTCATCTTCATTTAATTGCCAAATGTGCACATGATGTACGTTTTTTATTGGTTCTATTTTACCAATGGATTCAACAATTTTTTGAACATGGATGGTATTAGGCGTAAATAACATTAAAACCCTGGTCGATTCCTTTAAAAGATCGTATCCCATGTAAATCAGATATAAGGCGATGGCCATGGTCAAGGCTGGATCTACCCAGTACATTTGATAATACTTCATAAGTAAACCACCTATCAATACCGCTACAGATGCCAACATATCCGTAAATAAATGCAAATAAGCAGATTTCATGTTCATATTTCGTTCAGCATCTTTCTTTAACAACAAAACACTGAATCCGTTGGCTAGTATTCCCAACAGCGATAACCAAATTACCAGGTTCGATTCTATTTCCTTTGGAGCCATAAAACGCTCAATAGCCTCAATAATTAGGATTACAGCAACAATGATTAAGGTAGCGGCATTTACAAAAGCAGCAATGATCTCAGCTCTCTTATAACCAAATGTTTTATTGGTGGAAGCCTTTTTTTTAGAAAGAATAGTAGCAAAATAACTAACGATCAATGATAGAACATCGCTGAAATTATGAAGTGCATCGGAAAGTAATGATAAGCTACCCGATATTAACCCGCCTATTACCTGCGCAACGGTAATAAGAATATTAAGAAGAATGGAAATAATGAGATTTTTGCCTTTTAGGTCATTATGGGCATGTGTATTCTTGTGATTATGTGCCATGTATTAATAAAAGGTGAGGTTTTTTCTATTTATAATTAAATACTAAACATCAAAACCTAGATTATTGGCAAGCTATTTTTTCGATGCGCCTTTCATGTCTACCCCCTTCAAATTTAGTTTTCAAAAAAACCTTTACCATTTCCAAGGCTTGGGGTAATGAAATAAAACGGGCCGGAAGACTTAAAATATTCGCATCGTTATGCTCTCTGGCCAATACAACAATTTCTTTATTCCAACAGAGGGCACATCTGATTTTTTGATGTTTATTTGCGGTCATTGAAGCACCATTGCCACTTCCACAAATAACAATACCATAATTTACTTTTTGTTCTTCCACGTCTTTTGCAACCGGATGTACAAAATCGGGATAGTCAACACTATCGGAACCGTCTGTACCATAGTTGCTTACCTCAATATTCATTGATTTTAAAAGACCCATAATAGCCAATTTGTATTCTGTTCCCGCGTGATCGTTACCTATTGCTATTTTCATTATAATTGGAGTAAGTAAGAGTTTAACACAAATGTACAAATACATTATTATTAACAACAAATGAGATATGAAACCGTTAATGACTAAAATACATCAAAAAAATATTGTTATTAACTTACCAATCCTGATCTTTATCGTGTTCATAAATAAGGAATAAAAAACAATATCTAAATTTTGTTATTGATTTTCAATTTTGTTGTACAAAACAAAAACCGAAGAACATAATAAACTTCTAAAATAATAACAAAAAGATATTAAGTTAAATTATATCGAAATTAACAATTATTCAATATTTACTTATCAATAAATTTATGTTGATATAGGTTATCAACCTATAATGATAAAAATTCCAATGGATTGATTTCTAGTATGAATACAATATTATAAGTTGTAGATAAACTAATTAAACAATACAAAAGCTATTTCAACCGAATAATTTATAGCTGCTATTAACATACCATCATAATCATCATTTTGATTTTTAAATTATAAAAGAAATATATTAATATGTAATATATGTTGATAAATGTATTTACTGTAAATTAATCTTTAAGGTAATCCTTTAGAATATAGGTAATGGATTATAATTTGTAATTTTCCGCCCAAATAAAATATTTAATGTCTAAGAAAAAAAAGAAAGCAAGAAACCATAGAGCCAACGAAATAACCAAAGGAATCTTCACTGTACTTGAGAAAGAACCGAAAAAAAGTTTCACTTATAAACAAATAGCCGCTAAAATTGGTGTTGAAGATGCGCATGAAAGAAATCAACTTATCCAAAGGCTTGCGCAACTCAAGGAAAAAAAGAGGATTTTGGAAGAAACCAGAGGTCACTATAAAGTAGCTGCTTCAACAAAAACATACCATACAGGAACTGTAGATATTACTGGTAGAGGCAATGCTTATATAGTAATTGATGGTATGGATGATGATGTATTCGTTCCTTTTAATAAATTAAAAAAAGCTTTTCATAAAGACACCGTCGAAGTTTATATTTTTCCAAGAAGGAATGGTAAAAAATTGGAAGGTGAAATAACAAAAGTCGTCCAACGAAATAAAACATCATTCGTTGGTATTGTTGATATACAGAAAACATTTGCGTTCGTTAGGCCAACGGATTTTAGAATGTATACCGATATTTTTGTACCAAAGGATAAATTAGGGAATGCAACCGATGGTGATAAGGTTATTGTGGATGTTGTTGATTGGCCAGATAATGCTGATTCCCCTTTTGGGGCCATCAACACGGTACTTGGTAAACCTGGGGATCATAACACCGAAATACATTCTATTTTAGCGGAATATGGTCTCCCGTATGAGTTTCCTATTGAAGTGGAAAATTTTGCCAATTCATTGGATACGTCGATAAAAGCTGAGGAAATTGCAAAAAGAAGGGATATGAGAGAGGCTTTGACCTTTACCATTGATCCCAAGGATGCTAAGGATTTTGATGATGCATTGTCTTTTGAAATATTGCAAAATGGTAATTATGAAATTGGAATCCATATTGCCGATGTTTCACATTACTTGAAAACAGATACCGTTTTGGATGATGAGGCCTATAATAGGGCCACTTCGGTTTATTTAGTCGATAGAGTGGTTCCCATGTTACCTGAAGTATTATCTAACAATGCTTGTTCATTAAGACCAAATGAGGAAAAATATACATTTTCGGCCATTTTTGAATTAGATGATAAGGCTTTTATTAAAAACCAATGGTTTGGTAGAACGATTATAAATTCAAACGAAAGATTTGCTTACGAAGAAGCCCAGTATATCATAGAAAATGGCAATGGGAATATACCAAAGGAAATTTCGATTAGGGAAAAAGCTTATTCCGTATTGGATGATGTGGTCGAAGCTACTTTGATCTTGGATAGATTGGCTAAGATCATGCGTGCAAAAAGAATGCAACAAGGTGCAATTTCATTTGATAAATTAGAAGTAAGATTCAATCTGAATGAAAATAATGAACCTGAAAGTGTGTATTTCAAGGAAGCGAAAGATGCAAATAAACTAATTGAGGAGTTTATGTTGTTGGCCAATAGAAAAGTGGCCGAATTCATTGGTAAACAAAAACCAACCAAAACATTTGTCTATCGTATTCACGATGATCCCAGTGAAGAAAAATTAATGGCCTTAAACGGTATTATCTCTAGGTTTGGCCACAAACTTGACTTTAAGGATAAAAAATCGATAAGCGCGTCTTTAAATAAGCTTCTGGAGGATGTTAAGGGCCAAAAAGAACAGAATTTAGTGGATACGTTAGCTATTCGTAGTATGAGCAAGGCTATTTATACGGTTGACAATATTGGTCATTACGGTCTAGCTTTTGATTACTATACACATTTTACCTCCCCAATACGCCGATATCCCGATGTAATGGTGCATAGATTGTTGCAACATTATTTAGATGGCGGTACTTCACCAAAAGCTGAAAGTTATGAGGATAAATGCAAACATTCATCCGATATGGAAAATTTAGCTGCGAATGCTGAACGCGATTCTATAAAATACATGCAGATCAAGTTTATGATAGACCATCAGGACAGGGAATTTGTTGGGGTAATTTCTGGAGTTACCGAATGGGGAATTTATGTAGAGATCATTGAAAATAAGTGCGAAGGCATGGTCAGAATTAGTGATATCAAAGGTGATTATTATATCTTTGATCAAAAGGAGTACGCTATTGTTGGGGAAAGAACCAAAAAAATGTACCAATTAGGTGATGAAGTGGTGGTAATGGTTAAAAATACCGATTTAATAAAACGCCATTTGGATTTTTCGCTTATCGGAAAGAACGTATAAAAACGTTTTTTGGAACAGATTTTGTTTACGTTAGTAAGAAAAAACCTAAAAACTAAAACAATGAAAAATTTGGTCTTGTATGTGGCATTCTTGTTTGTTTTTCAAACAATTACGGCACAAGACGAAAAAATAACCCAAGAACTGCAAGCTTTTTCAGAAATAAAGGCTTTTGATGGATTATCTATTAAATTGATAAAATCTACCGAAAACAAGGCGGTCATTACTGGCGCGAACACCAAAAATGTGGCGATTGTCAATAATGATGGAGTTTTGAAGTTACGAATGGAAGTAACTAAGATTTTTAGTGGCTATAGAACATTTATCGACGTTTATTATACCGAAAAGCTTGTTGTAATAGATGTTAATGAGGACGCGAAGATAACCTCGGAAAAAGCCATTAAACAAGATGTTCTTGAACTTAGGGCACAAGAAGGAGGTGAAATGGTGATAAAAACGGAAGTGGAACAACTCCTGGTAAAAACTGTTACCGGCGGTGTTATAGAAACATCAGGAATCGCAAAATTACAGGATGTAGCAATTAATACAGGGGGTATTTATGAAGGGAAGGAATTAAAGACCAAATTTTCCACCATTAATGTAAATGCAGGATCAAAAGCTGAGATTTTTGCTTCAGATTACGTGAAGGCCACCGTAAAGGCGGGCGGTGAGGTTTTAGTTTATGGTAATCCAGTAAAAATGGATGAAAAAACGGTTTTTGGAGGAAAAATAACAAGAATGTAATCTTACCCCATGTTAGAAGATATACAGGCGGCGATACCATTGGGCTTTTTACTGAGCTTTATGATCGGGCCTGTTTTTTTTGTCCTGCTTGAGACCAGTGCGGTAAAAGGGTTTAGGGCTGCATTGGTATTTGATTTTGGTGTTATTGTTGCAGACCTCTTTTTTTTGGTTGTTGCCTATTTCAGTAGTTTTCAGTTATTGGAAAATTTGAGTAACCAACCTGGTTTATACGTCTTTGGAGGGGTTATACTCTTGGTCTACGGAATCACCACTTATTTTAAGACCGATTTTAAAAAGGACAAACCCTCGCTTAGAACTAAAAAGAATGATTATTTAAGCCTGTTCGTAAAAGGGTTTTTGTTGAACTTCATCAATATCGGCGTTCTTGTTTTTTGGCTGGGTGTCATAATTATAGTTGGTCCAAGTCTAAACAATGATCCCAATAGAATTGTTGTTTTCTTTTCAACAATGCTTGGGGCCTATTTAACAACTGATATTTTCAAGATCTTATTGGCTAAACAACTTAAGAGAAAACTTACCTACAAAAGAATTTCCCGAATTAAAAAAGGATTGGGTATTATCCTTATTATTTGCGGACTGGTATTAATCACCAAAGGATTCTTGCCAAAGGATAAGTTCAATATCGAAAAGGGTATAGAAAAGATAGAAAATATAAGGGAATAGTAATTCCTTACTTTTCTTGGGGCATCGAACGTCCCGAAGCATCGGGAGGACCGTTGTACGGGCAGTGTTGATATTAAATGAAAAAACCTCCCCGAAAGGAGGTTTTCTTGAGGCATCGAACGGATTCGAACCGTTGTACAAGCTTTTGCAGAGCTGCGCCTAGCCACTCGGCCACGATGCCATTTTGCGGTGCAAAGGTAATACTTTTTTTATGTATCAAAAACAATGATCACGATCTTTTTGAACGTAAAACTACGGTCACCATTTCAACATCGCCACCAATTGGAGGATTGATCTTTGATACGGAAACCCTCACTTTTTCAACCGTTTTGACCTTCAATAATATATGGTCTATAATTCGTTTTGACACATGCTCCAAAAGTTTTGAAGGTATCCCCATTTCAGCTTTAACAATGTGGTTGATATGAACATAATCGACAGTATCTGAAAGATTATCGGATATAGAAGCTTTTGAAAGATTGGTTTTTATTGAAAGATCAACTCGGTATTCGCTACCTATGATGCTTTCTTCGGCCAAACACCCATGATGCGCGTGCACCCGAATATTTGTTAATTTGATTATTCCCATTATGACCTAATACGTTTACGCAAACTTAAAGCAATCTATTGAGAAAAGGTTTCAAAAAAGGTCAACTTTATTTGTTTAAAAACCTAGCATCTAGAAGCGCAGTGGTCTTATGTCTTACATCTTTTTAATAAGTACACCTACAATTACTTATGCCCTGGAATAAATCTACCCCCAGGGTAACCACATGGGTACCGGTACTATAGCCTAAAATTTCATTTAGAATAACCTGATACGAATATCCAAAGTAAAAATTACTCTTTTTAAGACCCACGATCGGTGCAATATATAATGGATTCCCAACTTGATCGTTCAAGAATCTATAGGTGGCGCCTACATAATAATAGTCCTCAAAATCATACCATCTAAATTTCACATTCAAATCGGTTACCGACCTGCCGTCACTTTCAAAAAGTTGAAAGAAAATAGAAGGCTCGATCTCCATCTTACTATTCTTGTTTTTAGTGTATCTATAACCTGTATAGATATAATAATTACGCAAGGTATTAGGCTCAAATACAGGGTTGAATCTTGTAAGATCTTTATTAAGTAAATTGGATGCATTGGCGCTAAAATAAAACTTGTCATAGCGATACATTACCCCTACATCAAAGTTGTGATTGGTAGTTGCCCTATCATCTGTAACACTCGGATCCAGAGCATCAAAATTTTCTATATCAATCCTGAACTGGTTGAAATTATAGGAAAGGCCAAATGAAAGAAACTCATCATCATACCTATCCAAAGTCAAATGGTGGGCAAATGAAAGACGAGCCCCACGCTGTTTGGTTTCCCCATTGCTATCATTGTACAATAAGGCGCCTAAACCTGATTTTTCACCAATACGCATGTCAGCTGCAAGGGACTGTGTATCAGGGGCGTCTTTAATGCCAACCCATTGTGTTAGTCCGTTTACACGTATTTTCACATGATCCCCGATACCAGCATAGGTAGGCGACATTACAAAGGGATTGTCTGCCAAATACTGCGAAAGTTGGGGAATTGTAAGCTCTTGGGCTTTAACAGCCATGGCGCTCACTATAAGCAGTAATGTCAATAATTTATTGCGCATTATCTTTTTAGGTTAAGTTTATCGATATAGGGTAAAATGACCTACAAATTCACGATCATCACGATCCGCTCTTAGTTTAATCACATACCAATAATCACCAGTTGGCAATTCAGAGCCTTGGTAAAGACCGTCCCAACCATTTTTGTCAATAACATCGTCTTCAACCACTCTTCCATAACGATCAAATATTTTAATTAGTATTTCCGGGAAGGCTTCTAAATTCCTTGGAATCCAGAAATCATTTTGGCCATCTCCATCAGGTGTAAAGAAGTTAGGAATCTCAATATCTATGAATTCCATTTCTATGTTGGCAATAACCTCACAACCGTTTTCGTCTACAACCCTAACCTCATAATTATCAGTTCTATAGATTGTGTAGTTATTGTCAGGTCCATTGTTGTCATCGTCGAAATAGAAGGTATATTCTCCCCGACCTCCAGTTGCGATAGCGGTTATTACATTAATGCTATTATTCTGTAATTCCAAGGTCAATGGTTCAAATCCTAGAATTTCAAAATCAACCGTATTCACACACCCATTTGTATGGGCGATTGTTATGGAGTGCATTCCTGGGGTAATATCCCTAAAGTCCGGATTCAATTGCATGTCTGCAGGATCCATAGAGTCTAAAGCATACATAATGGAACCCAGGACAGTAGGATCTTCCATGGTTATATTCACATAATTTGTAGGCAGATCACTGTCGCATTCATAAACAGGATCGACGGTCGCATTTAGATTCTGACCAGGCGCAACTTCAATGATTGTATTATTCTCACAGCCTTGGTCATCAACTACGAATAGAAGGTAGCTTCCTGCAGCTAAGTCTGTAAAATCAACCCTATCTTGTATATAATCTGATTTATCGTTCAAACTTGTGCTATACGGCGCAGTGCCACCAGTAATAACCACTGAAATAGTACCGTTTTCTTCCCCAATACAAATTTCAGGAGTTGATGTAGCAGATAGATTTATTGGCTCGGGCTGTGTTATGGTGTATTGTAATTGTTCAAAACAACCATTCACATCCTGTGCAATAACAGTATAATCACCAGGGGCCAATTCAGTAAAGGTGTTTACAACATCAAACTTATTCAGATTTGGTGAAATTGCATATTGGTAACCTCCAGAACCTCCTGAAAGTGTTACGGTTATGCTACCATTATACTCACCATAACAACTCACGTTTACAACATCCTCAGTATAGGTCAAAGGTGTTGGTTCTGTGATAATCACTTCTTCTGGTGTAGTTACACAATCTTCGCTTGTTACTGTTACATAATAGGTTCCGGCAATCAATCCGCCAAATTCACCTAAACTTTGAGGACCAGCTATGCGGGAAGCAACACTCAACGAAACATCTGTAAACAATTCATATTGATAATTGCCTAATCCACCTTCAGCACTAGCATATATTACAGCCGTGTTTTCACCATAACAATTGATAAACGCTGCCGTTTTGTCAACGGTTAATGTTAATGGATCAATAGCATCTTCATTGACCTCATTTGATAAGATAGAGGTACAATTGAAAGAATCCTGAACATAATAACGATATTCACCAGCATCCACACTAAATGTTTGTGTGTTTCCACCAGACATCGGTAAGAAGGTAATTCCGTCTGTACTATAAAGATATGGTCCAGTTCCTCCACTAGCGGTTAATTCCAAATCCGCTTGGGTTGTACAAGTCAATGGACTTGTCCTAATCAAGGAGGCAAATACCTCAGTAGGATCTGTAATCGTAACTTGGGCTGTTTCTACATCACAATTCCACCCATCACTTACCGTAATACTGTATATACCAGCTCCAAGATTATTAAAAATCGGACTTATCTGCCCACCACTAGTGAAATCAATGGTAACCCCTGTTGGGTCATAGTAGTTAAGTTGATATTGGTAACTACCGCTTCCGTTAATTACATTGATGGCGGTAACAATTGCATTGGTATCACCATAACAATCCAAAGTCGATATAGAAGCTGTAATATCCGCAGTAATTGGAATAGGAGCAATCAATACTTCTGTATCGTTCAAGACACAACCTCCGTTATCGGTAATTACAACATCGTAATTTCCTGCAGCAAGACCAGTGAACAGCATGCTAGTTACATCTATTGCTGTAAACACCTGTGTTGTTGTTGTGTTGGTCAATACAATATCATAAGGAGCATAACCTCCATTGGGATCGACCAATATTTCGCCTTGGTCGTTCGTGCAGGTAACGGGTGCTGGGGCATTAACAATCGCGCTAAGGGCCATACTAGGGGAAACAATGGTTACTACATTAGAATCCTCTAGACATGAAGGTGCATTTGTTTCTGTTACCCTGACAAAATAATTACCTCCTGTCAATCCATTTATTGTAAGTGGATTGGTTGTGGTGTTACCGGCACCGGTAATTCCTGTAGTTACACCTGCACTATTGAATATCTCATAATCATAAGTGCCAACATATCCGGTAACATCGATTTCCAATGCCCCATCAGAGCCACCAAAACAAGTCACGGGTGTTGTCGCAATAGCTGCAACCTCGATTAAATCATAAGGTAATATTTCATACGACACAGCATTTACATAGCAACCTGTGGTATTATCGGTAATCCTAAAGGTATAGTCCCCGGGAGTAGAGATATCAAAGGTAGCCGATGTGTTTGTTGGCGTTCCTGTCAATGCTCCATTAGGATTTCCTATAGGCAACAAATCAAAAGTATACGTATTGCCCGGATTTCCATCATCGGTAACAGTTATTAGTACATTTTCAGGATTTAAACATGATATGGCTGTTGTTTGTGTTACAGCAACCGTAAACACGTTTAACGGGTTGATCGTTACGGTATCGGTATCGGTACAGCCGTTATCGTCCATTATGGTGACGGTGATGTTCTGCACGGCACCGGTATCGTTGATATTGAAGGTGTTGGAGGCAAAGAAGTTCACACCGTCTATACTATAGGTATATGGAGCCGTACCGTCCACGCCCACGGCGGTGATCACGGCCTGTGCCACGGAATTGTCCATATTACAGGCGAAGTCGGTGGCCGTTGCGGATACGCTCAGTACCACTGGCTCGGTAATGACCACGGTCCGGGTATCGGAACAGTCCCTGTCCGAGGTCACGGTGATGTCATAGGATCCCGCTATCAAACCTGTAAATAGGCTACCTGTCTGTACCGTTGGCGGATTCGTTCCGTCATTCAAGGTATAGGTATAGGGCGGGTTGTTGTTCGAAGGGTCAAGGACCACTTGGATAGACCCATCACTTCCACCGAAACACGATACGTTCTCCTGGTTATAGGTAAAGACCACTGGCGTTGGCGTTTCCAAGGAAACGGGCACCTGTGCATCACACCCTGAACCACTGGTATCATAGACGATAGCGGTATAGTTGCCTGGGGCCAGACTGGCAAACACATTGGAAGCTTGGTGAGCTCCCGCTGTAATACTTGCATTGGCACTGTCCAAAAGATCGTACTCATAGTTCCCGGCACCTGCCCCGCCATTGGCGGTTATGGTGATCACCCCGTCACTGGCCAAGCAAGAAGGCTGGGTCGTGGCCACTGCCGCTGCTGTTAGCGGTGGCAGGATGGTGATGGTATCGGTTGCCGTACAACCGTTGGCATCCCTAACGGTCACGGTATAGTTTCCAGGTGCGGACACTGTAATTGTAGCACTGGACTGATATCCGGCGCCGACACTATAGGCTAATGGCGCAATACCTGTTCCAACAACCGTAAAGGTATAGGTTGTTCCATTGGATGTACATTGGTCTGTAGCGTATACAGGGGCCGTAACCGTAGGCATTGGATCTTCGGCTATGGCCACATCGATCATTTGCGGACAGTTGTTCGCGTCAAGTACGTATACGTCCCAGTTTAAATTGGTTGCAGGATCGAGTATTGCAAAATTATTTGCCGAATAATCCCCGGCCAACGGAGCAACCCCGTCCTGAACAAACGCATAGGTATAGCCGGGAGTCCCCCCGCTTGCCGACACGGTCACTTGCGCGCCGATATTGCAATTTGCATTGATATTGGAATCTTCGACAAGACTTACAGGCGCGCTAGGCGACCCTATGGTGATCGTATTGGAGACATCATCACAGAAAGGGGTATCGGTAGCGATCACCTCCACATAGAAATTCCCTGCCGAAAGTCCTGATATCGTTCTTGGGTTTACTGAAGTATCAGAAGCTATTACACCTGTGATAGGAGTAGCTGCAGAGTCAAAAACCTGATATGTGTAATTACCAAGGTAATTGTCCACTTGTATCGAAAGCTCGCCATCGGAGTCCCCGAAACAGGTTACCGGGGTAACCGCTGTTGCGATAACTTCGATCAGATCGTAAGGTGCAACGGTATAAGGCAATGTTGTAAAATAACATCCCGTAACGTTATCGGTCACCCTGAATGTATAGTCGCCTGGGGCCGTAAGGTCGAAGTCGGCCGTCTGGCTCACCAAGCTCTGGGTTGGTCCACCTGGCAATAGCTCAAAAGTGAAGTCGCCCGATCCGCCGGTCACCGTTACACGGGCCGTTTCGTCATTGGAACAGGTAATTGCCGTGATCTGGGATACGGATACATCCGTAATAGTTGGTAACGGGTTGATCGTTACGGTATCGGTATCGGTACAGCCGTTATCGTCCATTATGGTGACGGTGATGTTCTGCACGGCACCGGTATCGTTGATATTGAAGGTGTTGGAGGCAAAGAAGTTCACACCGTCTATACTATAGGTATATGGAGCCGTACCGTCCACGCCCACGGCGGTGATCACGGCCTGTGCCACGGAATTGTCCATATTACAGGCGAAGTCGGTGGCCGTTGCGGATACGCTCAGTACCACTGGCTCGGTAATGACCACGGTCCGGGTATCGGAACAGTCCCTGTCCGAGGTCACGGTGATGTCATAGGATCCCGCTATCAAACCTGTAAATAGGCTACCTGTCTGTACCGTTGGCGGATTCGTTCCGTCATTCAAGGTATAGGTATAGGGCGGGTTGTTGTTCGAAGGGTCAAGGACCACTTGGATAGACCCATCACTTCCACCGAAACACGATACGTTCTCCTGGTTATAGGTAAAGACCACTGGCGTTGGCGTTTCCAAGGAAACGGGCACCTGTGCATCACACCCTGAACCACTGGTATCATAGACGATAGCGGTATAGTTGCCTGGGGCCAGACTGGCAAACACATTGGAAGCTTGGTGAGCTCCCGCTGTAATACTTGCATTGGCACTGTCCAAAAGATCGTACTCATAGTTCCCGGCACCTGCCCCGCCATTGGCGGTTATGGTGATCACCCCGTCACTGGCCAAGCAAGAAGGCTGGGTCGTGGCCACTGCCGCTGCTGTTAGCGGTGGCAGGATGGTGATGGTATCGGTTGCCGTACAACCGTTGGCATCCCTAACGGTCACGGTATAGTTTCCAGGTGCGGACACTGTAATTGTAGCACTGGACTGATATCCGGCGCCGACACTATAGGCTAATGGCGCAATACCTGTTCCAACAACCGTAAAGGTATAGGTTGTTCCATTGGATGTACATTGGTCTGTAGCGTATACAGGGGCCGTAACCGTAGGCATTGGATCTTCGGCTATGGCCACATCGATCATTTGCGGACAGTTGTTCGCGTCAAGTACGTATACGTCCCAGTTTAAATTGGTTGCAGGATCGAGTATTGCAAAATTATTTGCCGAATAATCCCCGGCCAACGGAGCAACCCCGTCCTGAACAAACGCATAGGTATAGCCGGGAGTCCCCCCGCTTGCCGACACGGTCACTTGCGCGCCGATATTGCAATTTGCATTGATATTGGAATCTTCGACAAGACTTACAGGCGCGCTAGGCGACCCTATGGTGATCGTATTGGAGACATTATCACAGAAAGGGGTATCGGTAGCGATCACCTCCACATAGAAATTCCCTGCCGAAAGTCCTGATATCGTTCTTGGGTTTACTGAAGTATCAGAAGCTATTACACCTGTGATAGGAGTAGCTGCAGAGTCAAAAACCTGATATGTGTAATTACCAAGGTAATTGTCCACTTGTATCGAAAGCTCGCCATCGGAGTCCCCGAAACAGGTTACCGGGGTAACCGCTGTTGCGATAACTTCGATCAGATCGTAAGGTGCAACGGTATAAGGCAATGTTGTAAAATAACATCCCGTAACGTTATCGGTCACCCTGAATGTATAGTCGCCTGGGGCCGTAAGGTCGAAGTCGGCCGTCTGGCTCACCAAGCTCTGGGTTGGTCCACCTGGCAATAGCTCAAAAGTGAAGTCGCCCGATCCGCCGGTCACCGTTACACGGGCCGTTTCGTCATTGGAACAGGTAATTGCCGTGATCTGGGATACGGATACATCCGTAATAGTTGGTAACGGGTTGATCGTTACGGTATCGGTATCGGTACAGCCGTTATCGTCCATTATGGTGACGGTGATGTTCTGCACGGCACCGGTATCGTTGATATTGAAGGTGTTGGAGGCAAAGAAGTTCACACCGTCTATACTATAGGTATATGGAGCCGTACCGTCCACGCCCACGGCGGTGATCACGGCCTGTGCCACGGAATTGTCCATATTACAGGCGAAGTCGGTGGCCGTGACTGTTACATTTACGGGAAGTGGCTCGGTGATGGTAATTGGAACGCGGTCCTCACAAAGTCGGGAAGACCTTGTTAATACTACATAACTACCTGCAGCTAAGCCTGTAAAGGTGTTATTTGTCTGTGTTGGCTGCAATAAAATAAGTCCGGTACTATCATACAATTCATATACGTATGGAGGATTATTCATCCCCGGATCCAGGATAGCCGTCACGGTTCCATCGCTGTTACCAGAACAGGAAACATTGGTTTGTGTGGTGGTGGTCGTGACTGCAGCAGGCACTTCCAATTCAATATTAACCGAAGCCCCGCATCCTGCGACCAAACTGTCATATACAAAGGCGGTATATAATCCGGGAGCTAGCCCTATAAATAAAGGCGATACCTGTGGCCCAGCAATACTAACGACCCCCATTTTTAATTCATAGGTATATGCTCCAGATCCACCATACGGAGTCAATAAAATCCGACCATCATTTGCAAAACAATTAGGTTGTACCTGGGCTTCTGCGGTAAGGGCAGATGGCGGATAGATGTCTACGGAAACTGAATTTCCACAATAGTTGGAATCTTTTATTTCAAATGTATAATTCCCAGAATTGAGTCCGGTGAAAACTACAATGTCGGATGCATTCGTTAAGGTAGTTGTCTGGTAAGAACCACCATTTACACTTATAGAGTGTGGCCCTATACCTGCCACATCCAGGGTAACCTGAATATTGAATTCGCCTTCTGCGGCAGTAGCATCACATTGATTTAAAACAACAGCGGATATGCTTGGAACCGGATCTGAGGCGATAACCACATCCAATTGATCTACACAACCATTGTTATCCCGGGTGTATACATCCCAGTTCAGATTCACAGCCGGATCTAGCTCCGCATAATTGCTGGCCGTATAATTGCCGGCTACGGGAGCCACACCATCTTCCACAAACGCATAGTTATATGGACCGGTACCGCCACTTGCTAGCACAGTTACCTGGGCATCTTCGTTACAATTGGCATTGTTATTATCTACGAGTTGTAGTGCAATAGGCGTAGGTTCTAGTATTCGGAATGTTTTAGCTGTAGAACATTCGGTAAATCCTACTTCTGTAGCTGTTAGAATATAGTCACCGGGAGGAAGATTATTTTCCGAACCATTAACTGGTCCGCCAGGCACGTCAGAAAGCGTTCCGGACCTCACAACAACATTGGTGAGTTGTTCTAAAATTTCATAGTCGATATCTGTTACCGAACCATGATAAGTATCAACAATAAAATCTATTTGGCCGTTATTATCCGCATTACAAAGTATATCGGTAACAGTTTCAGTAATACTTATTGGAGAAGGTGAGGGTTCTGCGGGAAATTGCCTGATATAAGTGCACCCCGTACTTGTGTCCAAGGCTTCAAAAACATAGCTTATATCAAAATTTAATCCAGCAAACTGATGATTTCTTTCATTTGCCGTACCACTAGTGGCAGGTAATCCATTTGGGGCAACCCCATCACCTGGGTTGAAGGGTGTTCCATCGTAGATTCTAATCTCGAAAGGACCCACACCATTGACAATTGAGATATCATAGGATACCCCTGTTGCACAGCTACCTGTAGAGTTGGCTGTAATAGCAAGGTCATTTACATCCGAAGCCACCTGTACGGGGCCAAAATTGTACTCGCATCCTGCATCGTCAATGACCCTTACATAATAATTTCCAAAGTTAAGGTCCGCAAAATTAATATTGGTCATAGCTGTGGGCCCTGTCGGGTTTGTCGTTGCAGTACTTGCAAGGCCGCCACTACTATCCAGTAGATAGTAAGTATAATTTCCTGTTCCCCCAGCAACTCCCGTAACATCAATTGAGCCGGGTACATTACCTGGTAAGCAAGTAATTGGATTGGCCGTGGTTGTTAGCGTTATGGCAGCAGGATCGGTTAAAGTTACCGTATCTGAATAGGTACATCCTTTGCTGTCCTGGACGGTATAGCCATAGGTACCTGCCGCGAGGTTCGTATATACAGTCTGGTTGGACAATCCGGCCCCATCAAAATCAACCTGGTAGGGAGCAATACCAAAATTTGGATCCACATTTATTTCTACAACCCCATTGGAATCCCCATTACAAGTTGGGTCAATAGCAGTAGCTGTTGCCATAGGATCTACTGCGGGGGTTACGGTAATAATATTCGATTCTGATATACAACCTTGATTATCGGTAACACGGAATTGATAAGTTCCAGTCACAGAAGTGCTATAAGGGAATCCACCGCCATAAGCAACATACCCGGCACTATTAATGTCTATTTCGTATGTAAACGGTGCATATCCTGGACCTACGTTCAGGTCTATTACGGCATTAGGTGACCCGGTACAATCCAAATCCTTGTTCAGGATGGCATTGGAGGTCAACTCCGGTGCAATAGTTATTAATACATCATCACTACAACCATAGGAATCCAATACCGTAAAGGTGTAATTCCCAGGAATTAGGTCGGCAAAAGTGTTGGATGTTTGTGTTGGTCCTCCATTAATTCTATAAAAATAAGGAGCCACTCCTCCGGCTGCGCCCACTACAATCGTAGCAAGACTGGTGGAAGAATAGCACAAATCTGATGTTGGGTCAATACTAGCAACCGGGTTTGCCGGAGCCGTAATGTCGAAAGTATCGGTCACGGTACAGCCGCCCGCATCGGTGACGCTGATGGTATAGGTCCCCAATTGGGTTAGCCCAAAGAATATATTATTTGCTTGTGGTCCAATCGGTGTTGTATCTGGCTGTTCCAATTCATAGGAGTACCCGCCCCATCCGTCGGTGGCCGTTATGGTCACGCTCGCATCGGTGGTACAGGTCAAGGGCGATACCACAAAGGTGAAGGCCAATGCGATCGCAGGCTCGTTCACGGTGATGGTATCGGTATCCGTACAGTTGGTGGTTTCGTCCGTAACCACAATGGTATAATTACCTGCGGCCAAACCGGTCAAATTGACCACGGCAGCGGACTGACCTGTTACAGATGCCGCTCCATTCACGGAATAGGCGTAAGTCGCGGAAAAATCACTTACTGCTAAATCAATGGTCCCATCGGCCGCGCCAACACAGGAAGCATTATTTACCAATACCCCCGCAACTTGTACTTTGGTTACCGGATTTAAGGTATAGTTCTCATCGTAGGTACATCCATAGCTATCTGTTACCCGGAAAGTATATGTATCAGGTGCAAGGCCTGTAAAGACATTACTGGCACCATTATTCACGCCTACCGGGGCAATGATCTCATAAGTAATAGCTCCTACTCCATCGGTTACCGTTAGGGTAACATCGGAAGTTTCGGCAGGACAGTTAGGTGCCGTGGCGACGAAAGCTATGTCGGTTGGGGGATCTAACGGTGGCACTATGGCATTCGCGGTCACGAAGGTACAGTCATTGGCATCACGCACGGTGATGGTATAGCTGCCATCGGTAAGACCGGTAAAGGTATCGGAAGCACCAAAGGTGATGCCGTCTATACTATAGGTGTAACCCGGGGTCCCACCGGTAATGTTCTGAGCTTTTATGGTCCCCGTTTGGACACAGGTATAAGGCTGTATTAAAACGGCATCTGCGTTAATAGGGTTAGGACTTGTAAGGGTAACATTATCGGAATAGGTACAACCTTTACTGTCCTGGACGGTATAGTTATAGGTACCTGCCGCGAGGCCCGAATATACGGTCTGGTTTGACAGTCCGGCACCATCAAAATCGACCTGGTAGGGAGCGGTCCCGAAATTAGGGTCTATGATAATGTCAACACTTCCATCCGAGGCACTATCACAAGTGGGATCCGTTGGATTGTGTGTGGCGACCGGGTTGGTTATCGGGTCGATGACCACTGTGGTCTGGGCCGTACAGCCTTCGCTATCTGTTATTAAGAACGTGAACGAGCCATCCGTCGCTGTGGTATAGGAAAAAGTATTGCCCACTACCGGAGTACTGGCGCCACCATTTACCTGAAAATCGAAAGCGGCATAGCCTCCATTTATGGTGATGTCGATGATCGCATCCGGGGAAGCGGTACAGTCCAGTTCCTTTGTCAGGACAGCGGAAACCGTAAGCTGTGGCTCTATGGTCACTGTGTTCGAGGTCGCAGGACATCCAAAAGCATCGGCAACCACGACTGTATAGGCGCCTGGAGTCAGGTTATTGAATACATTTCCATTTTGTGCAGGACCTCCATTAAGGCTATAGGTATACGGCGCAACCCCGCCAGCGGCATTAGCGGTTAGACTAACACCCGCTGCAGGATCATAACAAAGATCTGTCGTTGGGTCCAGGGTAACGGTGGGATTAGATGGAGCCGTAATATCGAAGGAATCGGTCACGGTACAACCTCCCGCATCGGTGACGCTGATGGTATAGGTCCCCAATTGGGTAAGCCCCGCGAAAACGTTTCCGCCCTGCGGTCCAATCGGTGTTGTATCGGGCTGTTCCAATTCATAGGAGTACCCGCCCCATCCGTCGGTGGCCGTTATGGTCACGCTCGCATCGGCGGTACATGTCAAGGGGGATACCACGAAGGTAAAGGCCAATGCGGTCGCAGGCTCGTTCACGGTAATAGTACCAGTATCCGTACAGTTGGTGGTCTCATCGGTTACAACAATGGTATAATCACCTGCAATTAATCCCGGCAGGTTGATTGTTGCGGCAGACTGGCCCACTATGGAAGCCCCTCCATTCACGGAATAGGCATAGGTGGCGGAAAAATCACTTACTGCAAAATCAATGGCCCCATCGGCCGCGCCGACACAGGAAGCATTGCTTACTAGCGAACCAGCTACATCGATTGGGGTAACAGGTAAGATCGTGTATGTTTCATCGTAGGAACAACTATTGCCATCGGTAACCCTAAAAGTATAGGTGTCCGGTGCAAGGCCTGTAAAGACATTACTGGCACCATTATTCACGGCTACCGGGGCAATGATCTCATAGGTAATGGCCCCTGTGCCGTCTACTACTGTAAGGGTAACATCCGACGTCTGTGCGGGACAGTTGGGTGCCGTGGCGACGAAATTTATATCGGTTGGAGGGTCCAATGCGGGAATGTTCACTGGGGCCGTAACGAAGGTACATCCATTGGCGTCCCTTACCGTAATGGTATAACTGCCATCGGTAAGTCCTGTAAAGGAATCTGATGCCCCAAAGGTAATACCGTCGATACTATAGGTGTAACCTGGAGTTCCTCCGGTAACGTTCTGAGTTTGTATGGTCCCTGTTTGGACACAGGTATAAGGCTGTATTAAAACGGCATCTGCGTTAATAGGGTTAGGACTTGTAAGGGTAACACTATCGGAATAGGTACAACCTTTACTGTCCTGGACGGTATAGTTATAGGTACCTGCCGCGAGGCCCGAATATACGGTCTGGTTTGACAGTCCGGCACCATCAAAATCGACCTGGTAGGGAGCGGTCCCGAAATTAGGGTCTATGATAATGTCAACACTTCCATCCGAGGCACTATCACAAGTGAGACCCGTTGGATTGTGTGTGGCGACCGGGTTGGTTATCGGGTCGATGACCACTGTGGTCTGGGCCGTACAGCCTTCGCTATCTGTTATTAAGAACGTGAACGAGCCATCCGTCGCTGTGGTATAGGAAAAAGTATTGCCCACTACCGGAGTACTGGCGCCACCATTTACCTGAAAATCGAAAGCGGCATAGCCTCCATTTATGGTGATGTCGATGATCGCATCCGGGGAAGCGGTACAGTCCAGTTCTTTTGTAAGGACAGCCGAAACCGTAAGTTGAGGCTCTATGGTGACTGTGTTCGAGGTGGCCGTACATCCGTAGGCATCATAAATAACCACGGTATATGCACCGGGCACCAAATTATTGAACACGTTTCCATTCTGTGCCGGGGCACCGTTAAGACTATAGGTATAAGGGGCAATTCCCCCCGCCGCGTTAGCGGTAAGGCTCACGCCTGTCGCCGGGTCATAACATAGATCTGTCGTAGGGTCCAGGGTAACCGTAGGATTACCAGGAGCCGTGATGTCGAAGGTATCGGTCACGGTACAACCGCCCGTATCGGTGACGCTGATGGTATAGGTCCCCAATTGGGTTAGCCCAAAGAATATATTATTTGCTTGTGGTCCAATCGGTGTTGTATCGGGCTGTTCCAATTCATAGGAGTACCCGCCCCATCCGTCGGTGGCCGTTATGGTCACTGAACCATCTGCCGAACAGGTAAGCGGTGTCACTACCGAGGTAAAGGCCAATGTGGTCGCAGGCTCGTTCACGGTAACCGTCGCTGTAGCCGTACAATTGGTTTCCTCATCGGTTACTAATATGGTATAGTCACCGGCAATTAAGCCTGTTAATGTAATTTGGGCATCATCTTCTTTATCGTCTATGGGCCCACCATTAATGCTATATTCATATTTATCATCAAAATCTGAAATATTAAAAACAACTTCACCATCGGCACCACCAACACAGGATACATTGCTTATCAACTGTCCGATTGCGGTGATTTTTATTACTGGCTCTATTGTAAAACTATTCTCAATAGTACATCCACTAGCATCGGTAACCCTAACAATATGTGTTCCGGAAGGCAAATTTTCCCAAACAGCTTCTTCATCATCTATTAGGGTGGCGGGAATTAATACAGGGGAAACTATTTCAAAATTATAGGGCTTTGTACCGCCCTCATGCATGTGTACCCTTAATTCCCCTGTTTCCGAAGGACAACTAGCGTCTATTATGTATCTTTTATGAAGGTTTTTTAATGGCTTAGCTTTATCTATTTTTATTTCATTGGTTTTATAATCACATCCATTGGCGTCTCTTATGAATATTTCATAATCTCCATCTGTTAAACCAGAAAAAGTTTCTGCTCCTGGTCCTGAAACAAAGTTTACTCCGTCAATACTAAATTCATAAGGCGCAGTTCCACCGGTAACATTTTGAGCTTCGATAATACCATTGCCAAGGCATGAATAATCCTGTATCAAAACAGCATCACCATATACACCGTCAACAGGACCTCCTATGGTAAAAGGCTCTATAATATCACAGGTATTCGCACCTTTGGTTATTGATAAGGTTAGCGTATAGTTACCTTGCGGTAAATTTGTGAAAGTACCTGAGTTATTGTTGTCCGTTGAGGAATCTGGATTTGTAAGAACATAAGAAATTGAATATCCATTGCTATTGGTTACGTTTACTGAAATTGTACCGTCCTCGTCGTCAAAACAGGTCTCGTCGGTCGCTGTTGTAGTGTATGTAATAGAAGGTGCAATTGAAATGGTAACTGAGTTGGATATTGTGGAGCAGTTGTTGGCGTCTACTGCTACAAACTCATAATCGCCTTCCTCTCCAGTAACAAAAGAGAAAACATTTCCGACCTGATAGGCAGATCCAGGAATATCACCTACCGTTGCATATAATGGGGTTCCATCCTTGCTCCAAATCGCAAAATTATAATCGGGATCAGGGAAACCTCCATTGGCAGAAAGGGTAATGGTTCCATCTTCACAACTAATATCTGCAGTTGTCAGTGCGGTTAGGGTCAAATCAGGGACTTCGTCTACAGTTATGTTTTGAATATCTTCACAACCATCGTCTGTTCTTGTAATAACAATATAGTTATCAGGATTTAGGTTATTGAAAGTAAAATTATTATCCGGTTGGGCAGTTTCATTGTCTAATAGGGTACCTAAACCTCCATTAGAACCGTCATCCAAGCGTAATTCATATTCATAATTTGGTTCTACATCCGATACCTGAATCGTTATTGAGCCCAAGTCATTACAAGTTGCCAAAGTGGTTGAAATGGCAACCTGGAAATCCCTTAGAAGTATTCCAATATCTGGAGTAGTGAAAATACAAGCACCGGGAATAGGTGATCCGGTATTGTCTAATTGCACTACTTCAACACGAAACGCGCCGTTTGTTGCAATATCAAAACTTGGGCCATTGTTAGCACTAAAAGGAACTACGATGGTACTGGTAGCGATATCAACCAATTGATAACCATAACCGTTTCCAAGATTTGTTATCGTAATATTACCTGGGGTGGTGCAGATTATATCATTCTTGTTGTATTCAATGTCCAAGGTGTTTTGGAACACATTGAAATAGAAGCGATTGAAACATCCATTTTGATAATTAACGACCAATCTATATTTGCCAGGACTGGCAACATTATAACTATTTCCTGAAGTTACCGGATTCCAGGTACAGGTCAAGTTTTTATTCGCGCAGTCATCCCCTGAAGATGCACAACTAGCTTCATCAAGCTGTTCCCACACAATGCTTTGGGCGTCTACAATGTTGACCTGTAAAAGCTCAGTATCATTGATGCCGCAAAGGAATATTTTGGGCAAAAGGTCCCCGTCAATACTACAACTAACTATCTCACCTTGTATATCATTGGTTGGATCGGCATCACCGTTTACCATATTATAGAATTCAATAATAGGGTTAACAGTATTGTCACCAAATCGTTCTACAGTTATAATTTCCTGGAATCCCTTACATGGATCGGCAATTATTTTATCAACAATATAGATGCCTATATCATTGACTAATTGTGTACTGGGATCATTATCGGGATCGCCATCATCAATAACAGTATCCCCTGAATCAATAAGGCCATCTTCATTCTCGTCTATATACCAGATATAAGAATCAAAACCGTCTCCGGCATCCAAAAGCACATCATTACCACATAGCTGGACGGTACGGCTGTAATCGCAATCTTCCAGGTCGTCTAATAAAAAATTAGTTGCCCCAGGCGTCACGAATCCACAATTGTCAAAATCACTTACACTTGGATCATCGGTAATTTGGTTGTTATTTATAACCCCCTCATAGGTTGAAAAGGCTAAATTTGCAATAAGGTCGGTACAGGCATTAACAAAATCAAAACAATTTTCCGCAACCTTAACCCGCAAACGAATTGATGATGGTGGATCTCCTTCTTCTACCTTATTATCCGGAACATTAAATGTTATGGCGTGTTCAACAGGGTCATATACATAGGTCATGCCTCCTGGCATCACTAAATTTGCAGGAATGAAAGTTACATTTATTGGTAATACATCCTTAATTGTATAATTGGTAGCATCGTCGTTGCCTATATTCTGAAAAGTAAGCACATAGTCCAATTCTTGGCCAAGATTAACCCCAAGACCGGTAATATCATTCCCTGCGATATCCTCAACCTTTTTTTCAACCACGATATTGGGTTCAATAATTTCAATATTAAAGGAGTTAAAGAATGGGTAATATTGATCTCCGTTTGAGGTAAATCTAAAGGTTGCCGCAGTCTCTGAATTTGGAATTACAGAATTCGAAGGGTTGTTCAATAAAAATATATCGGTGTCGTACCCTAACGTGTTTATACTGTTTGGCGTTCTATTGTTGGTAATGGCACCATTTAAAGTAATATTACTGTTAAAGAAGTTATTCGCAGGATTAACTGCATTGCTGATTGTTGTAAAACCAGGATTGCTTGCCGCCCTAATTCGCATCCTATCTCCTGTTATCCTATTGTCCCCTTCCAAAGCAGCCGCACCTATGTTTGCGCGGACAGGACCTACAGGTATGGTACTGAATCCAGAATAATTGATATCAACTGTAGGGTTGGCACTACGTACTCTTGCAAAACCATCAAAGGTTGTTATCAATTTACCGGTTAGTGTTGGGTTTTCATATACTACGACCAAAGTCCAACCAGCTGCTGCTCCACCTCCAGGTGATAATGAACCGACAACGGATCTAACATTCGCTATGGTATAATCCCCTGAAGGGTCTGCCAGTGGTGTAATTAATGAGGTTATATCGGCATAACAAGCATACGGACTGTTTTGTCTTACTGAATTATCGGCACTTGTAAAACCATCGAAGAGGATTTCATCGGCGACAACATCTACATATGCGCCACCAGGAACCATTAGTTTCACTTGGTTAAAATCATTTTGCCTACCTGTTCCTATTGCCTGGCCTGCTTGTGCACTAGGGTATGTTGCAGACCAGTACAATCCTGCATATCGTATAAGATTACAGTCTGCATTTGGAAAGCTAAAATTTGCTGAACTTGAACTAAAAGTAGTGGGATCTGCATCAACATCAATATACTGTATATTCAACCAATCATTGTAGGTTGAGGAATTACCAGTTGCGTTGTAAGGATCTTCAGGCTGGGTTGTGCCCGTTCCTCCGTCTCTGTTAACAATATTGTTGGCAATGAATGTTAAATCACCTTTTAGGTTATTTTGGTATCTAAAAGTATTGCCGTTCGGATATGTTCTTGTAAAAGAAGTATACTCTTGGGAAAGACCTGCATAGGAAATAAGGAATATGCAGACCGCAAACAGTCTTTTAATAAAATTTCTGTCCATTTTTAAGCCATTTGGTTCGGTGTGACACGCATGATCCACATTTTGTCATCGTACGAGTCATTTAGTTTGGTATAGTAAGATATAAGGGCGTTGTTCCAAGACTGGTGACGCTTTAAATACACGTACCTGTAATTGTTTTCTGGATTTATGAAATAGCTTGCACTTAATCCGTATGAGTTTAATAGTTTAACAAATCTGTTGGCGTTTTTTGGATTCGCAAATACATTTGCAATTATGTAGTATCCAGAATCAACACCATTTATTTTTTGACTTTTCGGTTCTTGTTTTTTTGCAGCAACCTTATCTTTTACGATTACGTTTTGCTGTAGAACGTTTGTGTCATACTTTGAAGACTTGTCTTTTATTTTGTTCACGTTTTCAGCGTATGCCTCATTGGTGTAGCGATTGTCTACATTCATGATCCACATTTCGCCGCTGTAATTTCCATTTAAATTGCTCTTGTGTGCAGCAACTGCTTCTTCCCATGTATTGTATCGATCTAAATAAACATACTTAAGACCGTTGTTTGGGTTGTCTATATAATCGGCATTGATACCTTTTTGGCTCAGTCCGTCAATAAACTTGTCCATGTACTGACCACCTTTATAAACATTGGCAATAACATAGTAACCGTCTTCAACGCCTTTTAGGTCCTTAAAGCGCCTGCTTTTAATTTTGTTCGACTTAGCTGTTTCTACTAGCGCAATATTCCTTGTGTTATCCTTGGTGGATGTTGGTCGTATGGAAACCGTCGTTTTTGGCTTTTCAACCACATCATTAGACCGTTCGGTATGTTTTATGCCTTGTCGTTGTTGTGTACCGTCATTGTTAGGGATATTGGCTGCGATGGCAACATTGGTATCATCGCCTAAGAAGAGTTTTTCTGCTTGTTTCTCCAAGTCAGGTCGTTCACCGTTAGTTTCATTCCTGACCATTCTCATGACCATCTCGAAACGTTTTTCCAAATCCTTTTTACGATTGTTTTCCAAGGAGTCTTGCCTAAACATCAATTCGGCAATAATTGCATCATTTTCAGCAAGTTTCTTTTTTAATTCTTTTATTTCACTAGCATCGGTGACCAAGGACTCTTCGATTGATTCATCTGAATCCGCTAGCTCATTTTCACTATCTTCAAGAAAAACACGATCTTCAGTTAAATTGGGTTCAAATGAATATGCAAATGATATTTCGTGGGTAACCCCAAAATTGTCAAAGTTGTTTGATAATCCTTTTTCCATAGTGTAACCCAAGGAAAGTCTTCTATTTAGATTGAAACCCACACCAGCTGATGCACCATAGAAACTATCATAGCCACCTTGGACCCATCCAAGTTTTGGAAGGTCTAGGATAAGACTACCGCCAAGTACCACATCATCTTCCCCTACTTTTCTTGCACGTGCCAATGGCATTAATCGGCCATCTTCCAAAATGCCAGTTGTATTCTCAAATTCGTGTGTGTATTGCAAATGACTTGAAAAGGTTTTATCCTTAAAATCTGTGATAGATTCGCTGGTCTTTATATTGTAATCAAATAGATTTTCAGCGAATACGCCAAAATCGAACTTACCGTAGGAGATGTTGAATCCAGGCTGAAACGATATCAAATTACTGTCCTGTAAACCAGCCAAAAAAGGATCTACTTCAACCGTGGAAGCCCTGCTCTGATCAAATCCACTATTATAATAGGACACATTGGCCCCAAAAGTGAAATTACTTTTATCGTTGAGTTTTATCCCATAAGCATAGTTTGCCAATACGCCAAAATTGCTTACGGTACCTTCGCGCTGGGAATAAAGGCTAAGTCCCAAACCTGTTCTATCACTGATTCTACCACTATAGCTTAAAAAGTAATTCTGATTATTGTCAGCAAATTGTACCGATTGGTTTCTATGCAATAGATTTATATATGATACATCTTCCCTAACCGTTGAAAAGGTTGGGTTTATGAGAAATCTATTGTACTTTAACAAGTTCTGTGAAGGAACGTCATAGGGTACAAAAGGAGTATCTTCCTGTGCATTGACGTGGGTCAAGGCAAGAATAGACAACAACAGAAATATGATTCTTTTTTTAAACATTGTAATAGCTTATCGAATTACGGTAATAGTACCTTGCTTCAATACCTCTTGGTTATTTTTTATTTTGTAAAAGAAAACCATGTTTTGCTTTGGAAAAGCCATTGAGGATTGTGGCCATGTATTTTTATAGTCAAACTCATTTAATATTTCTTCTCCTTTTTCATTATATATTATCACGTTTATGTCTGTTTTGTTGGAATATGAATTGGGTATTACCCACTGATCATTAATTCCATCACCATTAACTGTGATAACGTTAGGGACTTTGAACGTATCTAAATAGGATACATTTATTTGTCTTGATACTTCGCAGTTGTCAATATTGGCAATCAATATATAAGAACCCGCAGTAGTAAAATCCATGGAGTTACTTGTGCTCAACTCAACATTGTTGGAATCATACCAACGATAAGCAGTTCCTCCACTTGCAGTAACCGTCCTTGAGGTACCTTCGGGAAAAACAACATCCCCTGAAGGATCAATAGATATAAGTGATGCATCTAAAGGAGCTATGATTATTTCGTTTGATGTTAAGGAACATCCATTTCTGTCTAAAACCAATCGGTATGTTCCTGATTGGGTTACATCCCATGTATTATCGGTTGTGTTCACCGCTACGCCATCCCGTTGCCATTCGAAAGTTTCCCCTGATAGACTTGTAGTCGTGCTTAAAGAAACGGTATCAGAAGCACTGCAATAAACGGTACTGGTACTTGAAATGGCTATTGTTTCTGAAGTAAGTAATTGAACAGACAACACGTTGGAAATTGCATTGTATGAACCTATAACTCCCTCTACATTATAATCACCATTTTCCACAGTGTCAGTTAGACCTATAGTATTGTTAATTTCCCCTGCAACATCGATTCCGTTTCTTTTCCATTGATACGAGAAGCTGGAGGCAATATCAGCAGTAACATCTATTTTACTTAAATCCGCCATAACCGCGTTTATGGTCTGTACCTGCAGTGTTATGTTGGTTGATACACAAGCCGTATAGGATGGGGTATAATCAGCGATTATTTCAAATGAAGTTGGTGTGACCACGGTAGTTGATTCAGAGTTCTTAACAGTTCCAGGGCATGTACCACCACCTTGTGTAATCTCTGCATAATAGGTTCCTTCTTGGGTTACATTTAAATTGCTATTGGTTTCCCCGGAAATCTCCAATCCATTCCTGAACCATTTAAAAGTTGGTGATACGGCAGTTGAGCTTACACTTAGAACTTTGGTTTGAGCAGGCAGTAAAACTATGTTCGCAGCATTTTCCCTAGTTACCGTATAACTATCGGCATTGTTCATGGTTATGGCCGCTGATCTTTCTGTACAGATACTACTTGATGATATTTCAACTTGATAATCACCTTCAAATCCAGGTGTGTCGGCATCAACCGCATAAGTAGATGTAGTTGCGGAAGCAATTACAACATTGTCCTTATACCATTTATAGCTCCACGAAGGGTCAGTAGTATTAATACTTAATGTTTCTGTTTCACCTGCACATAGGGTGGATTTTGAGGGAGGATTAATAAAGATACCTTCACCACCACCACCTATGGTTACATCAACTATGTTCGAGTCGGTATTGGCCGAACCTGAACAAATAGGACCGTAATCAATAAATGCGAAATACATTCCCGATGTGGTTACATTAAGAGTATGACTTGATTCGCCACTTATTGGTGATCCACTCTTGTACCAAACGTATTGGTATGTTTCCGGGTTAGTAACATTATCAACCTGTAAAGTAATTGGTCCCGTGCTACAAACAGTACCAGGAGCCACTCCGCTACCATCATCACTGATGTTTATATTTGAAGTAACATCGAGATAGTACATATTGTATGCAAGTGATTCGGTACTTGTACTTGCTGGGTCAGTTGACCTAACGCGCATTTTGTAGCCTTGGCCTCTTGTATCGGTGGGTATAGTAAACTCAACATCGAATTCTTTTGAACTATTGCTATTTTGGTCTCCGACTCTTGCTAATTCAGCTGCACTTGTAAAATCTCCATTTAGGTCAGACAGTTCCAAAATAAACTCATTGGCCGAATTGGCATTACCTGCCCAGGCAATTTTTGCGTAGTATTGGTTAAAACCGCCTACACCTGCACAAATGGCTGTCCAAGGAGAGTTACCTGCTAAGTTTGGGTTATCAGCTGGTTCTGGCGCATCTACCAAGATTTGGGCCGAGAGAGGTAAAATGGCCATGAAGGTAAATGCCAGAATGAATAGTTTGTTTCTAAACGTAGGTTCTCTTTTCATAAGTAGTAATTTAGACCGTTTCTGGTTTTGCATTTAGATTTGGGTCTGACATAACTTGGAATCTATTCAGTGTTCTGAGTGGATTTCTCACCATTGTCAATCTTTCACCAGTATTCAACAACAAATATGTTATTTAATTACCTGGTTCGAAATTTAATGTTGTAGCGTATAGTAAATATGTTGTGAAACCCTATTATTTGTATGCTAGGGTATTTTGTAGTCCGCAATAGCGGCAATTTTGCTACATTTGTGCTTCGTAAAAAATATTAAATGAGCGAAGTAGCCAGATCACTTAATTTTATCGAGCATATTGTCGAGGAAGACCTTAAAAATGGCTTTCCTAAAGAACATTTACGCTTTCGATTTCCACCCGAACCCAATGGTTATTTACATATTGGTCATGCAAGTTCTATTTGCTTGAATTTCGGTTTGGGTTTACGATATGATTCACCCGTTAACCTTAGGTTCGACGACACCAATCCGGTAAAGGAAGAACAAGAGTTTGTAGATGCTATAAAGCGCGATGTACAATGGCTCGGTTACAAATGGGATACCGAACGGTATGCTTCGGATTACTTCCAACAATTGTATGATTGGGCGGTGATTCTTATTAAAAAAGGAAAGGCTTATGTAGATAGTCAGTCTTCAGAGGATATGGCAGCGCAAAAAGGCAGTCCTACACAACCTGGCACAAATAGTCCCTATAGAAATAGATCTGTGGAAGAAAATTTGGAGCTTTTTGAAGCCATGAAAAGAGGGGAGCATGAAGAAGGCACGCATGTGCTCCGAGCAAAAATAGATATGGCCTCATCCAACATGTTAATGCGCGACCCCATTATGTACAGGGTACTGCATAAGGCACATCACAGAACAAATACCGATTGGTGTATTTATCCAATGTACGATTGGACCCATGGTGAAAGCGATTACATTGAGCAGGTTTCACACTCATTATGCACTTTGGAATTTGCAATGCATCGTGAATTATATGATTGGTTTTTAGATCAGGTTTACGATAAAAATAAGATTCGGCCAAAACAAAGGGAATTTGCTCGACGAAATTTGAGTCATACCGTGGTTAGTAAGCGAAAACTTTTGAAACTAGTTGAAGAAGGCGTCGTAAAAGAATGGGACGACCCAAGGATGCCCACAATTTCAGGATTGAGGAGAAGAGGATATACACCGGAAGCTATTAAGAATTTTGCCGACACAATTGGAATCGCGAAAAGAGAGAATTTAATCGATGTTTCCTTGCTGGAATTTCATGCCCGAGAGCATTTGAATAAAATCGCTCCGCGTGTTATGGGCGTTTTGGACCCCGTTAAGGTGGTCATTACAAATTATCCAGAAGATGGGGAGGAATGGATGGAGGCCGAAAATAATCCTGAGGACGAATCCGCAGGCACAAGACAGGTTCCTTTTAGTAGGGAAATTTATATTGAAAAGGAAGATTTTAGGGAGGAAGCGAATCGCAAATTTTTTAGGCTAAAAATTGGGGGCGAGGTTAGATTGAAAAATGCCTATATAATCAAAGCTGAAAGTTGCACTAAGGATGTTGATGGGAATATTACCGAGATTCAATGCACGTATGATCCGAAAAGTAAAAGTGGTAGTGGTAATGAAGAAAGTTTACGTAAAGTGAAGGGTACTTTACATTGGGTTTCTGTAAAACATGCCTTGGAAGCGGAAATTCGTATTTATGATCGATTGTTTTTAGACGAAAGTCCAGACACACATAAAGACAAGGATTTTATGGAATTCATTAATCCTGATTCCTTGAAAATTATCAAGGGGTATTTAGAACCTAGTTTAAAGGATGCGAAAGTTGAGGACAGGGTTCAGTTTCAGAGGTTGGGTTATTTTTGTGTAGATCCAGATTCCACTAAAGGGAAATTGGTTTTTAACCGGACGGTGACTTTGCGGGACACTTGGGCAAAAATCCAACAAAATAATTAACATAAATATTTTTTATAGTAAAAAATATATCAATCGGTATTATCTATAAAGAATGACTTGTTTTAAAGGGTTTTAAGAGGTTTTATTTTGCTAGTAATGATATACGCTCCCCTATCGGCACAATGCTTTATATGGGTCTTTTAAATGGAGATAAATCTCTTAAGGGATGCATTTCAATAATAAAGGTATTTTTTTTGAAATGGGATAAAAAAATCCCTCCTAATTCTTATTAAGAGGGATTTTTCAATTTATGGATTTGGAATCTTAACCTTTTTTCGGATTATTCTTTTTCATTTCCTCGCCGATCATATTACTTGCGGTAAACGATGCTACCATATTGTTCAACATATCGCTCCCTGCTTGTGGTGAATTGGGAAGAAGAATTAAATTGGTGTTGGTCGCTTCCCCTATTGATTGTAAAGTATCATAGTGCTGAGTTACTACGATTAGGGCAGATGCTTCCTGTGAATTAATCCCAACTTTGTTCAGAACTTCAACAGATTCTTCAAGACCTCGTGCAATTTCACGACGTTGGTCGGCAATACCTTGACCCTGCAATCGCTTGCTTTCTGCTTCAGCCTTTGCTTTTTCCACTATAAGTATACGCGCAGCATCACCTTCAAACTGGGCAGCTATTTTTTCACGTTCCGAAGCGTTGATTCGGTTCATGGCTTCTTTTACTTGGCCATCCGGATCAATATCGGTAACAAGGGTCTTTATAATGTCATACCCATAATCCAACATGGCATCTTGCAATTCAGCCTTTACGGCAATGGCAATATCGTCTTTCTTAACGAAAACATCATCCAGTTTCATTTTAGGCACTTCAGCACGTACCACATCAAAAACATAAGAGGTAATTTGATCGTGTGGATATTCCAACTTATAAAAAGCTTCATAAACCTTTTCCCTTATAACTACATATTGTACGGATACCTTTAGTTTAACAAACACATCATCCAATGTTTTTGTTTCAATGATTACATCCAATTGTTGGATTTTCAACCCCAGACGAGCTGAAATACGATCAACAAGTGGAATTTTCATTTGCAGACCTGATTGGCGAATACTATGGAATTTACCGAACCGTTCTATGATAACGGCCGTTTGTTGTTTAACAATAAAAAAAGAGGAAAAGAGGACTATTAGACCTATAAAAATAATTGGAATTAGAAAGAAATTACCCATAAGATATATATTTTAGTTAGTGAATCAATTTACAAAATCGCTTTATAATATCTGTAGTATTTATGGCCGATTTGTTACAGCAATGAACTTATGATAAAAAATATGGAATTCTATTGTAGTGCGACAATGGCATTTTTGATACGGGACACACTTTCCTCTTTCCCGATCAACGCAAAAATATCAAACAAATGTGGTCCTTTCATTTCGCCAACAATGATCAAACGCAAAGGGGGCATTACCTTGCCAAAGGATAGCCCTTGATCACCGATCCATTGTTTAACTATGGTTTCTAAATTATTGGATGAAAAATCCTCAATATTTTCCAAAACCTCTATTAGCTTGTCCATAATCCCAGGAGTATCTTCCTTCCATTGTTTTTTCACCACTTTTTCATTAAAGGTTGTAGGCGAAACAAAGAAATAATCCCCTAATTCCCAAAAATCGGACACAAAGGTTGCCCTTTCTTTTATAAGCGAAACCACTTTTGTTACATAATCCAAGCTGTCAGGCTGAGCGCAGTAGAAGCCTCTATTTTGTTCGGGAACCTCTTTAATAGCAGCTTCAACAAAGGGCAAGAATAGCTTTGCCAACTCAGCATCACTTTTTGTTTGCAAATACAAATGATTGTACCATTTGGTTTTTTCAGGATCAAATCTGGCCCCTGATTTATGTACACGTTCTAAAGTAAACTGCTTTATAAGTTGATCTAAACTGAAAACTTCCTGTTCGGTACCTGGATTCCATCCCAACATTGCTAGAAAATTAACCACTGCTTCTGGAAAATAACCGGCTTCACGATACCCTTGGGAATCATTCCATGATAAAGGAAATACCGGAAAGCCCATTTTTTCCCCGTCCCGCTTGCTCAATTTACCTTTACCAATAGGTTTCATTATTAGGGGTAAATGTGCAAATTGTGGAGCTTGCCATTCAAAGGCATTATAGAGCAATTCGTGCAATGCCAAAGAGGGTAGCCATTCCTCACCACGGATTACATGGGAAATCTTCATTAAATGGTCATCCACAATATTAGCCAAATGATATGTGGGCATACCATCACTTTTAAAAAGTACCTTGTCATCCAATAGGTCGGTGTCAATTTCAATATCCCCACGAATAATATCCCTTAAATGAAGTTTTTCATCTTGCGGAGTTAAAAAACGAATGACATATTCTTCGCCTTTATCAAGTTTGGCTTTGGTTTCTTCAGCAGTTAAGGATAATGAATTGGAAAGTTTTAATCTATTATGCCAATTGTAAATGAATGTTTTCCCCTTGGCTTCATGGTCCTTTCTGTGAAAGTCCAATTTTTCTGCCGTGTCAAAAGCGTAGTAGGCTTTGCCTTTGTTAATAAGCTCTTCTGCATATTTTTTATACAGGTGCTTACGTTCACTTTGACGGTATGGGCCCATACCGGCTTCTTTACCGGGACCTTCGTCGTATGGTATTCCGCACCAATTCAAAGCATCGATTATGTATTGTTCCGCGCCTTCGACGTAACGGTTTTGATCGGTATCCTCAATTCGCAAAATAAAGTCACCATTATTATTTTTAGCGAACAAATAATTGAATAATGCGGTACGAACACCTCCAATATGTAATGGACCTGTTGGGCTGGGCGCAAATCTAACACGTACTTTTTGACTCATAGTCTAGTTTATAGAGGGGTAAAGATAGGGGAAAGACCTTAAGCTCCCAAGGGCAGAATCTTAATAAAATAATTGAAAATCGGATATTGGAAATGGTTAATAGGGGGTAGTGGATAAATATGACTAGGATTTGGATATGGCTTTTTAGGTTTTCATTTCAATGGGAATCTTAGGATTCATGATTTTAAACCAAAGAGGAGGGAAAAACGACATTACCATGGATGTTGGATACCCATAAGGCATTTGAGGCGAAATATCATGATAGTCCAGAATTTGATATTTTTTAGAGGATTTATAATGATGGTCACTATGTCTGGTGAGTTCGTATAAAACTATACGGCCCACTACATGATTACTGTTCCATGAATGTATTTCCCTTACCCGTTCATATCTCCCGGAAGGCAATTTAAAACGCAAAAGGCCATAATGCTCTATATAATTGACGGTTTCCAACAGGAGAAAACCAACTACAGCTGCTCCAAGGGCAAACCACAATGCAAATAAACCGAATGTGTAAAACACAGCCAATAAATATAGGCTTTCAAATAATACATACCATATCATATCGTTTTTCACCGAAAAAATACCATGTTGACCCTTCTTAAGTAATTTTTGTTGTAGCCTCCAAGCACTTACGTATTGTCTAAAAACCGAGGTAAACCAAAATGAATATACCGTTTGGTTGTATTTCGCGGTAGCTGGATCTTCGGGGGTAGCGGCATGTAAATGATGTCCAAAATTATGTTCAATATAGAAATGCATATACAATGATGGCAGCAATAAAAGTTTGCCCAAATACCTTTCGTTGGTTTTTAACCTATGACCCAGTTCATGTGCGACATTTATACCATTGGTGCCTAGAACAATACCTAAGGAAAGTAGAAACCCAATGATTTCATATGCTGGGATATTGTTAGAGGAAACATACCAAAGAGAATAAACAAGCAGACCGTATACAATTGGAACATTTAAGTACAACAACCAATCAAAAAGTCTTTTGTTTTTATTTATTTGCCGCTCTTTTTGGTCGTAGTTGGAAGTGTCTACAGGCAATAGTAATTCGAGAATGGGAATTATGACAAAGGCATAGAATGGGGTAAAAAAGCTCCAATATCCACCAAAATAAAGACCAATAATCGCTGAGATGGGCAAAGTCATAGCCGCTAGATACTTTAAATCTTTCATCTTCTACCTTTTAACAATATTTTGATATCTAAGTTTGATTTATAAATTATCTTGGTATTAAATATAACCCAATTTGCAAACGTATCACAACATACTGGTCAAATTAAACCAGTTCACAAAAAAGTATTATACCAAAATGCTTATTAAGGGCGTGCTTCTTTTTTTAGCACTCAGCCTATTGTTTTTGGTTGTTGCTTTAAGCGTTGAGATGTTTCTTTGGTTAAATTCTGTGGGCAGAATGATTCTATTCTTCTGCTTTATTGGGGTTGCATTGTTCTTATTGTACAAGTTTATTTTTATACCCTTGCTATTTTTATTTAAAATAAAAAATGGTATTAATAATAAGGACGCTTCTTTACTTATTGGCAAGCACTTTCCGGAAGTTGATGACCATCTATATAATTTATTGGACTTAGCGGATGATAAAAACCAATCGGAATTATTATTGGCAAGTATTGAGCAGCGCTCTATAGCTTTAGAACCCGTCCCGTTCACAAAAGCTATTGATTTTAAGGAAAACCTAAGGTATGCCAAGTATTTAGTGTTACCTATTGTGGTGATTGGATTAATATGGATGTCAGGGAATCTTGGCTCTTTCTTCAATTCTTATGATAGAGTTGTAAATTATGATATTGCCTATGAACCTCCAGCCCCATTTAGATTCAAGTTGCTTACAACTGAGCTGGATGTATTACAGGACAAATCGTATACGATTTTTGTTACCACTAGTGGGGACGTACGTCCAGACGCTGTAAACATTAGGGTTAATGAGAGAGAACTTGTTCTCCTGGAGGAAAATGGAAATTACAAATATACGTTTACTCCCCCTATCCAAGAAACCGATTTTTATTTTGTTTCGGGAAAAGTTAGATCTAAAAATTATCGATTGAATGTACTAAAAACACCTTCTATCCAAAATTTTCAATTGGCATTGGAATATCCATTGTATCTAAACCGGAAATCTGAGATGTTAAAAAGTACTGGTAATGCGGTTATTCCTGAAGGCACAAAAGTTACATGGAAAATATCGGGCCAAGATACAGAGGAAATAGATTTAATTGATACAGATACGGTAGTTGCTTTTTCTAAATCCAATACGGAATTTGAATTATCAAAACAGATATATAATAACTATGATTATCAGATTTCAACTTCAAATACGAATATTAGAAATTACGAAAAGTTGGATTATCGGTTTACGATCATAAAAGATGCATTTCCAACAATAAAAGTAAAACAGGTTTTGGATTCACTTAATCCCAACGTTTCATATTTTGTTGGGGAATCTGCGGATGATTATAAACTGACTAGTATAAAATTAGTTTGTTATCCTGATTCGGATATGAAACAAAAGCAAACGGTTGGTATTAGCAGTCCCAATTCAAATTTCAATCAGTTTTATTACACTTTCCCTTCAGGATTGCTACTTGAAGAGGATACGGCATATAGTTTTTATTTTATAGCAACTGATAATGACGCTATCCATAAGGGGAAATCAATAAAAAGTGAGGTTTTTAATACGATTTTACTCAATAATGACCTTCTGAAGAATAAAGAACTTGAATCCCAACAAGCTATAATTGATAATTTAGATAAATCACTAGAACGGTTTAAGGAACAAAAGGAAATCCTTGAGAATATCAACAAAGAACAAAAGGAAAAGGAAGTATTGGATTTTAACGAACAAAGCCAAATCAAGGAATTTTTAAGGAAACAAGAGGAGCAGGAGAATTTAATGCAAAAGTTTAGTAAACAATTAAAAGAAAACCTCAACAAAGCGGACAAGGATGATAATTTGAATAAATTACTACAAGAACGTTTAGAGCGTCAAGAACTGGAAGCAAAAAAGAATGAGGAGTTATTAAAGGAACTAAATAAGATTGCTGATAAAATAGATAAGGAAGATCTAGCAAAACGTTTAGAGGAATTAGGCAAAAAACAACAGAATAGTGAACGGAGTTTAGAACAGTTATTAGAATTGACCAAACGGTATTATGTGACTGAAAAAGCCTCTCAGCTAGCCAAGGATTTGGAAAAAATGGCTGAAAAACAAGAAATTATTTCAGATTTGAAATTAGAGGAGGACTTCTCGAGTAAAGAACAGCAAGAAATAAATGAGGATTTTGGGAAGTTGGCCGAAGAGCTTGATGAATTGAAGAAGGATAACAATGATTTAAAAAAGCCTTTGGATTTGAAGATTGATAAAACTAAAGAGGAAAGTATAAAGCAGGACCAGAAGGATGCCTTGGAGGAAATAAACAAGCATCAAAAAAGTGAAGAATCCAAAGAGTCGGGTGATAAGGAGAAAAATGCTGATAATGCAAAACAAAAGCAAAAGTCAGCTGCTCAAAAGATGAAGGAAATGAGCGAACAGTTAAGTGAGTCTTCTTCTTCAGGAGTCGGGGGTTCTACAATTACCGAAGACGCCGAGATGCTAAGACAAATTTTGGATAATCTAGTTACTTTCTCATTTAAACAGGAAAATCTTTTTGATAGCCTTGAAGATTCGGATATAGGGATTGGTCAGTTTTCTGGTACGGTACGTAAACAAAAAGAATTAAGAAGTCTTTTTGAACATGTAGATGACAGCCTTTTTGCGCTTTCACTTCGAAGGGCCGAACTATCTGAGTTTGTAAATGAACAAATTACCGAAGTATATTATAACATTGATAAGTCACTCGAAAGTATGGCAGAAAGTCAAATGTACCAAGGGGTATCTTACCAGAAGTATGTTTTGACTGCAAGTAATAGTTTAGCCGATTTTCTAGCTAATATATTGGATAATATGCAGCAAAGTATGATGCCGGGATCTGGTTCTGGAAGTAGTCAAGGAGGTTTTCAATTGCCGGATATTATTAAAGGGCAAGGAGAGTTAAAGAAAAAGATGGAGGGTATGGGGCAATCCGAAGGAGATAAACAAAATGAGGGAGAAGGAGAAGGACAAAAGGGGAAAGAAGGTAAAGATGGCCGGGAAGTACCGGGTGCTGAGGAAGAAAAGGATGGTCAGAGCGGAAAAGGGAAAGAATCGGGAAATGGTGAAGACGGAAGACAAGGACAGGGAAGTTCCCAACTCGGCGAAGAGGAACTCAAGGAAATCTATGAAATATTCAAAGAACAACAAATGCTGCGGCAACAACTTGAAAAGCAGTTGCAGGATATGATAAATGCCAGTGACCGAAAATTGGGTGAAAAGTTGATAAAGCAGATGGAGGATTTTGAAAATGATTTGTTGGAAAATGGAGTAACCCAGAGAACTCGGAATAAAGCGGCTAATATAGAATATGAACTATTGAAGCTTGAGAATGCAGAGCTGAAGCAAGGTAAAAAGCCTGAAAGGGAAAGCAATACAAATAGGGGTATGTATCAAAATCCGATTCTTACTAAACCTTCATTACTAGAGAATTATCGAAATGAAGTTGAAATATTAAACAGACAAGCACTACCTTTGCGCCAAAATTTCCAAAATAGGGTGAAAGAATATTTTAAAAGTAATGAATGATCGAGTTCTATTTTGAAACTGAGTTTGGGCTTAAGAATGAAGTTGATTATTCCGATTGGGTTGCTAGGGTAATACATTCTGAAGACGCAACAGTAGGCAATTTAAACTATATCTTTTGCGATGATAGTTATTTGTTGGAATTAAATCAAAATCACCTTGACCATGATACATTCACTGATATAATTTCATTTGATTATTCCGACAAAGGGGTTGTAAGTGGTGATATCTTCATTAGTATAGAAAGAGTAAGGGAAAATTCTGAATTATTCAAAGAGGAATTTAGCATGGAACTATTGCGGGTTATGGCACATGGTGTGTTGCATCTTCTTGGATATAATGATAAGAACGAAAAGGATATTGTTTTGATGCGTAAAAAGGAAAACGAAAAAATAAAATTGTTCCACGTGGAACAAAATTGAATATGTTTGGAGAACAATATGATGTTATTGTTGTAGGGGGTGGCCATGCCGGAGCGGAAGCTGCTGCTGCTGCTGCGAATTTGGGTTCCAAAACCCTTTTGGTTACCATGAACCTACAAACTATTGGGCAAATGTCCTGTAATCCCGCAATGGGTGGAATTGCCAAGGGGCAGATTGTGCGTGAGATTGATGCATTGGGGGGCTATAGTGGAATTGTATCCGATAAGTCGGCGATTCAATTTAAAATGTTGAACAAATCGAAAGGTCCTGCAATGTGGAGTCCACGTACACAAAATGACCGAATGCGTTTTGCTGAGGAATGGCGATTGGCATTGGAGAACACCCCCAAGGTAGATTTTTATCAGGAAATGGTTAGTGGACTCTTGGTCGAAGGCAATCAGCTACTAG
Organism: uncultured Flavobacteriaceae bacterium; assembly: GCA_963762065.1. Taxonomy (GTDB): domain Bacteria; phylum Bacteroidota; class Bacteroidia; order Flavobacteriales; family Flavobacteriaceae; genus Maribacter_A. The sequence goes on along the minus strand of CAVXJE010000004.1, from coordinate 137,945 downwards.
GTATACGGACATCCCTTGGGATTGAAATAAAGGCTAAATCGGTGGTCTTAACTAACGGAACGTTTCTAAATGGTTTAATCCATATAGGGGAAAAACAGTTTGGCGGTGGCCGTGCCGGTGAGAAGGCGGCAACCGGAATCACCGAACAACTTACCGGTTTGGGATTTGAGAGCGGTAGAATGAAAACGGGGACACCCCCTCGTGTTGATGGTCGTTCTTTGGATTATTCCAAAATGATCGTACAACCTGGGGATGCTGTTCCAGAGAAGTTCTCTTATTTAGATTCACCCTTGCTCACCAAGCAGCGCGATTGTTTTATGAGTCATACCAGTAAATTGGTTCATGATTTATTGCGCGAAGGATTTGATCGCTCCCCAATGTTCAATGGAAGAATTAAAAGCATAGGGCCTAGGTACTGCCCTTCAATTGAAGATAAGATCAATCGTTTTGCTGATAAAGACAGTCATCAGTTATTCGTAGAACCTGAGGGATGGGATACAGTTGAGGTGTATGTAAACGGATTTTCGACTTCTTTGCCTGAAGATGTTCAATTTAAGGCATTGCGTTCCGTTAAAGGTTTTGAGAATGTGAAATTCTTCAGACCGGGGTATGCTATAGAATATGATTATTTTCCGCCAACCCAATTAAAACATACCCTTGAAACCAAGCTTATTGAAAATCTTTATTTCGCAGGTCAAATTAACGGAACAACGGGTTATGAGGAAGCGGCATCCCAGGGATTAATGGCCGGGATTAATGCCCATTTGAAGATTAATGAAAAGGACCCTTTTATTTTAAAAAGGGATGAGGCCTATATTGGGGTTCTTGTTGATGATCTGATTACAAAAGGCACCGAGGAACCATATCGTATGTTCACATCCAGAGCGGAATATAGAACATTATTAAGGCAGGATAATGCGGATTTAAGACTAACTCCAAAAAGCCATGGGATTGGGTTGGCTACTGATGCTAGATTAAAACGCATGGAAGAAAAGGAAAGAAAGTCGGATGCTTTTATTAAATTTTTTAGAAATACAAGTGTAAGTCCTGAGGATATAAATCCGATTTTAGGAAGTTTGGATTCAGCTTTGGTCAACCAATCGGATAAACTGTTCAAAGCTTTTTCGAGGCCTAAAGTTACGATGAAGCATATGTTGCAACTTAACACGGTTTCTGATTTTGTAACTGTTAATAATCTTGATAGGGAAGTGATGGAACAAACAGAAATCCAAGTAAAATATTCTGGATATATTCAAAAGGAAAAGAATAATGCGGACAAACTTCAGCGTTTGGAAAACATCAAAATACCTGCGGATTTTAATTATTCCAAGTTAAAATCCCTTTCGTTCGAGGCACGGGAAAAGCTAAATGCAATCCGGCCGGTAACTATTTCCCAGGCCTCCCGTATTAGCGGAGTATCACCTTCGGACATTAGTGTACTTTTGGTCTTCATGGGCAGATAAAAAAGCGTTGTTCCACGTGGAACATTTTTTAACGTTCCTATTTTAATTAAGAAATCACCAAAAACTTTCACCTAGTTTAAAATACCTAAACAATTCTTGAATTCTGGTTGTTGGGCGTTTAGGATTGGCTCAATAATTGATGTAGTTTTAATAATCAAAACCATCCTGAAAATGAGAACTTCCATATTGTTTGTTTTTTCGGTTTTCTATCTAACCTCATGTATTCCACTTCGCATTGCGCCGGTGGTAAATGATTATAGGATTACCCAAGGAAAAAAATTCAAGAGAAGCCTTCCCAATCGGGAAATGTTCATATTCGAAGACCCAAAGGAAGCTGATGAATTTTATAAATATGTCAATATCAAATTCAACCTCAACAATGAAAATGTATATGACGATGTGCCTTTTGAATTGGGTGAAAGACAATTTTTCTTTTCTTTTTACGAAGTTGAAATCCCTACTAAAACACTAAACCTGTTCCCGCTAGTTATTGATGGTCTCTTGCTTAGCGCTGAATTAGGTCCAGTTTTAAATGATTTACATGAAAGTAGAAAGGGGCATTGGTACATCGCTATAGAAACGTATAGTGATTTGGAAAAAGACTGTTTACAAGTTAATTCGCTTTCACGGAAGGCAGTTTTAAAGTATCTTCGAACACTTAAAAAGGAATATTTGTCTACCGAACTTTATAATGAAATTACACTTAAAAACTAAGGATTATTCCGTTTCAAGGGAAGAGTTTCAAATTGTTTATGATGAACATCTTGAGATGCTTATCACTAAACCCCAGCCAGCAGATCTTGACAAATATTATCAAAGTGAAAATTACATTTCCCATACAGATGCCAACATAACTTTTTTGGACAAGGTATACCAAGGCGTAAAAAAATATAGTCTGGGAAATAAAGTAAGACTTATTGGAAAGTATACTACCAGCGGAAAATTGCTTTTGGATGTTGGTGCTGGCACAGGGGATTTTTTGTTAAAGGCAAAAAAGATGGGATGGGAAATAGAAGGAGTGGAGCCTAACACACATGCAAGGACTTTAGCCCTTGAAAAAGAGGTGGAACTATACCCAAGTTTACATACCCTGCCAGAAAAGAAATACGATGTAATTACGCTCTGGCATGTTTTGGAACATTTGCCAGATCTACAAAGTCAGATCAAACAATTGATTTCCTTGTTGAAGGTTGATGGTACTTTAGTAATAGCAGTCCCAAATTTTAACTCTTTTGACGCAAAATATTACAAAAAATATTGGGCAGCTTATGATGTGCCGAGACATCTTTGGCATTTTTCAATAGCGTCTATTCAAAAAATGTTCGCAACCCATGGTATGAAAGTTATCAAAACCAAACCTATGGTATTTGATGCTTTTTATGTTTCACTACTTTCAGAAAAATATAAAACGGGCCATCAGAATATTATTCGCGCTTTCGGAGTGGCATTATGGTCAAACTGTAAGGCTTGGAAAACCAAAGAGTACTCATCCCTAATCTACATCCTTAAATGGCGCAAATAATTGATTTAAGACGATTTTAGGCACTTTCTAGTATAGTCGACAATCCTTACACCTATTTTCTCTAAAACATCATTATTTATGAGTTTTAAGAGTCATTTTTCAATAGAGAACGTCAATTCAAATAGTTATTTACGATAAATATTATTTATACCATAAAAATTGATCCTTTTTCCATCAGTGGGATGTTTGAAATTAATTTAATTGGCGAAAACTTCCAATGCACAATTATTTGAATAAAAGAGTTTGTTTTAAAAACCTTTGTTATTTTTGCGCTACTAAAAAATAATCCCTTTAAAAGGAAATAAAAAAATCATAAAAATGAAAAATTTAGTTTTGGCATTCGTGGTATTAATGATGGTATCTTGCCAACAGGAAAAGATTGGTTTTGTTGATAATGTAAAATTGATGAACGATTATCAAGAAAAAATTGATGTTGAAGCCAAATTCAAAACAAAATTGGAAGCATTGGGCAAAAAAAAGGACAGTATTTCGCGGTCTTTTCAAGTTGAAGCGCAAGCATTTCAATTGAAGGCCCAAAAAATGTCCCAAATAAAGGCCCAGGAAGAGTATACATTAATTCAACAAAAAGGACAGCTCATTGGACAACAATTACAACAAGAGGAACAACAATTGCAATCTGCTGGTCAAACAGAAATGGATAGCCTTGTAAGCAAAGTAAAAAAAGAGATAAAGTCTTTTGGAAAATCAAAGGGATACACTTACATCCTAGGCGGTGGTGATGGCGGAAGTGTATTGTATGGCACAGATGCTAATGATTTGACATCACAGATCACCAAAATTCTAAACGACAATTACAAACCATAGTCACGTCGTTCTAACAGAAAATCACGTCCCGACGAATTGTCGGGACTTTTTTGTTTTAGGCCTGCAGTAAAAAGACCAAAAATATTGCAGGAACAAAGTATATGACAATGGTCCTGGCTCCGTCATAATCCTTGGCCATTCGTTGTCCGAACAACAGCAATAGTAAAGAAATACAAGATAGTATAGCTCCGTAAAATGCCAAGGTGCTTTCACCAAAGACAGCAATTTGATAAACACCTAAAGCGCATAATATTCCTGCAACCATTTCTGATAAAAGAACAATACTTAACAAGATCGGGACCATGTTTTTAAAAGATGTTTCGGCGAAATGCCCTTTCAACCAGGATAAATTTCCGTTCCAATCGAAGATTTTATCAAGTCCACTCTGTATAAAAGTGATAACAAGAAATAGCAAAAGAAGTATTTCCGTAGCATGGTTCAATATAATTTCCATAAATTTTTATTTTAATTAAAAAGTTTTTGGAATAAATGGACTTAAACCAATTAACTTTTTTGGGCCAAAAGTCTCGCTTTTTTATGCAATAATCTAGTAAGATGTATCGATAGATCTGTGAGGATAATTTTCGAATTCCCGTTACGTTCAATATGATAAATAGCATCTTCCAATTCTTGGACAATATTCAAAACATTGTTCTCATGAATAAATGGAGCAAACTTCTCCAATTGAAATCCGTCTACATGAATGCGCATAAAGGCCAATTCCTTGACATTGAAATTAATCAACATAGCCTGCCTGATGACCGCAATACAATAGTGTAAAAATTTCTTTTGGGTTTCCCTGCCCGTTTTGGCAACTTCCTCTGCCCAAAGTATAAGCTCGTGAATGGCCGCTTTATTTCCTTTGGCCTTAAAGGCACTACGGACCCATTGTACAAACCATTTTTCAAAGACCAAATCTTCAGAATCATTGTTCATTAAATCCAAGGCCTTATTGAAATTTCCATTAGCCTCATGAGCCAAGCGCAGTGCTTCCTCACGAACCAGTCCTTTATTTTCAAGTGCTTTGGCCATGGAATCTTCTGCCAAAGGCGGAAAATGTAAAATTTGACAACGTGAACGTATGGTCTGTATAATATGTTCTTCATCCTGAACAACCAATAGAAAAACGGTTTTATTCGGAGGTTCCTCAATTAGTTTCAAAAGTTTGTTGGCTGTAGCAACATTCATTTTTTCTGCCATCCAAATCAACATGATCTTATAGCCGCCTTCATAGGATTTCAAGGACAGTTTTTTAACGATATCGTGTGCCTCATCAACACCAATTTGACCTTGTTTTTTTTCAATCCCGATTAATCGGTACCAATCAAACAGATTCCCGTAAGGCTGCTCATGTAAGAATTGCCGCCATTCTCCCATATAATGGTTGCTAACAGCATGGCTTTTTACCTTTTCGGAATTTGATACTGGAAATGCAAAATGCATATCAGGATGCGATAGCGAATTGCACTTTATGTTACAGGCCTGGTTTTGGCCATTATTTTCAGCATCCTGATTGCCACAAATAATATATTGGGCATATGCCAATGCCATTGGCAAAGTACCTGATCCTTCAGGACCCACAAACATTTGGGCATGGGGAATACGGCCAGCATCCGCACTGGATGCCAGATGATTCTTAATATGGATCAAGCCTAAAATATCATTGAACAGCACAATTCAAAGATAACTTTTTTAACCAAGTAAATAAATGCTGTAAAATAGGGGAAATTATCCCCTCCTATTTTTTAACACAAGCGTCGAAATCTTTACCTTTGCGACTCATTAAAAGCAAAGCATTATGAAAACCATTGACGATTTTAATTTTGAGCATAAAAAAGCATTGATTCGAGTTGACTTTAATGTTCCGTTGGATGAGGAATTCAATGTAACGGATACCAATAGAATTGAAGCCGCAAGGCCAACGATAATCAAAGTTTTGGAAGACGGTGGTAGCGCGGTGCTCATGAGTCATTTGGGTCGGCCACAGGGAAAACGAAATGACAACATGTCCCTAAGGCATATTTGCGAAAAAGTATCTGAAATTATTGGAGTGCAAGTAAAATTCGTGTCAGACTGTGTTGGCGCGGAAGCTGAAAAAGCGGTTGCTGAATTACAAGAAGGGGAGGTACTTCTGCTCGAAAACCTCCGTTTTCATAGCGAAGAAACCGCTGGCGATATTGAATTTGCAAGGCAGCTTGCAAAATTGGGCGATATATATATAAACGATGCCTTTGGCACAGCGCATAGGGCCCATGCATCGACCACTGTAGTTGCGCAATTCTTTCCAGGCAAAAAGTGCTTTGGGTATCTGTTGGCGAAAGAAATTAAAGCAATCGAAAAGGTAATGCGAACAGGCGAAAAACCTGTTTTGGCTATTTTGGGAGGCGCCAAGGTATCTTCTAAAATAACGATCATTGAGAATATTCTTAATAAGGTTGATCATTTAATAATAGGGGGCGGAATGACCTATACATTTGTAAAAGCGCAGGGAGGCCAAGTAGGTGAATCTATCTGTGAGGATGATAAAATGGACTTGGCCCTTAGCATTCTGGTCCAGGCCAAAGAAAAAGGAGTACAAGTTCATCTTCCTGTCGACGTTTTGGCCGCAGATCAATTTAGCAATAACGCCAAAACCCAAATTGTTGATGTAGACAAGATACCTGACGGATGGCAAGGTCTGGATGCAGGACCCAGAACCCTTCAAATTTTCAAGAAAGTAATATTGGAATCCAAAACAATTCTATGGAATGGTCCAGTAGGGGTATTTGAGATGGGAAAATTTGCCCAAGGTACAATAGCTGTAGGTAATTATATAGATGAAGCCACACAAAACGGTGCATTTTCGTTAGTTGGTGGTGGGGATTCCGTAGCCGCCGTAAAACAATTTGGCTTTGAGGATAAAGTGAGTTATGTATCTACTGGAGGAGGTGCAATGCTAGAGAGTCTTGAAGGAAAGACATTGCCAGGAATCGCTGCAATATTAGAAGGGTAAAGGCGTTATCGATTAACGGGACTTACTTTGCAAAACAACATTTTAGGCATTAATATTTTATTCTTTCAAAAAAAAATACGATTTTCGTTAGTTCCCGGTAACTAAAGAACGTCATATGGTTTCATTTAAACTTTCTTGCTTAAGTACAGTCTTGGCCATAATTTTAGCCATTCCTTTATCCGCACAGGAAGCCAAAGATGCATCCATAAAGAAAATAAGGGTTATTGAGACCAAAGATATTCCGTTGGATACCCTTGCAATGGACCTGGAAGGGGTTGAACAAATGGAACTTCTTGAATCTTCCATTACTATAAATGATAACTCCTTACCCGTTATTGAAGTTGGAGATAAGAAAAGTTTTGATTTAAAGGATATTGAAGTTGCTGCAAAGTACGATAGCCTTTGGATGAAGGAACTTTATGAAAGCGCCTTACTTTACGACGATATGTATAATGAGGTATCTAATTTGGATACCACTTCAATAATCGAAACCAGCCTTAACACCGATACGCTAAAAATGCGATTGAATAGGCTGAATCAAAAGACCCCATTCAACGTTGTATATAATCCTTCCTTGGAAAATGTCATAAAATCTTTCCTGGTTCGCAAAAGAGGATTGATCGAAAGAATGTTAACCGTTAGTCAATTCTATTTTCCGCTTTTTGAGGAGCACTTGGACAATTACGATATTCCTTTGGAAATGAAATATCTGGCCATTGTTGAATCTGCACTTAACCCAAGGGCTAGATCTAGGGTCGGTGCTACAGGTCTATGGCAATTTATGTACGGGACCGGCAAAATGTACAAATTGGATGTTAGCAGTTATGTTGATGAGCGTAGTGACCCAATAAAATCCACTGAAGCCGCGTGTAAGTATCTATCCAAACTTTATGATATTTTTGATGACTGGGATTTAGCGCTGGCCGCTTATAACTCAGGCCCAGGTAATGTGAATAAGGCTATTCGTAGATCTGGCGGCTATAAAAATTACTGGAACATTCGTAGAAACCTTCCTAGGGAAACCGCAGGTTATGTCCCAGCATTTTTAGCAACTATGTATTTGTTTGAATATGCGGAGGAACATGGGATCAAAGCACAGAAAGTTGATCGCACCTATTTTGAGACCGACACCATTCATGTAAAAAGCCTTATTACATTTGATCAAATATCTGCACTAGTGGGCGTTGGGGTCGAGGAGTTGAAAGTATTGAACCCTTCATATAAATTGAACATAATCCCATATGTAAAGGGCAAGGATTATGCCTTAAGATTACCTAAGACCGCAATGGGAAAATTTGTTACAAACGAAGAAGCCATTTATGCCCATGTTGAAAGCCAAGTTAAAAGTAAGGAAAGTCCTTTACCCCAATTGGTAAAAGCGGATGATCGAATTAGGTATAAAGTAAAAAGTGGTGATTATTTAGGGAGAATTGCCAGTCGCTACGGAGTTGGGGTTAGCCAAATCAAAAGATGGAATGGCTTGAGGAGTAATAATCTTCGTGTAGGCCAGCGCTTAACGATTTACTCAAGAAGGGCTGTAACCACTTCCCAAACCACCACGAACAACACCAAAACAGTATCAAATAAAGCGATTGTAGCTGGTTCTAAAATACATACAGTTCAGAGTGGGGATTCACTTTGGACTATTTCAAGGAAATATCCTGGAATTAGTATCGAAAATTTACGAGAATGGAACGGTATTAGTGGTAATAATCTAAAACCGGGCACAAAACTAAAGTTGTGCGATTGTTCATCGTAAACCAAAACATTTAATGAAACATTTTAAATTTCTTTTTTTACTATTTTTCGTAATCGTCTTTTCCTGTAAAGATCAAAATAAAAAAAGCTATTTACCCAATTCCATTGGTGCCATTAATTCATTGGTTGTTGTCATTGATAATGAGTTATGGAAGAGTAAGGTTGGGGATAAAATCAGGGAACAATTTGCAGCTTCCGTATTGGGTCTTACCATGGAGGAACCATTGTTTTCAATTACACAAATACCAGGGAGTGTGTTTACGGGAACCGTTCGCAATACCAGATCGGTGCTTTATGTTCAGAAAGATACCGTGAATCTGGCACACATTAAGACCGATATGTACGCTACACCTCAAAAAGTGGCTATTGTTAAAGGCAGTACTGATGATGAATTAATCAAAAACCTCAATGATAAATCGGATGAGATAATAGCATCTTTTAAAAATTTGGAGATCATTGAAGCACAAAAACGCTTCTTACGGTCTTTGAACAAAGAAAAGGGGATCAATGATAAATTTGGGGTAACCTTGAACATCCCTTCAATATACAATGTTGTAAAACAAGAGGACAATTTTATTTGGGTAGAAAGGCAAATTCAAAAAGGCACTATGAATATATTGGTGTACCAAATGCCTTGGGATAGTTTCACCGTTGATTCAACTTTTGTAAAGGATATTGTAAGCATGAGGGACTCTATTGGCAAAATGTATGTTCCAGGACCCGATGTGCCCGGTAAAACAACCCATATGAGAACAGAACCTGCATTTGCACCCTCAGTATTTCCTGCACGAATAGCCGGTAAAAAAGCAGCAGAAATTCGCGGTTTATGGGATATTAAAAACTACCCTATGGCTGGACCATTTCTGACCTATATTGTTAATGATGAAGAAAATAAAAGAAAAATTGTTGTAGAAGGTTTCACTTTTGCCCCATCAACGGAAAAGCGTGATTATATGTTTGAGTTAGAGGCTATTTTAAAAACCTTGAGGGTTAATAAGTAGTTAACGTATAGCTCTAAAAAATAAATAGAAAAAGCCCTGAAGTATTACTTCAGGGCTTTTATTTAATATTGAATTTTAGCATCAATCAAAGGCAAATCCGGTTGATAATCTAAAAATAAAAGCATAAATGACTATTGCCAGCAGAGCAAAGCAAAACCATGTAAAGGCTTTTAAATATCTTTTCAATAAGATGTGTCCTAAGTTTCTAAAAGCTTCAAAATAAAGTTCTTTTACGAGTAATAGTTTTTCCATACGCCCATTTTTTATATTAATTAATACTGCTAAATTGAGGGTTTTATTTATCAGGCTCTAAGATAATAGATGAAATACCGTTTTATTTGGACAATCGATTTTTCAAATTGTAAATAATCTTTAAACGGTTAATTTAATGGTTAAACAGGATTTTGGGTTTGACCTGGGTAGATAGGAAGACGGTTATAATCGTATTCAATATAGGATAGTATAAAAACAAAAAATGCGCCCGTTTAAGAGCGCATTTGATAGTTAGGTTGGTTTAAATACTTAATCGAAAGCAAATCCGGTTGATACTCTAAAAACAAAAGCATAGAGCATAACAAAGAAGCTTGCAAAGCAGAACAATGAAAATACTTTAAAATAGGATTTTACAAATGCATGCCCCAAATTTTTGAAGGCTTCTAAATAAATTTCTTTAATAAATAAGACGTTTTTCATGTGGTTTGGTTTTAAGGTTAAATAGCACCCTTGTTGTTATATAACTGAAAACCTGACAATTAGGTATTTCATCGATTGTATTTGTTGTGTAAGGTCGTCCAAGTGTTGTGAATGTTTAAAATGGGAATAAAAAAACCGTGGTTCCCAATTGAACCACGGTTTCATATTTAATTTAGTTGGTTTTCTTTTATTACATGTTCACAATTATAAATTCTGATCGTCTATTAAGGAAATGATTGGCTTCAGTACACTTTACGGTACCATCACATTCGTTTATTAGCCTTTCCTCCCCATACCCAATGGCACTTTGAATACGTCTGGCCTCTATTCCTTTAGAGATAATGTACTCCCTTGTAGATTTGGCACGTTTATCAGATAGATATTTGTTATAAACCTTGGTGCCACGTGAATCGGTATGTGATTCGATCTTAATGACCATGTTTGGATATTCGGTCATAACTTGAACAAGCTTATCCAATTCTTTAGAAGCATCCCGTCTTATGTAAAATTTATCAAAATCAAAATAGATTATCTCAGTCTTCAATTTCCGTATTCCTGCTTCCACGGCTATCATTTCCTTCAATCTTCTCATAGCAATTTCTGTATTGACCACCTCATTGTCTTTGGTGGTTACAGAAACTTCTTCATCAAAATATTCACCTCGGGTAGTTTTAATGATGTATTTAGTATTGCCATCCAAATCTTCGAACAAGAAACTACCATCTTCTTCAGCCACCATTTCCTTTAATTTGATATTATTTTCATCCAATAAGGTAACCAAAGCTTTGGGCATAAGATCACCTGTGACCAATTCTGTAACCACCCCTGCAATTGCATTAAGGTTTTCAGGAACTTCCTCGATATCCAATTTTTTGAATGAATAGATATCATCATCCCCTTTACCACCTTTTCTGTTTGAAGCAAAGAAGCCTTTTTGAGTTTCTTCATTAACAATATATGAGAAATCGTCTTTGCTACTATTAATGGGTTTCCCTACATTGACTACATCTTTAAATCCTTCTTCAGCATCATAGGCAGCCTCAAAAACATCCAAACCACCAAGGCCCACGTGGCCATCGGAGGAAAAATAGAGTTTTTTATTGTTTATAAAAGGGAACATTTCCTTTCTCTCGGTATTTATCTTTGGCCCTAAATTTCTAGGATCCCCATAATTGCCATCTTCAAGTACATCAACCACAAAAATATCTGTCTGTCCTAAACTACCGGGCATATCGGAAACAAAATAAAGTTGTTTTCCATCTGGGCTCAATGCTGGGTGCCCCGTTGAATAGTTATCACTGTTAAACGGGACTTCAACAGCCTCTGTCCATTCGCCCTCTATTTTTTTGGATATATATATCTTTAAATGGTTTACACCTTTTTTATCCCGTTTCAACTTCTTTCCGTAATTGTTCCTTGTGAAATACATGGTTTTGTTGTCCGGAGAAAAAGTTACTGATGCTTCATGATATTTGGTGTTAACCTTTTTGGAAAATTTTATAGCATCTTTAAGTTCCTGGGATTCCTCATTGATCTTGGCTGCATATAGATCCAAGAAAGGTTGATCGTTCCATTTATACCGTCTGGTATTAAAAATCAAAGAGTCATTTGACGAGGCATATACAATTTCATTATCATTATGGAACATTGGGGAAAACTCGGAATATCTGGAGTTGATGGCCAAATTGAAAACATCGAAATTCTTTTTTGTATTGCGTAATTCATCCAATACTACTTCCTTGGTGAGCACTTTACTATCTAGATCATCGGAATTGGACGCATTGGGATTTTTCAATTTACGATCATACAATCGCATTAGTCGCTTTGACCTAGCATATTTGCCAGTGCCTTTTAAAGAATGGGCATATTTAAAGATATTGTCGGCAGACATTTCGTCCCTGTAATTTTCATAAAGGATATTATACCAATGGTAAGCACGTTCCATATTTGTGTTGAAGTAGTGTGAATCCGCCGCTTTCTGAAGTACATCATAGGAATAATTTTCTTCACTTTCCAAGACCTGCTCATAAAGTTCAGCGGCCTGCGCGTACCACATTTTATCGAAGTAATTATCAGCTTTTTGGAGTAGCTTACTTTTATTTTGTGGCCCTTTGACACTCTTTGGATTGCTTTTCCCCTTAAATATATTACTCAAGAGATTAGAACTATCACCGCTGGCTAAAAGCTTATCTTTTTGATCATCGTTTTCTATTTGCAATATCCATACATTACCTTGGTAGGCGCCGTCGAATTGTGTCGTAATTGAATTAACGGCAGTTTCCCAATTTTGATGGTATTCAAGATGGGTATAATTTAAACTGTCTTCTGGATCTGGAAAATAATCGGATTGAAATCCGTTTTTCTTTAGCCTGGATACTTCTTTCTTTGCGTTGTTTTCGCTACCATATACGCCAGAAATTAAGTAATAACCATCATTAACCCCTTTTAGATTTTGTATTGTCCTTGTGGGAATATTATTTTCTTTGGCTATTTCAATAAATGATTTCTCCCGGACTGTTTCTTCGATATTTGTTTTTGGAATAGAAAGGGTTTTTGCAACTTCTAAGATCTTATTATTCGAAGTGAAACTTTTTGGTGGTAGTTCTGTAGCGTTTTCTACGTCCATTATCCAAACATCCTCAGTGAAATTACCATTGAATTGATTGGTACAGGATGCGATAGCATCTTGCCATTTATTATGATATTCTAAATATACATAGTTCAAATCGGTTTCTGGCACCGTAATGTAATTTGATGTAAACCCCTTTTTCTGGAACGTATATAAAGCTTTCTTTACATTTTGAACATTCCCAAAGACACCTGCAATTATATAATATCCATTTTTAATCTTCTTTAGATCATTGAATTTTCTTTGGGGGATATTGTTTTTTTTCGCAGCCTTGGCAAACGCTGACGAATTCGAATTAGCTAGCGCCTCTGAAATTTCAATTTCTTCAGTGCTATTAATAAGCTTAGTACCATCCTTAACTTCGCCAAAAATTGAATTTGATGTTGTTCGAGCATTTATGCCCAAAGCCAGTATTAAAATGAAAAAGAGAAGGAGCCTTTTTATAATTATTCCCATGGTTTAAAAGCTAGAGTAAGAATTAGGGTATATGAACTTGCATTTTAAGGTCAAGTGTTTTTTTAATATTCCCTGTTATTTAACGTCGAAACTAGCTAATCATGTGTAAATGAAATATTTTTTGTTGTGAAAAAGGTGTTTTTTGTCGTGTAATAAGGCTTTTTGTCGATAGGCGCTTAAAAACACGGATTAAATCACTAGGTAGGTATATGTCGGGAAATCTGCTTACGTTATCGAAATATGAGCCAATTCAAAAGGAATTATTTAAATAAATAATTAAAAATACCAATTAGTATATAGTAATATTTTAAATAAAAAAACATCCCTAAGGGATGTTTTAATCAATACTTTGATTTTGACAAGGATTATTTTTCGTCTTTATTTTCCTCTAATTTTTCATCTTCCTTAGAGGCATCCTTAAATTCTTTAATGCCGCTACCAAGACCCCTCATAAGTTCGGGAATTTTTTTTCCGCCGAATAAAAGAAGTACAACCATAACAACAATTGCTATTTGCCACGGTCCTATTGCTAAAAATGTATGTAAAGCTATCATAGTTTATGATTTAATGGATAACAAATGTACTAAAAACTTATTAGTTTGCTGTTAATATTAACGCAAGAGCAATTTTTTAATTGTGTAAACTAGAATCCAAGATATTACGTATTTTAAAGTATTGTTGGTTTATTTAAACTGAACCAGAATATTTTAAAGAACTACTTTAAAATTCAATTCTAAGTTTATCTTTGCGTACGATGGCCAAAAAAGTTAAAAAAAGAAAGGATATCAAAAGAAAGCTACTGCACAAGTATCGCTTGGTAATCCTTAATGAAAGTACTTTTGAGGAAAAAATAAGTTTTAAGTTAAGCAGGTTAAATGTATTTGTTACGGGATCCCTTTGCATAATTGGGCTAATTGGCTTAACCATTTTGTTGATTGCATTTACTCCGCTTCGCGAATATATTCCTGGATATTCATCAACCAAATTAAAAAGACAGGCAACAGAACTCACCTATAAAACGGACTCCTTGGTAAACACCCTGAATTATACCAATAGGTATTTAGATAACATTAGAATGGTTCTTAAAGGGGATATTGAAAATACTGAAATAAATCGGGATTCATTGTTCGAAAGATTTAAGTTAGACCCTTCAACTGTGGATCTAAGTCCAATCAGGGAAGATTCACTTTTAAGGGCAGAGGTGGCATTGGAAGACAAATACAATTTGTTTGAAAGAAGTGGTGATATAGTTGATTTGGTTCTTTTTCCACCATTAAGTGGAACCATATCGGAAGGTTTTAACAGACAAAAAAAGCATTATGCCGTAGATGTTGTCGCTCCAAAGGATACACCAATAAAATCTGTTGCAAGCGGAATCGTGATTTTTGCGGAATGGACCGCTGAGACAGGCTATGTCATAATAATTGAGCATAAAGACGGTTTGTTAAGTGTTTATAAGCATAATGGTTCTTTAAATAAGTCACAAGGCGATATTGTACGTTCAGGCGAAGTAATTGCATCTGTAGGGAATACAGGGGAATTCACAACAGGACCCCACTTGCATTTTGAACTTTGGGATAATGGGAATCCTGTAAACCCGTTGGATTTTATAGATTTTAAATAATATGTCATTAAAATCAATTGCTGCGAAAATATTTGCATGGATAATTGCACGAAAGACCGCCAAATGGGTCAACAACCCCATAGAAACACAGGAAAAGGTATTTAACGAACTGATCAATACGGCGGCCAACACGCTTTTTGGAAAGGATCACAGATTTGGAGAAATAACCAACCATTCGGATTTAGTAAAAAACGTTCCAATACGGGATTACGAAGAACTCAAAGGCTATGTGGAAAAGGTTGTAGCGGGCGATTCTGATATTCTTTGGCCCGGAAAGCCCATTTATTTTGCCAAAACCTCAGGAACCACTTCTGGTGCTAAATACATTCCGATTACCAAAAGGTCTATAAAAAGCCAAGTTGAAGCCTCTAGAAACGCGATTCTTAATTACATCAATGAAACAGGTAATGCTGATTTTGTAGATGGAAGATGGATTTTTTTACAAGGCAGCCCGGTTTTACAGGAAAAAAATGGGGTAAAATTGGGTAGACTCTCGGGTATTTCAGCGCATTATGTACCCAATTACCTTCAAAAAAATCGACTTCCCAGCTGGGAGACCAACTGTATCGATGATTGGGATACCAAGGTAAACGCCATTGTCGATGAGACCATTAATGAGAACATGACGGTAATTGCTGGGATTCCATCTTGGGTACAAATGTATTTTGAAAAATTGATAGCTAAAGGCAATAAGAAGCTAGGTCAATTATTCCCAAATTTTCAATTGTTCATTTACGGTGGGGTCAATTACGAACCCTATAGGGCTAAATTCGAGGATTTAATAGGTCGAAAAGTAGACAGCATAGAACTTTTTCCGGCAAGTGAGGGTTTTTTTGCATACCAAGATTCCCAAAAAGAGAAGGGAATGCTTTTATTATTAAATTCAGGCATTTTCTATGAATTTGTACAAGCAGATGAGTTTTACAATGAAGATCGAAAACGACTTACGCTAAAGGATGTTGAAATAGAGGTTAATTATGTAATGATTATTTCGACCAACGCCGGATTATGGGCTTATAATCTAGGGGATACCGTTCAGTTTATTTCATTGGAACCCTATAAGATTATAGTTTCAGGGAGAATCAAACACTTTATTTCGGCCTTTGGGGAACATGTAATTGCCAAAGAGGTTGAAGAAGCCATGCAAAAGGCGATAAATGTTACAGGCGCAAGGGTCAGTGAATTTACGGTTGCTCCTCAAATCACACCAAAAGCAAATGAGTTGCCGTATCACGAATGGCTGGTCGAATTTGAAAAATCACCAACGGATTTGGATAAATTCATTCGTGTTTTGGACACTTCATTACAAGAACAGAACAGCTATTATTTTGATTTAATTGAAGGTAAAATACTGCAGACCTTAAAAATACAGCCAATTAAAGTTGGTGGATTTCAGGAATACATGAAGTCTATTGGCAAATTGGGAGGGCAAAATAAAGTGCAACGTCTTTCTAATGACCGTAAAGTCGCCGATGCCTTATCGGTGTTTACATCTGAAGACTAACTTATATAGTTTACTTGGAGCTACGGATTATTTTTCCCCAATATAAATTGTAATTTTGCATGAACTTTCTTTATGATCAAAAGAACTGATACTACGAGAGCGCAAGAATCGACCAATGCCATTGAGCGTTTGTATATTACCATGCGACACTTATTCAACCGTGGGTTCTATAAACCAATGGGTATTTCTGGAGAAACCTTAAGGAACGCCCTATTACAATTGCGCCCTGAGATTTATGGTTCAATAGCCGAAGAAAAAACCGAACTAAACGGACTTGCCTATGTTTTGGAACGTCTGCCAGAAGGGATAGAACAATGTAGATTTATCAACCTCACCTCTGACGAAGGGTATGATAAAGCGCACTTTGATCCTATAATTCCACCTAAAAGAAGAAGAAACTGTTATCGGATCGATGAGGAACAGATGAATATTGAGATTACTCGGGGTCGCTCTGATATCTATGATATTCTTACACATCTTACCTTTTTGTTCATCGAATCATACAAAATCTCTAAGCGCGTACTTATAGAAGATACTGATAAGACCATCCGCGACTGGGACAAACTTGAATCAGCGGCAAAAAAGCAAAAACTTACACAAGCGGAACGCGAGGTTGCGTTGATACATACAGCAAATATCTTAAACCGCTCTTTTGAGGAGGTATTGGAGTTTTATAAGAAGTTTGGGACTAAAAAGAACCCGGAGA
Organism: uncultured Flavobacteriaceae bacterium; assembly: GCA_963762065.1. Lineage (GTDB taxonomy): Bacteria > Bacteroidota > Bacteroidia > Flavobacteriales > Flavobacteriaceae > Maribacter_A. The sequence continues at coordinate 120,772 of CAVXJE010000004.1, read as the reverse complement.
GGTTTCTACATATTATCTACTGGATGGGTAAATTGGCTATTGAAGAAGAAGTCACCGGAAATAAAAGGGCAATAACCTTTACTTCGCTTTTGCGCGAAAGACTGGGACACCACATTCATGGGGAACGCTGGGCCAATACCATTAAAGAAGTAATGGCAAAAAACGATTTACTATCCAGACCGGTACATATTATTAGCGCCAATATGCATAGCGTAATGAATTCCTTGTTTGCTAAAAAGGCATTGGCCAATGAATATCCCAATAATGGTTCCTTGGAAATCTATAAGGCCTTGAGCTCTCCTCGAAATATTGAGTTACAGCAAAAAGTAAATGCTATGGCTAAGAAGAATGGAATGATTGCCATTGACGATGTTTCGGGCACCAATATTGACGTTCAGATTTTTGATATGGGCAAATTGGGCAAAGATGCCTGTTGTTACGATTTAACAAAGGGTATTCCAGATGATGAAAAACCTATTATATTTGTTATGGACTACGCCTTTGGGGAACAGGCCTATGAAACCATTGATGAGTTATTAAAGCCTTATAAGAGTAAGAAAAGAGGGGATGTTTTTATGGATGTTGCCTCGATTTCAATCATGGGTAAAGCAGGTATATTGGAAGGCGGAAAGGGGGATTTAATGATACCATCAGCACATATTTTCGAAGGAACATCTGACAATTACCCATTTAAAAATGAATTATGTGCCAAAGATTTTGATGGCTATGGCTTGCAGGTTTTTGAGGGCACAATGGTCACCGTTTTAGGAACCTCGCTTCAAAATAAAGACATTTTGAAATTTTTTCATAAGTCGACCTGGAATGTTATTGGCCTTGGAAATGGAAGGGGTACATTACCAGAAAGCTATACAGTCGGCTTCCAAAATTCGGAGAAGTATACGGGAAGATGTAAAAGTAAGATATGCTTATTATGCTTCTGATAATCCTTTGGAAACGGGAAGTACTTTGGCCTCAGGAGGATTGGGGACCACTGGGGTAAAACCTACCTATTTAATTACAGATAGAATATTAAAACAAATATTTAATTCATAAACGACAATGAGCAACCAGTTACAACCACAAACGCCACCGCCTTCAGATGAAATCGATTTGGGGCAATTATTCCAAATGATTGGCAAAGGATTCAATAGAATTTTCAAGGCCTTTTTAAGTGCTTTTGTCTATTTAAAAAAAAATGCATTGATTTTAATAGGGCTTGCAGTTATTGGTATTCTAATCGGTTTTGGTTTAAACCAGATTATTTCAAAAAAATTAAAGACGGAAGTTATTGTTAAACCCCAAATGGAGAGCAAGAACTATTTGTATGACGTGATCAGTGAAATACAAGCCAATATAAAGGCCAAGGACACGCCATTCTTCGCAAGTATTGGTATTGATGTAACCAATTTTGATGGGTTGGAAGTTGAGATATCGGCTGTGAATGACAATAGGGAGAGTAGCGAAAGTGAAATGAAGTATTTAGAACTGCTTCAAAGCTTTGAAAACATAGAGTCGATAGCAGATATTGTTCGGGCTGAATTACAGAATAAAAGCTCTTTTAATCATCGAATCACTTTTTTTTACAAAGATGCTAAGTCGGGACAACAGTTTGCTAAAGGGATTATGCAGTATATCAATACCAATGAGTATTTTGATGGGCTGATAACAGTATATCGGGAAAATGCGACGTCTCGAATAGCCGAAAACAAACAACTTTTAAAGCAAGTGGATCAAATTATTACCAGCTACGCCCAAAAAATGGCAGAAAATGATGACATGATTGGTAATGACAGAATTGTTCTTGACAATCAGGAAACAGTTAATATTACGGGATTATTTGATCTTAAGAACAAATTGATCCAAGATATTGAATCAAAAAATTTAGAATTGGAACAACGCACAGAACCAATCAAAATTATAAATTTTGGAAAACCACAACAAGTCCAAAAAGTTTTTTTCGGAAAGAATATAGTGCTAATACCTTTGGTATTTGTTGGGTTATTCTTTTTCTTTTCTTTTTTAAGATTCCTTAATAGGAAAGCGCTTCATTTGCGAAAATAGAATAGACTATAAAGTTTGATAAAATATGTATCTTTTAAAAGAGAGTATGTTTTAAAACAGAATATTGACAATGAATTTATTGATAACAGGAGGTGCGGGTTTTATAGGGTCACATGTTGTGCGAAAATTTGTGAACACGTATGAAGATTATAACATCTATAACCTTGATGCCCTCACTTATGCAGGGAATCTCGAGAATTTAAGGGACATTGAAAATGAACCTAATTATACGTTTATTAAAGGGGATATCGTGAATGCCGATTTCATAGACGAGATTTTTAAAAAGTATCAATTTGATGGGGTGATTCATTTGGCGGCGGAGTCCCATGTAGATCGATCTATTACCGACCCTCTTGCCTTTGTTAAGACAAATATATTAGGCACGGTAAACCTTTTGAATGCCGCGAAGGAAATATGGAATGGAGATTATGACAATAAACGGTTTTATCATGTTAGCACCGATGAGGTATATGGCTCGTTAGGCCCCGAAGGCCTATTCACGGAAACTACAGCCTATGATCCAAATTCACCATATTCGGCGTCTAAAGCAAGTTCCGATCATTTTGTAAGGGCATATGGCGAGACCTATGGGCTACCTTATGTTATCACCAATTGTTCTAATAATTATGGCCCAAACCATTTCCCTGAAAAATTAATCCCTCTTTTTATAAATAACATTGTCGAAAACAAACCCTTACCGGTTTATGGAGATGGAAAATATACTCGAGATTGGCTATATGTTTTAGACCATGCCATTGCAATTGACTTAGTTTTTCATAATGGTAGAAATCATGAAACCTATAATATTGGAGGGTTCAATGAGTGGCAAAATATAGATTTGGTAAAACTATTATGTAAGCTAATGGATCAAAAGTTAGGAAGGGCAAAAGGTTTGTCTCAAGGTCTTATTACTTATGTGAAAGACCGCCCTGGTCACGATCTTAGATACGCCATCGATGCTAGCAAAATTAATAAAGAATTGGGCTGGAAGCCTTCGGTTACTTTTGAAGAAGGATTGGAACGAACAATCGATTGGTATTTGGATAATGAAGAATGGTTAAAGAATGTCACTTCTGGGGAATATCAAGATTATTATCAAAAAATGTATTCATAAACAATCAAGTGGGTGAAAGCTTGGAATATTTGGAACATACCTGTATTTTCAGCACTTTCAAACGAATTAATTAAATAATCAAATGAAAGGAATAGTATTAGCAGGTGGTTCTGGAAGTCGACTGCACCCATTAACATTATCCGTTAGTAAACAACTAATGCCTATTTATGATAAACCCATGATTTATTATCCCTTGTCAACGCTTATGTATGCGGGTATTAGAGAGATATTAATCATTTCTACACGCAAAGATTTATCCCTTTTCAAAGATTTACTTGGAGATGGCAAAAAATACGGATGCTCCTTTTCTTATGCCATACAAGAAGCTCCAAATGGTCTTGCAGAAGCTTTTATTATTGGTGAAGACTTTATAGGCAATGATAAAGTTGCTTTGATTCTTGGCGACAATATTTTCTATGGGTCCGGTTTGGCAAAGTTGCTACAGTCCAATAACGATCCTGATGGCGGAGTTATTTATGCATACAGAGTCCATGACCCTGAACGCTATGGGGTGGTTGAATTTGATAGCGAAGGAAAGGCAATAAGCATAGAAGAAAAACCTTTAGAACCAAAATCAAATTACGCTGTCCCTGGAATTTATTTTTATGATAATACCGTTGTAGATATAGCCAAAAGTATTTTACCAAGCCCTAGGGGAGAGTTGGAAATAACCGATATCAACAAGGTATATTTGGAAAGGGATAAATTAAATGTTAGTATTTTGGACAGAGGTACAGCATGGCTGGATACCGGAACCTTCCAATCATTGATGCAGGCCTCACAATTTGTAGAGGTAATCGAGGAACGTCAGGGCCTCAAAATAGGCGCTATAGAAGGGGCTGCTTATGAAATGGGATATATAAGTAAAGAGCAATTCATTAGGCTTGCGGAACCGTTGATGAAAAGTGGATACGGAAAAAATTTATTAGGAATTTTGAATCATAATCAATGACGATAAAGGAAACTAAGCTTAAAGGATGTTTTGTTTTGGAGCCAAATGTTTTTAATGACAATAGAGGATACTTTTTTGAGAGCTTTAATAAGAATACTTTTGAGAAGTTTATCGGCCAGAAAATAAACTTTGTTCAGGACAACCAATCCCACTCAGTATTTGGAGTCGTTAGGGCACTACACTATCAACGCGGGGATCATGCCCAAGCCAAGATAGTCAGGGTATTATCTGGGACTGTATTGGATGTGGCTGTCGATATAAGAAAGAATTCTCCAACTTTTGGAGAACATATTTCAATTGAATTATCTGCTGAAAACAAGAAACAAATGTTCATACCCAAAGGTTTTGCACATGGTTTTGTAACCATAAGTGAAACTGCAGAGTTTTTTTATAAATGTGATAATTATTACAATAAAGAATCAGAGGGGGGAATAATTTATAATGATAACGATTTGGCCATAGATTGGAAATTAGCCCCAAATTCAATGATAGTTTCAGATAAGGATACACTTTTGCCTAGATTTAAAAATGCACTTTTATGATGAAGGTATTGGTAACGGGGGCTGAGGGACAGTTAGGAAGATCAATACAGAATTTGGCTAAGAATCATGATTATTTAGATTTTGTATTTACGGATTATAACGAATTGGATATCACCAATTCAACCAAAATAAATGAATTTTTTTTAGGAGTTAGTTTTGACTATTGCATTAATTGTGCGGCATATACAGCTGTGGATAAAGCAGAGACAGATAATGAAAAAGCGTTTTTGATAAATGCTGAAGCTGTTAAGAATTTGGCGAAAGCTTGTAAAGCAAATAATGTTGTGTTACTACAAATATCCACAGATTTTGTATTTGATGGACTCAAGGAAACTCCTTATAATGAAGAAGATGCGCCTAACCCATTGAATATTTATGGGGACTCAAAATTAAAGGGAGAAAAACATGTCCTAGATATTCTCAAGAAATTTTTTATTATACGCACTTCATGGGTATATTCGGAATATGGGCATAATTTCTTAAAGACAATGCTTCGTCTTGGTTCAGAAAAGAAAGAATTAAGTGTTGTTTGTGATCAAATAGGCACTCCTACATATGCAAAAGACTTGGCCAACGTGCTTTTGACCATAATTAAAGAAGAAAAATCTGAATATGGCATATATCATTATAGTAATGAAGGGATTGCTAGTTGGTATGATTTTGCAAAGGCAATTTTTGATGATCGTAATATAAACATTAAAGTATTGCCTATAAATACCGAAGCTTATCCTACACCTGCAAATAGACCGACTTATAGTGTTATGGATAAATCTAAGATTAAGTCTGTTTTTGGTATAGAAATCCCATATTGGAGAGAGAGCTTAAAAAAGGTTATTTCACAAATAAATAGTTTAGAAACTGAATCATAGATTTTATTTAAACAAATAAATGAATTTTAATAAACAATTAATATTTGCCCTAGTCTTATTAATTTTTTCTTGCAAAAAAAATGTTGACTATTACGATCTTCCACTTTTATCTTCAAGTGATAATTATCAAGTGGTAATTGAGATTCCGGCAGGAACAAATAAAAAAATTGAGTTCAATAAAGAAAAAAAAGCTTTTGAAGTAGACCAAAAGAATGGAAAAGATAGAGTTGTTAAATTTTTACCATATATTGGAAATTACGGCTTTTTCCCCTCAACATATTCAGATATAAAACTAGGTGGAGACGGTGATGCCTTAGATGTATTGGTATTGTCTGAAAATGTTTCTACAGGATCTGTAATTGAAGTTATTCCTATTGCAATGTTAAAATTAATTGATGATGGCGAATTAGATTATAAGGTTATAGCAATACCTCTGGATGAGAATAAGCAAATTATAAAAGCGGTTTCGTTTGTAGAATTATCAGAAAATTACCAGAGCATAATGAAAATAATCGAATTGTGGTTTTTAAACTATAACAAGGACGATGAGGCAAGAATTGATGGTTGGGTAAATGAGAAAGAGGCTATAAAAGAGATTAATTCTAATTTATTATGAAGTTAAGACTAATTGTTATAGCGTTTGTTTTTTTATTTAGTTGTTCTAATCCCAATGGAGTTAAACACTCTTTTTTTGTAGCAGGACACACCTACGGTAACCCTGTAAAAAAAGGTAAAGAAAAAGGATTATATAAGCCTTTTAAGGAAAAATTTGAATTTATAAACGAGCAGAAGAGAATGGAATTCGGGGTGTTACTTGGTGATGTCGTATGGAATTCTAATGCTTGGCCTGAAGCCCAAGAAGATATTTCAAAATTAAAAATGCCTATATATATTGCTAGAGGTAACCATGATGGCTCTTTAAAATCTTTTGAGGAAAAATTTGGTAAATCCTATAAAAGCTTTATTAGGGGAGAAGCCCTATATATAATACTTGATCCCAATTTAGATAATTGGAATATTTCTGATGATCAATTGGTCTTTTTAATAAATAGGTTAAGGATAGATAGCAAAAAAGTGAAAAATGTCTTTGTGTTTTTCCATCAAGTCATATGGTGGTCTAGAGATAAATTTTCTAAACCCTTACCTAATTCGTTTCAAAACAAAGCGAACCAACCAAACTTTTGGACCAAAATAGAACCATTATTAAGACAAACAGGAAAGCCCGTTTATTTATTTGCAGGAGATGTTGGTGCCTTTTCTTCAGAGTCTCGAAAGAAAAAGCACATCATTGAATATTTTTACTCTAAAAAGGACAATATTACTTATATTTCTACTGGAATGGGCGGAGGTGTTCGCGATAATTTTGTCATTGTCGATGTTTTAAATAATGGCAATGTAGAATTTAGACTTATTAGTTTAAATGGTGACGATATGAATAGTTTAGGCAAACTTGAAGACTATATTGAACCAAATTGATTTATTCTGTAGATAAAAAGAGATACATTTGTAGCCACAAATAGTGGATGTTGTTTTAGGGATAATAATGTAAGTATTCATTAAGACCAAGCAGTTGATTTTAGATTAAGCTGCGTTATTATTAAGATTATTTGTAGCTTAGAAAAGCTTGATGAGTATCTAAAAGAAAGTCAAAACTAAATCACATTTTTGTTGGGAAAGAGAAAAAAAATAAAATCACATACAAAGATTTTTATCGGAGGTTTAATAGGATTATTTGTGCTTTTTTCAGGGGTACAATTTTCTAAATTACAATCCGATTACGATAGTACTTCCCAGGCAAACCCTTTTTTGAAAAACATTTCAAATACGAAGTATCAAGAAATTATTAATACAAATTTAGACAACGATTCAACGTTTTTTTGCGGAGTCATAGACAAACATGCAATTAGAGAGCTAGTGATTTTTAAAAAATCTCCAAAAGACAAAGACCTTACAGTAGATTTTCAGATGAATGTAAGCCCGAAAGAGGGTCAAATGAGCAACAATGATGCGAAAGTATTAACTTTTGACATACTTAATAATTCTGTTCAGTCTAATTACAAGGGCGTAACATATGCAATGTTTAAAACCTCGTTGCCGATAATTGATATCGATAAAATTGAAATCACAGAAAAAGCAAATAAAAAAGAAAAGTGGAAAGCAACACTTAATAACCCTTTTGATGAATTAAAGAACACGCATGAGAATCTCATTCAAAAAAAGGCATCTTATAAAAGTAATCCCTACCGTTTTCTATTTGTAAAAGTGTTAAAACAATCGGAAATACCTCATTTACCTTATATGTTTAGCAAGGACCCTAAGGTATCTACCGAACTAACAAAATCTATAGACCAGTATTTTTCTTATAATAATTTAACGTTTGCGCATTTCAAAAATTCAGATCATTTGTGGAAACTAATTAACACAAAAGACAAAACTCTAAAAAGTAAATTTGTATTCCGCGGAACAAATAACCTTGAGGCCGACGGATTGATGGAGAATTTTTTAAAAGAAGAAATTCCTTTAGAATCGGTGTTTGATTTAGACAAATTATCTGTCGCAGAAGCTATAAAAAATGTCTTCACCAATGGCTGTAACGATGATATCTATTTTGTTTTTAATAAGGATAGCAACTTAATTGAGCCATTTGTTTGTATTCCTAGTTGCTTAGGAGGAAAACCTAATTTGCTAAAAAAACCTAAACTAGAGGATAATAATTTTTTAATAAAATATGTACAAGCTCTTGAAAATATTTCGAATATTGACATTTATAAAACGTATATAAAGGGAGATATTGATTTTCGAAATGAATTAGCTTTGATAAATTCAATTGACCCTAAAAAGGTTTTTGATTATGATGTTTTGGAAGTTAACCAAAGACTAATAAAGAAGAGTCTACACTTATCTGGAACGATTTACTCAGAATTGGTTATGATCAACAGAGAGAAAATGGTTGTCACACTTTATAACCCTGCTAAATTTCCAATTAACGTAAATGGGCTATTCCATAAAAACAAAGAAATTAAATTATTAGATTCAATTAAACAGATAGCAAGTTTCCAAAAAGATACAGTTATAATTGATTTGCCTTCTAATTTTGGAAATCTATTTGTCAGAAAGAAAAGTAAGACGACAGGTTTTAAATTGCATAAAGATATTTATGATTTAAGTATTAGCTTAAGCGTATCTGGATTAAACGAAAAACACAAGGGGTCAATTATTCCTTATGAACAGAACGAACCTGTTAAAGAAGATCTTTTTCGACAAAAAGCATATGTAAATGGTCATAAAGATTTGTTAGTTAATGAAGAAGAAAAAGTAATTTCCTTTTCGAAAGATAGTGTGTCAGTTTCTGCTCCGTTAATAATTCCGAAGGGCTATGCCTTTTTATTAGAGTCGGGGAAGACTGTTGATATCATTGATGGTGGAAAAATCGTATCGTATTCACCGCTGCTCTTTTTAGGAACAGAGGTTATGCCTATAAAAATACACTCTTCAGATAATAGAGGACAGGGCATATTGGTTTTAAGCGATGATAAGAAATCTAACCTTAATCATGTCGTTTTTGATAACTTAAAAAACCCAACACACGGAAATTGGAGTATTACCGGGGCGGTTACTTTTTATGAGTCTCCAGTTCATTTAGAGAGTGTTTCATTAAAAAACAACCAATGTGAAGATGCATTAAATATAGTTAGAACAAATTTCACTATGAATAATGTACAGATTTCCAATACGCAATCGGATGCTTTTGATGGTGATTTTGTAAAAGGAACCATTACAAATTGCAAATTTGAAAACCTAGGAAATGATGCCATAGATGTTTCTGGCTCAGATTTAGTCATAAAAAATGTTATTATATCTAATGCAGGAGATAAAGGATTAAGCGCGGGAGAAGATAGTAAAATGAATATTGAAAATGTAGAAATAATCGATAGTGAGATTGCTGTCGCGGGAAAAGACTTATCAGTTATAGAAGCAATGAATTTAAAAATAATAAACACAAAACTTGGATTTACTGCATTTCAAAAAAAACCAGAGTTTGGACCATCAAAAATTACAATTGATGGGGTTACGATGACGGGTATTGAAACAAAGTATTTAATAGAGAGTACGTCGTCGCTTTATGTTGACAATAAAAAAGTTGAAACAACCCAAAACGTAAAAGACAGGATGTATGGAGCAGAGTATGGTGTAAGTAGTGAGCAAACAAGAAATAATCCTTCGCAATGACAGATGTATTTCTAAAAAATGCTAAAGAGATTAATGAAAGTAAAGAAATTCATTTTCTTAAAAAAGAGAACAATTTTAGATATGAACGTAAATTCACGGTTCCTGATAATTTCTCATTAAAAGGCATAGAACAATTTATCAAACATAATAAAGCGCTTTTTAGAGAAGTGTTTCATTTACGTAAAGTGAATAATATTTACTTTGACACGGTAGCCTACAATGATTATTTTGATAATGTATTAGGAGTATCTGATAGAAAAAAAATAAGAATACGTTGGTACGGAGAAACTTTTGGTAGTATCCAAAAACCGGTATTAGAAATTAAAATAAAAAACGGACTTGTTGGCGATAAGTGGTCATTTAAATTAACACCATTTATGTTGGACAATAGTCTAAACAATGTCAGATTACAAAGGGTTTTTAAAGATTCTAACTTACCTTTACCAATTTTAGAATCGGTAAAAATGGTAACACCTACATTGTTAAATTCATATTCTAGGAAATATTTTATTTCCGCAGACAAAAAGTTCCGAGTTACTTTAGACTTTTCACTAGTATATTATAAAATCGAAAAACGATTTAATAATTTTAACTTTAAACCAGCTTCGGATGAAAATAAAATAGTAGAATTAAAATACAGCTTAAAGGATGATAGTCAGGCAAGCAGTATTGTTACTCAATTTCCATTCAGGCTAAATAAAAACTCAAAATACGTAAACGGTATTAATAAAATAAAAGAATTTCCGCAATAAAACCACAAAGCATAATGCAAGATCAAAATTTTTTAAATGACATAGCTAATCAGTTTGGCTCAGGAGAATCATCAATAATTGACTTTTTAATCAATATCCTTATTACAATGATTTTATCCTATATCATTGGAATAATTTATTCAAAATATGGAAATTCATTATCCAACAGAAAAAAATTAATGCAAACTTTTGTGCTCATTTCTGTCACGGTGATGTTGGTGATTTCAATTGTTAAATCATCTTTAGCGCTGTCGTTGGGATTAGTTGGTGCCTTGTCTATCGTTAGGTTCAGAACTGCCATAAAGGAGCCCGAGGAATTAGTTTACTTTTTTATTGCTATAGCCATTGGTTTAGGTATGGGCGCAAACCAAAGGCTAGTGACCTTGTCTGGTGCAGCTATTATAATTTTGTATATAGTAATACAAAATATAAATTCAGCGAAGTATGCAGTTCAACAAAACTTAATTGTAACCATTTCTAATCTGTCAGACAAAGGTTTAGATGAAAACAAAATATTAGAATTATTGAATAAGAGTTGCTCAAAAATTGATTTGAGGCGGATAGATGATGCAAACGATTCAACGGAGTTATCGCTTAATGTTGAGTTTAATGATTTTGAGAGTATAATTAGAGCTAAGAACGATTTGAAAGCTCTTGGTGATATTCAGTTTAGTTTTATTGAAAATTATTAATTAAATGAGGCTTAAAACTACAAATAAACTTGAATTTCCAGGATTGTTTTTAATATGTATTTCTGGATTGGTTATAGTTTTGAGTTTTTTCACATCAACAAAAAAGGATGGTAAGTATCCAGACGCACCTAATATTGAACAAAAAACGACTTTAGATTTTATTCAAATTTCGTTAAATGAAAAACATTATAATAAGTTAAAAAAGAAAAGAGATAAGGCTTTAAGTTTAGGCGTCTTAGAAACAAGTGATAAGGACTATGTTCCAGCCACTATTGTATTTAATGGACAAAAATATAAAGCAGATATTAGATTAAAAGGTGATTGGACAGATCACTTAAAGGGTGATAAATGGTCCTTTAGAGTAAAGCTGAAGGACGATAAGACTATAATGGGTATGAGAAAATTCTCAATTCATCATCCTGGGACCAGAGCCTATGTAAATGAATGGCTATTTCATAAGGCTATTAAAAGAGAAGGATTAATAGGATTACGTTATGAGTTTTTAGAAGGTGTAATCCATATTAAAAAAAAAAATTCGCCCCAATTTATTAATAAAAAAGTTGGTATTTATGCAATCGAAGAGTCTTTCGATAAGAGAACCTTAGAAAGTAATAAAAGAAAGGAAAGTATAATTTTAAAATATTCTGAAGACATCAGATGGGATGAAGTCATAAAAGCAAAAGCTGTTGCTTCTCCATCAGGATTGCGATTTGCGGATTTTACTCTGGGTTCAAGGACTCCTATAACTTTATTTTCAGAGGCTAATGTTTTAAAGGATAGTAGTATGTTAGACTATTTTAGATTAGGCAAACATTTACTTTTGAATTCTGGAAAAAGCATTGCATTAAGTGATGCTTTTGAAGTTAAAAAGTTGGCAATGAATAATGCTTTGCTAAACCTATTTGGCGCAACTCATGGAAACGAGATTATTAACTTGAGATTTTATTACAATCCACTTACCTCTAAGCTGGAACCTATTGCCTTTGATGGTAACTCCGGACAAAGGCTAAAAAGTTATGATCATTTTTATATTGTTAAGTACACAAAGATGGATTCCATATATAAGAAGGAATTAGCAGTTGCGATGGAGAAGGTCTCTAAACCAGGGTATTTGAATGACATAATAAATGCACATAAAAAAGAAATAACAAACTATGAGTCTGTCATAAAAAGAGAGTTTAAGGTAAGAAGTTTGTATGTAGATAATTTGAGACACAATCAAACAATAATAAAAGAAGAGTTGTTAAGGATTAATCCAGGGTATACTGAGGCCGCTGGAGCTAGTGATATATCAATTAAAACATTTAGTTTACCAGAGGTGGCTCGATGGAATAAAAAAGATATAAGCGTCGAACGGAATAAAACCAAACGACAGGGGAACAATATTTATAGAATAAGCAGAAACAATATTCAATCCTACACAGCAACCTCATTTAACAAAGTTAACACGCAGGGTAAGTATAAAATTTCGATTATAGTTAAAAAGGGCAAAACAGGAAGCCTATTTGGATTAAAGCTTCAAGGTGGTTTATTCAAAAACAAGGCCGATGCAGTTTTTGATTTAGATAAAGGAAAATTAGTTGGGTTTGTAGAAGAAGACGGGTTTCGGAGCGGGTGTGCAACTATTCAAGACAAAGGCGATGGCTGGTATATTTGCTCTTTAATGACCGAAGTTAATGATGCTAATTTAAGGGTTGTTATGGGGCCAACAGAAGGTTCTGCTAAAATTCCGGCATGGGAGAATGGCACAAACAAAGTATTGGACATCTATTTAGATCCATCTAGCCTCATATTTGAGGAAGTTTTTTAATAACCTTTTATTGCCTTAGTTCATATTAGTTCGTCCGTTAGGGTCTAAATCCATGGCTTTTTACTTAGAAAAAAGTCGAAAAGACCCAAAGAAATGTAGAAGCGTCATACTAATGATTGAAAGACTATAGGTGAAAAATCTTATGGATATATTTTAGTTTTCTTGAAGATTTTGGATTCTGAAAAAGTAACATGGATTCATGCTGTAACAGAACAACGAATTAAGGAACAGATTTAGGGGGTCAATAACCATAATCTGAGACGAGAGTTAAGCAAAATTTAGGTTTTTCAATAGAAGACTGTTCAGAAAAATATAGGTATATTAGTGGGGCCTCTTAAAATCATTTTCCAGGTTATTAACGTTAATTGAGAATAAAAAAAAGAGTAAATATTGTTTAGATGAATCATTCTAAATTTATTAATTGATTCAAAAGACAAAGGGAATGCCTTAAGCCTTTTAGAGAAGTCACAGATAAAGTGATATTTAAAGAAAGAATATGAATAACGATGATTTGAGAAATAATAAACGAATTAACACAGATATAAGTTTTATTGGTTCAAATATAAGCAGAGCATTATTTGTTTTAAGCAACTAGATGTATGTTTACAATATCCAATCTCTTAAAAAGGGGTGCTAATTACTTGCTTATGGTTTTGTTAGCAAGAACCTTACCTATTGCAGTAATTGGGACCTATTCTGCGTACATAAATGTCATAGGCGTTTTATTATTAATAACTAATTTCGGATTTAGTGAGTACGTATTAGTTAATTCTGAAAATGAGCTTTTGCGAAAAAAAAAAGTGTCTATTTTCCTGCAAATTTCTTCCATGATTTTCCTTGTTTTATTGCTGTTATCATTGTTAGTGCCTTTAAATGATGTAAGACTTGCTGTTTTAGTTCTTCTCAAAATATTCTTGGAAACAAGTATTTATAATATTTTGTTAGCCTATTATCAGGCAGAAAATAAAATCAAAGTAATGTCAATCGCAAACATGATATCTGGGAGTTCTGTGATTGTAATTTCAATCTTATTATACCTCAATAACCATCAAATTTATACCTATCTAGTCTATATTAATATCATATATTTAGCAATAACAGCAGCCCTTTTCTTCAAAATTCAATTTAGGCTTGAATCTATCTTAAAAATACGGTCTTTTCTTAGAACTAGATTTTCAGATTTAAAGTATTACGGAATATCAATGATTACCATTCCTGTATATATGATGGCACCTACCGTAATTGGTTCTTTTCTGCTAGAACCAGAAGTGCTCGCACAATATCAAATTGCTTTTTCTATAGCCAACATATTATTATTGGTCTCAGTTTCTTTGCTTCAAGAGGGCTATGCAAAGTTTTTAGCATACCAAAATAATGTTTTAGGCCTTACAAATGCCTTAAAAAAAACAGGCCTTAAAATAATTTCAGTAAATTTATTTTTCTTGGTTTTATTTGTAGTGTTTGGAGAAGAATTAATTTTACTAGTCTATAAGAAAGAAGAATATCTAGAAGCCTATTATCCATTACTCCTATTGCTCTTCAGTAACATGATTTTTATGTTTGCTTCAATAGCAGCTGTTATAATGGTGATACTAAAACTTCAAAAAGAAAAGGCGAAATATCATTTAGAATTTATTGTCATATCAATATTTTTCGGACTATTATTAACTTATCTTTACGGGGTTTATGGGTTAGCAAGTTCTTATATTATTTTATATTCGTACTCTACATTTAGATATGTAAAAAAGTACATTAAAATCTACAAAACAGATAGCGTTAAATAATGAAAGCCTTTTGTGCTAAGCTATTATTATTTTTTATTCAAAACAGTAGTGTAGAAAGAATAGTTGCCTAAGCTAAAACGAGTTGAAGCGACAGGATTATCAAATGCCAAATAATGAGCATAAGAAACATAGTGCTTCTTGGAGCATCTCTAGAGAGTGATAATAAAGGCGTAAACGCTCTGGGAATTGGAGCTATTACGCTTTTAAGTAACAACTATAAAAACGCAAAAATAGCATTGTTATGTGTTGGAGCTCCCGCCCTAAAGGAAAAAGAATTAAATATTTCAGGAGTATCAGTAAAAGTGAAAGTACATTATTTCTCTAAATACGATATTTTGAAATCTATAAAAGAAGCTTATTTCCAAAGATTTTTCGGGGTGAAACCAAAGCTTGAAGTTTCAAAACTTATACTTGCAAGCGACATCGCTTTTGATATTAATGAAGGCGACAGTTTTAGCGACATCTATGGTTCTAAAAGAATAATAAGGCATTTTACCGATTCAAAACTGATACTTACCTGGAAAAAGCCATTAGTGTTTTTGCCACAAACTATCGGACCCTTTGATTCGTATATTGGAAAGAAATTAGGAAAACATATTTTAAAAAGACTTCAAAAGCTATATGTAAGAGATGAAAAAGCATTCAAGTTTATCGATAAAATAGGACTTGATAAGCATTTGGCTATCGATATGGCTGTGTACATGACGCCTAGTAAAACAGAAGATGAGATAAAACCTAATACCGTAGGAATTAATGTAAGCGGGTTAATGTATTTGAACAGATATAAAAGTCTTGAAGGGAAATATGAAAACTACCCTTCTTTTCTTAAAAAACTAGTTACCCGGATTCTTGATGATGGTTTTGAAGTGTTATTAATTCCTCATACTTATAATGCGATGAACCCAAACGATGAAGACGATTTGGAAGGCATTAAGAAGTTTGTAAATGACCATCCGGATTTAGCAAAACGTATTTCCTATATTGATAAAGACTACTCGGCACAAGAGTTGAAATATGTTATTTCAAAAACAGTTTTCTTTATGGGCTCTAGAATGCATTCATGTATAGCAGCATTATCGACCTCGGTTCCAACCATCGGGCTTTCGTACAGTTATAAATTTGAAGGCACCTTTGATATGTTCAAACAAAAAAGCTTGGTAATGGATGTAAATTACCTTAAAGAAGAGGATATTGACGCGTTTATTAACAAAATATCAAAGAGTATAGCAGATGCAGATGCAGTGAAATCGGTATTATTAAAAGAAAACAACCGAGAATCACTAGTTTTGTAAATAAACATTGCTAATGAACCCTAGAATATTAAAAGACAATCTATGCGCAGGTTGTGGCATTTGCGAATCGGTTTTTGGAAAAGAAAAAATAACTGTATCGTATAACGATGAAGGGTTTTTAAGACCAAATTTCAAACAAGATTTAACCGACATAGAACAAGATTCTTTTAAAGAAATATGCCCAGGAATTAGCGCAAAGCATGATAACCCGGTAAATCATGATCCGTTGTGGGGGCCTTTTATATCAATTTCTTCAGGGTATGCTAATAATGAAAATGTAAGATATTCAGGATCTTCAGGTGGCGGTTTAAGCGCAATAGCCTCTTATCTGGTCGACAAAAAAATAGTTGATTGTATTCTTCATGTCGGCGCATCGGTAAGCCACCCTTATCAGAATGAATATAAAATTAGTTATACAAGCGAAGAGATTGTGGCTAATGCAGGATCGCGATATGCGCCATCTGCGACCTTAATTAATCTTGTAGAGGTTTTAAAATCGCACGCGTCTATTGCCATTATAGGCAAACCATGTGATATTGTTGGTGTGCGAAATTTTATGAAAAAAAATGAAGAGGCCAAAACAAAAATAAAGTTTCTTTTGTCATTTATGTGCGCTGGTATTCCTAGTCAAATAGCCACTTCAAAAATCATAGAACAATTTAAAATAAAAGAGAAAGACGTTGTTTCCTTGAGGTATAGAGGTGAAGGCTGGCCAGGTTATTTTAAAGTAGAAGACAGCAAAAATAATGTCCATAAAATGACCTATAACGAGTCTTGGGGAACTGTTTTAAATAAACATTTGCAGTTTAGATGTAAAATATGTGCCGACGGTACAGGGGAATTTGCAGATATCACATGTGCCGATGCTTGGGAGACTTCAGAAAATGGATATCCCTCTTTCGAAGAAAAAAAAGGCATAAGCTTAGTAATTACAAGAAATAATAACGGAAAGAAGTTACTAGAAGATGTAGTTAAATCTGGATATATTACCATGTCTGGTAAAAATTTTACGAGTTCGGAGATAGGTAAAATGCAACCCTACCAAAAGCAAAGGAAGCAAAATTTAATAGCACGCTTAGCAGCATTGAGACTAGTTGGACGATCAACTCCGAGATATAATAGGAGACGCTTATTAAGAGCAGCTATTAAAGAAAACCCATTAAGATTAGTTAAGAATTTCTCAGGGATGTTAAAAAGAATTTAAGTTTGAAAGTAACTATTCTTATTGTAAATTATAACAATTGGAAAGATACCATAGAGTGTCTTGAGAGTGTTTTTAAATCTAGATATAAAGATTTAGAGGTTATTGTTGTTGATAATTCCCCAAACGATGATTCTGTTAATTACCTTCAAGAATGGGCAAAAGGTAATATTAAAATAAAGCAAACCCGTTTTCCAGAATTAGTATATCCAGAACAAAAAAAACCATTAGACTTTATTTTAGTCTCTGAGAAGGAATTTTATAATATCCATACTAAAAACAATATGACTATTGTAAAGGCTAAAAGCAATAATGGCTTTGCGGCAGCTAATAATATAGTTTTAAAGAAATTACTAAAATCAAATAAGGATAATAGCTTTGTCTTTTTATTAAATAATGATACAGTTATACCCCCTGACACCATTACAAACCTTATTAACAATTACAAGAACACTAATATAGGAGTTGCTGGGTGTACTTTGCTTGAATATAATAACCCTAAAAAGATTCAATCAGTTGGAGGCTTATATGATGATTTTTGGGGCATTACAAGTCAGGTTCTTGAGGGGGTTGAATTAGAAGAATTTAAAAATCAAGAAGGTAAAGTGAAAATTGATTATCCAGTGGGCGCTGCCATGTTTTTATCTACAGAGGTATTAAAGGATATAGGAGTGCTAAATGAAGAATATTTTCTCTATTATGAAGAGTTAGATTGGATTGCAAATTGCAGAAAAAAATATGAAACAACTTATTTTGATAATTGTTTTGTATACCACAAAGGAAGTTCTAGTATAGGGGCTAACTCAAAAAGCTATATCTCGGAGAAGTATTCTATATTGAATAGAATAAAATTTGCAAAAAAATACAATAGAAAGTTTTTAACAACTGTATATGCTGGGGTACTTCTAACTATAATAAAAAGATTCTTTTCATTAAGGATAAATCTAGGATTCAAGCTTCTAAAGGAATTAGTCAATAATGAAAATTAATGTAGAGAAAATATTGCTTATCTATTTAGTTTCTCTAACTTTTTTTAGAGTTGATTTATCATTGGGGCTTTTTTCTTTTTTTGCAACACCGCAACTTATATTATCTATAATTGTAATTCTGTTATTTTTCATAAAAGGGCTGAATACGAAAAACATCTCAAAAAATGCCATTGCATTTTTATTATTATTGGCAGCCCTTCTTTTCTATTTTCTAATAACCATATTATTGAATTATCATGGTTCTTTACAATTTAAGAGATATTTCCTTTTTTCGGAGATAGTTTTGTCCTCGATTTCCTTTTTATTTTTGTTTAGTCGGTTAAACTTTGACAGGAAGTTTTATTTGATTAAAAAATGGATTAAATATTCTATTAACATTCATTTGATTTGGATATCTATTCAATTCATTTTGTTTTTTAAAGGCTATCATTTTTATGCTGAATCATGGGAAGTTTGGTATTTTATAAATCCATTGCCCCACGGTATAGGATATTTTTTTCCAAGGTTGGAAGGAGGGTTTTTAGACCCAAATGTCAGTGGATATTTTTTCTCTTTTCTATTTTTTCTTAGTATATATGTTGGAGCAAATAGCAGAAAAAATCTATTTTTAATGGCTTTTTTCATCCTTTTGACCTTATCTAGGTCTGCAATTGCTGCATTTGCAATATGTGTTGTTATCCTACAATTTAACAAGATAAAAATATCCTTTCCCAAACTTTTTAAGGGAGCATTGATACTGACATCTTTTATGATATGTTGTTTACTTATAATTACGTATTTGGGTTATTGGGATCAGATAGTCACGGCAATGAAAATTCGTTTTGTGGACGCGGGGTCCACAAATATTCATAATTCATTAATTGAGTTGGGTTTAGAAAAAACTTTTAGTTCTTTTGAAACCTTCATTTTTGGTAACGGATTCGCTTCATCACCCTATTTTGCCTATAGCTTATTAGAAGAAATGGGAAATAAATGGAAGTATGCTAATTTTCATTCGGAGTATGTAAGCATATTTTTTGAAACAGGTATCGTTGGTTTTTTGATGTATTATGCAATTTTAGTTTTTCCATTTGTAATCAGGAAGAAAATCAATTTCTCCTTACTTTCAATTTTGTTATTGATGCTTCTTCAAGGCATTTTTTACCAGCAATACAATTTTCATTATTATTGGGTTGTTCTAACTATGGTTTTTTGCTTAAATCAAGATTATGTTCGAGTTAAAAAATAGGGAATCCGAAGTAATATATTTTCTAAATATCCTTTTGGTATCGGCAGTTTTTGTTTCCATCAATTTTTTAAGTCAAGTAATTGGACTGTATTTTATAGCCATAATATACCTAATATTAAAACATTATTCAGTTCTAAAGCCTCAGTTAAAGACCAATCTAGTATATTTTGGCATTGCTTACCTTCCGTTTTTAATCCTATTAATATCAATGTTTTGGTCCGAAGATTTAAAAAGAGGCTCAAGTCAGTTATTTAAACGTCTTCCGCTGATTATTTTCCCCTTGGGAATCTTTGTTCAGGACAAGTTGTTTAAGTTAAATAAAAATAAATTAATTAAAGCATACATAATCGCATCATCGGTTATGTGCTTATATGGAATAATTACAATATTTATGTATTATCCCATTAATTATGAGGCTAATTTAGCATTTATACATTTAAGGTTTTTATTGGCAGAGAAAATATTGTTCATGCACCCAGTCTATATTGGAATACTTTGTGGTTTGGCATCTGTTTTTTCATTTCATTTCATTTCATTTCACAAAAATCATAACAAACCTAAAAGAATATTTTTCTTCATTCTAGGATCAATTAATTTGGCAACAATGCTTTTGGTCTCTTCAAGAATGGCGCTATTAGCTTTAATAGCATCAATTTGTTTCATTCTTATTTTTCATAAAAAATATAAATACTCCATTGTCGTTTTCGTCATTATTTTAACATTGATTATGACACTTCAGCTTCTTTTACCAGGGTATAGATTTGTAGAGATTATATCTATAGTAAAGAATTTTTCCTTTAATATTCACAATATCAATAGTACGCTTAATTTTCGAGTTGAAATTTATAGGTGTGTCCTCAATTTGATGTCGAACTCCCCAATTATAGGCTACGGTATTGGGGATATTCAAAATGAGTTGTTTGAATGTACGCATGATACTTTAGGAAATTTTAAATATAATACACACAATCAATACTTTGAGTTTTTATTAGTCGGAGGAGTTCTAGGCCTCATTGGTTTTTTGGTTTTTCTAGGGCATTTGTTTTCTGGATATTTAAAGTCGCATAATTATTTAGGATGCTCAGTGCTAATTTTTTTTATAATTTGTTTTTTGACCGAAAACATTTTGGTAAGAACGAGAGGTGTCTTTATTTTTTCATATTCAATTTTTCTATTAAATAATTATGTTTACAAAAAACAGCTCTGAAATTATAGTTAACGCAAGATTTTTAACCCAACCAATTACTGGAGTACAACGTTTTGCAGTTGAACTTTGCAGAAGGCTACCAAAAAAAATTGGTAATACCTCTATTATATTTGTTGCGCCAAAAAATGTTATATTAAACAATACAGACGACTTTCCTGAGATTACGACTTTCGGCACTTTTAAAGGTCAATTGTGGGAACAAATTGACTTGCCATTATTTCTTAAAAACAAGGGCAATCCATTATTGGTAAATTTGGTGGGGATAGGACCTATTTTATATAGGAATAAAATAATGGCCCTGTATGATTTAGCGTTTAAACATTTTCCAGAATGGTTTTCTTATTCATTTCAAAAAGTATATAATACATTTATACCAATTAGTCTTAAAAATTCAAGAATAATTATAACCGATAGCAATTATGTTAAGAAGGATATATGTTCAACCTATAAAACAGAAAAAGAAAAGGTTGAGGTTATATATGCAGCTCCATCACAAATTTTTACATTTGACAATTTAGAAAGGGAAAAGTTTATTTTGACTGTTTCTTCTATTGATCCAAGAAAAAATCTAGTTCGGATAATAAAAGCATTTAATTTACTAAAAACGAATCATAAATTAATAATAGTTGGCTCAAAGAACAAAACCTTTAAAGGACTTAAACTTGATGAGAATTTATTAAGTGACAAAATTATTTTTACAGGATATTTAGATGACAATGAATTAATTAGTTTGTATAACAGGGCTGCTATTTTTATTTATGCTTCTTTATTTGAAGGATTTGGCATCCCTCCTTTAGAAGCACAAGCATGTGGTTGTCCCTGTATTGTTTCAAGGTCCACTGCATTACCTGAAATATATTCCAATTCCGTTGAATATTGTGATCCATATTCTATTGAAGATATAAGTGAAAGATTACACAATGTTTTAAATTGTGACACATTAAAGAGTGATTTACAAACTAAAGGTTTAGTTAATGTTAAGCGTTACGATTGGGACAAATCAGCAAAACAATTATTAAAATTATTGGAAATATAATTTATGAAAAAAGCGTTGGTACATGATTGGTATACTGTTTATGGTGGAGCTGAAAGATGTGTAGAAAGTTTTACAAATATATGGCAAGATTTCGACCATTATTCCTTAATTGATAACCTAAGTGATAGTGATAGGGAGGTCATATTGAAAGGAAAACCAACCACTAATTCTTTTATTCAAAAAATGCCTTATGGCAAAAAGAAGTATAGAAGCTATTTGCCTTTGTTCCCTATGGCTATAGAACAGTTTGATTTGAATGAATACGATTTAGTTATTTCATCATCATCTTCGGTTGCTAAGGGAGTTTTGACTAGGCCTGATCAATTGCATATTTCATATGTGTACTCCCCGGTTAGATACGCTTGGGATTTATATCATCAATATTTAAGGGAATCAAAACTTGAGAGAGGATTAAAGGGCTTTTTTGCTAAATATTTTTTATATAGGCTCCGTTCTTGGGATTATTCTACAGCTAATCGTCCAGATTATTATATCGCTATTTCTGAATATGTTGCAAAAAGAATTAAAAAAATTTATGATAAAGATGCTCTAGTAATATACCCACCAGTTGATACTGAATCTTTTACGATATCAGATATTACCGAAGACTATTACATTACATGTTCAAGAATGGTACCTTATAAAAAAATTGATTTAATTGTAGAATCATTTTCTAAAACCAAGAAAAAATTATTAGTAATTGGAGAAGGTCCTGATTATAAGAAAATTAAAAAATTAGCCTCCCAAAATGTAGAAATTTTAGGTTTTCTTGAAAAGAATAAAGTATTGAACCTAATAAAAAAGGCTAAAGCTTTTATATTTGCAGCCGAAGAAGATTTTGGAATTGCCCCTATTGAAGCTCAAGCAGCTGGAGTTCCTGTAATAGCTTATGGGAAGGGAGGTATTTTAGAAACAGTTAATGGACAGTATTCAGATGCCTTTACCATAAGAAAGGATATAACCGGAGTATTCTTCAAGGAGCAAAGTGTAGATTCATTGCTAGAGGCAGTGGATTTCTTTGAAAAAAACCATACGGTTTTTGACAAGCATTTAATTCGAAAAAATGCACAAAAATTCAGCATTGAGCGATTTGAAAAGGAATTCAAAACAACTGTACTGGAATTGTATCAAAATTGGAAGAAAAATCAATAAACATGAAGAAAGCAATTATCACAGGTATAACAGGACAAGATGCAGCATATTTGGCACAACTACTGTTAGGTAAGGGATACAAAGTTTATGGGACCTATAGAAGAACGAGCTCAACTAATTTCTGGAGAATTGAAGAGCTTGGGATAGAAAACCATCCTAATTTAATCCTTATGGAATATGATTTAATTGATCTTTCATGTGCTTATAGGATAATTTCTGAAGTAGAGCCAGATGAAATATATAATTTAGCTGCTCAAAGTTTCGTTGGGGTCTCTTTCACACAACCTATCGCAACAGCTCAAATAACGGGGATAGGGGCAATGAATCTGTTGGAGGCCATTAGATCTATAAACCCTAAAATCAGATTTTATCAGGCCTCTACATCGGAAATGTTTGGAAAGGTACACGCCATTCCCCAAAATGAGGATACCCCATTTCACCCCAGAAGTCCATATGGAGTAGCCAAAGTGTTTGCGCATTGGGCTACCCTAAATTATCAAGAATCATACAATATGTTTGCTACTAGTGGGATTTTATTTAACCATGAGTCTCCCCTAAGAGGCAAAGAATTTGTAACGAGAAAAATTACCGACACTGTGGCCAAAATTCATTTAGGAAAACAAGATGTTTTGGAATTGGGAAACATGGATGCTAAAAGGGATTGGGGTTTTGCCAAGGAATATGTTGATGGAATGTACCGCATGTTGCAAATAGCCGAGCCAGAGACGTTTGTATTGGCAACAAATAAAACCCAAACTGTTCGGGATTTTGTTTCATTGGCATTTAAAGCCATTAATGTTGATATTTCATGGAGAGGTAAAAATGAAAATGAAATGGGAATTGATGATAAAACAGGAAAAACTTTAATTAAGATCAACCCTA
This sequence comes from uncultured Flavobacteriaceae bacterium, assembly GCA_963762065.1. Classification (GTDB taxonomy): domain Bacteria; phylum Bacteroidota; class Bacteroidia; order Flavobacteriales; family Flavobacteriaceae; genus Maribacter_A. The sequence continues at coordinate 96,979 of CAVXJE010000004.1, read as the reverse complement.
AATTCTATCGTCCAGCTGAGGTTGATTTACTTATTGGCGATGCCTCAAAAGCCAACGAAAAATTAAATTGGACTCCGCAAACAACCTTAAAGGAATTGTGTGATATGATGGTCAAAAAGGATATTGAAAGAAATCAAAATGGAGGCACATTCTAAAGAAATAATTTTTATTTCAGGTATTGATGGTTTTTCAGGTGTGCACTTGGAAAGAGAAATGACAAAACATGGCTTTACAGTCTTTGGAAGTACATTTTCAGAACCCATAAAAAAAAATCATTTTAAATGCAATATTTTAAATAAGAACGAATTACGAACAATTCTAAATAAAGTAAAACCAGATTATCTAATTCATTTAGCGGCAATATCTTTTGTAGCATCTGAGAATATTCCTTTGATGTATGAAACGAACATATTAGGTACGTTAAATGTTTTGGATGTATTAATTGAGCAGAAAATCAAGCCAAAGAAAATCATTGTTGCGAGTAGTGCGGCGGTATATGGAAAGATTGGGAATGAATTATCAGAAGAAATGCAACCAAAACCAATAAACCATTATGGGAATAGTAAACTTGCCATGGAAAATATGGTTTCGAATTATTTTGATAAACTTAATATTGTTATAACTCGACCATTCAATTATACCGGAGTAGGTCAGGAAAGTCATTTCTTAGTTCCTAAAATTATTAGTCATTTTCAGACAAAAAAAGCAGTTATTGAATTAGGCAACTTGGATACTTTTAGAGAATATAATGATGTAAGGTTCGTTTCTCAAATTTACATAAACTTATTGGCTTCCACCTTCAAATCAGGTGTGGTCAATATCTCCTCAGGTAAAACACACAGTATCAGTGAAATTTTACATACCATGGAAAGAATTGCCTCTCATTCAATAGAAGTAAAAGTAAATGATAAATTTGTTCGAAAAAATGAAATAAAAGAACTGAAAGGTTCAACCTCTAAACTAAAAACAATAATTAACAAAGAAATTATTTCTATTACTTTGAAGGATACATTAAAGGAAATGTATCTTAATTAGCATATATCCAGTATTTTATGGACTAAACCGGTACTTGTGCAATGGATTTGCATATTACATTTACAAATTATATTCCTTTTTAAAAGTATATTTGTTCTAGACCATATTCTCTTGGTAAATCAAAAATTGTGGTTTTCAAACAAGGTAGATATTCTGGCTTTATTATTCCTATTTCGCACGGGATTGATTTATTAGTGATAAACCTTTTTGCATATTTGCTTCCAATTCAATTTGAATTTCCTTTACTTTTTCATAGTTATATTTCCTTGGCTTGGATTATAATATCACTAAAGACAGAGTTCTATGAAGTATACCGATATACAAAAGCCACTAATATTCTAAAGCACATATTTACACAGTTCGTTTTCTTTTTCTTGATATTATATGCTTTTATAGGATTCTTTAAACAGCCTATTATCAGTAGATTGGCATTGGCTCAATATTTTATATATGTTTTTATTGCTGTTAGCATATTAAAATTTCTTAACTATGTTCTGTTGATGAAGTATAGGGAGCAGGTAAAAGGCAACTTAAGGAATGTTGTAGTGATTGGGAGAAATAAAATGAGTAATCAACTTATAAATGTCTTTAAAGAAAGAACTGAGTTTGGCTATGAATTTAAAAAGCAATTTAGCCCTAAAAAAGACGATTTCGATATTAGAGATTGTTTTATTTATATAGCGAACAACAATATTGATGAAATATATTGTTCGGTATCTGCCCTTCAAAATGAGGAATTATTAATGTTCATAGATTTTGCCGACAATAACCTTAAAACTTTAAAATTTATACCGGACAATAAAAATATTTTTTCTAAAAAATTAAAATTCGAATACTATGATTATATTCCGATTCTTTCGTTAAGGGATATTCCGTTACATAATCCTATAAATGCCCTATTAAAAAGAACCTTTGATATTGTTTTCTCGTTAGTCGTAATTTTTGGCCTATTGATTTGGATTGCGCCCATTTTAGCAATTTTGATTCGTTTGGAATCAAAAGGCCCTATATTTTTCATACAACGTAGAACAGGTGTTGATAACAAGGAATTTCATTGCTATAAATTCAGATCAATGGCTATGAACAACAGCGCAGATGAAAGACAAACAGGAAAGAACGATATGAGGGTTACTAAAATCGGCAAATTTATCAGAAGTACAAGTATTGACGAATTACCTCAATTTTATAATGTATTATTTGGAAACATGTCGGTGGTGGGTCCGCGTCCGCACATGTTAAAACATACTGATGAGTACGCCAATAAAGTTGATAAATATATGTTGCGGCATTTTGTAAAACCAGGGATAACTGGATTGGCCCAAGTACGAGGTTATAGGGGCGAAATTGAAACGGATAGTGATATTCTTAATAGAATTAAATTCGATATTTTTTACATCGAAAACTGGTCTTTCTTTTTAGATTTAAAAATAATAGTACAGACCATGATAAATGCAATTTCAGGGGAAGAAAAAGCTTACTAAATAGATATATAAAAAGCATAAATGAAAAAAGTACTCATTACCGGCGCCGCAGGATTTTTAGGTTCACATTTGTGTGATAGATTTATCAAGGAAGGATTCCATGTTATAGCTATGGACAACCTAATTACGGGTACACTTAAAAACATCGAGCACCTATTTCCATTAGAGCAGTTCGAGTTTCATCACCATGACGTCACCAAATTTGTTCATTTACCCGGGAAACTGGATTTTATACTTCATTTTGCTTCCCCTGCAAGCCCCATAGATTATTTAAAAATCCCCATCGAAACATTAAAAGTTGGATCCTTGGGAACGCTCAATTTATTGGGGGTGGCCAAAGAAAAGAACGCAAGGATATTGGTTGCTTCAACATCAGAAGTTTATGGCGACCCTCTGGTTCACCCACAGAGTGAGGATTATTATGGGAATGTGAGTCCAATAGGCCCTAGGGGGGTTTATGATGAGGCAAAACGATTTATGGAGTCCATTACTATGGCCTATCACCGTTTTCACGGTGTTGATACACGCATTGTTCGTATTTTCAATACCTATGGTTCACGAATGCGCTTAAACGATGGCAGGGTTGTTCCAGCATTTATGGGCCAAGCATTGCGAGGGGAGGATCTGACCGTTTTTGGAGATGGTTCCCAAACGCGTTCATTTTGCTATATAGATGACCAAGTTGAAGGAATTTATCGCTTACTGATGAGTGATTACACCGACCCAATTAATATCGGTAACCCCCATGAAACGACTATCATGGAATTTGCTGAGGAAATTATAAAACTAACAGGTACCAATCAAAAGATCATCTATAAACCGTTGCCCAAAGATGATCCTACGCAACGCCAACCAGATATTACACGGGCCAAGGAATTATTGGGGTGGGAACCTAAGGTTGGCCGGGCAGATGGATTAAAAAAGGTGTACGACTATTTTAAATCGTTGACTCCAGAAGAATTGCTGGATAAAGAGCATAGGGATTTCTCCGGGATTGCATAGATTATTAGCTTTCAAGATGTATTTTTGCGCAAACGTTGAATTATGAACATCCTTATTCTTGGATCTGGAGGCCGCGAACATGCCATAGCATGGAAACTCAAGCAAAGCCCTAAACTCACTAAACTTTTTATCGCACCCGGAAACGCCGGGACTGCTGAGATCGGCACGAATATACCAATTGGTGTAAACGATTTTGAAAGTATAAAGAAATCAGTGCTTTCTGAAAGCATTGATATGCTGATTGTAGGTCCTGAAGACCCATTGGTGAACGGAATCCATGATTTTTTCCTTAGCGACCCAGACCTTGAGCACATTCCTGTAATCGGACCCCAAAAGGCCGCTGCAACATTGGAAGGGAGCAAGGAATTTGCCAAGGAATTCCTTTTTAGACACAATATACCAACCGCTGCCTATCAAAGTTTCACTGCTGATAATTTAAAAGAAGGGTATGTGTTTCTAGAAACATTGAAGCCCCCTTATGTTTTAAAGGCAGATGGATTGGCCGCTGGGAAAGGCGTTCTTATCCTAAATGATCTTCAGGAAGCTAAGGATGAGCTAAAAACCATGTTGATCGATGCCAAATTCGGCAGTGCCAGTGCCACCGTCGTTATTGAGGAGTTTTTGGCCGGTATCGAATTAAGTGTTTTTGTATTGACCGATGGTAAAGGATATAAGGTTCTTCCAACTGCCAAAGACTATAAAAGAATAGGTGAAGGTGATTCAGGGTTGAATACAGGAGGTATGGGGGCCATATCCCCTGTTCCTTTCGCGAATAAGGTCTTTATGGCTAAGATACATGAGCGAATAGTTAAACCTACTGTAGAAGGTCTTAAAAAGGACAACCTACCATATAAAGGATTTATATTTATCGGGTTGATCAAAGTAGGGGATGACCCTTATGTAATAGAATACAACGTTAGAATGGGAGATCCAGAGGCTGAGGTGGTTATACCAAGAATTAAAAATGATTTGGTCGAGGTTTTCCAGGCAGTTGGCAATCAGACATTGGACACCATCGATTTAAAAATAGATGAGCGCACTGCAACTACCGTAATGCTCGTTTCAGGAGGTTACCCTGAAGCCTATGAGAAAGGAAAGGAAATCACTGGTTTTGGGAAGATTGAAGACTCAATCGTATTCCATGCTGGCACGGATTACAAGAATGGAAAAGTTGCAACTAACGGGGGAAGGGTAATGGCAATTACCTCTTTCGGAACCGATTTTAAGGAAGCACTTCGAAAATCCTATCAAAATATAAACAAAATACATTTTGATAAGATGAATTACCGAAAAGATATTGGGTTCGATCTATAAGTACGAATGTGCGGTAATAGACTTATCCTCCTCATTATTGTCATTTGACTTTTTCATCTGAAGCATCCAATATACAAATGCCACTAAACAGATAGCAAAGAGAATCCAGTTAACGGTATTGGCTACCCACCAGTTATCCATAAACCTAAAAAAGTCAAATGGCCAAAAAAGTCCGTTTACAAATAAATCCTGTATGCCTTCAAAAAATGCCTTCATCTTATAGTTAGTATATTTACTTACAAAAATATAAAAACCTAAGAAACTATCTAAATTATTATGATTGGAATTTAGATAGTTTATTTTTGATGCATTACAAGGCATAATCGACGAGAATAGCAGAGCTATTTAAGAAGGTTTGAACGAAGTAAAGGCCAAAAAGATCTTTATAAAAGCAATTCATAAATTATTAGACAGTTTCTAGGATGATTACAAGCATTTTTGGAAAAACAAAACCAATAAATTTTATAATTGTACTTACCTTTTTGTTTCTATGCTACTGGCTTGTACATTTTTTTCTTTTCAATAGGGTTTACGAGCCCAACGAAATATTATTGCAAACCGGGGTTTTAGGATTTTTACTTTTCAGTTTTTTTGTGGTCGATTTCATTGTAAAAAGAAATAAAATGACCGGGCCAAATTCCTATATTATCCTTTATTTTGGGCTTTTAATGCTGGTATTTCCAGAAACATTGGTAGATAACAATGCCATAATATGCAATTTTTTTCTTTTACTGGCCACTAGAAGACTTATTAGCATAAGGTCGTTAAAGAATATAAAATTCAAGATTTTTGATGCTTCACTTTGGGTAATGTTCTCTAGTTTGTTCTACGATTGGGCGCTTTTATACTTGCTTGTTGTGTTTATAGCCATTTATATCTATGAACCGAAAAATTTTAAAAATTGGTTAGTACCTTTTGCTGGCGTATTTGTTATGTTCATGATTAGTTATAGTTTCTTGATATTGACCCATAACCAGGAATACATATTAAACCATTATCAATTTAACATAAAGTTCAATGCTGGGTTTTATTTGAACTGGACCAATAGTGCTAAACTTATCATCTACACCCTTATTGTTTTTGTCATGTCGATTTTCGCATTTTTAAAGTTGGGAAAATCTGGACTTGGGAAAATCGTTACTACTCGTCTAATAGTTTTCTCTTTTGTGGTTGGTCTTGTACTGAACATTTTGGTGTCTTCAGAAGGGATTCATCCAATTTTGCTTACTTTTTTCCCAGCTGCTGTTCTGATAACCAATTATGTAGAATCGATAAAGCGGGAAAACACTCAAGAAATTATTCTCATATTTTCAATATTTGTTCCGTTTATGGCGTTTTTGACCACCTTAATAGCAAAGTAAATAATAGGTATCTTTATAAAAAATCAATATCAAATGTTCAGTACCCTTGCCAATACTATTTTCCGGGAATGCATTAGCAAATACCATCTTATTGATAAGGTGGACCAACCATTCAATAACCCGTATCCCAAAGACGATATTGCCCATCTTTTATATCGTAAAAATTGGATTGATACCGTGCAATGGCATTATGAGGATATTATTCGCGACCCTAACATTGATCCTATTGCCGCACTAAAATTAAAACGACAAATTGATAGTAGTAATCAGGATAGAACCGACTTGGTGGAATATATTGATAGCTATTTTCTTAAAAAATACCAATCGGTTCTTATAAAGAAAAATGCTGTAATCAATACAGAAAGCCCAGCTTGGGCATTAGACAGATTGTCCATTTTGGCACTTAAAATTTATCATATGCAAGAGGAAGCAGATCGTAAGGATGCTTCTAAGGACCATATAAAAAAGTGCCAACAAAAATTGGAGATACTTCTTGAACAAAGAATCGATCTATCTACAGCAATAGACCAGTTACTGGCCGATATTGAATCTGGCAATAAGTATATGAAGGTCTATAAGCAAATGAAAATGTACAATGACGAAGAATTGAACCCGGTTCTTCGTGGTCAAAAGTAAATTACTTTTCCAAGAGGATGAATAACAACAAACACCTATTGGTAATTCGCCTATCGGCCATGGGTGATGTTGCTATGACCGTTCCTGTCTTAAAAACACTGACCGATTCGTATCCCGAGCTTCAAATAACAGTTTTAACCAAAGCATTTTTTAAACCTATCTTTTCCGGACTTAAGAATGTGCAGATACATACCGTGGATGTTTCTGGCAGACACAAAGGAATTCTTGGGCTTTGGAAGTTATATAAAGAATTGAAAGTATTACATATTGATGCCGTAGCAGACCTCCACAATGTACTTAGAAGTAATATTCTAAAACTGTTCTTTCGTTTAAGTGGAATTCCCTTTGTTCAAATCGATAAAGGAAGAAAAGATAAAAAAGCCCTGACATCCTTAAAAAACAAGGATTTTAAACCTTTGAAAACTTCTCATGAACGCTATGCGGATGTTTTTAAACAATTGGGATATCAGTTGGATCTGAAAATGACACAATCACTTCCTAAAAACGCGCTATCGGAGGATACTTTAAGAATAGTGGGCACTAAATCCAAAAAATGGCTCGGAATTGCACCATTTGCAACATTTACAGGTAAGATGTATCCTTTACATTTAATGAAGGAGGTGATTCAAGAATTGAACAAAAACGAAAAATACAGAATATTTTTATTCGGAGGGGGCCCGGAAGAAAAGAATGTACTTGATGTCTGGGATAATCAATTTCAAAATTGTATCAATATCGTTGGCAAACTTTCATTTGAAGATGAACTTCAGCTAATATCCAATCTAGATCTTATGATCTCAATGGACAGTGGCAATGGCCATTTGGCATCGATTTATGGCGTTCCAACAATTACACTATGGGGAGTTACCCATCCCCATGCCGGATTTTATCCTTTTGGCCAGGATGCCGATAATGCGATTCTAGCGGATCGCAACAAATATCCTTTGATTCCAACTTCGGTTTACGGGAATAAAGCTCCCAAAACTTATGACAAGGCAATGGAGACCATACATCCCAAGGACGTAATAAACAAAATCAAAGAGTTATCGGATTAATAGTAATGGTTTATCCTATATCGTAGTTTGTTTTATTTCGATTGATTTAAAATATTGTTTTAATTGTGCCATAAAACGATACTTACGAGCACTAGGCGTTGATTCTACCATTAAGGTACGCACACCAATGAAAGAGCTTATAAGAAATAAGGCTACTCCTTCAGCATCAACATGTCTATCAATTTGACCATTGAATTTACCTTTCTGAATTGCTGAAACCAAGTTCACCTCCCATATTTTCAAGATGTCATTCAGTTGTTTCATTATTTCAGGGTTTCTTCCGTTAAACTCATTGATAAAGTTATTTAGAACAAAACCGTAGTCCAGCTCATTGTGTACCGCAGTTTCCAAAGCGTTGTCAAAGCAGTTGGTAATAAGATCCAAAGGATTATCATGTCCTTCAATAGGTTCAATAAGCATACTGTATACTCTTCGCGCCAACAAGTTTTCAATAATTTGGATAAAGAAATCCTCTTTGGAATCAAAATGATAATAGAAGGCACCTTTTGAAAGGGAAAGTTCTTTTAAAATGTCATCAACACTTGTATTGTAATATCCTTTTTTGTAAAACAATTCCAAGCCTGTAACTTGCATACGTTGCATGGTAGCCATGCGTTTTAGATTCTTGTCCATAAGATTTGGGTTTTGGGTTAAAACAGACTGTTAGGTCTTATACAAAGAACCCCCGACCTTATGTTTCGGTGAATATTTAAAGATGTAATTAACCAAAAATTCGTTTAAATGTTCAATTTCCGTTGAACAACATCATTTTAGAAATGACTTACCGACTGGCTGGTCGGTTTAAGTGTTTTAATTATCGGTTCAATGTAAGCCACATTGAGCTTCAAAGGATATAAATAGGCTTTTTAAACGTAAAAATTAAGCTACCGTACCTTGACAACTACTTCCTGCGCCAGCAGTACAACCATAACAATGTTGTGAAATAATAATATTCCGGTCATTCAGAATATCTTCATTGTAATCTTTTATATGTTTTATTTTACTAGCCACCTTTAAATCGAGCATTTGATTAAAATCGCAATCATAAAGCCATCCATCCCAACTTATTGATATGGTATTGGTGCACATTACATTTTCGATTGCTGTGGGATTATAGGCTTCAACTAAAGTACACATATAGTCTTCATAATTATCAGAAGCGATCAAATAATCCAAAAATCGGGCGATAGGAAGATTGGTAATTGCAAAGAGATTATGAAACTGAATGTCAAAATCCTCTTTTAGCGATTTTTTGAAATCATGTTCCATGGCAGCTTGATCTCCGGGTAAAAAAGCCCCAGAGGGGTTATAGACCAGATCCAGTCTCAAGTCACTATTCGGTAAGCCATAACCTATGGCGTTCAATTCCTGTAATGCCTTAATCGATTTATCAAAAACACCTTCCCCTCTTTGCTTATCTGTTTTGCCCCTTGTATAGTGTGGCATAGATGAGATAACATGTACATTGTGTTTTTTGAAAAATTCCGGTAAATCGTAGTATTTTTTGTTTGCCCGAATAATAGTCAGATTGGAACGTACAATAAAATCCTTTATTCCCGCTTTGGCAGCTTCTTCAACAAACCACCGGAAATCGGGATTCATTTCTGGAGCGCCTCCAGTTAAGTCCAGGGTATGGGCGCCCGTATTGCGAATGATTTCCAAACATTGAGACATTGTTTCACGGGTCATAATTTCCTTTCGATCAGGACCGGCATCTACATGGCAATGTTCACAAACCTGATTGCACATATAGCCCACATTGATCTGCAAGACTTCCAATTTTTTGGGCCTTAATGGATAATTACCGGAATTCGCAATTTTATCCTTGAAGAATGGAAGCTCCCCTTCTGCGAAGATTCCTCCATTCAATATTTCGAGCTGTTTATTGTCTTTTACAAGTTCGTTATGTCTTGCTTTTAGTGATTTTGTAATCATTCTTTTTATAGTATAGAGTATTTAGTAATGAGTATTGGGGGACCCATTTTCATCTAACTTTGTATTTAAACATCTTAATTCTAATAGCGCAGCGGTCACATGTCCAAGAGCGTAGCGTTCTTTTAATTACATTGATAACTTATTATACTTATTCATCATTTGCACACCGTGCACCAAGGTTGCGCCGCTTTCAATAGCAGCACCAACATGCACGGCTTCCATCATCTCTTCCTTGGTAATGCCTTTTTGTAATCCGTCTTTGGTATAGGCGTCTATACAATAGGGACATTTGACTACATGGGACACTGCCAGTGCAATCAATGATTTCTCACGAGCCGAAAGCGCACCTTCCTCAAAAACCTTTCCGTAATAATCAAAGAACTTAGTACCCAATTCCTCACTCCATTCTGTTATGTTTCCAAATTTTCTAAGATCCGCAGGATCGTAATATGAATTTGCCATTTGCTATGTTTAAATTGATATAGTCTTTATAATAGTGATTTACTATTCCATAAGGAATATGTTGAAATCACCAATATTATTTATTAAATAATAGGATTTTGATGTTCTGAAAAGAAAATCAATTAGGGTTTATGCCCATTGAAGAATAGGCGAACCTCTATTTTGGTGGATGTTGGACTTAAACTGCCCTTGACAAATAATATCAATCTTAAAAATCCTTGTATTCGAGTTGATTATAGATTGAATAATTTTTGTTATATGAAATGCCAGTTGCCCTGTGAATTTGGATATTGTTTTTAGATCGTGAAGATTGTCAATATCAATTAGCGCTTCCAAAAGAATCAAATCATCTATGGAAGTTGATAGTTCCGACGTAAGTTGATGTCTTAATCTGGAAGTCTGCCATGGCAAGTTCTCGAAAGTACTTGCATTGAAGAGTTCCCTCTGTAATCCCATTAAGTAAAACCCACCATCCTTTGAGGGGCCTAAAACCATTTTATTTTTATCAAGTAGTTCAGCTGCCTTTTGAATATGGGAAGCTTTTAGTTGGGGAGTATCGTTGCCTATGGTTATAATCTGATTAAACCCCTTATTGTATATAGATTGTATCGCATTCGAGAAACGCTCACCGAAAGAATTGCCTATTTGTTCATTTTCCGTTAAATGAAAATAAGGGAGTCCGGTTTTTTGTACGGTATTAAGGGTATGCTTGGAAAGGGCCTCGAATAATTCACTGCCATTATCGATATTTTTATGCCTTTGTTCCTCCTTTGAAGAGAGGGCAAAGACCAAAATAGCCGTGGTATGTTCGTTAATCGAGTGCATTCTAAAAAGTGTCTTTGTAAATTTACAATAAAACCTATTTTAATTAGGTCGTTTAAGCCTATAAATCTTTACAAAGAAAACTGATTCGGCTTTATGGCCTAATTATTATGGAACCGACCAACTAGTTTAATTCGCACTGATGTACTATTGGGGAAACGATATTTTTCAAGGATTATATTGAACCAAACTTCGACGAAATACAACTTTTTATATGATTCTGGTTAAAATGTGGAAACTACCAACTAAGTGGTCGGAAATCAGCTACCCTTAATTCCCTTTTTCGGGCCTCTCCTTCTGCAGAAACGGCTTAAAGATTTCTATACATCATCATAGTCTACCTTCAGGGTTGGTGTCAGTGGTTGGGCTTGGCAGGTTAGAATCAAACCTTCTGCAATTTCGCCATCAGTTAAGATTTGGTTTTTGACCATTTCGGCTTTTCCTTCTGTAATTCTAGCAATACAACTACTACAAACTCCACCTTGACAAGAATAAGGGGCATCGATATTTTCTTTTAAAACCGCATCAAGGACCACATCGTTTTTACTCATTGTCAACGAATATTCCTCATCATCCAAAGTTACAGTCAATTGTGTTTTGCCTTCTTTAGAAACTGGAGCAACTTCGGTGGTGGTTTCCGTAGTAGTAAATAATTCAAAATTTATTTTTTCATTTGGAATACCATTTTTCAATAAGGTACTTTTTACCAAATGAATCATATCCTCAGGTCCACAAAGATAATAGGCATCAAATTGGGTTTCCTTATGTTTGTTTTTTAAGGCATAGTTAACAGAAGATGCATCTATTCTGCCAAAAAGCGAACCTTCTTCCTGGGTTTTGCTATTGGTAAAGTAAATAAAAAACCGATTGGCATATTCTAGCTGAAATTTTACCAAGTCCTTATAAAACATGGTCTCTTTGTTAGATTTATTACCATATACAAGTACAAATTTATTTTTTGGATTGCTTCCCAAAACCGCTTTCAAAATACTCATGATAGGGGTAATACCACTACCTGCAGCAAAAGCAATCACATTTTTTTGAGTAGCTGTGCGTTTAAAGATAAACCGACCTTCAGGGGGCATAACTTCCAATACATCCCCAACTTTCAATTTTTTGTTGGCAAAATCGGAGAATCCACCTCTATCGACTCTTTTTACGCCAATCGTAATATAATCGCGCTCAGGGGAAGAGCTTATAGAGTAGGCCCTTCGTAACTCCTTACCCTTTATTTCTTTTTTAATGGTTATATATTGCCCAGGCACAAAAGCGAAAGTCTGGATTAATTCTTTTGGTAAATTAAAGGTTATAGCAACAGAACTAGGAGTCAACGGTTTAATATCTTTTATCGTAAGGGGATAAAAATCTGGCATATTTTCTTGTTTCAGTAAATTTGATTTGCAAAACTAAGCAAAGAGATGTCTAAATTAAATTAGATTGTCAAAAAAAATAGTTCCTAGTTGTAACAAAATATATATTTACAATACTAACTCCACAGAACAAACTACCAACCTATATGTTCAAACACTTTGTTAGTCTCCAATGGAAATCGTTTTTTAGATCTTCCAATTTCGGAAAAGGAATGGCTCTTAAAATCTTAATGGGCTTCTTTGCAGTTTATATGTTCGTCTCATTTGCGGCCATGGGAGTAGCCTTATTTTTTATTCTCCGCAAAGCATTCCCAGATGTTGATCCTATGCTCAAGGTAAGTGAGTATATGCTTTATTGGGTGCTAATAGAGCTATTTTTCAGGTATTTTATGCAGAAACTCCCCGTGATGGATATTAAACCGTTATTGCTATTCCCAGTGAAAAAAAGCAGTATTACCCATTATATTTTGGCTAAATCCGGTTTTTCTGGCTATAACATACTTTCATTGTTTTTGGCGGTACCTTTTTCAATAGTATTGATAACGGAAGAATACCCGGTACTTAATGTTTTGGGTTGGTTATTTGCCATAATTTGTATTGTACTGACCATCAACTACACCAACTTTATCATTAATAAAAGCGATAAAGTATTGATGATAATAGGCGCCTTGATATTGGCGTTGTATGGTCTGGAATATTTCAAGGTACTCCCAATTATGGAATATGCCGGAAAAATATTTTATACTTTATATCAAAACCCAATATTGGCATTGATTCCTTTGGGATTGGTTTTTGCTACCTACTTTATCAATTATAATTTTTTGCGAAACAGGTTGTATCTGGATGCTTCCCTTAAAAAGAAAGCCAAGGAAGCTACAACATCGGATTTGTCTTGGACCAAACGATTCGGGAGTATTGCCCCTTTTCTTCAGTTGGATTTAAAACTCATTTGGAGAAATAAGCGTACAAAAATGCAGGTGTTCATTTCATTGGCAATGATTCTATACGGACTGATTTTTTACGGTATGGATGCTTATGGTCAAACGAGCACGATATTTCTCTTTGTCGGGATCTTTATGACAGGGATATTCCTATCAAATTTTGGCCAATTTATTCCGGCTTGGGACAGTGAATATTATGGAATGATGATGTCTCAGAACATTCCTCTTCGAAAATATCTTGAATCAAAGGCCGGGCTCATATCCGTAAGTGTGGTCGTAATGTTCCTATTGTCTATACCCTATGTGTATTTTGGCTGGAAAGCCTTGGCCATTAATTTTAGTTGTGCACTTTACAATTTAGGGGTCAATGTACCTGTAATATTGTTTTTTGGTTCCATGAACAAAAAGCGGATAGATCTTACAAAAAGCGCCATTGGCAACATGCAGGGCACTAGTGCTACCCAATTTTTGGTTTTGTTGCCACTTATGGTTGTCCCCAGTTTACTTTATTTTGGGGTGAAGACGCTTGTTTCATTTGAAGTAGCGATATTGGTTCTTGCAATATTGGGGATTATTGGGTTTGCATTCAGAAAACCACTTTTGGATAAGATTACCGAAGCCTATCGAAAAAAGAAATATGGAATGATTGCCGGTTTTAAAGAACAGAATGCATAGACGCTGGATATTTGGTAATTTGAACATGACACTTGAACTTGATACTTAAAATATGATCACAACACAGAATTTAACTAAAAAGTACGGCAACCAACTGGTATTGAATATGGAACATTTGGAAATTCCCAAAGGCCAGGGTTTTGGTTTGGTAGGGAATAATGGGGCCGGTAAAACCACTTTTTTTAGCCTACTTTTAGATTTGATTCAGCCTACAACCGGCCATATAATCAATAATGGGGTACAGGTCAACACCAGCGAGGGCTGGAAACCTTTTACCTCATCCTTCATTGATGAATCTTTTTTAATTGGCTATTTAACCCCGGAAGAGTATTTCTATTTTATTGGGGAATTACGGGGACAGAACAAGGCCGATGTTGATTCCCTTTTGTCCAATTTCCAAGATTTGTTCCATGGTGAAATCCTTGGTCAAAAAAAATATCTTCGTGACCTTTCAAAAGGAAACCAAAAAAAGGCCGGAATCGTGGCTTCATTTATAGGGAATCCCGAGGTTATTATTTTAGATGAACCATTTGCCAATCTAGACCCAACAACCCAAATTAGATTAAAGGCGATAATCAAGGACTTGGCATCCAAACAAGGGGTTACTGTTTTGGTGTCGAGCCATGACCTTATGCACGTTACCGAAGTGTGCGAACGTATTGTGGTTTTGAACAAAGGTGAAATCGTAAAAGACATACAAACTTCAGCGGAGACTTTAAAGGAATTGGAAAACTTCTTTGCAGGTAGCGCTATTACCGCTGAGCGTGAGTTATAATAGTCTTTTTACTGCCTACTTTCTAAAGTGTTGATTTTATTGTTCCTTGATTTTCGGGAATAATACGCCCTGTATTTATCTTCTTGTATTTCATTTACATTGGCGGTTAATGGCCTACTAACAGAAGGTCAATATCCTTGGATGATTATCCTAGTGTTTTGCACAGCGACTAGAAGCATAACATTTTAACGTAGTTGTAATTTACATTTTATCGACCAACTACATAATAATCGCGTTGTTTTTCAGTTTAGAATGTGTACGAATACAAAGAACTTTGAAGCTTCACTACAAATTCATCATTGCTGTAATTTTAGGAGGACTGGTTTTTAATGCCTGTTCTACCAAAAAAGATGCGTTATTAAACAGAAATTGGCACGCCCTGAATACCAAGTACAACACTTTGTACAATGGTGATATTGCCTTCGAACAAGGTAGGGAAGAACTCAATGCCAATTATCAGGACGATTACTGGGAAGTTTTGCCAATTGAACGATTGGAAGTGACCGAAGAGGTAAAACTCGATTCAGAAAATAACAACCCAAACTTTATTATTGCCGAGGAGAAAGCAACAAAAGCCATACAGAAACATAGTATGGATATTGACGAAGAGGAGCGAAACCCGCAAACCGACGAGGCTTTTCTACTATTGGGGAAAGCTAGGTATTTTGATCAGCGTTATATTCCTGCTTTGGAAGCCTTCAATTATGTATTGCGAAAGTATAGTGAAAGCGATAAGCTGAATGAAGCTAACATCTGGAGGGAAAAAGTCAACATCCGTTTAGAAAATGAGGAACTTGCCATAAAGAACCTGAAACGTTTAATGAAATTAGAAACATTAAAAGATCAGGAATATGCAGACGCGAGAGCCATGTTGGCGCAAGCATACATTAAT
The DNA here is from genome assembly GCA_963762065.1 of uncultured Flavobacteriaceae bacterium. Classification (GTDB taxonomy): domain Bacteria; phylum Bacteroidota; class Bacteroidia; order Flavobacteriales; family Flavobacteriaceae; genus Maribacter_A. The sequence continues at coordinate 81,223 of CAVXJE010000004.1, read as the reverse complement.
CTAAATGCTCCCGATACAGCAATACAACAATTGAAGATTGCCTCATACTACACAAAAAAGAATCCTGAAAAAGGCCGTTACTACTATATTATTGGCCAATTGTACAATCAATTGCAGTATAAGGATAGTGCCGGTTATGCTTTTGATAAGGTCATTGAATTGAATAGGAAGTCTCCACGTGTTTATATGATCAATGCCCATTTACAAAAAATCAGGAACACGGCACTTACTGATGAAAATAGACTGGAGTTATTTGAATATTTGACCGAATTGGAGGAGAATAGGGAAAATCGCCCTTTTTTGGATAAAATTTATCGGCAGTTGGCAGAACATCATTTGGATAGTGAATCCGACAGTTTGGCGCTGGTGTATTTTAACAAGTCGCTCCGGGCGACAGAGAACAAGCCCAAGCTCAATGCCTTGAATTATGAAAATCTGGCTGAACATAATTTTGATTTGAACGAATACAAAATTGCAGGGTCTTTTTATGATAGTGTTTTAACCAATCTTCCCGAAAACACTAAAAAATACAGGTCAATCAAAAAGAAACTTGACAATTTGGAGGATGTTATCAAATATGAGGACATCGTGCAGCATGCAGACAGCGTAATTACACTTTTTGAATTACCAAAGGATAAACAGATCACATTCTTTGAAGAACATATTGTAGCATTAAAGAAAGCCAAGGAGGAAGCCGAGAAAAAAGAAGTAGAAAAAATCACAAAAGGTTTTGCCGCATTTTCAGAAAGTAAGGGAGGTAAAGAAAATAAAGGCAAATTCTATTTTTATAATATCACAAGTCTTGGCTATGGTAAAAACGATTTTACCAATAAATGGGGAAATCGTATCCTAGAGGACGATTGGCGATGGTCCAATAAAAATACCATTGCTGTCTCCAATGTGGACGGTGAAGTGGTTACCGATATAAGAAATGTAGAAGCAGAGCCATCGGAAGAGGAAAAATATTCAGTGGATTTCTACCTATCACAAATTCCAACAGAAGTTGCAGTTATTGACAGTCTAAAGTCCGAACGTAATTTTGCCAACTATCAATTAGGGTTAATTTATAAGGAGAAGTTCAAAGAGAATCTTTTAGCATCCGGCAAGTTGGAAGAAGTATTGAAATCGAACCCGGAGGAACGATTGATCCTTCCTTCTAAATATAACTTGTACAAGATTTATGAGGAAGAAGGTAGTCCTTTGGCGGCCACAATGAAGGAGAATATCATTCAAAACCATTCTGATTCCCGGTATGCAGAGATACTATTGAACCCTGCGGCCGTGCTTGCAGGCGATTCCGATAGTCCCGATGCCCAATACGTTAAACTCTATAAGATGTTTCAAGATCAGGAGTTTCTAAAAGTCATTACTGCTTCCGAGGAAAGTATAAATAAATATACAGGAGATCCCATTGTACCTAAGTTCGAAATGCTAAAGGCCAATGCTATTGGAAGATTGCAAGGTTATAACGATTTTAAGGAAGCCTTGAATTATGTGGCATTAACCTATCCTAACAATCCAGAAGGTAAAAAGGCGGAGCAAATGGTGGCGGAGCAATTACCAAAATTGGAGCCTAAGGAGTTTTCACCCGAAACGGGTTCTTCTGGCACAGGTAATTGGAAAGTGGTCTTTCCATTTAAAAGACACAAGAATCAAGAGGCATTAAAACTCATGGAACTTTTGGAAAAATCGATTAAGGACCTAAAATATAAAAATATTGTCTCCAAGGATATTTACAACCTAGAGGACCAATTTGTGGTAGTCCATGGCTTTAAATCAAAGGAATTTGCCCAAGGCTACGCCGAATTGCTAAAAATTAACAAGGATTACAAGGTCAACAAAGAGAATTTTGTAATTTTATCTTCCAACTATAAAATAATCCAAATACACAAAAACCTATTAGAATATAAGAATTACGTTTTAACCCCAAAACCATAAACAATGTTTTCAGACAACAAAAAACCTAGAACTATGAACGAATTAGGAGGACAACCCAACAGAATCGAAAAAAACACAAAAATCAAAGGCGACATCGTCTCAGAAGCTGATTTTAGAATCGATGGCAAATTAGACGGAAATGTAAAAACTTCCGGCAAAGTCGTCATTGGTAAGGATGGCTACATTCACGGAAAAGTCGAATGTGTAAATGCTGATATTGAAGGTAACTTCAACGGGGAGCTTTTAGTATCCGATTTATTATCCTTAAAGGCTTCTGCTGTGATTGAAGGTACGGTTTCCGTAACAAAATTAGCTGTAGAGCCAGGAGCAACATTCAATGCTTCTTGTACCATGAAGGGCAAGGGAGGATCACTTCGAAGCGATAATCCTATGTCGTCCTCAAGTAGTACTGGTAGTACTAGCGGTTTTAAGTCACCGTTAGGCGGTAGCTCTTCAAAAAGCAATGAGCCGGCAAAAGCCTCCTAAGAATTTATCAGAGCTTTTTCTTTTGAACCGGGAATGAAGGCTTTTGTGCCATAATGAAGACATTTTTAATTTGTATAGCATTGCTATGAAACTAAAAATGACAAGTTTGGATAAGGGGCAAAATGCGCATTCGATGGTAAAATAAAAGGTTTGAATGAGTTCTAAAAAAAAGAACAATCTTAAAAATGTAGCAATACTTTCAGGTATTGCCTTTGAAATGGGCGCCATAATCTTTTTGGCGGCAAAAGGGGGTATTTGGTTGGATGAACATTACCAGACTGACAAAAGAATATTTACGGCAATTGCCACACTTATCGGTGTGGCAATTTCTATTTGGGTAGTTTTGCGACAGCTTAAAAGCATAAAATACTAATGTCCAAAAACAATCCAATAGTTAAGTTTATTTCGATATTGATACTTTCCTTGGGAATTGTCTTCTTGCTTCATATCACGATACTAGATAGCAAGGGGTTTCCAAAAACAGGTGATTTAATTGTGCTAGGTTATTTGGCCAACGGACTTCTTGCAGCTATAATTTTCGTTTTACTTTATAGCTTTAGGCGAAAACTGAAAAATCAAATTGGCTTTCTGTTTATGGGAGGTAGTTTTTTGAAATTCATCATTTTCTTTATTCTCTTTTACCCGGTTTACAAAGCCGATGGTGAAATGAGCAAATTGGAATTTGCCGCATTTTTCGTTCCCTATAGTATTTCATTGATAATCGAAACGGTTTTCACAGCTAAAATGCTTAAAAAACTCTATTAAGATTTGTATTCTGTTTTCAATGTCAAATCCCTGAAAATAAACTCTAAAATGCTTTTTTCTTTTTAGGAGAATAACTTACATTTGCAGCGATTTTTAGAGACCGATATTTTTAAGCGATATGCGTAAACCATTTTTATTGAAAATTTTTCTGGCCGCTGTACTTCTGCTAAGCAACAGTTCTTTTGCAAATGAAGATGTACTTTTTTCCGATGAGCCTAAAAAGGATCTGAAAACCGAAATCAAGGAATATATAAGCCATCACTTAAAGGATTCCCACGACTTTTCATTGGCGTCATATACAAACGATGCTGGTGAACATGTTTATATTGGAGCTCCTTTACCGGTAATATTATGGGATAATGGCCTAAAGGTATTTTCATCTTCGAAGTTCCATCATGGCGAAACTTTGGCCGAAGTTGATGGTAATTATTATAAACTGTATCACGAGAAAATATATAGAACCGATGCGGAAGGGACAATAAGCTATGATGAAGACCATCACCCTACCAATGTAAAACCACTCGATTTTTCTATCACTAAAAGCGTGGTAATGATTATCATTACAGGTCTTTTAATGTTCTGGTTGTTTACCAGTCTGGCAAGATCCTATGCAAAGAACAATAGTATCCCAACTGGGATGGGGCGATTTTTTGAACCAATAGTTTTATATATAAGAGACGATATAGCAAGGCCGAATATCGGGGAAAAAAGATATAGAAGATACATGCCCTTCTTGTTGACCATCTTTTTCTTCATCTGGTTCTTGAATATGTTTGGATTAACTCCACTAGGCATCAATGTTACCGGGAATATTGCTATAACTTTTTCAATGGCAATTATGACCTTTTTAATCACAAACTTTACGGGAACAAAGGATTATTGGATGCACCAATTCAATCCTTTGGGCGATTCAATGCCTTGGTACGCAAAAATACCCTTGTACATTATTTTGATACCCATTGAAATGTTGGGATTGATCATTAAGCCATTTTCATTATTGATTCGTTTGTATGCGAACATGCAGGCAGGCCATATCGTATTAATGAGCTTAATAGGATTAATGTTTATTTTCAAAAGCTGGTTGGGAAGTCCATTATCATTTGCCTTGGCATTTTCCATATCATTGATTGAAATTTTAGTAGCCCTTTTACAGGCCTATATATTTACCATGTTATCCGCTTTATACTTTGGTTTTGCCGCTGAGGAGCATGAGCATGAACATGAGCACGATAGTGACCCTGAATTGGCACATTAATGGCCTTCTCGGGAATTAAATTGAATTTTTAATTTTTAAACTAGATAGATTATGGAAATTCCAGTAATGGTAGGCGCAGGTTTGGTTGTGATTGGTGTTGGTATTGGTATTGGTAGAATCGGTGGTTCTGCAATGGATGCTATTGCCCGTCAACCAGAAGCTTACGGTAAGATTCAAACAGCGATGTTGATTGCAGCAGCGCTTATTGAAGGTATTGGTTTTGCTGCATTATTTGCAGTTTAATTCAATTTCAGTCAATAGCCATAACGGTTGGTTGTGGCTATTGATTTGTTTAAAATTTAAAGATTTTAAAATTTAGAATATGGAAAAGTTGTTAAACGAGTTTTCAATTGGTTTGTTCTTTTGGCAGACCCTTTTGTTTATCCTTTTGATTTTGTTGTTACGCAAATTCGCTTGGAAACCCATTTTAAATGCTGTAAATGACAGGGAAGACGGCATCAAGGATGCCTTGGCGGCCGCAGAGAATGCTAAAAAGGAAATGCAAAACGTTACAGCGGATAGCGAGAAATTGTTGAAAGAAGCTCGGGCAGAACGTGAAGCATTGTTGAAAGAGGCTCGTGAAATAAAGGAAAAATTGATTTCCGATTCAAAAGAACAGGCTAAAATTGAAGGCGATAAAATGATAAAGCAAGCGCAAGCTTCTATTGAAAGTGAAAAGAAAGCCGCCGTCGCAGAGATTAAAAACCAAGTGGCAATACTTTCTGTGGATATCGCCGAAAAAGTCATGAGAGAGCAATTGGCCAATAAAGACAAACAATTAAAGTTGGTTAATGATATGTTGGGAGACATTAAACTGAACTAATCAATAATGAACGATACTAGAGCAGCCATACGATACGCTAAAGCAGTTTTGGATATTGCAGTTGACAACAAGGCAACCGATGCGGTAGAAAAAGATATGCGCTCTGTGGTCAGAACTATTTCCGATAGTAAGGAATTAAAGGATATGTTGGCCAGTCCTATTTTAAAGGGCGAAACAAAAAAAAGTGCCCTATTATCAATCTTTAAAGGAAGCCATCAGATATCAGAAGGCTTGTTAAAACTATTGGTTGATAACAAAAGGGTTGGCATGTTGAATGAGGTGGCGTTAAAATACATTATTCTAAATGAGCAATTAAAAGGTCAAGATGTAGCTTTTGTTACCACGGCAGTGCCATTGACAGCTGTTTTGGAAAAGAAGATATTGGCCCAAGTTGCTAAAATAACAGGTAATGAAGTTACCATTAAGAACAAAATCGATGAAAGTATCATAGGGGGATTTGTTCTTAGAGTAGGCGATTTGCAGTTTGATGCAAGTATCGCAAATAAATTGAGTAATCTAAAAAGAGAATTTACAAATAGTCTATAATTTTTTTTAAGACCCAAGGGTCTAAAACCTTATATCTAAAACAAATGGCAGGAGTAAAAGCCGCTGAGGTATCAGCAATTTTAAAGAAACAATTATCAGGTTTTGAGGCAACCGCTACTCTGGACGAAGTAGGAACTGTTTTGCAAGTAGGTGATGGTATTGCTAGGGTATACGGACTCGCAAATGTTCAATATGGCGAGTTGGTCGAGTTTGAAGGTGGCCTGGAAGGTATTGTTTTAAACTTGGAAGAAGATAATGTCGGGGTTGTACTATTGGGCCATTCCAAGGAAATAGGTGAAGGTACAATTGTAAAACGAACACAGCGAATCGCATCTATAAATGTTGGCGAAGGTATAGTTGGCCGTGTAGTGAACACCCTAGGTGCCCCTATTGATGGCAAAGGCCCAATTTCCGGAAAGCTTTATGAAATGCCATTGGAGCGCAAAGCGCCAGGGGTAATTTTCCGTCAGCCGGTAAACGAACCGCTGCAAACTGGGATCAAGGCTATCGACGCAATGATTCCCGTAGGTCGTGGTCAACGCGAATTGGTAATTGGTGATCGTCAAACAGGGAAAACAACAGTTTGCATCGATACTATCTTAAATCAAAAGGAATTTTACGATGCAGGCAAACCTGTATATTGTATTTATGTGGCCATAGGTCAAAAAGCTTCAAACGTAGCGAATATTGCAAAGGTCTTGGAAGACAGAGGAGCCTTGGCATATACTACAATTGTTGCGGCTAACGCATCGGATCCTGCACCAATGCAGGTCTATGCTCCATTTGCAGGCGCTTCTATTGGAGAATACTTTAGGGATACCGGTAGACCGGCACTTATTATTTATGACGACCTTTCCAAGCAAGCTGTTGCTTATCGTGAAATATCATTATTGTTAAGACGCCCACCGGGACGTGAGGCATATCCTGGGGATGTATTCTATCTTCACTCAAGATTGTTGGAGCGTGCGGCAAAAATTATTGCTGATGATGATATCGCAAAAAACATGAATGATTTACCTGATCCTTTAAAATCTATGGTAAAAGGAGGTGGTTCATTGACGGCATTACCAATAATTGAGACCCAAGCAGGTGATGTATCCGCCTATATTCCAACAAATGTAATTTCCATTACTGACGGACAGATATTCTTGGAACAGGATTTATTCAACCAAGGTGTACGCCCTGCAATTAACGTTGGTATCTCGGTATCCAGGGTTGGGGGTAATGCCCAGGTTAAATCTATGAAAAAGGTCGCCGGAACGTTGAAATTGGATCAAGCACAATTTAGGGAATTGGAGGCTTTCTCCAAATTTGGCTCCGACTTGGATGCTGCTACCTTGAACGTGATTGAAAAAGGGCGACGTAATGTTGAAATCTTGAAACAAGCTCAAAATGACCCATTTAAGGTGGAAGATCAGGTAGCAATTATATTTGCAGGCTCTAAAAACTTGTTACGTGATGTTCCTGTTGATAAAATAAAGGAATTTGAAAACGATTTCATCGAATTTATGAATGCCAAACATAGGGATGTATTGGATTCACTTAAAGCTGGAAAGTTAACGGATAAGGCATCTGATACTTTAACTGCAGTTTGTAAAGATTTAACAGCAAAGTATAGGAGCTAATTCAGAATTCTTAATTGTGAATTCAGAATTTTAATAAATGGGGTACAAAAAAAAGAATAATCAGATTGTAGACAAAAGTTTTTATTTTGGATGCGAAATTGTTCTTTTCAGCAGAGAAGCTTAGAGAGAAAAAAGAGTTTGAAATTGCTCATCAACTGATTAAATGTGGAACCAGTATTGGAGCGAATGTAAGGGAATCTCAACGAGGCGTTAGCACTCGAGATTTTAAAAATAAACTTGGAATTGCTTTGAAAGAAGCTGACGAAACTTCTTATTGGTTGGATATTATTGAGGAAACTACTATGAAGATTCCTAATAAACTGAAGTTCAAATGTGAAGAATTAATTAAGTTGTTAGTGACAATTATCAAAAATACATAATTGAGAATTCCGAATTCATAATTAGATAATATGGCCAATTTAAAAGAAATACGTAATAGAATATCATCGGTTTCTTCAACGATGCAGATTACCAGTGCCATGAAAATGGTATCTGCCGCCAAGTTAAAGAAGGCTCAGGATGCAATTACAGCAATGCGGCCCTATGCTGATAAGTTAACTGAACTTTTACAGAGTTTAAGTTCTAGTTTGGACGCCGATTCAGGTAGTTCATTTGCCGACAATCGTCCTGTGAACAAAGTTTTGGTTGTGGCTATTACCTCCAATCGCGGTTTATGTGGGGCGTTCAACACCAATATCATTAAACAAAGTATGGTATTGAAGGATGGTCAATATGCTGGGATGCAGGTCGATATTATGGCCATCGGCAAGAAGGCCAATGACATTCTTAGAAAGAAAGCTACTATTATTGCAAATCACAGTAATGTTTTTGATGATTTGTCCTTTGACAATGTAGCTGCTATTGCCGAGGAATTAATGGAGTTGTTTAAAAATGGTTCCTACGATAAAATTGAATTAGTGTATAACAAATTCAAAAATGCAGCAACGCAAATCATAATGACAGAGCAATTCTTGCCCATTGTTCCTTCTGATGGTACCCAAAGCTCAAATACCGATTATATTTTTGAACCTTCTAAAGTGGAAATTGTGGAGCAATTAATTCCAAAATCACTTAAAACGCAATTATATAAGGCAATTCGCGATTCTTTTGCCAGTGAGCATGGCGCCCGTATGACGGCAATGCATAAGGCTACGGATAATGCGACCGAGTTAAGAGATCAACTAAAACTTACATATAACCAAGCGAGACAAGCTGCAATTACCAATGAAATCCTTGAAATTGTTGGTGGTGCGGAAGCGCTCAGCAATTAGGCGCAATGCCAATGGAGCCAAATACTACGCCCAGAGTGGAAGCGCTCAGCAATTAGGCGCAATGCCAATGGAGCCAAATACTACGCCCAGAGTGGAAGCGCTCAGCAATTAGGCGTAATACTTTTTCTATATTTTCTCAAATATCTAAAGACTATATAAAATATAGACCACACAATATGTGAGGTTTTTTTTAGTCCGTTCCCAAATCAAAAAACCTTCTTTGTTGCCTTAGTTTAAATACCTATTTTTAAACCCAGGTTATGAAATGGATTTTCCAATAGATAACTTGGGTTAAACGTTAATTACGCTCATTTGAATCCGTTAAAAAAACTTTTTAAACAAACCGTGATTTATGGTTTGGCAACGGTCTTGCCTCGGATGCTTTCATTTCTTTTATTGCCATTATATACCGGAGTCCTTGCGACTGCAGGTTATGGCAAAATATCGGTGATTTTTGCTTGGTTTGCCATTTTTAATGTGATTTTGGCCTATGGAATGGAAACTGCTTTCTTTCGCTTTTTCAATGGATCGGATGACAGGAAAAAAGTGGTTTCCACTTCTTTACTTTCCATAATGGGAACTACCTTTCTGTTTTTGGTCATAGCCCTATCATTACAGAATACAATGGCTCAATTGACCGATATTGATGTAAGATATTTTAGATATGCAGTTTTTATATTGACATTGGATGCATTGGTAATAATTCCATTTGCTTGGCTAAGGGCCAATGAAAAGCCTATGAGGTATGCTGTAATTAAGTTATTGAATGTTGCTATTAATCTTGGGCTGAATTTATTCTTTTTGTTAATGCTTCCAAAACTTGTGGAAACGAATCCGGAAGGATTTTTCAGGGGTATTTACAGACCTGATTTCGAAATATCGTATATTTTTATTTCAATGCTGATGGCCAGTGCAATTACCTTGGGCTTAATGCTTCAGTTATATCTCAAGACCAAGTATATCTTTGATCTTGTTTTATGGAAAAAAATGATGAAATATGCAATTCCGGTTCTGATTGCAGGTATTGCGTTCACCATAAACGAGGTATTTGATAGAATTCTTCTGGAAAAATTACTACCCGAAGATGTTGCAGAGAGTAAGGTAGGTATGTATTCCGCATGTTATAAATTAGCTTTGTTTATGACCTTGTTCGCAACTGCTTTTCGCATGGGAATAGAGCCCTTCTTTTTCAGTCATTTCAATACTGAAAACCCACAAAAAGTATATGCGCAGATTACCAATTATTTTGTGGTTTTGGGAAGCATTATTTTACTGGCAGTTGTTGTTTTTGCCGATGTTTTAAAAATTGTTTTTATACCTAATCCAGATTATTGGGAAGCAATGGATATTGTTCCTATCATAATTTTAGCTAGCTTTTTCTTGGGGATATACCACAACCTTTCTGTATGGTACAAGGTTACCGACAAAACTAAAATTGGGGCCTATATCTCAATGATAGGAGCTATATTGACCATAATAATTAACTTGGTGTTCATCCCACATTTTGGGTATGTTGCTTCGGCAATTGCAACATTGACAGCTTATGGGGTTATGATGTTGCTTTCACTGTTTTTTGGAAGAATTTACTATCCGATTCCTTATAATTTCAGAAAAATCACCTTCTATCTTCTAATTTCAATTTTATTTTCAGGATTATCATTTTATGTCTTTGAACGGAATTTGTTTGTAGGGACAGTATTGCTTTTGTTGTTCTTGGGATTGATTTACAAATTGGAAAACCATAATCTTAAAAAAATATTCTTAAAAAAATGAACATAAAAATCATAAAAAAGTCCAATCATGAATTACCAAATTATGAGACTATGGCATCTGCTGGGATGGATTTAAGAGCGAATATCCCCGAATCCGTTACATTACAACCTTTGGAAAGGGCAATCATTAAAACAGGTTTGTTTATTGAATTACCCATTGGTTACGAAGCACAGGTGAGACCAAGAAGTGGACTGGCGGCTAAAAAAGGGATTACTGTACTCAATGCCCCAGGAACGGTCGATGCCGATTATCGCGGGGAAATAGGGGTAATATTGGTTAATCTATCAAATAGTACATATGTTATTGAAAATGGAGAGCGAATTGCCCAGTTGGTCATCGCCAGACACGAACGTGCCGAATGGCAGGAAGTGGATTTACTCTCAGACACTTCCAGAGGCGCTGGTGGTTTTGGGAGTACCGGGACCAAATAGTTTTTGAATTTGGGAGTATCCTTTAGATAGTCTTGCAAAACTTAATAAAACAAGACTTTAAGGGTGTTTTAACAAAAAACATCAATGCTCTGGAATACTTATTGATAATTTTACTCCGTTATTTGATATATGATGATATTGGGATTCAAATCCTAAAGCAATTAGAATGATAAGATCACAAAAGATATTTTTGATTTCATTGACACTTATTCTGGTCTCTATGTCCACTATTGCCCAAGAAAAGGAATTGGAAGTTGAGGAAAGTGCAGAGGTGTTTTTAGAGGAATATTCAGATGCTTTTCAAGAGAGTTTTTTTGAAGCTTTAAAGCAAAAGGGTATTGAGAATTACGACAAGGCCATTAACCTGTTATTGGAATGTAAAATACTGGATGCCAATAACAATGTAGTGGATCATGAGTTGGCTAAAGTATATCTTTTAGACAAACAATATATACTTGCCCAGGAATTTGCGATTTCAGCACTTTTGTCAGAACCAACCAACCTTTGGTATCTGAATACCTTGGTTTTGACTCTGCAAATGCAAGGAAGCTCAATAGAGAATAAAAAAGCCAAAATTCCATATGACAATAACAAACTAAAAGAAAATCTAGCCTTGATTTATTTCAAACAAAATAAATATCAAGCTGCATTGAATGTTATTGCTGATAGTAAAAAATCTTTCTTTACGGATGAACTTACCTTGAAAATCAATGATTCCCTTAAAAATAAAGAAGATAAAAAAACCAAGGAAAATGTGAACACCCTAGTTGATAATGCAGCTAATCCCTTAGAAGAGCTGAAGGCACAAATATTAAACCTTATCAACCAAAATGACTTATCGGCTTTGCAACAAAAAAGTGAAGAAGCTATGGAGGACTACCCTTCACAGCCTTACTTTTATTATGCCCATGGATATGCACTGAATAAAAGTTCAAAGCATAAGGAAGCGGTTGAGGTATTGGAAACCGCATTGGATTATATGTTGGATGATGTTCCTTTGATGAATAAAATATATCAAGAATTAGTAGAAGCTCATACGGCATTGAATAATTCTTCCAAGGCAAATATGTATCTTCGTATGATAAAACCCGGGTTTTAAAACTATGGCTAAGGTAATTCGATGGACACAAATCTGTGTTTGTATTCTACTTATTATTTCCTGTAAATCCAAGAAGCTAGCTACAGACGCGGTTGTTGATGAAAACATGTCTGCCAAGGCCATAATTCGAACACACTACCAAAATCAGATAAATTTCAAAACCCTAAGTGGTAGAATGAAGATCAATTATTTTGATGGGGAATCTTCAAAAGGTATAACTGTAAGCTTTCGGATGGAGAAGAATAAAGCCATTTGGATCAGTGCCCCATTGGGAATTGTAAAAGCCTACGTAACACCAAATAGGGTTACTTTTTACAATAAGCTCCAAAATGAATATTTTGACGGGGATTTTTCATATCTGAGCAATATGTTAGGAACCGACCTTGATTTTGGGAAAGTGCAAAATTTATTGCTAGGGCAAGCACTTTTTGATTTGAGGGATAGAAAATACGAAGCTTCACTTTCTGAAACCGATTATCTTTTAAAGCCTAAAAAGGCATTGGAATTATTCAAGACTTTATATAAAATTGAACCTAAAAATTTCAAGATAGCAGCACAGCAATTATCGCAACCATTGAAGAAACGGTTATTGGATATTGAGTATAAAAATTATCAAAAGGTCGATAACAGGATTTTGCCCAATGAAATTGTCATAACGGCGATTGAGGCTAATGCCAAGAATATCATTAACATTGATTATAGAAATGTCGAATTCAATAGGGCATTGAATTTTCCTTATAAAATACCGAAAGGTTTTAAAAAGATCGTATTAAAGACAGATGCATTGTAAGCGCCTATTTGTTAGTTGTTTAATACTTTTTTCGACCGTCTTGTCGATGCAAAATATCTATGCCCAAACCAATGAACAAAAGGCTTTAGAGGCAAAACGAGAACAACTTCAAAAAGAGATAAGTGAAATAAATAGGTTGCTTTTCGCAGAAAAAAAGGAGAAGGGAAATGTATTGGATCAGATGGAAGCATTGGATACGAAAATCAACGTTCGCCAGCAATTGATTCGTGTTACGAACCAACAATCCAATTTATTGAATAGACAGATAAATGCCAATATTCGAAATATCTCAAAATTACGGGAAGATTTAAAATCACTTAAGGAGGAATATGCGACAATGATTCAAAAATCGTATCAGAATAATTCCCAACAGAGTAGATTAATGTTTCTTTTATCTTCCAAGAACTTTTTCCAAGCATTTAAGCGTATGCAGTATCTAAAGCAATATACTCAGTATAGAAAGGAACAAGGCGAGCAAATAATGCTTAAAACGGAAGAACTTACCCAATTAAATATTGATCTTACTGTACAAAGAAAAGAAAAAGACCAATTGATAGCTATAAACAATAGGGCAAAAGCTGAATTGATGAAAGAAATGAAATCCCAAAAGGAACTTTTAGGGAGTATTCGTCAAAATGAAAGCAAATACGCTTCGGCGATTCAGAATAAAAAGAAAGAAGCCAGAAAAATAGACCAACAAATCGAAAAATTGATACGAAGCGCTATTGCAGCATCAAACAAAAAAGCGGGAGCGGGAAAAGCGAAAATTACTTCCTCAAATAAATTCATACTAACACCAGAGGCAACATTAGTGGCCAATAACTTTTCAGCCAATAAGGGAAAATTAATATGGCCGGTTGAAAAAGGGATTAAAAGCCAAGGGTTTGGTGTGTATAATGATGCAGTGTATCCCGGAATAAAACATCAAAGTAACGGGGTAATAATTACAACGGATAAAGGCGCAAAAGCACGGGCCATTTTTGAAGGGGAGGTAATAGCCATTCTTTCGGTTCCTGGTGGCAATAAAGGGGTACAGATAAAACATGGCAACTTTATTAGCACCTATTATAATTTATCGAATCTATATGTAAAAAAGGGGGATAAGGTTACGATAAAGACTGAACTCGGAGAAGTATATACCAATCGGTCTAATGGTCAAACACGCCTTAAATTCTACCTTTACGAAGATACGTCACGTTTAAATCCAGAAGAATGGGTTTATCAATTATAACTTGTAATCATGGGTATTGAAAATAGGAAAATCACAGATTTAAAAGGAACATTTGAGTTGCACAATGGGGTTAAAATGCCCTATTTTGGATTAGGGGTTTATTTATCTGAAGATGGGCAAGAAGTAATCAATGCTGTAAAATGGGCAATCGATGCTGGTTATAGGCACATAGATACGGCATCAATTTATAATAATGAAGAAGGCGTTGGGGAAGGCATAAAACAAAGCGGGGTAGCTAGAAAGGATATTTTCTTGGTTAGTAAGGTCTGGAATACTGACCAAGGTTATGATAGTACCTTACAAGCCCTTAATGATAGTCTGGAACGAATGGATTTGGATTATCTGGATCTGTACCTTATCCATTGGCCTGTAAAAGGCAAATACAAGGAAACATGGCGTGCTTTGGAGCATCTATATAGGGAAAAAAGAGTAAGGGCCATAGGTGTAAGTAATTTTATGAAACATCATTTAGAGGATTTGTTGGAAACGGCTGAAATTGTTCCAATGGTGAACCAAATGGAGTTTCATCCTTATTTGGTACAACAGGATTTGGTGGATTTTTGCAATACCAAACAAATACAGTATGAAGCATGGTCCCCTATGATGCAAGGGAGGATTTTTGAGATGGATATTTTTAAGGAAATGGCCTTAAGGTATAACAAATCAATAGCACAAATAGTACTGAGATGGGATTTACAAAAAGGGGTTATAACTATTCCTAAATCCGTAAAAAAAGAACGGATACTGGCAAATGCCAATATTTTCGATTTTGCGCTTAAAGATGAGGATGTAGCTTATTTGGATAGTTTGGATAAAGGTAAAAGATTTGGCCCAGACCCCGATACTTTTGATTTTTAATGGCCCCTTTAGGCCTGCCTGTCGGTAGACAGGGGTTAGGAGACACTTATTCCATAAATAAAGCCCTAAGTTCTGTTGCCTCTTTGGGTTTCATTTTGCCTGCGAGTACAAGGCTTAACTGTTTTCTTCTTAAAGCGGCATCGAAACGTTCTTTTTCCAGTTTCGTTACTGGTTCAAGGGCTGGTACCTGAGTAGGTTTTCCTGTTTCATCTACGGCAACAAAGGTATAAATAGCTTCATTCGCCTTAGAACGCTTACCATTGTAGCGATCTTCCATCCACACATCTATATAAACTTCCATAGAGGTATTAAAAGCCCTAGAAACAGCAGCTTCAACTGTTAATACACTCCCTAAAGGCACCGCCTGATTAAAAGCAACATGATTCACAGAAGCCGTAACCGTAATACATCTACTATGACGCCGTGCAGCAATACTAGCGGCCCGGTCCATTCGTGCTAAAAGTTCGCCTCCAAAGAGATTATTCAAAGGATTGGTCTCGCTTGGGAGCACCAAATCTGTCATTACTGTGCGCGAATCGCTAGGATTTTTAGGTTGCATAATCAAATTTTGGGCAAAGATACTTTATAAAAAAGGATGTAAGAGGAAATAAAACTATCTTATGGATAGTAACCAAGCATCACTAGATTGTGCTCTTTTTACTTGTCTAAGAGTTTGTAAAGCTTCGTCAACATCACTATGACTACTATAAGTAACCATATGAAGGCCATGTCTGTTGGTGCCCAAATATGAGGCGTCATAACCAAGTCTTTTTAATTGACGAATTTTTTTCTCAGCATTTTTCTTAAACCTAAAAGCACCTGCTACGATATGGTGCATTCCTACCTTAGGTTCTTTTGTAATCACCTTTAAATTTAAAGTAGGCAGTTCTAAAGGAGCAGTGTCAAAAAAAGTAGCCTCCTGAATGCTCTTGGAAACCTCTTCCTGGGCCTTCTCAACAACCAACTGCTGTTGGTTTATGGTTTCATTGTAAAACCTGTAGCCCGTTAGCCCCGCAGAAAGTGCTAAAAGTATAACGGCCGCATATTTTAAATAAGGCCTTAATGTAGATTCTTTTCTCTTTTCCGGAGTAATGATAAAAGGAATTTTCTCTTCAATTGCCACAACTTCCTTCTTCAAGACCTCTCTAGTAATTGGTATCGATACAAATGAGGATAATCCAAATGAAGAGGTTAAATGATTAACCTGATAGGAGGGTTGAAATTGTATTTTTCCTTCTTTATTAAATTTTATTTCACCAATATGCTCAAAAGTAAGTCGCTCACCATGATTTAGGGCTTTTTTCCATTGACCAACTTTTTCAGCCACTATTTGTAGCATTTCCTCATAGGATGTCATTTCAACTTCCGCTATATGGGCAACCAATAATCCATCATTCGATGTCAATTGCTCATTGAATGACAAAGTTTTGGAAGGTGGATAAAAGGAATTGGTATTCTGGTTGATTTTCGCGGATTTAAGTTGCGATAAGAACGCACCAAAACCTGGTACAACAACGCAGTTGTATCTATAAAGTAAATCGGATATATAGTGTTCTAAGACCATTTCAACAAAAGTGGCAAAAAATTCAGCGCCTAAATAGTTTGAACACGACTTTTTATTAACATTATATTTTATGTATTTTGTGGATAACTTAACACTAAATATAAATGACAACGGATGAATTGATTGCAGTACTTCGACTTCAAAATATTCCCAACATTGGAGATGTAACGGCAAAAAAACTCATTACCCATTGCGGAAGTCCAGCAGCAATTTTTGAAGATAAAAGGCAAAACCTTCTTAAAATAGACGGCATAGGCACTTTTACAATTCAAGGACTTTATGATTCCGAGAACATAGAAGCAGCGGAAAATGAACTTCATTATATTCAAGATAACAATATAAATTATTCTTATTTTATGGATATCGATTATCCCAAATATCTTAAACATTGCATTGATAGCCCAATGATCTTATTTAAAAAAGGGAATATTAATTTTGAAAACAATAAGATAATAAGCGTGGTCGGTACGCGGAATATCACGAGCTACGGGATGTCATTCTGCGAAAAGTTCATTGAGGATTTAGCTCCTCTAAATCCTATAATTATAAGTGGATTTGCTTATGGCATTGATATTTGTGCTCAGAAATCAGCGATTAAATATGGCTTACAAACAGTAGGTTGTTTAGCACATGGTTTAAACCAAACCTATCCTAAAGTTCATTCAAAGTATTGTTTGGATGTGGAAAAAAATGGAGGATTTATGACGGAATTCTGGAGTACAAGTAATCCAGATAGGGAAAATTTCTTAAAGAGGAACCGCATTATTGCAGGTATAAGTGAAGCGACCATAGTTATAGAATCTGCCGAAAAAGGAGGAAGCCTGGTAACAGCGTATATCGCTAACAGTTATAATCGTGATGTTTTTGCCGTTCCGGGAAGGGCACAGGATAAATATAGCATGGGATGTAATAACCTGATCAAGCAACAAAAAGCACATATGTTGACCTCAGCGGCAGATTTGATTTATCTATTGGGTTGGGAGGTAGCGCAAAAAGAATCCAAGACGATTCAAAAACAGTTATTTGTTGAGTTGGATGATGTTGAAAAATCTATTTATACTTATTTACAGAAAGAGGGCAAACAACTATTGGATAGTATTGCGCTAGATTGCAAATTACCCATTTTCAAGGTATCCTCTACCCTTTTGAATATGGAAATGAAAGGTGTAATACGTCCATTACCCGGTAAATTGTTTGAAGTGATTTAGGCTCCATCATTTTGAGTGGAGGCAGGAGGAGTTTTTGCCAGAATTTATTTAGGTTTTGACTGCGCTCAACCTGCCAATGGTGTTTTATTAACTAATCTGGATTAATTTTTACCGACCAACCGGTTTGTAAATTTAAATTTGATCTATCGTAAGTTCATTATTAAGGCATTTTATCGATAAAGTATGGGCTAAAAACTGAACTTCTTGCTTATAGAATTTCAAATAGTAAACTCTAAAACAAACTAATTGGTTTGTAATAAAACATATTGTGGTCTATCAGATTGATCTACTTTTCAGTTTCGCCTGTAATGCATCTATTTACAAATGGGTTTCCCCAAGCCTTTCAAAGATCATTTTGATAGGCAAACACGGTCTGGATGGTGTGGTGTTGAAAATAGATTGGATTTCTAGAAACGGAAAATAAGTCTAGCATTTTTTCTTTCTTTTTTTATCGGGCAATGCAAAAATAAAAAAAAAGTAATAACGTGAAGGAAACCCAAATTTGTGGCCACCTATGATTTTTAGACCTACCTATCATCTATGTAAGTAAATAATTAGTACCCAACCTTGGTTCGTACTCTATGTAAAACCCCATCAGCTATTATTCTAGCTTTTTTAGCACCAATTTCAAGGGCATGGTCTATTTCCTCTAAATGATTCATATAGTAATCGAACTTTTCTCGGGCAGAACCGAACCTTTCTAGAATTACCTCGTACAATGCTTGTTTTGCATGGCCATATCCGTAATTGCCACCTTCATAATTAGACCGCATTTCACTTATTTGCTCCTTGGAAGCGAGAATTTTATAAAGTGCAAAGACATTATCGGTATCCGGGTCCTTAGGCTCTTCCATTGGGGTACTGTCTGTTTTTATGCCCATTAACTGTTTCCGTAATTTTTTATCGGACTGAAAAATATTGATGAGGTTACCTTTGCTCTTGCTCATTTTCTGCCCGTCTGTACCAGGAATATACATAGTATCTTCTTGAACTTTACCCACTGGAATCACAAAGGTATCCCCTAATTGTGCGTGAAAACGTGAAGCTACGTCCCGTGTCATTTCAATATGTTGTAACTGGTCCTTGCCAACAGGGACAATATTCGCATCGTACAATAAGATATCAGCGGCCATGAGCATGGGATAGTTGAATAACCCTGCATTTACATCTTCCAACCGATCCGCTTTGTCTTTAAAAGAATGGGCAAGGGTTAATCTTTGATACGGGAAAAAGCAGCTTAAGTACCAAGCCAATTCGGTTACTTGCGGAACATCGCTTTGTCTGTAGAAGACCGTTTTTTCAATATCAAGTCCAAAAGCCAACCACGTGGCAGCAGTAGCATAGGTATTGTTCCGAAGTTCTTCCCCATTTTTTATTTGGGTTAGCGAATGCATATCCGCAATAAAAAGGAATGATTCGTTTTTGGGGTCTTGGGCCATTTTAATAGCAGGTGCAATTGCGCCCATAATATTACCTAAGTGCGGAACACCCGTACTTTGTATACCTGTAAGAATTCTTGCCATGCATTTAGTTTCAAAGAAGACAAAGGTAAAACAAATCGTAAATAACGACACCAAATTGTTATTTTTGATCAATGCTCTCAAAGGCCCAAAACATTGGACATATTTTATACCGTATTTGGTTTTATATATTGGTCACATTGCCAATTATACTATTCTTCCCTTTTTTGGTGCTTTCTACCCTGAATGAAAAATGGTATCGGCAGTTTTTTTGGTTAGCTAGAAATCTATGGGCGAGACCTATATTAATTGGAATGGGATGCCCTCAAAAAATTGTTAGGGAACAAAAGATGGTTAAGGGTAAAAGCTATATGCTGGTCGCTAACCATACAAGTATGCTCGATATTATGTTGATGCTGAGGATTAGTAACAACCCCTTTGTTTTTGTAGGTAAAAAAGAATTGGTAAAAATCCCATTGTTTGGATTTTTCTATAAGCGCGTCTGCATTATGGTGGATCGCGAGGATAGTAGAAGCAGAACTGGAGTATATAGAAGGGCGCAACGCAGATTGGACCAAGGACTCAGCATTTGTATTTTTCCTGAAGGAGGTGTGCCTGAAGAGGATGTGCTATTGGATGATTTTAAAGAGGGGGCCTTTAAAATGGCAATAGCCCACAATATTCCGGTGGTACCCATGACTTTTTATGATAATAAAAAACGACTTTCCTTCACTTTTTACAGTGGAGGACCTGGATTGATCAGAGCTAAAGTACATTCTTTCTTTGAAACCGCGATTTTAGAGGATGAGGATAAATCTACCTTACGCGAAGAAGTTCGAAATGTTATACTTAATGAACTTACCAAAGCAAATTCAATGGAATTACGAAATCATGGTAGATAAAAAGCCCTGACATTACTGACAGGGCTTTTAAAAGTCATCATTTTCACAATGACCTACCTAACCAACTTCGTGAAAACTTTGTTTTTCAATTCGCAATTTGAACCTGCCAACCGCACAAGCGGGTGAACCTGATCATTGCATCAAAGTCTATGAATTATTTATCAGTTCAAAATTTAAAATTAAGTCCACTATAAACACCTATTGTAAATGGCTGAAAATTACCAGAGGTTTCTGAAAATGTGTTTAATTGGTATTTGAAAACAGGCTCTAAATTCAATTGTATTTTAGGGGAAAACTTATAATTAACACCAAAACCAATATTGGTGCTGAAATTTATATTGTTCAAATTATTAGCCTCTCCCATTTCGGTAGTTAAATCACCAGAGGATAAGGTAACCGAATTGTCAATTAAGAACAAAGAACTTATACCACCAATAAGATCAATCCCAAATTTGCTATCCAACAGGGCATAATTTAATTCCAATGGAATCTCAATATAGCCAAAATTTTGGGCCATAACACCATTTAATGAAGGGTCTTGGGCAGCAATTTCCAAGGCATCATTTTTAGCAAAAGAAGCACTTCTATTTGCTTTACTTTGAACCACCAGATTTTTGGAGGATACACTGTAGTCTATATTATCTATCTGTGTGATACCTACACCGTCAAATGATGATGAAAATTCCACATCGTTGGTATTATAGCCATAATCCACTTTATGAATACCGGTCTTCACTGATATTTTCCTGCTTATTTCATAGGAAACAGCAAGACCATAACTTAGGTTAACATCACCTGATTTGGAATTGGGAACAAATATGGAATGTACAGGAGAGCCTTCTCCCATACCATTAAAATATACAGGCGCCACACTTGGGCCAGCAGACCATTTACTTTCCGTGTTATTAGCAACCTCCTCTTCCTTTCCTTGCGCTATAATTTCATCAAAAATCGATTTTTTAGCATCTTTTTCAATTAATTCTTGGGATGCTTCCTTTTCATTATGAGCAACTCCTTCCTCTAAATTTTTAGTGATATTATCCGAAATAACGGTATCTGCCGAGTTTTTATCTTTTTCAAGAGTATCAGTAGTACTTTCAAGATCTAAGATTTTAGTATTTGAATCTGTTGGCTTATCAGCAACATCATTTTCCTTCTCTATTGAAATAGCATTGGAAAATATCCTTTTCTGCTCATTACCTTGTTCAACATTTTGATCTTTAGCCTTGGTAACTATATTGGTAGTATTCTTTGGTTTTTGATTTTGAACAGAAATTTTGTTATTAACTTTCTCAGCAACAGAACTATTTAAGTCGGTGTTCTTTTGTTTTGCATCCTGTTTTTTTATTTCCTTTGAATTACCAGAGCTTCTTTTTTCAGCATCAGGATTTTTGTCGTTTATTGATGCCTCACTATCAACGACCTGAGGCGCGTCGATAAAACCTTCATTGCGATTCTTGTTTTCCTCATTTTTACTATTGGGGATTTCAATTTCAGTGATTTTAGGCGTTATTTCCCTTGAATCCTTAAAAGGATTTATTAGATATAGTCCTATTGCCAATGCTGCGGCAATACCGCCAAGTTTCCACCAAAAAGGGATAGCCATGCGGTTTTTTTTCTTTTTATTCAAAGAGGCTTCAATAGATTTCCAGACTTTTTCGGTAGGGATGTCTGAAAAATCATCGAATTTCTCTTGGAATATCTTGTCTAGGTTTTTTTTACTCATTTTGCCATTAATTATATAATGTTCATGTTTTTTCGGTTGTGAACAACAATTATTCGCTCACATATGTCCTGCAAAGGCAATAATCAATATGCCTATAATCGATTTCGATGATATGTTTTCAATTTTTTCCTTAAGAATCTTTCTTGCCCGCGCAAGGTTAGATTTTGATGTGCCTATGGATGTTCCTAAAAGATTGCCTATTTCTTTGTGTGAATAACCGTCAAGCACATATAAATTGAAGGTTATTCGATATTTATTGGGTAGTTCTTGAATGTATTTTAACAAGGTTTGTAGCTCAATATCAGCAAACGCTGTATCTATGTCCACTTCTTCCTCAACATTCTCTGTAACCACTTTTAAGTATTCTTCTTTTCTGTACTTCTGAAGTATTGTATTTATGGTAATCCGCTTAATCCATCCTTCGAACGAACCTCTTGACTCATATTGGCCTATCTTTTCATAAATTGTTATGAAACCGTCATGTAGATTATCTTCTGCCTCGATTTTATTGCGCGAGTATTTTAGACAGATACCGAACAGTATATTGGAATATTTCCTATATAACTGTTCCTGTGCCTTTCTATCTCCTTTTTTACACTTATCTATGAGTTCTTCCAGACTCAAAATGTTGGTTAGATTATTATTGTGGATTAATTCACCGGAACCTCCACTTCAAAATACTGCTGTTCCCCATTTTCATTCTCACTTTGCCAAAATCGGAACAAATACGTTTGGTCATAAATTACTATAAAGTTAAATGACGCTTCTTTTTCTTCCACTACTTGGGCACAAACGTCTTGATCAGTACGTTGAGATCCAATAGCCACTACATTTCGAGTAGTCACCTCCGGTTTTACGATGTCAAAACCGGAATAATAGGTGCAGCCATCTGGCTTCAAATAGGTGACTTTGATTTCGTAAGTTTCATTTAGGGTAAAAGATTCCGGCAAATCCGCACTTACAATTTGTAAGGGTACAAAATGAAAGTTTGGGCCATCATCACCCAAATCACATGAGCTAAAAGTAAAGGATACCAAAACGGCATATAATACAAAAAACGACTTCTTCATAAGAAAATAATTTATTTCTAAGATGAAATTATTCGACTATGGTTGCGTTTATATGCGTTAAGGTACAAGAAAAGTTGCACTGATGAAAAAACAGTGGCTATAAAGCCTCGAATTTATACTGCATTAATTTATTATGTATTGGATTGAGGTCTTAAATTATGTAGTAAAACTATTTTTTGACGGCATTTATAGCCTCACGGATTTTTACTTCGAGTTCTTCAAACAGCTCAGGATTGTCATTTAATAAAGCTTTTACAGCGTCTCTGCCCTGTCCCAATTTGGTATCGCCATAACTAAACCAAGAGCCACTTTTTTTAATGATTTCATACTGAACACCCAAATCTACGATTTCCCCTAATTTAGAGATACCTTCCCCATACATAATATCAAACTCAGCTAGTTTGAAAGGGGGGGCTACCTTGTTTTTAACAACTTTTACCCTAGTTTTATTTCCTAGAACGGCACCATCTGCATCTTTTATTTGAGTAGATCGTCTAATATCCAATCGAACGGATGCATAAAATTTAAGTGCATTTCCACCTGTTGTGGTTTCGGGATTGCCGAACATTACCCCAATTTTTTCCCTTAATTGGTTAATGAAGATTACGGTACAATGGGTTTTGCTTATAGAACCTGTTAATTTTCGCAAAGCTTGGGACATAAGACGGGCATGGAGGCCCATTTTTGAATCTCCCATTTCACCTTCTATCTCACTTTTAGGGGTCAAGGCAGCTACTGAATCGATAACAACAATATCAATGGCGCCTGACCTAATCAAATTATCTGTTATTTCCAAAGCTTGTTCCCCATTGTCGGGTTGTGAGATAATCAAATTATCAATATCAATCCCTAATTTTTCGGCATAAAAACGATCAAAGGCGTGTTCAGCATCAATAAACGCGGCTATGCCTCCATTTTTTTGTGCTTCAGCTATGGCGTGCAAAGTCAATGTCGTTTTTCCTGAAGATTCTGGGCCATAAATTTCCACAACCCTACCACGTGGGTAACCTCCAACACCGAGTGCAATATCTAGTCCCAAAGATCCAGAAGGGATTACTTCAACATCGGCCACTACGCTGTCTCCCATCTTCATTACGGCACCTTTGCCATATGTCTTGTCAAGTTTATCTAAGGTAAGTTTTAACGCTTTTAATTTTGCTTCTTTTTCGGAACTCATTATATATAAAATTAGGAACGCTAATTTACCATTTCTTTTTTCATAATACCATCTATGGAAATAATTTTATAATCAGATTGGTTAGGTGGTTTTCAATATATTTTGGTTTTAAAAATAATCAAGACGCAACCTTTTTTAAAATGGCGCATCTTTAACTAAAAGATTAGTGCTAACTCAAATATAGTAACCATTTGTCCTAGGACAATGGGCAACGATGGTCATTTCCCTTTTACGTTTCTGTAAGATTTCTATGAAAAAGAAAAAATGGGATGGCCGATTAAGAGTCTTGAATTTTCAAGGCTCTTTTTTATTGAAGTTATTTTAAGTTTTATATTTTGATATTCCCTTATCTTTGCATTTTAATCTATTTCTTTAACTTAACGATTGGTATAGCATGCAACTGTACAATACATTAAGTGCAAGGGAAAGGGAAGCTCTTATTGAAGAGGCTGGACAAGAACGCCTTACCATTTCCTTTTATCAATATGCACACCTAGGTAATCCACGGATTTTTAGGGATCATTTGTTCATTCATTGGAACCAGCTCGACGTTCTAGGGCGAATTTATGTTGCGAATGAAGGCATTAATGCACAATTATCCGTTCCAGCTGAAAATTTTGAATCATTTAAGAAGCACATGGAAAGTATTTCCTTTTTAAAGGATGTACGGCTCAATATTGCCATTGAACAGGATAATAAATCATTCCTTAAATTAAAAGTTAAAGTCCGGAAAAAAATCTTGGCTGATGGTCTAAACGATGCCACTTTTGATGTCACCAATAAAGGAATACATGTTAATGCGGAGAAGTTCAATGAACTTATTGAAGACCCGAATACTATTTTGGTAGATATGCGAAATCACTATGAAAGTGAGATAGGGCACTTTAAAAGCGCTATTACTCCCGACGTTGATACTTTTAGGGATTCATTGGATGTCATAGAAAAAGATCTGGAAGGTTTCAAGGAAGACAAAAAACTGGTCATGTATTGTACAGGAGGGATTCGATGTGAAAAAGCCAGTGCCTACTATAAGCATAAAGGTTTTAAAAATGTCTATCAATTGGAAGGAGGCATAATCGAATATGCCCGTCAGGCAAAAAATAAAAACCTTGATAATAAATTTATAGGTAAGAACTTTGTTTTTGATCATAGAAGGGGTGAGAGAATCTCAGAAGATGTTATCGCTCAATGCCACCAATGTGGAAAACCTTGCGACTCACATGTAAACTGTGCCAATGAAGCTTGTCATTTGCTGTTTATTCAATGCGAGGGGTGTGCAACCAAAATGAACGACTGCTGTTCTAGAGAATGTAAAGAGATACACGCCTTGCCATTTGAAGAACAAAAAAGACTTCGTAAAGGAAAAACAGTGAGCAATAAAATCTTTAAAAAGGGTCGTTCTGACGTATTGAGGTTTAAAAAGTAAATTGTTTTAAATTTTTTGATTATTTCAATTAGCATTGAACACTTTACATCTGCCACAAATTATACTATCTTTACGTTTAAGATTAATATGAACCTTTTTTGACAAGAACTTTGGGTTCTTGCCAAATCAAGATACGAAATATGGGTTGTAACAGTTGTTCAACCGGTAAGGACGGACAACCAAAAGGGTGCAAGAACAATGGTACTTGTGGAACTGATGGTTGTAATAAATTAACGGTATTTGATTGGCTTTCCAACATGTCACTGCCAAGTGGGGTAAAACCGTTTGACTTTGTTGAGGTCCGATTTAAAAATAGCAGAAAAGAATTTTTCAGAAATACAGAAAACCTTTCACTTTCCATAGGTGATATTGTGGCGACACAGGCACAATCTGGCCACGATATAGGTATGATCACTTTAACAGGCGAGCTTGTAAAAGTTCAAATGAAGAAGAAAAAGGTAGATCCAAATGCAGAGGAGTTCCTTAAATTATATCGAAAAGCTTCCCAGAAAGATATTGATATATGGCAAAAGGCTAGGGATCGGGAAGAGGAAATAAAAAAACGCGCTCGTGAAATTGCCATTATCCTAAAACTCCAGATGAAAATTTCGGATGTTGAATTCCAAGGGGATGCTTCCAAGGCAACATTTTATTATACTGCCGAGGAACGGGTTGATTTTCGCCAGCTTATTAAGGATATGGCGAAGGCATTTGGTATTCGCATAGAAATGCGTCAAATAGGCTATCGTCAAGAAGCACAGCGTTTGGGGGGAATAGGTTCCTGTGGCAGGGAATTATGTTGTTCTACATGGTTAACCGATTTTAGGTCGGTCAGCACTTCAGCAGCACGCTATCAACAACTTTCATTGAATCCACAAAAATTGGCTGGGCAATGCGGCAAGTTAAAGTGTTGTCTTAACTATGAGCTGGATCTGTATTTGGAAGCTTTAAAAGACTTTCCGCCACAAGACACCAAGCTCTTGACAGAAAAAGGTTTGGCATTTTGTCAAAAAACAGATATTTTCAAATCAACGCTTTGGTTTTCATATAAAGATGATCCCGCAAATTGGCATACACTTTCGAAAGATCAAGTAATTGAAATTTTGGAAAAGAACAAGAAAAAGGAAAAAGTTGCCAGTTTAGAGGAATACGCTGTTGATAACATAGTAGAGGAAAAGGTGGTATTCGAAAATGTGGTAGGCCAGGATAGCCTTACCCGCTTTGATAAACCAAAGCATAGTAAAAATAGAAATAGGAAAAGCAATAAGAATCGAAGAAACAATAGAAAAAATCGTCATAAAAATGCTTAGGGTAGTTTTTGCATTAGTCGTTGTAGTTTTTTTGGTTTCTTGTGATGATTCCATTTTAAAGTCAGACTTTAGGGCCACGGATAATGGATCCTGGAACAAGGATAATGTTATTGAATTTAATTTTTCAGAAATGGATACCATTCAAAATCACCATATATTCATTAATATTCGAAATGACAATACTTTCCCATACAGTAATCTTTTTTTAATAGCTGAGCTCATTTATCCTAACGGGGAAACAGTTAAGGATACACTAGAATTTGTTATGGCTTCCCCTGACGGGACATGGCTGGGTAAAGGGTATGGTAGCATTAAGGAAAATAAACTATGGTATAAGGAAAACATCATTTTTCCTTCATCTGGCGTATATACCATACGATTATCCCATGCAATGCGCAAAAATGGGAATGTAGATGGTGTTGTAAATTTGGACGGGATTACGGATGTTGGATTCGAAATTGTAAAAAGTAATAACTAAGTATATGGCAAAGGCCAAAAGAAATAAGGCAAACAACGGCTTTTTCAAGTATATAAAATGGTTCTGGATTCTATTTGTTATAGGAATTCTATCAATTCTTTTTGTTTTTCTATTGGCTTCTTGGGAGGTCTTGGGACCTATGCCTACTTTCGAAAGTTTGGAAAATCCACAGACCAATCTGGCATCTCAAATAATCTCCTCTGATGGTGAATTGCTTGGGAAATTTTATTTGGATGATAACCGTACTCCTGTAAATTATGACGACTTGCCAGAGAATTTGGTAAATGCTTTAGTGGCAACTGAGGATGCCAGATATTACGAGCATTCGGGGATAGATGCAAGAGGCACCTTGAGGGCGATTTTCTTTTTAGGCAAAAAGGGTGGGGCCAGTACAATCACGCAACAATTAGCTAGACAAATATATGTTGGGGTTAGAGCTAAAAACAAACTCCAAACCATACGTCAGAAAATTCAAGAGTGGGTAATTGCGACTCAATTGGAACGCAATTATACCAAGGAAGAGATTATAGCCATGTATTTGAATCAATATGATTTCGGTTACGCTGCAGATGGTATTAGATCAGCATCCAGAATATATTTCGGGAAAGAGCCAAAAGATTTAAAAATCGAGGAGTCCGCAATGTTAGTCGGAATGCTAAAGAATTCGTCTTATTATAATCCGATTCGAAGGGAAGAATTGGTCTTTAATAGAAGAAATACGGTTATTGATCAAATGGCAAAATATAGCTATATCACCGAAAAGGAAAATGATTCGCTCCAAGCATTGAAAATGGACGTTAATTTTAGCCCAGAATCACATCGTGAAGGCCTTGCTACCTATTTCAGGATGTACCTTCAAGGTTTCATGAACCAATGGGTGGAAAAAAATCCAAAGCCCGCCTTAAAAGGGGAGCGTGATAAATACAGTCTTTATTTAGACGGATTGAAAATATACACTACCATAGATTCACGTATGCAAGCCAATGCAGAAGAAGCTGTTTTAGAACACATGAAAAAATTACAGGCAGAATTTTTTCATCAAAACACTCCGGATCGAAATAGTACAGCCCCATTCTTGGATTTGGAGAAATCCGAAATTGATGCCATTATTGAGCGTGCCATGAAAAATTCGGATCGCTGGCGGCAGATGAAAAAAGAGGGCAAATCGGAAAAGGATATACGCAGCTCCTTTATCAAAAAAACAGAAATGACCGTTTTTGATTGGAATAGTGAAACCCGTGAGAAAGACACTATTATGACTCCTTTGGATTCGATTAGGTACTACAAAACCTTCTTGAGAACCGCAATGATGTCAATGGAGCCCCAAACTGGTCATGTAAAAGCCTGGGTCGGTGGTGTCGACTATAAACATTTTCAATATGACAATGTGTATCAAGGGGCGCGACAAGCAGGATCTACTTTTAAACCATTTGTGTATGCAGCGGCCATAGATCAATTAAGACTGTCTCCTTGTTACGAATTGCCTGATACACAATATTGTATAGAAGCAGATAAGCATGGTAACCCTGAACCATGGTGTCCTAAAAATTCTGAAGGAAAATACTCGGGTGAAATGTATACTTTGAAAAGGGCTTTGGCCAATTCCAAGAATTCGGTCACTGCGCAACTAATAGATAAGGTTGGGCCAAAATCAGTGGTTACTATTGTTAAGAATTTAGGAATAACAAGTGAAATTCTTGAAGTGCCTTCCATTGCCTTGGGAACTCCCGATTTAAATGTTTATGAGATGGTTGGGGCTTATGGAACTTTCGTTAACCAAGGTGTTTATGTAAAACCTGTTATGATTACCCGTATCGAAGATAAGAATGGCACTGTTTTATACGAATATGTTCCAGAGACCAAAGATGTATTGAGCAAGGAAGTATCCTATGCAATGATAAATTTGATGGAGGGTGTAACCCAAGGTGGTTCAGGTACTCGTTTGCGCACGACAGGTTATGATAAATGGCGACCTGAGTATAAGGAAATAATTACAGGTTACCCCTATGAGTTCAAGAACCCTATTGCCGGTAAAACGGGGACAACGCAAAATCAGAGCGATGGTTGGTTTATGGGAATGGTTCCCAATTTGGTGACCGGTGTATGGGTCGGTGGTGATGATCGTGCTACCCATTTTAAAACAATAACCTATGGGCAAGGAGCTTCAATGGCTTTACCTATTTGGGGGCTGTATATGAAAAAGAATTATGAAAATAAGGAATTAGGGGTTTCTGATGGTGAATTTCCCAAACCTGAGGATATGTCAATTAATTTGGACTGTACCAAGCTAACAGAAAACCCAGAAAAAGAGAATGACTCGGATGATGATTTAGATGATCTGGATTTCTAGAATAAATAATATGAGTAGTAAAAGATAGCTTTATAAATTGCAAAGAAAAATGCCCTTACTTTTAGATAAAAGTTAAGGGCATTTTTCTTTTTAAAACCTTATTTTAGTACAATAAGATTTAAACGTATTTCATCTAATTGTATTATTATGATTCGTAAAACCGTGAACAGTGTACAGGAAGCATTAAAAGGCGTCAAGGATGGTATGACATTTATGCTCGGGGGTTTTGGTCTATGTGGCATTCCAGAGAATGCCATTGCGGAAATGGTACGGTTAGGGATTACTGATATTACCTGTATCTCCAATAATGCAGGGGTCGATGATTTTGGATTGGGGTTGCTATTGCAAAAACACCAGATAAAAAAAATGACTTCTTCCTATGTCGGTGAAAATGATGAGTTTGAACGTCAGATGTTAAGTGGGGAATTAGAGGTAGAACTAACACCTCAAGGTACATTAGCGGAGAAATGCCGAGCTGCACAGTCGGGCTTCCCCGCTTTTTATACTCCTGCGGGTTATGGCACCGAAGTTGCTGAAGGCAAGGAAACTAGGGAGTTCAATGGGAAAATGTATGTTTTGGAAAAGGCCTATGAAGCTGATTTTTCTTTTGTAAAAGCATGGAAAGGGGATGAAGCAGGGAATCTGATTTTTAAGGGAACCGCTCGAAATTTTAATCCATGTATGTGCGGTGCTGCAAAAATCACAGTTGCGGAAGTCGAGGAATTATTACCAGCAGGGGCATTAGACCCCAATGAAATTCATGTGCCGGGTATTTTCGTGCAACGTATTTTCCAAGGAGAGCGCTATGAAAAGCGAATTGAACAACGAACTGTTAGGAGTCGAAATTGATAATTTCTCGAATTTGTTAATTGATTGATTTGAAGATGAGAAATGATAAGCAAAATTTAATAATTGATTTGACTTTTGATTTTTCTATTAAAATAATTGAATTTTCTGAATCAATAAGGGCTTCGAATAAATTTGAAATGTCTTCCCAAATATTTAGAAGTGGAACCTCGATAGGGGCAAATATCAGAGAAGCTCAAAATGCAGAAAGCAAAGCTGATTTCATACATAAGTTTAAAATAGCGGCCAAAGAGGCTGATGAAGTGGAATAGTAGTTACGTCTTTGCGAAAAATCCGCATTTTATCCTAGTCCAAAAAACGAATTGCATAAAGACCTAAAATCAATAATAATGATTATTTCAAAAATCATTTCAACAAGTAAAAATAAGTGATTTTCAAATCATACTAATAATCTAATTTTCAAATTGATGCTAGATAAAAACGGAATCGCAAAGCGAATTGCCAAAGAAGTCAAAGACGGTTACTATGTAAATTTGGGTATTGGTATTCCTACATTAGTTGCTAATTTTGTTAGGGATGATATAAGTATTGAATTCCAAAGTGAAAATGGCGTTTTAGGCATGGGACCTTTCCCTTTTGAGGGTGAAGAGGATGCCGACATCATAAACGCTGGTAAACAGACAATAACCACTTTGCCTGGGGCTTCTTTCTTTGATTCTGCAATGAGTTTTGGAATGATCCGCGGTAAACATGTTGATCTAACCATTTTGGGGGCCATGGAAGTTTCTGAAAATGGGGATATTGCCAACTGGAAGATACCGGGAAAAATGGTAAAAGGAATGGGGGGCGCGATGGATTTGGTTGCTTCCGCGGAAAATATCATCGTTGCGATGATGCATACCAATAGGGCCGGTGAATCCAAACTTTTGAAGAAATGTTCCTTACCGCTGACAGGTGTTGGATGCGTCAAGAAAATAGTTACCAACTTGGCAGTTTTAGAGGTAACATCGGGAGGTTTTAAACTTTTGGAAAGGGCTCCTGGAGTGTCTGTTGAAACCATAGGGAAAGCAACAAGTGGCACCTTAGTAATTGAAGGCGAAGTTCCAGAAATGGATATCTAAGCCAAAAAACAGGTTGTTCATCGATGAAAATTACTTTTCATTTTTTTCACAACATTATAGGCATCCTTCACAACAATAATTTCGTCAATATCAACGTTTTAAACTAAATTTACAGTGTAATAAAAGTTAAACCCCAAATCTAACTTAAACCTATTTATTATGGATGCCCAAATTAACCACAACCCAATTGAAGAAGAAATACTAGTGTACAAAAATGATTTTTTCAATGGAATAGTATTGTTGACCAAAAAATTATTTATGCTATAATATATATGCGAAATATTTTTTTAAAAAGAGCCACGTCAACAACGTGGCTCTTTTTTAGTTTATTTTTATTGGGAATAGTTTTTCAATGAAGTTAATTTATAAAAAATGCCACCTAGAGGAATTGGACCAACTCGTCCAAATATCAAAAACAACTTTTATTGATGCTTTTGAGACCCATAACGACCCAGAAGATTTCAAATCCTATATAGAATTGGCTTTTGGTACGACCACCTTGGCTAGTGAATTGCAAAACCCACATTCCTCTTTTTATTTTGTTTATTGGGATAAGTATCTAGTTGGATATTTTAAATTGAATATGAACGATGCCCAGTCAGATTTAAAACAAAAGGATTCTGTGGAGCTCGAAAGAATTTATATCCTTACTAATTTTCAAGGGAAGGGCTTGGGTGAAATGATATTAGATGAAGTGAAAAAATTAGCCGTACAGTCCACAAAGACTTTCTTATGGTTGGGAGTCTGGGAACAAAATTTAGGAGCGATTAAGTTCTATGAGAAAAATGGCTTTGTAAAGTTCGGTAGGCATCCCTATTATATTGGGCGAGACAGGCAAATGGATTGGCTTATGCGATTTGATATGGTTAAGGTGTAACAAAGATTAAATAAATATGGGGAAGTATTATTTTAAATCATTTTTAAGAAGTTGAAAAAGCAGATAATATGGTTGTTGTTGC
The DNA here is from genome assembly GCA_963762065.1 of uncultured Flavobacteriaceae bacterium. Lineage (GTDB taxonomy): Bacteria > Bacteroidota > Bacteroidia > Flavobacteriales > Flavobacteriaceae > Maribacter_A. The sequence goes on along the minus strand of CAVXJE010000004.1, from coordinate 48,774 downwards.
ACCTTGAGAAGGTCTAATAAATTAGTCGGGTTTTTTACATGCGTGATTATAGCTTTGAACTATATCAAATTCAAAATTTCAGTCGCTTTTGTAAGGGTTTCCTCGGTTTTTGCAAAACAAAACCGTAATATTCTGTCATCTTTGTTCTCCACATTGAAGACCGATATAGGAATACTGGCGAGCTTATGCTCTTTAATCAATCGTTTGGCAAAATCAACATCAGCTTCATCTGTTATATTTGAATACCCCAAAAGCTGAAAATAAGTTCCCTGTGATGGTAATATTTTGAATCTGGAATGCTTCAAAGCATTAATAAAGAAATCCCTTTTTTCTTGATAGAAATGATTTAAAGTCAAGTAATGGTCTGGGTTCTCTAGATATTCTGACAAAGCATGTTGAACAGGATGATCTACGCAAAACACGTTGAATTGGTGCGTTTTTCGAAATTCATGCATCAATTCCACTGGACCGGCACAATAACCTACTTTCCAGCCTGTAACATGAAATGTTTTCCCAAAGGAGGCGCAAATGAAACTTCTAGATGCCAAGTCATCGAACCTGCAAGCGCTTTGATGCTCCTGTCCATCAAAAACAATGTGCTCATACACTTCATCACTTATCACTAAGATTTTCGTACCCTTCAGGATTTTCTGAAGTTCAAGCATATCTTTTTTGGATAGAATAGTACCGCTTGGATTATGTGGGGTATTAATAATTACCATCTTAGTCTTAGGGGTAATTTTGACTCGAAAATCTTCCCAATCAATTTTAAAGTCTTCACCTTTTAACTGTATAAAAATGGGGATGCCACCATTAACCTCAATAGCTGGCTCATAACAATCGTATGCAGGTTTAAAAACAATTACCTCATCACCTTTACCAACAAAAGCAGTGATTGCTGTAAATATAGCTTGGGACGCACCTACGGTAATGGTTATTTCACTTTCGGGATTGTAAACCCTATTATGTAAGACATTTATTTTTTCGGCAATGATTTCCCTTAATTTGGGCAGTCCTGCCATAGGGGCATACTGGTTGTGTCCGCCGTTCAATGCCTTACATACCAAGTCTAAAAGTCTTTGATCTGGTTCAAAATTTGGGAAACCCTGGGAAAGGTTAATAGCATTATACTTTAGAGCCATTCTACCAACAGTTGTAAAAATGGTGGTTTTTACATTAGGTAATTTAGAGTTTATGTTGTGTGGATAATTGGGCATACTATAAAAGTAATAAAATGGGCTAGTTTTTTGTGGATTGTTGTTCTAAATGAGAAATAACCTTATTCAAGCAAACATCCAATTCCTTCTTTATTTCCTTCTCCCAAAACCGGAATATAGTAAAACCAAGTCTTGATAATTCTGCATTCACCTCACTATCACGCTGTATGTTGCGTTCTATTTTGGCAATCCAAAATTCACGATTGGTTTTTATTTTCGGTTTTCTTTCTTCCCAATTATAACCATGCCAGAATTCCCCATCAATGAAAACCACGGCCTTGTACTTGTTCAATACAATATCGGGCCTACCTATTAGCTTTTTTGAATCTATTCTGTAACGAAAGCCAGCGGCCCAAAGTGCTTTTCGAAATGCCAACTCAGGTTTGGTGTTCTTTCCCCTGATCTTTCCCATGATCTTAGAGCGTTCAGGAGTGGTATAGAAACCGGATTCCTCATTAAACCGTGGGACTTTTATTCTGTCTTGTGAATATGTTTTGGGCATTCTTAAAGATAAAAAAAATCCCCTCCGAAACTGGAAGGGATTTAAAGTTTATTGGGGTTTTTAAGTGTTTTAAAATTTAATAAGGTTTGCTTTTACCAATTCGCGGTTCATACGGGCAATGTTCTCCAAGGAAATCCCTTTAGGACATTCAATCTCACAGGCTCCAGTATTGGTACAGTTACCAAATCCTTCAAGATCCATTTGGGCAACCATGTTTTTAACACGGTCTGCCGCTTCCACTTGCCCTTGTGGCAACAAAGCATATTGTGAAACTTTAGCGCTCACAAATAACATCGCTGAGGAGTTTTTACAACTGGCTACACAGGCTCCGCAACCAATGCAAGTAGCAGCATCCATTGCGGTGTCGGCTGCATGTTTTGATATTAGGATATTATTGGCATCTTGTGTATTACCGGAAGTGTTGACAGAAATAAAACCACCAGCCTGTTGAATTCTATCAAATGCAGATCTATCAACAATTAAATCCTTTATTACAGGAAATGCTTTTGCACGCCAAGGCTCAATATAAATAGTGTCCCCATCTTTAAAACTGCGCATGTGCAACTGACAAACGGTTATTTCCCTGTCAGGGCCATGAGCTCTGCCATTGATGTACATGGAACACATACCACAAATACCCTCTCTGCAATCATGGTCAAAAGCAATTGGCTCTTCATCCTTGTCAATTAAGTCCTGGTTTAAAACATCTATCATTTCAAGAAAAGACATATCCGGTGATACATCGTCAACATGATATTCTACAATCTTGCCTTTATCATTTGCGTCTTTCTGACGCCATATTTTTAAGGTTAATTTCATAGCTTTTCTATTTATAACTTCTTTCTTTAACTTCTATATCCTGGTATGTTAATTCTTCTTTATGAAGAACAGCATCACTTGGTTCCCCTTTATATTCCCAAGCTGCAACATATTGGAATTCCTTTCTTCGTTTGGCTTCCCCTTCCGGAGTTTGATGTTCTTCCCTGAAATGTCCTCCACATGATTCTTCACGTTGTAACGCATCTTTCGCAAATAATTCACCTAATTCCAAGAAATCTGCAACACGTCCGGCTTTGGCTAGTTCTTCATTATATTCATCAGCACGCCCTGGAATTTTAACATCCTTCCAAAACTCTTTTCTAAGAGCTGCAATTTCACTTATTGCCTCTTTTAGATCCTTTGCATTACGAGACATTCCACATTTGTTCCACATGATTTTTCCTAGTCGTTTGTGGAAGTGATCAACTGAATATTTTCCTTTGTTATTGATCAATTTATCCAGTTTCCCTTTAACATTATTTTCAGCCTCATCAAATTCAGGAGTATCCACTGGAATTGTTCCGGTTCTAATATCATCGGATAAATAATCACCTATTGTGTAGGGTAATACAAAATAACCATCGGCTAATCCTTGCATTAATGCAGAAGCCCCCAATCTGTTGGCTCCGTGATCTGAGAAGTTGGCTTCCCCTATACAGTATAAGCCGGGTATAGTTGTCATAAGATTGTAGTCTACCCAAATACCTCCCATTGTGTAATGTACTGCAGGAAAGATCATCATTGGGGTTTCGTATGGATTTTGATCTATGATTTTCTCATACATTTGGAATAGATTTCCATATTTGCTCTTGATAAGGGCTTTACCCAATTTAGTTACCAGGGCAGAATCGTTTTCGTCCATACCTTTCACATGGGCTTGCTCCTTACCATATCTTTGTATGGCTGCAGCAAAATCCAGATAAACGGCTTCGCCTGTTGCATTTACACCAAAACCAGCATCACAACGTTCTTTGGCGGCTCTTGAAGCTACATCTCGAGGAACTAAATTCCCGAAAGCGGGATAACGTCGTTCTAAGAAATAATCCCTGTCTTTCTCAGCAATTTCAGTTGGTTTTAATTTTCCTTGCTGTATTGCTTTTGCATCTTCCAATCTTCCAGGAACCCATATTCTTCCATCATTTCTCAAAGATTCTGACATCAATGTCAATTTTGATTGATGATCTCCTGATACAGGAATACAAGTAGGGTGAATTTGGGTAAAGCAAGGATTGGCGAAAAAAGCACCTCGCTTATGTGCTTTCCATGAGGCGGTAACATTGCTACCCATGGCATATGTAGACAAATAGAATGCATTGCCATAACCACCAGTTCCTAAAACCACAGCATGTGCCGAATGTCTTTCAATCTCACCGGTTACAAGATTACGCGCAATAATTCCTCGTGCTTTGCCATCGACGATAACCACATCCAACATCTCATGTCGATTGTACATTTTGATCTTTCCTCTACCAATTTGGCGATTCATTGCTGAATAAGCACCTAACAATAATTGCTGTCCCGTTTGTCCTTTAGCGTAAAAAGTACGAGATACCAGTACCCCACCAAAAGAACGGTTATCTAAAAGACCGCCATAATCCCGAGCAAAAGGAACCCCTTGGGCGACACATTGGTCAATAATATTTACCGATACTTCTGCCAAGCGATATACATTGGCCTCTCGAGACCGATAATCACCGCCTTTAACGGTATCGTAAAACAATCTGTATGTAGAATCCCCGTCACCTTGATAATTCTTAGCGGCATTAATTCCTCCCTGTGCAGCAATAGAGTGTGCTCTACGTGGAGAATCCTGAAAACAAAAAGCTTTTACATTATAGCCCAATTCAGCTAAAGTTGCCGCTGCAGACCCACCTGCCAAGCCTGTTCCAACTATTATTATATCAATAAGTCGCTTATTAGCAGGGTTTACAAGATTGATTTTGTCTTTATATAATGTCCATTTATCTTTTATTGGACCTTTTGGTATTCTAGAATCTAAAGTCATACTTAGCAAGATTAATGGTTAAAATGATGAAACAAGGCAATAATTATAAATCCTAATGGAATAAGTATTGAATATGCCTTGCCAATATTTTTAATTGTTTTGGTTCTTCCCATGGTAGCACCAACTGATTGGAATGCCGATGTAAATCCGTGTAATAAATGCAATGCCAATAACACAAAGGCCACAACATAGGCCCCAACTCTCCAAGGTTCCACAAATTTGTGCTGAAGCTCTTCGAAATAACGATAGCCATCCTCACCAGCTAAAACCCCTGACATATCCCCTTGGATATATTTTGTGTTCATTTCCGGAATCCAGAAATCAATAAAATGCAGTACTAGGAATGCCAGAACAACGAGTCCACTATATATCATATTCCTACTCATCCATGTTGAATTGGCAGCCCCCACGTTTTTAGCATACTTAACATTTCTAGAAGCCTTATTTTTTATTTCCAAGATAAATCCCATCACAAAATGAAAAATCACCCCGAATATCAGAACTGGTTGCATGGCAAATTGCACAAGTGGATTCGTTCCCATAAAATGCGAAAATTCATTGAATAAACTTTCACTAAAAATGGAGGTGATATTTACTGCTAAATGAATGATTAAGAAAATAATAAGAAAAAAAGCAGAAAGTGCCATTGCGTACTTTCTACCTATTGAAGAATTAAAGAACCCGCTCATTGGTAGTTTATTTTGATTGCAAATTTAGGGTACAGCCCTATTATTAACAAACTTTAAAGCAGTAATGTAGAGTATTTAAAACAAATTCGAGCAAATGTTAAATTGCAATTCATGATGTTATAAAAAATCAGGCTTGGAATCCCGCTTGTTCAGCAATTACCACTCTTAGTTTTGGAGGAATTGTAATATTTAACCGATATTACATTCAAAATTCCTAAACAACCAAAAATTTCGATGGATATTGGACTGCTATCAGTAAGTATGAATGTGTATTCAACCAAACGCATTGCAGAGGAGGCTGAAAATCTCGGACATTATATTGAATTGATCGACCATACGAAATGTTCGGTGAAGCTGGGATCGGGAAAACCTCGTATTTATCTTCAAAATGAAAATATCACTGACGCTTTTGATGCCATAATACCAAGAATCGGAGCTAAAGTAACAAGGCATGGTGCGGCTATAGTAAAGCAGTTCGAGATGAATGGGATATTCAGTACGGCGAAATCTTTAAGTATTACCCGGGCAAGGAATAAGGTACGCACTCTTCAGATACTATCTAGAAAGCACATTCCTATCCCTGAAACACTTTTTGCAATTAACCCTGATGATATTGAGGATCAAATAGAACTTTTGGGAGGGCCACCTGTAATAATTAAACTTCAGGAAGGGACTCAAGGTCTTGGTGTAATTTTAGCTGAAAGCAAAAAATCGGCCAAGTCGATTATCGATACCTTTTATAAGATGGATACCAGTATACTACTCCAAAAGTACATTGAGGAATCTAATGGAGAGGATATTCGAATTTTTGTAGTGGGCAGCAAGATAATTGCTAGTATGAAGCGTACGAGTGCAATAGGTGAATTTCGTTCCAATGTTCATCGAGGCGGATTCACGGAAGCCATAGAGCCAACTGCAAAAGAACGTTACATTGCACTGAATGCCACCAAATATCTTGGGTTAGGTGTTGCCGGGGTAGATCTTATCCGTTCAAAAAAAGGGCCTTTGCTTATTGAAGTGAATGCCTCACCGGGACTGCAGGGAATTGAAGGTGCTACCGGTGTAAATATAGCCAAGGAAATAATTTTGTTTGTAGAAAAAAATGCAAAACCCAAAAGATATTAAAGACATAACCATTGGGGGCGAAACAGTATCCCCTGGCGAAGAAAAACTATTGAAAATAAGTATAGACAGACTCCCAACAGGTACGTTGATAGATATTCCGGTTTATGTTTTCAATTCCAAAAAACCGGGACCCACGATTTTAATCCAAGCCGGGCTGCATGGCGATGAGATCAACGGCATTGAAATTGTTCGCCGTATGTTACAACAAAAACGGTTTAAAATAGACCGAGGAGCGGTAATTGCGGTACCTATTCTAAATATTTTTGGGTTCATTCACTTTTCTCGTGATGTTCCTGATGGCAAGGATGTTAATAGAAGTTTTCCAGGTACTAAATCGGGATCCATGGCGAGCCGTATGGCCTATCACTATGCATCTGAAATAATGCATCAGATGGATTTTACCATTGATTTACATACCGGTGGGGCGCAACGCCATAATTTTCCACAAATACGCTTTACCAATGAAGATAATCAAAGCCAAGAGTTGGCTAAGATATTCAATGCCCCGTTTTCTTTCCCTTCAAGATTGATTAAAGGTTCTTTTCGCAATGCTGCTTATCGCATGGGGAAGTCTACTATAGTTTTTGAAGCCGGGGAAAGTATGCGTTTTGATGACTATTCCATATTGGAAGGGATGCAAGGGATTTTGAATGTATTCAAGCATTTTAAAATGATACCTAAAATTGAGCCAAAATATGTAAAACGCATGAAGTCAGTTCAGTTATTTGAAAGAAAGTGGCTTCGCGCCCCAACTGCAGGTATGTTCATTCCTGAAATTACCAATGGTAGTGAAATTAAAAAAGGGCAGGAGTTGGGACTTGTAACCGATACTTATGCAAAGCATAGCAAAATAATCAAAGCCCCTTACGATGGCTATGTTATTAGTATTAACAATCAAGCAGTTGTCAACCAAGGGGATGCTTTGTTTCATGTAGGGACCTCTACAATGAAAAAGTGATGATTGGCATCCTTTTCGGAGTAATTTATTCAAATTGAGCGTTCAAAGCTGAATTTTCGTGAATTCTTGAAAAAATAAATACCTGTAAAAACCGACCAATTGGTTTGTTCTATTTGATAATTCTTTATTAAACAACAATTGAGGCCCCTTTGGCGATTTTTTAAGGATTCAAATCGATTAATTACCAATTTATACTTTATCACTTCGCGTTAAAAAACCGACCAGATGGTCGGTTTGGTCAGTTAAGGGAAATTTATTCCAAAATTATTCTTTATGATTTTATAAGGCCTCCATATCCTTTAATTGTATCGAAAGTGCTTTGGTAGATAATTGTACTTCAACCAATGAAAAGAGTAATGATATGATTAATGCGAGTAGGCTGAAGCCAAAAACCAAATTTGCCCAAAAATCCAATTGCACATAAATAAGGAACATGGTTATTACGGCCAATAGAAAACTAATAATGGCCACAGCCTGCATATTTTTAATTATTGACAATCGTTTTCGAAGTTGTTTCACCTGTAATCCTAAAGTGGGTGATTCTGTTTCTTGATATTTTTGATACAATTGGCGAATCAATGCGGCGATAGCAAGATATCTTGCATTATAGGCCAACATGCTCAATGAAATAGCAGGAAAAAGTAGTGCAGGAATACTTAAGGTCAGTTCCATTTATTTTTTTGATTTAAAATCACGATTGCTCGATTGGTCAGCGGTCGGAAAATCTTGGGGGATTGGGATGGTAACATCTCCAGTCGCCGCCCATTCAATGCCCCTAAGCATCGATGTAATAAAACCAACACATTGAACAGAGTAATCCGCATGCCCCATGATGTTATGAAAAATTCGTCCCTTCCCATAATTCAAAACCATAAGAGCAGGTTCATGCCTACCAGAACCTTCAAATTCCTCAGAGGCATAAGTAGTTGCCAATACCTCCATATTCTGGGCGGGTCCCCTTAATCTTTCATACAATTCGTCTTTGGTATGCATCCATTTTGTTGGCATACCTTTGGTAATAGGGTGTTCAGGGTTTCTTAATTGAATTTGATATTCATGCTGAGGTCCGTGTGCGCCCCCATTTCCTGGGGAATTGTCATGAACCAATTCGTTCTTTTCATTATAATAGACATATGGACCATCTTTCTCATTTCGGTCTCCCCAACCTCCAAGGCCTATCATTTGATTGTATGCATCCCATTTGGGGAAAGAGTTGTCCGCAGCATGGAAAACGACCAATCCACCGCCATTATCCATATATTCCTCAAGTGCTTTTTCGGTTTCTTGGGGCCAATTGGCAGCATTCCAACCGAAATTGCAAACTACTACATCGTATTTTGAAAAGTCTGGACTATAATCTGGGTCCGACTCAGGTTTTTCGAGTGCTTGGGTGATCGGCATTCCCTCAATAGGAAAATCTGTTAAAAATGCTTCGCCTTTCCATGTAAAGGCAGTACGTTTTACATCGACCTTGAACAAGCCCGTTTCCTCCATATACTTTTTTAGCATGAAGGTGATTTTGGGCCATTGGTCATGGTTGTTTTGACCATCAATGATAAGTGCATTTATTATTTGGGAGGATTTATTTTCATTTTCTTGGGAATAAAATGCTGAAGGTATGCACATTGCGACACATAAGACAATTAGAAGTGTAAATTTCATTTTGCATGGCTTTTATTGGGATTAAATTAAGCTTTCCATTAGCAATACACAAAGGTTTAGGTAGATTTTCACATATTCTGGAATTAGCAATCAATACAAACTTAAAATGAGAAAGGAGGCTACGGTAAGTAGCCTCTTTTTTATACACTATTAATAATGGAATTAATTTAAGAAACAGGCCCTTTCAAACAAGGAATTATTAAATTTATCGACCTAATTACATAGCAATGAAATACCAACAGATCAGTAAGCAGCTTTTTATCAAGAACCGTAAAAAATTTACGACCAGAATGATTCCCAAAAGCATTGCAGTATTTAATTCCAACGATATTTACCCAATAAGTGCCGATAGCACTATGCCTTTTGAACAACATAGGGATATATTTTATTTATGTGGTGCCGATCAGGAGGAGACCATTTTGCTACTGTTTCCAGATGCTATGAATAAAAAACATAGGGAAATCCTGTTTGTTCGTGAGACCAATGACCATATTGCCATTTGGGAAGGACCAAAACTTACCAAGGAAAAGGCGACGGAGACTTCTGGGATTGAAACCATATATTGGTTGGCCGATTTTGATAAGATCTTTTTTGACCTTATGACCGAGGCCAATACCATTTATTTTAATACCAACGAACATTATCGACAAGCAGTGGTGACCCAGACACGGGAAGATCGTTTTATTCTCGATTGTAAACAAAAATTCCCGGCACACCAAGTGGCTAAAAGCAACTCTATTTTACAAGAAATTCGTGGAGTAAAAGAACCTGAGGAAATCGCTTTAATGCAAACGGCTTGTGATATTACCGAAAAAGGTTTCCGTAGATTATTGGGATTTGTAAAACCCGGGGTTTGGGAATATGAGATTGAAGCGGAATTGTTGCATGAATTTATTCGAAACCGTTCCAAAGGCTTCGCTTATACCCCAATAATCGCATCTGGGGGCAATGCCAATGTGTTGCATTATATTGAAAACAACCTGCAATGTAAAGATGGCGATATGTTGTTGATGGATGTCGCCGCGGAATACGCCAACTATTCAAGTGACCTTACCCGTACAATACCCGTAAATGGTAGGTTTACCAAGCGTCAAAAAACAATATACCGAAAGGTATTAAAAATAAAGAATGAGGCCACAAAAATGTTGGTTCCAGGCACTATTTGGGCAGAATACCATAAAGAAGTAGGCAAGATAATGACCGCTGAACTCTTGGAATTGGGCTTGCTCGACAAAGCCGATGTGCAAAATGAGAACAAGGATTGGCCTGCCTATAAAAAGTATTTTATGCATGGTACAAGTCATCATATTGGTCTAAATACCCATGATTATGGAGCATTGAAAACACCCATGAAAGCGAATATGGTCTTCACCGTAGAACCCGGTATTTACATTCCCGAGGAAAACATGGGCATTCGTATTGAGGATGATGTGGTAATCCAGGAAAAGGGGGAGCCTTTTAATTTAATGGGGAACATTCCTATTGAAGTTGAGGAGATTGAGGGGTTAATGGCGAAGTAGATGCCAGCTGTTGGGGAATGGTCGAATTAGGGTATTTCCTCCTTGAGGAAGGTATCTGCCCCCCCATTTATTGTCATTCCTGCGTAAGCAGGAATCCATTTTTGAAAATGTTAGTTAAAACTAAAACCACAAACGCCGGCAATACCCATCCCATACTATACTCCTGTAAAGGTATCCAGTCCAATATTCCCCAGCCAACTGACGGGGTTAGCGGACTTCCTATACTCCCTAAAAAATCAGGAATACTGAAAAGTATTGTTGTCATTATTACCGCCTTGAACGTTTTTGGCGAAGCATACTTTTCTGGGAGTACATTCAATAAGATCAATGCAATGGTAATAGGATAAATAAACATAAGTGCCGGGATTGCTACTGCAATGATGTACCCCACATTAAACTGCCCCATGACAACCCCTAGGACACAACCAATGATAGCTGTTATAGTATACGCTTTTTGGGAATCGCCGAATTTGTACTTCAAAAAGTCGGCCGTGCCCGTTACAATACCCACTGCCGTGGTAAAACAGGCCAAACTAACCAAAATGCTCAAAAACAGATTGGCGGTATTCCCCAAGGTTTTTATACTTATTCCGTTTAATAAGGCTGTTCTTGAAATCTCGGCGTCAAATTCATTATGCAGAATAGCACCTGTGAATATGAGTCCGGCATAGATAAGAAACAATCCAAGTGCTGCCAACCACCCTGCTCTGCGAATCAACGCTTTTTTCTCCTCATAGGTAGCGGTTTTGTTTTTCAAATTGATGGAAATAATGATAACACCCCCGACCACCACAGCACCAATGGCATCAAAAGTTTGGTAGCCTTCCAGGATTCCATCGGTAAATGGGTTCTTAAAAGCAGTGGATCCAAAGTCAAATGCATAGGAGAATGTAGCAATACCCATAATCAATAGGAGAATTATGATTATAGCCGGAGTCAATATTTTCCCAAGAATGTTCAAAATCTTGGAGCGATTCATTACAAATACAAACACCAAAGCGAAATATATGAGACTTGTAACTATATACGGAGTATCGAAAAACGGCTGAATAGCAATTTCATGGGTCACCGATGCCGTTCGTGGTGAGGGTAGTGCCAAGGATATGGCATAAATTACAAATGAAAACACCAGACTAAAAGTGGGCGATACTTTCTTGCCAAAATCAAAGATTGTACCCTGTAACTTGGCATGTGCAAGAATACCCAAAACGGGGATGAGTACTGCGGACAAACAAAAGCCTAAAGTAACCAACCACCAGTAATCGCCAGATTTAAACCCTAGTTGTGGGGGAAGTATCAAGTTGCCGGCACCAAAGAAAAGGGAAAAAAGAGCGAAGGCGGTAATAAAGGTTTCTTTGGTTTTTTGCATTCGATATAAATTTCGCGGTAAGATAAAGCAAAATCATTACTTTATAATTAGGTAATTCATCGTCAAAAACGAACCGTTTATCGAATTGGATGCAGTTCAACGAATTTATGAATTAATAATAAGGTCAGTCGTAATAAAAAACAGAACAAGGGCGTTGTATAATAAAGTGTTCCACGTATCACTTTTTAGTTTTAAACCCGAACAAAATAACGTATTTATTTGGCCCCCCAAATCCCAATAAATGCAAGCCTAAAACCTACATCATGAAAAAAATGATATGCCAAATTTTTGGACACCATTACTCCGTTTCCAAAAAAGTTACGCAACACATTAAAGAATATAAATGCATTCATTGTGGCAATGAAGTTACAACGGATGTTAGTGGTAATCTTTCTGTTTTAACCCCAGAATTGCAGGATATTAATAAGACGTTAGAAAATATATATCAAAGAAGACATAGAACTGCGGATCACGCAGCCTAATTATGTTTTGGCAAACGAATTCCAACCTTGAGCGGTCAATGGAATTTTAGAGTTATTCCTGGAAATTAAGTGAGCGCCTTCGTTCTCGACTGTCATGTGCCCCACGACAGTCATGTTAGGATTGCCCTTTATTTTCGGGAATTCTTTTTGGTCTAAAGTGAACAATAGTTCATAATCTTCCCCACCACTCAAGGCCACCAAGGTACTATCCATTTTAAATTCCTCACAGGCGGATATTACCATTGGATCTAGGGGAATTTTATCTTCGAACAAATTGCAACCTACTTTGCTCTGTTTGCATAGATGCAATATCTCGGAAGAAAGTCCGTCGCTAATATCGATCATTGATGTTGGGTGAACATCCAACTTTTGTAACAATTCGAATATGTCTTTTCGCGCTTCAGGTTTTAATTGTCGTTCAACAATGTAGGAATAGGGTTCCAGGTCGGGTTGGCTATTGGGGTTGACTTTAAAAACTTCCTTCTCTCGCTCTAAAACTTGTAATCCCATATATGCCCCTCCCAAATCACCTGTAACTACTAATAAATCATTCGCCTTTGCACCGCTGCGATAAACTATATCCTTTTCTTTAGCTTGCCCCAAGGCGGTAATGCTAATGATCATACCCGTGTTGGATGAAGTAGTATCACCACCGACTAAATCAACATTGTACATTTTCGTAGCCATGGCAATGCCATCATAGAGTTCTTCCAACGCTTCAAGTGGAAATCGGTTAGAAACAGCGATGGAAACTGTTATTTGTGTCGCTATGGCATTCATGGCATAGATATCTGAAAGATTTACCATAACCGCCTTGTAACCCAAGTGCTTTAAGGGCATATAGCTAAGGTCAAAATGTACACCCTCAATCAACAAGTCTGTGGAAACCACGGTTTTTTTATCCTTAAAATCGAGTACGGCTGCGTCATCCCCAATACCTTTCAAGGACGATTTTTGATTCAATTGAAAGTTTTTGGTAAGATGCTCGATCAGACCAAATTCACCCAATTTTTCCAAGTCGGTTTTCTGTTGATTCTTATCTTCTAGCATCCTGCAAAAATAAGAAGGATATTATATTAATCTTATCTTTACGACTAAAAGAACTAAAAACTGTACTATGAACAAGAAAATGCTCTTTTTACTTTGTTTTTTCTCCTTAATTCTTGGGTGCTCGAAAAATAGTAATGAAGTTGAAAATACTAATGATAACAATCAAACCCAATTAGGTTTTACACCTTGTGTAAATGGAATGGCCGGCGTGTATCCATGTAACGGGTATGATTTATTGGGGAGAATATCGCTCTCTGATTTTGGGGCTACCGCAGGGAATGATGTTTGGGGTTGGACAGACCCAATGAACAATAAGGAATATGCCTTAATGGGCCTGGATAACGCAACAGCTTTCGTTGACATTACAGATAGTGAAAATTTAGTGTATGTTGGAAAATTGCCAACTGCTACAATGTCAAGTTCCTGGAGGGATATTAAAGTATATCAAAATCACGCTTATATTGTTTCAGAGGCCGATGCCCACGGTATGCAGGTTTTCGACTTGACCCGTTTACGTAATGTTACCAATACGCCTAATACATTTGAAGCTGATGCACGCTTCACAGGTTTTGGCAATGCGCATAATGTGGTTATTAATGGGGAGACAGGGTTTGCTTATCCTGTAGGAACAGCTAGGGACGACGAGTTTAATGGGGGAGTCCATTTTGTGGATATCCAAGACCCCACGAATCCTATTGCCGCAGGTGGTTATGGCGCTAATGGGTATACCCACGATGCTCAAGTAATTACATACAATGGCCCTGATACTGATTATACAGGAGCGGAGGTATTTATTGGTGCGAATGAAAATCAGGTCGCCATAGTCAATGTTACGGATAAAATGAACCCCGTTGAAATTTCTACATTTGGTTATGACAACATTTCCTATACACATCAAGGCTGGTTTACCGAGGATCAACGGTATTATATTTTTGGCGATGAATTGGATGAAGTGAATTTTGGTTTCGATACGCGCACCTTGGTTTTTGACCTTTTGGATTTGGATAATCCAGTTTTGCATACTACCTATATTGGGGAAACTACGGCTATTGATCATAATGGTTATGTAAAAGGCACTCAATATTTCTTATCCAATTACAGGGCAGGGGTTCGAGTTTTGGATATCGCAGGAATTGACGGGAAAACCATTATTGAGGAAGGTTTTTTTGATACTTACCCAGCAAGCAACAGCGCAGGTTTTGATGGTGTTTGGAGCGTTTATCCGTATTTCCCAAGTGGTAAGATAGTAGTAAGCGACATAAACTCAGGATTGTTCGTTATTAAAAAGTCGGATTAATGAAGAAGTTTGTTGTATCTCTTTTAATTCTAAGTATTCTTGGCTGCTCTGTTGAATCGAATAATAGCTTAATTATTGACCCGGATATAAGAGGGGAATTCTTGGGGAATGTGGAATGGGTCAAGAATTTTGGTGGCTCTGGTGAGGAAACCGCTCAGGCGATAATTGCCACAAATGATGGTGGCTATGCTATTTTAGGCTATACCAATAGTATCGATGGGGATATATTGGACAAAACAATGGCGGTCAATGATTACTGGTTGTTAAAGTTGGATGCCGATGGGATTCTACAATGGAATAAAACCTATGGCGGTAGCAAGGATGACATTGGCCAATCTTTGGCTCAGACCAAGGATGGGGGTTATATTCTTACCGGATATGCAATGAGTGATGATGGTGACGGGAGCAACAATGAGGGTTTTCATGATAATTGGATTCTTAAATTAGATGCTTCTGGAAATATTCAGTGGGAACATAGCTTTGGTTTTTCTGGCCATGACCATTCCTATGATATTTTGGAAACCCAAGATGGAGGCTTCTTTTTTGTAGGTTTTTTGGATATTACTTCGGCCAGGGCAGATGGTTATACAGAAAAAGGCAATTATTTGACCCGTCATGGAGTTGGTGAATTTTGGGGAACCAAATTGGATGCCCAAGGTAATTTGGAATGGCGTAAATATTTTGGGGGCACCAATAATGATAGGGCACATGCCGTAGTACAGGCTAATGATGGCGGTTTTGTTTTAGCCGGTTTTTCTGAAAGCGACGATTTTGATATTAGCAACTCCAAGGGCAGTTATGATTTTTGGGCTGTGAAAATCACTAATACTGGAGATTTTGTTTGGGAACGCTCCTTTGGAGGTTCTGGAATCGAAATATCCTATGATATTGCTAAAACCAATGATAATGGGTATGTGATTACGGGTAATACTTTTAGTAATGATAACGATGTTTCAAAGAACCATGGCGAATCGGATGTTTGGTTGATCAAGATCGATGATGGGGGTAACCTTGTTTGGGAAAAAACCTATGGAGGCACCCAGTTTGATGCCGCACAAGGAGTCACTAGCAGTTTGGATGGAGGATATATAATTGCAGGAAATTCTAAAAGTTCGGATATTAATACAACTGACAATGCTGGCGAAAATGACATTTGGGTGTTAAAGATAGCTGCTAATGGTGAAATGATATGGCAACAATCGTTTGGTGGTTCTAACTTGGAATATGGTTTCGACGTTCTTGAAAATCCAGATGCGAGCATTATTATAGTAGGTGAAAGCAACAGTACTGATTTCCCCAATCTTCAAAATAAAGGTTTATCAGATCTAATTGTGATTAAAATCAATTAAACCTTCCTAGAAACCAACCTTGGAAAATACCCATAATGTAAAGTCCAAACAAATAAGCCAAAGCGGTTACTAATTGTTAATAGGTTAAAACATTTTTCCATATTAAAAATTATAAGACCAAATTTTGTTATTTTTGCGCCCTAAAAATAAAGGAAAAAATGACATCAAAATACAATAAATGGCACCTGCCATACACTCCCGCTAAGGAATTCAGTAAGAAAGTCGCCTATTTTAGTATGGAATTTGGTATTCATCAGGCACTGAAGATATACTCTGGCGGACTCGGATTTTTGTCCGGGTCGCATATGCGATCCGCTTTTGAGCTCAAGCAAAACATGATCGGGATTGGTATGCTATGGAAATATGGCTACTATGATCAAGGTAGGAATGGCGACCTAACACTTAGGGCCAATTTTATTGAAAAAAACTATAATTTTCTGGAAGATTCCGGAATAGAAGTAGAGGTTAAAATACACAACAACCCGGCTGTAAAGGTCCGTGCAATGGTATTGAAGCCTGAAATATTTGGCACTGTACCCATATACCTTTTGACTACCGATGTTGAGGGAAATGACTATCTGTCCAAAACCATTACCCACCATTTATACGATGCAAATTTTCTGACCCGTATCTCCCAAAGTATTGTTTTGGGGATTGGTGGTGCGAAAATCGTTGAAGCCCTTGGCGGGGCGGATGTCTATCATTTAAATGAAGGGCATGCATTACCGGCTTTTTACTACCTAAGGGATCAAGGGGTAAAAAAGAACCAGATGGTTTTTACTACACATACTCCTGAAAAAGCTGGTAATGAGGAACGGGATGGCCGTCATCTGAACCGTTGTGGTTTTTTCGGAAATTTTCTTTCAGATAAAGAACTGGCAAAAGAGGTGGTAAATGGCGGAATGATCAATTACACCGTTTCTGCCCTAAGAATGGCAAAAAAAGCAAATGCAGTTTCTAAATTGCATGCCAAAGTATCACAAAAAATGTGGAAAGATTACCCGGGAATCAGTAAGATAATACCGATTACCAATGCACAAAACCAGAAATTTTGGCAGGATGAAGTTATTGAAAAAGCACGTGAAAAGAAAGATGCGAAATTGTATAAACAAAGAAAAGCTGAACTTAAAAAAATATTGTTTGATGAAGTATTGAACCAAACGGTTAAGCTTTTTGACCCAAATGTATTGACCATTGTCTGGGCAAGACGTTTTGCAGGGTATAAAAGAGCGGATTTACTGCTTCATGACTTGGAAAGATTTGAAAGACTGATCAACAATAAAAAATATCCTGTTCAAATTATTTGGGCTGGTAAGCCTTATCCCCATGATTTCTATGCCATAGACATATTTAACCACTTGGTGCATTATGCAAAACACAAAACCAACTTGGCGGTATTGATAGGCTATGAAATTGAATTGTCAAAAAAATTAAAAGGGGGAGCTGATATTTGGCTCAATACGCCTAGAATTACTAGGGAAGCATCGGGCACTAGTGGCATGACCGCTGCTATGAATGGTGCTGTGAATGTTTCCACGAACGATGGTTGGATACCCGAGTTTGCCAAAGACGGTAAAAATTCATTTATTTTCCCTGAAATAGACCACAATATGCCAACATGGGATCAAGATAAAATTGATAGTGAGAATTTGTACGATATATTGGAAAGTAAGGTATTGCCCACTTTTTATGACAATCCAAAAAAATGGCAGCAAATAGTATTCAATAGTATTGATGATGTCATTCCCGAATTTACCTCCAAAAGAATGGCTACACAATATTATAAAGAACTTTACTAGGTTTAATATCCCTAATATCCATACTAAATAACACAGGGATATTGGAAAACTTTCTTTTTTAAAGCCATGGGCATGTTACCATTACCCATGGCTTTTTATTATGAGCCTATCCTTTTTCTGTGAATACCAACATTCACAGCGAGTTCGATTCAAGGGCTTTATCTTGGCCAGTAAGCTATTTACAAGAATTCTTGTTTTAGACCCTAGTTTGACTTCCATAGAAAAACCTTATCAATACATACGTTATAATAATGTTATGAATTGTTGTATAACACTACTTATAACTTATATTTGTACTCTATTTAGAATGGAACCAAATAAGAATAAGCATAAAGACAAAGTAAAATGATACAAGTTTCAGAAACAGCTAAACAAAGGGTAATCAGTCTTATGACTGAGGAAGGCTTTGATGCCACAACGGACTATGTTCGCGTTGGGGTTAAAAGCGGTGGATGCAGTGGATTGTCTTATGAATTGGATTTTGACAATAAAGTTGGTGAAACCGATAAGGTTTTTGAAGATAATGCAGTACGCATCATCGTAGACAAAAAAAGTTTTTTATATCTCGTAGGAACCGTTTTGGAATATTCAGGCGGACTTAACGGAAAAGGATTTGTATTCAACAATCCCAATGCACAGCGCACATGTGGGTGTGGAGAGAGCTTCTCTCTATAATTTGAATATTTGAGACGGAATAATTTGCAGATTGAAAGATTTTCAAATTGATTAATTGAAAAAAATGGCATATACCGAAGAGGAATTAAAGAAAGAACTCGAAACCAAGGAATATGAATATGGTTTCTATACCGATATTGAATCGGACACCCTCCCAATAGGGTTGAACGAGGATATTGTAATTGCTATTTCCAAGAAAAAGGAAGAACCCAGCTGGATGACCGAGTGGCGTTTGGAGGCTTTCAAAGCCTGGAAACAAATGGTAGAGCCAACATGGGCGAATGTTACTTATAAAAAACCTGATTTTCAGGCAATTTCGTATTATTCAGCACCCAATAGTAAACCCAAATACGATAGTTTAGATGAGGTAGATCCCGAGTTGTTGGACACCTTTAAAAAATTGGGCATTTCTCTGGATGAGCAAAAAAAATTGGCAGGTGTGGCAGTTGATATCGTAATGGATTCGGTTTCTGTAGCCACAACATTCAAAAAGACCTTAGCTGAAAAAGGAATTATATTTTGTTCCATATCCGAGGCTATTAAGGAGCATCCTGAATTGGTTAAGAAATATATGGGTACCGTGGTCCCCCAAAGGGACAACTTTTATGCGGCCTTGAATTCAGCGGTATTTTCAGATGGATCTTTCTGCTATATTCCAAAAGGGGTAAGATGCCCCATGGAATTATCCACTTATTTTAGAATAAACCAAGCAGGTACAGGACAGTTCGAAAGAACTTTGGTTATCGCGGATGAAGGCAGTTATGTTAGCTATTTGGAAGGCTGTACTGCTCCTTCACGTGATGAAAACCAATTGCATGCAGCGGTGGTGGAGTTGATTGCTCTTGACAATGCCGAAATAAAATACTCAACGGTACAAAACTGGTATCCTGGTGATAAAGAAGGTAAAGGCGGGGTTTACAACTTCGTGACCAAAAGAGGCATTTGTCATAAAAACTCCAAAATTTCATGGACACAGGTAGAAACCGGTTCTGCCGTAACTTGGAAATACCCTTCCTGTATTTTGAAGGGCGATAACTCAATCGGGGAATTTTATTCCATAGCGGTTACCAATAATTATCAGCAAGCTGATACAGGTACCAAAATGATCCATATAGGTAAGAACACTAGAAGTACCATTATTTCAAAAGGTATTTCTGCTGGGAAATCACAGAACAGTTATCGTGGTTTGGTACAAGTAAATAGTGGGGCTGAAAATGCCAGGAACTTTTCCCAATGCGATTCCTTGTTGATGGGCAATGATTGTGGGGCACATACTTTTCCTTATATAGAAGTTAAGAACAAAACAGCTCAAATAGAGCATGAGGCGACTACCAGTAAAATTGGTGAGGATCAAATATTCTATTGTAATCAGCGAGGTATCGAAACTGAAAAGGCAATTGCCTTGATCGTCAATGGTTTTAGCAAGGAAGTGTTGAACAAATTACCTATGGAATTTGCTGTAGAAGCCCAGAAATTGTTGGAAATAAGTCTTGAAGGTTCTGTCGGATAATATTTATAATAAAAAGTAGAAGATGTTAAAAATAAATAACCTGCATGCAGGCGTAGAAGGAAATGAGATTCTAAGAGGGATTAACCTTGAGGTGAAAGCTGGCGAGGTTCATGCCATTATGGGCCCCAATGGTTCAGGTAAAAGTACCTTGGCAGCTGTAATTGCCGGAAAAGAAGAGTTTGAGATTACCGAAGGGAATGTGGTTTTAGAGGGGGAAGATCTAGTGGATTCCGCTCCAGAAGAAAGGGCACATAAAGGAATATTCCTTTCATTTCAATATCCTATTGAAATTCCGGGGGTATCCGTTACCAACTTTGTAAAAACGGCAATCAACGAAACTAGAAAAGCAAAAGGGTTGGAAGATATGCCAGCCAATGAGATGTTGAAACTAATTCGGGAAAAGGCTGAATTACTTGACATAGACCGCAAGTTTTTATCACGCTCCCTAAATGAAGGATTTTCCGGAGGTGAAAAGAAAAGAAATGAGATTTTTCAATTGGCAGTATTAGAGCCAAAATTGGCAATCTTGGATGAAACCGATTCCGGTCTTGATATTGATGCGTTACGTATTGTTGCCAATGGGGTGAACAAGTTGAAAAGCAAAGACAACGCGGTTATTTTGATTACACACTATCAGCGATTACTGGACTATATTGTGCCTGATTTCGTACATGTGCTGCATGAAGGTAAAATTGTAAAATCGGGTACGAAGGAATTAGCACATGAATTAGAGGATAAGGGTTACGATTGGATTAAGCAAGAGACAACAGTATAATTTGCAGTTAACAGTACAGTACAAAGCATTTAACTGCCAACTGAAATAAGATGGATTTAAAAGAAAAACTGGTTTCTTCATTTATGGCGTTTGAGAACAACGTAGATGTTGAGCATCCTGTGCATGATATCCGCTCCGAAGCTATAAAAAACTTCGAGGCAAAAGGGTTTCCTAGTAAAAAAGAAGAAGCATGGAAATACACTTCTTTAAGGGGTATACAAAAAACTGACTTCAGTATTTTTCCTAAAGAGGTCAATGCCCCTGAATATAAAGATGTAAAAAGATATTTTATTCATGAGATAGATACCTATAAAATTGTGTTCATAGATGGTATCTATAGTTCTTTTCTATCTGAAACTACACATGATGGTGTTGATATTTGTTTGATGAGCGCGGCCTTGACCAAACCCATGTATAAGCAGATAATCGATGTTTATTTCAATAAAATTGCTTCCAAGGACGAATCGCTTACCACATTGAATACCGCATTTAGTAGGGAAGGTGCTTACATATATATTCCCAAAAACAAAATGCCTAAAAAACCGATTGAGATCTTGAATTTTTCAAGCGGGAATGAAGCTTCTTTGATGTTACAGCCAAGGAATTTAATTATTGCTGAGGAAAATGCGGAGCTTCAAGTTATCGAAAGGCATCAAAGTCTTACTTCCAATGAGGTATTGACGAATTCGGTTACTGAGATATTTGCTGCTGAAAATGCGATTGTGGATTATTATAAAGTCCAAAACGATACCAAAACGGCATCCTTAATCGATAATACGTACATTAATCAAAAGAGCAAAAGCGTGGTTAAAGTCCATACTTTTTCTTTTGGAGGTAAGCTAACCCGAAATAACCTCAATTTTTATCAGAATGGTGAATATATAGATTCAACCATGAAAGGAGTTACCATTTTGGGAGATAATCAACATGTAGACCATCATACCTTAGTGCATCATATTGAACCAAATTGTGAGAGCCATCAAGATTATAAGGGTATTTATGGTGAAAATTCAACAGGTGTTTTTAATGGTAAGATTATCGTTGATAAGATTGCCCAAAAGACCAATGCATTTCAGCAGAACAACAATATCCTAATAAGCGACAAGGCTACAATCAACACCAAACCACAATTGGAGATATTTGCCGATGATGTAAAATGCTCCCACGGTTGTACTATTGGTCAGCTGGATGAAGAAGCGCTCTTTTACCTTCAAACACGGGGAATTCCAAAAAAGGAAGCAAGAGCATTGTTAATGTATGCTTTTGCAAATAATGTTTTGGAGAGTGTGCGTATCCCTGAATTAAAATCTAGGATTAACAATCTAATCGCTAGAAAGTTAGGGGTTAGTTTGGGATTTGATTTGTAACATGATAAAAACTTCTTTTGATATTCAGGCAATTCGTAAAGATTTTCCAATATTAAATAGGGAAGTTAACGGCAAGCCATTGGTATATTTCGACAATGCCGCTACTTCACAAACCCCTCGACAGGTGATAGATACGATTGTTGATTACTATAGTAATTATAATGCAAATATACATAGAGGGGTGCATACCCTTTCACAAGAAGCAACTGATAAGTATGAGCAGGCAAGGATAAAAATCCAAAAGCATTTTAATGCCGCCAATTCAGACGAGATAATATTTACCTCTGGGACAACCCACAGTATCAATATAGTGGCCAGTGGGTTTTCTAGCATCTTTAAAAAAGGGGATGAAATAATCGTTTCGGCGATGGAGCATCACTCTAATATTGTTCCTTGGCAAATGTTGTGTGAACGTTCAGGTGCTGTTTTAAAGGTAATTCCGATGAACCAGGAAGGTGAGTTGATTCTGGAGGAATACTATAATTTGTTATCAGACAAAACCAAATTGGTTTTTTGCAATCATGTTTCGAATGCATTGGGAACTGTTAATCCAATTAAAAAGATAATTGATGCCGCCCACAATGTGGGAGCCGCCGTTTTAATAGACGGTGCCCAAGCTGCACCGCATATTATAGCGGACTTTCAGCAACTGGATGTTGATTTTTATACGGTTTCCGCACATAAAATGTGTGGCCCAACCGGTGTAGGTATCTTGTATGGGAAAGAAGAATGGTTGAATAAATTGCCTCCGTATCAGGGAGGTGGTGAAATGATCGCTGAGGTAACTTTTGAGAAAACCACTTATGCCGAACTACCTCATAAGTTTGAAGCTGGCACACCTAATATCTGTGGAGTTATTGCTTTTGGTGCTGCATTGGATTATATGAATGCTATTGGTTTTAATAATATTGCACAATATGAAAATGAATTATTGAAGTATGCTACTCAAGAACTTTTGAAAATCGAAGGGCTTCGAATTTATGGTACTGCAAAGCATAAAACTTCTGTAATCTCATTTAACATAGAGGGTATTCATCCTTATGATATTGGCTCTATTTTAGATAAGTTGGGGATAGCTGTTCGTACCGGTCATCATTGTGCACAACCCATCATGGACTTTTATAAAATACCAGGAACGGTAAGGGCTAGTTTTAGTTTTTACAATACCAAAGAAGAAATTGATGTTTTGGTAGAAGGGGTGAAACGAGCTAAGACTATGCTTCAGTAGTCATATCACTTGGCCAAATTGGTTTATGTTGAAAACCTTGGATTGTTATTGTATTTTTGCGTAAAACTAGGGAATGGGTATTAAGGAAATACAAGAGGAAATAGTTGATGAGTTCTCCATGTTCGAAGATTGGATGCAGCGCTACGAATATATGATAGAATTGGGCAAATCACTTCCTTTGATAGATGGGAAATACAAGACCGATGATAACATTATAAAAGGTTGTCA
Organism: uncultured Flavobacteriaceae bacterium; assembly: GCA_963762065.1. Lineage (GTDB taxonomy): Bacteria > Bacteroidota > Bacteroidia > Flavobacteriales > Flavobacteriaceae > Maribacter_A. Next base: position 25,148 of record CAVXJE010000004.1, on the reverse strand, counting down.
AAGTAAAGTTTGGGTACATGCCGAGTTGGATGGTGATAAACTTGTTTTTACCGCCGATAGCGATGCTATAATCACCAAGGGAATCATTGCCATTTTAATTCGGGTTTTCAGCAATCAAAAACCACAGGATATTATTGATGCTGATACCGATTTTATTGATGAAATTGGATTGAAGGAACATTTGTCCCCAACACGGGCAAACGGATTGGTAAGTATGGTAAAACAGTTGAAAATGTATGCAATAGCATACCAAACCCAACTGAATTAAAAATCGAAAAATGAACGAAACAGTAATAAGTACCCAAGAATTGGGAGAAAAAATTGTACAGGTACTAAAAACAATTTATGATCCTGAAATTCCCGTTGATATATACGAATTGGGATTAATATATGACGTATTTGTAAATGAGGACAGGGATGTAAAGATTTTAATGACCCTAACTTCCCCTAACTGCCCAGTTGCCGAAACATTGCCCGTTGAGGTTGAGGAGAAAGTAAAATCCTTGGATGCCGTAAAAGATGCCATGGTCGAAATAACCTTTGACCCACCATGGACCCAAGATCTTATGAGTGAGGAAGCTAAGTTGGAATTGGGGATGCTATAAATCTAATTTATTGTCATTCCCTCGTAGGAAGGAATCCACTTAATATTTGACAACACAACTCAATGTCCGAAGAAATCATAAACCGCGTTGCCCAAAGTCAATTAATCACAATCGACCTTGAAGACTATTATCCCAAAGGGGAGCGTGTGCTTTTAGATATAAAGGATTGGCTTTTCGAAGACATTGTTCTGCGCGAAAAGGAATTTAGGACTTACATAGCAGAACATGACTGGAGTCAATACCAAAATAAGTATGTTGCCATTTACTGTTCAACGGATGCTATTGTTCCTGGTTGGGCGTATATGTTGGTTGCAACTAAATTACAACCATTCACAAAAAATGTGGTAAAGGGATCCTTGCAGGATTTAGAGACAAGTAACTATCAAACTATTATTGCCAATTTGGATTTAACCCAATTTACAGGCAAGCCTGTGATTATAAAAGGGTGTAGTAATAAACCGGTTCCACAGAATGCTTATTTGTGGATAACACAAAAACTTCTTCCCATTGCAAAAAGCGTCATGTACGGTGAGGCCTGCTCTTCGGTGCCCCTTTTCAAAAAACAATAATTGTTAATAACCTTAATTGTTTATTGTTAACAATTCTTACATTTGTGCCACATTAACAAAAAATAAACATTAAACATTAACATTATGAAGAAAATTGCATTCACATTGGCATTATTTGCCGGTATGACATTCACTTTTGCACAGACTGCAGATGAACTCAAAGCGCAACAGGCTCCAAAAAAGGATTCCATTGCAGCTATTCAAGGGAGGGTAGATGCCCTTCAAGCGCAAATTGATGCCCTTCCAGGATGGAAAAAGGGTGCTTTTGGTACCATTGGTGCCAACATTTCTGGTTTTAACAATTGGTATGCCCAAGGTGCCCCCAACAATTCTTCAGGGAATATTGGAGCTACCATGAATGCCTTTGCGAATTTGAACCAGGAGAAATTCTTTTGGAGGAACTCGGGTAGTATTAACTTGCAATGGGTAAAACTTGACAATAAGGATATAGATACCGATGATGATAGTTTTAACGGTACTACAGATGTATTTGGTTTGAGTTCACTTTATGGACGTAAGTTGAATGATAAATTTGCCATTTCCGCCTTGGCCGAATACAGAACAACACTTATCAATAATTTCAATGATCCAGGTTATCTTGATCTCGGTGTGGGTGCTACGTGGCTGCCAATTCCCGATATGGTCGTTGTGATTCATCCTTTGAACTACAACTTCGTATTTAGTAGTGGGGATAGTGTTTTTGAATCTTCAATGGGAACAAAAATCATGGTCGATTACACCAAGAAATTAGGTGCTGTAAACTTTAAAACCAACCTTTCTGCATTTCAGAGTTATAAGAGTTCGGATTATTCAAATTGGCAATGGACCAACTCTTTTGGTTATACCCTGTGGAAAGGGATTGGCCTAGGATTTGAATTTGGTTTAAGGGACAACAAACAAGAAGCACTAAACTATGCTTTAACTGGACCAGTTCCGGATGCTACTGCAACATTTGATAACATTGACAACAAAATCCAAAGCTATTGGTTATTTGGACTTAACTATTCCATATAAAAATCGTTATTGTATTTATAAAAAGCCCTAACGAATTCGTCAGGGCTTTTTTTGTTAAGTAGGATCTGTAAAATTGGGGTTACAGTCAAAAATTATTCTTTTGGTTAAGCAATGTTTTCAAAGGGACATAATCATAAATACATCGCGAATGTAATTTTAAGGGTTTTCACTTCTAAATTTATGTTGTGAATTAGCTCAATTTTGTGGTATAACAGGTTAAAGCGTGTGGTGTGATCGATGAAATACCAACTTTTCATCCATTATGATTGGCATGTTTCACATATATCAAAAAAAAAGGCCCTGACCATTCTGTCAGGGCTTTTTTTAGTAAAGTAGGTTTGTAATATTGGGTATTAGCTTTTTATAGGTTTGTGTCGGTTTGGGGAAACCCACACTTGTTTTCGGTTAAGCTCATGCTATGATTTGGGGTCAACACTATCACTTAATTACAATGTAAATCTACATAGGATTTGGGAAGTTCCTAAATTATTGTTGTGAACCGTTCCAATAATGTTGTGAAAAATATAAGGGGTATAATTTCTCCGATGAAGTGCATATGATTCTTGTGATGAATTATTTAATTTTGAATTAAAGAACAAAAAAAGCCCCTCTTTCAAAGGGCTTTTTTTTAGTAAAGTAGGTTTGTAATATTGGGTATTAGCTTTTTATAGGTTTGTGTCGGTTTGGGGAAACCCACACTTGTTTTCGGTTAAGCTCATGCTATGATTTGGGGTCAACACTATCACTTAATTACAATGTAAATCTACGTAGGATTTGGGAAGTTCCTAAATTATTGTTGTGAACCGTTCCAATAATGTTGTGAAAAATATAAGGGGTATAATTTCTCCGATGAACTACTTGCTTTATTTTATTTTAACCTAATTAATATTCGTCCAAATGCTCCGGATATAGGAAATTGTTATATGGAAAACGCGTAACATGTATGTCCCTGACAACATCATAGACCCTTTTTCTGAATTCATCAAGATTTTCTTTGTTCAATGCCGATATGAAAAGGGCGTTATCCCCTAATTTTTGCATCCAAGTACGTTTCCATTCTTCAATCGTGAAATGTTTGGATGTTCGCTCTGTCACCAAATCATCATCATCAATCGTTTCATTATGGTATAGATCTATTTTATTGAATACCATAATTGTCTTTTTATTGGCACAACCGATTTCCGCAAGAATCTTGTTCACAGATTCTATATGATCCTCGAAATTAGGATGCGAAATGTCGACTACATGCAATAACAAATCGGCCTCTCGTACTTCATCCAAAGTACTTTTAAAGCTTTCCACCAATTGAGTGGGAAGCTTTCGTATAAAACCAACAGTATCACTTAACAAAAAAGGGAGGTTGCCAATGACCACTTTTCTAACCGTGGTGTCCAAGGTGGCAAAAAGCTTGTTCTCAGCAAAAACATCACTCTTGCTTATTACGTTCATTAATGTTGATTTCCCAACATTTGTGTAACCAACAAGTGCAACCCGCACCATAGCGCCACGATTTCCCCGTTGGGTCTCCATTTGACGATCAATTTTTAATAGCTTTTTTTTAAGCAATGATATCCGGTCACGAACAATACGTCTATCGGTTTCGATTTCTGTTTCACCTGGTCCACGCATACCAATACCCCCTTTTTGTCGTTCCAAGTGGGTCCATAATCCGGTCAATCTGGGTAAAAGATATTCGTACTGAGCCAATTCTACTTGGGTTCTTGCATAACTTGTCTGTGCACGTTGCGCAAAAATGTCCAAGATTAAACCTGTACGATCTAATATTTTACATCGCAACTGTTTTTCAATATTACGCTGTTGCCCTGGTGTAAGTTCATCATCGAAAATTACAGTTCCTATTTCATGTGCTTCAACATATTTCTCAACTTCCTGCATTTTACCTGTTCCTATTAATGTCTTGGGATTGGGGACATCAACTTTTTGAACAAAACGCTTCAAGACTTCGCCCCCGGCTGTATATGTCAGAAATTCGAGTTCATCAAGATATTCCTTGACCTTTTCTTCATTTTGCCCCCTATTGATTATACCAATTAGGATAACTTTTTCGTATTCAATGGTTTTCTTTTCTAACATAGTTTTAATTAATGAGCAAATTTAAACAATACTGACCGAGCTATTTTTGTAAATTTGATTCCCTTTAAATAAAATACATGTTATTTTCATTTTTTAAGAAAAAAAAGAGCACCCAGCTCCATACGATTGCATTTTATAATCTTGAAAATCTTTTCGATACAGTGGTACATCGAGAAACCTTGGATGACGATTTTACCCCTAATGGATTTAAGAAATGGACACCTAAACGGTATAAGAAAAAAGTATATAAACTTGCCAAGACCATTTCGGAAATTGGACTTGAATCAACATTAAAAGCACCTGCATTGATTGGTATAGCCGAAGTTGAAAATGAGGTGGTTATAAAAGACCTTATTAATACAGAGCAGCTAAATAAAATTGATTATGGATATGTTCATTATAATTCGCCAGATGAACGTGGTATCGACACAGCTTTATTGTATGATAAAAGTCATTTTGAGGTATTGCAATCTGAACCTATTACTTTAATGGTTTATAGCACTGAAGGGGAAAGGGATTTAACAAGAGACATATTATATGTTTATGGGAAATTAAACGGTGAGAAAGTCCATGTTTTTGTAAACCATTGGCCATCCCGTAGGGCCGGGGCAAATGAAACGGATTATAAGCGAATGGAAGCAGCGAAAACCCTAAAAGGCATAATGGCACGAATTGAAAATGAGCATACGAACCCTAATTATATTATTATGGGTGATTTTAACGATGATCCTGATTCTGCCAGTATTCAAAAGTTAATGGAAGCGACTAATTTATACAACCCAATGGAGAAATTAAAATCACCAGAACGAGGTAGTGCCAATTACAAAAGAAGTTGGAGTCTTTTCGATCAAATTATTGTTTCTCACAATTTCTTCAATTATGAAAAAGGGACTCATAGTTTCACCTATGCCAATATATTTGACGATAAACTTTTGACCGAATGGAAGGGTAAATATAAAGGGACACCCTATAGAACCTATGCTGGCCGTAAATATATCGGGGGTTATAGTGACCACTTTCCTGTGTATATTCAATTAAAGTACAATAAGTAGGTGCATTAAAGACTTGTGGATAATATAAAAGCTTATTAAGAATGAAAACTCCTGTTTACAGACTTTCCTGTAGCTTGTTCAAATTTCCCAAACATTTGGATTGATCATCAAGAAAATCCTCAATTTCTAACAAAAACTCTTTTTCTTTTTGAGTGCGGTTAATGGTCAAATGCACGACAATTTGATTTGGTGCCGGCTCATAACCTGTTGTAATTGACCAAGTAAGTGCATTTGGGCATTCTTTTAACAAAAAACGTAACCCTCCAGTAATTTTACTTCTCTCTAATGTGAATTCCCCCCAAATACTTCCGATAGAAGCTTGGATTTCATTTAAAACCCCAAGTTTCACTAGTTGTTCGCTCATTAATTCCAGGTTTTGAATGTTCAATGTATCTTGAATTAACTTTTCTGAACTTTTGACATTTATTATTCTAAAAAACTCCATAGGATACTTAAATTTTCTTTATTTCGGTTTCCAACAATATTTTCTCATTCCGCATACGCAAAAAAACCTGTGCTGTAGTTACAACATCCAGTTCACAGTATTTTATTATTCGGTCCAGATTTTTCTCTATATAGAAAACATCTCGGACCATGCTACCATCAATATCCTCCTTTGGAGAGGGTATGCCTAATATATGGGCCATTAGTTTTAATGAGGTATAGTGTTTATAATCCCCGAATTTCCATAGGTCCATTGTATCTAAATGAGGTACCTCCCAAGGTTTTTTACCAAAGAGATCCAATTTATAAGGTAAACTTATCGAATGGATTATCATCCTACGGGCGATATATGGGAAATCAAATTCTTTGCCATTATGGCCGCAAAGTAGATGTTTTGGCTGGCTAAAGTGACTGTTCAATAGATTTTTAAAATCTTTTAGCAATTTGGTCTCTTCTCCATGGAATGTGGTTACCCTAAATTCCCTAATATCCCCTTTAATATTGAAGAAGCCCACAGAGATGCATATTATTTTACCGAATTCAGCCCAAATACCGGCTCTATCATAATACTCCTCGGCTGTATACTCATCTTTTCTTTGGTATTGGGATTTTTGTTCCCAAAGACTACGCATGGTATCGTCCAAATCCTCAAATATTTCTTTTTCAGGAACTGTTTCTATATCCAGGAATAAAATGTGTTCAAGGTTTATTTTTTGTAGCATAAATTGAATATACAAACAATTTCATATATGTTTGGAAGGTGTATTTCTTCATATTTATATAACAATTATATGTAAGGAACGGTAAAAAGGCTAAATGCATTAAAACCGACCGAGTGGTTTGTTTATAGCGCTTTTATTATGGGAAAAACCCAATGAAAACGTCATTAAAACCATTGGATATTCGATAAAATACACAATAGGTTGAATTATAGTTGGAAATTATTGAAAAACAAACCGAATAGTCTGTAAAAACTAAAACAAGGTTTGTTGTTTCACAGGGTTCTCATGGTCCAACAACCATTTTTTACGATGAAGGCCACCGGCATAGCCGGTTAAGGAGCCATCACTTCCTATAACCCTATGGCAGGGAATTACTATCCATAACGGATTTTTCCCATTTGCTGCCGCAACTGCCCTAATAGCCTTAACATCACCCAAGGATTTTGATAGTCCAAGATAGGAAATGGTTTTTCCATAGGGAATTTCCTGTAATGCCTTCCAAACCTTTTTTTGAAAATCGGTGCCGTCGGGATTTAATGAGAGACTAAATAATTCCCGCTTGCCTTCGAAGTATTCATTCAATTGGTAAACGGCATCTTCAAGAATAACTGGAATTACCGTACTTGGCGTTATTTCTTCATCCAATACTGTTATTGAAGACAATCCGTTTTCATCGCCTTCCAATTTGGCAATTCCTATAGGAGTATGTATAAAGGCATTTTCCATTAGTCTATTTTGGCATCTTCATCAATTATACCAAGGCGTTTGGCCCTGATTTTCCAATTTTCCCTAGCAAGATTTTGTAAATCTTCCACATTATCGCTCTCATCCACTATTTCCAGACCTAGTAGGGTTTCGATTACATCTTCCATAGTTACAAGTCCACTTGCCGAGCCATATTCATCAACGACCAAAGCAATATGCTGCCTTTGGGAGATAAAGGTTTCAAAAAGGTCTGGAATTGGCTTATTGCGATCCACCACCAATAAATCCCTTCTGATAGTTGAAAGCTGACAATCGCCATTTTCATTTATCATTTCCTCTAAAACAGTGTCCTTTAGAACAAATCCGGTGATATTGTCAACTTTATCCTTGTAAATGGGAATTCTTGAAAAACGTAGTTTAGGGTTATCATCAAAAAAATCCTTTATTGTTCTAGTTTCAAGGGCAATTTTCATGACCGTCCTAGGCGTCATTACGTCTTTGGCTAAAATCTCATCGAATTTGAGCAAGTTCTTGATTACAATGGATTCTGATTCCTGAAATACCCCTTCTTCATGGGCAATATCTGCCATGACCGTAAAATCTTCCCGACTTAAAACACTTCCATGATGTCCTTTACCACCTACAAGTTTGGTAAAGATCTGTAATATCCAAAGTAGGCCGGTCCATTTTAGTAGAAAGACCATGATTTTAAGGGCCTTTGCGGTAAAATTGGCCAATTGCCGCCAATACGTAGCCCCTATCGTCTTAGGAATGATTTCTGATGCTATCAATATTAAAATAGTCATTAGGGTTGAAACCAGTCCTACCATAAGATCTTCGGTAAATTCAACGCCTAGAATAGTCCTATGAGTGGTTCCGTATAGATTAGCATAAGCAGTTTTTGCTTGTACACCCACTAAAATGGCACCAACGGTATGTGCAATTGTGTTCAAAGTAAGAATGGCGATTAAGGGCTTGTCAACATCCTTTTTAAGAGTTTCCAAGGTATCGGCATATGCTTTACCTTCTTTTTGCTTTAGATTGATAAATGTAGAGTTGATGCTCAATAATACCGCCTCCAAAATGGAACACAGAAAAGAAAAAAATATTGAAACAAAGGCATAAAATAACAGTAACCCCATCTAATTGGTTTGAAAGAATAAAAATAGGGATAATTAGTAGTTAATGGGTAATTGAAGCTTTATAAAATACTTGTTGAAGGGCGCCACGGATGTTCAAATTATAAAGATTTCTGTTCTCCCTTGTCGGATATACCCGATTGGAGAGAAAAATAAATACCATTTGGTTTTCAGGGTCTGCCCAAACAAATGTTCCCGTAAAACCGCTATGACCAAAGCTTTGCTTGCTTACTTCAGGGGCAGGATAGGCATCTGCCAAAGTTAGTTCAGCATTATCAAGGAGTGGTTTGTCAAAGCCCAGACCCCTTCGATTTTCATTATCTGGATATTGCACTTTGATGAATTCCTTAAGTGTGGCTTCAGATATAAATCTATGACCGTTAAATACACCATAGTTTTGATACATCTGCATAAGCTTGGCAAGATCTGTTGCCGTGCCAAATAAACCCGCGTTACCTGAAATCCCGCCAAGCAAGGAAGCATTTTCGTCATGTACCCAACCTTGTGTCAATGTGTGTCTATACACGGTATCTAATTCAGTCGGGACAATCTTGTTCGGAAAGTGTTTGGTTTTGGGTCTGAATCCCAAGGTTGTGGCTCCAATGGGATTATAAAAATGTTGTGTTAGATAGTTTTCATAGGGTTCACCAGTCATTTGTTCAATAAGTTTTGGGAAAATCAAAAATGCAAGACCTGAGTATATGTATTTTTTCTCATCCGTTACCTTCGACTTATTGATAATACGGTACATTTTGCGATTGAAATTGTTTTTTACAAACAAATGGTCATAGGCCTTATTCATATGCCTGGAATCTGGCTTATTACGTACAAATCGCCTCTTGAGTTTGCCATTTTTCTTAAAAACCTTATTAAGAAAAACAATATAAGGGGTTAATCCTGCCTGATGGGCCAATATTTCCCTAAGGGTAATATCTTTTTTGTCCTTAATTCTTTTCCAAGGGATCCAATAAGTGCTAAAAGGAACATCCAAATTCAGTTTACCAGCATCCACTAATTTCATAATTGCTAGTAACGGCCCCGCAATCTTAGTTACCGATGCCAAATCATAGATGTCGTCATTAGTCACAGCTTGAATACTGTCATAGGTGTGATAGCCATAGCTATTATGAAATACAATTGAACTGTTTTTAGCAACTAAGACTTGCGCGCCAGGAAATGCTTTATTTTTTATACCGTTTGTTATAATCGAATCTACCTTGGAATAGATATAAGTTGAATCCATTCCCATACTCGAGAGGTGGGCATAAGATAGACCTTTATCGACATTTATGTTCAAAGAAATGGCAGTATCCTCTTGAGAATGGGCATTCAAGAACAATAAACCAATAAGTATAAAAAATGCTTTTTGCATTAGTTCAGCTTTTGTTTTACACCCCTGAAGGCCTACTTCGACAAGCTCAGCAAGGCGCCTCAAGGGGACAATACCATAAATAAAATATTTTGCATTCGAATAAGAGTTTTCCCTTCAGGGGCTATAGCGCTTACATCAACCGAACAGCATCTTTCGCAAAGTACGAAGCAATTATATTGGCACCGGCTCTTTTTATAGCTATTAATTGTTCCATCATAACGGCATCATGGTCTAACCAACCTTTTTCCGCTGCTGCCTTCAACATGGCATATTCTCCTGAAACTTGATAGACCGCTACTGGTACATCAACCTCATTTTTTATTTCACGAACAATATCCAAATAGGCGATTCCTGGTTTCACCATTACAATGTCGGCACCTTCATCAATATCCATTTGTGTTTCGCGAATCGCCTCGAACCTATTGGCAAAATCCATTTGATAGGTCTTTTTGTCTTTGGGAACATTTTTTACATTAACCGGGGCAGAATCCAAAGCATCACGAAAGGGTCCGTAAAAAGCACTTGCATATTTGGCACTATAGCTCATAATACCTGTATTTATATACCCCTCTTCTTCCAAAGCTTCCCGAATCGTAAGTATACGACCATCCATCATATCACTGGGAGCAACAAAATCAGCTCCTGCCTGTGCATGGGAAATGCTCATTTCCGCTAAAATCTCGGCAGTTTCATCATTCAGAATCTGTCCACCACCCACAATACCGTCGTGCCCATAAGAGGAATATGGATCAAGGGCCACATCGGTCATGACCAACATTTCAGGGCATGCATTTTTGACTTTTTTAATGGCCAACTGCATTAAACCGTGCGGATTCATTGCTTCTGAACCCTTATTATCTTTAAGGTTGTCTGGCACTTTTACGAAAAGTAAAACAGCACAAAGTCCCATTTTCCAAAGTTCCTTGACCTCTTTCTCAAGATTGTCGAGGCTTAATCGGTAATAATTGGGCATTGAAGCTATTTCCTCTTTAATCCCTTTGCCCTCCACGACAAAAAGAGGCACCAAAAAATCATCCGGGGTAATAACCGTTTCCCGGACCAATCTTCTTATAGCTTCTGTTGAACGGAGTCTCCTATTTCTAATGAGTGGATACATAGTTTGTTTATGTTTCTAAGTTTTTAAGGTATCAACTTTTTTCCAAATCTGAAAATTACCGTCCCTAACTATTATTTCAAATCCAATCGAGTTTAAAATATCTTCACATTCCTGTGCTTCCTCTTTGGTCAAAATATTTGCAAAGGGATGCACTTCCATAAATATTTGATTAAAATCGGCAATGCCATCACTATGGTTTCTTAACAAGTCAAGCTCCCCACCTTCAATATCCATGACCAAGGTGTCAAAATCGATTCCATATTTTGTTCTTAAGTCATCAAAACCAACGCCTGCAATGTCAATTTTATTGGATGTCTTTCTTTTCGCACTTCCTCCCACAATTAAATCGTGAATATAAAAGGCATTTTTTCCCTCATGGGAAATAATGCTGTTTTCAATTGAAAAGCTGCAGTTGTTTTCTTTTTTGTTCTTTTGGATCCATGGAACCAACTTTGGATTGGCTTCCAGGACTAGGTGATTACTTTTATTCTTGAGCAATTTATTAGTCAAACAGGAAACGTAACCCAAACAAGAACCAAGTTCCAACACTTTTGCATCGGCGGATAAATACTTAGCTAGGTATCTTGATTCCTCTTCCTCGTAAGTATTGAGCACAAAGCGTCCCCTGAATTTATAGTCAGTAAGTTCAAAAGGAACATGGATTGTGAGCCCATTATTTTTGTATACCTTTTTGAAAAAAGTAAAATAAATCCCAGCTATAAATAACCTAGGTTTTTTAAACATTATTTATTTCTATAATCATCCAATGATTTACTGGTGTTTTTCAAAGTTAGCCATTTAAAGGCTAATAGGATATTTAATGACAACTGATGATTTGCTCCAAGGCAGCACCTAATCCATGCTTTTCCCACAATGCAATATCTTTTTTAATTTTGGATGGGTCTTGATCAGCATCTAAATACTTTTTTATAGAGGCAATCAATGGGTCATCCAACGAGTCCAATTTTATAATGGAATGACCCCCAGAAATACTCAAGGCATTTTCGTAATCGTAACAGAAGACAAGTACCTTGTCCTCTTTTTTTAAACCTAACCCATCAAAACAGTCCGAAGCAAAGAACTGCTGATTGTCATAACTATTAGGTCCTAAATCTTTTATTTTAAATACACGGTCAATTTCAATAATACCTTTTTGAGAGCTGTACAAAGGCCCCGCTTCGTCAGTGGGTTCAAGAATGTCCGTGATTGTTCCGCTAAACACCAATGAGAGTTCATCGCCACATTCACCAATAAACGGTCCTGATTCTTGCCACCAATAAGTATAACCCACTTTTAAGGTATCTTGGGTGAACTCTATGTCTAAATCGCTTTTTAATTGTTTTGGTCTTTTGCATGAGGTAGATGCTAACAGAATTAAAACTACCACTAAAATTAAATGCTTACTCATCTAGATCCAATTCTTAGGTTTCCTCAAGATATTAATAAGTCTTTCCTCTTCACTTCCTTTTTCGGGATGATGATCATATCGCCATTGCACATGGGGGGGTAGACTCATCAAAATACTTTCGATACGGCCATTGGTCTTTAATCCAAACAATGTTCCCTTGTCATGAACCAAGTTGAACTCTACATAGCGCCCTCGTCTTATTTCTTGCCAATCCCGCTGATCCTTGGAATAGGTCAGGTCCTTTCTTTTTTCCACAATGGGCACATATGCCTGCAAAAAGCTATTACCAACTTCGGTGATGAAGTTGTACCAATCTTGCATGTTCATTTCGGTGGTTGCTTTGCAATAGTCAAAAAAGAGTCCGCCTATACCTCTTGCTTCATTGCGGTGGGTATTCCAGAAATAGGCATCACATTTCTTTTTATAATTTGGATAGAACATAGGATTATGTAGGTCACAAGCTTTTTTGCAAACTGCATGAAAATGGGCAGCATCTTCGTCAATTAGATAATAGGGAGTTAAATCCTGTCCACCACCAAACCACTGGTCAACGATATTACCCTTTTTATCATACATCTCAAAATACCGCCAATTGGCATGAACCGTTGGCACCATCGGATTTTTTGGATGTAAAACAAGGCTTAACCCACAAGCGAAAAAGTCCGCATCTTTTACCCCAAAATAATTTTGCATGCTTTCTGGTAGTGCCCCATGTACGGCTGATATATTCACACCTCCTTTTTCAAAAACTTTCCCGTTTTCAATGACCCGCGTATGGCCACCGCCGCCTTCAGGACGAATCCATTCGTCTTCCCGAAATCTGGCTTCGCCATCTACTTCTTCAAGTTTTGAAGTTATGCTATCCTGTAGTTTTTGAATGTATGCGTAAAACTTATCTTTCATTTAAATTAAATAGGTGCTGATATTTCGTTGCACTATGATGTAGCAAATAAATTTCTATTACCGCTAAAGCATAATATATATAATTGATAGAAAACATTAAGATTCATGGTCATCCCAGCGCACTCAAATGGTTTATCGAACATTGCTTTAATATTCATCCAATCTTTTTCAACAAGTACTAGTTTCATCCGTCTTAGTCTACTCGCTATTCAAATGTACAAACCAACAAGGTTTTTAAAACCTCGTAGGTTTACAATGATAATTCATACAATTCCATATCCAAAGGCGCTTCATTGGGTGGGGCAAATTCTGCCTTCAATGTGCTTTGCCATTCATAGCCACATTTTTCAGCAACCTTTATACTTCCATTATTGCTATTATGTACAACAATCTGAAGTGTATTCAATTCTAACTCCTCAAAAGCAAATTTTGAAATCTCCTTTACCGCATTGGTTATCCAACCTCTACCTTCAAAGCCCTTATCAATACAATAGGCCAATTCCCCTTGTTTTTTATTCCAATTTAACTCTTTAAGAATAATAAGCCCTACGATATTTCCATTTTCAACAGCTTTAATGGCCCAGGTAAACTCTGATTTTGATTGATTCTCTTTTCGTTTTAATTCAATATAATTTTTTGAAGCCTCAACGGATAAATTTTGCCCTAAAGTATTTGGGAAAAAACGTTGAAACCTTTTTGCATTGCCTGTCATTAATGTGAACAAACTTATCGCATCTCCTTGGTTTAATGGCGCAACAAAAAAGGTTTCCATTTTAAAATCAATTGTAGTTGTAAAATATTTCCATCATGTCATTCGGCAATATGTACTAATTGATTTTCCAACACCGCAAGATCGGAGTTTGAATCGATGAAAATAGATTTTTTGGTCATTTCCTTCAAAACATTGATCACCTCTAGAATAGACTCTTTTTCATGTTTCAAAAAAAGGCGACGGCCTATTTCATTGTTATGTAAATCCATCTTTCGGGCCAGCTTTCGATTTGGGAAGGCAAACTCATGCCAGTCAGTGATATTTTTTGTCCATTCTAATACCTTACCCTTGTTTTTAGACCACTCGGAACAATTTTTGGCGATTAAATAATTCCAAAGGGCATGTCTAAAGGCATTTGCCCTGCCATTCAAATAATGTTTTCTTTCGTAGTGTTCAGTTGATATCTGCATGCATCTTTTTGTTGCATTCAAAGTAGGAATTACAAATAAAACCCTGCCCAGGCATAATCTCAAGAGCTTCCATAAACCGATTGGTTTTAATCGTTTAAAAGCCCTTTTGGTTTTCACACCTTATATTCTTTTACCGCATCTACAAAGGCCTTGGCATTTTCCAATGGAATGTTTGGTAAAATACCGTGACCTAGATTTGCTACATATTTATCTTTTCCAAATTCATTGATCATTTGGGTCACCATCTTTTTAATTTGTGCTGGTGGCGATAATAGTCTAGCGGGATCAAAATTCCCCTGTAAAGTAATATTCCCACCAGTTAAATATCTGGCATTTCTTGCAGAGCAAGTCCAATCTACACCTAATGCAGCGGCACCTGATTTTGCCATATCACCCAGAGCAAACCAACATCCTTTACCAAACACAATTACCGGGGTTTCTTCTTTTAATGCATCAATAATTTGTTGGATATATTTCCATGAAAATTCTTGATAGTCGGTTGGGGAAAGCATTCCGCCCCATGAGTCGAAAACTTGAACGGCATTGACACCTGCTTTAACTTTAGCCTTTAAATAGGCAATAGTAGTATCCGTAATTTTTTGCAGCAACTGATGTGCAGCGAAAGGCTGTGTAAAACAGAACTCTTTGGCCTTATCAAAAGTTTTACTTCCCTGACCTTGTACACAATAGCAAAGAATTGTCCACGGTGAACCCGCAAAGCCGATAAGTGGAATTTCATCTTCCAGCTTTTCCTTGGTCATTTTTATGGCCTTCATCACATAGTCCAGTTTCACATTAACATCAGGGACTATTACCTTGTCAACGGCTTCTTGTGTTTGAACAGGGTTTGGCAAATAAGGTCCAAAATTGGGTTTCATTTGCACTTCAATATTCATTGCTTGTGGAATAACTAGTATATCGCTGAATAGAATAGCAGCATCCATACCATATCTTCGTATGGGCTGTACTGTTATTTCAGAAGCTAATTCGGGAGTTTGACAACGAGTGAAGAAATCGTATTTCTTACGTATTTCCATGAACTCAGGCAAGTATCTCCCAGCTTGTCGCATCATCCAAACAGGAGGTCTATCAACGGTTTCGCCTTTTAAGGCTCTTAGGAATAAGTCGTTTTTAATGCTCATATTATTTTTTCATTCCCTTGTGATGGAAATTTTTTCATTTCTTTTCATAATTACTATTCACCAAATCAATAACACTTTCCACTACTGGAATTTTAGCAACCCTCACATCCGAAAAATGTTTTTTGGCAGCGTTTGCGGTACTATTACCAATACAGTACGCAATTTTATCAGGCTTGTTCAGCTGTAAATAACTATCGACGGTAGACGGACTGAAAAATAACACTCCTTCTACACTTTGGCCAACCTTTACAGGGGAAAACTTGGTCTTATAGGTTTCAATTTCGTTTACGGTAATCTTGTTTTCATTTAATATTTTAGGAAGGTCATCCATTCTTATGTTACTACAGAAATATGTCACTTCAGTTCCTTCCAAATACTCTACCAAATATTCGGCTAATTTCTTGGCGTTGTTTTCGGAATGCTTCACTATGCCGATCCGATCTTCAATCAAGCGTTTTGTGCGTCGTCCCACACAATAAATATTCTTAAACTGAAGTTCATTGGCACTAACATTGGTCAATAATGCTTCGACAGCATTTTTACTGGTAATGATAACGTTTCGTATTTTCGATTTTAAAATATTCTGGGGAATACGATTAGGTGCGGTTTTAACGAAATCTTCCGATTTCAACCGAATACCGTCCTGAAACTGTTGTTTTTGGGCTTGGGTTAGCTTTTTGGTCGAAAAAATTGTAGTGTTTTCATTTACGCCTTGTATCTCACTCATCAAACGTTTGCCACCGCGACTTAAAATACTGTTAGCACATTCATTGCCCAGTTTTTCATGTTTACCAAGTGGAGCGGTGAATTCGGCTTCCAGTTTTTTCTTGCCATCAATAGCTAACAATATCCCTTTTAAGGTTACTTCGTCCTGATTATTTATATAAGCCAAGGCGCCTATGGGAGCAGTACAACCACCTTCCAATAATCTAAGAAAATCACGTTCTAATTTGGTGCAAATCTCAGTGGCTTCATGATTTAATTCAGAACAGGCTTCAAGGACGAAATCATTATTTTCCATGGCTGCAATCATAATAGCACCTTGTGCAGGTGCAGGAACCATCCATGTGAGTCCTATGGTGTTATCTGGCTCTATACCAATTCGCTCTAACCCCGCAGCAGCAAAAATGGCTCCGTTCCAGTCATTATCCTTCAGTTTCTGTATTCGGCTATTCACGTTTCCTCGAAGATCAACAACAGTATGGGTAGGGTATCTATTTAGCCATTGTGCTTTTCTTCTTAGGCTTCCTGTTGCGATGACGGCATCCCGACTTGCTAAAAATTCCTCATTATGCTTAAAGGCAAGAATATCTAGATAATTGGCACGTTCCAAAACCGCAGCTTGCACAATTCCTTTGGGAAGCGCTGTCGGCACGTCTTTCATTGAATGTACTGCAATATCTATTTCGCCGCGGAGCATGGCAACATCCAAAGTTTTAGTGAAAATACCTGTAATTCCCAACTCATAAAGCGGTTTGTCCAAGACTAAGTCCCCAGTAGATTTTACAGGAACCAAAGTGGTTTGGTGTCCCAGAGCTTCAAGCTTGTTTTTAACGGTATTCGCCTGCCATAGCGCTAATTCGCTATCGCGGGTACCAATTCTAATAATCTTGCTCATCGGGAATTAATTTCTAACTGAAAAACTTTTTGGATAAGTTCTAGACTTTCATCCGCATCAGAATTTGCTTGCTTAAGATGGTTGGCAAATTGCTTTGTTATTTTTTGGATGATCCGGTTAGAAATAACATCGGCTTGTTCCGAATTGAAATCGAATATTTTTTTGGACTGATAGTCGAGCTCCTCCTCTTTCATGGTATTCAACTTCTTTTTCAAAGCCTTGATTACAGGCGCAAATTTTCTAGTTTCCAACCATTGGATAAAATCGCGTTTTATATCTTCAATGATACTTTCTGCCTGAGGAATAAATTGCTTACGTCTTTCCAAAGTCTCATCGGTCATTTGGGATAAATGATCCAAATGGATTACCGTCACATTTTCGATTTCCGAAACATCATCGGCCACATTCTTGGGCACAGATAGATCCAAAATCAACAGTGGTTTTTTAGGATAAAGGAGTTCTTTGGAGATTGTGGGCGAATGTGCACCAGTAGCGACAATTAAAACATCGGAATTACGGATTTCCGTTTGCATATCACCATAATCTTTTACTACTAGATTGAATTTGCCCGCTATCTTTTCTGCCTTGTCCTTGGTGCGGTTAATCAGGGTAATATGCGTATTATTCGTATGTTTAATAAGGTTCTCACAGGTGTTTCTGCCAATTTTTCCAGTACCGAAAAGCAAAATATTTTTATTGGAAATATCCTCCACGTTTTTTAGGATATATTGAACCGAAGCAAATGCCACCGATGTCGCACCTGACGAAATCTCGGTTTCATTCTTAATTCGTTTACTAGCCTGTATAATGGAATTGCAAAGTCGTTCTATAAAGGGATTAGCAATATCATGTTTTTTAGACCGATTGAAACTTTGCTTTAACTGACTTATGATTTCAAAATCTCCAAGAATTTGGCTATCCAAGCCTGTTCCTACCCGAAACAAATGGGAAATCGCATCATTGTTCTTGTATACATATGCCACTTCTTGAAATTCTTCTAGAGTTCCTCGTGTATTATCACATAATAATTTGATCAATTGAAAAGGGTGCTGGGCAAAGCCATGTAACTCTGTACGGTTACAGGTTGAGGTAACAAGCAATCCGTCTATATCCTGGGTCTTGGCTTGGGTCAATAAATTATCCATCGAAGCATTGTCCAAGCTAAAGTTACCACGCACTAATGCATCGGCCTTTTTATAGTTAAGACCAATAGTATAAAATGAATTATGCTTGGAGATGTGATAATCTTTCATAGATCTATTCGGAACGAGAACAAAAATATAGGCATCACTTCAATAAAAATAACGCTAGAGGAACAAATTGTGTCGATTTCTGTGTTTTTAATCCCGTTTCATCGTAAATTGCCGTTAATCCATGATTTATATATAAATTTAGAGAATATAATTATCGGTTATTTAGAATATATCTAAATAATATTATTAAGTTGGGATATTATGTTAGAAGAAAATGTCGCTCAAGGGTCGTATATCGAAGTACTCATAGAAGATGGATTTTATGTTCTTAAGTTACAGAATGATACCGATGAAATTAAAAAAGTCACTCGTGAAATAGATAGCTCGTTTATTCAGTTTCATTTCTGTCTTAAAGGCCATGCCAAGTTTGTTTTTAATGAGGGTAAATATGCTTTAGAGGTATCGGAGGAAAATTCGTTATTGCTTTATAATACGGAGTTGGATTTGCCCATGAATATGGAAATGGCATCAAATTCATGGATAGTTTCGGTGGTAATGACCATAGGCAAATTCCATTCTCTTTTTTCAAAAGAAGCAAATTACATTCCTTTTCTCAGTGCTGGAAACAAGGAAAAAAAATATTATGCGCAAGAAGGTGTTTCCCCAGCAATTGCAGTGGTTTTAAGCCAAATCATGAATTATAATCTTCACCCTTCCATCAAGGAGCTCTACATTATGGGAAAGGTTTATGAGCTTATTTCCCTTTATTTTAATAAAAGTACTGATGCCGATTTAGAACAATGCCCATTTTTGGTCGATGAGGACAATGTAAAACGAATTCGCCAGGCCAAGGAAATCATAATCTCACATATGGCTGAACCCCCTTCACTTAAAGTCTTGGCCAAGGAAATTGGTCTGAGTCTAAAAAAACTGAAAGAAGGATTTAAACAGATTTACGGTGACTCGGTTTATAGTTTTCTGTTCGATTACAAAATGGAACATGCGCGTAGATTATTGGAAACCGGTCAGCATAATGTAAATGAGGTGGGACTAAAAGTTGGTTATAGTACTTCAAGCCATTTTATTGCGGCTTTTAAAAAGAAATATGGCACCACACCTAAAAAATATGTGATGTCGTTGTCTAAAAGCTAAGGGGTGATTCTAGCCACCATAATCCCGGTATTCTTCTTTACTTTTTTAAGGTAATCGACCAAAGGAAGTTCAGAGACTTTGACCTCACCTGATGAGGAAGCATGTAGCAAATGAATTCGGCCATCTTTTTCACGTGTTGCTAATCCGGTATGGGTAATATCGAGGCCATTTATTGAGGTTGTCAATGCGATAAAATCGCCAGATTGTATTAAATGTTCATTCGCTTTGATCTGGTCTTGAGGCAAAATACAAATAGCCTCATTATTCAAATAGGTTTCTGATTTTTGTATTTTATTGAAATTTTCATCGTTTTTCAAAAAGGGATATAGATCCCTATGAGTACTCATAAAATTAATGCTCTTAGTAATTTCCAAACCACCGATTTCAGATGTAATGTCTTTTAGTAATCCTTTCTTTTCATTATTGGCAATCCATTCTGAAAAATAGTGTAGTCGGGAAGCATAACCGTCAAGCATTCCATCTTTATAGCGAATGTTTTCAAGTGTTTTGGTAAAATCATCGAATTTTGTCTGGTTGTTCTTGAGCATTAAACTAAAAGCCAATACATTTTCAACGTAAGTGGTACAATCCAATCCTTGAAGGTTTATAACGAGGGTTTCGGTCTCGCCTATTTCCAAGGTATTGGCAACATAAGATGTCCCTAAAAAAGTTTTGCCTACTGAGACTATTGTTTTACCCAAATCCTTCTCCAAAAGTCCATCCACTTCAATGATCTTATCCTCAAAAGCTTGTTTGTCCTGTGCAGAACAGGTAATTTTTTGTGAAAAGCCAAAAGCTACCGTAAAGAAGGATAGTAGTAAAAAATAAGGTACTGCTTTTTTCATTTTCTTGTTGTTATAAGTCAAAAATAGTAAATATGAAACCATTATCCAGCTTTTTCGAGCTCTTCCGTTTTGTTCAGGTAAATACGGGTATGAGCCAGGCTTTCTGGATAGTTCTTCTGCAGAAAAACAATCAATTTTTCACGCACCATTACACGGAGCTCCCAAGCCGAAGAAGAATCCTTGGCACTCATCAAAGCACGAATTTCAATGTAATTGGCCTTTGAATCCGTAACCTGAATGTTATTGGTTTCCCCGTCCCAAGAATCCGTGGATTCCAAGATCCGGGTTAATTCCTTGCGAAGCGCATCAAAGGGCACCTTATAATCGGTATAAAGAAAAACAGTTCCCAAAATATCAGCCGAGGTCTTTGTCCAGTTTTGAAAGGAATTCTCAATAAAAAAGGTCGAAGGGACAACCAATCTTCTTTTGTCCCATATTTTAACAACGACATAGGTTAGGGTAATCTCTTCGATTCGGCCCCATTCCCCTTCAACAATCACAACATCGTCGATTTTAATGGGTTGTGTAATTGCAATTTGAATACCGGCCAAAATGGTCCCAATCATTTTCTGGGCTGAAAAACCAATGATTATTCCGGCAACCCCGGCCGATGCAAAGATACTGATCCCTATTTCACGAATGCTCTCAAAGCTCATAAGGGCAATACCAATGGCAAGAATAATAACCACAAAAACTAAAATTCGCTGCAATATGTTGAATTGAGTCGTAATTTTCCTGGCCTTTAGATTGTCAGAGGTATGAATGTCATATTTCTCTATTACTCCTTTTTTAATGATCTTTATAATATTCAAGATCAACCAGGTTACCCCAAAAATGAGCATCAGTGTACTGGCCTTTTTAAACCCATAGGCATAATCTTCAAGGCCCAGAACATCTCGGAGTGCCTTCATACGAACGAGAAAGGAAAAAAGAATCAAGAAAAAGGGAAAGGTTACCTTTTTAAAGGCATGTTTAGGAATGACGTAATTGGGGTCTTTCCCAAGCTTTCGTAGTAATTGAACTGTAATGAAATATACGATGAGAATCAGGACAAAGGCAATAGTTAAGTAGATGAGTGGTTGGTTGGCTGTATTTTTCAAAAACGTATCTATCATTTTCAAGTATTTATTTTGGTTATTGTTAAAACATAAAGAAAATACCATTAAAAGATGTTAAATCCATATAAAAAATAGATTTTCCCCATAATGGCATAAGAAACTTATGAGCATAGTATGGGTTTAGTTTTAACACAAAACCTATTTTTGTTGCCGATATAAAATTGAGCCTCTTGGATAATTGACATAAGATGGTATAAACCCATTATTTTAAAGGAACGCTCGACATGCCTAAGTAAAATGTAATTAAGGATATTAATCCAGGAAAATCATAAAATTGTTTGTAAAATGAAAGGAGTCTTATTAGTAAATCTCGGTTCCCCCGATAGTCCCACAGCAAAGGATGTAAAACCTTATTTGGATGAATTCTTAATGGATGAACGTGTCATTGATGTTCCAAATTGGCTGCGTAATATTATTGTAAGAGGAATTATTCTGCAGACAAGGCCCAAGAAATCGGCCGAAGCCTATCGAAAAATTTGGTGGGATGAAGGTTCCCCGCTGATTGTGATTTCAGAGCGGTTTAACGCAAAAGTGGGTAAGCAGATTAAAATCCCGGTCGCATTAGGCATGCGTTATGGCAGTATGAGTATTAAAAATGCTTTACAGGAATTGAATGATAAGGGGGTTGATGAGGTATTATTGGTCCCGCTTTACCCACATTATGCTATGTCTTCTTTCGAAACCGTCGTGGTAAAAACAATGGAAGACCAACAACAATATTTTCCACAAATGCATTTGACCACACTTCCTGCATTTTATAAAAACCCAGACTATATAAAAGTTCTTTCCGATAGTATTGACGAAGGATTGAAGGATTTTGAGTACGACCATATCCTATTTTCATACCATGGGATTCCAGAAAGGCATATTCGTAAATCGGACCCAACGAGATTCCACTGTAAGATTGATGGTAAATGTTGTTCAACCAATTCAGTGGCACACAATACATGTTACCGTCACCAATGTTTTGAAACCACGAAAAAAGTAAAGGCTTATTTGGGTTTACCCGAAGACAAGGTCAGTATTTCATTTCAATCCCGATTGCCTAATGATCCTTGGTTAAAACCCTATACCGATTTTGAATTCGTTCGCTTGGCCGAAGAAGGGAAAAAACGATTGGTTGTAATTACCCCTGCTTTTGTAGCCGACTGTCTGGAAACTTTGGAAGAAATAGCCATGGAAGGTAAACACCAGTTTGAGGAAGCTGGCGGCATAGCTTATAAACATATATCATGTTTAAATGATAGCGAGGCATGGGTGAAAGTGATGGCCGGGTGGATTGATACTTGGCAGACCACACAAATGTTACCAGCGTAAATGGCTACAGTCTCCTCAGACCAACTAGGCACTGAACCAATTGGCAAACTATTGGTGAAACAAGCCGTACCTGCTTCTATTGGAATACTTGTTATGTCGCTCAACATTTTGGTCGATTCCATTTTTGTCGGCAATTGGATTGGTGCTATTGCCATTGCAGCTATAAATGTAGTACTCCCTGTTTCTTTTTTTATTGCTGCTTTAGGCATGTCTATTGGAATAGGTGGTTCGAGTATCATATCCCGTGCGTTGGGTGCCGACAACAAGGAAAAAGCTTTAAAGACTTTTGGAAATCAGATTACTTTGACATTGTTGGTAACAATATCTATGGTAGCGTTGGGGCTTATTTATGTAGATACCCTTATTCCGGCATTCGGGGGTAAAGGGGCGATTTTTGATCCCGCCAAAATATATTATACGATTGTACTTTATGGGGTCCCTTTTTTAGCTCTATGTATGATGGGTAATACGGTAATCCGAGCTGAAGGGAAACCTAAATTCGCCATGATCGCCATGATTATACCTTCAGTTGGGAATTTGGTAATGGACTATCTTTTTATCTATGTCTTTGATTGGGGTATGCAAGGTGCCGCTTGGGCTACCACCATTGGTTATTTGTTGTGTTTTGGATATATCCTTTACTTTTTTCTTTCCAAAAACTCAGAACTCAAATTAGGATCTACACCATTTTCGATTAAAATCATCCATCTTAAAAGAGATAGGTTCTTTAGGATTTGTGACTTTATCTAGACAGGCTGTTGTAAGCATTATTTATTTATTGATGAACAACATTTTGTTCGATTTGGGCGGGGAGGCCATGGTTACAGTCTATGCCATAATAGGTCGCATGCTCATGTTTGCCCTCTTCCCGGTATTTGGGGTTACACAGGGCTTTTTACCCATTGCCGGATATAATTATGGAGCCCAAAAATATGAGAGGGTTAGGGAATCGATCAATACAGCCATAAAATATGCCGCTATTATGGCAACTCTTGTTTTTATTGGGTTAATGCTTTTTCCAGCTGAAATAGCTGCATTATTTCTAAGCAGTAAATCCGATCTTTCACCCTTGGAATTGGCAGCTAATGCCTTTGTTATGGAACATACCCCATCTGCCATGCGATGGGTATTTGCGGCGACACCCATAATTGCCTTACAATTGATTGGAGCCGCCTATTTTCAAGCTGTTGGCAAGGCCGTTCCTGCCTTATTATTGACCTTAACACGCCAAGGATTCTTTTTTATTCCCCTAATACTCATTTTACCCAACTTTTTAGGGGAATTGGGTGTTTGGATTTCCTTTCCTATTTCTGACGTTTTGGCCACATTGGTTACTGGTTATTATTTAAGGAATGAAGTAAAAAACTCTTTAATTACGTAAAAAGGCAAGTCGAATTAAGTTGCTATTTTAGCACTTATTTTATTTCTGCCTTATGAAGAAGTACTTTTTTATCGTTTTATGTTGCTTTCTTATTATTTATGGATGTAAAAAAAATGAACCATTGAAAACATATACGCTTTTTGTTGGCACCTATACCGAAAATGGTAGTGAAGGAATCTATAGTTATATCTTTGATTCCAGTACAGGGGAGCTTTCGAATAAAATATTGGTTGCTACCTTGGGGAATCCCTCTTTTTTAAAGATTTCCCCCAATAATAAGTATTTATACGCTGTGGAGGAAACCAATGAATATGAAGGGGCTAGTGGAGGTGTAGTTGCATTCGGTATTGATAATAATGGTGCGTTGAAGAAAATCAATGCTAATGGCACTATTGGAGCGCACCCTTGTCATATCGGAATATCTGAAGATGGCAAATTTTTGGCCGCTTCAAGTTATTCGGGGGGTAGCCTGTCTATTTTTAAATTGGGGGATAAAGGAGAGCTTTTGCCAAATCCGCAATTTATTGACCATAAGGTATTGGATACCACCAAAACATCCCACGCCCATTCGGCTATGTTTACTAAAGATGGACTTTTCACGGCTGATTTGGGATTGGATGCGGTGAAACGATATACATTGCTTGGAGATAAATTTGTTCCTTTTAAGCAGTTTTCCATCGATTTGCCTTTAAAAGCGGGCCCAAGACATTTTACTTTTGGCCAAAACGGGAAATTCCTATATGTGATCAATGAATTGAATTCGACCATAACCGTTTTTCAAAGAAATACTGATAATTCGTATTCTGAATTGGAAACACAAACTACCTTGGCGCCCGAATTTAAGGGCGAAAGCTTTTGTGCTGATATTCATTTATCCAAAGATGGTAAATTCCTGTATGGATCTAATCGTGGGGAGAATACTATCGTTATTTTCAAAGTACATCAAGGCAATGGAAAACTTGGTTTGGTTGGAAGGGAAAGTGTAAAAGGGGATTGGCCTAGAAATTTTGGGATAGACCCAAGCGATAATTATCTACTGGTAGCCAACCAAAGAAG
>CAVXJE010000003.1:0-70962 GCA_963762065.1 uncultured Flavobacteriaceae bacterium | reverse complement strand
ACCCGCCCAACAGAGTCGTTCTGGCGGGTTGCTAGTTCTAGCTTTTTCTGAAAATTACCGCAATTATAAATTACTATTTTGGAATTTGGAATTTGGAATTTGGAATTTGGAATTTGGAGTTGGACTTTGGACTTAAAATTTTGATTTTTAACAACTGCCTAATGGAGTTTGGAACCTGCTTACCGGCAGGCAGGTTTGGAATATGCGATTAGCGATGATCCAAAGAAACACAGTTTCGTTTATTCCACTTTATTGGGTGCATAACTTGCACTAAGTGTATTTATTTACAAGTTGTGGGACATTATGCCAATCTGCCAAAAAATTCAGCCAAACGCTACTTCATTTAAAAAAATAATGTAATTTTGTATCCAAGTAGATACACTTTTTATGTTCTTTATTGAGAAAACAACTGAATTTGACAAATGGCTGAGAAAGTTAAAAGACTTGAAAGCCAAGGCAAAAATTCTGTTTAGACTTCAGAAAATTGAAAACGATGGACATTTTGGAGATTGTAAGCCTGTTGGGGAGGGAATAAGGGAATTGCGCGTGAATTTCGCAAAAGGCTACAGAGTTTACTTCAAAGAAAAAGATGGAAGAATTATTGTTCTGCTTGTTGGTGGAGACAAGTCTACACAACAAAAAGATATTGCGAAAGCGAAAGAAATCTGGAAAAAATTAAAGAAATAGAAAATATGGGAACTTCAAAATTTGACATAGCCGATTATTTGGACAGCAAAGATATGATTGCCGAGTATCTCAATACTGTTTTAGAAGAAGGAGACAACGCAGATGTAATAAATGCAATTGGGCATATTGCGAAAGCGATAGGTATGACCAAAATAGCGGAAGAAACAGGATTGAGCAGACCAAGTCTGTACAAAGCATTGTCCGACGGATCGAAACCTCAATTCGCGACTATAATGAAGGTTCTAAAAGCTATTGGTGGGAAAATCCAAGTAAATCCAATATCCGCCTGAAAAATAAAGCACCACAACATCAACTATAAGTAATGCGGGCCCAGGTGCTTAATCCAAAGGTTTGCGTATTTTTATGAGGTCGCAAAATCTTTGGCCCCGACGATTCGGGGTTGCTTTGGATAAAAAAAGATAAATCAAAACCATAAACTTTTGCTACGGTACTTGGGGAGATTGAAGCGTAACATTGCTCCCGCACTACACATAGCTCGGGCGTTATAGACAATTAAAATGAAAAACCTTCTACTTCTTTATTTAACCATATCGCTAATCCCAATTAGCGGTGCCGCTCAAGATTTTAAAAGCATCGTTGCCTTTGGAGATAGCTTTACCGATAATGGTTATATAGATGGTCATGGTTTTAATAGGGATACTAATGGTCTTGTTTGGGTTGAATATCTTGCCAGTATGATTGACTGTCCATACGTCGATAATAGAGCATGGGGTGGTGCCAGAACCGATAACGGGCACTATCTCGGATTTGATTGGTCCGGTTTTAACTGGCAGGTAGATAAGTATAATATGACCACAAACCCAGAGGAAACCTTAATTACTGTTTGGATAGGTGTAAACGACTATTGGGATAATAAAGATGACCCCTCCAATTCGGTCAAGAATATTAAAACCGCATTAAATAAACTAATAGAAAAAGGTGGCAAGCACTTTGTAGTGTTCAATAATTTTGATCTTACCTTATCCCTGGGCTATGGACCCAATACCGAGTACAACCATCTGATTCCAGCGGTCAAGAAATTAACCGATAGGTTTAACGAAGAGCTCTACACCATGCTTTTCGATAACAAGGCTGGATTGAAAAAATCACACCCTGATATTGAAATATATTTTGTAGATATCCACTCATTCATGAATGAACTAGTTTTAAATAATCAATTCAATGAAAAACCATGGAAAGGAACTTATAAATTCCCGGATCCCAAGGAGTTTTTATGGTATGATGAATGGCACCCGATGACAAATTGCCATAAGTTAATAGGTGAATTGGTGCTGAAAGAAATTACAAAATAATTTTAAGAAACAACTGTCTATAACAACGCCTATAACCCATTGCGTTAAAAGCTTTTTATTTTACTATTTCCCAACTATAAATTACTATTTTGGAATTTGGAATTTGGAATTTGGTATTTGGAATTTGGTATTTGGAATTTGGAATTTGGAGTTGGACTTTGGACTTAAAATTTTGATTTTTAGCAACTGCCTCCTGCCTACTGCAACTGCCTACTGGCTACTGACTAATGGAATTTGGAGTTTGTGATTAGCGCGATTAGCAATGATCCAAAGAAACGCAATTGCGTTTATTCCACTTTATTGGGTGCATAACTTGCACTAAGTGTATTTATTTATAAGTTAGGTGCAAGCCAAAAAAAAAGGACAATATAGCTGAGATTATACATTAATAAACTCAAAAAAATATGAATACTGAGAAAACGACATTGAAATTTGGATTATACTCATCACTAATCGTAACTCTATTGACAATTATTACATGGGGATTCGCAATGACAGCTGTACCACCAGCGGGTCCATACTGTCCCGGGGATTGTATGACTTATCCATTTTCTGATATTCCAACCTATTACCCGAGAGATTACTATTGGATGTATTTGTCAATTTTTCAATTATTTGGATATTTAATATTTATTGTATCCATTCATTTTATCGCATCGATTGAGAAAAAGCTGTTTAGTTTTCTAAGTGTCGCTTTTGCTCTTATTACAACTATCGTTTTATTGATTGCATACTTCGTTCAATTTTCAGTAGTACCTATGAGCATGATGAAAGGTGAGACGGAAGGAATTGCTTTACTTACACAATATAATGGACATGGGATATTTATTGCGATGGAAGATTTAGGCTACATCACCATGAGTATTTCATTTTTATTTTTGTCTTTTATCTTTTCACCTAAAAATAGATTGGAAAGGGCGATTCGACTAATACTTATTTCGGCATTTTTGTTAACGGTTGTCGCATTTGTTTTTTATACTATCAAATTTGGAATTGACAGGAGTTATCGATTCGAAGTCGCTACAATTACTGTAAATTGGCTAACGACAATTACAATAGGGATTTTAGTAAGTATCTATATAAAGAATAGATTAAAAACAATCAATAATGGCAGCACCTAACATTTTGCATATTCCATAAGGGTTCCAGTGGTATGCGAACCTCGGATTTCCGCTCAACCTCTCGTCCGTGCCCGGACAGAGATTCTCACGCAAACCCTTACGGTACATGCAATTTGCCGTTAGCACCAATTTGAAGACGTGTATATTTTAGATATTCAATAACTAAAGGAATTTAATATGAGACTAGAATCTAATGCAACTATACAAATTCAAAAACCAGTAGAAGAAGTTTTTGAAGGAATTGTAAATCAAGAGAAAATGACCAAATATTTCATTTCGGAAAGTAGTGGAAGATTGGAAACGGGAAAAGACGTGATTTGGAAATTTCCTGAATTTGATGATAAGTTCCCTGTCAAAAAAATTAAAATAGAAACCAATCGTTCAATTTCCTTTGTATGGGACCCAGAAACTGTTGTAAAAATTACTTTAGAAAAATTACCAGACAATAGTACCATAGTAAGAGTAAACGAAACCGGTAAGGAACTTAATGAAGATAACCTGAAATGGGCTTTAGACAATTCGGGAGGATGGGCAAATTTCCTAGCTTGTATGAAAGCCTATTTGGAGTATGGAATACAACTTCGAAAAGGTGCATTTGACTTTATGCGAAAAGAATAAAAACAATAACATAAAAATATTGTCAAAATGAAAACTACCCCAAAACACAATGAACGCATTGCAAAAATGACTTTTGCTTCAGTATATCCTCATTATGTCAGTAATGCAGAAAAGAAAGGAAGGACAAAGAATGAATTGCTCCAGGTGATAGAATGGTTGACTGGTTATAACGAAATGAAAGTGCAAGAATTTATTGATGATAAAGTAACATTCGAAACATTTTTTCAAAAAGCAGTATTAAATCCAAAGAAACGAAATTGCGTTTCTTCCGCCATATTGGGAAAATAACTTGTACTAAGTGTATTTATTTGCAAGTTGTGCGTCATACAAACTAAAAGACGTTCAGACAGTAAAAATTAGATAGTAAGCAAAAATTGTTTCAATTATGTTACAAGTAAATCTAAACAACTACAAATTCAATTATGTTGAGAATGGAAAGGGAGGCAATCTTGTGCTTGTTCACGGTTCTGCAAGCGATTACCGAACTTGGGGCCAACAGTTGGAATACTTTGGCAAATATTATCGTACTGTAATTTATAGCAGACGATTTCATTGGCCAAATGAACAAATACGGGACAACGAGGATTATTCTATGGCAAAACACGTAGAAGATTTAGAAGAATTCCTCAAATTTATTGGCACCCAGCCAGTTCATCTTGTTGGCCATTCCTATGGTGCACTTCTTTGTATTTTACTTGCCATAAAAAATCCCAAATTAATTCGAACACTTACTTTAGCAGAACCACCTGCTGTTGCATTATTTGTTAGCAATATCCCTAAACCGAAGGAACTACTAAAACTGTTATTTTCAAAACCAAAATTGATATTTGGCATAATTAAATTTGGAATAAAAGGTATTGCACCAACAACTAAAGCTTTGAAACAGGATGACATGGACAAGGCATTGAATGTTTCCGGAAAAGCGATATTAGGGGTTAAACCCTTTCTGAATTTATCGAAAGAACGACTTGAACAAGCACGGGCCAACTTGATTAAAGCAGAATTTCTTGGATCAGGATTTTTACCATTGGATAAAAATATAATACAAAATATTAAGATTCCAACTTTGTTGATTTCAGGACAGAACAGCCCAAAATTATGGCAACATTTACTTTTTGAGCTTAATAAGTTAATTTCGAATTCCGAATTAAACACAATTCCAGAGGCATCACATATTATGCACGAGGACAATGTTTCAAATTATAATGCAACGGTTCTATCGTTCTTAAAAAAATATTCTCATTGAAAAAGAAAATATGAATAAACGAATTGACTTTGTGCAGGTTTGAAAGTGAAGTACTTCAAAAACCGGCACTCCACATAGCCAAACTGTTTAAAGCTTTTTAGTTTACTATTTCCCAACTATAAATTACTGTTTTGGAATTCGGAGTTGGAATTTGGAATTTGCGTGTTTGCGAGTTTGCGAGTTGCGATTAGCGATTAGCGATTAGCGATGATCCAAAGAAACACAGTTGCGTTTATTCCGCCATATTGGGTGAATACCTTGTACTAAGTGTATTTATTTACAAGTTATGCTCAATCTCACTAAATGAAAAGAATAATTGTTAAATTGACATGGAATATGCTGCGCACTCTTTATCCGGTAGTAACAAGTAAAATCATTATTAAATAGGAGAATACATGACTATAAAACGAATATTCTTTACCGGGGGATCGGGAAAAGCAGGAAAGCACGTAATTCCCTACCTCCTCGACCAAGGACATAAAGTGATGAATGTAGACCTGGTGCCTTTGAATCACCCAGGGGTAGATAATCTGGTAGCTGATATTACGGATTCCGGACAAATGTTTAATGCCATGAGTTCGTATACCGGGTTAGATGAATTGGAACTAGGGAATGGCGTACCAAAATTTGATGCTGTAGTACATTTTGCTGCCGTGCCCAGGATCTTAATCAAACCAGATAATGAAACTTTTAGGGTCAACACCATGGGTACCTACAATGTGATTGAAGCGGCTGTTAAACTTGGAATTAGAAAGATTATTATTGCTTCATCAGAAACCACCTATGGTATCTGTTTTTCAGATGGCAAAACCAACCCTAAAGCGCTGCCTCTGGAGGAGGATTATGACGTTGATCCCATGGATAGCTACGGATTATCGAAGGTTGTAAATGAAAAAACGGCGCGGAGCTTCCAGCGACGGTCAGGCTTTGATATTTATGCCCTTCGTATCGGAAATGTGATTGAACCTCACGAATACGCTGAACTGTTTCCCCATTATTTTAAAAACCCTGAAGTGCGCCGCAGGAATGCCTTCTGTTATATTGATGCGCGTGACCTGGGACAGATTGTGGATTTATGTTTGAAAAAAGATGACCTTGGTTATCAGATTTTCAATGCCGGAAACGATCACAACGGTGCCATTATTCCCAGCAGGGAATTAACTGAAAAGTTCTTCCCTAATGTGCCAATTATTCGCGAATTGGGGCAGCATGAAGCATTGTTTTCAAATCGCAAAATACGTGAAGTTCTGGGATTCAGAGAACAACATAACTGGCGAAAATACTTGAAATGGGACTGAATTCGAATTTGGAAAAACTACTGAGACCTGAATTAATAAAACAAAAAAAGAATTCTCGAGGCTAAAGATTTAGTAATGGATTATATTAAGAAAGTGGTTTACTCACAAATTGCAATTAATTAAAAAGAAAAAAATACTGAGCATAAACGAGAACGTTAAAAGCTTTTTATTTTAATATTTCCCTACTATAAATTACTATTTTGGAATTTGGAATAGCGATGATCCAAATAAACACAGTTGCGTTTATTCCGCCATATTGGGTGAAAAACTTGCACTAAGTGTATTTATTTACAATGTGTATGACATTCATTGCCAGCAAAAGCTGGCAACGCCGCATACACTAGAACCGAAAGATTAATTGAAGAAGGGAAAATAAAGGCATACGGTGCATCTTTAGACTCGTACGAAGAAATGAAGTTACTATTGCAGACTACTAATGCTAAAGTGATTGAGGTATTTTTCAACATTCTACATCAAGATACTTCACGCGGATTTAAAACAGCCAAAGAAAAAGAAGTTGGTGTCATTGTAAAAATCCCTCTTGATTCTGGTTGGTTGACTGGTAAGTATAATGCTAAGAGTACATTTAATGATATTCGGAGTCGATGGTCCAAAGAGGATATAATGATTAGAGCCAATCTGGTGAACAGAGTTAAAGACATTATTGGTGGGGAAGAAAATTTTACCCAGAAGGCAATAGCATTTTGCTTAGCTTATGATGCCGTTTCCACAGTAATTCCTGGTAATGTAAATGTAACACAGTTAAAAAGTAATGTAAAAAGTGTAGATGTTCCTATTTCACAGGAACTTATAAGAAAACTTGAATACTTATATCAATCCGAGATTAAAAAACTGAACCTACCTTGGTAATAAATAAATTAAAAATAAACGTTGCCTAACACCTTGTATAATTAATTCCTACGGAATTTCCTCGCGCGAAATTCACTTGAATTAATTAACTTCGTTGTACGTCGGAAAATCACAACTGATTTTCCGCAACTAACCATACACAAACCGTTAAAAGCTTTTTATTTTAATATTTCCCAACTATAAATTACTGTTTTGGAATTCGGAGTTGAAATTTGCGAATAGCAAATAGCGAACAACGATTTGGACTTTGGACTTAAAATTTTGATTTTTAAAACTGCCTACTGCAACTGCCTACTGGCTAATGGAGTTTGGAATTTGGAATTTGGAATTTGGAACCTGCCTGCCGGCAGGCAGGTTTGCGATTAACGAATAGCGATGATCTAAATAAACACAGTTGCGTTTATTCCGCCATATTGGGTGAATAACTTGTACTAAGTGTATTTATTTACAAGTTATGTAGAATTACTAAAATCCGGATATTAGTGGCAGGGTAATTTCAGAATAGATATAAAAGCTCACTATATTAACTTATAAAAATAACCTCATTATGATTTATAGACTTAAAAATCTGGCTAAAACGGCCATTTTGGGTTCCTTTCTCTTCTATGCTGTGTCTACAATGGCCCAGGACGGAACAATCTACCCACTCAACGCCCCGGCCGAACCAAATGCTATTCCGCTCGGCACAGGTGGTGTCAATGATCAGCTCTCCTCAGAGTCTTGGTTCCTCCAGTGGGGCGACCCGATGGCTCGTAACATTACCACGGCAACCCTTACCCCATTCCTGCCAGAACCTGGTAAAGCAAACGGTGCGGCCGTTATTGTGGCTCCAGGGGGAGGCTTTCGATGGCTTTCGATGGGTAACGAAGGCTGGGAAGTCGCAGAGGCGCTAACAGCGCAGGGAATCGCTGCTTTTGTGCTCAAGTACCGGCTGTTCCCGACACCAGAATCACTCGACGACTTCACAGCCTGGATGAATCGTCCCCGAATGGCCCCTGCTCAATCTTCCGATACTACGCAAAGCAATGCACCGTCGCGTCCACCGCAGATGGACCTGTCTAACCAGCTCGAGGACGCTGAGGCCGCCTATGCCATGATCGTCAAACGAGCTGAGGAGTGGGGTGTCGATACTAAAAGAATAGGCATGATTGGCTTTTCGGCTGGTGCCGGTCTCACAATGCACTCTACGATGAATTCCCAAACCATGGATCTAGCCTTCATCGGTCCGATATACGGCGGTATGGGTCCGGTTGAAGTGCCAAAAGACGCTCCACCCATGTTCAATGTTATAGCCACCGATGATTTTCTCTTCAGGGGTCAGCATGGCGTTGTTGACTCCTGGTACAAAGCAGGCATACCTGTTGAATTTCATCTTTACCAAAATGGTGGCCACGGTTTCGGTTTGGGAAATCCCAATCGAACCAGTAATCGTTGGTTTGACGCCTTTATACATTGGTTAAATGTTAATGGCTTTCTTATGGTCAAGTCCGGAGAGTGAAAAAAGATTATTCTTGACTTGTGAGGAGCGAGAAAATTGATTCTTGGAACCATTAAATCCTTATCGGCGAGAACGAAACTGCAACGTGCGTGTCTTTCTTTCGAATGGATAAACCACATAACAATAGGTATACGTAATTACGGAAATAGTACAAAAAACGAAAGTATAAACATAAAACTAAGGTAAGTGCTAAACTTAATAGTATGAGTAAAAATCCGCTAATACTCATACACGAGAACGTTAAAAGCTTTTTATTTTAATATTTTCCTCAACTATAAATTACTGTTTTGGAATTCGGAGTTCGCGAATAGCGAATAGCGATTTGGACTTTAGACTTTGGACCCTGAACTCTGAACTTTAATTTTTAAAACTGCTTATTGCAACTGCCTAATGGCTAATGGAATTTGGAATTTGGATTTAGCAAAGGCCTGTCCCGCCACAGACGGGAAGTGCGCCCCCTATTCCTCAAATTTTACGTTATTTTTGTAAAGCTAATACACAAGCCATGCGCAAATTATTAAAGCAGTCACGATTAATTTATTTATACCTAATAGTTGGGTTTATTGGTTTTATAAGTACTGAAAGCTGTACCAACGATGAACCCATCACAGTCACAGTACCAAAGGTTGAAGAAGACCTAAACTTAGCCCAAATTAATTTTGATACGAATGGTGGTGTTCCCATTGTGTCCAAAGATGATTATGTAGAAGGTGTTTTGACGGTTAATGGGCAACCTGAATACAATGATTTAATCATTGATGCAGAAATAAGGGGTAGAGGCAATTCGACTTGGACGTATCCCAAAAAGCCTTACAAAATCAAATTGAGAAGTGATGCATCTATTTTAGGAATAGCCCCAGAAGAAGATTGGGTGTTATTGGCTAATTATATTGACGGCACCCATTTATTGAATGCTGTAGGGATGAAAATCGGGCAATTGTTAGAAATGCCTTTTACCAATACCATTGTACCTGTAGAAGTAACCATAAATAATGAATTTTTAGGGTTATATATGTTAACAGAGCAGGTAGAAGTGAAAACCAATAGGGTTAATGTTGGTGATGACGGCCTGTTGTTGAATTTAGATACCAATTATGATGAGGAATGGCAATTCAAATCAGTCGCTTATGATTTGCCTGTGACCGTAAAATATCCCAAAACAATGGATGCGGATAAATTGGCTTCCATTAAAAGTGAATTTGAACTATTGGAAGCCTTGGTGGTTGATGCTAATTTTCCAAATAATGAATATCTTGATTATATAGATGCTATTTCCATAGCCAAATATTTGATTGTGTATATGCTAACGGGCAATGAGGAAATCAATCATCCTAAAAGCACTTATATCCATAAAACAAGCACAGGAAAATTCACCATGGGTCCCATATGGGATTTTGATTGGGGTTTTGCCTATGAAGGTTCATTTGAGCATTTCAGTAGTTTTGATAGACCATTATTTTGGCCGTCTTCAACCAGTGCTGGTACGCCCTTCTTTTCAAGACTAATGTCTGACCCTAAAATTAAGGCATTGATCAAAGCACATTGGGCAGTTTTTAAAGCTGATCACCTTTCGGAGTTGATGGATTATATAGATGCATATGCTTTGAGTACGCAAGAAGCAAAGGCTAGGGATTTTGCTTTATGGATGCATGACGATAAAGAAGTGAGCGCTCTAAAACGCTGGCTTGGGAATAGAGTCTTGTATATGGATGGCTTTATAAATAACTTTTAGCGATCAGCGTTTAGCGTTTAGCGTTTAGCGTTTAGCGTTTAGCGTTTAGCGATTTATGAATAGCGAATAGCGAACAACGATTTGGACTTTGGACCCTAAACTTTGAACTTTGAACTTTAATTTTTAAAACTGCCTACTGCAACTGCCAACTGCTTACTGCCTACTGGACTTTGGCGTTTTTCGGACAATACTATTATTAAAATGACTTAAGTGGTCAATTTAAAAGTTGTTTAGCTCACTTTTTAAATAAAAATTCCCGGTAAATTTGCCAGAACTTGCCGTTATGTTTTAAAAGGAATAGGCTCTTGGTTAAAAAAGAGGCTTCGAATTCCCTTTTTTCAAATTCGACCCAGGCTTCATTAAAGGCCTCAACACTTAAATCCCTTGAGGCAATAGTCATATGGGGATGGATATTTTGGGTTATAACATTTTCTTTAAACTCCATTTTGTCGGTCAAAACTTTCTTAAGTTGGGTATGAACAGCAATAATGGGATCATGGGCAATGACTTTTACAAAAATGACCTTGGGCGAAAAACAGTCAAACCCTGATAACCTGACCATAAACCACTTTTGTTTTGCCGCAAACTCTTGCAAGGTATTTATTAAGTGAGGCTCATCTTTCCCACTGCTTTTAAAAGGCATTTGTAGGGTAATATGCGCTGGTGATTTTAAGGCATGCGCAGCATTAAACCGCTCTTTCATTTCCGCTTTCAACGCTTTTATTCGCTTCCTAAGTTCTATGTGCGGGATGAGTGCAATGAAGTAGCGATTTACTTGATGATCTGAAACATAGTTCCTCATAGGAATGAACTAAAGTAAGGATAGTGTAATGTTGTTGGTACAGATTCATTTTGCCGGTGAGATCGTCCAAAACCCTCAAGAACGAACAAAGATAAAATGGACCGAACACGATGACATATCCCCGTCATTGTTAAAGTCGTATTCCCCAGTATCGGCACCCCCATTAAGGGATAGGGTTGTCCCGTCAAAGGTTTCGCCGTAGGTATCCCAATCATCAGGGTAATCATCCCAGGCAATTGCAAAGTAGAAGGTGTTCTGCCACTCCTCCCAGAAAATTTCCCCACTAACCGTATAAGCATTCCGGTCTACCGGATCCAGGGTCATGGTAAAGCGGCCATTGGATTGCACGGACATTTGGGCTGTTCCCCCGTCCTCGACCACGTCTACAGAGACCGTGTTTACACTAAATTGGGCTTTGGTGGCCTCCCAGGTTCCGGCGAGTTCGCTGATCGGGAACCGACCGTCTTTGGTAAATACGTCTTCGTCATCATCCTTATTACAGGAGAAAGTCAGGGTAATCAACGAGATCAAAAAGATATAGGTAAATGGTTTCATGGCGATAAATTTTGGAAGAAGGGAGCATAAACCCTTCCGATTACACCCATAAATGTATTGAGATCTTCTGCTGTCGGCAATGACACTGATCAGTTTGCTGGGATCAGTACTCCTGAATGCGGTGAAAAACGTGCAGTACTTCGGCCTCCTCTTCGATTTTTTTCAGCAACTAACCACTGCTTACTGCTACTGCCTACTGGACTTTGTATAATTCAGTCCGCGGATTTTCCCTATGGTTTGGTATACACCTTTTTCATCACTTCTGTTTTACCTTCATCTTCAGCTACGGCATAAGTGGTAAACATCATCACTCCACTTGATTTCCCTGCCATGCCACCCTTCAGTACCGTTTCAAATTCCTCCTTGGAAATGGTCCCCGGATCATTATGTGCTTGTACGATAGGCCATACTTTTGGATAAGAATCCTTTCTGATATCCAGTCGATTGCTAAACCAGCGTATATTCCCTTTGACCCATTGGGGTTCCCTTCCCATTCTCGCATGGTATACCATAGGGGAAAATACATCGACAGTTTCTTTTAATAGATCATAATCTAGTCCCAGAATGCGACGTCTGGCGCCATTAAATTCCTGATCATTCCATGGACAATGATATAGTCCAAGCAGCGCCTCTGGTCTAATTTCCCCGAGGATGCTTTTTATTTCATAGGTCCAATCAAAAATCACCTTGCATCGCCAGTTCCGCCATTCTTTATCATGGTTATCCAGTATCCATAGTGCCTTCTTTGGGATGGTTCCGTCAGGTATTTCAATCCCGGAATCTTTTGAAAAATCATCAAGACAATGATCACAAAAACACGTTTCGGGCAAGATGGGCTGAGGTTCTTCAAACTGGGCATGCCAATGCACATAATCCATCCAAACACCATCCAGGTCATACTCCAAAAGTAAATCGCGCAGCTGACCAAAACGATACTTACGGAAACCGGGTTCGGTAGGGCAAACGCCCATAAACCAGGATGCGGCTTGCACTTTTTCACCTTTTTCATTAATTGCCCAGGCTTCAGGGTGCATGTCTACATAATTTTTACCATTCAGGGTGGCAAATTCAGCAAATACCAGTAATCCCTCGGACCTGGCCCTATTGATCATATCCTGGTTTATTGATCCGCTGTGGACAAAAACAGCATTGACCCCAAGATCATTGAGATTTTTTCCTTTATCCCAGAAAGGTTTGGGATTGCCATAAACACCCTTGATCTCAACAGTTTCAGGAGAATTTTCCTCACAGGATATAAATGTTGGTAGGCATAAAATAGCACAAAGTAAAATGTGTCGAAAACTGAATTTTATAGTTGCATGCATTTTATTAAAGTAATAAAATTGTCTTTAACAAAATGGTTGATTCGGTTTTTTCTTTGTGAGGGTCAATTCCAAAATTGTTCAAGATGCTATGCCAGAATAATAGTAGGTGTCAGAACTTGCTTGTCTTATAATTCAACTATTTGCCTGTAAATAATGATAATTACTATAGTTGTAAAATATTAAATACAAAAGATATGGAACATAGAATAAGCCATGTTCGACCACATGCAACAAATAAGGACGACACTTACCCCCTACCTGTCGCAGATGAATTGACCGGCCTATTGGATTATACAAAGCACTGTTTTTGGTTAAATTCAAGCTATGTCAAAGACGAAATATATCTGAAATAGTTTTGAATTTTAAATGCCACAAGTGTGCTATAATTCTTTTTATGGTAAATCTCATAGTAGACACGGAAAAAGAAGAATAAATAAGGCATACAATTGACATCCCCATTAAGTTGGCGAGTTGTCAAGGGTTAAAATATCCAGCATCTATTTTAGCTGAAAGACTAATAACAATATCGTCTTCAATAACTATAGGACTCTTACCAATGCGATCTATAAAGACCTTCCGCAGGGCTAAAAGATGCAGGGCTTGGGCGTGGACCCCAACAATTCCTGTAGCGACGGCATTGTTATACGTTTCAATAAGCTCTTGGTTAGTTAGTTTTTGAAGGCTTTCAAAATTCACTACAAATTGCGCTTGGTCTCCTTCTCGGGAAATAAATACATGTTTCATAATACATTTTTTTTAAAGGTTAATGCATCAGGATAATGATATAAACAGTGGATAATCATTTGTTTTGACTGAACTGTCCGTATACTGAACCACCGTGGCTTTTGTGCTCGGTTGGTACGCAAATTTGCGTTCCTGATACCCTGTAAAGATAATTAAAAAAGTAATAATAAGGGCAGACCATTCGGCTACCCTTTAAGCCAACTGCTACCTTTTTTTGAACTTTTAGTTTTCTTTTAAACCCGAGAAAGTCCAACCACAATGGGTTTTGGTTCCTAAGCTATTTTGTACCTCAAAAAGCATCCCGAAGCCCAAGAATATTAAGCTTCGGGATGCCAACAACCAATCGTTTAAGGATGGTCAGTACGTTAGATGCCCTTCACCATAATTGCTCCAGGTCCCATCTTCGTAAAAGGTGAAATGCAGTTCCACAGAACCTTCTGCACCGATAAATCTTCCGGTACCATCGTAGTACTCGAAGTACAAGGTTCCCATATTATCGCCACCAACTAATTTAACAAATAATTGGTCCCCGTTGGCGGCGGTTTGAGTGCCGTAATAGGGAGGTGGTGCAGTTGGGTTTCCTCCTTTGTCAACACAATAAGATAGCTCTAAAGCGAAAAGCCCTAAATGTGTGGCATTACCTTCACCTTTATAAACAACTCTACCATTCGGAAAACAAACAGTTATATCTTTTATAGGATAGGTAGCGCCCTCAGTTCTTATTTTAATGGTCTTGGTAACATCGCGTCCGCGATTTTCCGTTAGTCGCGCTTGTAGATCATGGTGGGCCTTGCCCCAATCATACTGATCTAAAGCATCCCAGATCATTTTAGAGGTAAGGGTTTTTTCTTCCGAGGCTGTTAGGTCATCTTGTACGGTTTCAG
This sequence comes from uncultured Flavobacteriaceae bacterium, assembly GCA_963762065.1. Classification (GTDB taxonomy): domain Bacteria; phylum Bacteroidota; class Bacteroidia; order Flavobacteriales; family Flavobacteriaceae; genus Maribacter_A. Next base: position 56,269 of record CAVXJE010000003.1, on the reverse strand, counting down.
TAGAACAACCGAGTAAAAATGTACCCACAAAAGCCAACACAATTATGAATCGATTTTTCATAATAAATAATTTAATAATTAATGAAAAGCGTTTAGAACAGTCAGTTGCAGTGCGCAACGAAACATAACATATATTGAATTTTGGTCAATGGCCCTCAGGGTAGTATAACGTATCATCCTGTATAGGACATACGTTGTTGATGGTTCACCATCCAAATTCATAACAAATCTATAGTCTAATGTATCTAGCTCATATATAAGACATTAACTATTTGCTATAAATTTTAAAAATTGAAAATCAAAAAGCAATGATATTCATCATATGCGTTAATTATTTCAGGCAAAATCGCATCTTTTTTTTGACTTCACTATTCTTGGCTTTTTTACTTTTAAAGGCATACAATTCAGTTGCCCATTAAGTTGTCACCAGAAGTAATACTCAGTATAGTTGATTTGACTTTCGTCTTACTAAATGTTTAATTTATTAAGACAACAACTTCGAATTTTTGATTTTTTATTTTGCCCACATAGGATTTTGTATATCACAGCTTAGAATTAATAAATAATATTAACACAATTTAAGTTATTTAATAATATTTTAACATTATATTTAATAAATTCATAATTATTCCCTACATTCGATAAATACTCACTAAAGTTTAATTTACTTTGTTCCCCTCAAAGCAATAGAGCTGATTGTATAAAAGACTTTTTATAATTTCAGTTCAAAATGACAAAGAAAAGCCTCTTTTTATTTATTTATTTATTGGTTTATACTACATTACTAACTGCACAAAAAGAATTGGTAGCTTCGGCAGAGAATGCAATTTACAGTATTGATATATACGATAATTACAATCAACATTTTGTTCCTACCCGCAATTTAAATGTCAAAAATAAAGTCGAACATTCAGCTTCTTCGACTATATCTGGGCCTACCTTGGCTAATGTAATTGTACAAGTTCGGCGGACAATCCCAGGATCGGGATGGAAAGGCAGCAGCTTTGAAGGCCTGGAGAATGATCCATTCACCATTTTGTTAGAACGAGTTAAGGAAATAGCTCAAGATGGTCTTAGGGATTCCTTGATTCTGCCTCTCCCAAGCCCTGTGGATTTCAAGCCATTTGTACTCCCTGATGCTATTGTCAAAATTGATCCTTTACGAGGATCATTTGTTATCGCTTCTAAGATAGAAATCCTCTCAAAATCCGCAGAGGTAATGTTCGGTGGTGTCGAAACACAAGGGAATAGCGGAAACAAGATTCCCAACTTCTTTTGTAGTTTTCGTCCCGAGGCATTTAAAATCGGTGACTTGTTCAATTCCTTGCGTGGAACCATGTTAGATCAGCTTGATCTTAATGGAGGACTTTGGTCAATTGCAGGGACAAACGCCAGCATAGACCTTTTACAGTTGCCAAAAGAAGCGGCCGTATTTTTTGGTAGTGATGACATAAAGATTAAGTCTGGACTAAACTTGCATAAAAATTTAGAACTCCCGGGCCAAATAGAAGGGCTTAAAACACTATTCTCACGCCTGGACATTGGAGCAATCCAAGCACCGCTCAGTGGGATAATGAATATTTCATTGGATGCATTGTTAAACAATAAAGGGCTGCCAGACTCAAATCCGTTTTCGCTATCTGTACCATTACCTAAAACATTGCCCAATGCATTTCCGAATTGGCTCAGTTCTGCTAGTCGAACACTTCAATTCGAATATGGTAAGGCTTTAAATGTGACTTTTCGAGACAGTTTAGAAGCCAATTTAAATAATACTAAGAAGGTGTTCATAACGCAAATGGGGATAACCACAAGTCCGGATTCCAAGAATGCTATTATGCGCTCGGAATTGCAGGAGGCTTGGGCTAATCCTTTTGGTCAATCTTGGCTAAATCTGAGGAATGTTGCGATAGAATTGGGCATGGCAGAGGGTGACAAATCCAATGCGATATTGTCTGGTATTTTTGAAATTGGACAAAAGGAATGTAAGGCAAATATTGAACTTATTAAGGACAATTCTAACTGGGGGGCTCGTTTCATAGGTTCAGTAGATGCACTCGCTGTTCGGGACGTCCTGCAATTCGCGAAAAAACGTGGATTGGCAGTGCCCAATGATTTAGGGGGTGACAATCTGGAACTGAACGATGTTACTGTGATGTTCGAAACAATGGATGAAAATTCATTTGCAGTTTCGGCAGGTACCAAAGTATTCGGGGTAAATGGTAACTTCCTGTTGTCTGTAGAAAAGAATAAGAATGATGCAGCTCAACTGTTGTTTGGTGTGCGTGTTGAAAAGTTTGGATTAAAGGACTTAAACCCAGCAATCGGGAATACGGCATTTGGCAAACTAACAATGCCCGCAGTAGCCTTTACGATTGCACGTTCACTTGCCTCAGGCCAAGAAAAGGGCAATACTGGTGGTAGTAATGGTGGTGGGGAAACCAAAGGAATTGGTTCCATATCGATCCCCTCAGCCAATCTTTCATTACCCGCACTGAAATTTTTCCGGCCAGCGTTCAATAAATCCAGTGGAGATGATGTTTCTGACAATACCAAGGGGGGCGAATCGAATAGTGGTGATGGAACTGGAAATGAAAGTTTTCAACTGAATTTGAAACCTGGCTTGAACCTGGGCGGCCGTTTACCATTGTCAGGAATTGGTGAAAAACTGTTAAGTGTAATGGGGATAACGGACCCCAATCTTGGTATTATACTTGAGGGTAAGCTCGGAATGAGTGGAGGTTCTTTGTTTAATGGTAACTTTAGCGATGCCATTGATTGGAACATCCGAGCTGTTCTCCCACCTCAAGAACGCACTAAACTTCCAGACTGGCTGCACTTCGACCCATCATCGCAACGTGCTTTGGAAATTGCCATGGATCCCGATCTACGCATTTCAATATTGAATCAGCTAACGGCTGATCTAGATGACCAACAGCGTATTTTTATCTTCTCTGTGAATCTAGCGAAAAATGATAGTGGTGCAGAGGTTGTATTAAAGGGAAAACTGGAAGGCGCATGGCGCCAACCCTATGGAATCAAGTGGCTCGACCTGAATGAGGTGGAACTTGAGTTAACTCTAGGTTCCGAATCGATGGGGGCGGCTATGTCGTCATCTTTTGTACTGGGGAACAGAACATTAGGGGTCGGAATTGCCCTAATGGGGAGTGAGAAAGACCGAACGATCACCTTCACTACCACAGCGGATCAACTATCCTCCAAGGAATTTATTACCATAGTCAAGGAACATCTAGAGATCGAAAATCTATTCGAACATATGCCCCCGAGCGAACTCCTTACCCTTAAAAACCCTACTATTACAGCTGTTATGGGTACTCAAAGGTCATTCTCTATTTCCGCTGAAACCACAGTGATGAATCGTCGTGCAGACATGCAATTTTTTGCCAAAAAAGAGAGCGGTAAGGAAGCTCAATTTCTCTTAGGTTTCCAGGCAGATGGTTTTTCACTGAGTGATGCTATCCCAGGTTTGGACAATCCAATTGTACAAAGTCTAAAGATTCCCCAGATTACACTTGTTATTGCTAAAAGTGACCGAAGTATTAAATCTGAGGAGATGCCTTCTGATGCCAGGATGTTCTATGGATCAATTTATGGAACTGAATCATTCAACCTAAATATTGAACCGGGCCTGAATATGATCGGACCGATGCCCCTTGGAAGTGTAAGTGATGAAAGCCCTATTAAGGCAATTATGAAATTACTATCCCCAGATGCAGATGTTTCTCAATTAGTCTTAGAAGGTACACTTCCCGGAAAGGTACTTGGACTAGGCGGGGAGGGTGGTATGTCTGGTCTCTCCATTCGTGCAAATTTACCGCCAATGTCTCCAAAGGGAGCTCCGGAATGGTTTGTTTCAGGGCAGCTTGCATTTCAAATTACCGGGAAGCCTTCCGTGGGTCTTGTGGGAGAGTTGACCGTGGATGTAGATGGAGATATCTTAACTTTTTTCACTGAAACTAGCATTGCCGTAGTGCCTGCCGGTGTAGAATTAGGTGTTCTTGGGGGACTTATGGCAGCCGCACCTTGGGTAGGTCCCGTAGGCATAGATTGGGTTACTTTCAATCAAGTGCGTTTAAAACTGGCACTTAATCCATTTTCGGTGAAGCTGGGTTTTATGGCCGATATGAAATTTGGAGACAAGGATATCGCTGTTGCAGCGGTATTACCCCTCAATATTTATACAGGAATTCCCACTGGACTTGGCATTAGTGGTGAAAGTGAAGAAGGTGTTGCTTTATCCGACATTGTAGCTATTCAACACGCCATGAACACTGCAGCAGGGCGTACACGGCCAGCACTGAAAATAGACAATTTGCCAGAGGTAGCGATTCGTGGATTATTGTTCCGTTTCTCTACAATGAACGAGCCCGACCTGGATCTTAAACTTGGAACAGCTTTTTCGGGCGAGCTTTGGATTGCCAAGGGTGGGAGTAAAAATCCGGAGAAATTCGCCGAGATTCTACTAGATGTTGGGTTAGATGGTATCAAAGGGAGGTCTGCCCTGGGCAACTTCGAAATGGGTCTCATTGAGTGGAAGGATGCAGAACTTGATTTAGCGATAACCGTTCCCGACCAGCACTTTTTGATATCCGGTGGATTGGATATAGGCATTGCAGCTGGAGAAGGGACATTAAGCCTAGCGAGGAATAATACCTTTCTGGATGCTAATGTTATGATCAGCAAGTTTGAATGCGAACTTACCGGGGCAACTCAAATGGAGGTTCTGCGTCCTGCCATGCAATTGGAAGGTAAAATGAAAAACGACTTCAACGGTGCAATTGCCAGGGAAGTGGCTACAGTATTGCACGAATTTGCTGCAAATATAGACGAGTTACTCGCGCCGGTCAGAGAATCTGCAGACCGCGCAAAAGAAAGTTTAGTAACCCGTGAAGAAGCATTGGAAATTGTAAGGAAAGGAATTGTGGCGACACAAGATAAAACAAGAGGAGCTGCCATTGAGGCCGATAAAAGGCAGCAGCAACTGGGGGCCGAAATGAACGCCGCTGAGCAAAGAAGTAACAATGCCCACGATGTTTGGAGTAACACGCCAAAAAGACAAGTTAAAGTGAAAGCAACCCGATTGGCCGATAAAGTCAAAAAAGCTTCTGAATTTCGTGAGGCACGGCGAGAGTATGTTGCAGCCTCAGCTGCCAGTACCTCCGCAAATGCTTCCGTGAAAGCCCTGCGCCCAATTGAAAGTTATCCCAAGATCCAAAAAGCTATGCTCGACTTGGCAGGCGCAAAAAAGGAGTTAGAAAAAAAGAGGGCAGAACTTTCCACTGCCAAGGCTAAGCTCCAAAAGCGCGCTCAAGATATGAGGGCAAAAGGCGATAACCTTGTGGTAATAAATAAAGCAGGTTTCACAGCCGATTTAGGCGGTATGAAGAAAAACAGTACTGCAAACATGACTTTAGATATTAAATACATGGAAAAGCCAGAAACGATTCAATTGGACTGGCAATTCGGCAACATGAGGGCTAACGCTCGGAAATGTGCCCAATTGATTGTTGGGTCATTTTGGAAATGATACTTTTTGTCTCCGATAATGTTAAGTTACAAAGCAATACCAAATAGCCGAAGTTTTAGAATTGCTTTAAGTGCACCAATTAGAATATGTTAGTAAAGAGTTTTTATCAAAATTAAAAACGTTGAATTTATATACTCACTCCATAACTGAAAGATCATGAAAAATTCATTATTACTCTCAATATTGTTTGGCTTCGCAATTATTGGAAGAACAATGGCGCAAGCAGCAAATGATATAATTGTATTAAATAAAACAGAGAGTAATAATATAGAAGGTTTCCAATGGCTGGGATACGGATATAAGGGCTATGAATTATATGCTTCGCTCGCAAGCATAACAGACCATGCGATATATGACATGAATCAAGTTGAAGTGGAAGTTTCTTATCGAGATCTAAAGCCTAGCGAACTTATTAGTTATTCGGAAAAAAGTGTCGCAAAATACAACCGTTCAAGATTTTCCAAATTGGATGTTAGTGGGGGCCATTCACTTTTTTCCGCAACACCGGTTTTAAATTTCAATGGCTTTAAAAAATCTACCAATGTCAATTCATTGATTACAGGAATTAGGGTGATTAGAGTATATAGGTTGACCGTGCCAAAAAACACACCTCTTGATACCGCCTTTAGCATAGATTTGGAATCAATGGATCCTATTGATCTATATAAAAAATATGGAACACATGTTCTCAATAGTTTTATCGTAGGTGCCCGTTATGAAGTTTCGAGCTACTTGGAAAGTACTAGTAAAAATGAGAAAAAAGTGAAAATTGCCTTAAAAGCAGTAATAGATAAAACTTTGGGAGCAAGTGGACAAACAGATGGATTATCAATTGAAGATGAGGATTTAATAGTAACGAGATTAAATATATGGTCATATGGGGGAGAAGGAGAAGAAGATTATAATTTATGGCTTAATAATTTAAATGATAATAATTTGGCAATCGCAGAATTCGAAAAAAAATCGCTCATACCGCTATATGATTTGATACAAAATAATAATTCAAGAAAGGCCGAATTAAAGTCATCACACGAAGAATATTTGAAAGAATATGGTTCGCTAATTTGGTCATCAAAACTCAACATTATGCTTAATGATGAAGAGAATCCAACATCAGAGGAAAATTATCCGACTATTGGAAACATAGTAGGAACAATGGGCGATATAGGTGATGTTCTTTTAACCGTTAATGATCTAACAAATGGACAGGAAGATGAAGCGCATAATGGAAACGTTAAAAAAATAACGAACATACTTCGTGCCACTAGTGATATAAGAAATGAAATAAACGGAGATTCTGGAAATGGAGCAGAAAAAAGGGAAAAAATAAATAATATAATTGGAGCGGGTGTAGATATAGTAAATGAATTTGGCGATGATACCAATAATGGTACACATGAAATAAACGATGATAGTGAGAATGAGTTAGGAAAAACAATAGGAAAAATTGAAAAAATTGAAAAAATAAATTCTATTATTGGAGCTGCTGCTGGTATAGCATATGAATTGAATGATACTAATAATGGTGAAGAGGATACCAATAATGGTAAAATTCTTGCTGTTGTTGCAGTAAGCGTAGTTTTAGGAGGTGTTCTTGACATATTTAAAAAAAACAAAAAAAGAAAACTAAAAAAAGAACAAAGAATATTAGCAATAAATCAGCGCGAAATAAAAACTGAAAAAAAAGAACAAAAAATTAGCAGAATAAATTATAGAGCAGAAAAAAAAGAAAGTAAAGATTTAGATAAAATAGAGAAAATCATCGGGAACGTTCAAAAAGAATGGAATGATAAGAATTAGTATTCAGGAGCAATTAAATAATCGGATTACCAAACTTAAATAATGGAAAGAGGAATTCAATTTGATATGAAAGGTAACCCAAAGATGCCCTACAATACTGTATATCTAAATCTTAGCTTATTAGACGAATCGAAATAGGTCATAGGTGGTTAAGCCAACCAAACCTTAATTTTACAGCAAACAGTTTTGCTTTAGTGGCTTTGGCTGTCTTATTATCAACAGCTTTTGCCAAAGATTACATTAACAGCTTAAAAGCTTTGCAATTTATCATCAAATGGTTGCCGGTTACACTAGATTATTCCTTTACACTTTAAGAAGTAGCGAGTAAAATAATAGAACTATATATAACGATATGAAAAATTTATTAAGACCAATACTTCTATACCTTATTGTTTTAGCAATACTTCCTGATTCAATTTCCGCGCAGAATAAAGAAAATGATCAAGATCAGCACTTCACAATGATCATTGCTTCCGATCCACAACTTTATTGGTGGGAATGGGATGAAGGGATTAATTGTGAAAGTGTAAGTTACAAGAATTATGAAATTCCAAATGTTTGTGATAGTAAAAGACTTAAACAAAAATGTCAAGCTTATCCTTGCGTTAAGGCCATGGCGATAAAAACGAATAAGTGGCAGGTAAAGGCAATGAACGATATTGCAAAAAATAAAAATAAATGGCCAAAAACCGTTGCTTTATCCAATGAAAATAGGATTTTAAAACCGGTAGGAGTAATAATGAATGGTGACTTAGTGTCACATGGTATGCTTAAATTCCAGGAATTGAGGCAATATAAAAAATATTATGATAACGATAAGGGTAAGGGTAAGGAAACTGTTTTAAAACTTCCAATTTTCCCGGGCTTGGGTAATCACGATTACAAATACAAGGGAATGCACAATGGTGAAAATAAGAATGGAACTGCTGTTGATGCAATTAATTATATTAAAAATTGGAAGAATAATCCTCCCTCCATCTCTTTAGGAAGTAATCCTCCGACAATTCCTGTCATCAGATCTGATGAGGGTAGCCTTGCCTATTCTTTCGAAATTGCTGGGTATCATTTCATTCAACTTCATAATAACCCAGAGTACAATACAACCTTTTCACACGGTAAAAGGAAAAAGAAAAAGAAATATGTAATAAAAAATTCCTTTGAATGGTTAAAGAATGATATACAAAAGGCTAATTCACTAGGCTTTAAAATTGTCATCAATATGCATGATTACGACCACAAATACAAAACAGGGAATAATTCGGATTTTAAGGATGCAATTATGGGAAAAAATATTGTTGCAATATTTGCCGGGCACATACACGAGAAAAATGGACGTGCTAATTATTTAAAACCTGGGGATGGTAATGAAATACCTGTTTTTAAAAGTGGCTCTTCAGAGTATAATACATTTTTGCTGGTTGATTTTGGACCTTCATCCATGACCGTAGGTGTGATTGAAAGGAATGAAGAGAAAGGAAATGCTCGTTTCAAGAATCCCGAGAATAAAAGCAAACTCAAAACCTACACTTTTGCTAATATAAAATAACAATTCAAAAAGTAGACAGGAATCGATGATTTGGATCATAGCGTAGTGATAGGAAAAGTTTAATTAAAGGGCAAACAATTCTGATAACTAAAAAGTCGATAAGTTTTCAAATAATTTATATGCCCTAAATTCTATAGCCGGCTAAAGGGTGCCCAGATCCATAAAAACAAAAAAACCCGGGAAAAAACCGGGCCTTTGTTTTTAAATATTATTTCTTCTTTTTCGACTTTACTTTTTTGGTTTTTGCAACCGAACTAACAGTTGCCTTTGTTCAAAAATAACTTTGGCTATAGTTTTATTAATCGTAATATTGCAATGAAACAATAAATTGCACCATGGGTTTGACCAAAACCGAAATGTTCAGTGAGCAGCAAAATAAAATCGCCCTTTTTGCCAAAGCCTTTGGGCATCCTGCACGGGTGGCCATTTTACAACATTTGTTCAGGATCAACGCCTGCGTTTGTGGGGATCTGGTAGATGAAATAGGATTGGCGCAACCCACCATCTCACAACATTTAAAGGAATTAAAGCAGTTGGGCCTCATTAAGGGAAATATTGAAGGCACCAGTGTTTGTTATTGTATAAACAAAGAAAATTGGGGTACTATGAAAGAAGTAATGCTGGGGTTTTTAGACCAAGACCACTCCAAAGAAAATTGTTGTTAAACCTATAGTAGACCAGCCATGCCAGTATTCAAAAAAATAGGGAATATCATCGCGACTTTCGATGTTGGGACCATCCCAAATGAACGCAAGGAAACCTTAAGACCATTCATAGAATTTGTCCGGGAAAAGGATCGCACCGATCAAGAGATCCGTCTCAATTTTATCTGTACCCACAACTCCCGCAGAAGTCATTTATCGCAGGTTTGGGCACAGACCATTGCCTATTATTTCAACCTAAAAAATGTGTTCTGTTATTCGGGCGGCACCGAGGCAACAGCGCTTTTCCCCATGGCAGCGGAAACCCTGAAAAATTCGGGTTTTGAATTTAATACCATTTCAAAAGGCGAAAACCCGGTGTATTGCATAAAATATGCGGAAAACCAGCATCCCATCATCGGATTTTCGAAAAAGTTCGATGATCCCTTTAACCCAAAATCGGCCTTTGCGGCAATTCTTACCTGTTCCCAAGCCGATGAAGGTTGCCCTTTTATTGCTGGTGCCGAAAAACGGTTCCCGATCACTTTTGAAGATCCAAAGGCATTTGATAATACCCCACAGCAGGCCCAAAAATATAACGAAAGAAATCTGCAAATAGCAACCGAACTATACTTTGTTTTCTCCAAAATAAATTCTTAAAATGGCATCCACAAAAAAATTAAGTTTTCTAGACAGTTATCTAACGCTTTGGATTTTTATCGCAATGGCCCTGGGCGTTGGCATTGGGTATTTTGTCCCAACATTTCCGACTACCTTAGACTCGTTCAGTAGTGGCACCACCAATATCCCCATTGCCATTGGCTTGATTTTAATGATGTACCCACCTTTGGCAAAGGTTAATTATGCACTATTGCCAAAAGTTTTCCGCAACACCAAGATCCTTTCAATTTCACTTTTACTGAATTGGGTAATTGGTCCCGTTTTAATGTTTGTGCTGGCCATCACTTTTTTAAGGGATTATCCGGAATATATGGTGGGCCTGATCTTGATCGGTTTGGCGCGATGCATTGCAATGGTGCTGGTCTGGAACGACCTTGCAGAAGGAAGTAGCGAATACGGTGCGGGTCTAGTGGCCTTGAATAGCATTTTCCAGGTGTTTGCCTATAGTTTTTACGCTTGGATCTTTATAACCATACTGCCCCCCTATTTTGGGTTCGACGGTGCCATTGTTGATATCTCGATCGGGACTATTGCCGAGAGTGTCGCCATTTATTTGGGGATTCCGTTCGTAATGGGGATCTTGAGTCGAATGGTTTTGGTAAAATTAAAAGGGGAGGAATGGTACACTACAAAATTTATTCCGGCTATCTCACCAATGACCTTGATCGCCCTTTTATTCACCATTGTGATCATGTTCTCCCTAAAAGGCGAATTGATCGTCGAAATTCCTATGGACGTTCTGATTATCGCAGTGCCGCTATTGATCTATTTTAGTTTAATGTTCCTCATTGGGTTTTTCCTTACAAAGGCAATGGGCGCTGAATATGACAAAACCGCTTCTGTGGCTTTTACGGCAGCGGGGAATAATTTTGAATTGGCGATTGCGGTTGCCATTGCCGTTTTCGGACTTAATTCGGGACAGGCATTTGCAGGGGTAATAGGTCCGTTAGTAGAAGTCCCTGCATTGATTTTGTTGGTTCGCGTTTCTTTTTGGTTACGAAAAAAGTATTACCCAAAAGCCAAGGGATACCAATAAACAGCACAGAAAAAGTACGGTGCACACAGGGGTAGGGAATGTTGTTATTGGAAATTGGAAAGATAGGAGGTCCCTAAATAATAGAGCCAACTAGAGGTCGCCCGAATCCCTACAGACAAAAAGACCCAGGTTTAAAATCCCGGGCCTTTGTTTCTACCTAATATTTCTACTTTTTCTTTTTTGCTTTTATTGCTTTTGCCTTTTTCCCCAATTCGCCTAATTTGCTTTTCAGTTTTTTGACTTCGCTATTCTTGCCTACTTTCTTTTTTGCTTTTTTCAACTTCTTCTTAAGCGAATCCACTTTTTTGGCCGCTTTTTTGGTCGTTTTCTTCAGCTGCTTTTTAAGTGCCTTTATTTTTTTCTTGTATTTCTTAATTTTTTTGCCGGTCTTTTTAACCGTACCGTCCCCTGCCTCAACCTTTTTTGCTTTAACAACTTTGGGGGCTGCTTTCTTTTCTTGTGCTACCGGATCCGCAGCTTTAGCAATGGGCGCCTTGGCCACTGGGGCTTTTCTAACGGTAGTCGCGGCAGTGGTTTTTTTTGCAGCGGCAGTGGCTGTTTTTCTTACCGGGGCTTTTCTTACCGGTGATTTTCTTACCGGTGATTTTCGTACCGGGGCTTTGGTTGCGGCCGTTGTTGCCGGCTTCGCTGGGGCCCTTTTAACAGGGGCTTTGGGCTTCGCCCTAGTGGTAGTGGTTTTTCTTACCGGGGCTTTCGCAGCGGGCTTCGCTGGGGCCCTTTTAACAGGGGCTTGGGGTTTCGGGGTTGGCTTTTCTTCCATGCGTAGTATACTTTTTAGAGTTAGTATTAAAGAACTTAAAAATTAACATTAAAAACCCGATTCCGCAACTATACGGCCCGTTTTAACATTTCCTATAAGCTGCCCAATTCCCCTTTTGAATGGGGTATAAGCAAGTACTAAACATTAGACGGATCGCTGCGACCAAAAGGTCTTGCAATGACGAAAGAAATAAAGGTTTGAATAAACGAGGGGATCCCCTCGTAATTTTAACCGGAATTATGTAAATTAGTAAGTCTTGGACCTCCAAGTTTTGAATACCCCCTATTTTTGAACTTGAAAGTTTAAAACCAAAAATCTTAAATATAATAGCCAAAATAGTAGTAAATTAAAGGGTTGCAGCTCGCTTAACCTTTTTTGGAACTTGAAAGCAACTAAGCTCTTAGTCGGCTACTATTCCCATACTGATCGTTGGTGGTCCTGTAAATTATATTTTGGTCACAAAGTGGCTTCTAATCTTTAAATTCAAATAGTATGAAAAAGTTTACTACCCTCTGGATTATTCCCTTATTGGTATTCTCATGCACATTTCCCAAAAAAGATGGGGTGGAAAATAAAGGGGAGTTGCAAAAATCATCCATTGAAATTGAGCAACTGGTAATGGAGAAAGAAAAAGACGCATTGAACAGCTGGGCAGAAGGAAGCGTTACGGGCTATACCAAACATTTTGATAATGAGGCTACTTATGTCGATGATATAGGCGCTCATGATCTAATTGAAGGCCTGCCGGCCATTCGTGCATACGCAGCGAAATTGGATAGCATGGGTATGATTCACAAACACACCTATAAAATTATTAATCCCAAGGTTCAGTTGTTTCAAGATATAGCCATCATCAGTCTCCAATACCATCCTTATAAACCTGATGGTACGCCCGGAACAAAGTGGAAAGCAACTTCTGTGTATGCGTTATCGGATAACGATTGGAAGGTCGTACATGCCAATTGGTCCATGCTAAAAAAGGAATGATCCACAGACCCGATATATAAAGATGAACGGGTTGATCTAAAAAACGACCAACCACAAAAAGATAAAATACAATGAAACGCATTTTATCGGGATCGTTACCAAAGTTCAAATAAAGGATGCAATGTATAGGTTGTAATTGCATGGTAACTATATTCATTAGTTGTGTGTATTAAATACTAAAATGCCGAACTTTGGTTACTATTAAATGATAGTGAAATGAAAGACAAGACTGCGATAATCTATTCTTCGGTAGATGGCCAAACCCTAAAAATCTGTAATGCCCTGCGAGACCAATTATTAAAAAATGAACAAAACGTCGCCCTATTTTCAATTGATGACTTTAAGGAAGAGGTAACGAATTTCGATACACTTATTATAGGTGCCAGTATTAGATATGGCGTTCATAATAAAAAAATAATCGACTTTATAAATACGCATAAGGATCAGCTTAATTCTATTAAAACAGTCTTCTTTTCCGTAAATCTGGTGGCAAGAAAAGCCGAGAAAAACACCCCCGACACAAACCCCTATGTGATAAAATTTTTTAAAACCATTGATTGGACACCTACGATGGTTGGCGTTTTTGCAGGAAAACTAGACTATAAAAAATACCCGTTTTTCGATAGAATTATGATCCAATTTATTATGTGGATGACCAAAGGACCTACAGACACCAGCGCAGAAATTGAATATACCAATTGGGATAGCGTAAAAGAGTTCGGAACGCGAATAAGCAAGATGTGAAGAAGATTAAAGAAACCTACTTAACACAACAAGATATAAGCGATAATGGCTTATAAACCCGCCACTACGCAACTAGTAAACGTTAACAAAATACAAATTAACGTTTGCCCAAATACCCTTAGCGGGGAAAGATTTATCTTTATAAAAAATCGTGAATGGATTATTTGTCACCTACCTATTTTTTTGATTACGAAACGAAGGAAATACAGCAGATCGTTGAAGAATTCAATATAGAATCGCTTACCAAAAAAGAAAAGGCCATAGGGCTTTATCTCAAGGTAAGGGATACCTATAGGTACAACCCCTACTATTTGAATTTTTCCAAGGAGCATTTCAAGGCAAGCAATCTCGCAAAACAGGCCCAAGGCCATTGTATCGATAAATCTATCCTCTTGATTGCCTGTTTACGTGCTGTGGGCATCCCGGCAAGGATACATTTGGCAAAAGTAAAGAACCACATCGGGGTCGAAAGATTGCTGAAGGTTTTTGGGTCCAACGAATTAACTCCGCATGGTATGGTAGACCTTTTCCTCGACGGGAAATGGTTAAAGGTATCGCCCGCATTCAATAAGTCGTTATGCGAAATGTGCAAAGTAGCACCCCTGGGGTTCGATGGTGAAAACGATTCCATCTTCCAGGAATACAATAGTGAGGGTAGTCTGTTTATGGAATACCTTGAAGATTACGGCCATTTCGAGGATGTGCCTTTGGAGTTTATGATCGCCAACTCAAGGGAGCATTACCCACATATTTTCAGCAAGGATGAAAACGCGATGGAGTTTAACCTTTAAAAAAAAACCCAATTAAAAGTCCGAATAAAGGAGTCGTTCAAGATATTTTTGCAAGGAAAATCCTATTCACTGTATCCTTGGACAGCGGCTTGTCAAAATACCCTTGAACCATAGGATGCTCTTTTGCTCTGAGCCGGTCTTTAGAATTTGTAAATGCAGACAGAATATAAATGTCTGTCCGTAGCGGCCGATCGGTCATATTTTTTAACGTATCTAGAAATTCCCAGCCGTCCATTCCCTGCATAACCAAATCCAGGAATAGTATATCGGGAACATCCTTTTCCCCCTGCAAGAGGTCAGCAAACAAATGCAAGCCCTCTTCCGCATTGTCGCATTTTATAATCCTGCAATTTGCATTGGATTGTTCTATGCAATATCTTGACGCGAATTGCGACACCAAGTCATCATCGATCATACAGACGGTCAATTCCATATTGGGTTAATTTAAGCAGTTAATGCCATTTTTTGAAATTCGCGGTAATTTAGCTATTATATATTTGATAAGTATTCAGTACTTTTCAAAACTAAAAACTTAGATATTGATTTTCATATTTTGTTAGTATTACTACAGAAGAAAGTTCAATAAAACGACATGAAAAAAATCAAGGGGGTTATTTTTGATTTGGACGGGACTTTGGCCAATACCCTGCCGCTTTGTATTATGGCCTTCAGAAAATCAATTGAGCCCTTGATCAACCGAGACCTGTCTGACCAAGAGATCATTGCCACTTTCGGGCCCTCGGAAGAGGGTACCATAATGGCATTGGCAGCGGACCATTATGAAAAGGGCATTGCCGATTATTTGTACTACTATAAGTCCTTACATGCAATGTGTCCCGATGTGTTCGAAGGTATTTTTGATTTGCTCCTTCGTTTGCAAAATAGATCAGTCCGTATTGCCATGGTAACAGGTAAAGGGAAATACAGCACCGATATTTCGCTAGACTATTTTGGGGTTCGCTCTTTTTTCGAGCCTTTGGAAACAGGCTCCCCTTTGGGTCCGAGAAAAGCGGAGGGGATCCGATGCGTTTTGGAAAAATGGCAGCACCCCAACAAGGATGAAACAATATATGTCGGGGATGCCCCTGGCGATATCCTGGCAAGCAGGGAAGTGGGCATTAATGTTATCGCGGCCGCCTGGGCGCAAACAGCGGAAGTTGAAAAACTGGAAAAGTCTAAACCCGATAAGCTGTTTTGCAGCGTAACCGATTTTTCAAATTGGCTCCTGCCCAGGATTTGATAGGTTGGTAAATGACCTTATCCGACGGGCAAGGGAACAACAAAAAGAAGTTGATTGGATACGCACCAAACTTATTAAAGCGAAAAAAATGAAATACCTACTCACAGGACAGGAAACCGAAAGGCTAAAGTTTAGACTGCTGAAACCCGAAGACTTCGATTCTTGGATGGCTTTATTTAAAGCGAAAAATATTGCGGAATATTTAGACCTTGACCCAAAACTATCCGAATCCGAGTTATGCAAGATATGGTTTGACAAAGCATTTCATAGATACGAAAATGATTTGGGAGGAATGAACGTGCTGATTGATAAAAAAACAAACCGCCTTGTAGGTCAATCTGGTCTTCTGATTCAAACTATTGAAAATATCGAGAGAATGGAAATCGGTTATTCCATTCTTCCTGAGTTTTGGAAACAAGGCTTTGCATTTGAATCTGCAACAAAATGTAAAAATTACGCCTTTGAAAACAACTTTGCCAATTCGTTGATCTCAATGATCCATGTCGATAACCTGAGCTCTGAAAAAGTTGCATTAAAAAATGGAATGACTTTCGAAAAAAAATTGAAAGCTTTCAATATTTTTCGGGTCGACAAGGAGAATTGGAACCAATAAAAGCTGGTGTACAAAAAGAACTGGATTGAAAAACAAGTCCTTTTAAGGCAATCCCGACCCCTATCTCCCTTTGCACGATAAACTTGAGGTAGCTATTGCAGTTGAATTTCTTAAAAAGAAATCCCAACAATAAATTATCTTTGCTGCCGGAAAACAATTTGCGTTGGACCAACGCGCCAACTCGCCTGCTGCTAACAAAGTCAGGTTTAACAGGTTGTAGTGTACAATTTAATAAAAGATGGTTTATGAAAATAGATTTCACTAAAATATTCAATGACTTCTACACGGCAGTTACTTCTATGATACCCAATGTAATTGCCGGATTACTGGTATTGATCCTTTTTATAATTCTTGGGAATATATTCTACTCTTTTATGGGGCAAAGAATTCAAAACAGATGGAAAGATAGTATTGTCTCTAAATTCCTTGCGGAAGCCTCAAAATGGGGGTTCTATACATTTGGGGTCATCATCGCTTTGAATATAATCGGGTTTGGCGGCATTGCCAGCAGTCTTATAGCTGGGGCAGGAATAAGCGCCATTATATTTGGATTCGCCTTTAAGGACATAGGCGAGAATTTTTTATCCGGAATTATTCTGGCTTTGAAACGACCTTTTGAAATAGGCGATATTATTGAAATTGATGGCTATAAGGGAAATGTAAAAGGCCTTGATTTAAGAACCACCCATTTAAGAAATGTTGAGGGAAAGGATATTTACATCCCAAATTCATTGATTATAAAAAATACGCTGATCAACTATACCAAGGATGGTAACTTAAGGATAAACTTTATGATCGGTGTTGCCCCGGAAAGCGATATTGACCTAACTCGTAATTTAATAATCGATTATTTAAAGGGTAACAAACAAATTTTAAAAACCCCAATACCAAACGTTGTAGTTACCGAACTGGGCGAATTTACTACAGACCTCCAGGTTCTTTTTTGGGTGGATATTTTAGTGAATAAAAAATTACCCGATAGTTACCTTGGCCATAATATTCGAAGTAAGGTAATAACCGATGTTAAGCAAATTCTGGACAAGAACAATATTGAAATGCCTTCCCAGGTCATTGAACATAAAATGTACAGGGAAAATAAAATCAAGATCTTAAAGGAACAGTAAACCGTACACGGCAATAAAAAGAAATTGCGGAATCAGGAATATTCAATGAATAGAAAAATTGAAACCAACGAATTTCAAAAAATCATAGACGATAGAAATTATATACTATCATGTTATGAAGAAATGTTGCTGCGTATTAATGAGAACGAAACACTCAAACTCTTAAGGTTACATAAAATATCCGAGAAAGAAATAACAAAGATTTCTATTTCTGATGGGAAAGTAATACAAACCTTGGGAATTTATTTTCAACTAATTACTTTGGTAGAAGAAAATGCTGCAACGCAATATCGCAGACAACTCGAAAATAAGGGCGATATATCTGCAATTCGGGGTTCTTGGGGAGAGACATTTAAAATATGGATTAAGCAAGGTATAAGTGAAGATAAAATGGTAAAACTACTATCCTCTTTAAATATAATGCCTGTTTTAACGGCACATCCGACAGAGGCAAAAAGAGTTACAATTATAGAATTGCATAGAGAGTTATATTTATTATTGGTGCAAAGAGAAAACCCTACTTTTTCGAAAACCGAAAAAAACGCCTTACGCGAAAAAATCATCAATTTATTGGAACGTTGGTGGAGAACAGGAGAGATTTATCTTGAAAAACCGGACCTAACTTCAGAACGTGACAACGTTGTTTATTATCTCAGCAAAGTATTTCCTTTGGTATTGGAAAAGACCGATAGCAAGTTGAAAGATTCTTGGTTGGCTATGGGCTTTGATGCGGATAAATTGAGCGAGCCTGAGAATTATCCGCATTTTAATTTTGGCAGCTGGGTAGGAGGCGACCGCGACGGGCATCCTTTTGTAACTCCAAGTATTACACAGGATACATTATTGATCCATCGTAAAAAGGCATTGGAAATTATTCATACACAGTTGGTGAAATTAGCCTCACGTATGACTTTGTCGGCCATAAGCAACCCTGTTCCGGCAGCTCTTCTCGAAGCGGTAAGCGGTTTAGCGAAAGCATTGGGGGAAGAAGGGGAAAAATCCTTAAAACGAAACCCACATGAACCTTGGCGTCAATACATAAGTCTCTTGGTTATTAAAGTGGAAAATACCATAGCCGAAAAGCATAACGATTCAAATTCTTATTACAGATCGAGCAAGGTTTTACAGGAAGATCTGAAATTTATTAGAAATATCTTAATAGAAAGTGGGGCAAAAGGTATAGCCTTGGATATTGTGTTCCCGGTTGAACGTACTGTTCAATGTTTTGGGTTCCATCTTGCCAAATTGGATATTCGCCAGAACAGTACTTACCATGAAAAAGCAATCGCCCAGATCTTAAAGAAATCAGGTTTTGAAAAATTTGATTTCCATAATTGGGATGAAGAAACACGGGTTGGTTTTTTAACAACGGAATTGGAAAAGCATGCGCCTATAACCAATATTACAATATTATATGGCGAAGAAGCGGATAACGTATTAGACTATTTTAGGGTTTTAAGACAGCACATTAATCAATATGGATCAGATGGTATAGGATCTTTGATTGTAAGTATGACAAGAAGCCTTAGCGATTTATTGGTGGTGTACCTTTTAATGAGGGAAACCCAACTGTTAGGTACTAATTTGCGGGTTGCACCATTATTCGAAACCATACCCGATTTAGAAACCGGGCATTTAATTCTTGGATAAATTTTTGGGCCATCCGATAACAAAGTCCCGCCAAAAGTTGGTGTCAAATACACAGGAAGTAATGCTTGGGTATAGCGATAGCAATAAGGATGGAGGAACGTTGGCAAGTAAATGGAGTCTTTATAAAGCCGAAGAACGCTTATGTGAAATTGGTAAAAAACATGATTTGGAAATTTTCTTTTTCCATGGAACAGGAGGAACAATAAGTAGGGAGGCGGAAAATACCATCCGTTTTATGGAAAGTATGCCTTTAAATACGGTAAGTGGCCAAATTAAATTAACAGTGCAAGGGGAATCTATTGCCCAGCAATTTGGAAATCCTTTAACGGCTACCTATAATTTAAATATGTGAGCGTTGGGGTTTTTTTGCACGCCAACAATGCAATATTCCACAAATAAAATCCAAAACCCGTATCGAACCGAGACATCAATTGGCTTACGGAAAAATCGTTGAAATTCTATAAGAGCATGAGTCAAGGACCCTGATTTATCGACTTTTTAGTCAAGTAGACCTCAATTGATGTATTAGAGAATAGTAAAATCGGTTCTCGCCGGAGCCCGAGATCGGGACAACGTACATTGAACGACCTGCGAGCCATACCATGGGTGTTTAGTTGGAGTCATCACGTTTTACCTTAACAGGTTGGTATAGCGTAGGGCAGGCATTAAAGGAACTCAAAAACAAAAACCTTTACAATTTGAAGAACTAAAGCAATTTATAGACTCTTGGCCTTTCTCTAAGATTCTTGTTCATCCAAATAGAAACTAATTTAATTCTCGCCAATGCGGATTTAATGGAGCGGTATGCTGAATTGGAATTTGATACTACTATTAGGGCAAAGTTTTTAAAATTGTAACTGATTGGATTACCAAGATGGCATCGGCCATATTGAAGAATTACTTGGTGGGCCTGCATCGGTTAGAAGAATGGGGCAGTTTGGGAATTTGAAGCGTAGAGAAAAAGAGTTGAACGTTTTGCACCAACTTCATATCAAGTATGTAAAGGAATGGAGGGCAATAAAGGATAACGACCCTATTGAAGCGGATAAGTTGCTGACCAAACTTTTGTCTATTATAAATTCATTGTCTGGAGGGTTAAAAAATACAGGGTGAAAACCAAAAACATTATATGCAATGTCTTACCTACTCTTCAATAGTTTTTAAATAATCAGGATGCAATTTTGACCAGTAAGGGAAATCACTTTCTCCAACATAGTTCATGGAATGAGAGGCTCCCTCTAATAAAATTGTTTCAAAATTACGATTACTTGATTTCGTCAGTGCATCAGCAATGAGTTCATGACTATTAGCG
Organism: uncultured Flavobacteriaceae bacterium; assembly: GCA_963762065.1. GTDB lineage: Bacteria > Bacteroidota > Bacteroidia > Flavobacteriales > Flavobacteriaceae > Maribacter_A. The sequence continues at coordinate 35,775 of CAVXJE010000003.1, read as the reverse complement.
GGTATTATTTCATCTAATGTTCCTTGTAGGATTAGGATGGGTTGCTTGGTAGTTTCAAAGTAAGGAATTGGACTATAAAGTAGTTTCTTATCTATTTGGACTTCATCCAAATTTGGTACCCATATTTTGGCAAACCACGATTTTGATTTTTCATGATCAATAGCCTTTTCTAGATCTGTTTTTGATAGTGTTCCTGCTATAAATTCAAAAACCTTGCGTTGTAATGCAATTGCGTTTTCAATTTCATTTCCAAATGCTTCTGCATTTCTATTTTTCCAATAGTTTAAATCGCTTTCTAGTAAGGTAACTCCAGGACAACTTACGGCAATTCCATATTTCAGATGCTCTAATTCATTTAAAATATATGGTATTTTGGCAGCTCCTTGACTACTTCCTTTTATTCCAATTTTATCGAGAGGAATTCCAGTATAATCAGAGAAATATTTTATAGCATTGATATCATCTGCAGATAGTTCTTCAATTGTTACAACTTCCCAATTGCCCTGAGAATTTCCAGTGCCTCTTTTGTCATAATGGAAAGTAGTGAATCCCATTCTTGCAAATAAAATGGCTTCCGCACGGGAAGCACTTCGGTCTGCATTTCCAGAAGAAGTTACGATTATCAGGGCTTTATCCCCTTTGTTATTAGGATACCAAATAGTTCCATTTAAATTAAACCCATTGGATTCAAAACTAATTTCCTCACTTTTTAGAGCATTGCTAGTATCTAAAAGTTCCTTTTCTAAGGTGTAGCGGATTGTAATGGTATCAACAGAAAATAATCCCTGAAGCTTGCTATTATTATCAATCCATTTGTTTCTAAACGAGTAAGTGTAAAAATCGCTTTGCAATTTAAAATTTATTGAATCACCGCTTACTTCAACATTTTGAAACGGAATTCGATTGGCGTTTTGCGCTAAACTCGTGAAGAAAACCTTAAAATTGACAGAATCACTTTCTATTTCAAATAGTATCTTATCGGAAAAATCGCCATATTCAATTAGGCCACTAAAGTTTCCCGTTTGGTCACCTTTATTGAAATCGGGATTTGGCTTACAAGAAAATATTCCAAATGCTAAGAAGATGGCAAAGATTTTTTTCATATGATATGGTTACTAACGTCTCGGCTACATGTAGTTGCATTGGTTGGCATTCAACCTCGCGAGCCTGCCTGGCCGCCTTTGGCGGCGTGCTTGTCGCCCTTGTTGTACCACTTTATTCTTTTATCCTATTATATTTTTTGAGTATTTTAATTAGCAAATCGTGAGGTAGCGCATAAGCTTTATTTTTATTAATCCCTTCCATAGTTTCAGCAGCTACCATCGCATTAATGATTGCTTCTTCCACCGCTTGCACCGTTGCTTCAAAGACTGGCGTGAGTTGGTAGTTCGGCAAGGACTTGACCGTGGTTGTTTTATCCCGATTAAAAGCGTTTTCATTTGCAGTAGAGAAGGCTAAAAATATATCTCCAGAACTATTACTTCCACGTCCGCCTACTATGCCAAATTCCCAACGGAATCCTTTGGGCGATCCTCTTAACTGGTGAGGTAAAAGTGGTGCGGTTTCCGTTGCTACGATTACGATAATCGACCCATCTCCCTCTTGTCGCCTAGAGCTGGGTGGTGCACCTAAAGACATAATTTAAAGTATCTTTTAATTCCACTCCAACGGGAACCACTTGCGATGGATAAATTTCTTCTTGCTCCAAAATTAGCTTGAACAATTGCTCCAATGGTGTACGTCGAATCTTTGACTTTAAATACTCTGGAGGAAGTACCCGTTCACCTTAAAACCCAGGCACATCATTCCTGTTCCTCCACCAACATTCCCTTCGGCAATCTTTCCGCCCGATGAATTTTTTATAGCTTCTAAAACATGCTTTTCTTCGACGTGAAAACCATATATATCATTAAGGAAACCGTCATAAGTTTCTGCTACTACAGGATAGGTATACCACCAATCTTCTCCGCTATACCAATCTGTATCTACGTACCATTTTAAAACTGCATCTCGAACAACTCCAACACTGTTGGTGTTTGTGATCATAATAGGTGTTTCTAAAAATCCGGATTCTGTTACCCAAGTTGTACCTGTCATTTCACCGTTACCATTTAGACTGTACCAGTTTGCATAAACGGGACTAAACTTTTTACTTTTGCCTCGTGGAAATATTGCTGTAACACCAGTCCTAACTGGGCCTTTGCCAACAACATTTTTACCTTCCCCAGAAATGATAGTACTATATCCTACCTCAACTCCCCTCACATCTGTAATGGCATTAAATTCCCCTGTTTTACCAACAAATGTTACGCCTAAATCCCTTGCTCTCGGTTTTTGACCATAAGTAAATGTCCAAAGAAGCATAATAATGGCAATTGTAAACAGTCTTTTCATATTGGTTGGTTTTTAATATGTTCACCTCGCTTGTACCTGCATACCTTCGACATTTAAAATCAGGCTAAACGCAGTAGCGACCGGATGGGAGCTATTACCGTTTTATCCATCGTTACAGTCAGTCTGTTATTCTTATTTAAATCCCTAAAGGAAGCATCTTCCTTATGTGCACTTTCACAACTTATAAAAATTGCAAGGCCAAGAATTAAAAAAGTTAATCTATTCATTTTGTTGATGTTTTATCAATTGACTGTAGCAATTGAAAATAGTTATTAGCTAATATAGGAATATATAGTTAATGATCATATCTGACTTATACGGGCTATTGGTTGCCATTTTTAAAGTCCCATAAAAGAGCTGTTTGCGCGATACTTTTCTAAAAAAAACACAAAACTATTAATTGGAATGCCCCCATAGTTGTCTCTTTTGATGGTTTCTAAAATTCTTCGTTTATAGGACACTTTTATAAGTATATTTATAGGTCTGAAAGTTCAAATAAACAATCATAAAAGCAACTAAATTAGAGGTATTCACAAAACCGAATTATCCCTACCCTTGCGTATATGCGAACATTGGCAACAATTAAAAACAAGGAGAAAATATGAAAGTAAATGCGTATGCGGCTTCAGAGCCAAAAGGAAAATTAGAACCTTATTCGTATGAATTAGGTGAAATAGGATCGGAACAAGTAGATATAAAAGTTTCCTATTGTGGTATTTGTCATTCTGATTTAAGTATGATAAACAATGAATGGGGAATGACAGCAATATCCGATTGTACCGGGTCATGAAATAGTTGGAGAAGTAGTAGCCACCGGTGAGGCAGTTAAAAATGTAAAAGTTGGAGATAAAGTAGGGCTGGGATGGTTTTCAGCATCTTGTATGAGTTGTCAGGAATGTATGGACGGAGAGCATCACCTATGTTCCCAAAACGAGGCCACAATTGTAGGAAGGCATGGCGGTTTTGCTGATTATGTCCGGGGACATTGGTCATGGGCAATTCCTCTTGCCGGAAGCAATAGATTTAAGTAAGGCAGGACCTTTGCTTTGCGGTGGAATTACAGTTTTTAATCCAATAATATTAGCAGGGGTAAAACCAACAGATACTGTCGGTGTTATTGGAATTGGAGGATTAGGACATATGGCACTCAAATTTTTAAAACATTGGGGTTGTGAAGTGATTGCCTTTAGTTCAAATCCGGATAAGAAAGAACAAATTTTGAATATGGGGGCCACCAAAGGTTATCAATTCAAAATCTCCGGAAGAATTAGAAAGTATCAGCAGGTAAACTGAACTTTATTTTGAACACGACCAATGTAACATTAGACTGGAATTCTTACCTCACATCTATTAGCACCCAAAGGAAAATTTCATACCGTAGGTGCTGTATTGGAACCGATGGCAATTCCGGCGTTTAGTTTAATTGGTGGTGAAAAATCAGTGGGAGGAAGTCCATTAGGCAGTCCTGCATTAACTAAAACCATGCTTGATTTTTGTGTAAGACACAATATTTATCCGACCGTTGAGGAATTTCCTATGGAAAAAGTAAACGAAGCCATAGAACATCTCGAAGAAGGTAAAGCACGATTTAGGATAGTTTTGAAAAACTGACAACGGTTACCATATGGTATAATGGGCACTAACACTTTAGGTTGGCTATAATTCGAGAATTTGACTTTGTTACCAATTTTTGGTATATTTAAAATAAATAATACTAAAATGAGTAAAAACACATCAATATCACTTGGGAATTATTTTGACGAATTCGTTCAGAGTCGAATTTCAGAAGGACGGTTTAAAAATGTAAGCGAGGTAATTCGAGCAGGATTAAGACTTTTGGAAGAAGAAGAAAATAAAGTACTTGCGTTAAGGAATGCTATTCAAGAAGGAATTAATAGCGGAATTGCAAATGATTTTGACCCGAAAAAACATCTGGAAATATTAAAAGCAAATAAGCGTCTTGATGGCTAAACATAGTTTGACCAACAAAGCGGTTGAAGATTTAGCCAAAATTTGGAATTATTCATTTGAGGAATGGTCGGAGCAACAGGCCGACACTTATTATGAAATGTTAATTGCCAGTTGCCAAGAGATTGCAGAAAACCCCAGCTTAGGAAAAACGTATAATGGGATTACGGAACACCTGCTTGGTTTAAGAACAATTCGACATATTATTTTCTATAGAAGAATCAACGAAAACGCAGTGGGAATAACAAGAATTTTACACGGAAATATGGACTTGAAAAACAGAATGTCGGAATAAAAACCACGCCCAAAAGCACGGGCTATGTGCCTTAAAAAACATTAAAGTGTCACAAAAAACCCCTATTGATATTGGTTTGATCCACTTGGGATCCAGCGATACCGTCATGGCCTCCTTGATCCAGGAGCTGCCCAGGTATTCACACAATGAAAGTCCATCGCCTTTTTATGATCTGATCCGTTCCATTATTTCCCAACAACTCTCCGTCAAGGCCGCAAAAACCATTTATGATCGGTATCTAGACCTTATGGGGTTCCCCTACCATGCGGAGCATTTGGGTCGGATGGACATTGAAAAACTAAGGGCCGTTGGCCTCTCTTACAGCAAAAGCAACTACATTAAGAATGTGGCCGCCAAGGTAATCGAAAATGAGGATTATTTTTTAGGGTTGCAGTCCAGCCCAGATGAGGAGGTTCTCAAAGAGCTGACCACCATAAAAGGGGTCGGGGTATGGACCGCCCAAATGTTCCTTATGTTTACCCTTGGGCGCTTGGATGTTCTACCATTGGGGGATGTGGGCATACAGAATGCCGTACAAAAATTCTACCAACTCCAAGCCAAACCCTCCCCTACACAACTGCAAAAAATCGCGGCCAAATGGGCCCCCTATAGAACCATTGGTTGTTGGTACCTTTGGCAAGCGTTGGATGCCTAACCTTTAGAATAAAATCATGAAAAAAAGAATCCCAATCAATATCCTGGTCCTGTTGTTAATGGTTATGGCCACCGCACAACAACCTAAAAATGGGGATACAAAGATAATCTTGATCACCCTCGATGGCCTTCGTTGGCAAGAACTGTTCTCAGGGGCAGATCCGCTTTTGGTGGGGAACAGGGAATATGTAAATGACACTACTACCCTAAAGGAACACTTCTGGAAAGAAACCCCAACAGCACGACGCAAAGCCCTAATGCCCTTTTTTTGGTCGGAAGTTGCAGAAATGGGCCAGATACATGGCAATCGTAACTTGGGGAGCAAGGTAGATCTGACCAATACACTATGGTTTTCCTATCCGGGATACAACGAAATTTTAACGGGAAAAGCAGATGATGCCCGGATTACCAGCAATGATAAGATCCCCAATATGAATACCACTATTTTGGAGATTGCCAATAAGGCCGCAAAATACAAAGGCAAGGTGGCCGCTTTTGGGAGTTGGGACGTTTTTCCCTTTATCATAAACGAGGAGCGTTCTGGAGTGCCTGTGAATGCCGGCTTTGAACTTGCCACAGGAAACAACCTGACCGAAAGGGAAAAATTCCTGAACGAACTACAGCCTAAAGTCCCCAGTCCGTGGAGTACTGTCCGGCTGGATGCCTTTACCCATCATTATGCGCTGGAATACATGAAAAAAAACCACCCGGAATTGGTATACATCTCCTATGGGGAAACCGATGACTTTGCCCATGATGGGGATTATGCGGCCTATTTAACCGCCGCCAACAACACAGATGCCCTTATCAAAGAGCTTTGGGATTTTAGCCAAAAAGATCAGTTCTATAAAGACAATACCCTTTTTATAATAACCACGGACCATGGCCGTGGCACCGACCCTTTGCATACATGGCGGGACCATGGCAATAAAGTGAAAGGTGCCGGCTGGGTGTGGATGGTACTTTTTGGGAAAGGCGTCCCATCAACAGGGGAGGTCAAAACAAAAGAACAGCTCTATAGCAACCAAATTGCCCCTACGATATTGAAAATACTGGATCTTGAAATCGACCCCAAGAATATGAATAGCAAGCCTCTGAACTTAAAGCTGGAATAATGCTTAATTTTATAACAACCGCTTGAAACATAACACTCAATGACAAAAAAAATCCTCTATGTAGACATGGACAATGTGCTGGTAGATTTCCCTGCAGCCATTGAAAAACTGGATGTGGATACCCTTGCTAAATATGAAAACCGTTTAGATGAGGTACCTGGTATTTTTAGTCGAATGCCTCCCATGGAAGCAGCGATTGAAAGTTATGCCCAACTTAGTAAGTGGTTTGACACCTATATATTATCTACTGCCCCTTGGGAAAACCAAAGCGCCTGGTCAGATAAACTAAACTGGGTTAGAAAATACTTGGAAGATCCTGCCTACAAACGGCTGATCCTATCCCATAACAAACATCTTAATTACGGCGATTATCTTATTGATGACCGACTTAAAAATGGCGCAGACCGCTTTCAAGGGGAACTGATCCACTTTAAAACAGAACTCTTCCCTGATTGGCCTGCGGTGATGGATTATTTGAGGGAGCGAAAGTAAAAATTGGTTAGCGGTTACCCTGATCCCTTGACATTTTTAGTCAACTCAAAATCCCCTTTTACCATTTGGATCACATTAACCATTGATCTAATAGTATGGTAATTAACTTTCCACATGTGGGATTTGGCATCATGTATTGCTTCGGGATTCGAGTCCAGCCCTTCGTGATACCACCCGCCATTTTTATGGTCTATCATATAGGTGGTGATATAATCCCATTGTTTCAAGAACAACTCATAATAACGCTCTTGATCAGGGTAAAGTTGTGACATAAGCAAAAGGGTATTAAGGCCTTCGGCCTGTGTCCACCATACTTTAGCGGCGTTCTCAATAGTACAATTTTCAGGGCCATCCTTATAATATCCACCATCATAGAAGCCACCTTTTTGTTGGTCCCACCCCTTTTCCAAGGCATGGTCCACCATTTTTTTTGCCTTGAAATACGTTACCGTATCTTTTTTTCTACCCAAAACATGTGAAGCTTCCAGCATTAAAAAAGCGGTTTCCACATCGTGGCCAAAGGAAACATGGTCCAACCAAAAATTCTGCCTTCTATAGGCATCTGTCGAGTCTTTTAAAGAAATGGGTGTCCAGTCCCTCTGAAGATGTAGGGTAAGAGTCCCTTTTTCCGTAGTAATGGTATCCCGGACCAAGGTCAAAAGTTCTTCCAAACGTTGTTTTAAAAGCGGATCGGCCCAAACTTCATAGAGCGCCGTAAAACATTCCAAAAGATGGATGGATGAATTTTGATCTTTCCAATCTTTCCGAATAAAGCTATCATAATTCCCATCGTTTTCCTTTACGTTCAAAAGCCAGGAGCCATCTTGCCCCATAATATCAAAATACCCTTTGTATACTGGATCATAGGCGTGCTCTTCTAACCAATAAAAGGTTTTTTGGGCAAGGTCAAGTGCAGAGGTGTCCTTTGAAACTTTGTAATAGGTGGCCATACTGTAGATGGCAAAAGAATTACCATAAGCACTTTTTGAATTGGATATGGGTTTATAAACATCGTTTTCGAGGCCCAATAAGGTGAAGAAGCCTCCATTTATACTATCCCACATCTTGTTTTTTAAGAACCGGAACCCATGTGCGGCCATTTTTTCATAAACGGTATCCTTATAATGTTCTGCCAAAATAGCGGTAGACCATATGTGACGTGCTTGGGACACCAACATTTTTTGCTGTGGCCCTTTTTTGATCCAATGGGAATCAAAATCGGTCCAAAATCCCCCATGAATAGTGTCAACGGTTTTAGGATACCATGCTTGTGCCAATCTAGCCAAGGAAATTTTCAACTGTGAAAGAACAGCTTGCGATTGGGGATTGATCACCTCTTTTTTATCCAAGCAAGAAAGACCAAGCCCCACAAAACAAATAACAATACACCTTGATAGTATTTTCATAGATACTAAAGCTACCGAAAAATTTAGTGATTTCTTTAGGGCAAGGATTTATTCCAATATGCGACTGCCGGAATGCAACTTACTATTTGGCCGTCCACCCTCCATCGATAAGCATTATTTCCCCTGTGATCAGTGAAGCGGCATCCGAGGCCAAAAATACCACCGCCCCTGCAACTTCCATAGGTTTTCCAATACGGCCCAAGGGAATCCTATCCAATACACTTTGCCTAAAATCCACATCCTTTAACCAGGGTTCGGTACCCGGGGTTTCAATAAAGGTCGGTGCTACCGCATTGACATTGATATTATATTTTGCCCATTCTGAAGCAAGGTTCTTGGTCAGGTGATTCACCCCTGCTTTGGTCATACAATAAACCGACTCACTGTCGAGCGCAATAAAACCGGCCTGTGAACTCATATTTATAATACGGCCCGAATGTTGTTTGATCATCTGTCTTCCCACTGCCTGTGCGGTAAAAAAAGTGCCTTTTAAATTCAGATTAACGGTATGGTCAAAATCGGCTTCCGTCACATTTTCGGCAAGATTAGTCGGTGCAACCCCCACATTATTCACAAGGATATCAATCTTACCAAAGGTGTCGACCATGCGAGCTACGGCGTCGTTGATTTGCTGCAGATCGGAAACATCCATTTGTAAACGGATCACCTTTCTTCCCATGGCTTTTATTTCCTCCTCAACCTCGGCGGCGGTAGTTACATCCCTTAGCCCCAAACCAATGTCGGCACCTGCATGTGCCAAGGCAAGGGCACATGCCTTTCCAAGACCACGGGCCGCTCCAGTAACAAGGGCCACCTTGCCATTAAGTTTGAAATTCGGGTATTTTGTTTCAGGAATTTCCATAAAATCAGGGTTAAAGGTTAAAATGGTATGGCGCTATTCTTTCCTCAAAATCAAAAAGTGATTATCCATTACATTCCCCACAAAGATAAAGTCTTTATAAACAGTGGCAACCGTTGATGCCGACATATTCCTTCCATCATCCAAATAAACAATCTCCTTGCTGTAATCCCCCTTTTTTCGGTAATCAATGGTGATAATTTCAGAAGGGGAGATTGGTTTTCTTCCTTTTGCATAAGCTGCAAATGCCAATAAACTAGGATGGCACCCGATCCACAGTTTACCATCGGGGGTTAATTCAATATTATCGACCCCTGTTCCACAAGCCACATCCTCGATAAAATCAAGATCACCATGCTCTTTTACCTCAAAAACCTTTACTAAAAAGTCCCTTGGTGAAGCAACGAACAACAGGTTTCGTTCAGGGTCAAGGTTTATGCCATTTGCATAGGCAATATCCTCTGCTACTTCGCGATACCCATTCCCGTCAAAATAAACCACATTAGAGGCTGCCCAGCCCAAATATTCTTCCCCTAATTTTGCCAATCCTTCTGTAAAACCATGGTCGTTGGTAAAATAGAACCGATCCTTATCCAAGGCCACAATATCATTTGGGCTTATCATGGAGGCATCCTTCAGGGTTCGAATATGTGTTAGACTATCATTATGAAGATCGAAAACTTCTATGGAATGCTTGCTGTCAACATGGTTAATGGCATAGACCCTATAAACATGATCCGCTGTTCTTACCATTGAGATGCCATGCGGAAAGAAAGGTATTTTAAGATCGGTGGTTAATTGAATTGGCTCGAACATTGTATTCGTCAAGTCAATATAATATAGGTGCCCTTGCTCTGTATTGCCATCCCTTCTACTTGCACGATCATCTGAAGAAAGCAGCATAAAGTCGTCCCCATAACTGATTTGCATATCCTCGACCCCTGGAAGTTCCACTTTCTTTTCTATGGTTCCAGCAAATTGGTTTTCCACTTTACGGAAATATCCTGTTGAATAAAAGATATAAAACACATAGGATATAATTGCCAAAAACAGGATAGTGAAGCCTTTTAAGGTCTTTTTCATTTAGCTATTTTTTGTTATCGATTTGTTATCAATTGGATCTAAGGAATTATGAATCCCAATATTGTCTATTCGGTCCTGAATGGTGATGCGGGCATATTATCCTTAGCTAAAATCGGAATATTTAATCAATGACCAATTATTTCTTGTGCAATTTATCCTTTTTTTGAACTTTATTCATATCGCAAGTCATCAAAAAAAATAGGTTTTGCGACCTTTCATGGGAAAAATATCCAAAAGCTTCCCCTACCAGAGCCGAAAAGCCAAAACCTATTAAAAAGGAATAAAATGCCGCGTGTATAAAAAAATACTATTGATAATGTACAAAAAGGTCGAGGTATGATTCCTTGAACTGGATAAACGGTTTGGAATTTTATCGAATCAAATAAACATATATTCAACCCATTTGTCCGAGTTGATAACTGGTCCTTTTAATTTTTATATGCATCAATTTAGAACAGTACAGCATAGCCTTGAAGATTATTTAGACTTTGAGAATCCCAGATATTCTTATTGGTTCTACAGAGGATGCTTTTGTTGGGGCGCTACACTTTGCCATACACTGGTACAATAAAATTCCCGTTTAAAAATCGATCCGGATCTATTTGGCTTTGCAGGACAATCCCACTGTAATGGGATTCGAGCATAAGTTGGGCAGTCTGTATCAAGGGTGCTGCCGTGGCTATTTGGATGGCCCGCAATTGATGCCTTCCAACTTTTTGTGGTCGTATCTGTTTGGCGATCTCTCGCCTGTGCAATGTCCCATCTGTATCCTTGCCCTCAACAGCTGCATACAAAATAATCTTGTCGTCTTCGATGTGAGGAATCAACACTTCCATTTTGCGCTGTAAAGCGGCAATAGCTTCAGGAGTATTTCCCAAACTGGAAATTTGTTCCTCTACCCATGCATAATGTCCGGGATAGCGCAGGGTTTTGTAATCGAGGAAATCCACCTTTTTTGCTAAAGCATCCGGTAGGTCAGCTGCACCTCCGGAAGTAAGGTCCTCTTCATAAGCCATGCCATCGATAATTATGATGGATCTTTCTGACAATGCAGGAAGTCTTGTTTTTTTAAAATTTCTAAGCACCAAGGCATCTTTTAGGTATTCGGTAGCTACTCCGACCGGACTCCAGGTGAATCCATAATAATGTGGGGCAACAGCATGGTCGGTCAGCGCACCTACTTTCAACTCAAGCTTGTCAACTTTGTCTACGCCAAAATCGCGGCAAAACCCTTGGAAAAGCCGGTTGGCGAGAATATTGATGTAGCCGGGAGCGAGACCGGTTTGGAGAACGAAACCCGTGGTGGCATCCTTTGCAAATGTGATTATTTGGTTGGTTTCTGCAACGTATTCGGTTAGGTTGGCATAATGCAGCTGATATTCTTTGGCCAAACGCGCTATTTTCGGTGCCAGACTACCGGGGAGGCAATCCAAAAGCACGTGGCCTTGATCCAAAATTTCTTTCATTTCTGGCGTAATACCTTCCTCGGGAAGATGAAATGCCTTAACGGTACAGGGTTTCGTAGCGCCCTCTTCTATCCATTTTGCCACCTTTACCGCTTTTGATAGAGTGCGATTTCCGATGAAAACGGTAGGTGGTACTGCACTCCATTCCATCAGGAGTAGACCAGCCGCTTCGGCAATACCACCAGCTCCGGCAATAATGATGTTGAAGTGCTTATTCATTTACTTTCAAGACTGTTATTTTTTTATGTTATCGTAACAATTATTACGAATATATTTCCTGTATTTCCGCTTTGTATTTCTCCCTTATCACCCGCCTTTTGAGTTTTAAGGTTGGGGTGAGTTCAGCTTCGGAATCGTCTTCGTGAACAGCCAACCATACGGCAGGGACCAAACGGAATTTCTTTATTTGTTCTATATGACTGAATTCCGGATTGTATTTATCGATTACTTTTTGATATTTCCTGATTATCCTATCCTGCTTTACCATGTCCTCCAAGTTGGTCCATTTGATTTTTTTATGCAAGCACCAATTCTTTAGCCCGTCTTCTGAGGGGACAATCAAGGCCGAGACAAATTTTTGTTTATCACCAACGACCATGATCTGATCAATGACAAAATTTTCCTTGATCCGATTTTCAATAGGTGCCGGTGCCACATATTTACCGCCGGAAGTTTTCAGCAACTCCTTCTTCCTATCCGTTATTTTCAGAAATTCCTTGCCCCCCGGCCCTTTGACCAACTTCCCAATATCGCCTGTGCAGAACCATTTTCTGCCATCGATCATTTTGAATACCTGGGCATTGATCTCTGGCTTTTTGTAATAGCCAGACATTACATTGGGCCCGATGGCTAGAATTTCCCCTTCGTCTTCCTTATAATCGTCAGACGTTTTATCTATATATAATTCAACTCCATTTATGGCATAGCCTACAGTACCTATTACCGCCCCTCCCGGCTCAATACTATTGACCGTTAAGGTTGGGGAGGTCTCCGTTAAACCATAGGCCTCACGTACATTGATGCCTGCGGCGCAAAAAACCCGTTGCACCTTCAAAGGACAAGGTGCCGAGCCCGTAACAATCATTCGCACTTTACCCCCAAGTGCGGCCCGCCATTTGCTAAAAATAAGTTTATCCGCAACTCCCCATTTTAACTTACTTAAGGGCGATTGTTTTTGGTCCAATTCAAAAGTATCGGTCAATCGTAGCGCCCAAAAGAACAAGGCCTTTTTTGCTCCTTTTAAAGCAAGTCCCTTATTATAGATGGCTTCATATATTTTTTCAAGGAGTCTTGGAACTGTTGTAAAACCCACGGGTTGCACAGAGGCCAAATCACCATTGGGGCCACTAAGGTTATCAGTACCACAAAAATAGATGGAAGTGGCTTCATAAAACCATGCGAATGAAACCGCCCTTTCATAAATATGGCACAGTGGTAGAAAACTCAGCACCTTTTCCCCTGGCTTCACAAATAAGAATTTTGAGGTCTCTAAAATGACGTGCATGATATTGTTATGGGTTAACATAACCCCTTTAGGATTACCTGTGGTTCCTGAAGTATATATAATAGTGGCTAGATCTTCCCCCGTAATTTGTTCCTTGATTTCCGTTACTTTTCCAAGGCCTTCATTATCCAATATCCCTTCCCAAAATGGTCTTCCTTCAACCTTTTCAAAAGTATATAGATGCTGTAAACTAGGAACATTTTTCCGGGTCGAGGACAATTTATCATAGAGATCGAGTCCGCCGCAAAAGGCTGCTTTAACTTCGGCCTCATTTAAAATATATTCATACTCTGAAATACTTATGGTCGGGTATAGTGGAATACTTATGAGTCCGGCCATTTGCAGGGCAAAATCCATGATTACCCATTCCGGCCTGTTTTTATAGATGACCAGTGCCACCTTGTCGCCGGGCTTAAACCCTAGCTTCACCAAGCCAGAGGCTGCCTGCACTGCATAATCTTTTACCTCTTGTGTACTATAGGACTTCCAATTACCGTCCGCATCACGGGCATTTAAGGAAGCTTCAAGCGGGTTGTTATTCAATTGATGGTACAAAAGATCAAAAAGTCTGGTCATGGTTGCTGTCTTTTTGGTTTGGTATTTATTCGCTCATAAATAGGCCTTCTAGCCGCCTATCCAATGCTAATGCCTTAAATTACAAAAATCATTCAAACATGAGACTAATAAATTCTGCTACACAAGCTGGTTTTTCGGTCCCCTCAATCTTCACTACACAATGCCAATTGATTTTTAAACCCGTATCCCCGTAATCCTCGATTTTTTGAATCGTACAAATCAACCTAAGGCGGCTATCGACAAGAACGGGACTTGGAAAACGGACTTTGTCCAGCCCATAATTGACCCCCATTTTGGTGGACTGGACCAATAAAACGTCCTGCAATAACTTGGATAAGAGCGCGAGGGACATAAAACCATGGGCCACCGGCTTCTTAAAAGGTGAATGTTTTTTTGCTTTTTCAACATCAACATGTATCCATTGGAAATCCATGGTGGCCTTTGCAAAGTCATTGATCATTTCCTGGGTCACGGTCAACCAGTCCCCTGCAGGCAGCATTTTTCCCTCCAATGCCCTAAACGCATCGAAATTATCTACTATCTTTTTAGCCATTTTATATAATTATCTTGAAGCTCCACCATCTATGGTAAGGCATATGCCTGAAACAAAACGCGCCTCCTCTGAAGCGAGATAGAGGTACCCATAAGCGATATCCAAGGGCTGTGCTACCGTACGCAAGGGAATACTCTCCTTGATCTTGGCAAAATGCTCTTCAGGAATCTTGTCTACCATATCGGTCATTGTAAAACCAGGTGCTATGGCGTTGGCGGTGATGCCATACTTGCCAAATTCCATCGTCCAGGTTTTGGCCATGGCAATAACCCCAGCCTTGGTCGCGGCATAATTCGTCTGACCAAAATTACCCCTTAAACCAACATTTGAGGCGGCACTCACAATTCTGCCCCATTGGTTTTGCTTCATATAGGGCACTGCGGCCTGGGTGCATAGAAACACCCCTTTAAGATTCACATCTATCACCGAGTCCCATTCTTCCTCACTCATTTTTTCAAGCGTCCTGTCCCTTGTAATTCCCGCATTATTTATAAGGATATCCAATTTACCGTATTTGTCATTTATCTGTTTAAAAAGGCTTTCTACCGCCCCTTTATCGGTTACCGAAACCTTATGGTATTCCGCTTTGCCTCCGGCCTTATTTATACCATCGGCAACCTGCTGCCCTTGTGGCAAGAGGTCCATGATAATTACGGTGGCCCCTTCTTTTGCGAAAAGCTCGGATATGGCCATGCCAATGCCACGGGCACCACCCGTAACTATGGCTATTTTGTCTTTTAGTCTCATAGAAATATATTTATTTTCATTCCCAAACCTTGGGAAATCTGTTTAATCCGGTTTATCTGTCTAGACTTGCACGACCAATTTCCCTTTTACTTTGCGATCAGCCATTTCTTCCAATGCTCTGGAAGTGTCCTCAAGTTTATAAATTTTATGTATATGCGGTCTTAGTTTCCCCTCTTCAACCCATTTTATCAAAGTCCTGGTATTTTCCATATTTTGCTTTGGATTTTTCATCGCAAAATCACCCCAAAATACCCCTACAATTGATGCCGTTTTAAGCAATGGTAGATTTAGGGGCATTTTTGGGATACTACCTGACGCAAAACCTACGACCAGGAATCTACCTCCCCAAGCTATTCCCCTAAATGCCATTTCGGAATACTCCCCTCCAACCGGGTCGTAGATGACATCGACCCCCTTGTTATCGGTCAGTTTTTTTATGGTCGATTTCAGGTCCTCTGTGGAATAGTTGATGGTATGGTCGGCACCATATTCCCGACACAGTTGCAATTTTTCTTCCGTTGATGCCGCGGCAATGACGCTCGCCCCCATTAATTTTCCTAACTCCACGGCCGCCAAACCAACTCCTCCCGAGGCACCAAGTACCAATAACGATTCACCTTTAGATAGTTTTGCGCGGTCTTTGAGCGCATGATATGAAGTACCATAGGCCACCATAAAAGAAGCCGCAATTGGGAAATCCATTTTTTTCGATTTAAGGAAACAAGTATTGGCAGGTACCACCACCTCTTCGGCAAATCCTCCGTTTTGCACAAATCCGAATACCTCATCACCTACTTTTAGATGTTTTACCTCTGTGCCTACCTCTTTGACAATACCGGCAATATCGCTACCTGGTGTAAATGGTAGTTCCGGTTTAAATTGGTATAATCCCTGGATAATAAGTGTATCCGGAAAATTGATCCCGCAGGCTTTTACTGCTACCAAAACCTCATTTTCCTTAGGTTTTAAATCCGGGATTTCTTCGAAAACCAGCGCAGCGGGTGGCCCGAATTCCTTACAACGTATTGCTTTCATCCTCGAGGACCTTTAAAACCAGTTTACCTAATTTTTCCCCTGTAAAAAGCCTTTGATAGGTTTGTGGAAAATTCTCGATACCCTCAAAAATGGCTTCCTTGCTTTTTAATTTACCCTGTGCCATCCAAGCGCCCATGGTCTTGGCAGCTTCCCCATACTTTGCCGCATAATCGAAGACCACCATTCCTTGCATGGTGGCACGGTTGACCAATAGTGATAGGTAATTACTGGGGCCTTTTACGGCAGTTTTATTATTGTATTGTGATATGGCGCCACAGATTACGATCTTTGCATGTAGCCTTAGCTTGCTTAGGGCAATATCAAGAATTTCACCTCCCACATTGTCGAAATAAACATCGATGCCTTCGGGACATTCTTCTTTCAACCTCTTTCGTACATCCTCGCTCTTATAATCAATGGCTCCATTAAAACCCAACTCCTCAAGAAGATATTTACATTTATCAGCACCCCCGGCGATACCAATAACCTTACAGCCTTTAATCTTGGCTATTTGCCCTACCACGCTCCCTACTGCTCCTGCGGCCCCAGATACCAATACAATATCACCTTCTTTGATTTTCCCTACTTCAAGGATGCCAAAAAAGGCTGTCATACCGGTCATTCCCAGCGTACTTAAATAGGTTGGGAGTGGTGCCAACGTAGGGTCTATTTTTCGTAAATTCTTGCCATCTGAAACTGCATATTGTTGCACTCCCCCAAAGCCAGCTACATAATCACCTACTTTAAAGTTGGGATTGTTATTTACCGCTAAGACCTGCCCTACGGCACCTGCCCGCATAACCGAACCGATGGCCATTGGTTCTATATAGGATTTGGAATCGTTCATCCAGCCGCGCATGGCAGGGTCTAGGGAAACGTAATGTTGTTTCACAAGAATTTCCCCGTCCTGTAATTCCGGGATGGGATTGGTCTCCAAGATCCAGGTTGAGGCATCTGCCTCGCCTGTGGGTCTTTTTACAAATTTCAGTTGTTTGTTCATATTTTTCATATCGGTTCTATCCTTTGTTTTTATTGGAAAAACTCTTAACATAGGCTTCCATTTTGGCCCTTATTTCCGGCTTCCACCATAGGGCTACCGCTTCTTTTAGCGAATTTTCCGCGTTTAAATCAAGCTTGTCAAGTAAATTTTTACGCAGTTTGGTTTTGGTGTTAACCAATATTTCCTGATCCGCTTTCATATAATGCAACATCTTGGCTTCGGCTCTTTCCAATACCTGATCCAGGGGAACTAATTCATCAACCAAACCGGCAGAGAGGGCTTCTTTACCATTGAGTAACTTTCCCTCCATAACATATCTGCTTGCCAACCCCGCTCCGATCCAAAAGGCATAAGCTTCTATAAGGTTTTGGGAAATTTGGATATTTACGGCAACCTCATTGAGGCCAATGATATATTGTTCCCCATCAGCCATAAATCGGTTATCACAGGCCACAGCAAGAACGCAGCCACCAGCGGGGGCATGCCCTGTAATTGCTGCTATCAGGGGTTTGGAGATTTGCATCAACTCTATATAAAGCGCACCAAAAACATGGAAAAAATCCTTAATCTGCACCTTATCATATCCGAATAATTCAATTAAATCCAAGCCAGCGGAGAAATAATGTGGCTGCCCGGTAAGTATTGCCCCTTTAACTTCATGGTCATTTTCAATATTGCGGAACACTTCACGAAGCTCCTGAACCATTTCATAATTAAGGGCATTTACCTTCCCACGGTTCATCCGGACAATGGTATACCCTTCTTTTTTTATAATGTTCAATGTCTTCATTGTGGTTGCTTTTTTGACTAATTGCTACAATAAGGAGGTTCCTCCGTCCAAGGTTAAGGTTTCACCGGTCATATATTTCGAATTGTCTGATGCTAGCCAGGCCACGGCTTCTGCAATCTCAGTAGGTTCCCCAAACCGATCCATGGGGATCAGCTTTTTTAAGATTTCACTCATTTCCGGTCTGCTACCCAGTAATTTATCTAAAAGTGCCGAATGGGTATACCCGGGACATACCGCATTGATCCTAATATTTTTACGCCCATATTCCAGGGCCGCCGATTTGGTCATCCCTACAACCGCAAATTTACTAGCGCTATAGGAGAGGTTGTTTCCCGAGGGTTTTAAACCCGCCAATGAGGCTATATTGATAATATTTCCGTGCTCCTGCTTCATCATTTGCTTCAAGGCCACTTTCATACAATAAAAAACACCGGTCTGGTTTACCGCAATTACATTGTCCCAATCTTCAAGGGTATGCTCCGCAGTCTTTCTTTGATTCTCACCACCAATACCCGCATTATTGACCATGACATCCAAGGTGCCATGATTCTTGACCGTGTAGGCAATTAACGATTGCACTTCCTCATAGTTGGAAACATTTGCCTGGAAAGCAAATGCTCTACCCCCTTCCATTTTTATACCGTCTGCAACCTTTTGGGCCCTTTCCAGATTTAGATCCGATACTATAACCAATGCTTTGTGTTTGGCCAATAAAGTAGCGGATGCCGCACCTATGCCACTTCCTGCGCCGGTAATGATGATCACCTTATTTTCTAATTGCATATCGTTTAATATAATCCGTCTATCTTATCTTTCTGTATGGCCTGCCAAGCTGTATTACATAATAATGCAGAAACTTTGTTCAAGTTCGCAAAACGGGGGTCTGTCGTATGCCCGTGTTTGAATCTGTAAAATATCTGCTGGGCGATAACCGCTATTTTAAAGAGCCCATAGGCAAAATAGAACGTAAGATTATCGATATCCCTGCCACTTTTGAGGGCATATTGCTGTACTATTTCCGTCCGTGAAGGATTGCCTGCCATGGTCGTTGGCGATGGAAGTCCCTGTTTCAAAAAATCGGCATCCGAGGCGGTGGTCCAATATCCAAGGGAAGTTCCTAAATCCATCAATGGATCACCCAAGGTACACATTTCCCAATCCAATATGGCCGCTACTTTTTGCCATTGATCATCAATAAAAACAATATTATCGTACTTATAGTCATTGTGGATAAGGCTGTAGGCGTATTTTTTAGATTGATGTTCTTCCATCCAAACCATTACCTTTTGGGCAGTGGGTACTTCTTCGGTTGCAGCGGCAAGGTACTGTTTGCCCCAGTTATGAACCTGTCGCTCTACATAGCCTTCCGGCTTTCCCAATGATTCAAGTCCGGCTGCTTTATAGTCCACATTATGCAATTCAACAAAGGCATTCAACCAGGTATCCGCAATAGTTTTAAATTCATTGGGGGAAACCATGCGGTCTTTGGCCTCCTTGGCGGTAAGGATAATTCCATCAACCTTGTTCATCAGATAAAAAGGTGCCCCTAATATTTCAATATCCTCTGAATACACATAGGTTTTAGGCGTTTTATCGAATACGGGATGCAGATTATGGAGCACTTTGAATTCCCTTCCCATATTATGGCCCCGTTTTGGTGCCGCAAAAGGGGGTCGGCGCAGTACATATTCCTTTCCCTCTATTTTTAACAGGTACGTAAGATTGGAGTAACCATGGTAAAATTGTCTTACGGTCAATTTACTTTTTTCATCCTCGATCAAATTACATTGTAACAGGAACTTTTTCAAGTTCTGTTCATGAAGTTCTTCCCCTTTTCGAACCGATTTGGTGAGATCCTTTTCCTGCATTTCTAAACTTCCGTATATTTTTTTATCGTGTTTTTTCCCAATTGGCTTAGATGTACCTCATCTGGGCCATCTGCCAATCTTAAGGTTCTGGCACTGGCATAAAAATGTGCTAAAGGTGTGTCGCCACATACACCCTTACCCCCCATGATCTGTATAGCCCTGTCGATGACTTTTAAAGCCATATTGGGAGCAGCGATCTTGATCATGGCAATCAGGTCTTTGGCTTCCTTATTTCCAACCTTGTCCATTTTATCCGCTGCGGAAAGCACTAGGAGGCGGGCCTGTTCAATCTCACAACGCGAATGGGCAATTTCTTGACGAATACTGCTATAGGTATCCAATGTTCTCCCAAACGGAGAGCGTTCCGTGGTTCTTTGGGACATTAATTCCAGGGAATGTTGGGCCATTCCTATTAACCGCATGCAATGGTGTATTCTTCCCGGGCCCAAACGACCTTGGGCAATCTCAAATCCCCTGCCTTCCCCAAGAATCATATTCTTTTTTGGCACCCTTACTTTGTCCAATAAAATTTCTGCATGCCCCTCTGGGGAATCTAGATATCCAAAAACACTCAATGGTCTTGTGATCTTCATTCCGGGAGCATCCATTGGGACTAAAACCATACTGTGTTGCTGGTGACGAGGCGCATTAAAATCGGTCTTCCCCATCACTATGGTAATCATACAATTGGGGTCCATGGCCCCTGAAGACCACCATTTCTTTCCTGTAATCACATATTCATCCCCATCGGCTACAATTGATGTTTCAATATTGGTGGCATCGGAAGAGGCTACATCGGGCTCTGTCATTAAAAACGAGGATCTGATAGTCCCTTGCAATAAAGGTTGCAACCATAGCTCTTTTTGTTCTGCACTCCCATATTTCGCCAAAACCTCCATATTTCCGGTGTCGGGCGGACTACAATTAAAGACTTCAGATGACCAGAGTATTCTTCCCATGATCTCTGCCAATGGCGCATATTCCAGATTGGTTAATCCAGGACTTAAGTCCCCATATGAGCCTGGTAAAAACAAATTCCAAAGTCCATCTGCTTTCGCTTTTTCTTTTAACGCGTCAAGGCCAGGCCATTTTTGCCATATTTTGGTTGGGTCTCTTTGAAAGGATTCAACTTCCTCCTGTACCGGGATTATATTCCGGGCAATAAATTGCTTTAGCTTTTCCTGAAGCTCAATGGATTTTTCGCTGTATTCAAAATTCATAGCGAGTAATTTTAATTTGTAATCAATCCTCAACCTGCAATTAGGTATCCTCCATCTGCCACATAAACACCGCCCGTCATATAGGATCCCGCATCCGATGCCAACAACATAACCATCCCGGCCATTTCTTCAGGAGCGGCAATCCGCCCTAAAGGCAAAGCTTTTTTAAAGCCCGCCACCAATTTTTCATTGGTCCATAAGCCTTCGCTAAACTTGGTTTTGATCAAACCCGGACACAGCACGTTTGCCCTTACTCCATAACGGCCCCATTCCTTAGCCTGATTTTTGGTCAGCATGATCAAAGCAGCTTTGGTGGCACTGTATAATCCCAAGCCAAACCCGGGCGTTAATCCTTCAACCGATGAAATATTGATGATGCTACCGCCATTTTCCTTCATGTGCGGAAGGGCAAGATTGGAAAGGATCCATGGGGCTTTGACATTAACGTTCATTATCTTATCAAAGACCTCTTCGTCCGAACCCTCTAGGGGTCCGTAATAGGGATTTATAGCGGCATTGTTCACTAAGATGTCCAATCTTCCAAATTGTTCAATGGTCTTGGCAATAAGTGTTTTACGTTGTTCGGGGTCGCCTATATGGCATTGGATTCCCACTGCTTCAAGGCCGGCTTTTCTAAATTCACCCGCCACTTGGTCCACTGCTGCCTGCTTACGGCTACTTACCACGACTTTGGCCCCGTTTTCAGCCAACCCCTGCGCTATTGACTTTCCAATGCCTTTGCTTGAGCCGGTGATTATAGCCACTTTTCCACTAAGGTCAAATTTGGATTTTATAGTATCTGCCATTAAATTTTATACGATTTATGTGTTAGTGTTTCTTTATTCCAAAATGAATAATAATCCCCATTAAGTGAATACCTTTGAATCATCGGCGATGGTCAATGCCTGTTTATCCATCAAAACCTCAGCCAATGCTTTTGTTTTGGGTATTTCATATTTAAAATAAAATTTCATTGTATGGATCTTACTGCTGTAGAATTCAGATGAATATTTAGTACTGCCCATGACCAATGCCTTTTGCGCATTTATCGCAATTTTCAACCACAACCAACCTATAATTATATTCCCAAAAAATTCCATGAATACCGTAGCATCCGATAAGAATCGTTCGTAGTCTCCTTTTTTGGCAAACCCCATTAGAAATTGAAGTACTTCTTGAGTCAATTTTAAAGTTGTTCCCAATTTCTTGCCATAGCTTGCAAGATCATCGTATTCAGATGCTTCTTGTATACTTTTCATTATTTCAGCGGATAATAATTGTAAACCCTTGCCATTATCCATGGTCATTTTACGTCCTAGGAGATCCAATGACTGAATGCCTGTGGTACCTTCATAAATTGAGAAAATACGAATGTCGCGATAGTATTGTTGTAAGATAAAATCTGTGCAAAAACCATAGCCCCCAAGGACCTGAAGGCCATTACTGACTGATTGCAAGCCCATTTCCGAAGGATAGGTCTTAGCTATTGGTGTAAGCATCCCAAGTAATTGGGCATATCTTTCCCGTTCTTTTGGATCTGAATGTGTTTGGGACAAATCATGGTATTTGGAGGAAAGTAATACTAGGCTCAATGATCCTTCGGATACGGCTTTTTGTAGCAAAAGCATTCTCTTTACATCCGGATGGTTTATGATCAGTGTTTGTTCCTGCTCCACGTCTTTCTTACCCGTATTGGTAAGACTGCGCCCCTGGGGTCTTTCCCTTGCATATGATAAAGATGCCTGGTAAGCAGCCATGGCAATGGCCGCTGCTCCGCGGCCAACAGCTATACGGGCCCCGTTCATCATCATGAACATATACTTTAATCCCTTATTGGGTTCCCCAACAAGCCACCCTTTGCAATCGTCATTATGTCCGAAGAAAAGATGTGTAGTACAGTAACCTCTTTGGCCCATTTTTTGAAAATCGGCAAAAGTGGTCACGTCATTCGAAGTTAGTCCACCATTGGCAGATAGGTCTCTTTTTAGGAACGACAAACAAGGAAATACCTTTCGTACCAGCGGGTGCTCCTTTTATACGGGCCAATACCAGGTGCACCACATTTTCAACACCTTTAAAATCCCCTCCCGATATGAATATTTTCTGCCCTGAAATTTTATAACCGTCATCTGTAGCTTCAGCTGAAGTGGTAATATCGGATAAGGAACTTCCTGCTTGTGGTTCTGTCAGGCACATGGTACCATTCCATTCCCCAGCCAGCATTTTGGGAACGTATATGATCATTGATCTCTTTACTGGCAAAATGCACTAACAACTCCGCTGCCCCAAGGGTCAACCCTAGGTAGCCCGGTAAATGGTTATTGGCCGTCTCCTGAATATAAGCGGAAGCCGTAACTACCATATTTGGCAATTGCATGCCGCCAATTTCATAATCGAATAGCGAGGAAACAAGGCCCATATCACCACCTTTTTTCATATACTCTTTTACCTGTGGATGTACAATGATTTCCCCATCTTTAAAATGGGCAGGCTGCTCATCCATTTCACGAAAGAATGGAAACAACTCCCTATCTGAAAAATCCTTGACCGCATTTAAAAAAAGCTCAACCGATTCCTGGTCATAGTCACTATGGCGACTTTGATCCAAAACCTTTTGAAGGTCCAGAACCTCATGAAGTAAAAATTTGACGGTATCTATATCTACATATTGATTTGCCATATGAATTTGGATTTTAGTTCTTGAATTATTTTTTATTTAAGGCCAAGATCAAAATACACATTTCATAAAAGGGTAACCTTGACCAACGATTGCTATTTTTGATGCCTGTTACTGTTGTCTTATGTGATTGAAAATTTGGCGGTAATAATTACCCTCAAGATAGTAATTATGATTGACATTTACCCTTTAATTATAGAGAGGCCTATGGAAATTGTTTACTTCTGAACATTAAAGCCCATGCCTTCGATTTCGGCTATTTTGATTAAGTGTTTTATTTTTTTAAACAGTGGCAACTAACCCCTGGAAATGCAAAGTGCAGGATGTTTAATGATACTATTGGAAGTGAAGTAATGCAGGAAACAGATCCAAATATTATATAGCTTTATTAAGGTATAATTGGATTGGAGGTTATTGTCTTTTTATGGGCATAAATTAGACACAACAAAGTCTTTGAATTGCTCGACTTTGTTTGGTATCATCCCGTTAGGGTGATAATTTTTCGGTAATCAAAATCTTATTTAGACTTTTTCAATCTCTTTTCCTGTTTCTTTTCCTTTGCCGTTTTTTCAGGAGCTTTCTTTACATTTTTCTTTGCGTCTTGACTTTTTGCCATGATGATATCTATTTAAAGATTAGTGTTATTTTTATATTCAAATCAATTAAAATTAATCTTTTTTTTTGAACTTATGACTTACTTGGTTTGAACTTCGATTACAATTCCGTCAAATCTTGCTTCATTATAATGACCTACAATCCCATCTATTAAACAAATATAACTTGGGTATTCTTCACCTAAAATGGATATGTGCTGATGTGAAGCCGCCACTCACTGTAGCAATTCAAAAAATTAATTGCCAGGTGTTGAAAATTAATAAGTTAACTTCCAATCATGGGCCAAATACGAAGGTTTAAAAAATCGCCTTTATTGATTTTTGGAATCCTGGCCAATACCCACTTCCAACATAATGTTGAAAATTAAGCGGTATTCTTTCTTATTAAATTCCCCATCAGCATTGGCCATTTCATTAAGCATTACAGATAGGGCCTCCTTTTTCCCATCGTTCATCCCTTTGAGGATGGTCATACATTCTTTGGGTGATATTTTACGGGCCTCATCAATTAGGCTTCTATCGATCTTCAACATATCCATTATTTGGGTCATAAAGTCGATCTCCTCGAGATCTACTTTTCCATCTACATAAATCACCTCATCCACGGCTTTTACCAATGCCAATTTCTCAGCTAAATTAAATTCCATATTGTTGTATTAAGAAAGGGACTAAGGTAACTAAAAATCACCAAGATCTAGGTGATAAAAGTCGCCAAATAAACTTAACTCCCTCAAAATGCAAGTAACCGATTTTTATAATATATTTGAAACTTCACTTACATAAAACTGTCAAGACCATGAATACAAAATTTCTTTGGCTATTATTTATAGCAATCACCTTTACCAATCAATCCCAAGCACAAGACCAATATCCCAGTACTCCACCTGAAGTTTCCCCCATGCCCATGAAACCCGAAATGACCGAAATTTGGGAACCGGAAGTACCCGTGATTACCCCTGCTAAAGCATTGGGCGATGCCCCCTCGGATGCGATTATCCTTTTTAACGGTAGCTCTTTGGATCAATGGGTAAGCAAAAAAGACCCTACCCAACCCGCCCCTTGGAAAATCGTAAACAATGACCATTTGGAGGTCGTTCCCGGTTCGGGATTTATACAGACCAAAATGAAATTTGGTGACTGCCAATTGCATATCGAGTTCAGTGCCCCCGACAAAGTGGAAAGTGTAGGCCAAGGTAGGGGCAATAGTGGGGTGTTTTTCCAAGATCGCTACGAACTGCAAGTATTGGATTCCTATAACAGCCGCACCTACAGGAACGGTCAGGCTGCAAGTATTTACAAAGACCATGCGCCTTTGGTCAATGCCATGCGCAGTCCGCTGGAATGGAATACCTATGATGTGATTTATACGGCTCCCCGTTTTAAGGATGATGGCCGATTGGATTATCCAGCCCGTATCACCGTCTTACATAATGGGGTGGTGGTCCAAAATAACGTTACCATCGCAGGCCTTACAAATTACATTGGCTTGCACCAATACCCTGATGCCCATGGCGATGATGTAATTTCGCTGCAAGATCACGGGAACAAGACCCAGTTTCGCAATATCTGGATCCGGAAATTGTAATGCCTTAATAATAGGTAGTTAGTTCTTTTAATTTGCTTTCAAGATGACATAGACAGCAAAAACACACACCTTTGCCCCCTCTTTTTAGAGGGGAAATTTACATTTTAGACAGTCTATCCCAATTTTATTTTCTTGATTATCAGCTTTCAACAAGCTTGAAAATCAGTTGATGCATTAACCTGTAATGACCATTAAAATTTGACTATAATGTTAAAATACACTACCTTTTCAATAACATAATCTTGATTATAAAATAACTAAAAACAAAAACAGTATGAAAACAACAACCAAAAAAGTACTCTTTAAAATGTCATGTCTCGTAGCTGCCCTCGTTTTGGTAAGCTGTGGAGAGATGCAAAAGAAAGAAACCGCCACCGAAGCGGTAGAGCAGCCAGCGGTCGTTGCCGCCTCTGACGAATATGCGGAAATTGTTGCAAGTGCATTGGACCGCTTTGAAGTTTTGGACTTTGAAGGTATGTTTGAAAATTTTACAGACGATGCGCAATGGTTGTGGCCAGATGGCACCACCGAGACACGATCGGTCATTAAGGGCAAAGACAGCCTTTTGGCCTTTTGGAATAATTATAAGGATATGTCCGCTCTAAAGAAAATGAGTTTTACCAATAGAAACTTAATGCCGTTACAGGTAAATAGACCTACAAATTATTATAAGGTAGAGGGTACCGTAGTACTTTATTATGGGGATATTCATGCGTTTTATGAGAAAGATACGGTAAGTGTTAGGCAACATATTGTTTATGGTTTCAACGATGACAAAAAGATAAATCGTGTATTCCTTTATTACGACCGCACAGGTTGGGCCACTATGACCGGCGCTGCAATCAGTAATAAAAACAAATGACATATAGGGGTCAAGTGGTCAACTTTTCCCATGTAAAGGAAAGCGGTATGGGTAGTAACCCATGCCGCTTTTTTTTGTTGCTTTTGAACAACCCCATTACTAATAATTAGGTTGCATTTAAAATGTATCCTTTGCAATATTTCAAGGATAATATAAAAGACGATAGCTAATGGATCTACTCGAAAATTGGGATAAAATCAGAAGGCATTTTAGTAAAAGTTTTGGGTCTAGCCTTCATGTTTCAATTGCGTCGGTGGGTACCGAAAATTCGCCCACCATTACACCTGTTGGCTCTTTATTTCTAAACAGGGACCAAACTGGTTTTTATTTTGAAAAGTTCATTACCTCCTTACCAAAAAATGTCTTAAAAAATGAAAATATTTGTGTGCTGGCCGTAAATAGTCACAGATTATTTTGGTTGAAATCCTTGTTCAAAGGTCAGTTTAAAACGTATCCTGCCCTAAAATTATATGGAAAACTTGGCAAAAGAAGAAAAGCATCCGAATCTGAAATAAGGGCCTTACAACGGCGAATGAAATTCACCCGTAGCTTGAAAGGTCATAAATATCTATGGAATGACATGGTAGAAGTAAGGGAATTGGAATTCCACAGAGTGGAAAAAATAAATATCGGGAAAATGACAAGGACGCTTTAATAAAGACCATGCCCTTTGGTTAATGCCATATATCCAAAATTTTAATGCTAAAATAGGTCAAAGCAAGTACTAACCTTTTGCTGCCATAGTTTTCATGGCACTTACAAAATGGTCTAATTCTTCGGTTGTGGTATAGACATTGGGGGTTATTCTACACCCTTGAACATTGGCATAATCAATGGCCACGGTAAAGATCTTGAATTCATCCAACAATGTTTTGGCCAAATCGGCCGGCTTCATATGGGAAATACCGACATTGGCGATGCCACAGGAACGATGTTCTTCTATAGGGGTATTGATCACAATATTTTTTACACCACGTAATTGCCCACTCCAATACCGCTGTATATATCGAATTCTTTTTTCCTTGCGTTGCATACCGATCATTTCGAGATAATCCATAGCATCGTTGATGGCTAAATCAGTATGCACAGGATGGGTCCCTGTATGGTTCAAACGCTGTATTTTATCAGGCTCTTTGATATAATCAGCCAACAAGGGCCAAATTTTTGAAATCTTTTCCTTGGCCACATAAAGGAGTCCGGCACCCAATGGTGTACTCAACCATTTGTGCAGACTAGATCCATAATAATCGCAATGTAAATCGGCAATATTCACATCAAAATGACCAATGCAATGTGCTCCGTCGACCATGACCTCAACACCATGGTTATGGGCCATATCGCATATTTTCCGTATGGGAAGAATATGCCCTGTAATATTGATCATATGGCAGACCATCATCAATTTTGTCTTAGGTGTGATCTGGCTTTCATACAACTTTACAATTTCCTCATCATTTACAGGGTGATTGGGAACGGACACAATCTTGTTCACTACTCCATAGCGTTTTGCTATTTGGGTGAAATGGTCTTGCATTGAGCCATAATCCTGCTCTGCAAAAATGGCCTCATCCCCTTCTTTCCAAGGGAAACCACCAATGACCATATCCAATGACTCGGTTGTGTTACGAGTTATAATCAATTCTTCCGGGGCAACACCCACCATTTTTGCGAGTCGGGCTGCAACTTTGTTCTTGTTGTCCCACTGTACGGTACGCATATAATGTGAAGCCTCATAATTCACCATTTTCACATGCTCGATAAACTTGTTCAGCGTAGGTTGGGGTGCAAAATTATAGTACCCATTCTCAAGATTTATATAATCCGGTTTTAGGGCATAATCCTTTCGAATACGTTTCCAAAATTCCTTGTCATTATCAGTAGGATACGGCTCCATTTCCAATTGCGTATGCGCTTGTAGCCCCATGGATAAAAAGGGCGATAGAACGGCCGCTTGGCCTAAACGTTTAATAAATTGTCTTTTTTTCATGGTTTTGTTAGTTCATCTAAGGTACTGAAATCATTTATAGTTTCAGTTTGTGGACAGTCGAAAACCCGAAGGACTTAATAGCCAAAACATTTCGACTGAGCTAAATGTGACATTTATTGTTAAATCTTACTTATTAGACACCCCTTTTTTTTCAAATTGGTATATTTAGTGAATCATTAAAAAGCCAACAACCACCATATATGCCATTAGTAATCGTAATCTCAGGAATTGTATTGCTATTCCTCCTAATCGCAAGATTTAAACTCAATGCTTTCATCGCCTTTATCATCGTTTCATTACTTGTTGGTGTTGCAGAGGGGATGGATTTTCTAAAGGTGGTAGATTCCATTCAAAATGGTTTGGGTAAAACTTTGGGTAGTCTAATATTGATCCTGGGTTTTGGCGCCATGCTTGGAAAATTAGTGGCCGATAGCGGGGCGGCCCAACGAATCACTACCAAATTGGTAGACAAGTTTGGTAAAAAGAACATTCAATGGGCCGTGGTACTAACAGGTTTTATTGTGGGTATTCCCATGTTCTACACGGTAGGTTTTGTAATCCTTATCCCTTTGGTATTTACAGTAGCTGCAACAACGGGATTGCCTTTAATATATGTAGGGCTCCCAATGCTGGCCTCTCTTTCGGTGACCCACGGATACTTACCACCACATCCTGCCCCAACGGGAATCGCGGTTATGTTCAATGCCGATATTGGCAAGACCTTACTTTACGGTATTGTTATCGCCATCCCTGCCATTGTAGTTGCAGGACCCTTGTTTTCAAGGACCATTAAAAACATTACGGCAACACCGCTTAAAGAATTCATAAACCCTAAAGTGCTGACTGATGAGGAAATGCCCAGTACAGCTACCAGCATACTAACCGCGCTGCTCCCTGTTATTTTGATAGGCATTTCATCCCTTGCGAATATTTTGATTCCCGAAGACAGCATTATAACCAAAATCACCTCGATTATTGGCAATCCGGTTATTGCGATGTTGCTATCGGTATTGGTAGCTATTTATACATTGGGATTGGCCCGTGGAAGGAAAATGAAGGAAATAATGGATTCGATTTCCAGCGCTGTGGCCGGCATTACGATGGTATTATTGATCATTGCAGGGGCAGGTGCCCTAAAAGAGGTTTTAATAGACAGTGGTGTCAGTGAATATATTGGCGATATGCTGAAAGGCTCAACAATCTCACCATTGATATTGGCATGGATCATTGCCACTGTAATTCGCGTATGTGTAGGTTCGGCAACCGTTGCAGGACTAACTGCTGCAGGTATCGCCTTACCCCTATTATCGAACACTGGGGTTAGTCCGGAACTCATGGTATTGGCTATTGGGTCTGGAAGTTTAATGCTCTCACATGTAAATGACGGCGGATTTTGGCTCTATAAGGAATATTTCAACCTTTCGGTCAAAGACACCTTACGAACATGGACAGTTATGGAAACCACGGTTGGTGTTATGGGATTATTGGGAGTTCTAGTATTGGATATATTCATTTAATCAAAAAAAAATGGAAAATTTACCTTCGGAAAGAATAAAGGCTTTGGGATTACATTTACCCCCTGCCCCGCCAACAGCGGGATTGTACAAACCAGTTTTGGTAGTCGATAATTTTTTATATGTTTCAGGGCAAGGCCCAATGCAAGCAGATGGCACTTTAATGGTAGGTCGCCTTGGGGATGACCTTAGTTTAGGGCAAGGTAAACTGGCGGCCGAACAAGTTGGTTTGACTATGCTTTCGACCATTATCACCCACTTTGGTTCTGTGGATAAGATAAAACGGGTAGTCAAAGTTTTGGGGATGGTAAATTCCACCCCTGATTTTGGACAGCAGCCTTTGGTCATTAATGGTTTCAGTGAATTAATGGCCGATGTTTTTGGGAACGAAAATGGCGTAGGGGTTCGCAGTGCCGTGGGAATGATACTTCCGGGAAATATTCCCGTTGAAATTGAAGCGATGTTCGAATTACACAAATAAAAGTTATGCAAATTCCTGATCAGTATCGTTTAAATGATACAACAAAAGTAATTACCCCTTCGCTCCTTGTTTATCCCAAGCTGATCGAAAAGAATATTCAGCGAATGGTTACCATTGCTGCTGGTACTGAATATCTACGCCCACATGTTAAAACCCATAAAATGGCGGAAATTATCCAAATGCAGATGTATCAAGGGATTCGCAAATTCAAATGTGCCACCATTGCCGAAGCCGAACTGTTGGCCAAATGTAGTGCCCAGGATATTCTTTTGGCCATGCAAGCGGTCGGGGCCAATATGGTTCGCTTTTTTAAATTGATGGAAAAGTACCCCAATATTAAGTTTTCCACTCTTGTTGATAATTCAAAAACATTGCAAAAATTTGCCTCATTGGCGAAAACCAGAAAAAATTCCATTTCACTTTGGTTGGATATAAATAATGGAATGAACAGAACGGGTATTGTTCCTGAAGCAGCTGCTCTTGAATTGTATAAAAACATGGCATCAACTCCCAATGTATGGGTTAAAGGCCTACATGTTTATGACGGCCATTTACGCAATCCGAATAGTTTGGAAAGAAAAAAGGAGTGCGATCATGCTTTTGATCAAGTTTTGAAATTGAAAAAAAATATTGAAGACGAAGGATTGGAAGTACCTTCAATAGTAGCTGGTGGATCCCCTACTTTTCCATTCCATGCACAAAGAGAGAATGTAGAAACTAGCCCTGGCACAACGCTGCTTTGGGATGCTGGTTATGGAGGCCAATTTACTGATATGAATTTTATTGCAGCCGCTGTACTTATTACCCGTGTAATTAGCAAACCCAATAAAAATCTACTTTGTTTTGATCTTGGACATAAATACATTGCTCCAGAAATGGGTTTTCCTAGAGTTAAAATATTCGGTTTGGAAGTAAGCCAACAAATTGCTCAAAGTGAGGAGCATTTGGTCGTGGAATGTTCAAATGCAGACAAGCATGAAGTTGGCGATGTTTTTTATGCCATTCCCATGCATATTTGCCCAACCGTGGCAAAATACCCAAGTGTGCTAACAGTGGAAAATAATGAATTAACTGGTTCTTGGAAAGTAGCCGCAAGAAATCAAAAATTGGATATTTGAATATGTTCATTTTCGATGCCCATTTAGACCTATCAATGAACGCGATGCAATGGAACCGGGATTTAACCTGGTCTGTTCCCGATATTCGTAGAAGCGAAATGGGGTTGGTCGACAAACCTGATAGGGGGAAAAACACGGTTTCCCTTAAGGCCATGCGTCAAGGGAATATTGGACTTTGTGTAGCTACCCAAATAGCACGTTATGTAAAGAAAGAAAATCCTTTACCAGGCTGGAAATCGCCCCAACAGGCATGGGCACAGACCCAAGGGCAATTGGCATGGTATAGGGCTATGGAGGAAATTGGGGAAATGGTCCAAATTCGAAATTTGGAACAACTCAACAAACACCTTGGACTATGGGAATCTTCAAAAGAAAAAAAACCTATAGGGTACATCTTAAGTCTGGAAGGAGCAGATTCGATACTAACAATAAACCATTTGGAAAAATCCTATGAACAAGGTCTTAGGGCAATTGGTCCTGCCCATTATGGTCCGGGGACGTATGCCCATGGCACAGACTCTATTGGTGGTATTGGTGCAAAAGGCAAAGAATTATTAAAAGAAATTGAGCGCTTGGATTTAATTTTGGATGCCACCCATTTATGTGATCAAAGTTTTTGGGAAACCATGAAAATCTACAACGGCCCTGTTTGGGCAAGTCATAATAATTGCAGAACCTTTGTGAACCATAATAGGCAATTCACCGATGAACAAATTCTAGAACTAATAGGAAGGGATGCGGTAATAGGTATAGCACTGGATGCATGGATGATGGTCCCCAATTGGGAAAGGGGTAGATCTACCCCAGAGGCAATGGGCGTTACCTTAAACCAAATGATCGATAATATTGACCATATCTGCCAACTTGCGGGAAATTCAAATCATGTGGGAATTGGCACTGACCTCGATGGCGGATTCGGAAAAGAACAATGCCCAACGGATTTGGACACTATTGCAGACCTTCAAAAAGTACCCCAAATGTTAACAACAAAGGGTTTTAGCCATAGTGAAATTAACAATATAATGTCCCATAACTTTATACGTTTCCTAAAAAAAACGTGGAGCTAAAGGTCCTTATTATATCGGTTCGCAATAAACGAACGGACTCTAACTGAGAATCTTCTCGCGCCTTAAAAAGGTATCCAGGCTATCGGCAATATCAAAACATCTGCTGAGTTTTGTTGTATCATTACAAAATCTGGATTCTTCCTTATGTGCATTGCAATCGAACCCGGAAAGGTGCACTTCCTCAAAATTCTTGTTTATCGATTTGCATTGTTCATAAAGATTGCCAATGGTTTCATCTTGGTCAAAATCTTTTCTATTTTGTATTAGAAAACCTTTTAAGTAGTTTGAAATGGCATTTTGGGCGTTATTGCATACCAAAAACTTTACCACATCTTCTTCAGGTCTGCATAACTCTGCATTGGCTTCTTTTAGTTTTTGAACGGCTTCATCAAATAATCTAGTGGCTTTATCTTCCATTATTGACAAATTTTAAAAGTTAAACGTCTTAAACTTTGTTACCATACATCCTGAACCCTTATCAGGCCCAAAATGTATGGATTTTAAAACAAAGTCAATCTTCTTAATATTTGAACCTAAGTTCAATTTAATCTACATATCCCTATAAAGCTCCAAACGTTCCCATCTGGTTTCTACCTCTTCTTGTGCTTGTTCAAGAAGTTTAGCGCCTAATTCAGCGTCATCTTTGACAACTCTTGTAAAACGGGTTTCATTGTACATGAAATGGCTTAATGGTTTGCTTGGCGCCTTGGAATCCAATCTGAACTTTTTGCCTTTCGGTTTTGAAGGATCAAAACGGAACAGTGGCCAGTAACCTGTCTCAACAGCCTTCTCTTGCTGCAATGCGCCATCCTTTAGATCGTAACCATGATCACCACAATGCGAATAAGCAACAATCAATGATGGTCCGTCAAAAGCTTCCGCTTCTTCAATGGCTTTAAGTGTTTGCAAATCCTTGGCTCCGACCGCTATTTGGGCCACATAAACACTGCCATAGGATACTGCTTGTAACGCTAGGCTCTTCTTACCCGTTCTTTTACCGGAAACAGCGAATTTAGCACTTGCTCCCAATGGTGTCGCTTTAGACATTTGTCCACCGGTATTGGAGTAAATTTCTGTATCCAACACCATAATATTGATGTTTTCCCCAGATGCCAATACGTGATCAACACCACCAAAACCAATATCATAAGCCCAACCATCACCACCAAGTATCCAAACAGATTTTTTGCGTAAGTACTCAGTTAATTGTGAAAGTTTTTTAGCATTGGCATTATCAATACCGGCTAATTTAGCTTTTAACTTATCAAGATTTGCAAAGTTTTCTTCTTTTTCAGCTTCGTTTTTTTCCGGGTTATTCAAAATAGCATCAACCAATTCACTGCCAACTTCCTGTTTTAATCCCTTTAATAAGTTAACGGAAACTTCTTGTTTTTTGGATAAGGCTAATTTCATTCCCAAACCAAATTCAGCATTGTCTTCAAATAATGAATTGGCCCACGCAGGTCCTCTACCAAATTGATTGGTTTTATATGGCGTTGTTGGCAGATTACCTCCATATATGGATGAACAACCTGTCGCATTAGCTATTAAAATACTATCCCCATATAATTGAGTCAATAATTTAATATATGGTGTTTCACCACAACCAGAACAGGCTCCGGAGAACTCAAACAATGGCTCAAGGAATTGTGATCCTTTTACATTGGTGATTTGTAATTCTGTTCTGTTATAATCCGGTAAATTGATGAAATAATCCCAGTTTGGATCTTCTGCGGCTTCAACTTTAAGTTTACTATGCATATTGATCGCTTTAAAGTCTGGATCTTCTTTACTTACAGCAGGACAAACAGCCACACAAAGGTCACAACCTGTGCAATCCTGTGGAGATACTTGTAAAACGTAAGATTCTTCTTCACTATTAAATGGTCTACCTTTTGCCGGAACCGATTTTAATGTTGAAGGAGCATTTACCATTTCTTCGTTAGAAACAACTTTAGCTCTAATGGCTGCATGAGGACAAATAACAACACACTTATTACATTGTGTACAGATATCCTCACCATCCCAAACTGGAACTTCGCCGGCAATACCTCGTTTTTCATATTGTGTGGTACCTGTTGGGAACGTTCCATCAACTGGGAAGGCACTTACTGGAAGTTCATCACCTTTACCAGCTAAAATTTTTCCTAAAACTTCTTTTACAAATGGATCATCTGTCCCGGTCATCATCGGTTTTAATTCCGTATCACTTGTAATTTGTATTGGATAATCAACTTTTTGAAGATTTTCCAATGATTTATCTACTGCATTAAAGTTCATTTGAACAACAGCATCACCTTTTTTGGAATAAGATTTAACAATGGCCTCTTTAATTTTCTGAATGGCTTCGTCTTTTGGTAACACACCAGAAATAGCAAAGAAACACGTTTGTAAAATGGTATTGGTTCGTTTACCTAAATTTGCTTCTTGAGCTACTTTAGAGGCATCAATTACGTAGAATTCCAATTCATTTTCAACAATCTCTTCCTGCATCTTTTTAGGAAGTATTTCCCAAACAGCATGTTTATCAAAAGGAGAATTCAATAAGAACGTTCCACCTTTTTTGATGTTCTTTAAGATGTCATATTTTTCAATAAAGTTAAATTGATGACATGCAATAAAATTAGCTTTATGAATTAGATATGTTGAATATATTGGCTTAGGACCAAAACGTAAATGTGAAACGGTTTGTGCTCCTGCTTTCTTGGAATCATACACGAAATAACCTTGTACGTAGTTATCTGTAGTTTCACCAATAATTTTAATGGAGTTTTTATTCGCCCCTACAGTACCATCAGAACCCAAACCATAGAACATACAGTTAAAGGTGGTTTTAACGGTATTT
>CAVXJE010000002.1:0-283755 GCA_963762065.1 uncultured Flavobacteriaceae bacterium | reverse complement strand
GTCCAAGAGGGGGAGCAACAGTGATACCAAGCCATCCACGAAAGTGGGTGGCTTTTTTCGTGGGAAAACTTGGGAGAGAATCTTGTGCCGCATTTTTCGCGGTAAGTCCAAGCGTTGTCCTGAGCTTGTCAAAGGAAAGGGGGAGCGATAGCAAGGCATTATAGCGTTTTACTCTTAGAGCCTTTTTTGTTTGCATGTAGTTTGCGCAGTGTTTTTTTGGTTAAAAACCAAACAACTTAAGTGATAAGTAAAATATTGAAGGGCATAATAGGCATCCTAATCCTGTAAAAAATGTTGCCGTTATCGCGCCATAGGGCACCAACTTTTCGTCGGTAGCGGCAAGACCAGCCACTACGCCACTGGTGGTCCCTAATAATCCCCCAAAAACCATTGCAGAATGTGGGTTGTCCAACTTTATTCTATTGGCTATCAATGGTGTGGTAATTGTAAGGAAAATGGTTTTTACAATCCCAGTTGCAACGCTAATCGCTATTACTTCCGAACTGGCACCTAAAGCTGAACCGGTTACCGGACCCACAATATAAGTGCAAGCACCTGCCCCTATGGTTGCAATGCTTTCGGCATCTGAATAACCTAAGCCGATTGCAACTACGACACCCACAAAAAATGAAACAAATACACCGACGAATAAAGAAATGGTACCGGCAAGACCTGCTTGTTTTATTTTGGTGATATCAGCACCCATTGCGGTTGCAACTACGGCAAAATCCCGTAGCATGGACCCCCCTAGTAAAGCCATGCCTGCAAAAATAGTGACGTCTGATATCCCTTTTTTATCACCTAAAAAAGCCAATGCTAACCCAATGATAATGGCAATGGCCACAGCAGGAATTCTCTTTTGGGTCAAGGTTTGGGATATCCATGCAGAAAGCAGCATAATAACTCCCACAAAAAGAAAGGCAAATATGAGTCCGTTTTTACCGATGACATCGTTAATGATTTCCATTTTCCCTTTTTAAGATTCCGAATCGTTTTTTCTACCAATCTTAGCGATAACCGGCACTAAAAATAGACAGACTATTGTAACGCCAACACCGGCAATAATAGCTACGAGCCCTCCAGAGACCGCCGCCTTTACATTAAGTGTAGCCGCCATTGCAACTACAATAGGTATGTATATCGAACTCCAGAACAAAATCCCCCTTTCCGATTCCTGAACCAACCATCCTTTTTTCCTCAAATAAATACTTGATATCATCAACAAGAACATGGCAAAACCTACACCACCTATATCACTATTGATATTGATAAGTGCGCCCAGAAAATTGCCAAGTATTTTCCCCAATAAAAAGCATCCGGCCAACAGGGCGACTCCATATATTTTCATGTTTCGTTATTTAGTAGTGATGAATAGCTGCTTAATATCGTTTTTAGTAACCTTTCCCATTACATTTCTGGGTAAATCATCTTGAATCATATATTTTCTTGGAATTTTATAGCCGGGTAATTTATCGGTAAGCCATTCTTTCAATTGTTCAATATCCAGATCTTTTGATTCTAATATAAGGCTGGCACCAATCAGTTCTCCCCATTCGTCATCCGGGATACCTACCACGCCACAATCCTTGATTTTCGGATGCGATCGTAAAACTTCTTCGATTTCCAAGGCCGAAATTTTATACCCTCCCGATTTTATGATGTCAATGGAGTTCCTTCCCAATATTTTATAACTATCATCATCCAAAACGGCAATATCACCTGATTTGAACCATCCATCAGCGGTAAAGGAATTGGCAGTTTCTTTTGGTTTGTTCCAGTATTCTTTAAATACATTGGCTCCTTTAATTTGAATTTCCCCTTGTATTCCTTTAGCCACCTCTGTATCGTTTTCATCTGCCAATCGTATGCTTACGCCGTGTAAGGCTTGCCCAATATGACCAGGTTTTCGTTCACCATTATAGGGGTTGCTTATGGCCATTCCCATTTCTGTCATTCCATATCGCTCCAAGAGTGTATGGCCACTTATTTCTTTCCAGTCTTCTAAGACGCTTACGGGTAATGCCGCAGATCCGGAAACCATTAATCTGAATGATTTTAGCTGTTTCGAAATCTTTTGTTGTTCTAATTTCGGGAGTTCATTGTAATAGGTTATCAATTTGAAATAAATGGTGGGTACGGCCATGAAGACATTGACCTCATTTTTACAAAAAGTATCAAAAACCGCCTTAGTGCTAAATTTAGGAAGGAACTCGCAACAAGCACCGCTCCATAAAGCACAACTCAACATGTTAATGATACCATGAACGTGATGTAGGGGAAGTACGTTTAAGACATGGTCGTTTTTATTCCATTCCCACGAGGTTGTTAATGCAGTTATTTGCGTTTCAATATTGTTGTGTGTGGTGACCACACCTTTGGGCGATCCCGTTGTTCCACTAGTGTATAGAATAAGCGCACTACGCTCCATTTGAACGTCGGGTAAACTGCCTTGTTGCTCTTCAAATGTTTCTGATGGGATAAAACGGATTTCGGTTGTATCGAAGAGCGGCTCTAATAAGCTTTCAAATTCTTTTGAAAAAACAACAGTAGAAGCTTCGGTGTCTTCAAGGATATATGTAATGGAAGGTAATGGATGTTTTTCGCAAAGCGGAACCGCTATGCCTCCGGCCCTCCAGATTCCCCATTGAATACATGCATACTGGAAACCCGCAGGAACCAAAAATGCTATTCTAGCTCCGTTTAAATCTTTATCACCATTTAATAATTTGATACCCACACTTTCAGATTCACTTAAAAGCTGGCTGTACGTATAACCTTGCCCGTTACTTTTTATTGCTATTCTTTCGTTAAATGCAAAAGCGCGATCTATTAGTGTTATCATTTATAAGATTATAGGTTAGACTATTTCGTACAATTCTGTGCTATGTAATACATCTGCGATAGCAGTGTGAGAGTTGTTGCCCAGGTGCTAATTACTGTGGAAATATAGTGAAAACCTTCAACTATGGATACCGCTCGGATGTTGTACCCTTTTTTGTTTTCGGTGATTACCAATATATAGTAGATATTCAAAGGATATGAAACTTAAAGAATTTTCATTATCCGAAATTAGCTTTATACCCTCCTAGGCAACACCATGTCCTGTTACAAGAAGTTTATTCCAAAAAACCTAAACTGCTGGTAGGCAGGGTCGAGCTAAGCCCAAGAGGGCGAGCATTATATATCAAAGGGTTACAGATGTAGCCCTTTTTTATTTTATCATTGTAACACGTTTGTTACACAAAATCGAAATAAGGGCAGTTTTTGTCAGGTTTACAATCTTGTATTCTTAGGGTTAAAATTGATTAGGTACATTACTATACTTGTCCAAGGTTTCACTACCTACAAAACTTTTAATGTCAATAATAGAATCGAGTATTATAAAATTATCCAGAAAGCCTAAGTTAAATGTGCATCTCTTAAATATTAATATATTGAAAAATTCATTTCTAATGCGGCCAAGACTGTATTCTTCACTGAATTGTCTGAAGGTACAGGTAATCCACCCGCGGCCATATAGGCATCACCAATGGTCTTTATCTTTTCTATTTTATACTTTTCACAGATGTGATCAAAAGCCTTGAAACACTGGTTTATTTCCTTTACGAGGTCCCGGGCTGATAGTTCCTCGGATCTAGTGGTAAAACCTTTGAAATCGGTAAACAGTATGGTAACTTGATCAAAATCCCTAGCATCTACACTTCCCTTTAATTTTAGTTCTTCTGCTATTTCCGAGGGAAGTATATTGAGCAATAAGTTCTCTGAGCGGTCTTTTTCTTTTTCGATAATACTCTTAGATTTTTTCACATAGCGCCATCTACTGTAAAAACCACCGGAAAGCACCAAGAAGAAAATACCGGCACCCAAGGCCAGATTACGATTTCTATCTTTTTCCCTGACTTCATCTTTATGCGCCATTTCCACATGAAAGTCTTTTTCCACCTGTAGTAAACTGTCTGCCAGGACTTGTTTGTCAAATTCCATTTGTTGGAGTTTTTTGACAATCTCCTTTGTTTGTAGGCTGGAATCAAGTACAATCATTTGTTCAAGATAAACCAAAGCTTTATTGCTATTGCCTAAAGCCTTAAACGCTTCATAAAGGCACTTATAGGACCATTTTTTTTCTTCGATATCACCTGTCTTCTCAATCAGATCAAGACTGCGCAGACAATTTTCAATTGCCTTAATATATTCTTCTTGTTTTACATAAATGTCGCCAATAACGTTCAAGTTAAAAGTAATTCCATGTTTATCTCCGATTTCCTCATCGATCTTTAAGCTCCTTATATAATAGTTTAAAGCATTATCGTAATCGCCTTGTTTAAAGTAAAAGTCACCAATACTAAAAATGGCATACCGAGATTCCAGACCTATCACCCATTTCCTCACTGGTTATTAAGCCTCTTTTTAGATAATCCAATGAATTAATATAATCACCTTGATTTAAAAAAATTGTCCCTATACGGTCCAAGTAGTTTGCGATTCTGTATTTATCACCCATTTCCTCACTTATCTCTAAGCATCTTTGATAATAGTCCAGTGCAATATCATAGTCCTCCAAGTCAGCATAAATGTCGGCAATTTTGGCGGAGTTTAGAACAATTCCCAGTTTGTCTCCGATTTCCTCACTGATCTTTAATCCTCTTATACAATTATTTAGAGCTTTGACGTTGTCACCTTGGAAATGATATACTTCACCAATATTATGTAGGGAGAATGCAATTCCCTTTTTATCTTCGAGTTCCTCACTAATCTCCAAGCTCCTTTGATAAATGTCCAATGCACGATTATTATCACCTTGGGCTGCATAAATTATCCCTATATTGTTCATGACTTTACTAAAATTTTTTTTATCTCCGATTTCTTTGACGATAATTAAGCCTCTATTATGATAAGCCAATGCTTCAGCATAATCGCCTATCATGTAATAAGCATTACCCTGTAAACTTAGAGCATTAGCCATACCTATTTTGTTTAATTTTGTAGCGGAAAATTTAAACAACTGCTTTGCTAAAACCAAGGTGCTATCCGGTTGTGTGAGCATATACCCATCCCGAATGTAATCCACAAAAGAGGATATCCT
The DNA here is from genome assembly GCA_963762065.1 of uncultured Flavobacteriaceae bacterium. GTDB lineage: Bacteria > Bacteroidota > Bacteroidia > Flavobacteriales > Flavobacteriaceae > Maribacter_A. The sequence goes on along the minus strand of CAVXJE010000002.1, from coordinate 278,672 downwards.
TATAGAATCTGACTTAGCGGTATCTTGCCAAACTGCGTATAGTGAATCCAGATTTTGCTGCGCACCAACCCTACTTAGGAAAAGCAACATGAACAGGCATAAAATATTCTTAGACATAAGATGTGTTATTTTGATAGCATTTGGAATGACAGAAGCATCCAATACACTTATTCACAACTAAATCGCTGTAACTAATAAGCGCCTTTCTGAGCATTGGTTATTAATAAATATTTGGGGAATTATGAATATGGAATTTGAACAAAGGCAAACTCAATTCTAATATAACAATTAAAATTAATATGGGATAATAGATATTGAATCCCAATTGAACCCATTTTACTTATTCAAATCTCCTTAGGTACATTACTGCACTTGTCCAAGGTTTCACCACCTGCAAAACTTTTTATGCCTTTTATCTTGTTGTCCTTTACATCAAGAGGGGGAGCGATAAAGACGACAAGCCACTTTTCAAGTGGCTTTTTTCATGGGATAACTTGGTAGAGAAGCCTATATAAATTAAGCCTTTTTAAGTAAAGTGCAGCCATAATATTCTAATCCAAGCAATGAACTAAATTCAGACCAAAACCTTTCCTTAAAAAAATCAAATTATTCTCTTTTTGTATTTCCATTGGAAATGAACTTGGATATTTTATACAATTAATGGGTGAAAAATCAGGATTATGAAGCGATAAGAAAGAATTTTGGGAAAAAACTTTTATCTTACATGAAAGAGAGGGAAGAACCGATTTTCTATTTAAAGAAAAAAAGAGTAAATCATGAAAAATAAACCAAGCATTTTCAATGACGTGATCGGCCCGGTTATGCGGGGACCCTCAAGCTCGCATACAGCGGCATCATGGCGGGCGTCAAAGATGAGTATGGACATATTGCATGAACCGCTTAAAATGGCCACTATTGAATTTGATAAGGATGGCGCTTGGGCTCCCAATTACAGGGAACAGGGTACTACTTTGGGTATAGATGGTGGTTTATTGGGCTTGGAAATGACCGATGACCAAATGAAGGATACCGAGATCGTGGCTAATAAATTTGGCATTTCAATACACTATGAAATTAGTTCATTTCAAACCAAGCATGTAAATACGGTACGTTTGACGTTGGAAGGAATTCATGGAAAAAAAATCCAGGTTTTAGCGGCATCTTTGGGAGGAGGGTCGGTTGAAATTCAACAAATTAATGGCTTTGACGTAAGTATTTGTGGGGATTATTACGAATTACTTCTTTTTAATAATAAGAATGATGAAATTCCTGAAATACTAAAATCCTTATTCCCCAAGAACCAAAAAATGTCCGAATCCTTTAATGGGGATAATCGACTCATTAATTTAAAATTTTCCAAGGAAATTTCGAGTAGGGAATTAAATATATTAAAAAGCAAATCATTATTTGATGAGGTAATAATTGTTAATCCGGTTCTTCCAATTATTGCCGGAAATGAAACCGAACTGCCTTTTACCAGCGTGGCATCCCTACTGGCATATGCCGAAAAAGAAAATCTTGATTTAGGGCAATTGGGTTTGAATTTATGAAAAGGCCCAAAGTGGCTTATCCGATTCCGCTATTATTGAACGAATGAAAAGTCTTGTTGAAATAATTGAAAATAGTATTAAAAATGGTTTGGCCGGCACCAAATATGAAGATCGAATTTTACCGCAACAATCGCATTTAATCGATAGGGCCAGTAAGACGGGAAAAATTTTAGAAAACTCGATTATAAATAAAATTATCGCTAATGTATCAGCGATTATGGAATCAAAAAGTGCAATGGAAGTTGTTGTGGCAAATCCAACTGCTGGTTCCTGTGGTGTAGTAGGGGGTGTTTTAAGAGCAGTTGCCGACGATATTAATGCAACTCATGATGAATTGATCAATGCGTATTTTGCAACAGGAATTATTGGCGCCTATTTTGCCATGGGACCAGGATTTTCTGCAGAAGAACATGGTTGCCAAGTTGAATGTGGTGCGTCTGCCGGGATGGCTGCAGCCGGAATTGTACAACTATTTGGAGGAACGGCAAGACAGGCTGTTGATGCTGCTTCCATGGCCATTCAAAATATGATTGGTTTGGTTTGCGACCCTATAGCAGATAGGGTAGAGGCTCCTTGTTTAGGGAAAAACATCAGTGCCGCCGTAAATGCGTTGTCCTCTGCCACGATGTCCTGTGCTGGCTATAATGCACTCATACCACTTAATGAGGTTATTGAAACGGTTTCAAACGTAAGCAAGCAAATGCCCACTTGTGTAAAATGCACTGGTAAAGGTGGACTTGCCATTACAAAAACCGCTTGTGCAATAAAAGAAAAATTGGCATTAAAAAAGCCATTGACCACTCCTTGAAAACTAAAATATATTATGACAAACCTTTAGCCCATTCTGTTTGCACGTCCGCAATTGTTTTGGGTTTTGGTTTTCCAAGAAGTTCGTACCCTTTTTCCGTGATTAAAAAATCTTCCTCGTTGCGCAAACCCCCAAATGATCTGTAGGCTTCCAATTTATTATAGTTTATATAATCCGCATTGTTATTCAAAGACTTCCATTGATTTATCAATTCAGGAATAAAATAAATACCAGGTTCAATTGTAAGAACAAATCCAGGTTCTAACTTTCGGCCAAGTCTTAATGATTTTAATCCAAATTGTATGCTCTTTGGTTCATCATCATAACCAACATATTCCTCACCCAGGTCTTCCATGTCATGAACATCCATTCCCATCATATGGCCAACTCCACAAGGAAAGAACAAAGCATGTGCCCCATTGGTAATTGCATCTTCCACATTGCCTTTCATAATACCCAAATCCTTTAAACCATTAACAATCACCCTTGCCGCTCCAAAATGAACTTCTTTAAAAGACCTTCCAGGCCGCAACATTTCAATAGCTGCATTATGACTTTCCAAACAAATGTTATAGATATCTTTCTGTTTTGATGTAAATTTTCCTGATACCGGAATGGTACTTGATAAATCACCGGAATATCCCATAGCTGTTTCTGCACCTGCATCCAAAAGGAACATATCCCCATTTTTCAGAATATTCCCATGTTGGTGATTATGTAAAATTTCCCCGTTAATTGTGGCAATGATTGGAAATGATGTTTGTCCGCCTGCTGCAACCGCTACCTCTTGGACCGCCGCAGCTATTTGTGCTTCGGAAACATTGGGTTTAGCTAATCTCATAGCCAAAGTATGCATATCTACGCTAGTATTGACGGCTTTTGTGATTTCTGTAATTTCGGCTTTGGATTTGTAATTTCTCTGATTAATAATACCCTTGATTAAATCAATGGAAACTTCTCTTTTGCTGTTCGCTCGGCAAAATCCCTAACCATTCAAAAAGTTTAATTTTGTTTTCTGGGCGATAGGGGGGTAGAAAGTGAATTTTCCTTTTTCCTTTAAATTCTTTGTTTAATATTTTCAAGGAATTGTGAAATAGTGCCGGTTTTTAAAATCCCTACTTGACTTGCTTGCGCAGCAATAGTTGGTTGTGGTCCCATCCAAACAAAATCTTCAACGGTGTAATCGTTTCCAAAGATTATTTCTTCCCCAGAATCACAATCCAATATACCAACGAGATTTGGGATGTTTAATCCAAAAAAGTACAGAAATGAGCTATCTTGCCTGAAATGAAATGTATTATCCTTAAAATTCATTGGGCTTTCATTATTACCCAATAGTAGAATAATTCCAGAACCAACGGTTTTTTTTAATTTTTCACGTCTTTTAATGTAGGTGTCTTTTGGGAACATACTTTTAATCCTTATCCTGAATATATTTTTATTTCCCTCCGGCCGGAAGATTTTGATTTAGGTAATTATACATGGTCATTCGTAAATGAAGCGAAGTGTTTTCCCGTTCGTAAATACCATGTGACCGCATAGGATAATCGATCATTGAAAAATATTTATTGTGTTTTATCAGCTCATTAACAAGCATTTGGCAACTTTGATAATGACAATTATCGTCTCCAGATCCATGGATTAATAAAAGGTTGCCTTTTAGGTTTTTAGCATGTGTAATAGGACTTCCTTGCTTATAACCGTCTTCGTTATTTTTTGGTAGGTCCATATACCGTTCTTGATAAACGGTGTCATATAATTTTTGGTCACTAATAAAGGCGATGGCAATTCCTGTTTTATATATTTCGGGATATTTAAACATGCAGTTTAGCGTCATGGATCCACCACCACTCCAGCCCCAGATTCCAATTCTATCGGGGTCAACAAAATCCCATTCCATAATTTTTTTTGCTGCCGCTGCTTGGTCTTCCGTTGCGATAATCCCAATTTTTTTATAGATGCTTTTTCGCCATTCACGGCCTCGTGGAACATTGGTCCCTTGATTATCAATACTAATAACCACATATCCCTGTTGAGCTACATATTCATTGAATAAATCACGGCCATAAGTATTTTGGACAGTACTTCCGGCGGGTTCTCCATAAACAAAAAACAAGACCGGGTATTTTTTAGACGGATTGAAATCGAGAGGTTTCAACATCCAACCATCGAAGGTCATTTCGTCTGAAACCTTAAGTTTAAAAAACTCCTTTTGTGGAATCCTATGGTTTTTAAGTTTGGTTTTTAACGCTTGGTTATCTTCAAGTATCCTCAGTACTTTATGGTCTGGCAAGCTCACTAGTTGAATCTGTGGAGGGGTATTTGCGTTGGTAAATGTATGTATGGCGTATTTGCTATCCGGCGAAATATTATAAGAGTGATGCCCAATTTGACCTAAAGGAGAGAGGCGTTGTGGCGTTCCTTTTCCATTAAGCTTGCTTCTAAACAAATAACGTTCTGTAGGAGTGTCCGGAGCAGCAATATAATAGAGCCACCCGGTTTTTTTATTTATGGAAAGTAGATTCACTATTTCAAAATTCCCATGTGTTATAGGAATGAATTCTTTACCATCCCTAGAAACTTTATACAAATGTAACCATCCGGTTTTATCACTGCGCCAAGTAAAATATTTACCATCATCCAACCATGTTAAATCATCATAAACATCCAACCAAGTATCCACTTTTTCGGTATGGATAATTTTAGAGGTGCCATTTAGCACATTTCCAAAATAAACTTTGTTCGTATTTTGTTTCCGGTTGAGTTGTTCCACTAAAATTTCTTCCGAAGATTTGGCCCAATCCATTCGTGCCAAATAATGGTCACGAGGGTCGCCAGGAATATCTATCCATGTGGTTTCTTTAGTATCAACATTTACCACGCCAATTTTTGAAGCGGAATTGGTTGTACCAACTTTTGGATAAGGTAGCGGAATTAATTTTGGATAAATAGAATCAATATTGTTGATCATATAAAACGTACCAATACCCTTGGTGTCCATTTGCCAGTAGGCTATTCTTTTGCTGTCAGGACTCCATCTAAAACCATCCCTTAAACTCAATTCCTCTTCATATACCCAATCAAAAGTACCATTGATGATGTTATCGTAGCCATCGATAGTCAATGCGTTGATCAATTCAGTTTCCAGGTCTTCAACATAAATATTCTGTTCACTGACATAGGCGACTTTTTTGGAGTCGTTCGAAAATTTTGCAAACTGAAGTGTTGTAGGTTTTAAGGATTTTCCAAGTTTTTGAAGTTTTCCCGATTTTAAATCCAAGACCCAAAAGTCTCCCCTTGTATGGTAGCGCCAGACACGTCTTGTGTTTGTGAAAATCAGCAATTTCCCTTTATCCTTTGACCATGAATAATCCTTGATATCAAGTGGTTGGTTTTCACCTTCTGGAATAAAAGAAATGGCTTTAACCAAAACAGTACGCTCATTTGATTCTGGGTTGTATTTAATTATGTCCTTGCCTTCGGTCGATTCAGAAGACTCAAGCGCAGTATAGCCGGAACCATCTTCAAGCCATCGTATTGGTCCAAAACCTTTTGTTTGAAATTCTCCTTTTGAGAAGATTTTTTCCAAGGTCAAATCCTCTTTTTGCGCATACAAAGTTGCCGTTGCAATTGAAAGGAACATAATTAATGCAAACGTTATTTTTTTCTTCATGTTAAATGATTTAAAGTCCTGTAAACCCAACTACTTTGTAGGAAGTACTATTATGATGGTAATGCCAATAATTGATATAAGGTTAAATATAGGAAATTAAGCCAAGCCTTTTATAAAAGTAAAATGCATTTAGTAATTTGACTGTAAATATTGGTTTCCTATACAGAAGACAGTCGTAAAGTAATTTGTGGATTATGTATGTGAATACACCGTAAATGGATTGTGTGGCGTTTCATTCGCCAAAACAGGCTCTATTGAAAGAACTTTTTTTACTACGACCAAAATACAATCATATTCAAAGTATTCCTAACTACTTTTTAGTTTCTGCCAACAACACATAAAACTGATATGGTTTGAAAGGGAGGTGTTCTTCATCTTCCCCTATTGTAATATATTCTTGAGACCATAAATCAAACAGTACTTTTCCTTGCTTTCTGACGGAATCAAAAACGTAATAGGTTAAATATTGTGGCTCCGGGTTGTAATTGAAAAGACAAAATATTTGCTTATCATCCCCAATTCTTTTAAAACCCACAACCGATCGGTTATGTGAATCCAACCATCTAATGTTGTTAGTATCGGTAAACACCTTATATTTCTTTCTAATGCTTACTATTTTCTGTAACCCATGAAACACCTTATACTCTATGGTACCTTTTTGTTTGGCCTTGGCATTTTTTTTCCAATCCATTAATGGCCGGTGCATCCAGCGGTTATCGTAATTTTTCCTTGGATCCTCCAGATATGAGTAATCGTTGGTATACCCAAATTCATCACCATAGAAAATCATTGGAATCCCACCAAGTAAAATACTATTGGCTTGCATAAGTAAAATCTTGTCTATCGATGTTTCAATTGCACTAGTATCTTGTTTTTGTATGGCTTTCTCCAATCCACACAATGAAGCTAAGGTTCCGGAAATACGGGCATCATTTGTTTTAGGATTCACGGCGAATAAATCCCCGGAAGATGGACTGATATCTAAACGACCTCCCAAGTAATCTTTAAGATATTCACGATGATGATACGGCGTATAACCTATCTTTTCAATATAATGATCTTCAAAACCCAACCCTATATCGTCATGACAGCGGGTGTAGTTAATCCAAGTTGTCCCCAAAGGTTTTTGAAGGATAATCTCTTGATTGGCAAGCAAATTTCTTGTATCAGTGGTAGCCAATGCGTCCCATTGTAGAGCCATTTGGGTTGCATTATAAGCCAAATCACATTCCCTATTGACCATTTCGCCTTTTCCAAAATACTCCATAATTTGCCGAGGTGCCACAATGGCTTCACCAAGTATTGCCATTCCTGGTGTGGCGATTTCCATGGCTGCTTTTATTAACTGTAGTAAAATATGTGCTTCAGGTAGGTTTTGGCAGGTGGTTCCCATCTGTTTCCAAATAAATGCAGGAGCATCTATTCTCAATATGTCAACGCCTATATTGGCGTAAAAGAAAATAGTACCTAACATGGCTTTTAATACCTGGGGATTGGTAAAATTCAAATCCCATTGGTAATCATGAAAAACGGACATAACCCATTTGTCCATTTCCTTATTATAAATAAAGCTTCCTGGAGAACTTTCAGGGAATACTTCAGGCATATGGGCTTCCATCTGATCGGGAATAGTACGATCGTTATATAGGTAATAAAATTCTTGAAAATATTGATCGCCCTGTCGAGCTTTTTCTGCCCACTCATGTTGATCTGAAGTGTGGTTAAGAACAATATCGATCATTAGATACATGTCTTTTTCTTGAAGCGATTGTTGCAAGGTTTTTAATTCTTCAATAGTACCAAAACGTTTATCGACCACACGATAACTAGATACAGCATAGCCACCATCACTTGCTTCTTCAGGGCTTTCAAAAAGTGGCATTAAGTGCAATAGGTTTATCCCTAACTCCTGTAAATAATCCAATTTTTTCGGCATTGTACTTAAGGTGCCTGCAAACCTATCTACGTAAAGACTCATCCCAACTAGTTCGTTGCTCAAAAACCAAATCCCTTTTTTTTCTTTTTCAAGGTCACGTTTTTTTAAACTAGGATTCCTTTCCTTATAAGAATCAACGATCAATTCTACTATTTCAATAAACGTCGTATCAAAATCAACTCTTTCTGAGTAAATATGGGAGAATAAATTATGAAGGAGGTTTAAATTACCATGGAATCTATCAATAAAGGCTTTATGAGCTTTTCCCTGAATGTCTTTATTGATTAAAACCGATTGAAGAATTGAATTTAAAACCTTGTTTTCCATTGCTAATAATAGCTATTTATTGGTAAAACGGCAAAACTAACATACTTCCTTTGATTATTATGATTTTGTATTAAGTTAATTTGATTTTTGCTTCTTTAGTTCAAGGGAATGAATAACGCCCAAGACGTCGGGGTCTTAAATTACAGCTGCAGTTTCTAAATTTGATAGAGTCATTTGCTATTTATGAATAAATGATAAAGGAATTTGTTCCAGGTTAAATTCTAAAGGTGTTTTTTGCGGATTATCTGTTTTTTGAATAGCTATTTTTTTACAAATCGTATAGCTGTTCCACCACCTTTCGCAAGCTTAAGTTGTAAAGTGTCATTTGAATTTACTTCTTTAGTTGAAATGGCAACTTTCGTGGCATTTTCATTCCATGTTATTCCTTCGGCATCTGCATATATTTGAGCTTCATAAGTTGCATTTGGATCAAGGAACGATAATTTGATTTCAAAAGAACGACTTTCCTCATTAGTGATGCTTCCCAAAAACCAATCATCACTTAATCTATCTTTTCGCACTGTGGTAATATATTCTCCGATTTCTGCATTTAAAACTTTGGTGTCCTCCCAATCCACAGGTACATCCTTTAAAAATTTGAAGGCCGGATTGTCATCATAATTTTCCGGTAAATCTGCCAACATCTGTATAGGGGAGTAGATAACCACATACAATGCCAATTGTTTGGCTGTAGTTGTGTGTACATCCCTACCTTCAAAACCTTGTGTAATTTCAACATCCAAAACCCCAGGCGTAAAATCCATAGGACCGGCAAGAAGTCTTGTGAATGGTAATATTGCCGTATGGTTTGGTGGGTTACCTTCACTCCAAGCATTGTACTCTTGCCCTCGAGCTCCTTCGCGAGCCATCATGTTTGGATAGGTTCTACGCTCTCCCGTATCTTTTATGGGTTCGTGGAAGTTTACGGTTAATTTATATTTGACGGCTTTTTCTAAAACAGACCTATAATAATCAACACCAAATTGCCCATGATGCCATTCTTTCATATTTAGGCGGGAGCCAACTTGACCAATTTTTACGTCATGGATTCCAACTTCTTTATATAGCTCCATTCCGGCATCAATCTGTTCTAAATAATTGATGATATTTGATCCGGTTTCATGGTATCCTATGATGCTTACTCCATTTTCTTTTGCGTAATCGGTTACTTTTCTAAGGTTAAAATTATCAGCTTCTTTGGTAAAGCTAAACATATGCATAGCATTTTCATACCAAGCTGGTGTCCAACCTTTATTCCATCCTTCTATTAGTAAATGGTCAATGCCTAATTTTTTACAATAGTCAATATATTCAAATGCATTTTTTGTAGTAGCACCCTGTGTCGTACTTTCCCAAAAAGTATACTTACCAATGTGCATTCCCCACCAAATACCTAAATATTTACTTGGTTTAATCCAACTAGTATCGATTAGTTTATTGGGATCGTTGAGGTTTAATATTAAGTATGAAGTAATTAATTCACCTGGTGTTTCCGCAATTTGCAAAGTTCTCCAAGGCGTTATAAAACTTCCATTGGTTTTGACCCTATCGCCATCTGCCCATGGTATTAGATCCGCTTTTAGTTCTGTTCCTTTGGTTCTTGCCATAGCCATGCTTGCAAAGTCTTTTAGGTTTGCTTCATGAAAACTTAATGACAAACCATTTTTACTTTTTATAGTTAGTGGTGTATGAACCGTATCTAAAGTACTAACTGGCGATTTTGTAGTTAAGTACTCATATCTATTGTCTTGATACGCACCAATCCACCAAGCATCGCCATCATCCTTAAGATTAAATGATGTTAGTTCATCCATAATTACAAGGCTATCATTGCCTTGTTGTGGATAAATATACCGCAATGCAATGCCATCATCAAAAGCTCGAAATTGAATTTCCAATTTTCGTTCGGCATCTGATTTTTCTTGAAGTGATATCGTTAGTTGATTATAATTGTTGCGTATTGTTTTTTTCTCGCCCCAAACTTGCTCCCAATTTTCATCAAAAGTAGCTTCTTGGCTATTCAATATTTCGAAATTTCCACTTAATGAATCATGATTCTTAAATACAAAACCCAGGTTGGAAGTGCCCAATACGATTTTATCGCCGTGTGAAACCTTATAGGTGGGTATTCCACCAAGAAGTTCAAATGTTATTTTGTTTTTCACATTTGGGGATGCTACTTGATAAAAATTCTTTTTTTCTTTTTGTGAGCAAGAAATACTTAAGATCAATAGAAATGTAATTGAAAGTTGTTTGATCAATTTAAATTTTATTAAGTTCATAAAGCTATTAGATCAAGGTGGTTTTTGATTGCGATAAAAGCAAATATAGGGTCAATAAATTTTCAAAAAAGCTTATATTTAGTTTAAATATTGAAAATGCAACAAAATTTATAGCATATGCTTCAGATGTTTTATTGAAGTCTTGACTATAAAAATGATATTTGCTTTTATTGTTATTATTCAATTATTTAGATAATTCTATTAGTTAGAACATTAAACCAACTTAAAACTCAACTTATGACTAGAATTAAATTTGCATGCCTTGCATTTCTTGTAATGTGCGGGCAATTTGCTTTTTCACAAACGACAGTTAATGGTACCGTGTCAGATGAGACAGGATCACCGCTTCCTGGTGCCTCAATTGTGGTTTCTGGGACCACCAACGGTACTCAAACCGATTTTGATGGCAACTATTCATTATCCAACGTTGCATCTGATGCTACTTTGGTGTTTAGCTATATCGGATATGTTGCACAACAGACTGCAGTTAATGGAAGAACTTCTATCAATGTAGTCCTGGCTGTTGATCTACAGGCACTTGAAGAAGTTGTTGTTGTTGGTTATGGTACACAATCCAGGGCTGAAGTAACCGGTGCCATTGCAACGGTTAACTCGGAAGAATTGTCTGCATTACCTGTAACCTCTGCAGAACAGGCGTTACAAGGACGTGCTGCCGGTATATCTATTGTTAATACAGGATCTCCTGGTACCGCCCCTGTAGTTAGGATTAGAGGTTTGGGTACCATGAACAATAATGATCCATTATATGTAATTGATGGTGTAATTGCTGGTGGATTGGGAGATTTAAATCCAAGTGATATAGCATCAATCAATATCTTAAAAGATGCCTCTACAACTGCTATTTATGGATCTTTGGGTTCAAATGGGGTTGTTATGGTAACCACGAAAAAAGGAAAACGATCTAGTCAAACAGTTGTCAACGTTGACGCTTACACAGGTATACAATATATAAATCAAAGATTTGATTTGTTGAATACCCAACAATATTTGCAGTTTGCGAATGATGCATTTGGTATAGTGCCGACTTCCCCTCTTTCTTCATCGGGTAATAATACGGATTTTCAGGATGCGCTATTTCAAACAGGAATAATGCAAAAAGTAGATTTTGGGATCTCTGGTGGTGGGGAAAATAGTGATTTTAGGTTCTCGGCCGGATATTTGGATCAAGAAGGTGCAGTTATTGAAACCGGATTTGAACGTTTTTCCTTTAGGGCCAATAGCAATTTTACAGTCGGGAAATTCAATTTTGGTGAAACCCTAGCAGTGTCATTCAATAAACAAAATCCGGAAAGAAATTTAGGGGCTCGTTCATTATTGGAGCACGCAATAAAAATACCTCCTTATCTTCCAATCTATAACCCGAACAATCTTGGAGGATTTCAAGGACCTAGCAGTGGTTTGGATGGTCAGGACGCCGAGAATCCAATCAGGGTACAAACGCTTGGGGAAGAGATTAGAAAGTCGTCTTCAATCATAGGTAGTCTTTTTGGGGAATTCGAAATTATCGATGGCCTTAAATTCAAAAGCCAGGTTGGTTTGGAATACAGAAATTTCAATGATAATAGATTTAGACCATCCTATAATGATGATAGTGAGGGAGGAACCCATAGTTCCAATTTTGCACTGATTACCAAAAATTCAGCCCTCAGGAAATCTATTCTACTTACTAATAGTTTAAATTATGCTACCACTTTAAATGATGTGCACAATTTAGAGGTATTGGTTCTTGCAGAAAAGCAGGAAACTGTGGATGATATATTGAATTCCAATAGTCAAAACCCTATTACAGATGATGTAAATCAAGTATCGAATACTGCTTCTTTTTTACAATCAACAACGAATGAGTACAACAGAATAGGTTATTTGGGTAGGATCAACTATAACTATGATCAGAAATACATTTTTGCAGCCTCTTTAAGACGGGATGCATCTTCAAGATTCGGTTCCAACAACAGATGGGGTACATTCCCATCCCTTGCTGCTGGATGGAATATTGCCAAAGAGGATTTCTTGGCAGACACCAATTTTAATACCTTAAAATTAAGAGGTAGTTGGGGTATTACAGGTAATGATAGAATAGGTGATTATCAATATAGCTCTACCTTATTGGCAGATTTCTTTTATCCAATAGCGGGTACCGAAGCGCTAGGGACAACACCTTTTGGACTTGCCAACCCCGATTTGAAATGGGAGGAGACAACTATGATCAATGTAGGACTTGACTTTGCATTAATGGACAGTAAGATCACTGGGGCATTGGAATATTATAGTAATTCCAGTGATGATTTATTAATGAGTAGACCTTTACCTCCGGCCTTAGGAATACCTCAGGGTTCTATTACAGAAAATGTAGGTTCTGTAGACACCCAAGGATTTGAATTAACTTTAGGATACAATGATTACGAAGGTGATTTTACATGGTCTGCCAATTTAAACCTAGGAACTTCCACTAATGAAGTGAAGTCATTAGGGTTAAATGAATCACTTGCTGGGGGTACTTTTGAAGCACAAAATATATCACGTATTGAAGTTGGAGAACCTTTATTCTTTTTCTATGGATTTGTATCGGATGGTATTTATCAAACACAAGCCGAAGTTGATGCTGTATTGACACCAGGGCAGACTACCGTAGGACCAGGCGACATTCGATTTATTGACCAAAACGGTGACGGTCAAATAAATGCAGATGATAGGGTTAAAATTGGTAATCCTTATCCAGATGTTACCTATGGCCTTAATTTAAATGGAAATTATAAAAATTGGGATGTAAATATGTTTATTTCAGGTGTAGCTGGCGTAGATGTGTACAATACCAATATATATGACTTGGAAGGTATGCCAAGGTTGTTCAATGCTGGTACAAATGTATTGAATAGATGGACCGGGCCTGGTACCTCCAATACAGTTCCTAGAGCTGGTGGTGCACCTCAGAATTTCGATGCGATCTCTGATCGTTTTGTAGAAGATGGTTCTTATACAAGACTTAAGAATATTACCTTTGGCTATACCTTGAACAATCCGGCTTTAGATGAATATTTCTCAAAGTTTAGAATTTACATAAGTGGTCAAAACTTGATTACCATATCGGACTATTCAGGTCTTGACCCGGAAATAGGAAATCCATTGACCAATGATGGGGGTTCTAGAAGTTTTGAATTGGGAATTGATAGAGGTAACTATCCACAACCAAAATCGTTATTACTTGGAGTTCAATTAACATTTTAAAAAAAAATTATGAAGAAGTTTAATCTAATTATAGCATTTGTTGTATCATTTGCTTTTACAATCTCATGTAGTGAGGAAAATTTGGAGCTTGTAAATCCAAATCAGTTATCCCCTGAAACGTTTCTGAAAACGGAAGCGCAGGTTCAATCTGCAGTGAATGCGGTTTATTCGAACATGCAGACCAGAGGTCTTTGGAGCCGTCATATGTTCTTTATGTTAGATAATATGGCCCATGAAAATGGTGGCAATACGCAATTGGAAGCGGATAAAAGACAATATCTCGATTTCTCATTCGATTCTAGCCATGGAGCCACAGGCGCATATTGGGAAAGTTGCTATAGAGGTATTTACAAAGCCAACTATGTCATTGAAAATGAGGCTTTGATCAATGAAATTTCAGACGCATTTTTAAGTCCTGCTAGGAAGGCCAAGTATATTGGTGAGGCCAAATTTTTAAGGGCGTTGTTCTATTTTTGGATAACAACTAGATTTGGGGATGCTCCTTTAACGACTACGATCCCAGCGGATGGTACTGGTTTGACGAAAAGCCCACAAGCAGATATATATGCCCAAATCGTAAAAGATTTGCAGGAAGCAATTCCCGTATTATTGAATAAGGGTGATGAGGATAATGGCAGGGCCAATAAAGGCGCCGCAATCGCCTTATTGGGTAAGGTTTATCTTTATTTGGAACGATATGACGATGCTCTTGCACAATTCAACGCCTTAAATGGGTATTCTCTTGAGACCAATTATTTTGACAACTTTATGGAGGAAACGGAGCACGGTGCCGAATCTATCTTTGAAATTGAGTATGATGATGATATGGGAACTAGTGCACAGTGGAATTCAGATGTTTCAGGGCAAGGTCCCAATGAAGCTACTTTTAGAGGTCAAGAGTACGGTTTTAACGACTGGTTCAATGTATTCCCATCCGATGACCTTTTAAATGAATATGAAGCTGGTGATATCCGATTTGAACAATCGTTCTATGTGAATGGCGATACATTTGGTCCAGGCGGGTCATTGATTGTTGATCATTTCCCAAGTAATGGTGGGGGTAATGCCGGTTGGTCTAAATACTGTAATTACTATAAGGATTCAAATGAAGACCAAACATCCGGTATCAACTTCAAATATCTTAGATATGCCGATGTTTTGTTAATGATGGCAGAGTGTGAAAGCATGAGAGCCTGGAGGAGACCAAGATGTTGCCGCTGGTTATATTGACCAAGTAAGGACAAGGGCAGGTTTGGGAAGTATCGGTACTGGGCTTTCACAAGCACAAATATTCGATGCTTTGGTTCATGAGCGTAAGGTAGAATTAGCTGGTGAGCAGTCTAGATTTAATGATATAATTCGTTGGGGTATTGCTGCAACTGAATTAGCGGGAACCAATTTCCAAGTTGGCAAGCATGAAAGAATGCCTATCCCACAACGTGAAATCGATGCGAATGAAAATATGTCCTCTACAGACCAAAATCCAGGATATTAATATTGATAGTTTTGAGTTAGTTTAGTTTTAAAAACAGCGTGTTAAAAACACGCTGTTTTTTTATCTTTGCAATTAATTGTTTATCCTTTTAGGTATGGCAATGAAAGAATTAATTAAAATGAAAATCAAAACTTTTCTACGAGTTTCCATAGGCCTAATTTTTTTAGTCTCATTTATAAACTGCTCAGAAAAAAGCCAACTTAAGGAAACGAAAATATTTGCCAACTTGGCATTTACAGAAACTGGAATTGAATTCTCCAACAACCTTACCGAAAATGACTCTTTAAATTATTTTACCTATTCATATTTGTACATGGGTGGAGGTGTTGCCACAGGTGATATCAACAATGATGGTTTGGTTGATATATATTTTACCGGTAACCAGGTCCCCAATAAACTATTTTTGAACAAGGGGAATTTGCATTTCGAGGATATTACGGAAAAAGCAGGTGTTTCGGGAGATAATAGATGGTATACCGGGGTAACCATGGGGGATGTAAATGGCGACGGATTTTTGGATATCTATTGCTCAGTAGGTGGAAAATTTGACCCCAAGAACAATCAGCTGTTTATAAATAATGGCAATGGTACATTTAAGGAAAGAGCAGCTGAATACGGCCTGGATGATATCGGGAATAGCGTTCAAGCTACTTTTTTTGATTATGATAAGGATGGGGACCTAGATCTTTATGTGGCTAATTATCCGCCTACCAACTTCAAATCCCCGACTTTTTATTATAGGTTTAGTATGAATAATGTACTGGACAATCAATCGGATCATCTTTACCAAAATAATGGGGATAGTTTTGCGGATGTTACCAACATATCGGGGTTAAGGGCATTTGGGCTTTCGTTGAGTGCAACAGTTGGAGATTTAAACAACGATTCATGGCCTGATCTATATGTGTCCAACGATTTTAACTCTCCAGATTTTATGTACCTAAATAATCAGGATGGTACTTTCAAAGAGGTAGTTAAGCAAGCAACAGCACACACAGCTTTTTACGGAATGGGTTCCGATATTGCCGATTTTAATAATGATGGTAACTTGGATATTTTTCAAGCCGATATGGACGCCAAAATCAATAGGCGAAAAAAGGCAAACATGGCAAGTATGAATCCCAGCCTATTTTGGGATGTTGTAAACGCAGGTTTTCATTACCAATATATGCATAACTGCATGCAATTGAATTCCGGCGTATTTAATGACGGTATTCCCTATTTTTCAAATGTTTCCAGGATAACGGGGACATCTTCTACCGATTGGAGTTGGGGACCTCTCTTTGCGGATTTTGATAATGACGGTCTAAAGGATCTATTCATCTCCAATGGAACTCGAAGGGAAATAAACAGTAATGATTACTTTAACCGCTTAAAAAAAATAAAGTTAGAAAAAGACAGTTTGTTACAGGTAAGCTTAAAAATCCCTTCAGAAAAAATCGACAATTTTATATTTCGAAATACTGGAGGTCTAAATTTTGAACGTGCAAATAAAAGCTGGGGAATAGAATATGAAGGTTTTTCAAATGGTGTTTCCTATGCAGATTTGGATAATGATGGGGATTTAGAAGTTATTACCAATAACATCGACGATTACGCCTCTGTTTTTGAAAATAAAAGTTCTGAAAACAATGGATATATAAAAATACGGTTCGAGGGCAACATGGGGAATAAATTCGGTCTTGGTAACAGGGTTTATGTCACTGTTGAAGGTCAAACTCAAATGCAGGAACTTACTTTGACAAGAGGATTTCAATCATCTGTAGCCCCCGAACTGCATTTTGGATTGGGAAAATCCAAAAAAATCGAGAGGTTAAAAGTTGTTTGGACAGATGGGAAAGCCCAAGAACTTAAGAATA
This sequence comes from uncultured Flavobacteriaceae bacterium, assembly GCA_963762065.1. Classification (GTDB taxonomy): domain Bacteria; phylum Bacteroidota; class Bacteroidia; order Flavobacteriales; family Flavobacteriaceae; genus Maribacter_A. Next base: position 261,496 of record CAVXJE010000002.1, on the reverse strand, counting down.
TCAATGCCAACCAAGACATCATTCTAAAGCATTCCGATGCTGTTATTGAAAGCCATGGCCCTGTCACAAAAATGGGATTATTTACTACCGATACAACAGGATTATTCCCAAATTATAGACATCAAGAAAATTATTACGATGATTTTGCCAAACAAGTCTTATTGCCACATAAAATGTCTGCTTTTGGCCCTTCCGTTGCCGTGGGTGATTTAAACAATGACGGTTTGGAAGATTATTTTGTTGGAGGATCGTCCAATTATCCGGGAAATATATTTTTACAAACTAAAAGTGGTTTTGAACAACAGGAGATAAAAGTGTTGGAAGAGGATAAAGCTTACGAAGATGCGGGTGCTGTAATATTTGACGCTGATCAAGATGGGGATAATGACCTATACGTTGCCAGTGGGGGTTATGAATTTTTACCGAATTCGGAAAAACTTCAGGATCGTTTATATATCAATGATGGAACGGGGAATTTTGCGAAAACAAAAAACGATGCACTACCACAAATGATTAGTAGCAGTTCAAAAGTGTATATTGCCGATTTTGATAAAGATGGAAAACAAGACCTTTTGTCACTTGGAAGACAAGTGCCAGGAAAATACCCACAGGCCGCCACTTCATATTTGATAAAAAATACCAGTGAAAATGGGGTTGTTTCGTTCCAGAAATTTCCTGAAAATTACTCCAATGTATTCGAGAATCTTGGAATGGCAACTGCTGCCGTTATTACAGATATTAACAATGACACATGGCCCGATATCATTATTGTTGGGGAATGGATGCAAATAAGGGTTTTTAAAAACACAAAAATGGGTTTTAAGGAAGTATCGAATGATATGGGACTTAACGAAGACACCACTGGTTGGTGGTGGAGCATCAATCAAGGGGATTTTGATGATGATGGGGATATGGATTACGTGGTGGGTAACAATGGATTAAATTATAAGTACAAAGCTACCGAGGACGAGACTTTTGATATTTTTGTCAATGATTTTGATAATAACAATGATGATGATATTGTTCTTAGTTATTATAATGAGGGAGAACAGTATCCGGTTCGAGGCCGTGAGTGTTCTTCACAACAAATACCGGGAATTAAGATAAAATATCAGGATTATGAGAGTTTTGCCGAAGCTACATTGGTCGATATTTATACTGAAAAAGCATTGCAATCTGCGATACATTATCAGGTAAAATCATTTGCAAGTATCTATTTGGAAAATGATAACGGAAAATTCATAGTCCATCAATTACCGGTTGAAGCTCAACTATCGAGCATTAACGAAGTTTTAGTTGAAGATTATAATAAAGATGGGTTTTTAGATTTTGTCATTGCCGGCAATCTCCATGTATCGGAAGTTGAAACTCCACGTAATGATGCCGGTTATGGATTGCTACTACAGGGTAATGGCAAAGGTGATTTTAAAGCAGTACAAGCCGCTAATAGTGGGTTTTTTGTTCCAGGGGATGTAAAAAGTATCACTCCGATCAAAGTCAAAGACAAAAAGTATTTGATTGCTGCCAAGAACAATGATGCAATTCAGTTTATAAAACTAAACCAATAATGAAATGATTGCTAAAAACCGTTACTATAGAATGTTTTTAGGATACTTTGTAGCGTGTTTTTTTTTAGCATGTAAAAGTCCATCCTCCCCTAAAAAAGGATTAAAGGATGTGGCCGATTTTAAAGTTGGCACGGCAATACGCATAAAGACATTGCTTTCGGACACGAAACTACAGGAATTACAAATTCTGGACTTCAACAGTATTACCTCTGCCAGTGATATGAAAATGAATAGGATTATAAATAGGGAAGGCGAATATTATTGGGAAAGGATCGATAGTATAATTGCATTTGCGGAAAACAATAATCAAAGAATTTTTGGACACAATCTGATCTGGCATAGCTCAACACCAAAATGGGTAGAAGAAAAAGGCCAAATTGATAGCCTTTGGTTGGGAGAATTCATGAGGGAATATATTCATACCTATGTTGGTCGCTATAAAGGCAAAATTAGTGGTTGGGACGTGGTAAATGAGGGATTGGAAACCCATGGTGGTGCTTTGCGGGAAACAATGTGGTACAAGGCGCTTGGCGAAGAATACATTGCAAATGCTTTTAGATATGCACACGAAGCGGATCCAGAGGCTATCTTGTTTTATAACGATTTTAATATAGAGCGCGATACTGTTAAACTAAACGCCACACTTGAACTCATTGAAAATCTTAGAGTAAAGGGGGTTCCTATTTCCGGTTTAGGTTTTCAGATGCATATTCGTATGGATATTCCGGATGATATAATTGAGTATAGCTTAAAAAAAGGGGCAGAGACCGGATTACAAATTCATTTATCGGAAGTGGATATCATTTTTAATAAGCATGATGACACTAGGAATGGTGGAGTTGAAAGCTACCATCAACTAACTGAGGATATGAAAAATGAACAAGGTGAGAAACATAGGAAATTAGTGGGGATATATAGAAACGTTGTACCCAAGGAACAACAATTTGGTATTACTTTCTGGGATTTTACCGATCGTGATTCTTGGATAAGGGGCTTTTTCAATATGAATGATTGGCCTTGCCTTTATGATGATAATCTGCAACCAAAACCTGCCTATTACGGTGTATGGGAAGGTTTATCGAACACCAATAAAGAATAGTACCTATAAGATTCCCCGAAATTAAATAACTCTAAATTTTAGGTTTTAACAATCAGCTTTTATAAGGGTCGATTGTCTCAATGGTTCCGTCAGGTTTATAAGTAATCTTTGCTACTTTAACCGATCTTAAATGGGTAATACCTTTTGACAAACTAGAATCGTGATAGAACAAGTACCACTTTCCTGAAACTTCACAGATTGAATGATGCGATGTCCACCCCACAACGGGATTTAAAATCCTTCCAGTATACGTAAAAGGCCCATAAGGATTGTCACCGACGGCATAACAAATAAAATGGGTATCTCCTGTAGAGTAGGAGAAATAATATTTCCCATTATATTTATGTAACCAAGAGGCTTCAAAAAAACGTCTTTCATTATCACCTTCCAAAAGTAGCTTACCATTTTCATCTAAAATTTTGACTTCTTTGGGTTCTTCTGCAAATTCCAAAAGGTCATCCGTCATTTTAGCAACAATGGGCAATAAAGCAGGTTCGTTGGCTTTGGGTAGTTCGTTGGCAGCGTCATATTTATTGTTTCGATACTTCTGTAGTTGTCCGCCCCAAATTCCACCAAAATACATATAATAACTCCCATCTTCATCTTGAAAAACCGCGGGATCAATACTATAACTAGCTTTAATAGCATTAGGTTCTGGAATAAATGGCCCTGTTGGCAAATCTGAGACCGCAACTCCTATTTGAAAAATTCCATCCGGTTTCTTTGCTGGGAAGAACAAGTAATATTTTCCATCTTTATGTGCCGCATCGGGAGCCCACATCTGACGTTCGGCCCATAGTACATCTTTTACATGAAGTGCAACCCCATTGTCTATCGCAGGACTATCAATAGTATCCATAGAAATAACATGATAATCTTCCATACCAAAATGGTCTCCATTATCGTTAAAGGGAATGCCTGCCTCAATATCATGGGAAGGGTAAATGTATATCTTTCCATTAAATACGTGCGCCGAAGGGTCAGCGGTATAAATATTGGACACCAAGGGCTGTGATATAGCCCTCTTATTTAAATCTTCAAAATCAATATTTTCAATAGGATCTTCTGGCATACTATTTTTTTCTTTATTCTCCTGCGGATATTATTTTATTACGGACAACCGTCTTTTTTTTAAATCGGATTCAATTTGGACCTCCATTTTTTTGTTGATTTCATAGAAAAACAATAGGGCAATACCAATTAGAAAAGGAATGGCAGGATATATACTCACCAGCATTTTAGTGCCTTGGATTGCGGTATCTGGTTGAACAGCTAATTCTCCGGCTGCAGCTTCAATAGTAATATAGCCATACAATCCTAAAATCCATGTAACTAATGAACTTCCGATACTTAAACCTCCTTTTAAACCTACCATCATAGCCGAAAAAATAATAGCTGTGGCACGACGATTATTTTTCCATTCGGAATAATCAGCAACATCAGCGATCATTGCCCAAAGTAGCGGAATTGTAAGTCCATAGAAAAAACCATGCAATATTTGCGATGCGAACATAAGTTCAACTGAGGTTGATGGAAAAAAGTAAAAAACGATTATGAATAACGTAGAAATGAAAAGGGCAATTCTGAAAACGTCTTTTTTACCATATTTATCAGCAAGTCCTTTTGATAATGAAATACCAACTATCATAAAAATAATACCCCCGGCATTAAATAATCCAAACCCCGCAGAAATCGGATCTTCACCAAAGAAATTAACGCCAATGCTAGTTAAAAAGTCCAATATTGGTTGAATTAACCTTGTTAATTGTTCTTTGTCAACAAAGTTTTTAAAGTAATAAACATAAGACCCTCCTTTAATTGCAAGTGTAATAAATATTAATGTTGTTACCACTAATATAATTACCCAAGGTTTGTTTTTGAATAAGTCACCCAAATCTTCCTTAAGACTTGATTTTTGTTCAGGTTTTGGTACAATGCGTTCTTTTGTGGTGAAAAAGGTAATTAATAACATAATGGTCCCAATAATAGCAAGCCAGGTCATTACAATTTCAATACCTACAGCCTTATCCCCTCCCCCCGCTGATTCAATAATCGGCAACATAAATACTTGCACAAAAAATTGCGCAAACATTACTGCAACAAACCGATAGGAGGAAATACTATTACGTTCGCCCATATCACCTGTTATGACGCCACTTAAAGCGGAATAAGGTAAGTTGTTAGCTGCATATAGCAATAACAAAAGGGTATAGGTTACAACAGCATATATAACTTTTCCTTTGTAAGCAAAATCCGGTGTGCTAAATGCTAAAAGAGCCACAACTCCCAAAGGAACAGAAGTCCAAAGTATCCAAGGTCTAAATTTTCCCCATCTCGAAGTTGTTCTATCTGCAATGGCCCCAATAATTGGATTAAAACCAAAGGCTGCGACTAGGCCAACACTTAAAATAATTACAGAAGCGTGATTTGCCTCTAGCCCATAAATGTCTGTATAGAAATAGGCGAGGTATGTCATTAAAGTTTGAAAAACTAAATTTGCCGCTAAGTCTCCTAACGAATAACCTATTTTCTCTTTGACAGATAATTTTTCTGAACTGGAACCCATGTATATGTGTTGTATTTTGGTTTGTTGGCCTTGAAACGTTAATTTTTAAGCGCTATTACCTTTTCATATGCTTTTTTTGGTTGGTAATGTCTATCAAATAGTAGGGGGTAATTGGTGCGTCCTTTTATAGGCCAATCATTTAACCAAGAACCACCGTCGTTAACACCCCAGAAGGTCACCCGACTAATTTTGTCTTTATGTTTCAAGAATAATTTGAAGATGTCTTCATAACGTTTGGCCAATTTTACCTGTACTGAATCTGGTAGCTCTTTTGGATAGGGATTCATGAATTCACTGCCTTCAAAATTTTGACTTATTTCAGCTCCTTCTAAATCCCAAGGGTTTGGAAGTACAGTAATATCCAACTCGGTAAACATTACTTTTACGCCAAGATCATTATAAGCAATAATACTGTTTTCGATGTCCTCCAATTCTGGGTCATTAATACTCCAATGTGCCTGCATACCTACTCCATCAATTTTCACACCTTTAGCCTGTAACTTTTTCACCAACTGTACTACACCATTTCGTTTTTCAGGTTTCCATAAGTTGTAATCGTTATACACTAATTCTGCTTGTGGATCGGCGGCGTCGGCAAGTTTGAATGCATATTCTATATAGTCTTTGCCCATTACTTCAAAAAATAGTGATTCCCTAAGGGTACCATCCTCGTTTAGGGCCTCGTTGACCACATCCCAGGTATGGATCCTTCCTTTATACCGGCCTACGATAGTATTAATGTGGTTTTCCAAATGACCGGCCATCACTATGCTATCCTTTATTTCATTCATAAAATCAGCTATTTGACTATGCCATAATAAGGTATGCCCAACGATATGCATATTATTCTTTTCTCCTAAGGCCACATATTTATCAGCCATATCAAAATAAAAAGTATCTGGTCCCGGTTGTAGAAACATCCATTTCATGATATTTTCAGGGCTAAGTGTATTGTACTCGTTATCGATCAACTTTAATGCTAAGGTATCCACCCCGTTTATTACTTCGTCATTGATTGCCGCTCCTATATAAAAACTATTCTTAAATGTATTTCTGAGGGCAATTGTCTCTTCTGGTGTAGACTGTTCTTTTTGAGGGGAATTTCTCTTACATCCATTCAAACACAAAATGAAGCTTATTAATGAAAGAACTATTTTTATCTTATATGACATGGCGATTTGTTGATTATAATTCAATTAAATAGGTAAAAATTGAAATTGCGTTTTTGATAATTTATTTGATTATCGTACCCGCTTTCCTAGGATTGCACAAATAATGTAAACTTAGGAGAAAAACGACCCAATGAATATTACAAATGAAGCGGTTACTAGAACATTTGTGGCATTTTAGAAATCGCTTGGCAGACTATTCCCAAAGGCATCCTTAAAAATTATTGACAAGAGCATAGTAACCTGAAACAACGCTTTGGGTAATTGTATTAAAGAACAATTTACCTAAATGGTTTACATTATTCTTGTTTTAACTCGGTAGGTAAAACACCAAAATGTGATTTAAAACACTTGGTAAAATAGGAAGGGGAAGAAAATCCCACCTTAAAACATATTTCACTAATAGATTCATTGCCGTTCCCTATCATTTGTTTCGCTTTCTCCAAACGAATTTTTCGCAAGAATTCATTGGCCGTTTGCCCCGTCAAGGCTTTAATTTTTCGATACAATTGGCTTCTACTCAAATGGAGTTCTTCCGCCAGTTGTTCGACATTCAAATTTTCATCGGCAATATTATCGTTAATATAGTCCAACACTTTGGCAATAAACTTTTTATCCAATGGGGAGGTGTTTTCAGGCACCTTGATATTGTTAGTATCCTTTAGGTATTTGTTGAACAATATTTGACGACTTACAATAATCTGTTTAAGCTGGGCCCTTAATACCTTCATCTCAAATGGCTTGCTCAAATATACATCAGCACCAGAGTCTATTCCCTTAACCCAATCATCGCTCATTGCTTTTGCGGTTAACATTAAAACGGGTAAATGACTTGTTTTCAGGTCCTGTTTTATTCGGGCACAAAATTCAAAACCGTCCATTTCCGGCATTACAACATCGGTGATAATAAGGTCGGGATTCCTTTTGGTGGCGGCCAATAAGCCTTCGGATCCATTGGCAGCCTCTATGATAGTATATTCGTTCTCCAATTCGTTTTTTAGGTAAGTACGTAATTCTGTATTGTCCTCTACGATAAGGAGTGTCTTTTTGATACTGTTCGTTGCTAGTACTCCATTATCCGCTGTACTTTTCTTTTGTTCCAATATTGGATTATCGGTCGTCAGGCTTTTTTCATTTTGTGCAACCAATAGTTCATTGGGCTCAAAATGTGAATTCCCAAGCGGAAGGAATATCCTAAATTTTGTACCAACTGCTTCCTCACTTTCAACAACAATCTTCCCCTTAAGGAGGTCAACAAAACTCTTGACCACTTCAAGTCCTATGCCGGTACCACCATAATACTGGCTGTTCATCTTTTTGACTTGGTAAAAGCGCTCAAAGATTTTTTTCAATTCTTCCATGTTGATACCGCTTCCAGTATCCTCAATAGCTATTTCCATAGCTGAACGAGCACACTCTTTATCTATCAAAGGAAAAACCACCTTGTTATTACACCTAAATATACCAACTCTGACTACGCCGTTCTCAAGTGTTATTTTAAATGCATTCGAGAGAATATTAAAGATGATTTTTTCAAGCATACCGGGATCAGTCCATAAATCAATAGGTATTTCGTCTGACTCAATTGAAAACATGATATTTTTTAAGGATGCCTCCTCTTCAAAATGAGTAGTAACTTCTTTTACAAATGAAACAGCTTCGATTTGGCAAATTTTTACCGATAATTTGTTCATCTGCAATTTTCTAAAATCCATAAGTTCATCAAGCAACCGTTTCAGTCTAATGGTGTTTTTATGGATGATGGTATGTTTTTCCTTGATCCTTTTAGGGAGATTGAGCTTTGTATTTTGTATAATATCTTCAAGAGGGTTTAGAATGAGGGTTAAAGGAGTTCTGAATTCATGTGAGATATTGGTAAAAAACTGTAATTTTCTATTATTCAATTCTTCCTCTTGCACCATTTTATCCCTTTCAAATTTTATTAGACGTTTTTCCTCCAACCGCTCGTTTAAATATTTAACTATGAAGTAAGTAATCAGGACAATTAGTAACGCATATGATAAAAGGGCAAATTTTGTAGCCCACCATGCAGGTAGAACAGTTAAACTTAGTTTAATGGGCATTTCGTTCCAAACACCGTCATTGTTTGCAGCTTTTACTTTGAAAGTATATTCTCCCGGGGAAAGATTTGTGTAAGTTGCACTTCTGCTGTTGTCAACATAATTCCAAGTATCCTCAAAACCATCCAGATAATAGGCATATTGGTTCTTTTCGGGTCGAGTATAATTAATACCGGTATATTCAATGGTAAAAACCGATTGTTGATGGTTTAAAGAAAGGTTTGTAGTTTGGGATATGTTCTTTGTCAAAGGGGAACCCTTTTCATTTGGCATTACTGATTTATTAAAAAGCTTAAAATCTGTAAAATACAACCTAGGCATATTATTATTAATAGGAATGTTGTTTGGATCAAAATAATTGAGACCACCGTAATTTCCAAAATAGAGTGTTCCATTTTGGTCCTTAAATGCTCCGTTGAAGTTAAAATCGTTGGCTAAGAGGCCGTCATATATGTCGTAATTTTTAAAAGTATCCGTTTTTGTATTCAATTGTGATAATCCCTTGTTTCCACCCATCCAGATATCCCCATTGTCTGCTTCTATGATTGTTGCAATGGTTTCCTGTATTAACCCGTTTGAGCTATTGTACCAAACAAAGGTGTTCAAGGAAGGGTCGAATTCACATAAACCTGCCCCATCAGTTCCGATCCAGATTTTCCCATTCTTATCTTCAAACAACGAAACAATTACGTTTACAATGGTAGTTCCCCCATAATCCTGGTACATTTTCGATGTCAAGGACACTACTTTAAAATCGTCATCAGATGTGTGAAATACTTGGTAGAGTCCGTTTGTAGTGGCTATCCAAATGATGTCATTATGATCTACCAGTACTTTGCGAATATCACCTTGACCAATCTTAAGATTTCTAAAGATTTTATCGTTTTGGAAGGTGAATTTTTTCATTTTTGGGTTAAAAGAATGCAATCCTTTTAGAAAAGACCCTATCCAAATAATTCCATCGGAATCTTCCGAGAAACTCATAATCCTGTTAGATTTTAATCCCTCATCTGTATTGGTTGTATTGTAATTTATGAACGAAGTTCCATTTTTGGGCAAATAAAATATCCCCGCATTCCATGTCCCTATCCAAAGGTTATCCTTACTATCCATAAACAGGGTTTGAACGTCCATGCTGTTCATTCCGGTCGCAATGGGATTATCAGTTTTTGAAAGATGAACGATTTGCTGGGTAATAGGATTATAAACATCGACACCACCTCCATCCATCCCAATCCACAATCGACCTTTTTTATCTTCCACAATTCCGGTTACTGAAGACGATTGTAATGAATTATTTATATTTGGAAAACTCTCCACGTCCTTAAATTTATCATAGAACCAGTCATATTTCCCTACACCTCTGTTATAATACCCAATCCAAATTCGGTCTTGGTCATCAACAAAAAGAGACCAAATGGAGTTTGATTTTATGCCGTTGTTGTCTAATTTATTATATATATAATTTTTTACTATTACCCCATTTTTGTCTACAACAAATAAGCCATCGTTTTCAGTGCCACATAAGACATTACCATCCGATGCTTGAGTCAATGCCAATATTCTCTTATCGCTTATTTTATAGTTATGTACAACATAAGAATCTAAGGGGGTTAAACCAATCTTGACCAAACCATTGGAAAAAGTACCTAGCCAAAGTGAGCCATCATCATCCAATAACATTGATTCTATATTATAGGTAATATTCGAAGAATCTTCCACTGCATCATAACTGGTCAATACAGGGGAGACCTTGAAATTTTCATATTCAAATAGACCGATATTGGATCCTACGAATACTTTCCCATTTTTGTTTTTTACCAAACTATTAATTTGAAGAGTAGAGAGTTCCACTGTAGTATTGATTGGTATTGATTGACTTTCAAATGTTTCTGGGTTTACCTTGAATAATCCATTAAAATGTGTGCCAATTATCAATTCCCCATTTATGTCTTCCGTTATGGCCCGGACAGGAATGTTTTGATGTAAACTTTTATCTTTATAAAATGAGACCCTTTCAAAAGAATCAAAATCCCTATTGTATAAATTTAATCCGGCCTCTGTTCCTACCCATAATCTGTTCGACGTATCTAAATAGGTAATATAGATCAAAGGACTATTAATTGAATTGGGATTGTTATAGTCTAGTTTGTAAGAGATAAAATCTACCCCATTGTATTTGTTTAACCCAACACCATTGGTTCCCATCCAGATTAGCCCAAGATGGTCCTGTGTTATAGTAGATACCGCGCGTTGCGTGATACCCTGCTCAATGTTAACGAAGGTGTATTCCTCCTTGCCAGATTGTGAAATGGCCGACCAACAAATCAATAGGGCACAAGGACTTAAAAGTTTTAACAAAGCTGTAATTTTCATTCTGTTCTATTAGAAATAGATGGTCGTAAATTTATTTTTATTTTTTAAACGAAAGTGTGTCATTTAATTTATGTGCTTCAGGCTCAAGGTAAAATCAAAAATACAGAAAATCGGGTTATTTCCATTTCGATTAGAATAAAAGAAAGAATGTAATTATGCTTCAAAAATGATAGTTTGGGCTACATGTATGCTATTTACTGTCCCAAGAATCCTTGATATTTGAGTACCGTTAGGTATCGTGTTATAGATAAATGTCTTTTTGATCTTGAGTATGTTGGGTTATCCGGGAATTAAAAAAATATTCGGTAAACTATTTGAATATTGGGAACTTGGATATCGAATTTCATTTTAGAATGAATTGTATTTTAGTTGGTTATCAATGTACCTATAAAATCTCAGTTTCATATCTTTAAACGGCTATTAAAAGTAAACATGTTTTATAGAGAACCATTCTTCAAAACTGCTTGCATGAAACTAATTTTTGTTTTTTTTTCAATCTGTATGGTTACTGCCAAGGCTCAGTGTCCAAAGGGTTATGACTTGTGGTTGGGATACGATAAAATTGAGCAGGGTATCGCTATCAATGATTATAATCGACTAACCGAATCTATCTTTTTCCCGAGCGGAAGTGATGTTTTAGAAGCATCGCGGAAAGAGCTTGCACGCGGATTGAATAGCATGCTGGGTATGCACCCAGTTTTTTCTGATTCGTGGGAGAGGAAGAACACAATGTTGGTCGCCAAGAAAAACGATCTAGATACTAAGGTATTGGAGTTACTTGGCATGGATTATGACGATATTGGCAGGGAAGGTTTCCTCATAAAAACGATTCTTCTTAAAGGACAAGAGGTCTTGGTGATTACGGCCAATGAGGATGTCGGTATTCTCTATGGTGTTTTCAGATTTTTGCGTCTTATGCAAAGCCACCAGCCTTTGGGGAATATAAATATTTTGGATGCCCCTAAGATAGATTTACGCATGCTCAACCATTGGGATAATTTAGACCGCACTGTCGAAAGGGGCTATGCAGGTTTTTCTCTTTGGAACTGGCAAAAACTACCGGAATTCATCGACCAAAGATATATCGACTATGCACGTGCTAATGCTTCAATTGGCATCAATGGTACGGTATTGACCAACGTAAACGCTAACGCGCTAGTGCTTACCCCCATGTATTTGGAAAAGGTAGAAGCCTTGGCCAATGTGTTCAGGCCCTATGGTATAAAAGTTTACTTAACCGCAAGATTTTCTGCACCTATAGAAATAGGAGGTTTATTAACAGCCGACCCACTAAATCAAGATGTTCAGAAATGGTGGAAAAGTAAAGCCAAAGAAATTTACGACCGTATCCCGGACTTTGGTGGTTTTTTGGTCAAAGCAAATTCAGAAGGGCAACCAGGGCCACAAAATTACGGTCGGACCCATGTGGATGGAGCTAATATGATGGCAGCCGCACTTGAGCCTTTTAACGGGGTTGTTATCTGGAGGGCCTTTGTATATTCCGAGCACGACGTATCCGATCGGGCAAAGCAAGCATATTCAGAATTCGTGCCTTTCGATGGCAAGTTTAAAGACAACGTTTTGGTACAATCTAAGAACGGGGCTATTGATTTTCAACCAAGGGAACCGTTCCATCCACTTTTTGGGGCGATGCCGAAAACCCCTTTGATGATGGAATTTCAAATTACCCAGGAATATTTAGGTTTCAGTACCCATTTGGTTTTTCTGCCTAAGCTTTTTGAGGAGGTACTCGATACGGATACGTATCGAAAGGGAAAGGGTTCGACGGTCGCGAAAGTAATCGATGGAACCCTTCATAAAAAAAAGATTACCGGAATGGCCGGAGTTGCCAATATTGGCAATGATCTTAACTGGACAGGCCACCCCTTCGCCCAAGCCAATTGGTATGGTTTTGGACGTTTAGCATGGGATCCTTATCTCAGTTCTGAAACCATTGCCGAAGAATGGCTGCGGGCCACTTTTACGAATAATACCGAATTTATAGCTCCCATCAAAGAAATGATGATGACCTCTAGGGAGGCTGTGGTCAACTATATGGATCCCTTGGGACTTCACCATATATTCGATACGGGCCATCACTATGGGCCAGGACCTTGGGTAAGCGACTTGAGTAGACCCGAATGGAACCCTACTTACTATCATAAAGCAGATGAAAATGGGATAGGATTTGATCGTACCCCTAGTGGTAGTAATGCCACGGCCCAATATGCCAATGAAGTGGCCACAACTTTCAATAACCTACAAACCTGCCCCGAGGATTATCTGTTATGGTTTCACCACCTTCCTTGGGATTATAAGTTAAAAAATGGGAAAACCTTATGGGACGGAATGGCTTTAAAATACCAAGAAGGTGTTGATCAGGTAAAGGGAATGATTATTATTTGGGAGAAGGTAAAACCCTATATCAGTGACGAAGATTTCAATGAAGTTCGTATGCTTTTGGAAATACAACTTAAAGAAGCTAAATGGTGGCGAGATGCTTGTTTGTTATATTTTCAGACCTATTCCAAAAAGCAACTTCCAGAAGGTGTAGAAAAACCTTCGGAAACTTTGGAGTTCTATAAATCATTAAAATTTCCGTTTGCTCCAGGAATTCGACCCCAATGGGATTGATCAAAAAGAATTAAAAATAATAGTTGACCTCTCAAAATAACCAAAAGGTTTCAACCATATTGTTGATTGCATTCCAAAAAATTCTGTATCACATGAAACATAAGTTATTAATGATCTTTCTTTTGGTCTCTTTCCCATGCATAGGACAATTTAAATTAACGCCAGAGCAAGAAAGACAAAGGGATGAATTAAATGCTCGAACCCAAATGGATTATCAAACTATGCTAGATCAATTAAACATAACTGAGGTACGAGAGGGTGCTAATGGCATGGACCCCAATGCTGGGAATGCTGTCAATTATGACGAGGAAAAAGCGAATCCTTTTCCTAATTATCCCAATCCCTTACAATTTAATGACGGAAAAATGGTCTTGTCAAGGGAGGATTGGCCTCGGAGAAGAAAAGAAATATTTGAGCAATTGGACCGTGAAATGTATGGCCGTAATCCAATGAATCTTCCGAATGTAACCTGGGAAATCGTTGAGGAACTTCAAGAGCAAAAAGAAGATATTCCCGTAATAACCAAAAAACTGATTGGTAATGTAGACAACAGTTCATATCCAGCAATATCAGTCAATATAGAACTAAATGTTACGGTTCCTGCACAGGTCAAAAAGCCCGTCCCGATCATAATGCAATTTGGATTCAACTGGCCTTCATGGTTTCCCCAAAGACCTGCTTCCGATGAGGTGACGCAATGGCAAATGCAATTATTGAAAGAAGGATGGGGTTTTGCAGTTATTAAGGCAGGAAGTATTCAAGATGACAATGGAGCAGGACTTAGTACTGGTATCATTGGGCTTTTAAATAAAGGTGAACGGAGAAAACCTGACCAATGGGGGACTTTAAAAGCATGGGCATGGGGAGCAAGTAAGGCGTTAGACTATTTTGAATCCGATGCTGCTGTTGATGTAACCAGAGTGGGTATAACGGGGCATTCAAGATATGGAAAAGCCGCCTTGATAACCTTGGCCTATGATAAACGTTTTGTTATCGGATACATAAGCTCTTCGGGGGCCGGCGGAGCTAGCCTGTTCCGACGTAATTACGGGGAAATTGTGGAAAATGTTGCGGGGTCAGGGGAATACCATTGGATGGCCGGGAATTTTATTAAATATGCTGGTCCATTAGGTTGGGATGACTTGCCGATAGATGCCCATCATCTTATCGCAGTTTGCGCCCCAAGACCGGTATTTATTGGTGGTGGTAATGATGGGGACCATTGGGTAGACCAAAGAGGCATGTTTATGGCGAGTGCCATGGCCAGTCCGGTTTATGAACTATTAGGTAAAAAGGGAGTCGGCTCCGATGAATTTCCTTTAATTGAAACAGCTTTAATCTCGGGCGATATTGCATTTAGGCAACATGCTGAAGGGCATACACCTGCTCCAAATTGGCCCACTTTTATAACATTCGCGAAAAAATACTTTGACTAAATTTTTAAATATGCCATGAAAACACCAACACTTCTTTTATCCTTTTTGGTGAGTCTGCTTTTAGGTAATTCGGTGATAGCCCAAAATGATTATTCTAGCAATACTGAAAGTATGACGCCCAAGAATATTCCCTATCTAAAAAAGCAAGGAAATACAACCCAACTAATTGTTGGGGGCAACCCCTTTATAATATTGGGCGGTGAATTGGGCAACTCAACTTTTACAAGTATAGAAAATATGGCTCCCGTTTGGCCTAAACTAAAAGCAATGAATTTGAACACTATACTCGCACCGATCTACTGGGAACTCATTGAGCCAGAAGAAGGGAATTTCGACTTCCAGCTTTTAGACGACCTATTGATCGAAGCTCGAAAGAACGATCTCAAAATTGTTCTACTTTGGTTTGGCTCATGGAAAAATAGTATGTCTAGTCATGCACCAGCTTGGGTAAAGACCAATCAGAAAAAATTCCCTAGGGCTAAAAGCGAAGAACTTGTAAGTCAAGAAATATTGACGCCGTTTAGCGAAAATAATTTGCATGCCGATAAAGCAGCTTTTAAAGCGTTAATGCAGCATTTAAAGGAAATAGACAATAAAGAGCAAACCGTTATTATGGTGCAACCTGAAAATGAAATAGGGATGCTGCCATCTGCAAGGGATTATCATCAACTAGCAAATGAAAAATTCAGAAAACCTGTTCCATCGGAGTTAATGAAATATTTGACCAACAATAAAAATAAGCTTGTTCCTGAATTTCGAGAAATCTGGGAAAAGAACGGATTTAAAATCAGTGGTACTTGGGAAGAAATATTTGGAGTCGGAACCCAAACCGATGAAATATTCATGGCTTGGTTTTATGCCAAATTCACCAATGAAATAACCAAGGCAGGTAAAGAAGTCTATCCATTGCCTATGTTTGTGAATGCGGCACTCAATGCAAAAGGCAGAAAACCGGGAGAATACCCAAGTGCTGGTCCTCTACCGCATTTAATGGATGTTTGGAAAGCAGGCGCACCCGATATCGATTTTTTATCCCCAGATTTTTATAACCCTGATTTTAAGTACTGGAACGATCTATATACTAGGCAAGGAGATCCTTTGTTTGTTCCAGAACATAGATTTGATAATTCGGTAGCTGGAAAAGCTGCTTATGCAATTGGCCATTATGAAGCTATTGGGTTTTCACCATTTTCAATCGAATCAGTGGATGTCCTGGAAAACGAACCATTGGGAAAAATGTATGGTTTACTTCATCAATTAATACCGATAATTACGGCAAATCACGGAAAAGGAAGAATCGATGGGGTTCTGTTGGATAAGGAAAGTGAAGGAAGCATCCTAACCTTGGGCGACTATGAATTTACGTTTAGGCACAGTTATAAATTGGGTTGGGAAGCGGAAGCAAAAAACGAAACTTGGGATATGGCCGGGGCGATTATAATCCAAACAGGGGATAATGAGTTTTATGTTGCGGGAAATGGTATTTATGTAACCTTTAAAAACTTGAAAAATCCAAAACTGAATGTGGGCATTTTAAAGGTAGACGAAGGGGTTTTCGAGAACAACAAATGGAAGATCATTAGGCATTTAAATGGAGATCAAACACATCAAGGCAGACACTTGCGTATTTTTAAGGAAAACTATAGAATTCAAAGATTGGAATTATACAATTATGAATAAAAAATCAGCAATTTTTTTAAACGTATTTATTCTCTTTGCCTTTTTGGGTTGGGGTCAAATAAGACTCCCCAGATTAATAAGCGATGGGGCTATTTTGCAACGCGATACAGAGTTGAAAATATGGGGATGGGCTTCGCCGAATGAGGCTATTGAATTACATTTCAATAAGGAAACCTATAGAACGGTAGCCGACGGGCAGGGTAATTGGCAATTGAAGCTTTCACCACAAAAAACGGGTGGACCTTTTGAAATGGTATTTACGGGTAAAAATCAAATTACCATTCAAAATATACTTTTTGGGGATGTATGGCTATGTTCTGGTCAATCGAATATGGAGTTAACTATGCAGCGGTTGAAAGATCAATATCCTGACATTGTTCGAAACTCGAAAAATGATAAAATACGTCAGTTCCTGGTACCGGATCAATACGATTTTATCAATTCACACCTGAATCTTGAGTCAGGTAGCTGGAAAGAAGCTAATCCTGATAATTTGATGGAATTTTCAGGGGTGGCCTATTTTTTTTCGAAAGAAATATATGATAGATATGGTGTTCCCATTGGTTTGATAAATGCTGCATTGGGGGGTTCTCCTGTTGAAGCGTGGATGAGTGAAGACGCACTTAAAAAGTTTCCTGTAGCTTATGGGGAATTACAAAAATTTAAGAATTTAGACCTAATTGATGAAATTGAAAAGAAAGATAAAAATAGACAGCAAGCATGGTATATTGAACTTGACTCAAAAGACATAGGATTGGTAGAAGGTTCAGAATGGTTTTTGCCACAAATCAATGATGCCGATTGGGAGGAAATGGAAGTGCCAAACTTTTGGGCGGACAAGGGGCTTGGTTCTGTTAATGGGTCAGTTTGGTTTAGAAAGCATATACATCTTTCAAATAGTATGTTAGGCAAAGAAACTAAATTATGGTTGGGCAGAATCGTTGATCAAGACCATGTTTATGTTAATGGTGAGTTTGTGGGCACCACCGGATATCAGTATCCACCAAGAAAATATTTAGTTAACAACAAACTATTAAAAGCAGGTGACAATTCAATTACTGTTAGAATTATCAATGAGCAAGGGAAAGGTGGGTTCATATTGGACAAGCAATATTTTCTTGCTGTTGGCAATGATACTATAAACCTAAAGGGAATATGGAAATATAAATTGGGAACAACAATGAATCCACTCGAAGGACCAACATTCATTCGATGGAAGCCAGGCGGATTGTATAACAAAATGATTGCCCCACTTTTAAATTATAAAATCAAAGGTGCCATTTGGTACCAAGGGGAATCAAATACAGGAGCTCCTGAAAAGTATTTTAGTACATTCCCTGACATGATAAAAAATTGGAGAGACAAATGGCAGATTGGGGATTTCCCTTTTATATATGTGCAACTTGCCAATTTTATGGAGGAAACCGAGCAACCAACAGAAAGTAATTGGGCAAAATTGAGACAAGCACAATTAGAAACACTTTCAGTACCAAACACAGGAATGGTTGTTACAACAGATTTAGGGGAGTGGAATGATATTCATCCATTAAACAAACAAGATGTTGGGAAAAGGTTAGCACAACAAGCCTATCAATTAGCCTATGGTGAAAACAGATCCCTATTATGTCCCATTCCTAAAAAATATCAGTTTCTTAAAAGTAAAGTAAAAATAGAATTCGATTATGCGGATTCTGGCTTGAAATCAAGAAATGGGGAAGCCCTATCATATTTTGAAATATCCAATGATGGCAAAAAATTTGTTAAGGCAAAAGCCATCCTAAAAGGAAAAAAAGTAATTGTTTGGAACGAAAAAATCACGAATCCAAATGCGGTAAGATATGCTTGGGCAAATAACCCCCAAAAAGCCAATTTAAATTCGAAGGAAGGTTTGCCTGTATCACCTTTTGAAATAAAAAAATAAGTTCAACTGAATTAACTATCTAATTGTTTAACTAATTAAAATCTGTAAAATTTGAAAACTGTCATTGCAATCTTTTTTATACTATGCTTTACGCGGCCTTTTTATGCTCAGACCAATGAAAAAAATCGGGTAATTATCCTGACGGATATTGAAGCAGACCCTGATGATACGCAGTCTTTGGTCCGATTATTATTATATGCAAACAAAATTGATATCAAAGGACTTGTTGCTACCACTTCCATTTGGCATAAAACAGAAGTAAATCCTAAATCAATTCAAAAAATTATTCAGGCATATGAAAAAGTCCAATCCAACTTAAATAACCACGAAACAGGATTTCCTGAAGCTGAGGCCTTATCAAAATCAGTAAAAGTAGGATTGCCAGAATATGGTATGCTTGGTGTAGGGGATGGTAAAGACTCACAAGGATCCGATTATATTTTAAATATCCTTGAGGAAGATGATGAACGGCCGCTATGGATATCTGTTTGGGGTGGGGTAAATACGCTCGCACAAACTTTGCATAAAATTAAAAATACCAAAACCCAAGATGAAGCAAAAAAACTTATATCTAAACTTAGGGTTTATACTATATCCGATCAAGATGATAGTGGTATATGGATAAGGAATAACTTTCCCGGGTTATTTTATATTGTGAGCCCGGCTGACCATTATGCAACAGCAACATGGAGTGCCATTAACACTGTTATTAAAGGTATTAACAATGATGTTATAGGCAATAGTTGGATAGCAAAAAATATTCAACAAAATCATGGTCCACTTGGTACAGCTTACCCTGATGTGGCTTGGGGAGTAGAAGGAGACACCCCGGCATTTTTATCATTAATACCAAATGGACTAAACGAGGCAGAGCATCCTGAATGGGGTGGCTGGGGTGGTCGTTATGAACTTTATAAACCTGATTTAGCTAACCTTAAACAAGGAACTTCGGGTGTCCCTTATGAGGCAGAAACTAGGGAAATTTGGACAAATGCAATTGATAATTTTACACCTTATATTTTTAAGGAGTTTGGACGTGCAGTAGGCAAGGACACTTTATCATTTAATGATAACAAAGTTACTTTATGGCGTTGGAGAGATGATTTTCAAAATGATTTTGCTGCCCGAATGGATTGGTGTACAAAATCATATAACGAAGCCAATCATCCACCTGTTCCTGTGTTAAGTCATTCTGAAAAAATCTCTGTAAAATCAGGTGAAGGTTTTAATCTTGATGCTTTTAACTCAACAGATCCTGATAATGACAGTCTTAGTTTTCTATGGTTTCATTATCCCGAAGCTAGTACAATTAAAAAGGAAATAAGTATATCTGCAGAAAATGCCCACGGAGTTTATATAATGGCACCAACTGTTTCTAAAAAAGAATCCATACATTTTATTTTAAAAGTTACAGATAAGGGAGAGCCTGCATTATCTAGATATAAACGAATTATTGTTACCGTCTTACCAAAATAATATCAATAAAAGCAAGTGTTGAAAAATTGCCCATTAAATATTTTCAAATAATTAATCATTATAGACATCATCATTCCCTTCATAGGTAAAGGATTCAAAAGTTGCTTTGTTATTACTTACTTTGCCGTTGGAAGTAGTGTACATCCCTGAGGTTACTCCTACAAATCCACCAGCTACTTTTGTGCTCAGGTATTTTCCATCAACATTTTCTTTTAGCACTTTCCAATTATTATCTACTCCATAATAAAAATTGTAGTTATCTACGTTTGCTTCAATTTTAAGTTTTACTGATTTATTTCCTTTGGGCAAAGAATGTGAAATCAAGAGTTCAGGGTCGTTTTCTCCAGCCTTGTACAATTGTACAACTGGCTCTCCGTTTTCTACGGATTTGCATAATAAATAATAGTGCTTTTCATTCTGAAACGCCGCTAAACCTGCTTTTTCGTTTGATGCATTGGCAGAAAATTCCATGACCGTACTTAGTGATCCTTTTAAATGTTGCTGTCTATGTCCAATAAAACTAGGATTATGTTTTCCAGATAAAGTTTCCGGGCGTGTTTTTATAATCAGAGTTCCTTTTTTATCACTTAGACTATACCAGTTATTAGTAACTGTTCTGAGAAACATCCAATGATAGGCTAAATTTTCGCTATCAAATTCATCGGTAAAGGTAAAATTACCAGAAAGAGGAAAGGATTCTTTGTCTACCCTTGTTCCTTTTGGCAATGGATATTTATATTTTACCGCATCGCCATCCAAATCAAATATAGGCCAATGGTCAACCCACTTCACAGGAGCCATAAAAGTTTCTCTGCCTGTATTATAATGGCCATCTCCATAATCCCTACACCCCAAGAAAACGCCGTACCAATCCCCATCATTTGATTGTATAATATCTGCATGACCTGTTGATGTAATTGGATTTTTTCTTTTTGGATTTAATTGTCTTTGAGTGAGTATTGGATTGTTTGTGTAAGGCACAAATTCATCATTAATATTTGTATTTCTATATATGGTTTCAGAATGATTTATTTCTGTACCGCCTTCGGCCGTCATTAAATAATAATATCCATTTATTTTATACATTCTTGGACCCTCTGTCCAAACTGGCTCTTTAGATATATCGACTCCTCCATTAACTAAAATTCTATTTTCTCCAACAACTTTTAGGTTTTCCTTATCAAACTCAAACATTTTGATGGTTCTATGTCCGTTATATAAAGCTTTGTTATCCGGAGCCTCGCTGTTATAAACAATATAAGATTTTTCAACATCAAAGAACAGAGCGGGATCAATACCATTCACTTTCGGCAACCAAGTAGGATTAGACCAAGTTCCGGCGGGATCTTTGGTGGTAACCACAAAATTACCTTTACCACCAACAACCGTACATGTTAGGTAAAAAGTACCCTTATCATAGCTAATGTCTGGCGCAAAGATTCCTTCTGATACGTTTAGCCCGTCCAATTCTAGCTGTTCTGGTCTATCTAGTACATTTCCTATTTGGGTCCAATTAAAAAGATCTTTACTATGGAATATTGGAATGCCCGGATAATAGGCAAAAGTGGAGTTTACCATATAATAATTACCATTACCATCATCTGTAATGCTGGGATCCGGGTACCACCCGGCCAAAATCGGATTTTGGAAAAAGATCGGTTCTTCATTTTTAGTGTTACCGGATTTTGAGGCATCCTTATTTACACAACTGTAAAGCGTAAAAATTACCAATACAATTACAAGTTTTTCTTTCATTTAGTTCTTCTTTGTAATTAATTAAGTATCTGGGTTGATTAATTTGGTTGAGGGCTAATAGTTTTAATAGTATCGTCTGTATGAAAATCGATATCAATTCCTTTAAATTCAAATACAGACCATTATCAAATGGGATTTCATTGGAATGTTGTTCCCTAAAAAATCAGAAACCTTTATTTAGCATATAAGCTGCATCGTTCCAACGCAATTCCTGTTTAAAACGGTACAGGTCGGTTTTTTCATCAATCACCAAAAATTCGATGTCCATAATATCCGCAAAATCTTCCAATGACTCCACGGAAATATTCTGGCTGTAACATGTATGATGAGCTCCGCCACCATAAATCCAAGCTGTGGCTGCAGTTTGCAGATCAGGTTTGGCATCCCATAATACCCTAGCCACAGGTAATTTCGGCATCTCATTTTCGATTTCCAATGCCTCCACAGTATTGACTAACATTCGAAACCTGTTGCCCATATCCACTATAGAGGCATTTAAGGCATTCCCTGCTCCTGCATTGAACACCAACCTTACAGGGTCTTCTTTCCCGCCAATTCCCAAAGGATGGATTTCACAGGATATGGGGCCTTTGGCTATAGTAGGACAAATTTCCAACATATGCGATCCCAAGCAACTGGTATTGGTTGGCTCAAAATGATAGGTATAGTCTTCCATAAAACTATTACCTCCAGGCAATCCCCAACCCATGACTTTCATTGTGCGAACCAAAGCGGCGGTTTTCCAGTCACCTTCCGCTCCGAAACCATACCCGCTGGCCATTAAACGTTGAGTAGCGATTCCAGGTAATTGCTTCATCCCATGAAGGTCTTCAAAAGTATCTGTAAAAGCGGTAAAACCACCATCTTGCAGAAAGCTGCGCATACCTAATTCAATTTTTGCTGCTTCTCGCAAGGATAGATCGCATACTACCGTCTGCCTTAATCTTTGCAGCCATTATGTAGCTGTCTTCATATTCCTGAATCAACCTATCAATTTCTGCATCGGCAACTGTGTTGATACATGCAACCAAATCGCCAACGCCATAGCCATTGACCTCATACCCGAATTTTAATTGGGCAGATACCTTGTTTCCCTCTGTAACAGCCACCTGGCGCATATTATCGCCAAAACGGGCAACTTTCATTTTTTTGGAATCTGCTACTGCGACAGCCACACGGCACCAGTCAGCTACTTTTTTAATGATCTTTTCATCTTGCCAATGTCCAACGACCACCTTTCTGTTCAAACGCATTCTGGAAGCCAGAAACCCGAACTCACGCCCTCCGTGTGCTGATTGGTTAAGGTTCATAAAATCCATATCGATGGAATTCCATGGGATATCCCTATTGAACTGTGTATGCAGATGTAAAAAAGGTTTTTGCAAGGCTTTTAATCCTGCTATCCACATTTTTGCAGGGGAAAAGGTATGCATCCAAAGAATCAACCCAATACAGGAATCGGCATTATTGGCCTCCTTACAAATAGAATGAATCCCATCCGCGGTTTTAACAGTGGACTTACAAACCACCTTGATAGGAATATTTGTACCATCATTATAGGTATCCGCTATTTGCTTGGAGTCCGCCGCAACTTGTTTTAATGTTTCGGGGCCATATAAATGCTGGCTTCCTGTGACGAGCCAGACTTCGTTTAGTTTTAGATCTATCATTTTTATTTCATCAATTTTATAGTGCTAGTGTGCTGAACGATATCATGATGTAGATTACTATCAACACCACGCCGACCGAGGTAATAATATCCCAAATATTATAGCTCGATTTGTTGGTTGCTTTCTGCTCAGTGGTTACCGTACCAAAAGTTAATCCTGCCAATTGTGCTTGTGATGGGGCTGGATAGAACATGCTTACAATGACCGCTATCGCGATGCACATTGCAAAAAAATAGGCCCCAAAAACCAACCAATTAATATCGGCCACATTAAATAGGAAGCTACCCTCAGCAAAACTCGATTTCAAAATTTCAAGGGTAAGTTTTCCAAAACCGATTAAAAAACCTCCAACTAGGGTAGCGATGGCCCCATTTGAATTAATTCTCTTATAGAAAATACCAAGCAGGAATACCGCAGCAATTGGTGGCGATATATAGGCTTGTACATTTTGCAGGTATTCATAAAGACCATCTGATAACCTCGAAATTATTGGTATCCAAAGCAAACCTAGACCTACAACAAAGAACGTGGCGATACGTCCGGTCTTCACTAATTCTGCCTCGGGCTTTTCAGGCTTCAGTTTCTTGTATATATCTAATGTAAACAAGGTGGAGCAGGAGTTGAACACGGATGCCAAAGAACTCATCAGGGCAGCTAGCAGCCCAGCCGCAACCAATCCCCGTAATCCTGAAGGCATCAGATTACTCATCAACACCGGGAAAGCTTCGTCTGGACTGTCCCAATGTAATTTTCCTTGCATTTTGAGACCTAAAGCGATAATTCCGGGTACTAAAAACAGAAATACGGGCATTAGTTTTAACAGCGCTCCGAAGATACTTCCCCTTCTTCCTTCTTTGATATTTTTTGCCGATAGAACTCGTTGCACGATGACTTGGTCTGTACACCAGTACCAAATACCAACCACTGTACTGGTTATGAACAAAGGTAACCAAGGATAATCGGGGTCAGAATTCGGACGCCACATATTAAAATAATCGGGGCCAATGGTTTCCTTTAGTTCTCCCCATCCGCCCACGGCATCCAATCCTAAAAAAGTCAGGATACCAGCGCCCAATACAAGTACTATGGCTTGAATGGTCTCTGTATAGACTACCGCGCGCATTCCTCCAAGTACCGTATAAATCCCCGTAAGCACTACGGTGGCAACAGCACCAATCCAAAAAGGAATTCCCAACAAGGGCAGATACCACTACCCCTCCTGCATAAATAGTAACGGAAACTTTGGTAAGTATGTAGGCGATCAAAGATACTATAGAAAGCACCCATCTGGAGCGGGCATCAAATCGTTTCTCTAAAAATTCGGGCATGGTAAAAACACCGCTACGTGCGTAAAAAGGCAAAAATACCCAGCCAAGCATTAGAACAATCCATGCATGAAGTTCATAGATGAGCAATGGTATCTTATCTCCCGCACCGTTGCCCGCAAGTCCCACTACATGCTCAGAACCAATGTTAGAAGCGAAAATAGAGGCTCCCACCATAAACCAACCTATGTTACGACCTGCTAGAAAATAATCCTCAGTGTTCGTTTGCTTTTGCTTGATGACCCACCAGGCAACGCCAAGTAGTATTATAAAATAGAGGGCGATTACCACCCAGTCCAATGCGTCCAGTCCTTTCATAAATTTGTCGTTTAGTTGGTCGTTATATTTTCATTCTTGGCCGTAGTAAGCATCTTTACCATGCTTACGTTCATAGTGTTTCTTTTTTAATGCATCCTTTAGAGGTAACGCATCCGGATTTATTTGCAAGGTCAAATAGGCCATCTTTGCTACTTCTTCGCAAACCGCGCTATTATAAACCGCCTTTGCTGCGGTTTCTCCCCAAGTGAAAGGTGCATGGCAACCAATAAGAACCATCTCGATTTCTTTGTAATCCAGTCCTCTTTCCTTTAGGCAATCAATAATCTGATAACCTGTCATATGCTCATAATCACCTTGAATATATTCAGCAGTCATAGGAGGCGCACAAGGGATATCGGTAATCAGATGGTCGGCATGGGTAGTCCCGAAAATAGGGATATCCTTTATGGCCTGTGCCCAAGCTGTACCATAAGTGGAATGTGTATGTGCTACACCCCCGATAGTATCCCATTCCTTATATAAAACCGCATGGGTCTTGGTATCTGAGGATGGGCGCATTTTCCCTTCAATGATCTTTGCATTAAAATCACAAACCACCATGTCTTCAGCTTTTAATATCCCATAGGGTACCCCGCTAGGTTTGATAGCAAAAACCCCTTGATTTCTATCAACTGCGCTCGCATTACCGAAAGTAAACAGAACCAAGCCTAGCTTAGGTAAAAGCATGTTTGCTTCGAAGGCTTCTTCTTTTAATGTTTTATAACTACTCATTGGCTTTCAATTCATTCATGATATATGTTTCCATTGTATCGCAAAGACGACTATATCGTTTATATACTCGGGCATAGGTTTCTGCATTTTCGGCATTGGGTTTATAAACGGTTTCATACGTACTTCCCATTTTCTTCATTGCGGTTATTGTATCTTCATATACTCCTGCTGCCAAGGCCCCGAATATAGCCGCTCCTAAAGCACATGCCTGTTCTGAGGCAACTACTCTTATGGGCATATTCAGTACATCGGCCATCATTTGCATGATAAACCTCGATTTTTTAGCGACCCCACCTAAAGCCACAACTCCCTTAATTGGGATATCTTCCTCTATAAACCGGTCTACTATTTTCTTGGCTCCGAAACAGGAGGCTTCTGCTAAGGCTCGGAAAATTTTTGGTGAAGTACTGCCCAAATTGATACCCGAAATTACGCCTTTTAGGTTTTGATTGGCATCGGGTGTTCGTCTACCGTTCATCCAATCCAATGCAAGTTCGCCAGCTGCACCGATGGGTTCTTTTTCCGCAGCCTCGCTCAGTTTGGGGATGATATTCGAAAGAGCGGTTTCAACCAGTTTTGACCGGGTTGCCTCATCGATTAATTCGGAAGAACCAATAAGTTCTGTGATGGGCCAGGCCAAGACCTTTTCGTACCAGGCATAGATATCACCAAATGCAGATTGCCCTGCTTCAAAACCTAACATATCGGGAATCACTGAACCATCTACTTGGCCACAAATGCCCTTAACCAATTTTTCTTTTCCTTCTATTGGGGCAACCAGAATATCACAGGTAGAAGTACCCATAATCTTGGTCAGGTAAAAAGGTTCGGTTTGGGCACCAACCGCACCCATGTGGGCATCAAAGGCACCTACTGCTACCACTACGGTTTTCGGCAGTCCCAATCGTTTTGCCCATTCGCTGCTTAACTGCCCTGCGGCAGTATTGGAAGTATATGTTTTGTCGAATAATCGGTTACGTAGTCCATCTAAAATGGGATCTAGGGTAACGAAAAAATCGTTAGGGGGCAATCCGCCAAATGATTCGTGCCATAAAGCCTTATGGCCAGCAGCACAACGGCTCCGTTTCATTTTGCCCACATCGGTACCTCCAGTAAGCAGAAATGGTATCCAATCGCAATGTTCTACCCAAGAATAGGCCGATTTTAACACGTTTTCATCCTGTCTGGAAACATGTAGTATTTTAGACCAGAACCATTCCGAAGAATAAATACCCCCCTCGTATTGTGAATAGTCAATATTCCAATTGTTGCATAGCGTATTTATTTCGTCGGCCTCTTTGAGACCGGTGTGGTCTTTCCAAAGTACGAACATGGCATTCGGATTATCTTTGAACTCTTCCAATAAAGCTAAGGGCGTTCCAGCTGCATCAACGGCTACAGGTGTGGAGCCAGTAGTATCAACCCCAATACCAACAATTTTTTGTAGGACGTCATCTGATACCTGGGAAACTATAGATCTAATGGTCTTTTCGATTCCCTCGATATAATCCATCGGATGTTGTCTGAATTGATTTCTAGAGGGGTCACAGTAAAGCCCTTTAGCCCATCTTGTATAATGGTGCACAGAAGTAGCAAGCTCTTCTCCGGAGGATGTATTGACCAATAATGCCCGAACGGAATCGGAGCCAAAATCCATACCTATGGTGTATTTATCACCACTCATTTACTTACTATTTAAAAGGTCGTTATTGTAATTCTTTTTGAGTTTTCCACATAGTGTTGCTAAAGTAGGGATTTTTTACAAGTGTATCAATAACACTTATTAATATTATATGCTAAAGTTTCGCGCTTTTTTGTAGTTTTCTTCATCGAAGCTGTACAAGAAAGCTCCTTTCTTCGATTCAGATTTGTCTTTCTCCCCAATAGGGATTAAAAAATCCATCGATTTTAGTTTCTTTCGGAAATTGCGTTTATCGATTTTTTCCGCTAGGATCACTTCATACAGTTTACGTAGCTGAGGTAAAGTAAATTTTTCCGGTAATAGGTTGAACCCTATTGGTGCACTTCTCACTCTTCTCCGTAATCTTTGAATGGCAGCAAGTATCATGTCTTTATGATCAAAAATAAGTTCTGGTAAATTATCAATTGGAAACCATTGGGCCCTATACATTTTAATCAACTCAGGATTGTAGTTTGCTTTCAATATAAGCGCACTATAAGTAACTGAAACTACACGTTTAAAGGGGTCCCGGTTTAATTTGCCAAACGTCTTGACCTGTTCCATGTAAACGTTCTTAAGGCCGGTGAGTTGATTTAGTATCCTATGTGCGGCATCGTCCAAGTCTTCCTGGTTTTCCACAAAACCACCAATCAAAGACCATCTTTCTTTTTCTGGCTCAAAACCTCTATGGATTAACAATACCTCTAGTTGATTATCATTAAAGCCAAAAATAATACAGTCTACCGCCAATGTAATTTGATGTATATCCTGGTACGTTTTTTCCATCGATTTCTTTTAGTATTGAGACCTAGGAATCAAATATATGGAACTTTAAATTAGTGTACATAAGACACTTGTTAATTTATTTTGTTTTTAAATCAGGTGTTTAAGTTGTGAATTTATATGGGATAATATCGGTAAAGACCAGGCATACACGGGTATGGATGGTCTTTGTTTATTCTAATGGCGCGCAATAGACGAACCTAATGACTATTTCAGGAAGTTTTAATATTTTGGAAATAGTTTTATTTCTTGGGTGCCGGCCCTCTTTCGGGAAATTTAAGACTATCCGCGGGATAAGTATTCTTTAGATAGTTCATTTGTGATTTTGCCCAATCTATGATCTTGGTCCGTTGTTCGTCACTAAGATTTGCTTCTGAATGAAGCCCCAAGTTCGTATAAGAAGGTAGGGGCATCTCTTTTTTCTCTACCATCTCGACAACTTCTTCGAATTTATGATTTTGAACGAACAAAGGCATTTTAGTGAAATCGGAAAAATTCAAATGTTTCTTTCCGTCGACCACATGATCATTGAGCCACCATGCCACTGGTTGTACATTGGCATACCAAGGATATTCCGTTTTGTTGGAGTGACAATCGTTACAGGAAACCTGCAACAAATGGTTTACATCCTCTGGAACAGGATACTTGGTGGTGATGTCATTGGTAAGGTCATTTGATTCGTTTTTATCAGGACGAATGAACTGAATAATGATGAGGATAATCCCCAATCCTATTAAAACTTTTTTTAGCATGATCAATAATTTTGGTTAGCGCATAATAATAAATGTAACGATTATTTTTTGACGCTGATTTTATCAAAAGGTTTAATTAAAATTCAATTATTTATATTTTTTGACTCTGTCATCTACAATGACTCCATTCCAGTTCATTCCAAAAGCAAAATCGTATTCATTTCCTTCTGAATCAGTATATACGGTCATATCAAAAGGTACATCTTCGAACTGTTTTTCTACGGTCGTCATGTCTGCAGGCATTTGCATGGGTAGCAAGGCCGAAGGTTCCGAATTTCCTGAAATGATTTCCAATAAAGCCTGATCTTGAACCCCAAAACTTAATACTAGCGCATCTGACTGTGATTCTATTTCCGAGAAAACCATAGGATTCGTCGTATTTACAACAGTCAAAACAGGTTTACCTTTCATGGCTGCCTTTGTTTTCACTACCAAGTCCGCATCCGTTACATTCCGGGTGGCGACCGATTTGTTTTTGTAACCTCTGTTGGTAAACTTCTCCAAAGGATCTCCCCCGGCTATACTTTCTTCCCTAGCCTCAGTTGCCTTATACTCGGCATATTGCAGGCTTATTGGAAAATAGCCGTTGCCCCCTTTTTCCAGATCAGTCTTATCATACCCGATTCCCGAGGAAGGGTTCTGTATGAATACCAAGGCAATATCGGCTTTGGCAGGATTTTCAGTAACATCGAAATATTTTTTCACAAGTTCAATGTTTACTGGATAATCAGTTGATTCGGGAGTTTCCATACCTAAAAAGTTACGACTAGCAGGCACATAGCGCTTGGGAACGTACACGGTCTTTTTATCTTTTATGGGAAGTGTATTCTTGGCATTCTTCAACAGAACCACGGATTGTAATTGCGCTTCGAAACCAGCTTTCATAAATGCAGGTCGCCCAACGATTTGCACCGTTTCCGAAGGCGATACATAAGGGTTTT
Source organism: uncultured Flavobacteriaceae bacterium (assembly GCA_963762065.1). Taxonomy (GTDB): domain Bacteria; phylum Bacteroidota; class Bacteroidia; order Flavobacteriales; family Flavobacteriaceae; genus Maribacter_A. The sequence continues at coordinate 231,533 of CAVXJE010000002.1, read as the reverse complement.
CAAAAACCCCGACTCTAAAGATATTCTTTAAAAGCCGTACAGCAGATGCTTCCATTCTTGCTCTCATTTTTTCCTCGCCATGCTCCTTTATGCCCATTTCATAGGCTTCTAAAATGGGTTTCGCATCATTATTGCCCCCAAACTGATCCACACCGACCATCAAGGCCTTGTAATGCAGTTCAGCTTCTGTCATGCCCTCAAGGCCCCAAGGCTTTCCGTCTATAAAACTATCCATCACGGTATGTTCGTGTGTTATGCTCCAATCGGTACAAACAACGCCATCATAACCATATTTCTCGCGCAACAGATCCGTGATGATGTATTTGTTGTACGCGTTCCCCACATTTTCACCGTTAGGGTCTTGGTTCCATGAAATGGTATAATATGGCATTACCGCGGCTGCAGTACCAGTGTTCCCCTTCAGTTTAAAAGCTCCTTCTGTAAACGGAATCAAATGTACATCGAAATTATTCCCAGGATATACTGCAAATTTGCCTGCGCCATAATGGGCGTCGCGACCCGCTTCGCCCGATCCGCCACCGGGCCAATGTTTGACCATGGCGTTGACACTTTCAAAACCCCAATCCCCGTTATCGGATGACTGAAAACCATCGGTATAGGCTATGGCCATCGCGGCAGATAATTTTGGACTTTCTCCAAAAGTACCACTAAATCGTGCCCATCTAGGTTCTGTTGCTATATCAATTTGAGGAGACAAGGCAGTCGTAATGCCCAACGCTCGATATTCCTTTGAAGCTATTTCGCCAAACTGCTCTACCACTTCGGGATTAAAAGTGGCGGCCATACCCAATGAACTCGGCCACATAGAAATAGCTCCCCCTGCGGCCGCATCATATTCCATACGTGCAATGGTGCCATGCCTTGGATCAGAACTGTTATTTGCAGGTATACCCAGCCCGATTCCCTCGCAAAAAACTTGGAGCTTGTTGCTCCATTGGGCTGCGATTTCGGGTGATTTCACGGTTGTCAACAATACATGTCGAAGATTATCCTCTTCAATGAACTTTTTCTGTTGATCCGTCAAATCCGATGCATTAGTTTTTCCCTCGGTGTAGGGTTCTCCGTTATATGTTCCGGAAAAATAACCATGTGGTCTTGCGGGAATTGATTGATGACCTGAATACAGCATCAGACCGGCAATTTGGGCCACATTCATTTTTGAGGCCAGATCCTTGGCACGTTCATCGGCGGATAAGCGCCAATCTTCGTATGCATCCAATGTTCCATTCTTGTTCAGGTCTTTGAAGGCATAACCTCCATCAGTTAATACCTTGATACCGGAATTTAAAGAATACCCCAAAGTAGCTCCATCTTCATTAGTAACAAGTACCATATCATCTTTGGTTACTGTTGTGAATTTTTCGGTACAGCTACTCAATAGTATGCCACCTATGATGGTACACCACAAACCTAAATTCATTGCTTTTCTAATCATTATTTTCGTTTTAATTATCCACTTACTAATTCAAATAATTCTTTATCCATTTGTTGCTTCACTTCACATTTAAGATCAAAATGCATGATAGGCGTACTTTTTGTATTGTAAGCAGGCCATTCTGGAAGATTGGAATAATTGGGATTACCTGTCTTGGCAAAATTTATCCAAGCACCACTCATTTTATCGGCCAGAACATGGGCCTCTTGACCACCTCCTGTCATCTGATTCGCTAACTCAATATTATCGAATACAAATGGAAGTTCCATGCAATGCAATGCCTTATATTTTCCATCAAATATGGGCGATTGCCATGTAAAAAGGTACATATAGACTGGAGCCCCTCCGTCAATTGTGGATTTTGCATTTGCCTGAACCACCGCTCCTGGTCGGAACATCGTATCTACGTCTATTAAATCTTTTGCAGCAATGTCATTGGGATAGGCTTTTTTGACGGCTTGAATATAAGAATCTGCCTTTTCTTTATACTGCTCCTTTATGTGGGCCATAATGGTTTCATCAGTTGCCCCAACAAATCGCATATTAGCAAAAGGAGCAAATTCATTTTTAACAGTACCAATAAGCAAAGGAATCTGCTTTGGATAGAGCAAGTGCTTCCTCCGACGCTGTTTGAAAAGGTAAATCCTCACCATCTTGACTAGGTCCCCAACCTAGACCAAAACCCATAATTGGTTTTCCTTCAGCCCGCATTTTTGCTTCCACATTTTTTAAGGCTTTTGAACTGGCATTTGCCAATGCACTAAAAGGTATCCTTTGAAGACTGTCGACCTTTGAGTCATCCAAACCTAAAATGGACAAGGTTTCCAAAGTAATGGCCTGGGTATCTTCTTTCTCCAAAATTCCACCTCTGAATGCTCCACTCTGGTTTATGGCTTTATGAAAAAGTCCTTTGGCTTTTGGCATTGCCATCAGCGTATTTACTTTAGCACCACCACCTGATTGACCAAAAATGGTAACGTTGCTTGGATCACCACCAAAATTGGTTATGTTTTCTTTCACCCATTCCAAAGCAGCAACCATATCCAAGATACTATTATTGGCAGAATGTTTGTATTTTTCACCATAAGCTGATAGGTCCAAGAATCCCAAAACATTCAATCGATGATTAATAGACACTACAACTACATCACCTTTTCTACTCAAATTTTTACCATCGTAAGAGGGTAATTCATGACTAGAACCTGTAGTGAAACCACCTCCGTGAATCCAAAAAAGAACAGGTCGTTTTTTGCCATCATTGATATTAGGTGTCCAAATATTAAGACTTAGACAGTCCTCATTTGGAAAGCCCCAATCATGGTCAAAAACAAACTCCGGTTCGTCCTGGATGGAAGTAGTAGGGATCATTAAAGGTGCAACTGGCCCATACATGGTTGAACTCCTGACTCCTTCCCATGAGTCTGGTTTTTCAGCAACTTCAAACCTTTTCGCTTTTGCATAAGGAATACCCTTGTAGGTGAAAATACCATTTTGGATGTAACCCCGGACTCTTCCTGATTCAGTATTAGTTACAGCAACGTTTTCGCCAGTCTGGATTTCTGATTGAGCAGTTAGAATGCAAACAAATAAGGTCATTCCCAATACCAATAAATAAGTGGTTGTTTTTTTCATTTTCTTTCTTGTTATTGATAAAAATTAACTTGTTTCTATATCTGTAATCGACAGTTTTAGAACCACAAATGACATGAACTAATAATAGTTCAAATCTTTTACTCAAATCCAAACTTCTTTAGCCCTTCGTGACTTATATTAATAGCTTCAAGCGGTTTCAGATCATCAAAGGTCATATCTTGTTCAACCATATAGTACTTCATGCCTGAAAGTTCTTTATTGGCAAGAATACGGGCAAAATCTATTTGTCCATTTCCGACAGGGGCAAATCTGCCTTCCTCATCCATATCCTTAACATGCCAAATTTTAAAACGACCTGGATATTTTTCAAAATAAGTACACGGGATCTGCCCCGGCTTTAGTAACCCAATACAGGTCCATTTGAAAATTCACATATTTAGGATCGGTATGTTCCAACATATAATCAATAGGCACAATACCGTCAGAGTCTTTTTTAAATTCAAAATCATGATTGTGGTATAATAATTTGAGGCCGGCTGCCTTACATTTTTTTCCAAGAGTGTTTATTATTTCTGTTAGGTTTGCCACACCACCGGTCATACCCATGGTCCTGGTTTCCTGGTCAACTTTAAAGAGTCCCATAGGGGGTACTGGAATTACAAAATACTTGAAGCCTGCTGCTTTTACATCGGCAATCATGGCATCGGCATTTTCCATTGTTACCGATCCCTGATGGGTACTTATGGGTTTTAGGCCAACCTCTTTAAGGTGTTTTTTAAAATCGGTTGGAGACATATTGTAGAATTTACCATCGGCATATCCTGCGGCTTCAATGTTTTTATATCCTGCATCAGCAACGGCTTTTAGAGTGGCCTTGGCATCGGTGCCCATATCATTACGGACTGTATATAAGGCCAAGCCACCAAATTTTTCTTGTGCGGTGCAAAAGAATGAGCTTGCTAAAATGAATATTGCGAATAAAAGTCTAATTGTTGTTATTTTCATGGTGTTTTAGTTTTAAAATGAAATTTATTATATGGTTTTTTGATGTGTTCTTACTAGAAATAATTTCATTCAGTTCATGACAGGTTTAAAATCTTCTTTGTCTATTTTGTTTGATTTGAAACTATATAAGTAAGGGGCTTTGTGCGCCCCACCAGTAAATCGTTTTTCGTGGCGCACCAGAATATCCATCCCAAGAATTTTGCGTTGAAACGTAGTGCGTCGTAATTTTTCGTCTAAAATGGCCTCATACACTTGCTGCAATTCTTTCATGGTAAATTTCGAGGGTAGTAAGTTCATGCCGATAAGTTTTTTGTCCAGATTTTCACGTAGGTTTTCCAGGGCCGTTTTTACAATGAGTTCATGGTCCATCATCAAGGAAGGCAATTCATCAATGGCATACCAATTAATGGAATCGGAAAGTTCGTCAGGACGGGGTACTACGTCATTATAATTGATAAGCGAGTAGTAAGCTATGGAAACAAACCGATCCAATAGCCAATGATCATTAGTGATGTCATACCCATTGGCCTCCAAGATGGTCCGCATTGTTTCAGGGGCAGATCTGTCCGTGTTCCCAAAAGCGTGAAATTGTTCCAAATGAATACTATCTATTCCTGTTCTTTCCTGCAAACCTCTTTTGACGGCATCATCTATATTTTCGTTACGCTTTACAAAACCGCCAGGAAGGGCGAAAAAGCCTGTATTGTGATATTCTAAAACCAAAATTTTAAGCTGCTTCCCATTAAATCCAAAAATAACCGAGTCATAGGCCAAGTGGGGTAGAAACTCCTCGCTTGAGGGTAGTGGCTTTTTCTTTTTTTGTTCCAAAAAAATTATATTTTTTTCAAAAGAAGGCTAAAATTCGATAAAAACAAAGTATTATTGTAACAAAATGAGACAATAATGGAATATTAGTGCTTATCGATATAAAAAAAATTATAATCTTTAGTGTTATTCTGATGTTGGCAAAGCAAAATATCGTTTCCCAGAACTAAAATATCTTTGCTAATCAGGTTAAATTGGAAAACGGAATTCAATGCCAATTGTTCAAACTATAATCAATTGGTATAATGTTCGGAATACCAGAGCATCTTATTTTATCTACCCATCCAACCACCGTCAACAAGTACGATGGTGCCATTCATATAATCGGATGCTTCTGAAGCCAAGAATACGGTTGGCCCAGCAATATCTTTTGTTTTTCCCCATCTTCCAGCCGGTATACGGGATAAAATAGATTCTGCCCTTTTGGGATTATTCCGTAAATCTTGTGTATTATCTGTTGAAATATAACCTGGTGCAATGGCATTTACATTTACACCGTTTCCTGCCCATTCGTTAGCAAAAGCCATTGTCATTTGACCGATAGCGCCTTTACTTGCGGCATAACCGGGTACCGTAATTCCTCCTTGAAAAGTTAATAATGAGGCAATGAAAATTATTTTACCAGTTCCTCGTGCCACCATTTCTTTTCCAAACTCCCTAGTTAAAATAAATGGAGCAGTTTGATTCACTTCAATTACTTTGTCCCACATTCCATCAGTATGCTCGATGGCTGGAGCTCTTAAAATAGTTCCTGCGTTATTTACCAATATATCTATTTGTTGGTGATCTAATTTAACATCGGCAATAAATTTATAAAGTGCTTTTCTATCTGAAAAATCACATTGATATGCACTAAAATTATTACCTAAAGCCCGTACTTCCTTTTCAATATAACTGTCTGTTTTTTCCAATGTAGCACTTACTCCAATAATATCTGCACCAGCCTCTGCCAATGCAATGGATATGGCCTTACCTATGCCTTTTTTGCAGCCTGTAATCAGGGCAGTTTTTCCATCTAACCTAAATTTGTCTATTATATTCATTTTACAATTATTCGATAATCCTATGCCTATTATTTATCGTATTACTCGACCTGAGACATTGCCGTTCATCAATCTTTCCACTTCGCTTCTTGTATTGAAATTGAAATCACCGTTTATTGAATGTTTCAAGCAAGAAGATGCCACAGCAAACCGAATAGCTTTTTCAGGAGTAGCTAATTCAGGAGTGTTCAGCGCGAATATGAGCCCAGCACCAAAAGAATCCCCACCACCAACACGGTCTACAATGTCCCTTATCCCATAAGGTGTGTACTGACCATTGGTTTCAGGTGCAAAATGGACCTGACCCGATTTTTTGTTATAAAGCATAGCTCCCCAATTATTATGGGAAGCCGATATACTTTCCCTCAAGGTTATTGCTACTTTTTCAACATTGGGAAATTGCCTGATAATTTCTTTGGCAACATCTATATATTTAGTGGCATCCAACTTTCCGCCTTCAACATCAGTGTTCTCAGCAGCAATACCAAGCACATCATGCGCATCGCCTTCATTTCCGATCACTACATCAATATACGGAAGTATTTCTCGCATCGTTTTTTGGGCTAAGTCAGTGGATGATTTGCCTGCTTGCCATCTCCATAGATTTTTTCTGAAATTTAAGTCCGTCGATGTAGTCAGCCCCATTTTTTTTGCTTCTTGTACGGCAATTAAAGTTGTTTCAAAAGCATTCCGGGAAAGTGCAGGGGTAATACCTGTAACATGTAACCAACCTGCCCCTGCAAATAACTCTTTCCATTTATAACTAGAACCTGGAATAATTGAAACTGATGAATAATCCCGGTCGTAAATTACTTTGCTGGGACGTTGATTGGCTCCCCTTTCGACAAAATAGATTCCAAATCTACCTTCATTACAGACATTGATTCCTGAAGTATCGATGCCAAGTCCTTTTAGATTTGAAATGCAAGCAGCGGTAATATCATTCTCAGGTAAAGAGGTTACAAATTTTGAATTACCCCCAAGCATTGAAATTGAAGCTGCTACATTTGCCTCAGCACCAGAAAAAGTTAAGTCCATAATCCCGGGCATATTTTGCCTAAAACGTTGAAAAGAAGGAGGGCAAAGACGAACCATTATTTCCCCAAAAGTTACCACTGTCTTCATATATTTAAGTTTTCATATTTTTTGATCTGACTTTTGTAATCAAATCCCTTACCTCCAAGGCGTTTTTTGTAATCGTTTCCCAATCCCTGGATTGGATCAATGATCGTTTCGCCACCCATGAACCTCCAATTGCACTTATAATATCCGATTCGAGATATGAACTAGCGTTGGAAATGTCTAGCCCTCCCAGCGGAATAAATCCTAAGTTTAAAAATTGATATGGCGCCGCCATGCTCTTTAAATGATTAATGCCACCTGAAGTTTCTGCAGGGAAATATTTTAAAATACGACAACCATGTTCCAATGCCATTTCAATATCTGTTGGAGTAACAATACCTGGGGCAAAGGATAGGTTGTTTTCTTTTGCCGCATTTATAATCCTAGGATTACATCCAGGTGAAACTGCAAAATCAATTCCGATTTTTGCTGCAGTTTCTACCTGTTTGACGGTAAGTACCGTTCCCAAGCCAATAATCATTTCCGGAACTTCATTACAAATCACCTTAGCAGCTTCCATTGCAACTGGAGTTCTTAACGTTAGCTCAATTATATTGACTCCTCCATTTAGTAATGCCTTAGCCAAAGGAACAGCATTTTTAATCTCATCAATCATCAATACTGCAATGATTCCAGAGGCTTTTATTTTCCTAATTATTGAAGGAGTCATTGCTTTTTGATTAACAGGATCCATAATTAAGTATGATTGAAATAAATAAATGGTTAATATGATTGATATTTTTATTGACTTGAAATAATTGATTTTGATTCGATTCCTTCAAATAATAAAGGAAAAAATTTCCCTTCCATTTTTTTGCCTTTTGGAATTTTAGGGACCCCTGCCAATAGCACATCATTGGTATTGCTAATTGTGTCGTCGGCAAAAACATTGAGAACAAAAGCCCGTCTACTTATTTCTGACTTGTTTTCATAAGAGCCATGAACCATCAGTGGATGGTGGAAGGTGCCATATCCTTTTTTCATTTCAATGGCAATAGGCTTAAATTCAGCTTTTTGTTCATCTGAAAGATATGGAATAAGTCCGTTCATATCCCCGGCAAGGGAAGGTGCTTTTAATAATCCCCATTTATGGCTTTTAGGAACATAATGTAAACAACCATTTTCAATTGATGAATCGTCCAAACCTGTCCAACAAGTAAGATGTTGCATGGGTATTGTCCGAGTCCAATATGAATAATCTTGGTGCCATGCTACTACACCGCCATGTTTAGCTGGTTTGCAGAATAATTGATCATGCCAAAAACGCACTGTTTTATTTTCCAGTAGTTGATATGCTGCCATTGTGAAGGCAGGATTCCATAAGACATCATGAAAGCCTTTGGAAGTTCGCCAATGGCCAAGCGAGTGGAATAGAAGCGAATTAGGGTTCTTAGACTCATTGCTGTGGAATTCATAAAATAAATCGTGTAATGGATGTTTGGGGTCCATAACTTCGGAAAGTTCATAGCACAACTGATTGATTTGATTTTCTTCCAATAGTTTAATTCCTGATAAATATCCATACTTATGATAATGTGCTACCTGTTCATCGGTCAAAAGATATTGCTCCCATTCCTCAATACTTTGTGGTTGTTTAAATAGGTCGGAAACCAACCCATGAAAATTTGCTAAATCTTTTATCGCCGCCATTTTAAGATTGACACATAATAATTAGCCGTTCAAAACTTGTATTGAATAAACTATATTTTGTAAGGCTTATTTGATTAAATTCAATTATACAATTAAGATATAAATTAAATATCAAAAAGAGGAAATAAGTAGTAACATGTTCATTAAAACGTTTTGACAAATAATCAATTGTAATTAAAAATAAGTATATAAGAGCAAGCTGAAAATAGTTATTTTGAGTTAGTTTTTTTAATTTCAGAGCGCACTCTCTTGGTGCGCTCTTTTAAAACTTAAAGCATTGGAAGCGTGAAATATATTGTTTGTGAAACACCGGGAAAGTTCTTACTCAAAGAGAAAGAGGCCCCTGTACAGGCAAAAGGGGAAGCCTTGCTCCGAATCAAGAAAGTAGGTATTTGTGGAACCGATTTGCATGCGTATAGTGGAAATCAGGCATTTTTTACGTATCCTAGGATTTTAGGACATGAACTTGCCTCAGAAGTAGTGGCTGTGGATACAAATGATAAAGGCATAAAAGTTGGCTATAAGGTCGTAGTAATGCCCTATGTAAGTTGCAATAATTGTATTGCCTGCAGAAATGGAAAAACCAATTGTTGCACCAACATCCAAGTTTTAGGTGTGCATACAGATGGAGGTATGCAAGAACTAATTACAGTTCCTATTGATTTGTTGATACCATCCCAAGATCTAAGTGATGATGAAATGGCAATTGTGGAGCCTTTGGCCATTGGGGCACATGCCATTAGAAGGGCACAACTACAACCAAACGAAACCATAGTTGTAGTGGGTTGCGGGCCTATAGGAATTGGAATTATGAAATTGGCCCAAATAAAGGGAGCAAAAGTAATTGCCATAGACATGAATCAACAGAGATTGGATTATGCAAAGAAAAAAATCGGGGTTGACCATATTGTAAATGGTGGGGAAGATGCGGTTGAGCAGATTTCGAAAATCACTAACGGTGATATGGCAACTGCAGTGTTTGATGCTACTGGGCATAAAGGTGCGTTGGAATCGGGGCCTAATTATATGTCGCACGGTGGAAGATATATTTTAGTGGGATTGTCAAAAGGTGAGCTAACATTTTCGCATCCGGCAATACACGCTAAAGAGACCACAATAATGTGTAGTAGAAATGCCACTCTTGAAGACTTTGAACATGTGATTAGTGTTCTTGAGGATGGTAAATTCCCGACCGATTCGTTTATTACACACAATGTAAATTTCGACCAAATGATTTCTAATTTTGATAGTTGGTTGGATCCAAGTAACGGTGTGATAAAAGCAACCGTAGACTTTTGAAAACCGTGTGCAAAAATCAATGTTTTTGGAAAGTGAATAAAGTCCAAAAAATTAAAATAATTAATTTCCATCATACAACTATATGTCAAAGAGTTATATACAAATAGACCCAAAGGATAATATCATTGTGGCATTGCATGACTTAAATAACGGTACCACAGTTGATATTGGTGGTCAAACTTTTGAGTTAAAGGAAACGATTAAAGGAAAGCACAAATTTTCTTTAAACGATTTTAATGTTGGTGACGAAATAATCATGTATGGCGTTTTAGTCGGAAAAGCAACCCTTCCCATAGAAAAAGGCCGTGCAATTACAACGGAAAATGTAAAACATGCTTCGGAAGAATACCATGAAAAAGGAGAAAGGGCAAGTTGGGAAACCCCGGACGCCACAAAATTCATCGATAGAACATTTAATGGATACCACCGATCTGATGGGAGTGTAGGTACTGCTAACTATTGGCTGGTAATTCCTTTGGTATTTTGTGAAAATAGAAACATTGATGTGCTGGAGTCGGCTTTATCCGAATCATTGGGATATCAGACCAACAAAGATTTTACGGTAGATACCCAAGAATTAATAAAGAAATATAAATCCGGAGCAAGTGCTGAAGAAATATTTGACACACCGATAATTACTACGAAGGAAGAAATGGCCAAAAACCGGATTTTCCCGAATGTGGATGGGATTAAGTTTTTAAGACATGATGGTGGTTGTGGCGGTATAAGACAGGACTCTGAAACCTTATGTAAACTTTTAGCAGGATATATAACCAATTCAAATGTTGCGGGCGCTACTGTTTTAAGCTTGGGCTGTCAGAATGCCCAGATTGAAATCCTTCAAAAGGCGATAGAAGCCAACGACCCTAAATTTTCAAAGCCCGTATATTATCTTGAACAACAACGAAGCGAAAATGAAAGGCAATTTATCGAGGAAGCTGTTAAGCGTACTTTTATTGGTCTTACCGAGGCAAATAAAATAGTACGAAAGCCCGCTCCTTTGAGCAAATTGATTCTAGGATTGGAATGCGGTGGTTCTGATGGTTTTTCCGGTGTTTCTGCAAATCCCGCTTTGGGATATGCTTCCGATTTATTGGTTAGTCTGGGAGGAACACCCGTACTATCTGAATTTCCCGAATTGAACGGTGTTGAACAGGAGCTGATCAATAGGTGTGAGACCAGTGAAATTGCAAATAAGTTCGCAAATCTTATGCGTTCTTATTCGGCAGCTGCTGTAGCTGTCGGTTCAGGATTTGAAAATAACCCTTCCCCGGGAAATATCAAGGATGGGTTAATTACCGATGCCATGAAATCTGCCGGGGCCGCAAAAAAAGGGGGTACTTCCCCTGTTACCGATGTTTTGGACTATGCAGAAAAAATCAAAAAACCAGGATTGAATTTATTGTGTACTCCTGGTAACGACGTAGAAAGCACAACTGGTTTGGCGGGTTCTGGGTGCAATATCATTGTTTTTACCACAGGATTGGGGACACCAACAGGAAACCCTATTGCCCCCGTTTTGAAACTTTCAAGCAATACACATCTGTACGAAAAAATGAATGACATTATGGATTTGAATGCGGGTACGGTTATAAGTGGTGAAGAAACCATTGAAAGTATGGGCGAAAAAATCTTGGAACATATAATTAAAGTGGCAAGTGGCGATATTATCGCCAAAGCAAATTTGAAGGGGCAAAACGATTTTATCCCTTGGAAAAGGGGAATTTCTTTATAGACTGATTGAATGAAATCATTGAATAGATCAACAGTATCCGCGAATACATATACAGAAAGGATTCTGCAGTTTGGGGAAGGTAACTTTTTAAGGGCATTTGCCGACTGGATGGTCCACGAAATGAATCAAAAAGCAACATTTGACGCTGGTGTTGTGGTGGTACAACCTATTGACCAGGGCATGGTTAAAATACTAAATAATCAAGACGGACTGTATACCCTTTATCTTAATGGCATCAAAGATGGCAAGGCCGTTAGCGAACACCAAATCATAGATTGTATCCAAAGGGGAATAAATCCTTATGAAGATTATTCAGGCTATTTGGCCAATGCGGAAAATCCAGATTTACGATTTGTCATATCCAACACCACTGAAGCCGGTATCGCATATAATGGATCTGATAGATTGGATGATGCACCACAGAAAAGTTTCCCTGGAAAATTAACGGCGCTTTTATTCAAAAGATTTCAAACCTTTGGTGGTGCCTCTGACAAGGGTCTTATAGTGATTCCTTGTGAACTTATCGACAGAAATGGAGACAACCTAAAGAAAATAATCCTACAATATGCCTCTGATTGGCAATTGGGCGATGAATTTGTTGATTGGATAAAGAATGACAATATTTTCTGTAACACTTTGGTAGACCGCATTGTACCTGGATATCCACGTGATAAAATGAAAGTAATTACCGAATCATTAGGGTATAAGGATAATTTAGTTGTAGAAGGCGAACAATTCCATTTATGGGTCATTGAAGGGCCAAAATCCGTAAGTGATGAATTCCCTTCGCAAGCCTGTGGGTTGAACGTTGTTTTTACAGACAATATGGAACCTTATAGAACCAGAAAGGTAAGGATATTGAACGGTGCCCATACCACTCTTGTGCCTGTTGGGTATTTGTATGGAATAGATAAAGTTCGTGAATCTTTGGAGGATCCTGTTTTGGGTACATTTTTAAAGAATGTCATTTTCAATGAAATATGCCCGACTTTGGATTTATCACAGGAAGAATTGACACAATTTTCCAATGATGTATTGAACCGGTTCAGAAACCCCTATTTGGAACATTCCTTAATGAGTATTTCACTGAATTCTGTTTCCAAATACAAAACAAGGGTACTTCCATCGGTGTTGGAGTACATTAAAAGAAAAAAAGACTTGCCTAAAAATTTATTGTTCTCTTTGGCTGCCCTTATCGCTTTTTATAAAGGGGATAGAAATGGTGAAAAAATTACTCTTAACGATAATGCAGAGGTCTTGGAATTCATTAAAAGACAATGGGCTTCAAATGAGGTCGAGAGTATAGTCAAAAATGTTTTGGCAAACGACCACTTTTGGGGTGAAGACCTGACCAAAATTCAAGGAATTGTAGAACTGGTTTCGAATTATTTGGAATTAATATTAAATAAAGGAATGAAAGAAGCCACGGCTTCGATGATTTAATAACAAACCACATTATTATGAAAAAATCAAAATTTCTGAGCATTCTAATAGTCCTAATTCTATTGGGTTGTACAGGAAAACAGGAAACAAAATCAACGGAAGAGGTAGTAGCTGAAAAAGTACCCAAATATAGTGAGGATTGGACTTCCTTGGGTAAACATAATGAATCGCCAGAATGGTTCAAGAACTCAAAATTGGGAATATATTTTCATTGGGGGCTATATTCTGTGCCTGCCTATAGCAGTGAATGGTACCCTCGATGGATGCATTTTAAAGATAATAAAGTGTATAAACACCATGTAGAAAAATACGGTGAACCTTCAGAATTCGGATATCATGACTTTGCACCCATGTTCAAGGCCGAAAAATTCAACGCCGACGAATGGGCACAACTATTCAAGGATGCAGGAGCACAATTTGCAGGTCCTGTTGCCGAACACCATGATGGTTATGCCATGTGGGATAGCGACATTACGCCTTGGAATACTATGGATACAGGTCCAAAACGGGATATTACCGGGGAGCTTGAAAAAGCCATCAAAGGTAAGGGCATGAAATTCATTACAGCATTCCACCATGCTAAAAACCTTCAACGAAGTACAGAATTGGGAAAAGAGGTTTCCAATAGTCATTACCCTTATTTTGAAGGTATGCCCCCAAGTTCGAATGATCCAGACCTGCAATTAATGTATGGGAATATGGAGCCCGTAAAATGGTATAAGGAAGTTTGGTTTGGGAAACTGAAAGAGGTAATAGACAAATATCACCCTGATATTATTTGGTTTGATTATGTTCTTGGTGATATTCCTGAAGCTTATCGGAAAGAATTTGCTGCCTATTACTTAAATGAAGCAGCAAAAAGTGATCAAGAAGCTGTAATTGTCAGAAAACAGCATGACCTCCCTCTAAATATGAGCATTGAGGATTTAGAACAGGCACGAAAGAACAATATTGGCACAAAGACTTGGATGACCGATGCCACGATAAGCAATGGTAGCTGGTGCTATACTGAAGATCTTGGAGTGAAACCTGCTCAGGATGTATTGCATATGCTTATCGATATTGTTAGTAAGAACGGAGTGCTCCTTTTAAATGTATCCCCTAAAGCTGATGGTACTATTCCAGATAATCAAAAAGAGGGAATATTGCAGATGGGTGCTTGGCTCAAGAAATACGGGGAAGCGATCTATGATACGGAAGCATGGTATACGTTTGGTGAAGGTCCAACGAAAGAACCCGAAGGGCATTTCAAAAACCACAAGGCCTTCATGAAACTAAAATATTCCAATAAGGATATTCGCTATACCACTAAAGATTATAACATTTACGGGATAGTAATGGGCGCTGTGGAACCAAATAAAGAATTGTTATTGGAATCTTTCGCTAAGGAAAAAATCCATGATGCACCAACAATAGAGAAAGTTTCATTCTTAGGGAGCGATGAGAATATTGAATGGTCCTATGATGAAGAAAAAGGTCTTTCTGTTAAGGCACCTTCCAAAACAATTGATAATATGGCGACCGTAATTAAGGTGACAATATCACAGTAATGTAAAGAAGAACAGGAATCAAGAACCAAGAATCAGGAAACAAGACTAAAAAGAACAAATAGTAGAATCCTATATCATGTCTCTTTTATCAAGTTTTTACTTTTTGCTTAACAATGGTTGTAACAGTTGTAAAATGGTAAAGTAAAACAATATTTATTTGTAGAATGACAATCGATGCCCATCAACATTTTTGGAAGTATGAACCCATAAAGCATAAATGGATTAATGATAGTATGTCTGTCATCCGCAGGGATTTTATGCCTTCTGATCTTAAAAAGGTTTATGGGGAAAATGGTATTGATGGGTGTGTGGCTGTACAGGCAGACCAAACTTTGGAGGAGACAAATTTCCTGTTATGGTTATCAGAGCAACATTCATTTATTAAGGGCATTGTTGGCTGGGTAGACCTAAGGGCGAAAAATGTTAATGAAGTATTAGAGGAATACAAAACCCATTCTAAAATAAAAGGGTTTAGACATGTAGTTCAAGGGGAACGTGATCATAACTTCTTGTTACGCCCAGACTTTATGAATGGGATTTCTTTGTTGGAAAAGAAAGGATATGTTTATGATATTCTAGTTTTCCCGCATCAATTGGGAGCGGTCTTGGAATTCGTAAAACGCTTTCCAAATCAAAAGTTTGTAATTGATCATATTGCAAAGCCTTATATCAAAGATGGTTTTTATGATGGTTGGGCAATAATGATGACGGAGATTGCCAAACATGAAAACGTATATTGTAAATTATCCGGAATGATAACCGAGGCGGATTTTGATTCTTGGTCAGCAGATCAGATTAGGCCCTATATGAATTTGGTCTTGGAAGCCTTTGGCCCCAGTCGTCTTATGTTCGGGTCTGACTGGCCAGTGTGTTTGGTAGCGGGAAATTATAAGGAAGTGAAAAAATTGGTAACCGATTTTATTTCAAAACTTAGTCTTACTGAACAATCCGCCATTATGGGGAGCAATGCCATAGAATTCTATAGTTTATGATGATTTTCGAATATTCATTTTTTGAATTTTAAATTAGTAGGATTGTCCCCTTGAGGCGCTGTACTGAGTTTGTCTAAGTGGGACTTTAGGGGTGTGAAACCCAAACCCAAATAGATGCTAACCTTTATATTGTTTGTACATTAACTCAAAATAAGAAACCTATGGATCTAGGCTTAAAAGGAAAAGTCGTTGTAATTTCTGGAGCGGCCGGTTTGGAAGGCAGTATTGGTGAAACCATATTGCGGAATTTAGCAAAGGAAGGAGCAATTCCTGCGGTCATTGATAGAAATGACAGAGGGTATTCCTATGTAGAAAAAATCCAAAAAAAAGGAATCGATGCCATATTCTGTAAAACCGATGTTACCGATCCAGCACAAATAAAAAAAGCGGTTGATACTATCTCGAAAAAGTATGGGCGGATCGATGCAGTAATCAATAACGTTGGCGTCAACGATGGTGTGGGCTTGGATGCATCCTATGAAGAATTCATGGACTCCCTTAAATTGAACATGGTGAGTTACTTCCTCGTCGTAAAACATGCCGTGCCTCTATTAAAAAAATCGAAAGGGAATATTCTGAATATTGGTTCCAAAGTTGCTTTGACTGGTCAAGGAGGTACTTCTGGTTATGCGGCATCCAAGGGTGGGGTTTTGGGTCTCACACGCGAATGGGCGGTAGACTTGATAAAATATGGTATTCGCTCCAACGCCATAATAATCGCTGAAAGTTGGACACCTGCTTACGATACCTGGATAAAAACTTTGGAAAATAGTGAAGAAAAATTAAAGTCCATCGTAAAAAAAATCCCTCTTGAAAACCGAATGACTACACCTCAGGAAATTGCTGATACATGTCTTTTTACTATTTCTGAAAGATCATCACATACCACAGGGCAATTCATTACCGTGGATGGCGGGTATGTGCATCTGGATAGATCTTTACTGACCGAGGACAACGATTAAAACCAACCGACTAAAACTCCACTATGGAAAACATAAAAAAAATACCGGTAGTTTCAAAGCAGGTTTTGCTGCCTTTTATATTAATAACCTCATTATTTGCGCTATGGGGCTTTGCAAATGATATAACTAATCCCATGGTTTCTGCTTTCAAAAAGATATTGGAATTGAACAATACGCAGGCTTCTTGGGTACAAATGGCTTTTTATGGAGGATATTTTACAATGGCATTCCCTGCGGCAATGTTCGTGAAAAAATATACTTATAAAAAAGGTATTCTTGTTGGCTTGGCCTTGTATGCCATTGGAGCATTACTTTTTTATCCTGCTGCCGCATATGAGGCATTTGGCTTTTTTCTAGCTGCCCTTTACATCTTGACTTTTGGGTTGGCTTTTTTGGAGACTACGGCAAATCCATTTGTATTATCAATGGGACATGAAGAAACAGCCACTAGAAGATTAAATTTGGCACAGGCCTTTAATCCTATGGGAGCATTGACCGGCTTATTCGTTGCCCAAACCTTTATTCTTGGATCTCTTCAATCAGATGATATCGATGCCCAAGGAAATGTAATTTATGACACCCTTTCTGCATCTGCAAAAGCGGTAGTACGAACATCCGATTTAATGGTGGTACGAAATCCATACGTAATTCTTGGTTTGTTCGTATTGTTCATGTTGGTATTAATAGCAATGGTAAAAATGCCCGAGAAAAAAGAAGAAATAGGTGGTTCGGTAGCTAGTGCAGTTCAGCGCCTGTTTAAAAGTAAAAAATTCATTGAAGGTACAATAGCACAAATGTTTTATGTGGGTGCCCAGATTATGTGTTGGACCTATATCTATCAATATGCCGAAACCCTGGGAATCGATAATAGAAGCGCGGTCACCTATGCGTACTGGGCTTTGATTCTGTTCTTGATAGGACGTTGGATAGGAACCTATTTATTGAAATACGTTAGTTCTGGTAAGTTGTTAATGTATTTTGCATTGGGTGCCATAGCTTTTACATTAGGAGCTATTTTTATTGAAGGAATAACGGGCCTATATTCTTTGGTTGGCATCTCATTCTGTATGTCTCTAATGTTCCCTACCATCTACGGAATAGCTTTGGAAGGTCAAGGGGAAGATGCAAAATTTGGTGCTGCTTTCCTCGTAATGGCAATTGTTGGCGGTGCCATTATGCCAGTTTTACAAGGATCAATTTTGGATTTTGGTGGTTCAGGGTATACCGATATTGAGATTCTTGGTGTGCCCGAGGTTAATTTCTCCTTCATTCTACCATTGATTTGCTTTTTTGTAGTTGCTGCATTTGGTTACAGGACTTATAAAATCCACAATAAATAAATCTGAGTTGGTCATGAGAACAAAAAGATATTGTCTTTCCTGCGATTTAAAGGATGACCCCAAATTGATTGCCGAATATAAGGAATACCATGCCGTAGGAAATGCATGGCCAGAGATTACAAAAAGTATCAGGGATGCTGGAATTGTTGATATGCAAATCTATCTTACAGGGAACCGAATGTTCATGATCATGGAAGTAAACGAGACTTTTGATCCTAATAAAAAAGCTGAAATGGATGCCAATAATCCTAAAGTGCAGGAATGGGAACAATTAATGTGGAAATACCAGCAAAGATTACCATGGGCCAAAGTGGGGGAAAAATGGATAGAAATGGAAAAGGTTTTTCAATTGTAAGTTAATAGGTATGTTTCAAAAAAAAAGCACTTGGATTACTTTGAACGGTTCATTCACATAATATCTGATTAGTTATCTTAAGAATCTTATAGCGCTTATCTTTGAAAAGTTTAGTCGGAATCATTATATTGCCCATTATAACAGTTAATTACCTTGCAATTTCGCAGTGAAAATGAATTCATTTAATGTAGAAATGTGATTCATAAATTAATTATACAGACCTAAATACTATTAAAACATTATACCCATGACGAAAAATGATAAAGCTGTAATCAAATTACACGAAAATCAGGAAACGGAATCAAAGATTGAAGCTATAAAGAATCTAATTTTTGGGGAGAATATTCAAGCGTATGATTCGGAGTTCGCCACTCTGAAAAAAGATATTCTCAACAAGAAAAAAATCCTGGAAGATTTGATTGAGGAAGTTGGTGATGATTTAAAAAAATCAATCGACAATCTATCTACCGATGTTAACATTAGGATAAGTGACCTAGAACAAAGCTTAGAAGATAAAATAGGGAATTTGGAGGAGAAAAGTATTGACAAAAAAACATTGGGCAAAATACTTATTGATCTTGGCGAAAAGGTAAGTAGCAAATAATCGTTCTCAATTAAATAATAGATGAGCGAAAAAGACAGGCTGGAAATCCTAAAGGACATATTGTTCACCGACGATCGTGAGGATATTGATAGAATTGCCGAACGAATTGAATTACTTGAACAAGCTTATAACGATAGGGATAAGTTTTCTTCCAGGGTAGATCCTATTGTCGAAGAGCAATTGAACGAGTTCGTTAAAAACATTCCAAATACATTAGGACCTACCATTACGGCCACGCTAAAAAAAGAAATACAAAACCATAAGGATGAAGTGGTAGATGCACTCTACCCCGTACTTGGTAAAATGGTTAAGAAATATGTAGCCCAGGAGATAAAATTGCTTTCTGAAAAAATAGATAACCAGTTAAGTTTCATAACCACATGGAAACGTAAATTCAGATCGTTATTCGGGGGAAGTAAGGAGAAGGAATTATTATTGAACGACCTATCTTCAGAAAAGATTGAACAGGTACTTCTGATAGAGAGGGATTCAGGTTTATTGAAAGCAAGTTTCTCTAAAACGAAAACGATAGATGAGGAAATGATATCCGGAATGTTGACAGCAATAAAAATCTTTGTGGAAGATGCTTTCAATCAAAAAAACCAAGAACTCGAATTAATAGAATATCAACTATACAACATACATATTCAAAGTTTTGTGAATTATTATGTGGCCGTGGTCATATCAGGTAATTATGGTCTAAAGACAAAGAATAAAGTGCAGGATATTATCTTTAACTTCTACCGCAACTTTATGGAAATGAATTTGGATCTTATCTATACAAGCCGTCATTTAGAAAAACCTGTGGATATAATGAGCACCGAGCTTATAGAGAAAAAGCTAGCTGAATACTTTGGCAATGCAAAAATCTAAAAAAATTGTAATACTTGGGCACTTTGGTGTTGGTAAAACTTCTTTGATCAGAAGGTTTGTCAAAGACAGTTTTTCTGATAATTACAAAGTGACCATTGGGGTTCATATAACCAAAAAAGTTGTGGAAATTACAGCGGATGAAACGATATCGCTCATTATCTGGGATTTGGAAGGTACAGATGATATTAAAATGCTTCGCGACTCATATCTTTTAGGAACCCATGGAGTTGTTTTTGTCTTTGACGTTAGTAGACCTTCTACATTTCAAAATATAAATGAGGACCTAAAAATAGTAAAAGGTAAGACCCCGAAGATACCAATTATGGTCGTTGGTAATAAAGTGGATTTGGTCATTTTAAATGATTTGCAAACGCTGTTGAAAGATAATAATATAACAGCCAACTTTCTCACAAGTGCTAAAACCGGGAACTCAGTCAACGAAATGTTCACACAATTAGCTTCCCTTTTAAATGTCGATGCTTAAACAATATAAAGACCGGTACATAAATCAGAATGTTCAATTAATACTTATTGATTTTGATGGTGTGATTATTGAAAGTGACCAAACTTTTTTAAAGGTCACTATTGGGGATTACATTTATGACGTACATCCTTTTTTTGAATCTTACAGGTCGATATTAGATTCTACTGAAGAAGCGATAGTTATTAATTGTGTCCATATATCTTTTCAAGGACAGGATTATATTACAGACGTTAAAATGATCAAGGAGAACAATCGCATTGTTCTTGTTATTTATGATCTTACCCAACATTATATCTCTTACCAAAGTATAGCCCAGGCAAGAAACGAATCCATTATCGATTCGGAGTTGATGGTGCTTAAAAATATTGAACTGGAAGAAAGGGAAAAGTTCAAGAATTCCTTTATTCAAAATTTCAGTCATGAATTAAGAAATCCGCTTACAAGTATAATATCTATTACCAACGTAATTGAAGCCACGACTTTGACGAATGAGCAGCAAAAAATGATTCAATTCCTGAAAGATTCCAACTCAAATTTAAAATTGATGCTAGATGATATCATGAGCATTAGTATGATCGCCTCGGGTAGAATGGAATTACGGAATAAAGTATATAGTCTTAACGGTCTACTTGAGCTACTTGAGTTTACCTATAAAAACAAAGCCCGACAAAAATCGCTTGAATTCGCTCTTAAATATGATAAAAAAATCCCTGAATTTGTTGAAGGGGACCGTTTAAGACTTTTTCAAGTTGTAACGAATTTGTTAGACAATGCCCTTAAATTCTCAGAACAAGGAGCCATTACATTAAATGTTCAATTAAATCAGAAAAGAGCGAATAAGGTCAGTTTAAGATTTGAGGTATCCGATACGGGCGTTGGAATCCCTAAGGAGAAAATAGATACAATATTCGAGAGTTTTTCCCAATTGGATACCATGGGCAAACACCAAGGTTCTGGTTTGGGATTGTCAATTGTAAAGGGCTTATTGGAGCTTATGGATAGTACTATTCGGGTTGAATCCACTTTAGGCAAGGGTTCAAGGTTTTTCTTTGATTTGGCTTTAAAATATCCCTTAGACCTGGCTTCAAAACCTTTTAATAAAACTACTAATAAGCAGTTAAACCTAAAGAAATTAAAAAGTGACCGTAAGTATAAGTTGTTGTTGGTTGAAGATGATGAACGCATACAAACCGTTTTATTTAAAGCACTGATGGATACAAACCTGTTCTATATTGACTTGATAAATGATGGAGCTTTGGTTTTTGAACAAATAATAAACAATGAGTATGATGTTATTTTAATGGATGTTGATCTGCCAAATGTTCAAGGAGACCAAGTCACCAAACTAATTCGTGAATTTCCTTTTAAAAATATAAAGCACATTCCCATTATCGGCATTACCGCAAATGCCTTTGAGGAGAATATCAAAGATTATTTAGGCAAGGGTATGAACGCGGTTGTAACTAAACCATTCGATCTTCAAGAACTTGTCGAAACCGTTCTAAAGTTTCTAAAATAAAAAGGCGAACTACCGGAAAGTGCTGTTTTTTTTTGTAAAAAAAATGAAATGCACTCCAATTATTTTAAAAAATTGTAAGAAAAATACTTAATAAGTGCATTTCGTCGATTAAATATCGACTTTTAACGATTGATATTACTAAATCTTTATTTCTTCCTTCCTCTTGGTATCCACTTATTAGATTTACAAAGTAATAGAAAACCAAGCTTATACTTGGATCTAAAAAATGGTTCAAATGAATATGAATACGTCTGTTATGGTAGATATATTGTTTATAATTAGTATGATGGTTTTTGTCATTTCACTCTACATTATCATACCGATTTCATTTTTGAATAAGCGAGTGGTTGTTAAGCCAAATTCAAAAAAAATATAAAGAATCAACTCTTAATAAAATAATGAAATACCAAAACCAGTAATCCGGTTTTTGGGATTTTAAAAGAAAACAGGAAATTAAAAATATAACTAGGATAAGGCTATGCTAACACTAACCATTGTTTATCCGTAGTAACCATTAGAAGGATTATGTCTCTCTAATGGTTCGATAAAACCGGCCAGGGTTTTGATAATAATTAAGAGTAATTTAGGTTTTAATTAGTTTGGTTGGTTTAAAGGCCCTGAAATTCAGGGCCTTTTTTTAAAAGAAAACAAAGCAACAATTAAAATAATAAATTCTTTAATATCCTTTCATTCAATTCGGAATATGCCTTTACGCGAAAAATTAATTAATCTAAAATACTTCGTAAAAAACAATAAAGACCTATACAATGCTAATCAAAACAGAAATTACATAAGATTGGATTAGAGGAATTTGAAGAAAGTATGTTTATTGGTTCAATTTTTTGTAGTGATTTATCATCCAATCAAAAAAAGGAAGTTACGGTAGCTCAAAATAGCCCAATTGTGAATGCATTCAATAGACGCTATGGAGTTATAATTAAAGATGAAAATAGCAATATTGATAATTACTTGAAAAGCATTTAAAATGAAAAGGAAGGTAAACGGTTATGGCTTAATAATTCTATTAGGGATAGTAATTGTTCTACAAGTATTAAATAATATAATGTGATGAAACTTAAGAGCAACTATCATGTTGTATTGGTAATTATCTGTATAAAGTTCAGTCTTGGGTTTGATACTATTGATAAAAGGGTAGTTCCAGAAATGATGAAAGTAATTGCACCAGTTGAGGTATTGTTCCAAAAAGAACCTGTCTTAATAAAAACACCTAAATTTTCTATACCGTTTTTAGGAAATTCCTACTTAGGTTTTAAAGAGGCTTTGGCATTTAAAGAATCCCAAGGAAATTATTTTGTGATTAACGATTTAGGTTATTTAGGCAAATACCAATTTGGGATAGAAACACTAAAATTAATGGGGGTTTATAGTGAAGTTGGTTTCGTGAATGATCCAAAATTACAAGAAAAAGTATTTCACATTAATTTAAAAAGGAATAAATGGATTCTTAGAAACGATATCAAAAGACACCTTGGGAAGTCTATAAATCAAATAAAGGTTACCGAATCCGGAATATTGGCAGCGGCCCATTTAGCAGGTGCAGGAAACGTGAAGAAATATCTTAGATCTAATGGACGGTTAAATGTAGAGGATGCATATGGTACTAAGCTTTCAGATTATCTAAGGAATTTTTCAGGATATGATATTTCAAATATAACACAACAAAAAAATCCAAAGATCAAGACCTTGAATTTGCAATAAAGAGTTAAGTGGCTCGCTATTATTCTTGGTGCTCTAAAAATTAAGGGTTGTGTTTGTTACGTTCCCCCAAAGGGATAATCTGAGAGAAATCTCAATTATCCCTTTTTTTTTGTAAAATCTTTTCTTTCCTCATAAGTTACAGGAAAACACTCCTTATTAAGTACAATCTCCTTGAAATTGAAATGTCAATTGGGTTTTTTGAGCATCAATTAATATGGATATATAATCGTAAATTGAAATTCTATTTCTAAAGACTACGATATTACTTTCATAAAAAATGAACAGAGGAAAAATATTTAATCACCCGTTAACCAGATATTGTATTCTTCTAATATTCCTTTTTTTACAGTATAATTGCAAAACCAAGGAAGAGCCGGATTTTTTGTTCAAGACGGCCCTTTTGGTCAATGAAAACCACACTTGGTATAAAGCATTTGCATATTTTGGTGAAATTTTGGAGCAGCGTTCCAATGGTAGAATCAAAGTAGAACTCTATCCATCGGAACAATTGGCAAAAGAAATTGAGGCAATTCGACTTATACAGGCCGAGGTAATAGAATTGACTACCACAGGCTCTACACTTACCAATTGGTTTGAGATTGCAACTTTTTGCGAGCTTCCATTTTTGATGAAAGATTCAACCGATATGAATCGATATATCAATGGCCCTATTGGAAAATTGATTGAAAGTGAGATGATTTCTAAAACGGGTCTTCGGGCGTTGGGACATTTTAAAAGGGGTCCCCGTCATTTGACATCGAATAGACCCATAAAACACCCCGATGATTTAAATGGACTGATTATAAGGGTCCCAAATGTTCCTTCCTTTGTTACAGCCTGGAGTGCCTTAGGCGCCAAGCCCACCCCAATGGCTTTTTCAGAAGTTTTCACTTCTTTGCAACAAGGCACAATAGAAGCCCAGGAAAATCCATTTGCTATGATCAATAATGCAGGATTTCCAGAAGTACAGAAATACCTTAATCTAACAGGGCATGTTATGAGTTGGGTATACCCCGTAGTTGGTGAAAAACAATTTCAAAAATTGCCTCCAGACCTTCAAGAAATATTCTTGAAAGCAGGGAAAGATATGCAGTTTTATGAACACCAACTATTTCTGGAAAATGAAAAGAATGTGCAAAATGAATTGAAAGCCAAGGGAATGCAATTCATTGAAGTGGATAAGGATGCTTTTACAAAAAAATGTGAAAAGGCTATTTTTGATAGCCTTTCACCAGAAATGCAGGAGATTTATAATCAGTTGAAAAAAGAGCAAAATGAGAATTCGTAAAATAGTTGGCCGTATCCTAAAAATAGGGACATTATTAAGTACTTGGGGCTTAATAGCAACTGTTTTATTGCAAATTATTTGCCGATTTTCCTGGTTGAACACTCCTTCTTGGACTGAGGAAGCTTCACGATTGTTCTTCATATATGCGATTTCCTTTGCCTCCGGTTTAGCTATGAAAAATGAATATTATGTGCATTTAGATACGTTTTATAGCCGCTTCAGTCCTAAAATCAAAAGACTTTTGAATTTTACAATTCCAATAGTGACTTTTATTCTTTTCATCACTATGGCCGTTTATTCAATAAAGTTCGTAATTCTCGGGATACCTGAAAAATCACCAAGTTTGGATTTCAATATGGGTATCGCTTTTTTCAGCATGTTTATTATGGCGGGATCTATTTGTTATTATTTATGGCTAAAAATAATTAGTGCCTTAAAAAACCAAATAACATGATTTGGATACTGGTAATTGTTTTTGTGTTAGGTCTTGTACTGCGATTTCCGATTGCATTTGCCTTAGGACTTTCCTGTTTAGCATATATATTGTTCAAGGGAATCCCATTGATTATAATCCCAATGAAAATGTACTCAGGTATTGATGTTTTTGTGTTATTAAGTGTTCCGGGATTTATTATGGCCGGAAACTTAATGAACCATGGAGGTCTTACTGAAAAAATAATAAAATTTTGCAACCATCTTTTAGGACATATTCGAGGAGGTTTGTCGTTGGTTAATATCGGGGCATCAATGTTATTTGCTGGAATTTCGGGAACAGCTATTTCAGATACTGCAAGTATGGGATCTATAATGATACCAGCAATGAAAAAAGAAGGTTATGACACGGGATTTTCATGTGCAGTAACTGCAGCATCTTCAACCGTGGGACCCATTATTCCACCTAGTGTACCAATGATCATTGCCGCAACTTTGAGCGGATTGTCTGTGGGTAAATTGTTCCTAGCAGGAGCACTGCCTGGATTCCTATTGGGGATTGGCTTAATGTTTACGGCCTATTTTATATCAAAACGAAGAAATTATCCCAAACATCCTCGAAGCAATTTTAAACAAATAGCCCTAGGTTTTGTTGATACGTTTTGGTCGCTTTTAATGACCTTTATAATTCTCTACGGAATTATCGGAGGTATTTTTACCCCAACGGAAGCATCGATTATTGCGGTACTCTACGCTATGGTTATTGGAAAATTCGTATATAAAAAATTGAATCTTAAGAACATACAGGTTGTTCTATTGGATTCAATGAAAACATCGGCATCGCTCATGGTTTTAGTTGGTTTTGCCAATTTGTTCGGGTATATCCTGATTACTGAACAGATTCCACAGACCATATCGAGTGGGATATTAGGGTTTACGACAAATAAGTATGTTGTTCTATTGCTGATCAATCTCTTGCTTATCATTGTCGGTACTTTTATGGAGACCATTGCCGCTTTGTTGATTTTATTTCCGATTTTACTAAAAGTGGCCATCGAGGTAGATGTAGATCCGATACATTTCGCGGTGATTGCTGTATTGAATTTGATTATTGGCCTGACTACTCCCCCTGTTGGTGTTTGTCTATTTGTAGCCTCTAGTATAGGTAAAATCTCAATTGGTGAGGTAAGTAAGGCCGGTTTCCCTTTTCTGTTGGTCAGTTTCCTGGTCTTGATATTGGTAACTTTGTTCCCTAGCTTGTCCCTGTTTCTACCCAATTTGTTTATGTATTAATAATGGAAATAATCTACACAATGAATAAAATCAAAATAAACATTTTTCTTTTTCTACTTGGCACAGTATTCATATCTGCCCAAGAGACCACTTACACTTTGGATGAAAATATATCTTACTATGACCAAGGTATTACAGATAAGGATGCTTATTTGAATGAGCGTTGCAAGTTGGATGTCTACTACCCAAAAGATACAACTAATGTGGCGACCGTGGTTTGGTTTCATGGTGGAGGATTGGAATTTGGTGAAAAGCATATTCCAGAAGGATTAAAGGATAAAGGAGTAATTGTTGTAACCGTTAATTACAGGATGCATCCCAAAGTGAATCATCCCGTTTATATTGACGATGCCGCCGCTGCTGTAGCTTGGACTTTCAAGAATATTGAAAAGTATAATGGCAATACGAAAAAGATTTTTATTACCGGACATTCAGCTGGTGGATATCTCGCCAGCATGATTGGGTTGGATAAAAGCTATCTTCAAAAGCATAGTATCGATGCTAATGATATTGCAGGATTAATTCCGTTTAGCGGACATACGATTACCCATTTTACTATCAGAAAAGAAATGGGAATAAAAGGCACACAACCTATTATAGATCGGTATGCTCCACTATTCCATGTTCGGAAAGATGCCCCACCCATACTTTTGATTACTGGCAATAGGGAATTGGAACTATTAGGCCGCTATGAAGAAAACGCCTATTTCTATCGGATGATGAAGATTGTTGAACACCCTGATATTGAACTTATGGAGCTTGATGGGTATGGTCATAACATGGTATATCCTGCAATTCCACTTTTATTGGATTTTGTTCGAAAGAAAACAAAGACTATTTCGGTTGATTAGTTCCGTTTTTAGCTAAAGACTTTCAAAAAAAACTTTATTTTTGCCGTCATCATTATTGGCCTCATAGTTCAACGGATAGAATAGAAGTTTCCTAAACTTTAGATCCAAGTTCGATTCTTGGTGAGGTCACAAAATTCAAATTTCCGTTCCAAGTTCCCCCGAAGCGTCGGGGTTGGTGAGGTCACAAATCTTAATTTGACTTAATAACGCCGTGCCCAGATTTCATACATGGGCTCGCCTTTACTATTTTTTCCTTTATGGTGCCAATCATTCCCTTCCAAGGTATAATCAAAAGTCAAAACCGCTCCAACCCTTGAATTATCGCGGGAGAAATATTCTATACTTTCCTGATATACACCATTTTTAGAAGTAAAGGAACCACCTCCAGTCCCATGGAATTTCATTGTTTCCGTATTAAAGGCTATCCATTGAAATCTACCATTTTGCAAAAACTTAAGCGTTTTTCGGGGATTGGTATCCCCTCTCCTTTCCTGGCCATTATCAGGACCTCGAGTGCCAAAAAGCCATAAACCGTCCAATTCCTGACTTGAAACTTTTTTAGGAGCGAATATTAATTTCTTATCATTAAGTAAAATCAATTTATCACCATCAATCACAAGGGAATATGTCATCCCCGAAATCGAATCTTTTTCATAATCAGAATTAAATTCCAATTTTACATTTAATGCTTTGTTTTCTATAGTATAATGTCCACCTATGGTTTTAATGAATTCTGCAGGTTCTTTTTTAAATGCTGAGTAAACAAAATATGAAGAATCTATTTTAAGTTCATGCTGAATCCTATGTTCATTGGTAAGTTCTTCAAAAAAATATACGCCTGGTTCTATCTGGGCACTCATTTTAAGCACAAAAAAAATGCTTAACCATATCAGCGGGTATTGTATTTTGCATCTATTGTTCATCTTTCATTATTTAAGAATTTTTATTGTAGTAATCAATTCCTTAACTACGAGGCGATTATCTAAAAATAACAATTTTGACACAACGTAAAAATCTTTTTTTTACTACTTATCGTAATTTTCTTTGAAAACCTTGTTTTTACAGTTTTTTTGTTTTCATTTGTGCTTTCAAATTACATGAACGATAATTCGGATTTAAAGCTTTTAGCTAATCATTATGTTCTATTTTTCTATGTACGGGCATTTGATATTTAGTAAGTCAAACCCATTAGCAGCTTATAGGATAGTTGGCCGTAATTTAAGGCTAACTTCTGAAGCATCTTCGATTGTTTCTAGTCAGCATGACTATTTTTTCACGCCCACAACCCAACGTCAAATTAATGTTTAGGAATTGTAATATTATATTATAGCTTTTAGGATGGCTTGTCAAAAACCCATATTTTTTCCATTTTACAATTACCTTTTTAAATGAATACAAAATATATCGATTTAATTGATCAAACTTATTTTTTTCCACAAGAGGAATTCACCATGGATGGGAGTTTTTTAAAATTCCATAATATTCCGTTGATCGAGTTGATTGAAAAATATGGAAGCCCTTTAAAATTTACTTATTTGCCCAAAATATCCGAAAACATCAGTAGATGCAAAAATTGGTTTTCAGTTGCAATGGAAAAGTATGATTATCAAGGAAATTACCATTATTGTTATTGCACTAAAAGTTCACATTTTAAGCCTGTTATGAATGAGGCTTTGAAAAATGACATTCATATTGAGACTTCTTCCGCTTTTGATATTGACATTATCGAAAAGTTAAAGGAAAAAGGCAAAATAAAAGATACAACCTATGTTATTTGCAATGGTTTTAAACGAGAACAGTATATAAAGAATATTGGGAGGTTGATAAATGAAGGCCATAAAAATTGTATTCCTATTATAGATAATTATGAAGAGATAGAATTACTGTCGCAAGAGATTAATGAACCCTATAAGGTGGGTATTCGTATAGCCTCTGAAGAAGAGCCTAAATTTGAATTCTATACTTCGCGCTTGGGTATAGGTTATAAGAACATAGTCCCGTTTTACAAGAACCAGATTTTGGATAATAATAAAGTCGAGCTGAAAATGCTTCACTTTTTTATAAATACGGGAATACGCGATAATGCCTATTATTGGAATGAGTTGGCAAAATGCCTTAAGGTTTATATACAATTGAAGAAAATATGCCCCACCTTGGATAGTTTGAATATTGGAGGAGGATTTCCCATAAAAAACTCATTAGCATTCGATTACGACTATCAATATATTATTGATGAGATAATAAATCAGATAAGTATTACATGTAAAGAGGCGGACGTTCCTACCCCTAATATTTTCACCGAATTCGGTAGCTTTACCGTAGGGGAAAGCGGTGGCGCCATTTATGAGGTATTATACCAAAAACAACAGAACGATCGTGAGAAATGGAATATGATCGATTCTTCTTTCATAACAACCTTGCCCGATACTTGGGCAATCAACAAAAGGTTCATTATGCTTCCGATCAATAGATGGAATGATGAATATGAACGGGTACTTCTTGGGGGTTTGACCTGTGATAGTGATGATTATTATAACAGCGAACAAAACATGAACGCGATTTATCTTCCAAAGTTTAAAAAGGACAAACCTTTGTATATTGGGTTTTTTAATACAGGGGCATACCAAGAAACCATAGGGGGTTTTGGGGGGCTACAACATTGTCTTATTCCAAGTCCGAAGCATATTTTAATTGATAAGGATGCAGAAGGCAACATTACTACAGAATTGTTTAGTGAACAACAAAAAGCAGAAGATATGCTTAAAATATTAGGATATGAATACAACTAAGAATTATGCTGGAATACCCGATGAATTTGCACAATTAGAAACGGCAAAAGTGGTTTTGATACCAGTGCCTTATGATGGTACGAGTACATGGGGCAAAGGTTCCGATAAAGGTCCTGATGCTTTTTTAAATGCATCGGAGAACATGGAGTTATACGATATCGAAACCGAAACGGAGGTTTATGAGCAAGGAATATACCTTGCTAAAGCGGTGTCAGAAAACAAGTCAGCAGAGGCGATGGTGAATGCGGTACATACCATTACAAAAGAATACATTAAGCGAAATAAGTTTGTAACCCTATTTGGTGGTGAGCATTCAATTTCTATAGGAAGTATTAGGGCTTTTAATGAATGTTTTGACAATCTTACGGTTTTACATATCGATGCCCATGCAGATTTAAGGGAATCCTATGAGGGCACAAAGTATAACCACGCATGTGCAGTACATGAGGCAAACCAAACCACCAATTTGATCCAAGTGGGAATTCGGAGTATGGATACAATTGAGAAAACGGTAATGGATGAAGAAAAGACCTTCTTTGCCCATGAAATGGCCAATGATGAATATTGGGTCGATAAGGTAATTGAGCTAATGACCGATAATGTGTTCATCACTTTTGACTTGGATGCGTTAGATCCCTCGATAATGCCTTCTACAGGTACACCGGAGCCGGGAGGATTGTTTTGGTATGAAACTTTGGAATTTTTGAAACAAGTATTTCAGGATAAAAATGTTGTGGGTTTTGACATTGTTGAATTATGTCCAAATCCATCAGATAAATCCTCTGATTTTCTAGCGGCAAAATTGTACTATAAAATGCTAAGTTATAAATTTAAGGGTGAGGCAGTGGAAGATGATTACGATAACACCTTTGATGAGGATTACAAACCCAAAAACAACAATTCAAAATTCGAAGATGACGAAATCTAAAGGAGAGATCTCAAATTTTATCGAAAAATATTATTTGCATTTCAATGCAGCTGCTTTAGTCGATGCCGCAAAAGGTTATGAGGACCAATTGAATAACGGAGCCAAAATGTTGGTCTCGTTGGCAGGGGCGATGAGTACTGCCGAATTGGGTAAGATATTCGCCGATATTATAAGAAAGGATAAAGTTCATATAGTTTCATGTACAGGCGCGAATTTAGAAGAGGATATTATGAACCTTGTCGCACATTCCCACTACAAACGAGTGCCAAATTATAGGGATTTGACCCCGCAAGATGAATGGAATTTACTGGAAAAGGGCTTGAATAGGGTTACAGACACCTGTATTCCTGAAGATGAGGCTTTTCGTAGATTACAACAACATATCTTTAAAATTTGGAAGGATGCAGAATCTAAAGGAGAACGGTTTTTCCCGCATGAATTCATGTATAAAATGTTGCTTTCCGGTGTTCTTGAAGAACATTATGAAATAGATTTGAAAGATTCTTGGATGTATGCCGCCGCAGAGAAAAATCTTCCAATTGTTTGTCCTGGTTGGGAAGACAGTACAATGGGGAACATTTTCGCCTCTTATGTTTTAAAAGGGGAACTTAAGGCCAGCACCATGAAATCTGGAATAGAATACATGACTTTTTTAGCAGATTGGTATACCGAAAACTCTAAAAAAGGCATTGGATTTTTTCAAATAGGAGGGGGCATTGCTGGGGATTTCCCTATTTGTGTCGTACCCATGCTATATCAAGATATGGAACGAACAGATACCCCTTTTTGGAGCTACTTTTGTCAAATAAGTGATAGTACCACAAGTTATGGTTCGTATTCGGGCGCAGTACCCAATGAAAAGATAACTTGGGGTAAATTGGACATAGACACACCAAAGTATATTATAGAAAGTGATGCAACTATTGTTGCGCCATTAATTTTTGCTTACCTTTTAGACATGTAATTATGGATAATTTGAAAAGAGTCATAGTGGATTTTAAAAAGCTGACCCCAGAGGTACTTAAACTTTTGGTGGAAAGTTATCCTGATGGGTATGATGATAGCAATATCATAACTTTTAAAAATGCCAATGGCGAGCGTATAGAAGCCGTCGAGGTATTGACCGATGACACCAAATACTTGGTAAAAATAAGTGCCAAGCTTGAGGTAACCATGGCCAACTACGATGAGGATGATTATGAGGATTTTGACGACGACGACCCAGAAGCAGTGCCAGATCCCGATATGTCAGAGGAGGAAAATGATGACGAAGACTAGTGATAATGGTATATGATGTCGTAGCCTATCAGATTTCGGCCTCGATCAACATTCGACAGGCCAGAGTACTATTACCCTTACCCGTACTGTTTACTGATAGTGACGAACTTTATTTAAAAAATGGGGAAGATAAATTTATCTATATTTTCCAGTATGGAATGGTTTCGTTCTTTAATCATGAACAAGACGAAATACTGGAAATCGTTAAAAAATTGACAGCTGCTTCAAAGGGTAATATTGTAGATCAACTTTCAGAAAAAATCCAAGTAGAGGTAGTTCAAGGGCAACGAAAAGTTAGTTTTGATAAGGTTATCCTACCAGATTTTAATACAGAAGCCATTCGTATGGTTATGTTGAACACTTCCCAATCTGTAGCGTTGAATCGCTATGCGGATATCACAGAAAAGCTTTTAGAGGAGACCAATGAACACACAACATATCTCGAAGAGCATGGCAAGTTGGATATTGGGGGAAACAAATTAAAACGCTTTATCGGAAAAGTGTTGAATATCAAAAATCAGATTTCTGAGAACCTTTATATTTTCGATGCACCCGATGTTACTTGGGAGAATGAAAAATTGAACCTTCTAAATCAAGAACTCAAGAGGACATTTGATTTGAAGGATAGATACCGGAATATTCATGAACGAACCGAGATAATCAAAGAGAATCTTGAACTTTTCAAAGATATTATGTATCACAAGGAAAGTAGCCGATTAGAATGGATTATTATAATCCTGATATTGGTAGAGGTATTGGATTTGTTCGTACTGCGTTTATGGAGGTTAGTTTAAAAAGTATTGCTTTGTGAATTGAACAAAAAAAGATAATCTAAAACGTATGGAAAAAGAATCATTTCATCTGTCTTTGCCTTGTAAAAGCATTAGTGAAACAAAGGATTTTTACGTGAATACCATTGGTGCCGAGTTAGGTCGAAATTCTTCGTTATGGTTGGATGTTGATTTGTTTGGTAACCAAATCACTTTCAATAAAAGTGGAGCTTTTGACTTTGTATATAAGTCATATAAGTTTGAAGAAACTGTGCTTCCATCATTTCATTTCGGGATTATTATCGGGAATGAAAAATGGAATGGACTTTATGATAAATTACAAGCTTCCAATTCCGAACCTATAAAGAAAATTACATTTCTAATAAATAGGACTGGGGAACATGAATCTTTCTTTATAAAAGATCCCAATGGGTATACCGTAGAATTCAAAAGATTTAAAAGTCAAAAAGAAATGTTTGCCAAGTAACTTAGTTACGCAGATTTTTTAACATCTCATCGGTAGTTCCATCCAATTCAAATTCTGGTTGCCAGCCCCAATCTTTTTGAGCTTCCGTGTCATTGATACTACTTGGCCATGAATCTGCAATGTCCTGTCTGAAATCTGGTTTATAGGCAATTTTGAATTCAGGAATATGGTTCTGAATGTTTTTTGCAATTTCAGCAGGCGTAAAACTCATTGCCGCTAAATTGTATGAAGAACGAATCTTGATATTATCGCTTTTTGTTTCCATTAGTTGTATCGTTGCCCTTATAGCATCATCCATGAACATCATAGGCAGTTTGGTATCTTTTTTCAAAAAGCAACTATATGATTTATCGGAAAGGGCTTTATGGTATATTTCAATAGCATAATCGGTAGTGCCCCCACCTGGCATGGTCTTCCAACTAATAAGTCCGGGATACCTAACACTGCGCACGTCCACACCATATTTTTTATGATAGTAATTACACCACCGTTCTCCAGATTGCTTACTTATTCCATACACCGTCGTCGGTTCCATTATTGTACTTTGGGGCGTGTTTTCACGGGGAGTGTTTGGACCAAATACAGCAATGCTTGAAGGCCAAAAAACTTTGTCTATCTTTTTTTCCTTTGCAAGATTCAATACATTGAAAAGAGAATTCATGTTCAAATTCCAGGCGCGCATAGGAAACTTTTCGGCAGTTGCACTTAACATGGCAGCCATTAGATATACCTCCTGTATTTCGTAATGCACTACAATATCCTCAAGGGCAAGATAATTTGTGGCATCTAAAAGCTCAAATGGACCGGAACTCATCAAATTTTCGCTGCCTTCCCGGATATCACTTGCTATAACGCAATCATTGCCAAACTTTTCCCGCAAGGCAAAAGTAAGTTCAGTACCTATTTGCCCACATGCGCCTACTATTAGAATGGATTTTTGCATTAAAATCAAGTTAAATGAATTCTTTGGTAAATATAGCTTTTATTAAAATTTGTACATTCGCTCCATGCGTAAATTATTATATATTGGAACGCTTCTTTTGGTAATTCTTTCATGTAGGGAAAAAACCCAGGAAACAGTATCGGAGGACACATCCGATTATGAGTTGTCTACTGAAGAATGGCCCAAGAAGTTTATGGTAAATTCCACCGCGAGCAAAATTTTAAATGAGTGGCCCGAATTCAATGCCTTGGAAGTTAGTTATGATGCTCTTTACAATATTGCCAATAGGGACGATTTGAGTCTTAATATTGAAAACATTATAGAAGGATTAAAATTATTGGAAGATTCCGAATACCCTGAACAATTTAATAAACCACAAATCAAAAGCAGACAAAAAGTCTTTAAGACTTATGTTTTAAAAGTAAAGGGAGATTTAATATATAGGTTAGACCCCCAAGAATCTGTTTTGGAAATGATCAATGCTTTTAATTCGCTTAGAAAACAATTTAATGTAATTGTCAACAATACATTGGATACAAAACTCATTTTAGATGAATAAAAGTTTGTTACAATTAATCGTTATGTTATTTTCTATAGGCATTGTAGCCCAAGGGCCCGACACAAAAAAAAATATCAATACGGTACTTGATGCTTGGCATAATGCGGCATCCAATGCTAACTTTGACAATTATTTTGAACTAATGACCCCCGATGGGGTTTTTCTTGGAACCGATGCCACCGAAAATTGGCAAAATAAGGCCTTTAGGGATTTTTCAAAACCATATTTTGATAGGGGTAAAGCGTGGAGTTTTACAGCAATAGAACGTAATGTTTACGTAAATGAAACCAATGATTTTGCTTGGTTTGATGAACTATTGGATACCCAAATGAAATTATGTCGTGGATCTGGAGTATTGAAAAAAGTAGAAGGCAAATGGAAAATCGCCCATTATGTTTTGTCAATAGCAGTACCAAACGAAAACGTGGATGAACTTGTGGAACTAAAGAAAGAAAAGGATAGTTTGCTTACAATTAAATTAAGACAATTATAGTAATCTAAGATAAGATCTCGAAATAATACTGAACACTTTCTGTATCGAGACCTTATTCTTTTAACCCATCGGCAGGTTGCGTTTTTCTTGTTTCCAAAGCTTGTTTACTTAAGCTTGCCAGATTAAAGTTAGGGTCAATTTTCAGTGCCTCATCAATTAAAGCAATGGCCTCATCGATTTTTTCTTTATCCTGATTATATGTAGTAAGAGCCTTTAAATGAAGAAATGCTGCTTTTAAAGAGGTCTCATAGGGCTGTTGTCTTTCATAAAAGGCATATTTCATTTCATCCTTAGCATTGGCAATACCATATTCAATGTTCGCAATAGCTCCAACATTATCTCCGGTTTGTATTTTTAGATCAGCCAATTCGTATGCCAAATACGCATTTGGTGTTCTTGTATTTAGAATTTCAAATTGCTCCAACGCCCTTTTTGGTTGGTTGATGGCTTTTAAAGAAATGGCCTTAACCTGAACGGCTAAATCAGAATCGGAATCGTTTTTTTCAATTCCAATTGTATTCAAAGCCTGCATATGTTGATTATTATTGGCATAAATATAGGCCAGAGTATCTTTTCTTGCCTCGGAAGGCGAAAGTACATTTAAGTGGGTAATCGCATTGATTATGCCATCAACATCTCCTTGTGATTTCATCTCTTGATAAAAGGCTTCATAATGTTTTTGTAATTCGGTTTTTGTTTGGGCATTAACTATGTAGCTAAAGGCAAATAGAACCACAAATGCAATCTTTCTCATGTTACTTGTATTATTTGTTGATTTTTGGAGCGCTAAACTATAAAATATATTTTTAGAAACCTGTTAATGAAACCTTTAAAAATAGAATAAAAAAAGGGGAAGCCAATTGGCTTCCCCTTTTTTTTTCATCATAACTTTTTTAGCTAGGCTACAGTTAATGTAACATCTTTTTTAGTAAAGGTACGTAGTAAGCCAGCATAGAATCCTAAGCTCTTTGCATCTAGTTCAATACAGGATTTTAAAAAGTCTTTTAGATTCTTAAAAAGTAAATTTGCATGTAATGTGGGAATATAAGTATTCACCTTTTTTGGATCATACTGGTTATCGTCCATTACAATTTCCATTTCTACCCTTTTTCTATGATAATCAATAGAAACATCGGCCGCATTGTAATATTTCTTTAACAATGCAACGTGCAAGGTGTTGAATTTGTCGGTCGCTTGTTGGTTGGCACAACTTCTGGAGATCAGGTTTTCAATTTCCCTAGTAATTCTCTTACTTAATGTTGAATTTTCCATGGCAAACGATTTTATGTTTACTTAAAGTTATGAATTTCATCGATAAAGTGTTTAAAATCAAGGATATAATTAACATAAAATAGTCTTTTTTGTTGTGAAAGTTCTCTTTTTTGTGGTGAACTAACTCTAGATTGGTGTCTTAAATAGGTATTTTTTAACATGAATTAACCTACGAGAGTCGATTATTTTATCAGTTGCCTGTTTATTGTTCGCATATGTTGGTTTTGCAAGGCTTCTTTTTTGTGCTTCAGCAGTATAATATTCTTTTTTAGTCGGATGATAAGGGTATACGGCATTAAAAAGTTCATTCCACCAATTATTTTTAAGTATAGAACTTATAATGTTTATACAATCTTCTAAATGTATCAAATTGATAGGATCATTACCATTGGTAAGATCCTTTCTCCTAGATAGCATATTAATAGGATGCCTGTCTGCTCCTATCAAACCGCCAAAACGAACTATTGTAGTTGCAATGCCCACTGTACTACTAAATAGATTTTCAGATGCCAAGAGTTGTATACCGGATTCTGTTTTGGGTTGCGGGATATCCTCTTCAGTTACTCGCCCAGAAACAGAACCATAGACCGATGTGCTACTTACAAATAGTATTTTACTTACCTGTGAATTGGAAACAGCTTTAGCTACAAGCTCCATTTTTTTAATATAGCTTTCGGTATTGGCACCTCGAAGTTTAGGGGGCACATTGATTACCAAGATATCCACTTTGGTTAAAAACTCCGAAATGGGACCTTTTATCTTATTCTCGGAAAGTGAAATCAAAAAAGGCACTATTCCTGCTTTTTCAAGTTTTGCGAGTTTATTTTTGGAAGTGGTCGAGCCATGAACTTTATAGCCCTCTTCCAAAAGCGACTTTCCCAAAGGAAAGCCCAACCAACCACAGCCCATTATGGCGATTGTCTTATTCAAAAGTTATGGTTTTGGTCAATAATATGGCATCATTCAATACAAATGGCATAGGAATATTATTTTCTGGTCGATCGGGAACAGTGAATAATGGATTGTTCAACAAATCATTCGATGCCTCATAAACGGTAAATTCAAATTTAGCATCTTTGGGAATAGAAAATTTCAACTCGGTATAATCATTATTACTGATGTAATGGGTAATTAATTTGTTGCTTTTTCGGTTTTGAAGGTAATACTCCGATAAAGTGATATTATTAATGATAGCTTTATTTATAGTAATCGTATTGGTAAATATTTCCATTCGGTTTACATTTCGCTGAGGCGTAATACATAGTTCCAATTGCCTTTCTTTGGCAACTACGGTGTCACTGGTTATTTCGATTTTGGGTATGGCGATTTGTTTGAGTGGCGCATCGGCAATATAAGTGAAGCCTGAATCATATTTGCTGCTTATCGTTTTTTCGGATAGTTTTTCTGGAATTTTTTTGCTTTCTCCAATGTATTGGGATGTCCAATCTGAAATTGCATTCTCATAGGTCGCCCAATGTGCAGTATTGGTATCCGCATCCAATACATATAACAGGCTATTGGGTTTCGCATTTTCTTTGGTAAAGCCCGAGTTGAAATGTGCTTTTACCATAAAACCAACGAATAGAATAAAACCTAAAAAAGCCAGTCGATGTTTGTTTTTGTAAAAACCAAAAATTGGCAACAAAAAGAAAAATGTCAAGGTGGTCAAAAGGGTTGCGGCAACCATCATTTTTAGTCCTAGACCAATAGGGAACATTTTAATGAAAGGGGCGCAGATCCAAAGTGCAGGTAACGTTAATAGCAACAACAAATACGGACTAGGTTCTTTCTGATTGATGACAACCAAGAACGATACCAAAAGAGCATAAACAGGGATAATGAAGAAACTAGCACCCTGTAAATAGACCGAAACTGCTCCACAAATAATCAACCATAGCATTATGGGAGCTACCAATAAATTTGCGGTTTCCACTTTCTTGAACTTATTGTAGAGCCAAAAGCAAATTGCCACAGAAAACAATACGAATGCCAAAATATAGGTGTGGCCATTATAGGTGAAACCATGTAATATGTCCTTGTATTCCGGATAGATCCATTTTAGGAATGTCCAACTATAAAAACCAACCACTCCATTAATTACTAATGCAATCAACACTGGTAGAAAACCCTTCAATATTTCATTGAATTGTACTACCTTTTTTTTGAAACCAACAATCAAAAGGATTATAAATATAATAACTGCCAGGAAAAGCATAGGCCAAATCCATTCAAATGGGTACGAAACTAATTTGAAGAACGGAACATTAAAATAAATGGATTCATCAAGACTTTTAAGGTTGTTCAAGTCTGAGTTGGCAAAATAAGTCAATAAGGGCATCAAATAACTACCCTGGTGCGCCAAGGTATTTCTGTCTAACCTTTCGTAATTATCCCGCACAGTATGGTAATCGTAGTGATCATCAATAAAAGCAAAATTAAATCCTTCGATATCACCATCTTCCCTAAAAACAGTCAGATCAGTATCATTGGGAAGCATTTTATAAATGCTGTACACTAATGAATTGGCGACCGGATAATCGGGGTCCGCTTTGGTAAACTCTTCAATTAGTTTTGCATTACCCCGGTTGGTCTCGATCAACATATAGCTTGGACCACCACTTCCACGGGCTTCGAAATTTAAAACCAAACCAACATCTTTGATCCATGGGTGCTTATTTACAAAAAGGTCCGCACCATTTAATCCCAACTCCTCAGCATCGGTAATCAAGATGATAATATCATTCTTAGGCTGTTTTTTTTCGACTAGAAAAGCCCGCAAGCCTTCTAAAACAGTACCGATTCCACTACCAGCATCACTGGCACCCAAGGATGAGTGTGGGCTACTATCATAGTGTGAAAGAAGCACTAATGCCTTACCTTCTTCTGTACCTTTGATTCTAGCAAGAATATTGGTTGCCTTACTAAAATTACCCCAATCCCCTGCAGTGTATCCTTCTTGTGTTGAAGTTTCCAATCCTAATGCCTGTAATTTCGAAATTATGTAGGATCTAACTTCAGCATGTGCCGGAAATCCTACCCCGTGGGGTTTCTTTGAAATACTTGCTACATGTGTAAGTGCCCTATCTGTTGAAAAGTCCGTTTCAGGAATGTTTTTTACATTTTCATAGGTAGGCATCGATGATTTAAAACCCCAATAAACCGCTAGGAGAATCAATAGAACAGTAATTATTTTGGAGGACCTTTTCATATAAACAACTTAAGTCCTAAAAGTATAAAATTCTAGAATGATGCAGCATTACAACGAGTATATTATCGAATTGGATATTTTTTTCTATCTTTAAAATCAACCTAAAATCAAATTATATGGGTATCAAAAGTTTTCAAGGGTTCAGAAAAGCTGTAAAAAAAGAGTATGACGCACCTATATTAGTATCGGATTATATGAGTACCAAGTTGGTGACCTTCTCTCCAGATCAGTCTATTCTTGAAGTAATGGAAAAATTTGCTAAGCATCATATATCAGGCGGACCTGTATTGGATGATAACGGATTTTTAGTTGGAATTATTTCGGAAGCGGATTGTATGAAGCAGATTTCCGAAAGTCGCTATTTTAACCAGCCTATTTTAGATAAAAGTGTTGAAAAATATATGACCAAGGAAGTGGAATCAATTCCTCATGATATTTCGATTTTTGATGCTGCCGGAATCTTTGACAAACATAACAGGAGAAGATTGCCTGTAATGAAAGACGGACTCCTTGTAGGTCAAATAAGCCGTAAGGATATTGTTATTGCTGCTCTTAAACTAAGTGGGGAAAATTATAAGTAAGCCCCCTAGCCCCCCAAAGGGGGATCTAATACTCTAGTGTATAAAAAATGCTTTCCTTTGTGAAAGCATTTTTTATATGAAATACGATTTAAAGTATAAAACTTAATTCCCTCTTTGGGGATAGGGAGCTACTATTCCCTTTTTACGATCATATAATAATCATTATCCAACGGCAAATACCCTAAATCATAAACGAAGAAATAGGTGGTTCCTTTTTTAGTAGTGTATAGGTTGGTGATGAATTCAAAATCAAAACCTTTGTCCATTAATCTGGTTCTGGTTGTTTTGGTTTTACCATCTGTTAGTGAAAAGCTATCCAAAACCCTATAATTTTTCCGTAAACGGTTGTTAATGTTGCGAATGAGGTTTTTACTGTCTTTATTCACTTTATTGTTATAGGCATTTCGACAATGGTCCGAACAGAATTTTTTATCTACCCGACCTCGAATTTCGTCCCCACATTCCAAACAGGTTCTCTTCATGCTAATCTTGTTTTAACTAATGGAATTTTATCCCAACAAGTTACAAATTATCCGATTACAAACGGATACGAGTAATTAGGTAATCTTGATGTCATATTTCTCCAATAATCCAACGATATTTTCCTTGGAGAATTTTGCTTTTTTTAGACGATTTCGTTCTGGGTCGATGTTGAAGTTAATTGAGGTACTAAGGTCGACCTTCTCTAAAATTGTATTTTCAAAAATAGCCTTTGCCAAATCGCATTCATCAAAAACAGAATCAGTTAAATCAGTTTCAGTAAAATCGACTTCAATAAGTTTACATTTTATAAATTGAATATTCTTAGCTTTTAATTGATAAAAAGATGAGTAATTGAGATTGCAATTTTTAAAATTAAAAGACAAAAAGAAGTCATTACAATCCTCAAATTTTAATCCCATCATTTTGCAATAAGAAAAAGTCACTTCTTTAAATACCGTAAGCGCTATATTGGTATTGCTGAGGTTGCAGTCTATGAATTCACATTCCATGAAATTCTGATTGTCTAGATATCCCTTGGAAAAATCGCAACCTTCGAAAACACAGTTTTCATATTCCCCTTTGGGAAGTCTGTTTTTAGAATAATCCAATCCTTTGAATTCTTGGTCTGCTATAAAAGGTTTGTTCATTAATTTTATGTTTATTTACTTGTCATTCCCGTCTGAAGGGATTTTTTTCCATTTTAGGTGTAACTGCCTATCAGTAGATAGGAGAGGTTATTCTTCAATTTGCAACAACAATCATTTGGTAATTGCGCTTTGAGGTGTTCCCAGTTTCATCATCCCGATATTTATATTCGAATTTCAGTGTATCCAAGCGTTCAAGATTTTCCTTGAAATCAATAGTTTAGTTAAAGGTTTTTATTCCATTGCCTGGGTCTTGAACACAAAATACAATAATGGTATTGGGGTTTAATTCATTTACTATTATTGGTAATCCAAAAAGCCTACGGGATTTGAGTTGAACTGAAAGATAATAAACCAATAAGAATTTAAGAAAAAAAAATCGAATTGAAATGTTAGCTTCTAAACTTAGCCTATGTTATTCCATTTTGCTAATGAAGACTTACAACCTTTGCTATTTTCCAAGTATCGTTTTTGTTGTGCCAGATTACGATGAATTTGCTTGGTTTTGAAGGCGTATTGGGTTCAAGTTTATTATGGAATTTATGATATCCAATTTGTACAGCACCATAATCCTTAATAGGGTAAACCTCGATACTGCCTTTTACCAATTCGCGTGTAACCTTGCCACAGATGTTGTT
The DNA here is from genome assembly GCA_963762065.1 of uncultured Flavobacteriaceae bacterium. Classification (GTDB taxonomy): domain Bacteria; phylum Bacteroidota; class Bacteroidia; order Flavobacteriales; family Flavobacteriaceae; genus Maribacter_A. Next base: position 189,027 of record CAVXJE010000002.1, on the reverse strand, counting down.
TTTTAAGGCTTCAATAAGTTCTTTTTTATCGGTCATTAACCCGCCCTTATCATGGTAGAATTCAATATCATCGGCATAAATCATGCCTTGGGTTTCAAGGTCGCAGGTATTGTAGGCGTCAAAATAGGTTTTGTCCATCACTACAATGGTATTGTATAATTCTTGATCCTCAATGGTATAAGAGCCAATTTGATTGTCACTTTTATTCAGTTTGGACTTACAGGATAAAAACAATCCCATGGCAAGTAAAATGGCGTATAGTCTTATATTTTTGGTCTTTAAAATCATTTTTTTGTCATTGACTGTTTAAATTTTAGGAGTGAAATCAAGGATACCATTGCCCATGCACCTTCTAAAATTATAAACGGCAGGTAATTTAATAATATCGAAGCCAAACAGGCCATTGAAGCCCCGATTAAATTTAATAATATGAACGTTAGACCTTTATTGGTGATTTTTCCTATTACATTAAGAAAGTAGGCAAGTAGAATTTGAAAAACACCTAAGGATCCAATCCAATCAATTAAGTTCATACGTTAGTTTAAATTTGGGACATTATGGTTTATAGTCAATAAAGCGATACTTAGTTATTTATTAAAACTTACCCTTATCAATACGATTATTAGCCCAATAAGATAAATTGTGGTGAATATTATCTTATTATAACGCGCCAACCAATTTGGTAAAAAAATATCAAAATTGTCTTTGGTTGATTTCGAATATTTTCTGGCTAAGACCGTCAATGGACAGAACATTTTAAAAAGTGCCAATATAATTCCTTCTCCAAAAACCAAACCAATAGCAATCCAGGTATATGAATTTATTTGATTGCTAATACCGGAATATACTATATAAAAAATCACAAAAACAAAGAATATCCAAATCAAGGTATGTGTGATCTTAATCGCTAAAAGCTTTTCGGATTGATTCATATTTTTAATGGGTAAAACAATTGAATATAGTTTCAATGGAAACTTCAACACCATTCTATGTCTAAATTACAAATCTTTATTGTTTTTAAATGAAATTTACAAATGTATTTAAAGTACTGATAATCAATGATAAAAAAGTTTGTAAACGACTACAACCATTTACAAACGAAAGTAAGTAATTCCCAACCGAGTATTGTTTTTGAGTCACTTTATGTTTGCAGTGTCGGATCAAGGAGGTTCGATTGCATTAACTGTTTAACAATTAAAATTAGAAATTATGAACGCACTTAGAAACAAAGTACAGTTGATTGGAAACTTGGGTAACGACCCAGAAATCGTAAACTTGGAAAGTGGCAGCAAACTTGCCAAATTTTCAATAGCAACAAGCGAGACCTACAAAAATGCCCAAGGCGAAAAAGTGGAAGAAACCCAATGGCACAATATTGTGGCATGGGGGATGACCGCAGAGATCGTCGAAAATTATTTGACCAAAGGCAAGCAGGTTGCCGTGGAGGGGAAACTCATCCATCGATCTTATGAAACTAAAGAAGGTGAAAAAAGATACATTACCGAAATAAAATGTAATGAGCTTTTGATGTTGGGGAAATAAAAACATAAATCTCAGCCTCGCATTTATGCGAGGCTTTTTTTTGGACTTATTCGGAATGTCATCATGAGCGCAGTCGAAGGGATATAATTCTAAATAATCATGAAAAGCTATTTTGTATATATTCTCAGATGTTCTGATGATTCATTCTATACAGGAATTACCGGTAACTTTGACCAAAGATGGATTCAGTACCAACAAGGTCACTTTAAAGATTGCTATACCTATTATAGAAGTCCGTTGAAAATCGATTACTATTTGGAATTTACCGACGTGATCCAAGCTATACTTTTCGAAAAAAACTTAAGGGCTGGACAAGAAAAAAGAAAATTGCTTTGATAAACGCAGATTTTAATAGGATTCAAATGTTGTCCGAATGCAGAAACTTCACGACTCCAAATATAAACCTGACTCTGAACCATAAGGTCTTCGACTGTGCTTAGACTGACAATGCTGAACTTTATAAAAGACGTTCCTTTAAAAGCTGCTCAATCATCAACAGTGGCCCCAACCATTTGTCTGAATTTCCAAGCAGTATTATCATTAACAGGACCTTGGGTCTGTTTCATTAATATGCCGATTATCTGCTCTTGGGGGTCTGCGAAATATTGTGTATTGAAATAACCGCCCCAATCAAAAGTACCAATACTTCCTTCACCACCAGAATCCTGCCCTTTTGGAGTAATAACACCGAATGCCAATCCGTAATACTTATTGCCTCCCGCCCATAAATCACCTATCTGGTTGCCCATGATACTCTGTACTGTGGTTCTACTTAAAATGCGTTTACCATTTAATTCCCCTTTATTCAAATACATTTGGAGAAAAGTGGCGTAATCTTTCGCCGTACTTGAAAGTCCTGCACCCCCTGAGAAAAATCGTTTTGCTCCCTTAATCGGGTAATTGGTGTCATAAAAGGTAATTGGGTAATTAACCCATTTATTATTTTCTTTCTTTTGAACTGATACCAATCTAGAGTGTTTTTCTTTTGGCAGATAGAACCAGGTATCGGTCATTTCCAAAGGGTCGAAAATTCGCGTTTTTAAAAATTCGTCAAAAGGCATTCCGGAAACAATTTCAACGAAATATCCCAACACATCCAACCCCTCACTATAGGTGAATTTTTCGCCGGGATTATGGTGCAAAGGTAATTTGGCCAATTTTTTCACACTCTCTTCAATAGATATGTTCTCTGTTGTGAATAAATCCGTGATTCCGGCTTTGGCGTAGATTTTTTTAAATCTTTCATCCCCATCAATTACCCCGTAACCAATACCTGAAGTATGCGTAATCAAATCTCGAATTGTAATCTGATCTTCTGCAGGTTTAGTAGTATAGGAAGAATCTTGTTCATTGAAAGTATCCAATATTTGAGCTTCACCAAAGTCAGGAATGTATTTGGAAATCAAGTCATCAAGTTTGAATTTCCCTTCTTCCCAGAGCATCATAACAGCTGTGGAGGTAATAGCCTTGGTCTGGGATGCAATCCTAAAAATATCATCGGTTTTCATTCTCCTACCTGAAGCATTGTCGGCCATTCCGTAGGCATTGTGAAAAACAACCTTTCCATTCCTGGCAATCAAGGCGACGATTCCAGGAACATCATCTTCTGAAACTGCTTTTTTAAGCATTTTATCTATTCGTTCCAATCTTTCCGACGACATAGCAACACTCTCAGGTGTGCCCTCGGAAAGTGGTTGGGAGAATTTTACAGACGGCGTTTGGGCCGATAGTGTTAAATGAAAAAGTACGGCTACAAAAAGAAGGATTGATTTCATAATAAGGTTTTATGGAAGGTTATATTCAATGTCGTTTTACAAAACAATCATAGAAAGATACCGAATTTCAAAAAGCCTTACATGAAAATTCCAAAATAAAATTTACGGTAATCTCAAAATACTAGACATTTGGAGGAGCAACGGCGCTATTGGCTGTAATTTGTTGCACGTCCCTGTCAAACAAATACAATCCCCCTTTGTCATTACCGATCAGATTTATTTTATCCAATATTGTCCTTGCCAAGGCTTCCTCCTCAATTTGCTCTGCAACATACCATTGTAAAAAATTTTGGGTGGCATAGTCTTTCTCTTGAAGGCTGGTATGAACAAGCTCGTTTATACTATTGGACACAAAAATCTCATGTTCCAATAATTCCTGGAACATTTTTTGAAAGGTCCCAAAATCGAATTTTGGAGCTTGTAATGTTGCCACTTTTGCATGGCCACCACGCTCGTTCACAAATTTTATGAGTTTAAGCATATGAACCCGTTCTTCATCGGACTGGGCATACATAAATGTTGCAATACCTTCCAGTCCCTTTACTTCTGCCCAGGAGGCCATTGACAAATATACCTGCGATGATTCCGCTTCAATATGTATTTGATTATTTAGTGCTTTTTCTAATTTTTTGGATAACATAATTTTGAATTTTTACAAAAATACAAAGAAAATTTACCTATCCTACTGACATTTATCAGGGAAATTGAAGAATGTTATTTATGCAATTTGAGTTGGATACGTTTACGTGGAACATCGACCTCAAGGACTTTAACGATAATCTGTTGATGCAGGCTAACATGTTCGTTCACATCCTTTACAAATGAATCGGAAAGATTTGAAATATGGATTAATCCACTTTCTTTGATTCCAATATCAACGAAACACCCGAAGTTGGTAATATTGTTAACGATACCAGGTAGCAATTGCCCTTCGTGAAGGTCGGTTATCGATTTTATATTCTGATTGAAGGTGAAAACTTTTGCTTTCTCGCGAGTATCCAGACCTGGTTTTTCCAATTCCTCTACAATATCCTTGAGCGTTGGTAAACCGATATTACCCTTACAATACGAATTCAAATCGATACTTTGCAATATCTTTTTGTTCCCAATCAATTCTAGAACTGCCATTTCTTTGTCCTTGGCCATTTTTTCGACTATACTATAACTTTCAGGATGTACTGCGGAATCATCCAAAGGGTTTTTGGCTTTTTTGATACGTAAAAACCCAGCACCCTGCTCAAACGCCTTGCCTCCTAATCGAGGCACTTTTTTTATTTGGGCCCTACTGGTAAAACCGCCAATTTCATTCCTATAGGATACGATGTTCTCAGCCAGTTTTGGGCCAATACCCGAAACATAACCCAATAAAGGGATACTGGCAGTATTGATGTTCACACCAACAGAATTCACGCAACTTTCGACAACGGTATCGAGCGAGGTTTTTAGTTTGTTCTGATCAACATCATGCTGGTACTGGCCCACGCCAATTGATTTTGCATCGATTTTCACCAATTCAGCCAAAGGATCTGCCAATCGTCTGCCAATCGAAACGGATCCCCGAACAGTCACATCATAATTGGGAAATTCATCACGGGCAATTTTGGAAGCGGAATATATTGATGCCCCAGCTTCACTTACCACAAAAACCTCAATCGGTTTTTTGAATTGAATCCGTTTTACCAATTGTTCCGTTTCTCGCGATGCCGTTCCGTTACCAATGGCAATAGCCTCTATTTTATAGGCGTCGACCAATGAACTTATTTTTTTAATGGCCCCTCTGCTATCGTTTTGTGGGGCATGCGGATAAATGTTCTCATTGTGTTCCAGGTCACCCTGGGCACTTAAACATACGATTTTACATCCGCTTCTAAATCCTGGATCAATGGCCAGTATGCGTTTTTCGCCCAGTGGAGCACCCAACAACAGTTGCTTCAGGTTTTTAGAGAAAACCTGAATGGCAGAGTCATCTGCTTTGTCTTTGGCATTCTTCAACGCTTCATTGGAAAGTGACGGAAACAACAATCTTTTATAGGCATCCTCTATAGCCAAATTTATTTGTACTGAACATGAATTGTTCGATTTTATGATGCGTTCTTTGATTTTTTCAAGTGCGCGATCATGATCAATTTCAATCTTGACACGAATAAAGCCTTCGTTTTCAGCACGTAGAATAGCTAATAGCCTATGCGATGGGCATCTGCTAAGTGCTTCGCTCCAGTCAAAATAATCCCTGAATTTTTGGGCTTTTTCATCATCCTTTTTGTTGGAAATTACTTTTGAGGTTATTTGGGAATATTTGTCCAATTGGTGCCGTAATTGATTTCGGATATCGGAGCGTTCATTCATCCATTCTGCAATAATGTGTCGAGCCCCTTCCAAAGCTTCATCTTCATTTTTCACCGAATTATTCAAATATTTTGCAGCCTCGAACGCGATTTCTTCATTACGTTGTGCCATAATGATTTTGGCCAAAGGTTCCAATCCATTATTACGGGCCGTTTCCGCTTTTGTTTTTTTACTTTTTTTATAAGGAAGATAAATATCCTCTAAAGTAATTAGGTCATCTGCATTCTTTACTTCAGAACTTAGCTCAGTAGTAAGGACGTTTTGATCTTCCAAGGCTTTTATGATGGTTGTCTTTCGCTTTTCAAGTGTTTCAAATTGCGATTTGAAGTTTACAATGGCTCCTATTTGTACTTCGTCTAAATTTCCCGTACGTTCTTTTCTGTAGCGGGAAATAAAAGGAACGGTGCAATCCTCATTTAATAGCTCAACTGTGTTTTGAATTCCTTTTTCAGGAAGTTGGGTGTGTTTTACAATGTACTGAATGAGTTGCATTGGTATCTTCAATTGTTTAGTATGGTGTGGGAATCATGTCTCTACTGTTTTCGACCGTACATATCGCTATGACTTAACTAATAGTCAATCCATTCCCAACACCATCCTCATCAGGATTTACAAAGACCAATTTACCCTCCGCATTTTCGGTCATTAGGATCATGCCCTCACTATCAACGCCACGAAGGGCACGAGGGGCTAAATTAACCAATACAGTTACTTTTTTTCCGACAACTTCCTCGGGGGTAAAACTTTCAGCAATCCCGGAAATAATGGTTCGGGTATCTAAACCTGTATCAACTTTCAAAACCAGGAGTTTCTTAGCCTTGGGCATTTTCTCGGCTTCTAAAATGGTACCAACCCGTATATCCAATTTGGAAAAATCATCAAATGTTATAGTGTCTTTTTGTGGCATAAGTGTTTTATTTTCGTTTTCGTTGGCTTTTTTGGTGGCTTCCAGTTTATCCAACTGGGCTTGAATTTCATGATCCTCGATTTTTCGGTAGAGTAGTTCAGCTTTTCCTATTCGGTGCCCGGATGGTAGTAGGGATTCTTTGGTAGAAACAGCGGACCATATTAGGCCGTCTTCGTGAGATCCGAATTTTTTGGGCGTGGCTATCCCCTGAGGGATAACTTCATCGCCTAGCTCCTGGTTAATACATAATATGCTCTTTAACTTATTGGAAGTAAAAGGCAAAAAGGGTTCGCTCAGTACGGCCAACCCTGCAGCTATCTGAAGTGCAACATTCATAATTGTTTCAACACGTGCTTCATCTTCCTTGATGACTTTCCATGGCTCTTCTTCAGCTAGATATTTATTTCCTAAACGTGCCATGTTCATTAATTCCTGACTTGCTTCACGAAATCTGTACCGTTCTATTGAACTGGCGATTATTTTTGGAAATCCTTTTAAGGCAGCAAGAGCCTCCTTATCCACTTCCAATAAATTCCCAGCAGCTGGTACCTGCCCATCATAATATTTATTGGTCAAAACAACAACGCGATTAATGAAATTGCCGAATATGGCAACTAGCTCGTTGTTATTACGCGCCTGAAAATCTTTCCATGTAAAATCGTTGTCCTTTGTTTCAGGGGCATTGGCAGTTAAAGTATAGCGCAATACGTCTTGTGTATTTGGGAACTCCTCTAAATATTCATGTAACCACACTGCCCAGTTTTTGGAGGTAGATAGTTTATTGCCTTCCAAATTCAGGAATTCATTCGCGGGTACATTTTCTGGCAGAATATAATCACCATGCGCTTTAAGTATACTTGGGAAAATAATGCAGTGAAAAACAATATTATCCTTACCTATAAAATGTATTAATTTGGTATCCTTGTCCTTCCAATATGGCTCCCAATCCTTGCCTTCACGCTCAGCCCATTCTTTGGTTGAGGAAATGTACCCTATTGGTGCATCAAACCAAACATAAAGCACCTTGCCTTCGCCACCTTTTATAGGGACTGGGATACCCCAATCCAAATCGCGGGTCACTGCCCTGGGCTTCAATCCTTCATCCAACCAAGATTTGCATTGCCCGTAAACATTAGGTTTCCAATCATTTTTATGTCCTTCTAGAATCCATTTTTTCAAAAAGTCTTCATATCTATCCAACGGTAAAAACCAATGTTTTGTTTCCTTTAGTGTAGGTACAGCACCTGAAATAGTTGATTTGGGGTTTATAAGATCCGTTGCATTTAAGGTCGACCCACAATTCTCACATTGGTCGCCATATGCTTCTTCATGACCACATTTGGGACAAGTTCCTACGACAAAACGATCTGCAAGAAATTGCTGGGCTTCCTCATCATATAATTGGGCTGTGGTCTCTTCAATAAAATCACCTTGCTCATATAGCTTTACAAAAAAATCCGAGGCTGTTTTATGGTGAATATTGGCAGAGGTCCTAGAGTAATTATCGAACGAAATACCGAAATCAACAAAAGATTTTTTGATTATGGTATGGTACTTATCTATTATTTCTTTAGGCGTAACCCCTTCTTTCTTTGCTTTCATTGAAATGGCAACTCCATGCTCATCACTTCCACAGACAAAAGCGACATCCTCACCTATTATTCTAAGGTATCTTGAATAGATGTCAGCGGGAACATATACCCCTGCTAAATGTCCTATGTGAATTGGACCATTTGTATATGGTAATGCTGCTGTAATAGTATACCTGTCTGCCGAAGAGGTAGGCCTTGACGGGCTTTCTGCTTTTTCTGCCATTAATTTTTCAATTAAGCCCCAAAAATACAGAATTTTGATTGTAGCGGACTAGATTCTCCTAAAAAAGGAGAGCCCTCGAAATATCATTAAATATAATGTCGAAGGCTCTTCCAGAAAGTGGGGGTTGTTTAAGCAACCATTACTGATTTACTCATTTTTTGGTTCTGTACATTAATGCGATATATATATTTTCCTGTTGATAAATGACTTGGCATACGTTCCCTAATATTTATCTCGACAGAACCTTCGAACATCATTTCGTTGAAAATTGTACCTACATTTTGTCCAAGGATATTATACAACTGAATATCAACATGGGCACTAAAAGGCATTTCCAAGTAGATATGTGGAGTGCTATCGGTAGGATAAAACGGTTTATGTACTATAGCATCCAATAACTCAGGATCATATGGCGTAGGTTCAGTTGGTTCTGGCTGCGTAGGTAATGTCGGCATCCCATCACTATAAACAATATCAGGAAAATCTATTCCACTACAATTGAATCCAAGATTCACAGGAGCATATGGGTGATTCAATAAATGCTGTTCCACCAGCGGAATGTCAACACATAACCATTCGGCAAGAACGGTAGCGTAGAGATCCCTAAAATCCATGGTATATTCCAAATTACCTCGACCATCTGGATTATCCAAAGTCGGGTGATCCCCTACAAAAGCACTGCCATTAAGACCAGAGCCGAAGAATAGGGTTGGAGCTGCTTTACCATGGTCAGTACCATTAGATCCATTTTCGAAAATTCGTCTGCCAAATTCTGAAAAGGTCATACTCAGTACTTTTTCGTCCTGTTGGGTAAATGCTAAGTCGTCATAAAAATTGTCAACTGCAATAGAAAGATTCGTCATCAAACGTTCGTGGGCCAATGGTTGATTACCGTGGGTGTCAAATCCACCCATAGAGATCATATACACTTTAGTTCCCAAATTTCCTTTGATCAATCGGGCCAAAATCGCCAATTGTTTTGCAAAACCATTATCTTGATATTCAATTTGATTTTGACCTCTTAAATAAGCTTCGTGTATTTTTCCTGCATATTCATTGGTTACGTTTGAGACACCTCTTAAGTATCTAAGTTGATCACCATACATACAATTATCGAAAAGTGCTTCATCTACTGAATATTGTAATCCCGTTTCTGCAATTTGTTCTAACTGATCTATATTATTGGTAACAAATGCATAATTGGTTTCTTCACCTTCAAAAACCAAACTACCATAGTTTCCAACTTGTATTGCAGCTGGCCCTTCAGGTCTACTTCCGGCCATATCCGATAAATAATCTGGATATAGGTATTCAAAATGCCTACCCATCCATCCGGTATCCAAACCAGAAAACCCTGTTGTGGTCAAATCGGTATTTGCAAAAATATCAGAACCTGTAAAGTGGGATAAACTCTGTCCTTCATAACCAACACCATGAACCGCTTTGAACTGTCCATCGCCCCACATGGGTTGAAGGGCCTTCATATAAGAAGGTACTCCATATTCATCGGTAAGTTTTAAAACCTTACTTTCTGGAATGTAGATGTTGGGTCTTGCATTTCTATACGCATCATATTGTTCCATTGGTATTACAGTACTTAGACCGTCGTTACCACCTGATAATCTGATCAGAATTAGAATATTATCTGTTTCTGCGGCGGCAATTGCCGAAGTTAAAGGGGATGGTGCGGATGCCGTAAGAAAATTACTGCCCAATACCATTGAGCCGGAACCTGCTATTCCTAATGCCTGGAGAAAGGAACGTCTGCTCCATGCTTTATGTTCTTGATCGTGACCATCATGTTCAAGTCCTTTATATGGGGTTGTATCGTGAGTATCGCACATAATCGTAGGTTTTATTTAAGTTGAAATTCTGGTTGTCTTGAAAGATGTCGTAAAAGAAGATACACTTGGGATGGAGCTTCTTGACTAACACTTAATATCCATAATGACTGTCCGCCTGGGACATAATCCGGACTATAATAATTCTCTGGTACATCTTCGATTTTAAATGCGGACATCGCATTCTCAAAATCTTGGGCTGTAAGTAATCCTTTAGGTGTGATTTTGTCTACAATGGCCCTTACCACAATTTCGGGATTACTTGTATTTCTATTAGCATCGCCAACGGCATCCATGGCAAACGTTCTAAACTGTTCGCTATTACCTTGATAGAAGCCATCAAGAATGGTTTCCATCGTAAGCCAACGCCCAATCATGAAGTTGGTGTTGATCCAATTACGGTCCCGCTCCCATCCTGCAACATCAACAGGATCAAATAATTCCTGCCCAAGTAACCCACTATAATTTATGATACCTGAAACCAAAGTATTGTCATACGTAAAGCCAGTTTCCTTAATTAAATTAAAGTAGATGTCGTACGGACTTTTAATTATTACGCCAATTGCATCATCATCAAAAAAGTGTTGACTTTTAAACAATTGGGATAAGACCGGCGCGATATCAAAATTATTGGTAACAAAAGTCGCTGCCATAGCCGGAATAATGGTTCCATTAACAAAAGTATCCTTAGAATCAGGATGCACGAAGAATTCATATAATTTTCTACAAATGAATTCCGCTATTTCATTAGGTCTTTGTTGAAAAAGGATATCGATTACATCGTCATATCCCCAATTGCCTGTTTGTCCAAATATAGTTTTGGGACCTGCATCAAATTTTGTTGCATCAAAAGCTACTGGTTCACAACCTAGTTCCCCTCGCTCAACATAACCTGTAAGAGCCTTCGCAGTTTCTATTATATCATTTTCTGTATAACCGTTTCCATCACCTAAAGTAAATAGCTCATAGAGTTCCCTACCATAGTTTTCATTGGGATTGTTACCATTATTATAAACCCCATCCAAATAATACAACATGGCACTGGTCAAACCAATTTCGCTAACAAAGGTTTTAAAGTTGCCAATGGCATTTCGTTGTAGACAATTAATATAATAGTAAAGAAAGGAGTTGCAATCATAAACATCCAATTCTGTTACGAAATGGTTGCTCCAGAAAAAACTCAACCGTTCCCTAAGACCGTTGGCCAGCATGTCATTGGCATAAGCAAGTCTCCATTCGTCTTGTTGTGCTCGCCTGAGTTGTCCGGCTGCATCGTCATCCGCAGGATAGTTGCTATTGTTCCAATCCGCCCAAGTAGGTGCAGGGGTGGGAGCCAAGTTCACGAGCAAAGCTTGTGAAATCAAATTGTCGACTAAACTATCGGCAGTTTGTCCTACCGCTTGGTCGATTGTCTGAACTGAGGCACTAAACCCCAATCTTCTGTACAAATGTGCTGCCTTGGATTTATCCAAAGGAGTAGTGTACAGCGCTAATGTTGAGGTGTTACAATTAACGAAGTATTCCATAGTAATTTTAGGCTTTAAGAACGTTCATGTGCGTAGGGGGCAAATTCTTAACGTCTAATCGAATTGGATATTATATAATTCCAATTATTTTCGCTGTTATGCGTTTCAATTTACGTTGATATGATTAAATAAGAGGTTTAAGCGCGTATTTTTTCGATGAAATGCATGATTTTAACCGAATTGATAAATAAGGTATGGGAAAACACAATGAATTTGGAAAGGAAGGGGAGCAAATTGCCGTGGACTTTTTAATTAAGAAAGGGTATAAAATTAAGTATAGAAATTACAGATATTTAAAAGCCGAGATTGATATTATTGCCCAGATTAATGATACACTAGTCATCGTCGAGGTTAGGATTCGAAGTTCAAGCTTTTTTGAAAACATCGCCGAGACCATAACCAAAAAGAAGATAAGTCTTTTGGTCTTGGGGGCTGACTATTATGTAACGGAACAAAATTTGGATGTTGAAGTACGATTTGATGTGATCACTATTTTAAAAAACAAAAAAGTTCTTGAGATAGAACATTTAGAAAGCGCTTTTTATCACTTTTAATAAAAATAACCACAATTTGTTTTATATATAACAATATGTTATATTTGAAAACAATCAATCGAATATGAAGACCATATCATCAGTCGTAGAGCAGTATATCAAGAAAAAGCCTTTTCTTCAAAGTGCCTTGGCGCAGGGAATTATCAATCTCACTTCCTTGTCTAGAATTGTAAAACCAGAAATAGAGGAACAATTGGGTAAGGAAATTCGTAATGGCGCTATAGTTATGGCCCTAAAACGACTGTCTGACGATCTGGAATTCAGGGCTACACATAAAATTATTAAAGTTTTAAAAAATATTGGTGAAATAACTGTACGTTCTTCATTGACTGATTACACCTTTTTAGCCTCCGACACGATTCTTTCCCAACAAGCAAAACTATTAGAGGAAATAAACACCAATCAAGATGTGTTTTATACTTCTTCAAGAGGTGTAAATGAGATAAATATTGTTATCAGCAATATTATGGATAGTACGGTGGAGAACTTGTTCAAAGCTGAGAGACGTACACAAAAAGCGGATAATCTTTCTTCGATTACTGTAAAGCTTCCGGCTGAAAATGTATCTGTACCGGGCATTTATTATTTCATTTTCCAACGATTGGCATGGGAAGGGATTGTACTTTACGAAGTCATATCCACGACTAATGAATTTACAATTCTTGTTAATGATGATCAAGTGGATATCGCCTTTAAGACAATTAAGGATTTAAAGACTTTATAGGCCAAATTCAATTACTTTCCAAAAACTTGATCACCCCTTTGTCATCTTCAGGTTTGGCCATAATCCGCTTATCCTGGTCCAGGATAAAATAGGTTGGTGTTTGATGAATATCATACAGTTTAGCGTACTCGTTTTCCCATTTCCCCAATGCAATGGCATGTTCAAAATTGGCCATTTTCCCTGATTCTTGTTTCCAATACACGTCCTCCTCCTCAAGACCAACAGCCACTACTTTAATCTTGTTATTGTTTTTAAGTTTATCATGAAGTGCAGGTAGCTCACGTAAACAATGGCTGCAAGAGCTACTCCAAAATACAAGTACATAATTTTCCGCATCATTCATGTTACTAAGTTTTTTGACCAAGTCGCCATCTTTCCATGTGATTTCCGGAGCAGCCGCCCCAATCCTCAGTCTATTGTGCAAATCTATCTTTTCCAAGATATCCTGATTTTGGGTTTCGAATGACAAGGTTTTTAAATAGGAGTCATAAATAAAGTCGGATGTGCTGTTGAATGAACTTGCCACTGCCTGTGTCCAAAGCGAATAAAAAACATGTAATTTATAAGTTGGTTCTACACCTTGGATAAAGTAGTCTACCTTCCTGATATTGTTTTGTATGATGTTTTCGGTCTGAATTTGGGTAATAGGTTCCAATGGGAGGGCTGTGAAAACATAATTGGTGACCTTATCAGTTAGAAAACCGGAAGCTAGTAAAACCGGATTCTTAAAATCCAGGGCGTTAAAATAATTCTCCTTTTTGAGTTTTATATATCTTTGAATAGGTTCATATTTAGAAGGAATAAATGGCTTGTTGGCCAAAATAAACTGATGGGTAATAAGGCCAACAGCTTTCATTTCAAAAGTAATTTGTGCTGCTTTTAACCGCTGTACTATATTTTCAAATGTATTTTCATCTGTTTTTCCTTCTATATAAAAATCGACGATTTGCCTCTCCAAGTCATTGATTTTCTTAAAATATGAATTAAAGACATTGTTTTCTTCAGATGAATTAAAGGATACCCCCTCGTAAACATCAAATGTCAATTCAATATTTTCCTTACCATTGTATATAACATCAAAATAGAATTCTTCTTGCGGTATAGCATATACCAATCTATAAGTTCCTTCAACTGCGTTTTCTGGAATACTAAGTGAAAATTCACCATCTTTAATCGCAGTATCCGCAACATAGACTTGGGTACCTGGTTTTAATCTATATGCGATAAGCCATTTATATTCCTTGGCTGGTGTAAAAGTGCCCGAAATTGTATGTTGAGCGTGGACATTTATGGATAAGGCAATTAATAAAATCAATACTATTTTTTTCATATTGGAATACCTTTCAAAAACCGCTCCAAAATATATTTGCAATACATTAGGATTCATAAAAAGCATAATATTTTTAATTATCAATTGGTAAAACATTTAAGTTGCGTATTACTTATTCTTTCTCTGAATTATAAGGACCATATATGGCATCACGGAATTTCTTGTGAAGTCCAATTTGGTCAAATGGGAACAACTGTACAAATAAAACGGCTGTAAGTTCATTTACTGGATCAACCCAAAAGAGGGTGCTTGCCGCCCCATCCCAAAAAAACTCGCCTACCATACCGTTATTTTCATCTGCCGAAGCAGGGGGGCGTAAGCGAACGGCAAAGTCGATACCAAAACCAACTTGCCCCTTACTTGGTAAAAAAGACCTTTCTACAATATTCTCATCCAGATGATTGGTCGCCATAAGTTCAACTGTTTCTGGCTTTAAAATAGTTATACTGTCCAATGTTCCTTTATGAACCAACATTCGTGCAAACCGCATGTAATCATCCAGGGTGGATGTTAACCCGGAACCTCCTCTCGTTAAAGGCCATTTTTCAAAATAATTGGAATAGGTATTTTCGTCAGGAACCCTTGACAATTCCCCATTTTCATTTCTACTATACATAGCAGCAAACCGATCCCTATCACCTTCAGGAATAAAATAGCGTGTTTCTGTAAGACTTAGACGATCTAATACATGTTCTTTAACATATTCCCCATAGGGTTGACCCGAAATACGTTCAACCAAAAATGCTTGGACATCTACACTAGGACCATATTCCCATTGTTCCCCTGGATGAAAGTATAAAGGTGTCGCTCCCATTTTTTCTGCCATCTGCACAAGGGTGTTCTCCCTGTTCATTGCGTCCGCTTTCCCAATCAATGGTCCTAAACCTGGAATATCGCTATTTCTTCCGAATCCTGCGGTGTGACGGGTAATATCTCGGATGGTTATAGGTCGATTAGCTTGTTCGAGAATTGGATTTCCAGAAGCATTTTTACCGGCATAGACCTTCATGTCTGCAAACTCTGGGGCATATTTGGACAAAGGATCATCCAAATCGAATTTACCCTGCTCGTACAATGTCATTAATGCTACTCCAGTGATAGGTTTGGTCATGGAATAAATTTGGACTATTGTATTCCTATCCATTGGTTTATTTGCTTCCCGGTCTGCATACCCAAAGGCGTTATAATATACTTCCTTGTCTTTTTCAAAAATCAAAGCGGAAACACCTGCGATATTTCCCGATTCCACAATGCTTTTTAAAATGGAATCAATGCGTTTTAAAACCGAGGAATCAACAATAATATTAACCTCTTTTTTATTGTTGTCTGGTTTTTTAGCGTCTTTGCAAGCCCCGAATACTATGAATAGGGTAGAGATAAGATAAATAACTGGGTTTTTCATAATTTCTCTTTTTTTGTTAAAATTTGACTCGAACTTCTGTAAAAAGATTTGGATACAAAGAAAAAATCCTTTGATTTTCCTTTAAAAAAATTGTACCTGATCAATAGTCTAAAGATAGTAAATACAGCTTATTTATATTCTGGCCCCATTTTTTATTGAGGCATCAATATTGACCAAAATATTTTAGGACAAGGTAGTAGCGTTTTGTTCAAAGGGCTTTATTGCATTCAATGCTTTTTCAACTGAGGTTATTTTGTCAAATATCAATAGTAATCTAAGTCCGTTACGGGTTTGTTTCTCTTTTATCTTGCAGATACCAACATGGGTCTGAACAAATTTTAAAACCAGGGTAAACGTAGGGCTATGATAAAAATCAGACTCTTGATCGGCGATGAAATATCCGATCATCTTGTCTTTTTTCATAACTACCTTTTCCAATCCAATGCTGCTGGCAATCCATTTTATGCGAACAGAATTTAATAGGTCCACAACTTGTGTGGGTAATCCACCAAAGCGGTCAACCAATTCAGATTCGAATTTTAGCAATGCCTGCTCTTCTTTTACTAAGTTCAATTCAGTGTACAGATTCAACCGCTCCGTTATGTTGTTTATATAATCATCAGGGAACAACAATTCAAAGTCAGAATCGATTTGGATGTCTTTCACAAACACTTTTTCATGATGCCCTTCTACCTCATCATACAATTCCTTGAACTCGTTTTCCTTCAACTCATCAATTGCTTCCGCCAAGATCTTCTGATAGGCATCAAAACCAATTTCATTTATAAATCCACTTTGCTCACCTCCCAACAAATCACCTGCACCGCGTATCTCTAAATCTTTCATGGCTATATTGAAGCCACTGCCCAATTCTGTAAATTGTTCCAAAGCTTGGATTCTTTTTCGGGCCTCATTTGTCATAACATCAAAAGGAGGCGTAATGAAATAGCAAAAGGCCTTTTTGTTACTACGACCTACACGTCCGCGCATTTGGTGCAGATCGCTTAACCCGAAATTATTGGCGTTGTTAATAAAGATAGTATTAGCATTGGACACATCCAAACCACTTTCAACAATGGTGGTTGACACCAAAACATCGAACTCACCATTCATAAAGGCAAGCATTAGGGTTTCCAATTTCTTACCTTCCATTTGGCCATGGCCAATGCCTATTTTGGCATCTGGCACCAATCGTTGGATCATACCGGCAACTTCCTTGATATTCTCTATTCGATTGTGGATGAAGAATATTTGACCACCTCTTTGTATTTCATAGGAAATAGCATCCCTGATTATTTCTTCACCAAATCTAATGACATGGCTTTCAATTGGGTAACGGTTGGGTGGCGGTGTATTTATTACTGAAAGATCTCGAGCTGCCATAAGACTAAATTGTAAGGTACGTGGAATAGGGGTAGCAGTTAAAGTAAGCACATCTACATTTTCCTTGATGGCTTTTAATTTATCTTTGACCGATACGCCGAACTTTTGTTCCTCATCTACAATAAGAAGTCCAAGATCTTTGAATTTTACATTTTTATTTACGAGTTGATGGGTGCCGATAATGATATCGACTTTGCCACTTTCCAAATTCGCGAGGGTCTCGCGTTTCTCCTTGGCCGTTCTAAATCGATTCAAATAGTCTACTGTTACGGGCATTTCCTTTAAACGTTCTGTAAAGGTCCTGTAATGTTGAAATGCCAAAATGGTAGTTGGCACCAAAACAGCAACCTGTTTCCCATTTTCCGCAGCCTTGAATGCCGCGCGAATGGCGACTTCGGTCTTGCCGAAACCAACATCGCCACAAACAAGTCGGTCCATAGGACGTTCACTTTCCATATCCTTTTTAATATCCTCTGTGGCCTTGCTTTGGTCCGGGGTATCCTCATAAATAAAAGAAGCTTCCAATTCTAGTTGCAAATAACTGTCTGGATTATACTGAAAACCTTTTTCAAGCCTGCGTTTAGCATAGACTTTAATTAGATCGAATGCAATTTGCTTGACCCTGGACTTGGTCTTTTGCTTAAGTTTTTTCCAAGCTGCAGAACCTAATTTGTATATTTTGGGAACTGCCCCATCTTTACCGTTGAATTTTGAGATTTTATGTAAGGAATGAATACTAACATAAAGAATATCCCTATCCCCGTACATAAGTTTTATGGCTTCTTGTTTTTTGCCCTCAACATCTATTTTTTGTAGTCCGCCAAATTTACCGATACCATGATCTATATGGGTCACAAAGTCGCCTACTTCCAATTTAGTCAATTCCTTTAGGGTAATGGCCTGCTTTTTGGCATAGCCATTTTTAAGATGGAATTTGTGGTATCGCTCAAAAATTTGATGGTCTGTATAACAGGCTAATTTTAAATCGTCATCGATAAAACCTTCAAAGATTGGAAAGATTACAGTTTTGTAATTAACGTCATGGTCAACTACTTCAAAAATATCATGAAATCGTTTTGCTTGCTGATCCGAAGCGCAGAAGATATAATTGTTATACCCTCTATCGCCATTGTCATTGAGATTCGCGATCAATAAATCGAACTTTTTATTGAAGGAAGGTTGGGGTTTGGTCTTAAAAATGATTTCCTCACTTTGGGAAGTTCCGAACACCTCACTCAGACCGCCCATTTCAACCAAAGTAAAATCCTGCAATTGCGTTTTTAACAACTCAGAATCCGCATATAACATATTTGGTTCAGCATGTTTAATTTCTTGTGAAAGTTTGGAAAAAGATTCCTCGGCCTTTTTAAAAAATGAATCCAGACGGTCGTAGAGTAATTCAAGATTTTTACTAAAAACAATGGTTTTGGGCGAGATGTACTTTAAAAAGCTTTCACGGGTCTCATTCAGGAATTTATTCTCAACATTGGGAATAATGGTAATTTTGGACACCTTTTCGGTAGAAAGTTGGGTCTCGACATCAAAGGTTCGGATACTGTCTACTTCATCCCCGAAAAACTCAAGGCGATAAGGCTCATCGTTAGAAAATGAAAAAACGTCAACAATCCCACCACGCACTGAAAACTCACCTGGTTCGGTAACAAAATCGACACGTTTAAACCGATATTCAAAAAGAACCTCATTCAGAAAATCCAATGAAAGCGAATCATCTATTTTTATTTTCAGCGTATTTTTTTCCAGCTCTTTGCGGGTAACGACCTTTTCGAAGAGGGCATCAGGGTAAGTAACGATTACCGCTGGCTTTTTCCTTGAATTAATTCGGTTCAATACTTCGGCCCTTAAAAGTACATTGGCATTATCGGTTTCCTCAATTTGATAAGGCCTTCTATAACTACCTGGATAAAATAAAACATCATTATCCCCAATAAGTTGTTCAAGGTCGTTCAAGTAGTAGGCAGCTTCTTCCTTGTCATTGAAAATAAGTAGAAATGGAACCCCGGAATTCCTAAATACATCGGAAATTACAAATGATAGCGCTGAGCCTGTTAGACCTTTTAACGTGATGTGATTTTGGAAATCGGCAATAGCACTCTGCAGTTTCCGGGTTTTTGGAGACTGTGCGAACAGTTGTTGGATTGTAGATTGGGTCAACCGTTGAATTTTGTGCAAATATAGGCCGAACAATGTCCTTGCCCAAAAAGTAGGATTATATTTTTATAACAGTGAAGTCAGCGATTGCATAAACCACATCATTTTTTTTTGGTTTTAATGTATGTGTGCCTGTAAATTCCCCAAATGCGGGTAAAATTAGCTGATTTTGTGTTTTAAAAAAGCAGGGTAATCGAAGGGATTGTCTACCATTTCCCCGTATTTTGATTGCAGGATGTATATGTCCCGAAAAATTAAAACAATTCTCGCGTTCTTCGGGATGATGGGTCAGGAGAAAACCTTCGAGCAATAACTCTTCAACGAGCCGTATTCCTAATTCCTCATATTTAGTGGGTGGGATAATATCATGATTTCCTGTAATCAGAATAATTTCAGTTTTGATTTTTACAACCCATTGTTCAAAAAAAAGCCACTCATTGTTTAGGTAGGAGTGAAACAAATCCCCTAAAAAATAAATACTTTTCGGATTGAAAAACAAGACCGATTCATTAAGCAATTCAAAATTAGCTTGAATGGCATTTTGGGGTACCGCGGAACCATATTTCCTAAAATGACTAACCTTTCCCAAATGCACATCGCTAATCAATAAAATCGACTTTTCTTGCCAAAAAATAGAGCCAGCAGGGTGTAAGGTAAAATTTTGATTTCGAATGCGGATATTTTGGGTCATTCTAACAATTAACGGGGTTATTTCTTAAGTAATTTTACGGTCATTCGTTTTATACGATCGGCCAATTTTTCACTTGATAATTTTTCACGCAACCTATCTGTGATGATGGGAAATGAAAATGGCGTATGGTTTTGGCAATTTTTCCAAATAATTTCTTGATTGGCAATACGTTCCAAAGCCAATCTTAATCGACCTTCTTCCAATTGGTGCTCAAAAGTTTCCGTGAATGCCTGTTGGTAGAGGAGATTATCTGGCTCATAATCCTTAAAAACATCGAACAACAATTGGGAACTGCTTTGCAAGTGTTTCATTTTAATACCCTTTTCAGGATAGCCTGTGAAAACCATACCACTAATTACTGCAATATCGCGGAATTTAGAGCGTGCCATTTCGGTTGAATTCAAACTTTTTTGAAGGTCATCCATTAGAAAAGCCACAGAGAATAAATCATTGTCGAGCACTTGCTGCATATCAATCTTTTGGTCGGAAAGCAATTCAAAACCATAATCATTGAAAGCGAGTGAAAAAGTTATGGGAGTAAGTAAACTAATTCTATAGCCCAACAAACTTCCCATGGCTTCATGTACAAAACGTCCTTCAAATGGATAAAAAATATGATGGTGTCCATCTGAGGTTTCAAAGGTTTCGATTAAAAACTCATTTGGTTTAGGAACAATGCTTTCTTCCCGCTGTTTATCGAAAATTGTGGATAGTGATTTAATCTCAATTGATTGTATGGATGTATCCAGGGAAGCTGAGTAAAGCTCATTTCGCAATAGCTCGGACATTTGGGCCGAAAGTGTTAATCTGCCTCCCATCCATGCTGGGACCTTACTTGATTTTCTACTTGAATTTCGCACAAGTACCTGCATTTGTTTCAAACGTATGAACTCAAGATTTCTACCTGCAAAAGTAAAAACATCACCTTGTTTTAGTTTGGTAATGAATGATTCCTCGATAGTGCCGATATAACCTCCTTTTTGGTATCGAACAGATAAATTTGCATCTCCAACGATGGTGCCTATTTGAAAACGATGGCGCATGGCAACGCCTTTATTATTCACTTTAAATAGCCCATCTTCTTCAACTTCAACCTTTTTATATTCATCATAAGTTTGCAGACTTTGGCTGCCCATCACAATAAAATTCAAAAGCCATTGCCACTGTTTTTTAGTAATGGTTTGATAACAAAAAGTCTGTTGTATTTCTGGGAATATCACATTTTTGTAAAAACCGTCTGAAACGGCCAAAGTGGTTAAATACTGCAAAAGAACATCAAAGCTGTTTAGGTACGGAATTCTATCTTCAACTGCATTTTTCTTTACGGCTTGTTGCAATGCCGAAGCCTCAACAAGTTCTAATGCGTGGGTAGGAAGAAAGTAAATAACACTTTCCTTACCAGGTCTATGACCGCTACGGCCCGCACGTTGTAAAAATCGTGCAATGCCCTTTGGTCCTCCAATTTGGATAACTGTTTCTACTGGTGCAAAATCTACACCTAAATCTAGACTCGAAGTACAGACTACAGCTTTAAGATTTTCATTACGGATAGCCTGCTCTACCCATTGCCTAGTTTCCTTGTTTATGCTCCCATGGTGCATAGCGATTTCACCGGCAAATTCAGGATGCTTTTCCAGTATCTTTTGAAACCAAATCTCGCATTGACTCCGGGTGTTTGTAAAAAGAAGGGTGGTTTTACTTTTTTTGATGATCGGGATAACCTTGTCCAATAACCGAAGCCCCAAATGACCTCGCCAAGGGAAGGTTTCCATCTCATCAGGAATAATACTTTTTACCGTTATTTTCTTTTTAAGATTGGCCTTTATCATGACCGAATTTTCTAAGGCCGGTGAATACGGACCTAATAAAACCTGTCTTGCCTGTTCTAGATTACCTATGGTAGCTGAAATACCCCAAATTCGTAAATTTTTAGCAATGGTTTTCAATCTTGATAGTCCCAACTCATTTTGTACGCCTCTTTTTGTACCCAAAAGTTCATGCCATTCATCTACCACAATTGCCGTACAATCCTTAAAGGTTTTATCATACCCTTTAGTGGCCAATAATAACTGAAGGCTTTCAGGTGTGGTAATAAGCAAATCGGGCATAATCCGTTTTTGTTTTGCCCTTTCATTGGCACTTGTATCCCCTGAGCGAATGCCAACGGTTAGTTGGGTTTCCAAATCTGCCGAAACCCTTTCGGCTGATTGTTTTATTTCGTGGGACAATGCTCGTAAAGGGGTAATCCATATTGCCTTTAAGCCCTTTTTGTGCTTGGTCTTGTAATCAGGGTTGTTTTTTATGTATTCAAGGATGATGGGAAACCAAAGAGCGTAGGTTTTGCCACTTCCGGTCGGGGCGTTTAAAAGACCATTTTTACCCTGTAAAAAGGCTTTCCATGTTAATTTTTGGAATGCAAAGGGCGCCCAGTCTTGTTCTTTGAACCAGTTTTCTGCGATACTATAAAGTTGGTCATTTGTCATTAATATGTGCCCTACCTATTGCTGTTTGTGACCAATAAAATAATCAATTGGAAACTAAAATATCACTTTTAAAAAAATTATCTTTGCGTTAATCAAAATTAAGTAGATATGCCCATTTTAGATTTATATAACCATAGTGAGAAACGTAGAAACTTGGCCCATTTTGCCTCAATGGCAACTTTAGCAGCCGTAGATGGGAAAATTAACGCAAGGGAACTGAATGTAATAAACAGTTTTGCGAGAAAACTTGATATTTCGGAAGCGGAGTACAAGGAGGTAATGAAAAAATCAAACAAATATCCTATTGACCCCTCTAATAGTGAGGTACAACGATTAGAGCGTTTGTTCGATCTTTTTAAGATAATTTTTGCCGATTATGAAATTGAGAAGGATGAAATGGTTTTATTAAAGAAATATGCTATTGGTTTAGGATTCCCCAATGATAAGGCCGATAGGATTATTGGAAAATCGATTGCGATTTTTCGGGGTAGAATAGATTTTGAGGATTATCTATATTTAATAAAAAAATAACTGGTTTAATTTAGTAGTACAATTATTACTAAGTCTTTGCTTATTGGTATTTGTCCAGGAATTCCTGAAGTTTTTCAACCATTTTTCTACTTCCACAAAAGAACGGGACACGTTGATGTAACTCCGTAGGTTGTATATCGAGTATTCTTGTTCGTCCCCCGGTAGCTACACCGTTGGCTTGTTCGGCAATAAACGCCATAGGATTGCACTCATATAACAAACGTAATTTGCCTTGTTCCGTAATACTGCTCTTTGGATACATATAAATGCCGCCTTTGATCATATTCCTATGGAAATCGGACACTAGCGAACCTATATACCTAGAGGTATATGGTCTATCCCCTTCCTCCTTTTGACAATACTTGATATAATCTTTTACACCTTGCAGGAAATGAACATAATTCCCTTCATTTACCGAGTATATTTTTCCAGTCTCCGGAAATTCCATATTGGGATGCGATAAGTAGAAAGTGCCTAAAGCTGGGTTTAAGGTAAATCCGTTTACTCCGTCCCCAGTTGTATAGACAAGCATGGTAGAAGTTCCATAAACTATATATCCTGCAGCAACTTGATTTCTTCCTGGTTGTAAAAAATCTTCTAAAGTTACAGGGGTACCTACTGGGGTGATTCTACGGTAAATTGAAAAAATAGTACCCACAGATACGTTCACATCAATATTGGAGGAACCATCCAATGGGTCAATAAGAACCACATATTTGTTTTGATGTTGCTCATCATTACTGTTAATGCTGATGAAATCATCTTCTTCCTCAGAGGCAATACCACAAACGATTTCTCGGTTTTTTAAAGTCTGAATGAATTTATCATTAGCGAAAACATCCAATTTTTGTTGATTTTCGCCCTGAATATTTGTTTCGCCAGCAGCGCCAAGAATATCAATTAAACCAGCCTTGTTTACCTCATGGTTTACCACTTTAGCCGCTAAACGTATTGCATTTATAAGCTTTGAAAGCTCTCCGGACGAATATTGAAATGAAGATTGATTTTCAATGATAAATTCCCCAAGTGTTTTGTGCCTTTTATCAATCATTTTGTATGTGTAATTGAGCACAAATATCGGCTAATTTGTGAAACTATATCGGTTTCGCATAAAATTGATTTTTTAAATTTATAACTTTGTGTTTTATTTGTAACAATTATGGAATATACTATTCGAAATGCCAAAGCTGACGATATGCATTATGTACTTGACTTGATCAAGGAGTTGGCAAGCTTTGAAAAGGAAGAGAATGCCGTAGAGGTTACTGTTGATGATTTAAAAAGGGATGGCTTTGGGACAAAAAAATTATTTCACTGTTTCGTAGCTGAATCCAATTCGAAAATAGTGGGCATGGCTCTGTTATATAATAGGTATTCGACCTGGAAAGGACCTATAATCCATTTAGAGGATTTGGTTGTGACCAATGAAATGCGAGGTACTGGTTTAGGAACTGCTTTGTTGAACGAAGTAGTTAAATATGGAGCAAACCATGGGGTAAAACGAATTAATTGGGAGGTATTGGATTGGAACGAACCTGCAATTAAGTTTTATGAAAAAAAAGGAGCCATTGTTCTGCGGGATTGGGATGTGGTTCAACTTGATGAAAAAGGTATACGGAATTATATTAATAATTTATAATGATTTCCTCCAAAAACAGATCACAAGTGGTTAAGTGGAAATCAGCGGAAAATAGCAATATTTATGAGAATATTCAAATTTGGAGGTGCCTCTGTAAAGGATGCCAACGGCGTAAATAACCTTGTTAAGGTTTTAAATGAGGTGGGCCATGAAAATACATTGATAGTGGTTTCTGCGATGGGTAAAACCACAAATGCCATGGAAAAGGTTGTTAATTCTTATTTTGAGGATAAAGCTTCTTTAAGTGTTGCTATACATGAGGTTATAAAGTATCATGATGATATAATGCTCGAATTGTTCCAAAACAACAAGAAACCTGTTTTTGAATTGGTCAAAACATTATTTGATGAGGTTCAAGGGTTCTTGGCTTGGAACAAATCACCAAATTATAGTTTTGTTTATGATCAAGTTGTTGGTTATGGGGAATTGGTTTCCACAACCATTATAAGTTCCTACCTCAATGAAGTGGGTATAAAAAATTCCTGGTTGGATGTTCGCGACTTTATAAAAACAGATAGATCTTATCGGGACGCTGTGGTGAATTGGGAGAAAACCCAAGAATGTATTTCCAAAGGGGTAGATAAAAAACAACTTTATATAACCCAGGGATTTTTGGGGAGTGATGACAACAACTTTACAACCACCTTAGGTCGTGAAGGTTCTGATTATACGGCGGCCATTTTTGCTTATTGTCTTAATGCGGATTCGGTTACTATTTGGAAAGATGTCCCTGGTGTTTTGAATGCCGACCCAAGATATTTTGAAGAGGCACAGTTGTTGAATGCGATATCCTACAGGGAAGCCATAGAATTAGCTTTTTACGGGGCATCTGTAATTCATCCTAAAACACTGCAACCATTGCAACGAAAAGAAATTCCGTTAATGGTAAAATCATTCATCAATCCCAAGGATTCTGGAACCACTGTAGGTAAGGGGACCACCTTGGACCCCCTAGTGCCTTGTTATATCATGAAGAAAGACCAAGTGCTAATGAGACTTTCATCCTTGGATTTCTCCTTTATTGTTGAGGATAATATCAGCGAGCTATTTAAAATGCTCCATGATCATAGAATGAAGGTAGACCTCATTCAAAATTCAGCCATTAGTTTTTCCGTTTGTGTAGATAATAAATTTGGACAACTTCAGGGTTTGTTGAGTCTATTAAAAAGTAGATTCAATGTGGTTTGCCATGAAGGTGTATCGCTTTATACGATAAGGCATTTTAATTCAGACGCAATTGCTACATTACAAAATGGCAAGGAAATTTTATTGGAACAACGTGCGAACGAAACGGTTCAATTGGTAGTAAAATAGTTATTGTCAATTAAATTTCAACACTGTTAAAATAACACTTCCTATAGGGATTTTGCTATATTTATGATTCCTAAATTATTTACAGCATGGGTTTAGTGACCGCCAAGGAAGTTGCCAAGGCTATCAATCTTCACAAATATGGTTTATTGGGCACCTTTATGGGGTGGGTCTTAATGAAGATCACACGAATTTCAGGAATCAATAGATTTTATGTTAAGAACAAACACCTGGAAGGGATAGATTTTTTGGATGCTATTTTAAAACACTATGAAATAGATTTTGAGATTCCTGAGGATGATTTTAAACGCTTGCCAAAAGAAGGAGCTTACATCACTATTTCAAACCACCCTTTAGGCGGTATTGATGGTGTTCTGCTATTAAAATTATTGGTTACACATAGGTCTGATTTTAAGATTATTGCCAACTTTCTACTCAATCGAATTGAGCCAATTATACCTTATATTCTGCCTGTTAACCCGTTTGAAAACCATAAAGATGCTAAAAGTAGTATTGCCGGTTTCAAAAGCGCAATGTTGCACTTGGGGGAAGGCCATCCTTTAGGAATATTTCCCGCTGGGGAAGTTTCCACTTATAAGGACGATAAGTTGATTGTTGACAGACCTTGGGAAGAAGCAGCGCTAAAGTTAATCCGAAAAGCCAAAGTACCCGTAGTGCCAATTTATTTTCATGCAAGAAACAGCAAGTTCTTTTATCGATTATCAAAAATCAGCGATATTTTCAGGACTGCTAAACTGCCCTCTGAGGTATATTCCCAAAGAAATAGGCCCATAAAGGTTAGAATTGGCCAACCAATTTCGGTTGCTGCCCAAGACGAACAGGAAACGTTGGAAGAATTTACGGAACTATTGCGAAAAAAGACATATATACTTTCAAATGCCTATGAAAAGGAAAGATTGATTGATCAATTACCTACTTCCTTAAAGCTACCGAAAACACCAAAAAAAATCGCGACTGCAGTCCGAACTGAGGTTATACAAGGTGAAATTGAAAAATTACGGGAAAAGGACTGTAGACTGCTACAGAGCAAGAATTACGAGGTTTTTTTGGCAAAAGCGAATGACATGCCTTTTATTTTAAAAGAAATTGGGAGGCAACGGGAAGTGACTTTTAGGGAAATTGGTGAGGGAACGAACAACTCCATTGACTTGGACAAATTTGATGAATACTACCATCATTTATTCCTTTGGGACGATAATGACAAGGAGATTGTCGGGGCCTACCGTATGGGAATGGGGTCTGAAATCTTTGAACAATACGGAATAGACGGTTTTTATCTACAGGACCTTTTCAGGTTTGAACCTGAACTATTTGCGATGATGAAACAATCCATTGAAATGGGGAGGGCATATATTGTTAAAAAATACCAGCAGAAACCTATGCCCTTGTTTTTGTTATGGAAAGGTATCGTACATACAACCTTGCGATATCCCAATCATAAATATTTGATTGGCGGCGTAAGTATAAGTAACCAGTTTTCAAATTTTTCGAAGTCTTTGATGATCGAGTTTATGAAAAGTAATTATTGGGATCCTTATGTGGCACAGTATATTCGTCCAAAAAAAGAGTTCAAGGTAAAATTGAACGATGCCGATAAGGACTTTATTTTTGATGAGACCGAGGCTGATCTTAATAAGTTCGACCGTATGATCAATGAGGTAGAACCTGGGAATCTTCGACTTCCCGTACTTATTAAAAAATACATTAAACAAAATGCAAGGGTAGTTGCATTCAATGTAGATCCACTTTTCAATAATTCGGTTGATGGGTTAATGTACATACGTATAGCTGACTTACCTGAAAGTACCGTAAAACCGGTTATGGAAGAATTCCAGGCCGAATTGGAAAGAAAATTTGCCGAAAATCTACAAAACGGTGAAAATTAGGACAATTCCCTTAGAATAAATTTTTGGCAATATTCCTTTATTTCATTTCTTACCTTTTGAAAAACCTCATGTTTTTCTTCTTCGGTGCCCTTGACTTTTGAAGGATCAATGAAATTATGATGGAACCTTTCCGCTTTTTTTGATGGGATATAAGGGCAGTTTTCCTTGGCATGATCACATACAGTAATGATAAAGTCAAAATGAACATCAAAATATTCATTAAGGTTATTTGAGGTGTGGGTAGAAATATCCAAACCATCTTCAGCCATAATCGAAACTGCCCCGGGGTTAAGGCCATGGGTCTCTATCCCGGCACTATAAATATGGGCCAGACCGTTTTGAAGTTTTTCCAGATAACCATGAGCCATTTGGCTTCTACATGAATTACCTGTACATAAGACCAAGACGTTTTTCATTTATTTTGAATTTTGTCATTCCCATCATCATGGGAGAAACATATATTAGTATTTCAATCTAGTCCAACTATTTTACTTCTACGTTCAAAAAGTAGATTGTCTTTCCAAACACCACCAATCTTGCCGACCTGTTCCCGCTTACCAATATAACGAAATCCTACTTTTTCATGCAACTTTATGCTGCCGTAATTTTCAGGAAAAATTCCTGACTGAAGTGTCCAAAGTCCTTCCTTTTCACTTTGTTCAATTAGATGTTGCATTAACAACTTGCCCACACCTTGGCTTTTATGTTTTTGTGCCACATAAACACTTACTTCCGCTACACCGCCATATACACATCTACTGGAAACCGGCGATAAGGCCGCCCAACCCAAAACTGTTATATCTTTTAAGGCAACAATTCTACAGGATTTTAAATGGGCATTATCCCATAACTCATACGAAGGAATATTTTTTTCAAAAGTGGCATAGCCAGTTGCTATTCCCTCGGCATAAATGGCCGAAATAGCCTCCCAATCCGATTGTTGCATTTGACGTATTTGCATGAGTCATTATATTAACAGCAACCACTATCAGGACTACAACAAGCTTCTTCTTTTATTGTGGTTTCTGTAGGAACACCACAGGTTTCCTTTGCTTTACAATCGGTTTGCTCAACACCAAGTCTCATGATAATTTTATTTTCCTCCAAATCAAAACCATTTACAAAAAGTTGCGCTGTATGAAAGTTGGGATTACTGTATTCGAATTTAACTTCAACATCCCTTTGCATAGGTTTGATCTTGTCAACTGTATTGAGAATGCCCATTGCCTTATTGGAGGTCATATATTCTCGTTTGTCTTTTTCTAATGGGCTTTCCCAAAGTTGTATGATAGTCTCTTTCCAAAAGTCGGTATTGGCACCACAATCAACCGCATCAATGCTAATGTTCTTTACTTCTGTGATGTGGTAATTAGCACCTATATAATACCCGCTTTTATATTCGAATAGAAGACTTTTATTGGGATTTTCCTGCAGTAATGATAGAAATTCATTTGTTTTCATAATAGACAATGTTTAACAACAATTAAATTTAGTTTTATCAAAAAAGGAATTCATTATATCTTGTATTTCCTTCCATTTTTTTAGATTAATACAATAGCAGACTTTTTTACCGGTAATTTCCCCCTCGATCAAGTCAATACTTTTCAATTCCTTTAGGTGTTGGGAAATGGTAGGTTGTGCCAAACCTATTTGCTCAACCATATCGTTACAGATACATGCTTTTTGATTGCTTATGTATTGGAGGATGGCAATTCTTGCCGGGTTTGCTAAAACCTTAAAGATTGAAGCCAATTCATTTTGTTTTTTGTCGAAAATCTGTGTTTTGGTGAATCCCATTTCATATTTATATATTGCAATATTACGATAATAAAATCAATAAAAAAAAGCCAGATTTAAAAAAACTGGCTTCTACTTTATTAGAACCAAGTTTTTTGTCCTACTTGATAGGTGTTGTAAAATTCCTCATCAGATTTAGTCAAATATATGATACCTTCAATAAGACCTAAAATGCCCATTAATGAAGCTCCAATGCCACAAGTGAAAAATCCTAGTACAACAGTAACAGCCAGCATAATAATCCCTTCTTTATTATAACCTAAAATAAATTTATGGATTCCTAGTGATCCCAATATTATTGCCAATATACCAGCAAGCATTTTCTTGTTTTCTCCTCCCGCTTTACCGAAGGCTTCTTTGGCACTATCAGTAAATTCTTTGGCAGTTTCTTTGGCATCTTCAGCAAATTCACCTGCTTTTTCCTTCGCATCCTCAGCAAATTCCTTGGTGGCCTCTTTGGCGTCATCGAATTTTCCACTGGCTTTTTTTCCGAGATCTTTTGCGGCATCTTCTGCCTTATCCCCTAAATCCTTATTTTTTTCTGACATTTTAACTGTTTTTGGTGGTTAATACTACTGTTAAATGTAATAAATATTTAGACATCAAAGAAATGGGATTAAACTATCTTGGCATTAAAACTATTGTTTCTTGGCGAATTATCCCCAACTATTAAAAAGCAATAAAAAATTATGGAAGAAACGCTTTATCAACAGGTTCCCAAAGTTCCAATTTATTCCCTTCAGGATCAAGGATCCAACCAAATTTACCATATTCATATTCTTCTACTTTACCCACTATGGTTATGCCTTCATTTTTTAATACCACTAATAGTTCTACCAAATTCTCGACCCTGAAATTCATCATAAATTGCTTCTTACTAGGTTCAAAGTACTTGGTATCCTCGATCATGGGACTCCATTGTGTTGAACAATCATTACCTTCCTTGTCCTTCCACCAAAAGGTACAGCCGTATTGGTCGGTGTTCAATCCCAAATGTTTTTTATACCATTCTTTTACTTTGTCGGGATTTTTGGTCTTAAAGAAAAATCCACCCAGACCTGTTACTCTATTTTTCATTTAAATTGAATTATGATTTTTTTATGTTTTTCTCATAGAGCGCTATCCAATCCCCCGCGGTCATTTTTTTACACAAATCAGCAATTAGTTCATAGGGAATAGTCTCCATATTTTTGAATCGTATACAACTTTTACCAATATCAAGTTTTGTCTTTACATGTTTTGGATATTCTGCCACGAACCAATCAAACAATTCTTTACTGGCATAAATCCCTGAATGGTAGACGGCCACAAAGTTTTTTTGCGAGGCCACGCTCATAAAAGGTAAAGGTAAGCTTGTATCGCAGTGGTAGCCATCTGGATAGATGCTATGGGGTACCACATAACCTAACATGCCGTAACCCATTTGTTCTTCAAACCCCTTTGGCAGGTTTTTTAAAATGGTTTTTCTGAGTTTTTCAACAACCTTTTTACGATCTTCCGGGAGCTCGTTTATATATTGTTCTGGAGAGGTAGCTTTTGATTGCATTTGATTAATTGTAATATTATTAATAGGAAGACTTGCTATGGTGATGCGCTTTCAGGATAAAAATAAAAATAGTCTCCTAAAGTTAACAAAATCTAGCTTTGATTTTGTCAACTATGGTCTGTGCGAGCTTTTCTTTACTTTCCTGAGTCCAACCTGCCACATGCGGAGTTAAAAGAACATTTTCAGCTTGAGTCAAGTATTCGAATGCTCTGGGCAAGGTGTTGCCCTCGAACATATGTTCAAAGGATGATTTTTCATATTCCAACACATCAAGACCAGCACCTAAAACTTTGCCTGATTTTAGATTGGCAACCAAGTCCGCGGTAATTATGCATTTACCACGGGCCGTATTCAACAACCAAAATGGATTTTGAAAGGCGTTTATGAATTCTGTATTTATCATACCTATGGTTTCTGGAGTTTGTGGAACATGAAGACTTAATACATCGGTTTTTTGATGTAATTCCATAATCCCTACTTGTCGTGCATTTTCGTCACCTACTCCACCAATTATGTCATAGCATATAACCTCAACATCAAAACCCTTTAATTTTTTGGCAAAGGCCTTCCCCATATTTCCATACCCGAGAATACCAACTGTCTTTCCATCAAGCTCAATTCCCCTATTTCCTTCCCTGTCCCATTTTCCATTACGGACCTCCCGGTCGGCCTTATTTAATTTGTTGAATAGGGATAATAACATTCCGAGTGTATGTTCACCAACGGCATTTCTATTGCCTTCCGGTGCTGCGGCCAAAAATACCTCCCGATACTTGGCATACTCCTCATCTATGTTCTCTAAACCTGCGCCAACGCGACCAATGAATTTGAGATTTGTTGCTTTATCCAAAAAAACTTTGTCAATGGTGAACCTACTGCGAATGATGAGTCCATCATAGTTTTCGATTACTTTTTCTATTTCTTTCTTGGAAGAAATGTAATCCTCCACATTCTGAAATCCCAATTGCTCAAATTGTTCAATTAGTAAAGGGTGATTTGTATCTAAGTGTAGAATTTTCATTGAATCTCTTATATTTTTGGATAATCGTTCCTGGTTTTTTCATCCAAGACGTTCCCGGAATGTGCGATTGAAAGTTTTTCAAAAAGGAGCACATGTACTTCCTCTCCATTTTTGGTCATGGGATTGTGTTCTATTCCTTTGGGCACAACAATAATTTCACCTTCGTTCACAACCTCGGTCCGATCTCTGAATTGCATGTGTAAAGTACCTTGTAAGACTTGAAAAAGTTCATCTTCATGTTCATGTGAATGCCATACGAACTCACCTTGAAGTTTGGCCAAAAGCACCTGCATATCATCCACTATCGCTATTTGGTGCGGATGCCAATGTGCTTTGATCTGGTTATGTTTTTCTTTTAGGTTTATGGGTTTCATAGCGATTGTGATATTATTCAGTACAATTAAATTAATATTGGTCGTTGAATGATCAAATCCCCAAAATTAATTTGGCTATCCAGAAGTAAATCAAGATTCCAAAAATATCGTTGCTAGTGGTAATGAACGGTCCTGTTGCAATTGCAGGGTCTATGCCCCTTTTATGCAGGAATAAAGGAATAAAGGTTCCAATGATTCCGGCCACGATAATTACTACAATCAGGGATATGGAAATCGCCAATGCCGTTGGGAAACTTCCTTGCCATGCCCAAGTGAACAAAAGCAGAATTATAGACAGGATGAAACCGTTTAGGGCCGCCAAAAGCATTTCTTTGATCAAGCGATTACTTATACTCCCTTTTAAATCGTCATTGGCAAGACCTTGTACAATGATAGCGCTTGATTGTACTCCAACATTCCCAGCCATGGCAGCAATCAAAGGGGTGAAGAAAAAAAGAATGGCATGCTTACTGATCATTTCCTCAAACCCACCCATTATGGCTGCGGCGCCAACACCGCCAACAAGTCCTAAGAACAACCATGGTAAACGAGCGCGGGTCAAGTTCCAAATACTATCATCCGCCTCTACATCTTGTGATATACCTGCTGCCAATTGGTAGTCTTTCTCGGCCTCCTCCTTGATTACATCCACGATATCATCAATAGTGATTCTCCCAACCAACCTTCCCATTTCATCAACAACAGGAATGGCTTCCAAATCGTATTTAGACATTATTTTGGCAACTTCTTCCGGATTTTCATTCACATTTACAGAGTCGACTTTAGGGATGTAAATATCACGAATATGACTTTTGGTTGAGGTGGTCAATAAATCTTTCAATGACAACCTACCTTTTAATTTGTCATCATCATCAACTACATAGATTGAATGTACCCTGGTAACATTCTCTGCCTGGGCACGCATCTCTTTAACACAGGTGAGTACATTCCAGCTTTCCCTGACTTTTACCAATTCTTTTGCCATAAGACCACCCGCAGAATATTCATCGTACCGTAAAAGGTCAACAATATCCTTTGCATGCTCCCTATCCTCAATTTCTGAGATTACCTCTTGTATAATTTCTTTCGGAAGTTCACCAACAATATCCGCAGCATCATCGGTATCCAATTCTTCTAGCTCTCCAGCGATTTCCTTTGCGGAAAGATTATTAAGAATCGATTCCCTAACATTTTCATCTATCTCGGTAAGAACATCGGAAGTCTTATCACTATCTAAAAGTTTAATAAGATAAGTAGCTTGATCTTCGTTGAGTTCATTAATGATTTCAGCGATATCGGCATAATGCACTTCTTCCAAAAGAGTTTCCAAAGTGGAATTCTTTTGCTCTTCAATGAGTTGCTCTATTTCTAGTAAAAGTTCGTCTGTGAGTTTAAACGGTGTCATTTGCAATCTTCTTTGTCAACCCTATAAAATCGGCGACAGCCAATTGTTCTGGGCGTTGGTCAAATATAGCATCTTCTTTGAGAATATCTGAAAGGTCCAGGCTTTTTAAACTGTTTCTAAGTGTTTTTCTTCGTTGATTAAAAGCGGTTTTCACCACCCTAAAGAATAATTTTTCATCGCACTCCAACTTAAAATCATCCTTTCTTTTTAAACGCAGAACTCCCGAATGTACTTTGGGTGGTGGGTCAAATACTTCCGGGTCAACTGTGAACAAGTATTCGGCATTGTAAAATGCCTGAACAAGAACTGAAAGAATTCCGTATGTTTTGTTTCCTTCCTTTGCGCAGATACGTTCCGCCACTTCTCTTTGAAACATCCCTGAAAATTCAGGAACCTGATACCGTAATTCCAGAGTTTTAAATACGATTTGGGTAGAAATATTGTATGGGAAGTTTCCGGTTATTGCAAAAGGTTGCTTGCCAAAAAGGGTTGATAAATCAAATTTCAGAAAATCGGCCTCTATTACTTTAAATGAACTTTTACCGCCAAGGATTTCTGGATGCTCCAAGGGGAAATTTTGATTTAGGTAAACAATCGATTCCGAATCCAAATCCATCGCCACTAGGTTAATGTCGTTCAACAAAAGATACTTGGTCAAAACACCAGTACCAGGACCTATTTCCAGGACATTTTCATAACCTTTCATGGTAAGTGTTTCCGCTATTTTCTTAGCTATGGATTCATCCTTTAAGAAATGTTGGCCTAAATGCTTTTTGGCCCTTACGGGGCCATCATCTTTGCGATACTTTTTGCTTTTCTTATAAACGGAACTACTTTTTTTTCTTTTGGACATAGTCCCTGTTTTACCTCAAATTAAATTTCATTTTCGACATAGACCCATGTTTTTTTACCAGACATGAGTACTACTTCGATACGGCGATATGCTATTCCTTCATAACTATCGGCAAGCATTAGCTCTTTATGGGTCAGAACATAAACTTTTCCTTCTAAAATATCAATGGAATTGCCCGTATATCTTATCGTAGGGTAGGAATCCGTCACTTTTTTGTCAGAGAGTTTATAATTGGCTAGTGCGTCTTTGGTGTCTTTAAGCTTACGTGAAAAAAGGGATAATTGTATTTGTTCATCTTGTAGTGTGCCATATGTAAAAAGAAGGTTCGTTGCGCTATTCGATTCTGAAATAATATCACTAATGACTTCAAGTTCTGTTCTGAACGAAACAAATTTATTAGGAAACAATCGAAGTGCATCTTCTCTTAATTTAGGAGCATCTTCAGCAAAATAGGCATTCAGGGTTTCTTTGTTTAATACCGTATACTGGACCGAATAAGTAATGCCGCCCATATCTTCCTCGACCAAAACCCTACACATTTTCGCCGAAAGGAACTTACCAGTAGCTAGGACATCAGGGATATGGTTTTCTTTCATCCATTTAAGCCAATTATCATGTACGGACTCCTCAATATTTGTAGTTACGTTGTATATGTACATATATTAAATTCAAGATCAATTAATACTATCACCTCTTAACCTCCTAAAATATTGTCTTGCCATAGGGAAATAATAGCTGTCCTGATAATTATAGATGATTTTTTCGTACTGTTCCTTCGCTTTTTCAGGATCATTCAAAACATTTCTATACAATTCCCCCAGGGAAAAATAAGCATCATCTGCCAATATTCCATTTGCATAGAACTCGATGATTTTCTGATAATTGAATTTTGCAGCTTCGTAATCCTTAATACCTTCTAGTAGTTCCCCTTGTTTGAGTAGCGCTTCATCCTCTATTTTTTCTCCTTTATGATTCAATAAAATATCATCCAGGGCTGCTATTGCAGCTTTTGTTTTATTCTGGTAGGCCAATAAATCGGCACGGGCATATTTCTTCAAAGCAGTTTGCGTTGAATCTTCCAGGGAATTGTCGGATATGAGTAAGCTCAACTGCATAGCGTCGTTCGCAATTAACTGCGAAGTGGAGCTTCTAAGGACTTTTAATTGGGTCAAAGCCCAGTCAAAATCCCCTTTATAAAAACTCGTTTGGGCTACTTTAAATCTAGCATTTTGGCTAAGGACATCGTTCTTTAGGTTGTTTTGGATTTGGGAAAAGTAAATCAAGGCCTGATTGAATTTTTTATCGAATACCAATATATCCCCTAAGGTCAATTTAACATATGCGATACCACGAGTGTTCAATGGTAAGTCCAGACAGTTTTTAAGAATATCAATAGCTTGCTGTGGATTGTCTTTTTTGAAGGTCAAGAAGTTGGCGTAGGCAATTTGTAATTGCAAGGTTTCACTTTTATAACCATGAATTACTACTAAGGTTTCAAATTGTTTTTGTATTTCGTCCAGCATTTTTTCATTAGCCCCCATTAATTTTATGTCGATTAAATTTAACTGGGCATTAAGTTTTGTCACCTTATCGGCCGATTTTTCTACCACATATTCAAAAATGGACTGTGCCACTTCCAACTCACTATCCTCTAAAGCCAAATCACCAAGACCAACCAATCGTTGTATGGTGCCCCCTTCCATTCTTTTAAAAATGGCCTTCTCTTGTCTAAAGGCATTGCCGTACTGTTTTTGCTGGACAAAAAGCCAACTAAGAAGCTCATTCCAAAGTATATCTGGATTCTTCTGAGCATTCTGTAACAGAATTCTTTTGAGTTTAACGTTGTTTTCATTCTCCGGGTCCGAAGAAATAAAATCGTCAATGCTCCTTAACACATTGGATTTTGAGGTCTTCCCATTAACAAGCAAGTTCATATAGGATCCATACATTTTTTCAATATCGCCTTGCTCGCCATATATTCGTGCTATTTGATAATTGTAATCTAATTTTGGGTTTAGCTCCATGGCTCGTGAATAGGCTCTCAAGGCATAATTCAACAACGAATATTTCTGGAATCTGAAGGCAATACTGTAGCCGTAATTGGGGTTTTCGTCGATTTTTTTTAAGGCGTCTTCGTAGTATTCAATAGCTTTTTCAGGGGCATTCTGTAATGCATGGTTGTATCCCAGTTCTATAAGTAGTATAGGATAGGTATTGCCTTCATTTATTTTTTTTAGCAGGAATTTTTCTGCTTCCCCATAGCGTTCCAATTGCTGGTAACAAGCTACAAGACCTTCAGAATAATCTGTTCTTCTAGGGTTTTTCTCAACCAATTTTTCATAAAA
The DNA here is from genome assembly GCA_963762065.1 of uncultured Flavobacteriaceae bacterium. Taxonomy (GTDB): domain Bacteria; phylum Bacteroidota; class Bacteroidia; order Flavobacteriales; family Flavobacteriaceae; genus Maribacter_A. The sequence goes on along the minus strand of CAVXJE010000002.1, from coordinate 151,810 downwards.
GACCACTGCTTTTTCAAAATCACCGTCATTAAAATACTGCTTTGCCAAAAAATCATCTTGGGCAGTTATAAGTTGTACGGAGCAAATTGCAATAATTAAAAGGATTATCCTCAAAAGCACGTTTTTATCAAAGATACGTAGAATGAACAAAGCCAATGTTAAGGATTATACAAAACCCGTTTAGTTAATTGTGTCAAATCCACAATAGGGCACTAATACTTCTGGAATTTTAATACCATCCGTAGTCTGGTAATTTTCCAGTATGCCCGCCAAAACCCTTGGCAATGCCAATGAACTTCCATTTAAGGTATGTGCTAATTGGTTTTTGCCATTTTCATCTTTGTAACGAAGTTTCAATCTATTGGCTTGGTATGCTTCAAAGTTTGAAACCGAACTTATTTCCAACCAACGGTCTTGCGCAGCGGAAAATACTTCAAAATCATAGGTTAAGGCAGATGTAAAACCAAGGTCACCACCACAGAGACGCAAAATTCGGTAAGGCAGTTTTAATTCCCGTAAAATCATCTTCACATGTTCAACCATTCCATCTAAAGCGGTATAAGAATTTGAAGGATGCTCAACACGCACAATCTCGACCTTATCAAACTGGTGTAAACGATTCAAACCACGCACATGGGCACCATAACTACCTGCCTCTCGTCTAAAGCAAGGAGTGTAACCAGTGTAGCAGATAGGGAAATCGCTTTCATTTAAAATGACGTCACGAAAAATATTCGTCACTGGCACTTCCGCTGTGGGTATCAGATACAGATCATCTTCCCCTACATGATACATCTGGCCTTCTTTATCTGGTAATTGACCTGTACCGTAGCCTGATGCTGCATTCACAAGATGGGGAACTTGTATTTCAGTATATCCGGCCTTCGTATTCCTATCCAGAAAATAAGCAATCAATGCGCGCTGTAAACGGGCCCCTTTTCCTTTATAGACCGGGAAACCTGCCCCTGTGATTTTAACACCTAGTTCAAAATCAATTATATCATATTTCTTGGCCAGCTCCCAATGTGGTAATGCATCTGTTTTCAATGTCGGGATTTTTCCTTCCTTGAAAACCTCTAGATTATCCTCTTCAGTATTTCCTGCAGGTACCAAATCGTTGGGGATGTTGGGAATTTGATAGAGTAAATTCTGTAATTCTTCGGCAGTAGAGTTTAGTTCATCGCCTAATTTTTTTGAATCGTCTTTTAAACTACCGGTCTTTTCTTTTAAAACATTCGCTTCTTGGGCTTTTCCACTTTTAAAAAGGATGCCAATTTCTTTGGATATTTTATTTGATTCAGCCAAGGTATTATCCAATTGTGTTTGGGTGGTGCGCCTCTTTTCATCTAATAGTAACACATTTTCCAATAATGGCGCGGCATCGATATTTCGCTTTTTCAAAGCCTTTATAATGTTCTCCTTTTGTTCCCTTATTACCTGAAGCTGTAGCATTTAATTTATATTAAGCCGCAAATTTAAGGCTAATTGCGCAATGTATCAATTGAGGGGTATAACAATTTACGGATAGGTTTTATTGATCCAAGTGGGATGGAAATATCCACTCATGGTGCCTAAAATGATTCCATGGTTCATTGGCCAAATCCACATAAGGGTCAATAAAGGCCTTATAGGGCCTGCCATTGATACTTACTTTTGAATTTTGTGCATAGACCGAAATGTCTTTGCCATTTGTAGCATATTCGTTTTTAAGCATTTGTGCAAATTGCCAAATAAAATCAGGGTAGGCGACAACCTTACTTTTTTGTTTTTCGGTCAGATGCTCATTTAGGATTACAATTTGTGCATTGCCATTTTTCTTGTCCACTATTTTGAATTGAATGGTTCCCGTACGATTTCTAAGCATCATGCGCCAACTCATTCGATGACCTTCTTCTGTCCAAAGCACATCATCTTTGATGAAATAATGTCGTATTGGCAATAAAACTTGTAGTATAAAATAGATGCTTACGCCAAGTAATAATATTCTTTTATAAGAGGGAATGTGAACTTCGCTTTGCAAATAAGGTTCCTTCTTTTTGAAGAAGATTTTTCGGATAACTTCCGGCTCAAAAAAGAACACGGTAAATGCCAAGGCCAAGTATGGAAAAATCCCGATTTGAAAAATAATGGAATTGAACAAATGAAAAAACAGGGAAATAATAAAGGCCGCTTTTCGGGTAGGATTCCATAACAAGGCAGGGATTATCAATAAATCAAAAACAATTCCTGTTATCCCGATTATTTTTTGCACCCAAGCTTGTTGAAGAAAACTTCCAATAAGAGGATAATCGACCTTATCTTTCATGAGAATTTCAATAACCCCAAAATCTAGCCAATCGCCATATAATTTAGCAATTGAAGCATAGGTATACACTAGGAAAAGCTGCAATACTATAACCCATTTTACATAGGATTGCATTGTATTGCTTTGCAATGAGGGATTCTGTTTTACATCAATTGATAGACTTTTGTTCGCAGGAAAGAAACACATAAAAATCGAAATCAACAGCAATAGATAGTAGTGATTGTTGTATGATGTTTTTTGCATTAAATAAACAACCAGCCACATAAAGGAAAATGTAATGATACTCAACCTATATTTGTACCCCAATGCTATGAATACCCCTAGAGTGCCCATTACAAAAAAGTAAAAGTACATACCATTACCAGGTAGCGGTTGCAACCAATCAAAACCTATGAAAGAAAAGGTAAAATTGGGGTCAATAAGTGTTTTTTTGACCCAACCTGTTACAATAGCCCCATAACTTTCCAAAGCGACCAAAATTCCGAAAAAGACCCTAAAAATGATTAATTGGGAATTATCAACTTTCGTGAAAAGAAATCGGTTAAACATTTATTGCGATAGCATTATAAGCGAAGTCTGTTTGTCATTCAACAATTGATTTTTTAACGCTTCCACGGATTCAAATTTATGCTCATCCCGTATTCTGCCTAAAATATCGATCTGTAGTTTTTGGTTGTACAAATCTTCATCAAAATCGAAAAAATGGATTTCAATACTTTTTTCCTTACCTGATACAGTAGGGTTGTAACCAATGTTCATCATACCATTAACGCTTGAATTCCCTATAATACTTTGAACAACATATACTCCATTTTTCGGAATCAATTTATAAGACTCCTTGATCATAAGATTAGCGGTAGGAAAATTGAGTTGCCTGCCAAGACCTTTACCTTTTTTAACAAGTCCTGTTAACATATAGGGGTAGCCCAAATATTTGTTTGCTGTTACAATATTACCTTCCTCAAGGGCTTTTCTGATTTTTGTGGAACTAACCGACACATCATCAATCTCTTGAGCGGGTATTTCCTCTACCTCAAAATCCAAGGCGCTACCAAATGCAATTAAATCGTTAATATTTGCATCACGATTCCTGCCGAATCTATGGTCGTAGCCAATTATTATTTTTTTTGTTCTTAATGAATTCACTAAAATATCGCGAACAAATTCGGTTGCTGAGAAACGCGAAAATTCTTTTGTAAATGGATGGATAATAAGATAATCTAGCCCTAATTCTTCTAGAATCATGATTTTCTCATCTATGGTATTCAACAGTTTTAGGTCTGCATCTTTTTGTAAAACCATTCTTGGATGGGGAAAGAATGTAAGCACTGTTGATTTTAAGCCCAAATCTTTCGAGTTTTTTATTAAGCGTTTGAGTATTTTTCTGTGCCCAATATGCACACCGTCAAAAGTACCTATAGTAATTGCTGTAGGGTGTTCTTTGTCGTAATTGCTGATGCTTTGGACTGTTACCACGTAAAATAAAAAATAAAAAGACTTATATTTGAAATTGAGCTAAAAACCCTTTAATGGTTTCAAAATTACGTCTAGTTTTTTCAATATCCATAATATTTCTTTCCTTTTACGGATACGCTCAGCGTGGCTATTGGAAGCAACAACATGTTCAAAAAGAACTAAGTAATCAGATTACCCATAGATTTGAAGTTAAAAAAGGAAGGGTTTTCTCTTTTGATGAAGCTCTTTTTAAGAAAGAGCTCGAAACCACAAAACTTTCTAAAAGTAAGTATAGTAAAGTTTGGTTTCCTAATGGTGAGGGAGAGCTTATAGCTTTCGAAGTTGTTGAAACTCCGGTGTTCTCAAAAGAATTGGCCACTAAATATCCAAATATAAAATCCTATTCAGGGTACGGCTTGAAACACAAAAAGGATAAAATTCGTTTTAGTGTTTCACACAAGGGAATACAGGGTATGATTGTGCATAATGATGGTAATGGTAATACATTTTTACAAAAGGCATTGGACGACCAATACATCGTTTATAACCGTAATGAAGGGAATGATACGAACAAGGAATTTATTTGCACTACAAAAGGCACAATAGAGCAAAGGTTGTCTAGCCTGGCATCAAAACCAGTGGATGGTAAGGTGCTTAGAAAATTTAGACTTGCCATATCGGCATCGGGGGAGTATACAGAATTTCATGGCGGTACAGTGGCCGATGCATTATCAGCAATTAACGCAACGGTAACCAGGGTAAACCAGGTTTTTGAAACTGATTTGGGGGTGACTTTGGAAATAATAGCAAATAATGACAAAATTATTTATACCGATGCAGAAACCGACCCGTATGACGGCAATCTAAACACACAAGTCCAAAATACAATTACCGACAGTATTGGCGCTCCAAATTATGATGTGGGACATTTGTTTCATAAAGATGTAGCTAGTGGCAATGCTGGCTTTGTTGGTGCCGTTTGTATTGATAACAGAAAAGGTAGTGGGTATTCATCTAGTCAAAATCCTGTTGGTGACACTTTTGATTTGGATTATGTTTCGCACGAAATTGGGCATCAATTTGGCGCAAACCATACTTGGTCATTTGAATCTGAAGGCACACAAGTGCAAGCAGAACCTGGTAGCGGAACTACAATTATGGGTTATGCAGGTATTACGGGAGTAAACAATGTGGCGCTAAATGGTGATGATTATTTCCACTATTATAGTATTCTTCAAATTTCGGATTATTTAGAAACTGTAAGTTGTGCAGAAATAATAAACCTAGTTAATACACCTCCAGTAATAACTCCTTCGGCGGATTTTGTCATACCAAAATCCACTGCATTTTCCCTAACCGGCGTTGCCAGCGATGTTGATATCGATAATGTTCTTACCTATGTCTGGGAGCAAATTGATGATGGTGTAGTTACCCAAGCAACTTTTGGCCCAACAAACCTTAGTGGAGCTAACTTTAGGTCCCAAATGCCAACTACAGATCCTACCCGCTATTTTCCAAAACTATCAAGGGTTATTACTGGAAATTTAACCCAAATAAACCCAGCGGTAGATTCTGCTTGGGAAACGGTTTCTGAGGTTGAAAGGGAAATGAATTTCGCATTTACTGTAAGGGATAATGCAACTGAAGGAGGGCAAGTTGTATCTGATCTTATGACCGTTTCGGTAGTAAATAGTGCAGGACCGTTCCGAGTAATATCCCAAGCAACAAGTCAAGTCTATACTGCTGGTACAGTTCAAAACGTTATTTGGGAAGTCGCAAATACAAATAAAGCACCCGTGAATTTACAGAGTGTTGATATTCTGTTATCAATTGACGGGGGAATGACTTTTCCAATTACATTGGCACAAAATGTTCCTAATGATGGAGGTCATAAAATAGTTCTTCCTGGGAATCCTACTACCCTTGCACGTATTATGGTCAAGGCCAGTGATAATATATTTTTTGCCGTTAATACATCGGATTTTATCATAGAAGAATCTGAAATAGTCCTGAATTTTACAGAATTGGAGTATGAAGTGTGTCAACCAAACGATTTGGTGACGACATTTAATTATGAAACTTATTTAGGATTTAATGAAGAGGTGACTTTCAGTGTACCAACACCACCTTTAGGATTAAATATTTCGTTTTCGCCGGAAACCGCTACTGTTAATATTCCTGTTACAGTTACATTTACAAATACAGCAGGTGTACCAGAGGCCCTCTATGAAATAGAAATTGTAGCCACCTCTACAAGTATTACAAAAAAGGTTGCATTGGATCTCAGGGTATACGATGATGTTTTTCCCGATATAGCGCTTATTGCTCCTGCAGATGATGGCTTGGACATTTCTGCCAATACTTTTTTGGAATGGGAAGATGCCGCTTCGTATACCTCTTATGTCGTTGAAGTTTCTACAGATGCTGCGTTTACCGATATTATTGAAACCGAAACTGTGTATTCAAACTCATACTCACCTTCGAATTTACTATATGAGATCACTTATTATTGGAGGGTAAAACCAATAAACGGTTGTGGTGAAGGTGTTTTTTCAGCTCCTTTTAATTTCACAACCATTGAATTTAATTGCGACAACAATGCAGCAGTAGGATTGCCAATTGACATTTCTGCCACTGGAACCCCTACCATTACATCAAAGGTTGTATTTTATGAGGATTCGCCTTTGTCGGATCTTAATGTGAATCTCGAAATAGAACATACCTATTTGGCAGATTTAGAAGTTAAACTTACTTCGCCAATGGGCACTACCGTGGTATTACTATCTAGTTCCTGCGGCGATCTGCAAAATATAAATGCAACATTCGATGATGATGCTCCTAGCTTTGTTTGCAATGGTGATCCGGCTATAAGTGGTCTGGTGAAACCATTGGGTGCATTAAGTACGTTTAATGGTGAATCTATGTTAGGGGAATGGATTCTGGAGATTATTGACAATGCAGCATCTGATGGGGGATCTTTAAATTCCTTTTCCTTGGATATATGTATTGAGGGAGCTTTTAGGCCAGATGATGACAATGATGGAGTGTTTGATGATGGCGATGATCTATGCTTAGGCACCCCTTCGGGAGCTGAGGTTGATTTGTCCGGTTGTCCGGTCTATAGATTTGAAAACAACAATTTCTCCGTTTCGCTGAAAAGCGAGGCATGCCGGGATAGTAATGATGGAATCATAAATATTTCGGCCTTGGCAGTAATCGATTATGGGATAGTCATAAGTGGTAACGGCATTAATGTATCGGGTAATTTCACAGATACGTATACCTTGGGTAATTTAATGTCTGGCACCTACGATGTATGTATTGGTGGCACAGATGGCACTGTGATTTACGAAGAGCATTGTTTTGAAGTTGTTATTACCCAACCTGATGTTTTGAATGTTACTTCCAAAACCTCCTTTGATGGTAATCTAACTGTATTGAGCATGCAAGGTTCTGATATTTATAATATTGAATTGAACGGGGAAATTATACAAACAACGGAATCGGAGTTTATTATTAACTTAAAAAACGGGAATAATTCGTTGAAAGTTTTCACTAATTTGCCATGTCAAGGTGTGTATGAAGAGGCTATCTTTTTGTCAAGCCAGATTTTGGTATACCCAAATCCGTTTGTTTCTTCAACAAATGTATATTTGGGCAACTATGTTGATGAAGTGACTGTTGAAGTTTTTACAGCTGATGGTCGTTTAGCACATACCAAAACTTACCAAGTCAATGGTACGGAATTGAATTTGGATTTTTCAATATATCCCTCTGGGATGTATTTTATAAAATTCAATGGGGAAAATGTAAAAGGAGTATCAAAAGTTATAAAGAAATGAGAATAGTAGTGCTACTTTTTTTCGGTGTTCTTCTCTTGGGATGCAAGAAGAGAAGTAACCCAAAACCACCGGAGGTTGCTATCTTGGTATTCCCTAACAAAAATTCGGAGTGTACCACCGGGAGGGATTTAAATGAAACAACAAGTGAAGTCGAGTTTAAATGGATGGCTTCCGATTATACGGAATCTTACAATTTAAGGGTCTTGAATTTAAATACCAACGTAACACAGACAATTACTACGGCCTCGATTTCCGCAAAGCTACCTATTGAAAAAGGAGTGCCATTTTCTTGGTTTGTACGTTCAAAAAACACAAAAGTCACAGAAATTGCCACAAGTGAAACCTGGCGATTTTATAATGCTGGTGCTCAAACTACCTATGCGCCTTTTCCTGCAGAGGCTATTCAACCAAAAAACGGAACGTCGATTTTCAAGGATATAAACAATGAAGTGACATTGGAATGGATTGGAGAGGACATTGAGAATGATATAGTTGGTTTTGAATTGTATTTTTCAACAACAACGCCACCAGAAACTTTAATAGCTTCTCCCATTGCAAATACGAATTCTGAAAAGGTAAGTGTTGCTTCAAATACCAATTACTATTGGCGGGTAAAAACGAAAGATATTGAAGGGAATAGTTCCGATTCGGGCATTTTCTCTTTTAAAGTATTGTAGGTTAGGTGCCGTTGAACTGATTCATGGTGTTCTTAACTCCTGAAAGTACAAATGAAATTATCAATTGTGTTGATTTTTCAAAGCGTTCGGTGAGCGATTTTCTTTCTTCATCATTCCATTCCCCCAGCACATAATCAATCTGTCTGCCTTTACCAAAATCGGCACCCACACCAAATCTGAACCTATTGTAGGTTGTTGTCTGAATGCTTTCCTGTATATCTTTTAATCCGTTATGGCCACCATCACTGCCTTTGGTCTTTAATCTAAGGGTGCCAAATTCGAGATTAATGTCATCGGTCACTACCAAAAGGTTTTCCATTGGAATTTTTTCCTTTTCCATCCAATATTTCAAGGCCTTTCCACTCCTATTCATATAGGTCGAAGGTTTTAGGCAAATGATACTTCTTCCCTTTATTTTAAAAGTCCCTACATCCCCGAGTTTAAGGGCTTCAAAGCTAAATCCCTTCTCCTTTGCCAAAGCATCCAAAATTTTAAAACCAACATTGTGCCTTGTTTCAACATATTCACTTCCAATATTACCAAGCCCTACGATTAAGAATTTCTTCATGCTATCAACTTCTTCTAAAAGTGTTTTATTAATACCAAAAAGGGATTTCAAAAATTGGCACATAATAATATGTTACATTTTCATAAAAATACAAAAGCATCCGCCAACTGGTGGATGCTTTTTATCAAACGTTTAATCTATACCTATTCCTTGCTTTCAGCAGCAGCTTCAGTAGCTGGCGTTTCTGCGCCTTCTTCACCTTCAACAGCTCCTTCAACTCCTTCAACTCCTTCTTCTTCCTCTTCCTCTTCAACCTCAATAGCAGCTCGAGCAGTTTTAACCTGTACAACTACCGTACTTTCTGGGTGTAAAATAGCAAAATCATCATTTAATAATGTTTCCACAGAAATATTATCACCAATTTTTAATTTTGATATATCTATATCAAAGAAATCCGGAAGATCGTCTGGTAAAGCTTTAATAGCAAGCGTTCTTTTTCTAAATAACAAACGACCACCATTTCTAACTCCAGGTGAACTTCCTTGTAGTCTTACAGGAATGTCCATAGTAACCTCTTTGTCTTTGAACAGTTGGTAAAAATCTACATGGATAATTTTATCCGTTACTGGATGAAACTGAATGTCTTGCATTACAGCATCTACCTTGTCACCATTTTCCAAATCAATCACAACTGTGTGTGCGTTCGGAGTATAAACCAAATTTCTGAATGCTAATTCATTCGCTGAAAAGTGTAATGGTTTTTCCCCTCCGTATATCACGCAAGGAACCTTTCCAGCATTACGTAGGGCCTTCGTTGCCTTTTTGCCCACGCTTTCTCTTTCTGATCCTTTAATTGTAATTGATTTCATTGTTATATTTAAATATTAATAATTTTATTTTTTCCGGTCACCTGAGCGAAACCGAAGGTTACATTAAAAATTTTGAGCTTATTGATGTATTGTGATGTACCCTATGCATAACATCCGCAAACAAATCGGCACAACTCAATACCTTTATTTTGTCGCTTTCTTTTTTTATCGGAATGGAATCGGTAACTATCAATTCCAACAATTTTGAATTTTGAATTTTCTCATAGGCATTACCTGATAATAATCCGTGTGTGGTAATTGCTCTAACGCTTAATGCACCGCGTTCCATCATAAGGTCTGCCGCTTTTGCTAAAGTGCCTGCGGTATCGACCATATCATCTACCAATACCACATTTTTGCCTTGTACATCACCAATTAGTTCCATATGTGATATTATATTGGCTTTTGCGCGCTGTTTGTAGCAAATTACCACATCGCTTTTTAGCGCTTTTGAATAAGCATAAGCCCTTTTTGAGCCGCCCATATCTGGCGAAGCGATTGTTAGATTATCCAAATTCAACTTTTTCAGATAGGGTAAAAACAAGGTAGAAGCAAACAAATGATCTACGGGTTTTTCAAAAAACCCTTGTATTTGGTCTGCATGCAGATCCATTGTGATAATTCGCGTTGCCCCTGCAGATTCCAACATTTTGGCAATCAATTTCGCCGCTATGGGAACTCTTGGTTTGTCTTTTCTGTCTTGTCTAGCCCAGCCATAATATGGCATTACAGCTGTAATATGTCTTGCGGAAGCGCGTTTTGCCGCATCAAGCATCAACAACATTTCCATTAAATTCTCAGAACTGGGATTGGTCGAGCCAATGATAAAAATACGCGCACCACGAACAGATTCTTCAAATGAAGGTTGAAATTCACCATCGCTATAACTAGAGAAGTGAACTTTGCCCATATCTGTCCCGTATGCCTTGGCAATTTTTCCTGCTAGTTCTGCACTCTGTCTACAGGCGAAAATTTTTGGTTCTGGTACTTGATAAGGCATCTTAACGTATTGTTTATCACTTTATTAAACTCCCTTGTGATAAAGGAGGTGCAAATTTAGAAATTTATTTGGGTTGCTAAAGGATAAATGTTGTTATTTTTTGACAGTAAAAAGAAAATATTTTATAGTTTTGCAGTCTTAATTTTCCGTTGCTCGAGTGGCGGAACTGGTAGACGCGCTGGATTCAAAATCCAGTGTCTTCGGACGTGTGGGTTCGATTCCCACCTCGAGTACTGAACCTCCAACATTTATTGGAGGTTTTCTTTTGGCAAACGAACTATCCCGTGTGGGTTCCCCAGAAGCGTCGGGGCCACCTCGAGTACTGAACCTCCAACATTTATTGGAGGTTTTCTTTTGGTAAACGAACTATCCCGTGTGGGTTCCCGCGAAGCATCGGGGCCAGCTCGAGTACTTTTTTGCAATTATTTGCCTTACTTTTTTAATAATATGTTGCGTAATTATTTTGTGTAACTTAGTACTAAGTAAGGTCTAAACTATTGGTTTTTAACTTGTACCATCCTTTCAAAACCTTAAATAAAATTTCATCAAATAGATGAAATTGGATTATAGTTCATAATTCAATTTTTGTTAAACAACGGCATTTAATCCTAATTTATGAAGGTTGAACGGGAATGTTTTGAAATTCGGACATGTAATTCTAACTTTATGTTTATGAAAAGAAGATTCAATGTTATCGATGCAATTCTGACATTTGGGAGTGCTTTTGTAGTTTTTATGGTATTGTTGATCGCATCCAAGTTTATATAGGCCTAATTTAGTATTTTCTAGTTGTGTCCGATGTAAAACATGCTTTTAAGTGAGAGCTTTGGAAAAACAATGAAAACAGTAACCCAAACAAGGTGATAAATATCATTGCAATTTTATTATAACGTTAATAAATTATTCGTTTATCCTAAAATCACATTAATGTCAAAACCAACAAAATATTTATCAATTGCATTAGCTGTGGTTATTTTAGGCTTTGGGGGCGGGATATATCTTCAGGATTTAAAACATCGGGAAAGTACCGAGGCAGCTTGGAAAGCCAACCGATTTAACATGCTAAGATTTAATAAAATAATGAAATATACCGTGGATATGAATGCCCGCAATTGGGGATTAATGAGAGATAGTATTGCGCAGCAATTGGACTCCTTAATGATACTAAGGTTCAGAAAGGAAATGGACAGTATCAATGCCAACAAAGAAAATTAATGAGACGGTATTAATCGACCAATTCCTAGCTATTTTTTAATTTCAATATTTCAAAAGCTCAATTTTTCTAAAATCGATAGGATGACTGTTTGATTGTAAAGATATGTATCCGCCCTTAACTGAGGCATCCTTATTGATATTAAGTGTTTTAACTATTTCATTATCGAGGTTGTAGGTGGGTTTTTCATAACTTAAAATTTCCTCTCCATTAGCAAAATGGGTAATTTGACCATCTTGGACATCAATTTCCATAGTTACCCATTGATCACCATGAAAGGTTTTACTGACCTTCGGAGCTGTACAATAAGAGGTGTTTTTTGCTCCTTTTATTTCTATGAACATACCATTGGCACAAATCTCACCGTTAGGTCTTTCATCTGTGCCATTACCTCCATGGAGATTATATTCTAGACAGATAGGAAATTGTTGATCCAATTTTAAGGTTGTTGGTGGTTGGCCGTGAAATTGAACACCACTGTCCCTATACCCCCATTCCGGTGCGCCTGGAGCAGTTTCACCAACAAATCGATATTCAACTTTTAATCGATAGTTCGATAATTTTTGGTTATAATACAAGGCCCCGAATCTATTGCTGAAATCATCACCATAGGCATCATAACGAATGCTTAATATTTCATCCTCTACCCTAAAAGTATTTCCAAAATTTTCACCTAAGGGATACCCGTTTATTTTTATAATCCAACCTTCTAAATCCTTGCCATTGAATAGCGATATCCAATCCCCTTTTACAGATTTGACCACATTGGAATCGATAACTTCGTTTTGATTCTTTGGTTTTTTTTCTGAACAAGACAATAACAGTACAAAGCATAATAAAGTGTGTAAATAGGAAGAGGTCATTCTTTAATGAATTAGTTGGGAATTATAAGATAATTAGCTTATTGGGATTATCCTTTATTAAAGATACTAAACTTATTCATTGACACTAATCAACACAGCTTCACAACTTTTTAAATCGGAATTGAGAATAATTTTCTCGGAAGTCTTGCCATCCGAAATTTCCACAGAAACAGTATTAGGCGGGTATTTACCTAGATTATGGGCGTACAAAAATAAATCGTTCGGTTTTGTGGGGTCCAATTTTATTTCGAAGGGTTTTTTATTATAAGTCAAGAGATGTTTTGAGATAACCGTATGACCATTTAAATAGATAGATACAATATCACCATCTTGCCTACCATGATCCCATATACTAACACTTATTTTATCGTTATCAAATGCCATTTCCTTTACATAAGCAATAATGCGACCATTAAATTCGGTTCTGTAGGGCACTTCAGCTGGTTTTTCTTTGATACTGGGAGTCTCGGGTTTGGCCACATTCGCCTTGTTTTTTCGAGCATCGGACTCTTTGTTCCTTATTGAAAAATAGGGAGTGGCGAATTTGGCTATATGAAATTTATCGTCAGGGAATAATTCAATCCCAACAACCTGATAATTATCGCCAGAACCAATATTTTTAGCCAAAACAATACCACTTGCTTTCCCTGTATTTTTAAATGTGCCCAGTTCTTGTACAACCATGTCGTCCTTTGCTAGGAAAAAGCGAATAGATTTGATATTGGAGATGTTTTTAGTGGTCCATTCCAGTTCAGCAGTTTCTGGGATGTTCCAGATAGTGGAACTATTGGGAGATGTAATTCCAATCGATGATTTTAGTGTGCGAATCCCGACTTGGGCATTATAAAGCGCTCCCTTCAATTTAATTGGGGCTGTGATAGAAGCCGTCAATTCCCGAGTGCTGGATGATGCCTGGCAAAAATTACCTACCAAGAAACAGAATAATAAGATATACGAGAAATTCATTACAATTAAAATTACAATAGATGCTTAGCAACAATTGTTCCAAGATTTAATATCGAGGAATCGTTTTGATGCTATGCAATTACTTCTTTTTCTATTTTATTAACGAATAATCTTACCAAATGTTGGATTTCTTACTAATTCTTTAGTTAATTTTAGTTGCAAAATCCTTTAGGATACTATTAATTGTGACTTTAAGGGGTTTCAAAAAATGTAAACTGTTCAAAATTAAGCTTATGAAAATCAAAATCACCATTCTGGCCTTTACAATTTTCGCTGTTTCCTATGCACAAGAGAATACGATAAACTTTTTAGAATCTTCCAAGAAAACGGTAATTAATAAACACATATATGGGCATTTTGCGGAACATTTAGGGAGATGTATCTATGACGGATTTTACGTAGGGGAAGGCAATACGGCTATTCCAAATACCGATGGGGTAAGAAATGACATTATCGATGCCCTAAAAAAATTGAACATCCCGAACCTACGTTGGCCCGGCGGCTGTTTTGCTGATACTTATCATTGGAAAGACGGTATAGGTCCAAAAGAAAAAAGACCTTCTATCGTAAATACATGGTGGGGTGGTGTTACAGAGGATAACAGTTTTGGGACACATGATTTTTTAAATCTATGTGAAGTCTTGGATACAGAACCTTATATTTCCGGGAATGTGGGAAGTGGTTCAGCACAAGAACTGGCAGATTGGGTGCAATATGTGAATTATGAGGGCAAAAGTCCAATGTCAGATTTACGTAAGGTAAACGGTCGTGAAAAACCATGGAAGGTAAGATTTTGGGGTGTGGGCAATGAAGCATGGGGCTGTGGGGGCAATATGCGTCCGGAGTACTATGTAGACGAATATAGAAAATATGCCACTTTTATGTCTGGGGCAGGGATAGAGGGAGGTTTGGATAAAATTGCTTCGGGAGCAAGTGATGCCGATTATAAGTGGACGGAAGTATTGATGCGCGATATTCCCCATCATCTTTTGCAGGGCGTCGCATTGCACCATTATTCGGTGATTGATTGGAGCAAAAAAGGGTCTTCTACCGATTTTACCGAAGACGAATACTTTACGACTATGCAAAGATCATGGTTAATGGAGGAGCTTATACAAAAACATACTGCGATCATGGATAAATACGATCCCGAAAAAAAAGTGGATATGGTGGTCGATGAATGGGGAGGATGGTATGATGTTATTCCTGAGAGCAATCCTGGGTTTCTCTATCAACAGAATACCATGCGTGATGCCATGATTGCGGGCATGAACCTTAACATTTTTAATAATCATGCAGACAGGGTTCAAATGGCCAATCTGGCCCAAACTGTAAATGTGCTTCAGGCGGTTATTCTAACCGAAGGAAATAAAATGCTTTTGACCCCGACCTATCATGTCATGGAAATGTTCAAAGAGCATCAGGATGCGATATTGATTCCCCTCGAACTTAAAACCGACAAATATGAACATAATGGTGAAAGTCTTCCCGCGATTTCAGCATCCGCTTCAAAAAATAAAAATGGATTCACCCATATTTCATTGGTAAATATCGACTTGAAAAATCCCAAGACAATAACCATTTCATTGGATGAAAGTCATAAGCTGGTTTCCGGGCGAATATTAAAAAGTAGTAGGATTCAAGACCATAATTCATTTGATAATCCTGAAAAAATAAAACCGTCCCCTTTTAATGGCGCTACAGTTAAAAAAGATAAAATGGTAGTTACAGTGCCTGCTTTTTCTGTAGTGGTTTTGGAGTTAAAATAAATCCAATAACAGTTAACACATAATGTTGCAATGCAAAAAGAAGACCTTGTTCAATGCCATAAAAGAATAGCGCAACTTATTCATAGAACACCCGTACTCACATCGCGATTGTTAAATAAAAAGGCTGGCACCAAATTGTTTTTTAAGTGCGAGAACTTCCAAAGAATGGGGGCTTACAAAATGCGTGGCGCAACCAATGCGATATTGCAGCTTTCAGATGAGCAAAGAAGCAAAGGTGTGGTTACACATTCCTCTGGTAATTTTGCCCAAGCCTTATCCTTGGCGGCGAAAAGTTTGGGAGTCAAATCCTATATAGTAATGCCAACTTCGGCACCTCAAATAAAGAAAGATGCGGTTTTGGAATATGGGGGAAAAATTATTGAATGCGAGCCGACACTAGTAGCAAGGAATGCCACTGCCAAGAAATTGGAAATTGAAACTGGGGCCACTTTTGTGCACCCGTCAAATAATGTAAATGTTATTATTGGTCAAGGTACAGCCTGTATGGAATTGTTGGAAGAACGGCCCGACCTTGATTTCGTAATAGTTCCGGTTGGTGGCGGAGGTCTCATTGCTGGTACAGCTTTGGCGGCCCATTATTTTGGACATAAATGTAAGGTCATTGGCGGTGAACCGTTCGCTGTCGATGATGCATATCGTTCCCTGCATAGTGGAAAGATCGAGTTGAATAAAACAACGAATACTATTGCAGACGGACTCAAAACAAATTTAGGCGATAAGAATTTCCCAATGATTCGTAAGTATGTGAACAGTATAATTCGCGTTACCGAGGAAGAAATTATTGAAGCCATGCGATTGATTTGGGAACGTATGAAAATCATCATAGAGCCTTCCAGCGCAGTGGCTTTAGCTGCCGTGCTGCGTGAAAAGGAAAAATTCAAAGGCAAAAAAGTGGGAATTATTATTTCCGGGGGTAATGTTGATTTGAAAAAACTTCCTTTCTAACATAAATATTAGGTATGAACCCATCTTCAAAACGTCTTTTATCATTAGCCTTAACATTAGGTATCTGTGCAATAATTCAATCCTGTAAGGAGGTGCCGCACAAAAATGAAGAAAAGGTGGTAAATACCATGGTTGATTCGCTCTTGGTGTATGATGACTATACCCCTAAAGAAACCGATAAGATTATATCAAGATCAGAATATAAAGACAGATTGTATGGCTTTTGGTTGGCCCAATGTATTGCCAACTGGACGGGTTTGGTTACTGAAATGGATAAAATAGGAGGCGAAGGCAAAGACGGTAAAGGAGCAGGGTTCTATACACGGGCAGATTGGGGCAAACCCGATCAACCCAATCTTTGGGGGTCTAATAATTATTCAGATACCATAGATTTTCTCTTTGCAGATCAGGATAGTATTTGGGGCGCAGATGATGATACCGATATTGAATACATCTATCAAAATCTTTTATACAACAACAAGACCAGTATTTTGAGCGGTGAGCAGATCAGGGAGGGTTGGTTGAAGCATATTAAGAAAGAGGAAGAGAACTTTTTGTGGGTTTCGAACCAAACGGCATTAAACCTTATGTACGAAGGTATAGTGCCACCTGCTACAGGTGATCCTGAGGCGAATCCCGATTATGATATGATCGATGCACAATTGACCACCGAAATTTTTGGCTTTTTTGCCCCTACACTGCCAGATGTGGCCTTGAAAATGGCACATTTGCCAATCCAGACCGTGGCAAGGCAAAATGCGGAATGGATTTCCGAATTCAATGTGATCATGTATTCACTAGCTCCCTTGGCCGATGAAAACAAATCTATCAAGGAAAACCTAATGTGGATGGCTTTAGAAGCACGCAAGCGATTGCCCAATGAGTCCTATTCGGCAAAAATGTTCGATTTTGTGAAAGGGCACTACGAATCTGGCACAACTTGGGAAACCGCTAGGGATGCCCTTCATGAAAAGTACCAAGTTCGCCAAGAAGATGGTTATCTATGGGCCACCAAAGACCCGGTTTGTAATGGGTGTTTTGCTGCGGGCATCAATTTCGGGGCAAGTATTGTGAGCTTGCTTTATGGCGAAGGTGATATCAGGGAGACAATCAAGATCGGCGCCTTGGCCGGTTGGGATTCCGATAACCCTACGGCCACTTGGGGCGGACTTTTGGGCTTTATGTTGGGTAAGGAAGGCGTTGAAAAAGCGTTTGAACGTAAGTTTGCCGATAAATTCAATATCCATAGAACACGTGTGGGTTTCCCCAATAATGGCTTGGATACATTTGACCAAATGGCTGAAAAAGGGATTTTTGTTATTGATAGGGTAGTACAAGAGCAAATGGGCGGTGGTATAGACCTTGAAAAAGACGTTTGGCACATTCCTGAATCAGTATTGAGCATTAAACCCGGCGAATAGCGATAAATCTTCATTTTCTTACCCAAAAACTGCTTTTCAGCAGAATTTTTGGCACCTTAAACTAAAATATCCTTGATTTTCTAAACTCGGAATGGGCTTTGTAATCCTATTAATAAACAAATAAATTAATAGAGATGAAAACAGCACTACTTATTAAGGAGATTTATTTAGAAGGATTTAAAAATTTGGGAAGCTTTCTCTTAAAGAACTACCTGAAGGCCTTCGCCTGGTTCAGTTTCATATTGTTCTTTGTAGCCCTTTATGCTTTTGTTTATAGGGTTTATACAGGCTTTGCTTTTGATTAAGGATTGTTACGTTGCCGGTTATGTTCATATGAGCTGTGGAATTACTTTTCGTTTTTTGGAAGGCAAATTTTTCCGTTGAACCGCAAACACTAAGTATTTTATCAGCATTTACACTTGCTTTGGCTAAAATTCTGACGGAATTCCCAGCTTTATTTAACCTTTGCACTTAACCAAATTAAAATGGATAGCTTATGAAGACAATTATACTTTTTAAAGAAATTTACTTGGAAGGATTCCGGAATATTGGAAACTTGATCGTAAGGAACTATTTCAGGGCCTTCGCTTGGTTCAGTTTCGTTCTATTTTTTGTAGCCCTGTATGCTTTTATTTATAGGGTTTATACAGGCTTTGCTTTTGATTAGTATCCGAGCTTGGCAAAGATTTACTGTGCAATTTGAATTATTAAAACAAAACGTTTTGGATTCTATTTTTGAAAATTTTAAACGATTTCGTGAAGGATTGTTTATTGACTATGTTAAGTTAGGAATCATTTGTTATTTCATTCTAGCGATAGTATTCCTATATGTACATCTGAACTAAAACCCTCTTTTACGATAACGGTATTTTATCTTGATAATGAAAAAAGAAGTGTCCCGTATACTGTGGGACGTTTTTTTTATACATAATTAGGAATTATTCCAAAAATTAGGAATTATTCCATATATTAGCTATCCACATTTTGGGTAGCTATGAACAAGACCATTTTACATCTAGACCTCGATACTTTTTACGTATCCGTAGAGCGCCTCATCAACTCTGAGCTGCAGAACAAGCCTTTGTTAGTGGGTGGTACCGGTGATCGGGGCGTGGTTGCGGCCTGTAGTTATGAGACCCGTGGTTTTGGGGTGCATTCGGGCATGCCCATGAGAATGGCGCGCGAATTATGTCCCGAAGCGGTCGTAATTCGGGGCAATGCAGGTACCTACAGCAAACATTCAGATCTGGTCACCGACATCATCAAGGAACATGTGCCCCTTTTCGAGAAATCGAGCATCGATGAGTTTTATGCAGACCTCACGGGAATGGACCGCTTTTTTGGCTCTTACCAATATGCTTCTAAATTACGCAATACCATTATCAGGGAAACAGGACTTCCTATTTCTTTCGGGCTCTCAATCAATAAGGTAGTCTCCAAAGTGGCCACCAATGAGGCCAAGCCCAACAATCAATTAAAGATAGACGAGGGCTACGAAAAGCCTTTTCTGGCACCCTTATCCATCAAAAAAATACCTATGGTAGGTGATAAGACCTATCAAACGTTACGTAATTTGGGATTGCGACAGGTGCGAACGGTACAGGAAATGCCCATGGATGTGATGCAACGCGTTTTGGGAGCCAATGGTAGGGTTATTTGGAAACGCGCCAATGGCATAGACAACACCCCTGTAATTCCGTTCTGTGAACGCAAGTCGATCTCAACAGAACGCACTTTTGATAAGGATACCATTGATGTGGTGAAACTACGGGGCATCCTTATTGCGATGACCGAGAATTTGGCCTATCAGTTGCGTAGGGGCGAAAAATTAACGGCTTGTATTGCCGTAAAAATCCGCTATTCCGATTTCAATACCTATTCCAAACAACTGCGTATTCCGTATACCAGTGCCGACCATATTCTGATTCCGAAAATATTGGATTTGTTCAAGACGCTGTACAACCGGCGGTTGTTGGTGCGCTTGATCGGGATCAGGTTCAGTCACTTGGTATCGGGCAATTACCAGATCAATCTGTTTGAGGATACCGAGGAAACTTTGAATCTGTATAATGCGATGGACACCATTAGAAAACGCTATGGTGATAAGAGTGTAATACGTGCCGCGGCTATGGGGGCAAGGACTATTGGCAGAATGCATAATCCGTTCAACGGCCAACCGCCAGTGGTGCTAGCGCATCGGAAACAATGATAAATTCCAAAACCCAAATTCCAAGACATTATGAAAAAACAGAAAATTTACAATTTGGAGGATAGAACTTATTTGTTTGCAAGAGAGTGTCGTTTTTTTATAAGGACACTGCCTAAGACGCTGAACAATATTGAAGATGGGAAACAGTTGATAAAAGCTTCTGGATCGGTAGGAGCGAACTATATTGAAGCCAATGAGAAACTTGGGGACAAAGATTTTATAATGAGGGTTAGAATTGCTAGAAAAGAAGCCAAAGAAGCACAATATTGGCTCAGGTTACTAAGAGATTTGAATGATGGGGGCAAGCCAAAAGCGGAGGAACTCATTAAGGAAGCTCTTGAACTGAGAAACATTCTATCTTCAATTATCAATAAGAAGCTTCCTTAAAAACTGAATGATGAATGATTTCCATATGCATATCATTTGGGTTTTGGAATTTGGGTTTTGGAATTTGGTACTTGTACCATGTACTTAAACTGCCACACATATTACAGCCTTCGCTACGGCACCCTCTCCGAAATCCAGTTATTGCAACTGGCACAGGAAAACCATGTGAAACAATTGGCGCTGACCGATATCAACAATACCTCAGCCGGACTCAATTTTGTGCGGAAGGCTACTGATTTTGACATAAAACCCATTTTGGGCATCGATTTTCGGAACGGGGTCGACCCTTGTTTTGTGGGCATTGCCAAGAATAATGAAGGTTATTTGGAACTGAACCGTTTTTTGTCGGAACACCTACACGAGGAAAAAAAACTACCTGCTATCGCCCCGCATTTTGAGCATGCTTATACTATATATCCCTTTGAGAAAGTAGTGTGCAATGAGCAAACGACCTTTGCACCGTATGAGTATATCGGTGTTTCGATTGCCGATCTACGACGCTTGCCGTTTTCCAGATTAGTGGAATTCAAGGATAAACTGGTAGTCTTGCAGCCCGTTACCTTTCGCAATAAACGCGATTTCAATGCCCATCGGTTATTACGTGCCATTGACAACAATACCCTGCTGAGCAAATTGGAAAAGACCGAGGAAGCCTCTGCGGACGAAAAAATGTTCCCCATACAGAATCTGGCAGCGGCTTTTTCAGAATACCCTTTTATTTTAGAGAATACCGAACGCTTGATGAATTCCTGTAGCATCCATTTTGACTTTTCCGAAGGGCGAAAACCCCAAAACCTGCAAACTTATACGGGCAGCAAAGAAGAAGATGAGGCCATGCTCGAGCGCCTGTGCCAAGAAGGGTTGCCTTATCGCTATCCCGATGGGGGCAAGGGCGTCCCGGAACGTGTGGAAAAAGAAATGAAACTCATCAAGAAAATGGGGTTCGTCTCTTATTTCCTCATCAATTGGGATATCGTCTCCTATGCCCATAAGCAGGGGTATTTTTATGTGGGGCGGGGCAGTGGCGCCAATAGTATTGTGGCCTATCTGTTGCGTATTACCGATGTGGATCCCATTGAACTGGATCTGTATTTTGAGCGCTTTATCAATCTGTATCGAGTGAATCCGCCTGACTTTGATATCGATTTTTCATGGAAAGACCGTGAGGACGTTACCCAATATATCTTTAACCGCTTTGAGCATGTGGCGCTTTTAGGCACCTATGTCACTTTTAAATGGAGGGGCGTGGTACGTGAGTTGGGTAAGGTCTTTGGGCTTCCCAAAGAGGAGATCGATGTACTTTGTGATGGTCATTACCAGCCTGATCGGTTGGATGGCGTTTCGGCCTTGGTGGTAAAATATACCCAACTGCTGCAGGGTATGCCCAATTACCTGAGCATTCATGCAGGGGGGATACTGATCAGTGAAAAACCCTTGCATTGGTTTTCTGCCACCCACCTACCACCAAAAGGCTTTGCCACCACCCAGTACGATATGGTCATTGCCGAGGATGTAGGCCTCTATAAGTTCGATATTTTGGCACAACGCGGACTCGCCAAGATCAAGGAAGCGGTGCAGATTGCACGACAGAACCAACCCGAAGCCGCCGCTAGTATTGACATCCATGATATCAAGAAATTCAAGAATGATCCCAAAATCAACAACCTGATAAAAAGGGCGCAATGTATGGGCTGTTTTTATGTGGAGTCGCCCGCTATGCGAATGCTGCTCCGAAAGTTGGAGGTTGACAATTATCTGGGTTTGGTCGCGGCCAGCTCGATCATTCGCCCGGGGGTATCAAAAAGTGGGATGATGCGCGAATACATTCTTCGGCATCGGAATAAAGGTAGGGCACAGGAAAAAGGCCATCCCGTAATGTTGGATATTATGCCCGACACCTATGGGGTCATGGTCTATCAGGAAGATGTTATCAAGGTGGCGCACTATTTTGCCGACCTCAGTCTTGGGGAGGCCGATGTGCTGCGTAGGGGTATGAGTGGTAAGTTCCGTTCGCGGGAAGAGTTTCAAAAGGTAGAGGAAAAGTTTATGGACAATTGCCGTAAAAAAGGCTATGCCGAGACCCTTATTTCCGAGATCTGGCACCAGGTCGCCAGCTTTGCCGGCTATGCCTTTGCCAAGGGTCATTCCGCTTCCTATGCCGTGGAGAGCTACCAAAGCCTGTTCTTGCGCACCTATTTTCCGTTGGAATATATGGTGGCCGTGCTCAATAATGGTGGCGGCTTCTACCGCCCCGAGTTTTATATTCATGAGGCGCGTATGTTGGGGGCCACTGTACATGCCCCATGTATTAATATGAGTTTTGGGGGCAATGTCATTTATGGGAAGGATATTTACCTGGGCTTTGGGTATTTGCGCGAATTGGAAAGTCGCGTGTCGGAGCGTATCCTAAAAGACAGGATAACAAATGGAGCCTATGGCTCTTTGGAAGATTTTCTAGATAGGGTTTTCATCTCTA
Source organism: uncultured Flavobacteriaceae bacterium (assembly GCA_963762065.1). GTDB lineage: Bacteria > Bacteroidota > Bacteroidia > Flavobacteriales > Flavobacteriaceae > Maribacter_A. The sequence continues at coordinate 128,884 of CAVXJE010000002.1, read as the reverse complement.
TAGAGCAGGTGAGTATTTTGATCCGGATTAATGCCTTTCGGTTTACAAAAACGAACAAACATGAACTCTTGTGGAAAGCCCATTTGTTCCTCTCAAAGAATGTGAAGATAGACCACCCCAAATTGTTCCCGCCACGGCAACAGAATTTTGAGATTCCTGAACTGCATACCACAGATCTCGAAATGGCCTTTACGCAGATAGAGCTGTTGGGCTTTTGTCTCTGTAGCCCTTTTGAGCTTTTGGCCGAACCACCCAAGAACAGTAACGGCAGTAAGGATCTAGAGCGTTATCTGAAACATCATATAGATATTTATGGCTATCTGGTCACGGTAAAACCCACCAAGACCCATACGGGCAAGCGCATGTCTTTTGCCACTATGGTAGACCAGCAGGGCGAGGTGTTCGATGCGGTGCTGTTCCCGCCCGTGGCCTCCAAATACTTTTTCAGGGGTAGGGGCGTGTACCGCTTTTATGGCAAGGTGGTGAGCGAATTTGATTTTCTTAGTATTGAGGTAATCAAAATGCTAAAGCAGGACTACGTACCCGACCCCAGATATGCCGATATGAAAACAGCGACCAAACTACTGGGAGCTAAGAAGGAGAATAGGACTAGTAGTAGCAATGAAAAACTAAAAGCCGGTCCCTGAGCTCGTCGAAGGGAAAACAGCGAATGAGGCATTAAAGCAAAAAGAGGATAATAAAACCAATGCCGATAAAAAAAATATTCCCCTTTGAAGGCCTGTGCTGAGCCTTTCGACAACGCTCAAGACAAGCTCTGTCGAAGTAGGGTCAAGAGGATGTAGAGACTAGAACGTCCCGAGTACTCCGGGTGGCAAAGATGGAGGAGTCGGATTAAAAAAGATGGGATATTATCTTTCCAAACCACCCTGTCCGGCTTTGGCGGGACACCCCTCCTTACCTGAGGAGGGGACCAAAAAAAGTATAGCAAACCAAAAAAGCTCCTCCCTTTGTTCTAAGGAATCAAGAAAATTGCTCATCAAATCAAAGCTTTTTGTAAGGTTTGAATAACAAGTAAATATTTGGAAAAATAAATGAGCATGAAACCCTAACAAGGTATTTATTTCCTAAGATGTAGTCAAAAACCAATATGTAAACAAATTTTGGTAATTTAGAAAACATTAAAAAGAATTGACAGTCAATATCTTATAAAAAATATGCCGAACTAAATCAAGAAAGTATGAACCCTATCCTTAAAAATATTTTAGCCCTAGTTGCCGGAATTATTATTGGTAGTATTGTGAATATGGGAATTATAATGTTGAGCAGCTCGATCATACCTCCTCCAGAAGGTGTAGATGTGACCAATATGGAAAGTTTAAAATCGTCCTTGCATTTATTTGAGCCCCGTCATTTCATTTTTCCTTTTTTGGCCCATGCTTTAGGAACCCTTGTTGGGGCTTATATCGCTGCACTCATCGCGGCAAATAATAAACTAAAATTCGCACTGGGTATAGGGGTTTTCTTTTTACTTGGAGGCATTACCAATGTTATTATGCTTCCTTCCCCAACTTGGTTTAGTGTTTTGGACCTTGTAGTTGCCTATATTCCAATGGCTTGGCTTGGTGGCAAATTTGCCATTGGAAAATAAAAAGGGTTAATCATAAACATAAAATTAGCAGCTAGTGTTTTTTATTGCTTTGGGCAAGTAAGAAGGTAGTGCTACTGGAATATCATTATAACGATCAAGGCCATTCCCCAACAATCAATCTATTTAATATTCGAATCCTCCAGCCAACCATTAAAAGATGCTAGCTCCCAAAAAAGGCAAGTAAATAAACAATAAAAAGTGGTTATAACGAGTTCAGTTAGTACAAATCGGCCATAACAAGCATTACACAAAAAATATAAAATGAGGACAAAAGCTATCTTAACACTGTTACTCATAGCTATAAATTCTTACTCAAAAGCGGATAACGATAACAGTGAACCAATACCATATCCCTCATTTGGTCCTGAAACAGACGTAAGCATAAATGGTTTATCTTTTGATGCCATGGAACCATTTATTTCCCCGGATGGTAATTATCTGTTTTTCAATAATATAAATGATGGGGTCGACACCAAATTATTTTATGCAACTAAAGTGAATGATTCAACATTTACTTTAGTTGGGGAATTGATTGGTACAAATCAAACAACAGCATCCCATTTGGATGCCGTACCTGATATGGATTCCAATGGTAATTTCTACTGGACATCAACCAGGGATTACCCGGCGGAATTGGACAATCTTTTTTACGGTTTTTTTGATGCCGGCAACGTTACTGCCATTGAAAGGGTTCGAGGGGATTTTAATATGAATACTCCTGGTTGGCTTATAATGGATCACGGTATAAGTTTAGATGGACAATTTTTGTATTTCAACAATGCAAGATTTGACGAACAAAATTGTATTGGACCTTGTGAAACACAGTTGGGAATTGCCCAAAAAGTCAATACCACAACATTCAATACACTTCCAAATTCGGCAACGATTTTAGGAAATATCAATGATGATAATTATATTTATTATGCGCCTTGTATAAGTAGTGATAATTTGGAACTGTACTATACGAGATATTTAAAAGGACCAATTACCCCAAGCACGGTTTTGGAGATTTGTGTCGCAATGAGGAAGAATTCCCAGGATTCATTCTCAATCCCAAAAGTATTGTTTTCGGAAACTATTTCTGATCTAATTGAAGCCCCTACTTTAACTGTGGATAAAAATATCATCTATTATCATAAAAAAATTCCAGGTTCCCATAAAATAGTAATGAGATACCGTAATTCGTCCTAACGAATTGCTAAAAAGGAATCCACTTGGGGGCTGATGAATATAGATTCCCGCCCCTGTCTACAATGTCAATGAGCCTTTAGAAGTGCAGGCGGGTTCACAGGAATAATAAGTAAAAAGTATTCCCCCTTCTAAGGCCTGTGCTGAGCTTGTTGAAGTAGGGTTAGGGGGATGTTAAGATTGGATCGTCTCGAGTATTCGGGGTAATCCTCCCTTTGTCAGGCAGACAGAGTGAAGTAATCTATTCCAAAACTGCCATTCTTTTACAGATTGTTTCCTCCGAATACTTGGGGTCGCAATGACGTAAGGCTATATTTTTTGGGACAATCAAATGGTTTTATTCCCCAGTCGGTTGAGTAGGTTCTTCCTCAACGGTATACCCATTCAATTGTTTTTTCTCCTCAAGGTCTACTGCATGGTACATAGCTGCAAAAGCAGCGGAAATCCATATTATAGCAAATACAATACCTACTATAAAGCATATGAGTCCACCTATAACAATGGGAATGGCCAATAGACCCATTCCAAAAATCTGCCACCCATGCCCTTTGGTCATTTCCCAGCTTTTTTCAACAGCGGCAACGGGCTCCATATTTTTATCCATCACCAAATACGAAACAAATGCCAACCTACAAGCCAAAATGATTCCGGGTACAATAAGAAAAACAATCCCTATTCCTACAATGGCAAAAACGAGCAAATTGGCCAGGATTATATTTACATAGTTCTTTTTAAAACCATCAAATAATACGCTGATTTCAATTTTTTCATTGCGAATGGCATGCAGGTACAACAAATCGGCGCCATATTTGATTACAGAAAACAGTAGCAACCAATAGGCAGTAGCCAAAATTTGCAACAATATCATTCCGGCGGTTAGATCAGCATCGGAATCCCGAACGAATGAAAATGGGGTCTGGGCAATGCCGACTATTACCATAATTAGAAACAGATATAAAAAGTGTTTCCACATCTGCTGCCATCCATAACCATAACTACCCGATATGGTTGCTTTAGGTCTTCTTTCTTCTTTTACGATTTCCATGATTTTAGATTTATAGTTAATAATTCCCCAATGTTCGAATCGGGTTTCCTACTTAACTCTTCCGCCAGCTGGCGGATCGCTGCCGCTTAAGTGGCACTAGGTTAGGTAAATAAAAAATTTCAATTTTTTGCCCTAAGGGTTTTCTAGGTCCTTCATTCCTGTCAGAAGGGATAATTGGTTTCATGAATTTTTTATTTAAATGTAAGGGTCTCTTATTTATAATCCTTCCAACTTAAGTAGTGAATTTAAAATCACTACTAAGGTAGTGGTGGTATTGTGCCATTTTCATACTTTTAGTCTATAACAATCCGACTTTTGCTCAGTTTAACCTTCATAGTGGTTTTTATTTTTTGTGCTGCCATAGCCGTTGCAAGCATATTGATGGTCCACCAGTTCATTGCCACCTATAACGCCGAATTTCATAGAAACTATTTTTATTATCTGATTGCTTTTTTTGCGTTTACCTTTTATGCTATTTGGGGGCCGATCATCATTCGGGTTATACTATCCTCTATAGAATTTGAAAGCAAAATAGTGGGAATTGTGGCAAATATTTTACCTGTTCTTGGCATACCTTTTTTGCTTATTTCATGGATTATGCTAATACAAATGGCATTTTCACTTGCGGAGGTGAAAACAAAATATCGTGCTTTATGGATTCATCTGGTTTTTTGGGTTGTGGTTATCGCTCTTGTCTTAGGGATATTTACTTTTGAGGATAATACCCGGTGGCTTCTTGGGGACAAATTCATAGTTACAGAAATTGCCATTTTCATTGGTTTGGAACTGGGGTATATGATTTTGTTTGCGGGCATCGTTTGGCAGAATTTAGAAAAGAAAAAACGGCCCAATAATAAAATCGTAATCCGTTTTGTGTTATTGATGCTTTTGGCGCTAGTGTTAAGAATGGGGATATTACCCTTTGTATTTTCCGACCCTTGGATACTTGCCCCATTGATCTTGCTATATTTTATTTCTAATTTTGCCCCCTTGTTTTATTTAAATGTCAATTCAGATTTGGTCTTTGTACCTCTATATGCCGAGAATCCCAATCTGGAAAAAAAGGAATTCATTTATAGAAAATACCAGATCTCAAAGCGTGAAAAAGAGATTATTGAGCAGATCTGCCTAGGAAAGAGCAACCAACAAATAGCCGATACGCTGTTCATTGGTTTACAGACCGTAAAGGACCATACACATAGGATTTATACCAAGATCGGGATCAATAGCCGTATGAAATTGGTCCAGATGGTGAATGGATAGAAGGGGGATTTGCAATTGCTAACTATCTTAAACTGAAAAATGCGGAAAAACAGCCTTCACTAGTATCAGAAAAAATGTCCAAACCGGATTTTTTAAACATCGAAAAAACTAGTACTTTCAAAGACCAAATAAATCGAAATGGGCAATAGAAGAAAATTTTTAAAAAATCTAGGAGCAGCCTCCATAGCAACTACCATTCCACTTAACAAAGTTTCTGCCAAAACCATTATTAAAGATAAAGACGGCATTAGGATTGGTCTTATTGGGGTTCGGGGAATGGGCTGGGCAAATCTCAATTCTTTTCTTAAAAACCCGGGTACGGGCTGTGTGGCGCTCTGCGATGTGGATGCCAACTTATTGAAAAGCCGTGCAGATGAACTGGAAACCAATACTGGCAAAAGGCCTAAAACATTCAATGACCATCGCGAATTTTTAAAAGTCAAGGCATTGGATGCGGTTATAATCGCCACTCCTGACCATTGGCATTGCATTCAAATGACCGATGCTTGTGCAGCCGGAAAAGATATTTATGTAGAAAAACCAATAGCCAATAGCATTTATGAGGCCGAGTTAATGGTAAAAGCGGCCCGAAAATACAATCGGGTGGTACAGGTAGGGCAGTGGCAACGAAGCGACCCACATTGGCATTCCGCTTTTGACTATTTGAATACAGGCGCACTGGGTAAAATAAGGCAGGTGAAAGCTTGGGCAGATGTAAACTATGGTCGTGGATTCGATGTGGTCCCCGATTCCCAACCGCCTATAGGAGTTGATTATGACCGATGGCTGGGACCAGCACCAAACAGGCCCTTTAATGAAAATCGTTTTCATGGCTCTTTCCGCTACTTCTGGGATTATGCAGGTGGGCTTATGACAGATTGGGGAGTGCATATGATCGATATGGTTTTAGCGGGTATGAATGCATCTGCACCAAAATCGGTTGTGGCCATCGGGGGTAAACTCGGATTTCCGGAAGATGCCGCAGAAACTCCTGATACCTTGACCACGGTCTATGATTTTGGCGATTTCAGTCTCATTTGGGAGCAATTTATGGCCATGGGCACATCTCCCTATTTGGAGGATTCAGGGGAGCCTGGAGTGGCTTTTATTGGAGAAAATGGCATTTTGGCCGTAAACCGGGCAAGCTGGAAGGTAATACCACTTCAACAGGATGGAAAATACCTTACTGAAGCCATACCTCCGCGAAAAAGCCACAGTAGTGGCTTGGATGCGCACACCAAAAACTTTTTTGAATGTATACAAAGTCGTAAAGATCCAAATTGTACTATTGAAATAGGTAGAAATGCTGCTCTAGTGGCGCATTTGGGAAATATCGCCTATAGAACAGGTAAAAAATTGGATTGGGACGATAAGCAAAGTAAGATAACCAATGAACTTAATGCCAATACATATCTAAAACCCAACTACAGGGCACCCTGGAAATTATGGCAAGGCTAAATACCGTAAATAGTAAATACGGGATTTCAAGCTGTGATAAAGATATTATAAAGAAGATTTGCCAAAGTAAAACTAACCGAACACTTAATCCCACAAAATACAATTAGCAGAACCATTATGAAAAGAACGCTTTTATCTTTTATAGTAATAGTTTCCGCTTTTAGTTGTAAACATGCCAAGGACCAAGCTCTAGGGGATAAGAACCTTCCTAGAATTGCCATTGCTGGTTTGGCCATAGAATCAAGTACTTTCTCGCCTGCGGTAACCGATGAGGATGATTTTCATGCACGGGTTGCCGATGATGTTTTCTCGTTCTATCCTTTTCTGTCCCCAGATTCCCTAAATCGGAAAAGGGCCGATTGGATTCCCACACTTAGGGCACATGCCCTTCCCGGGGGAACCGTTACTAGGGAGGCATATGAATCTTTGGTGACCAAAACCCTAAAAATGCTTAAGGAAAATGGACCTTATGACGGACTCTTTTTTGATATTCATGGTGCTATGAGTGTAGTAGGTCTCCATGATCCGGAAGGGGATTTTATCATCAGGATCCGAGAGATGATTGGTGCCGAAACCCTAATATCAACCTCTATGGATCTGCATGGCAATGTTTCGGAGCGGCTAGCACATAACACTGATTTGATTACCTGTTATCGTATGGCTCCCCATGAAGATGCGTTGGAGTCGAAAAAACGAGCCGTGGTGAATCTTTTGGACCGATTGGAAAGCGGTAAAGGGAAACCTGCCTATAAAGCATGGATCCCCATACCCATCTTATTACCAGGTGAAAAGACCAGTACAAGAATAGAACCTGGTAAAAGCTTATATGCCAAGGTAGGACCAGTAACAGAAGAGGAAGGTATAATTGATGCAGCAATCTGGATAGGGTATGCCTGGGCCGATGAACCCCGAAATCATGCCGTGGTAATGGTAACCGGTGATGATAAGGATAAAGTATCCTATGCAGCTGAGTATTTGGCAAACAGTTTTTGGGAGGTACGGGATGAATTTGAATTTGTAGCCCCAGTAGCAACACTGGAAGAGAGCATTGATATGGCCCTTGCCAGTGATAAGCATCCGTTTATGATCAGCGATATGGGTGATAATCCCACTGCAGGAGGTGCTGGCGATGTAACCTGGACCTTAACCGAAATTCTGGCACGACCTGAATTTAAATCGGCTAACGGACCTTCGCTTATTTATGCCTCGATCCCAGGACCAGAGTTTGTTGAAAAAGCCATTGAAATAGGTGTAGGAGGAAAAATCAGTGTCAAGGCAGGGGCAGCCATTGATCATCGTTTTGCCCATCCAATCCAATTAACGGGAACCATAGAAGCCATAGAATACGGCGATGTACACGCAGAAACCGAAGTAGTGGTTAAGATGGGCAGTGCCCATATTATTGTTACAAAAAAACGCAAGCCATATCATAAAGAGATAGATTTTACCAGATTGGGCCTAAACCCAAGGGAGGCTGATATCGTAGTGGTGAAAATCGGGTATTTGGTACCGGAATTGTACGATATGAGGGCCGATTGGATAATGGCAATGACCCCTGGTGGTGTGGATCAGGACTTGGAAAGATTGGGATATATGCGAATCAATAGACCCATGTTCCCATTAGATAAGGATATGAAGGACCCCAATCTAAAAGCGCGATTAATACCCTCATCAGAAGATGAATTATAACGGATCATTCTATCTGGATTATTTAATTTACTTTATTTGAGCGTTCATTCCTTAATGAAAATACATCCTTTTAATGAATTTAGAAATAGACAGCAAAAAACCAAGAATAGAAGTTGTCGATAGCTTACGTGGGTTTGCAATAATGGCCATTATGCTATTACATAGCATAGAGCATTTTAATTTTTATGTTTTTCCCGATAAGGCGACCCAACCAGATTGGTTGAATACCCTTGATGAAGGGGTTTGGGATACCATGTTCTTTTTATTTGGGGGTAAGGGCTATGCCATTTTTGCCCTTTTATTCGGATTTACATTTAGTTTAATGTTTGCCAAGCAACAGGCAAAAGGCAACGATTTTGGGGTTCGTTTTTTATGGCGTATGCTGCTATTGGTAGTCTTTGCGCTATTCAATGGCCTTTTTTTTCCTGGTGAGGTTTTAATGTTATATGCCCTAGTGGGGGTTACCTTGTTCCTGGTTCGAAAATGTAGCGACACAGCTTTGCTTATCATATCCATTCTTCTTTTGTCACAACCTTTGGAATGGGCCAGTTATATGCGCTATCAATTGGATAATGACTATTCCGTTCCTGTTTTGGAAATGGGCAAATATTGGAATGCATTGAAAGAAGGCCAATTAGGTGATTCTTTTTGGAACCTGATGAAATCAAACACCTTATATGGCCATAAAGTATCACTTATGTGGGCATATGATGTAGGTAGATTGGTTCAGACTGCAGGCTTGTTCGTATTTGGATATTGGTTGGGCAAAAAAGAACTTTTTGTTGAAAGCAAAAAGAGCACAAAGTTCTGGAAAAGAACATTGATAATTGCAACCTTCGTTTTTATTACACTTTTCATTTTAGAGAATAACTTTAAAACCATAACCGATTTGGAAATCTACGCTAAAACAATTCTGATTGTTGTTGATATGTATGGCAATCTAGCTTTTAGTTTTGTTTTGGTTGCTTCATTCATTTTACTCTACAAAACCAATTTCTTTAGGAAAATAGCTGGCGGATTACGTTATTGTGGACGAATGAGTTTAACGGCATATGTATTGCAATCAATAATAGGGGGTTTTGTGTTTTTTGGTTACGGTTTGGGATTGGGCCCCAGTGTACGGCATACTGAGAGCTTTGGTATTGGAATTCTATTGTTCGCAATTCAATTTTATTTCTGTAAATATTGGATTAAAAAATATAATCAAGGTCCCTTGGAAAAGCTTTGGCATAAGCTGACATGGCTTGATTTTTCGACCCAAAAGAAAAAATTGATTTCCGGATCGGAAGGAAATCAATAACCCAACAGATTATTTAGAAGCGTAATAAATTTGTACATAAAGGTCTTCTTTAGGGAAAATCATGTATGACACATTAACTTTTTATTTAAATTCGTAAAATGGGAGGATCTAAAAAAAATACATGTGCCGATAAGACAGACAATTATGAGGACGCTCTTGCTTGTTTGCAGAAAGACTTAGTTCATCTGCAAGAATGGGTAAGGACCCAAGGCCTAAAAGTGGTGATCATCTTTGAAGGCAGGGATGCATCCGGTAAAGGGGGCACTATCAAAAGATTTACAGAACCCTTAAACCCAAGGGTCTGCCGAGTGGTTGCTTTAGGGGTCCCTACCGAGAAAGAAAAGACACAATGGTATTTTCAGCGCTATGTGGCACATCTACCTGCAGCAGGTGAAATTGTGATTTTTGATAGAAGTTGGTACAATAGGGCCGGGGTAGAAAAGGTAATGGGTTTTTGTACAGACGATGAGTACAATGAGTTTTTACGCTCTTGCCCTGATTTTGAACGAATGCTGGTACGATCAGGTATTATACTTTTGAAATATTGGTTTTCGGTAAGTGATGAAGAGCAAGAAAAACGCTTTAAAAGCCGTATAAAGGACCCCTTGAAACGATGGAAATTCAGTCCTATGGATTTGGAGTCACGTGCACGTTGGTTGGAATATTCAAAGGCCAAAGACGATATGTTCGCACATACCGATACCAAGCAGGTACCTTGGTATGTGGTTAATGCCGACAATAAGAAAAAAGCACGACTCAATTGCATTGGTCATATACTAAGTAAGATTCCACATAAAAAAATGAATTTAAAACCTATTAAGTTGCCTCCTTTGCCCAAACATGTAGGTTATGTGCGTCCTCCTATGAAATATCAGACTTTTGTACCTGAAATTTATTGAAATAGTTGCTGAATGAATAAACACATTCAAAAAAATAGCCGCGTTTGGAATTGAATAATGAAAAGGAAAAAACATTGGGAAACGGTTTACGGAACCAAGTTCCCAAACGAGGTAAGTTGGACCCAAGAAATACCAAAGATCTCACTAAAGTTAATTGATTCCTTTAAGTTATCGAAAACCGCAAAGATTATTGATGTTGGCGGCGGTGATAGCAAACTTGTCGATTATTTGCTTCAAGAAGGTTTTGAAAATATAAGCGTCTTGGATATTTCAGAAAAAGCCTTGGAAAAAGCCAAAAAGCGACTTGGTGTGAAAGCTAAAAAAATCAAATGGATTGCATGTGATATTACCGAATTTGAACCGGATACCACTTATGATGTTTGGCATGATAGGGCCACTTTTCATTTTTTAACAACGAACGAGCAAACAACAAAATATCTTGAAACAGCGAAAAGATGTGTTGGGGGTTATTTGATCTTGGGGACTTTTTCGGAGGACGGTCCCAAAAAATGTAGCGGATTGGCCATTAAACAGTACTCTGAAAAAACGTTGACGGCACAATTTAAGAATGGGTTTACTAAAATGCAGTGTTTATTGGAAAAACATACAACCCCATTCAACACTACCCAAAATTTTCTGTTTTGCAGTTTTACAAAAACGTATAATATATAACCAATATGAACCCTCCCATGTATCAAAGAAGGATATCTCGATTGTAAATCGAGAACAAAGGTGAGTATTCGATTTATATGACTTTGCCATTGAAGGACATTATGAAAAAGATAATCAGTAATTTTTCAATATCATGAAACGCAAAATAGTTCTATTGGTTCTTGTATTGATGAATCTTATAAATGCTAGTATTTTAGCCCAAAGTAAGGAGGGAGGATATATCATGACCGTTAACGGTGTAATAGCCATCGAGGAAATGGGTAAGACGTTGATCCATGAGCATATCGTCACAAATTTTGAAGGCACGGAACATCCCAATCAACCGTTTGAAGACCCAGAAAAAGCGATCAAAGTTATCTTACCTTATTTGTTACATCTGAAGTCTTTGGGATTTAATACACTTTTCGAATGCACTCCTAGCTATATTGGTAAAAACGTGGAATTATTAAAAGAGCTATCGAAAAGTTCAGGGTTGAATATTGTAACCAACACAGGGTATTATGCTGCCGTAGATAAAAAGTATTTACCAGAACATGCATACAATGAAACTGCAAAAGAATTGGCAGATAGATGGCTGAGTGAATGGCAAGAAGGAATTTCAAATACGGGAATAATCCCAGGTTTTATAAAATTGGGAGTTGGCAGCGGAGCATTGGACCGCATAGAACAAAAAATAGTCAAAGCCGGAATGATGGTAAGTAAAAAAACAGGTATGACCATGGCCGTTCATACCGGCGATGGGGTCGCAATAAGAAGTCAATATCAACTAGCGAAAGCGAACAACTTTGATTTGAATAAATTGATTTGGGTGCATGCCCAAAATGGAACAGACAAGGATCGTATTGAAATGGCAGAAATGGGTGTATGGATCAGTCTTGATGGTATCAACGAAACCAATCTTGAAAAATACATATCAATGATCGGCAAACTCAAAGAACATTCATTGCTGAAAAGATTACTGCTATCACATGACGACGGTTGGAGTGTCTTATATAACAATGGGGAGCTTGATCTCAAACTTTTCGGAAATGGTAATAGCAGGCCATACCGAACTATTCCTGAAAAGTTGGCGCAAAAACTTTACGAGATCGGATTTACCCAAGAAGAATTGGATATGCTTTTAATTGATAACCCAAAAAAAGCAATGGCAATTCAAAACTGAAATCATAAAATTATTCTCCAATATTATTGTCCATTATCGGTTTTAACCAGAATGAATAGGAGTATTCCTTGTCCTTCAATAAATACTCATCCATAAAATTATACATGAACGAAGAACCTCCCAAACCTGATGTTTTATGGTCAATATTGAGAGTAACATAATCCGCTTTTACAATATCATTGGTATGGGTTGCTTCAGTTAGATTTTGCAAGCTGTAATTGTGTGCTGAAATATTTAGGTCTTTCCCTTCTATAACCAATCCATTTTCAGAACCATCACTCATTTTCACCCATTGAACATCGCTTTTATTGCCGTTTTCCTGAGGCCTAATATAAGGCACATATTGTTCATCAACCGTTGAGGTATACAGACCTATCTTTGAACCGCTTTTTCTATCTGGATAATTTTCAAAAGGTCCCCTGCCATACCATTGTATGTTTTGCGTTTCTTTTGGTAAAAGCAGTTGCATTCCAACTTTCGCCAAGGGTTTCATAGTAAAATAGTCTTTAGCCCCAAAGGCAGTGGCGCCCAAGGAGGCCAGAAATAATAGTAAAGGAATCAGCATTAAAAGAAACTTAATGAACTTTCTTTTGACCTTTTTTTGTATTAGTAACAATATGAAGAGCATAATCAAAGCGCCAATAAGTCCTCCGAAAAATGCCATTTTCGCGATTGCACTGAAAATCTTGGGAGGGGTTAAGGTATGATCGGTGTTAATAGATCCATTTCCTAGAAGCGTATATGTTGTTTCATAGGCGAATGAAGTGGCTGGGCTTTTTAGTTTACCTTTTACTATAATCAGAAATTCGTTATCAGACAATTCAGTTATGGAATACTTTGTAACATAAGGTTGCATCTGATCTAATCCCATATTGAGCCAATGGGTGGCATTAAAAACCATAAATGGGATTGCTGACAAACCACGGTCATTATCTGTTGGCGCACGCCACAAATTAGGTTTGGGCCCTTGCGTAAAAAGTAGTTTTCCTGATTTATGGTAGTTTTCCAATAATCCATTTTCGGGATTGAAACCTAACTTGAAAACATCATTTTCGAAAGTGATGCCATTTTCTGATTCTACCTTTTTAATAGCATTACCTTTTGCAGGAGTCGACTGTTCTTCCTCGGCTTCAGCCAGCGTGAACTGCTCCCAGGCAATTTCATGACCCGCTCCGGCCCAGTTCTGGTCATCTTTTAAAACCAGGCTTATCATTAAATGGTAATCCTTGGTCTTTTCAAATGCCTTTTGATCAATAGGTATTTGTATCGTAAATGATTCTACAGGGCCCACGGTTTCTACCTCCAATAATCCATTTTTGACAATTTCACCTGAAGCTGTCAAGCTCCATTGTATTTGGGCAAAATCCAAATTTTGATGGAAATAATGATTGCTGATTTTGAAGGTTCCCGTTTTTAGATCAACCACATTGATTTTCACAAATTGCTGTACTTTTTTTACTTCCACCAAAGCAGGGTGGGGAGTGCGGTCGGGAAATACCAGTCCGTTAATACAAAAATTAGCATCGCCAATTTCATCGCCAAAATCACCCCCATAAGCATAATATTCATTTCCGTTTTTATCTTTTTTTGCCAATCCTTGGTCTACCCAATCCCAAATAAAACCTCCCTGCATGGTGGGGTTTTTTTCGAAGATGTCCCAGAATTGCTTAAAATGGCCCGTACTATTGCCTTGCGCATGGGCATATTCACAAATGATATAGGGCCTTAATGTGTCGGCAAGGGCATTTTCTTGAGCTTTGTCTGGCATCGGATACATTGATGATCCAATTTCTTGGTTTGCCGGGCTGCCCATTTTTTCCATGAGCATCATTCCTCCCTTAACCTTATCCAAAAGAGTGCCTTCTTGCAATTCTTTTATCCCAACGCCAATGTCCCTGCTCTCGTAATGAATGGGTCTATTACTATGGTCAAGGTCACGTATGGCCTTCCCCATAGCATCAACGTTTGGGCCATAACCGGCTTCATTGCCTAGAGACCACATAACGACCGAAGCAAAATTCTTATCACGTTCTGCCATGGCAACCCCGCGGGCAACAATGGCATTTTTCCATTCAGGAAATTTTACAGGGCTTTGGTTGTAATTAAACCATAGGTCATGGCTTTCTAAATTGGCCTCGTCCATTACATACAATCCGTATTCATCACATAGTTCATACCATCTAATTTGGTTCGGATAGTGTGAGGCACGTACGGCATTAAAATTATATTGCTTCATTAATTTAATGTCCTGAATCATTGAACTTTCATCCACGGCACGGCCTTTATAGGGGTCAAATTCATGCCTATTGACCCCTTTGAACAATGGAGCCACGCCATTGACCAACACTTGGCCGTTCTTGATTTCTACTTTCCTGAAACCAATTTTTTTGGCAATACTTTCAACGGACCCATTTTTGGTTTCTAGATTTAGAACAAGTGTATAAAGACTAGGGGTTTCCGCTGTCCATTTTTTAGGCTTTTGAATAGGGAAATTTACCTGTATGGTGGCTTGGTCAAAAGTGGTAGTCCGGTTTACGATTTCCTTTCCGTCTGTATCCAATAATAGAAACTGAATGTTTCCTTCGAAACTGTTAGCTGTATCTTGTAAGACAACCTCAATATTGAGTTCCGCATTTTCATAGTTGACATCCAAATCTGTTTCAATTTGAAAATTTTCAATATATGTTTTTGGTTTTCTATGTAAATAAACATCCCTATAAATACCACTTAAGCGCCAAAAATCCTGGTTCTCCATATAGCTACCATCTGACCAGCGAATCACTTTAACGGCCAATAGGTTTTTACCAGTTTTAATGTAGGGGGTAACATCAAATTCGGCCGTTGTCATACTTCCTTGACTATAGCCTACATTCATTCCGTTTACCCAAACATAAAAAGCCGACTGTACACCTTCAAATGCCAATATCGTTTTGTCCTTAATCCATAGAGTATCAACTTCGAATTCATGCCTATACAAACCCGTTTCGTTTCCTTCATGAGGCACCGATGGTGGTTTGCTTTCAAAAGGCATTGAGATATTGGCATAGATGGGCATCCCATAACCTTCCAACTGCCAATTGGAGGGTACGGGTATCGAATCCCAATCCTTGGTATCATAATCTGGAGAAATAAAACCTTCAGGTGTATCATCAGGATTGTTATATAATTTGAAGTCCCATTGTCCATTGAGCAATTGGTATCGATCCGAAATACCAACGTTCAGTGAAACTGCAGCTTCTTGATTTTGAAAGGGGATAAAATAAGCATGCGGTGCCAATTTATTGATTCCAAATATCTCTGGATTTTCCCATTCAGGTTTGGTTTCTTGGCCGAATATATTACCATTCAATACTAAAAAAATCAAAAGGAGTTTGGATAAATATTTTGTCATGAGAATGGATTTTATTCAAAATTAAATTGTTTCCATCGGGATATTATAAAATTAGTGGTTTTTGTTTCGCGAGGTACCTTTTATCCCTTTTTTAATCCTAATTCGGAGGGTTACAACATATTTGTATTTCACAATTATAGAATCGAATTTACCTCTAAATTTAACCTTTCCTAAGAGGCAAAAGCACTTCAACAAAAGTTGCGGGTATGACCAAAATCATTTTCAATACAATTTTCTTAACAGACATTTACGTATTAAATAACCATAAAACTCTTACATAGTTTTTATGGTTAGGGTTTCTGTTATTTTATAGCATTTAAAAATTCAAAATATAATGTCATGAAAACCTTAAGGCGCACATCTATCGGTTTTATAGCAGCTTTGGTATTGATTTCATGCAAGACTGACGAATTTTCCCAGGAATCATTGAATATTAAAGCTAAAACCGAGACGATTAAAGAGCCTGAAATGCTACCCTTTAAGGCCAATATAAATTCTGTACCGAATATTGATTCAGAGATCATTACTTATGTGTTTCCTGATTCTGGTGTGGTTTCTTACTTTCCAAAATTCAGCACACTGACTGGAATGACCACCTATCTTGGCAAACTTGATCGGAGTCAAAGTCCGATTACAGTACGCAATTGTTCATTGAATCAAGAAACAGCTAAAATCGAGTCTGTCTTGGATATGACTCTAAGAAATAGGAAAGGTGATGGTCTTCGGTTTCTTGGCACAGTATTATTGAGCACTAATGGTCCAACTTCAGGGATTTTTGAAGTAATCGAAGGCTATGGTGAGTTTAAAGGGGCAACGGGGTGGATATCCGCCGAAGGATTCGTGAACACCGATGCAGAAACTACATTTTTAAGTGTTGAAGGTATGGTTACCCAAGCCAGTCAATGATTTACTTGAACTTTTTTAGCCTTCTATACTAAAATGAAAAAATAATTTATTTTAAATAGGTAATTAGGGATTAGTGGAATAAATTTAGAATATGAAAAAAAATTCGACTCATTTTATTTCTCTTTTCCTATTTGTATTAATTGCCCAACCTTTACTAGCACAATCGCGAACGGTTATTACCCTTAAAAAGGACTGGAAATTTCAAAAAGGTAAAAGTGGTCAGGCATTTCATAAAAATTTTGATGATTCCCATTGGGAGACGGTAACCGTACCGCACGATTGGGCCATTTATGGCCCGTTCGATAAAGAAATAGACAGGCAAACCGTGGCCATCGAACAGAACAAGGAAAATGTGGCCACCGAAAAAACGGGGAGAACAGGGGCTTTACCATATATTGGTGAGGGTTGGTATCGCAATACTTTTACCATTTCCAAAAATGATAAGGATAAACGTGTATTAGTTGTTTTTGAAGGTGCTATGAGTGAACCCAAGGTATTTGTAAATGGGGAAAAAGTGGGCGAATGGGGTTATGGTTATAGTTATTTCTACTTGGATATAACGGATCAAGTTTTAACTGGCGAACCGAATACATTAGCGGTTCAATTAAACAATGTAGAATCTTCCTCGCGCTGGTATCCAGGCGCCGGACTTTATAGGAATGTGCGAATTATTGTAAAAAACAAAGCAAGTATTGATCAGTGGGGAACCTATGTGACCACACCTATGATAACTCCTGAAATGGCCAAAGTAAAAATCAAGACCAAAGTGTCGGGTGATAACGTGCACCTTGTGACCCATATACTAAATGCAAATGGTGATTCTCTGGATTCGGATAAAACGGGAAAACTCTTTGGGAAAGTGTTTGAACAAAATATTGCAGTACCCAATCCTCAATTATGGAGCCCGGAAACACCTTTCCTGTATACTGCGATATCCCAATTGTATAAAGACGGTGTACTCAAAGACGAACTTACTACCCGGTTTGGAATACGGGAAATAAAATACGACCCAAAAGAAGGTTTTAGCCTTAATGGAAAAACAAGAAAATTCAAAGGCGTTTGTCTGCATCACGATTTAGGGCCCTTAGGTGCTGCAATAAATATAGCTGCATTACGAAGACAATTAAGAATTTTAAAGGATATGGGATGCGATGCAATCCGAAGTTCACACAATATGCCCTCGATAGAACAATTGGAACTGGCCGATGAGATGGGATTCATGTTCTTAGCCGAAAGTTTTGATGAATGGGCAAAACCGAAGGTAGAGAATGGCTACCATCGTTTTTTTGAGGAATATGCCGAAAAAGATGTGGTCAATTTGGTGCGAGCCACTAGAAACCATCCTAGTATAGTGATGTGGAGTGCAGGGAACGAAGTGCCTGACCAATATGGATCGGTAGGTGTGAAACGCGCCAAATGGCTTCAGGATATTTTCCATCGAGAGGATCCTACACGACCCGTAACCGTTGGTATGGACCAAGTAAAAAGCAGTATGGAATCAGGTTTCGGGGCTATATTGGACATTCCTGGACTCAATTACAGATTGCCGCTGTATGACGAGGCCTATGAAAAATTCCCGCAAGGTTTGATTTTGGGATCCGAAACAGCATCAACGGTCAGTTCAAGGGGAATCTATAAATTTCCTGTTGAGCCTGCAAAAATGAAACAGTACGATGATTTTCAAAGTTCCTCCTACGATTTGGAAGCCTGCAGTTGGTCTAATGTGCCCGATGATGATTTTGTCTTACAGGATGACAAGCCTTGGGTAATTGGGGAATTTGTATGGACAGGCTTTGATTATTTGGGAGAACCCACACCCTATGATACAAAATGGCCTTCACGCAGTTCTTATTTTGGGATCAATGATTTAGCGGGCTTGCCCAAAGACAGGTTTTATTTGTACCGAAGTCGTTGGAATACCGAAAGTGAGACACTTCATATACTTCCCCATTGGAATTGGGAAGGTCGTGAAGGGGAAACAACCCCAGTATTTGTTTATACCAATTATGATAGTGCTGAGCTTTTCGTAAACGGAAAGAGTATGGGAGTCCAGAAAAAGCATAAGGGAACACCACAAAACAGGTACCGACTTATGTGGATGGACGTGAAATACGAACCGGGATCTGTTAAAGTGGTGGCGTTTGACAAGAATGGAAATGTTGCTGCCAAAAAAGAACTGGTTACGGCAGGGAAACCATATAAAATCGTACTCGAATCAGATAGAACCGAGTTGGAGAATGATGGTGAGGATTTGGCTTTTGTAACGGCCTCAGTCGTTGATAAAAACGGAAATCCATGTCCGACCGCTACCCATCAACTGAAGTTTAAGGTCACGGGTAAGGGAAAATATCGTGCAGCCTGCAATGGGGATGCCACATCTTTAGAGCAGTTTCATTTACCGACCATGAAATTGTTCAGTGGCAAATTGGTGGTTTTGGTACGTTCTACCACCGAACCTGGTGAAATAGAATTATCCGTTACCGGTAAAGGATTGAGAAGTGGTGTAGTAACACTGGTCTCAAAATAAGGTAAAGCATCATTTTAAATAGGGGTTTCATTAACTAAAAAGAGTCCGATCAACTAAGACCAGACTCTTTTACGAGAACACTATATGAAAATGAAAAAATTTAGTTCGAATTAATTACATGATAAAAGTAAGTTCCTGTCCCCTAAATTGAAAATAAATGATGCGTAGCTAGTAATTGTTGTGGTGAGTGCCTATGATTTTGTTTTTTGCTAGGTAGTCTAGACCGATAAATATCCAAATCCTAAGGCAGGCAAGTGTTAAAGGTTTTAGGTATTCCCATATTTAAAATTAACTTTAGATATGGATAAGGATTTTCATAGAATAGTCTCCGTTCGGGGATCACAGGACTTCACCAATATCAAACTAAAAGAACCCGCTCACCATGCAGCAGGAATGATGGGTGTACAAGCGGCCTTATCCCATGGTTTCAAGGAAATGGGTATTGTTAAGTCAATGCGAGCCCTTTTGCATATGAACCAGAATGATGGCTTTGAGTGCCCAAGTTGTGCGTGGCCAGACCCTGATACTCCTTCAAAAATTGGGGAATTCTGTGAGAATGGGGCCAAAGCCCTCGCCGATGAGGCCACAAGCAAGCAGATTGGGAGCACTTTTTTTAAGGAACATTCTGTTGAGAAACTCTCACTTCTTACCGATTTTGATCTTAATAAATTCGGTCGACTGGTAGAACCTTTGGTGCTAAGATCGGGAAGCATTCATTATGAACCAATTTCATGGTCAGAAGCATACCAGTTAATTTCAGAAGAGCTTCTTAAAATGGATTCACCCGATCAGGCCATTTTTTATACCTCAGGGCGTTCCAGTAATGAAGCCGCCTTTTTGTACGGGATGTTCGCACGCGCCATTGGCACCAATAATATGCCCGACTGTTCCAATATGTGCCATGAAAGTAGTGGGGTGGCCTTGTCTGAAACATTAGGTATTGGTAAAGGGTCTGTTAAGTTGGAAGACCTACATAAGGCAGAAATCATTATTGTAGCAGGACAAAATCCAGGCACCAATCATCCGCGTATGCTTTCAGCCTTGGAAAAATGTAAGAAAAACGGAGGGAAGATTATCACTATTAATCCGTTGGAAGAAGCGGGCCTGGTTAATTTCAAAAATCCGCAGAGCGTAAAAGGTTTATTGGGTAGTGGTGAGGATTTAACCGATTTACATTTACCAGTGAATATTAATCAGGATATACCCCTGATTAAATTGATATTAAAAAAATTAGCTGCGAAGGATGCCATTGATAAATCGGTTTTCGACCATTGTTTTATTGACAAATACACCGATGGTTATAATGTTTTGAAAGCGGATTTAGCTGCTCAGAATGAGCAAAAATTGCTACAATTATCCGGTGTGAGTGAAGAGAAAATCAACATAGCGGTTGATTTTTTGGCTTCGAGTTCAAATATTGTAGTATGCTGGGCAATGGGATTAACGCAGCACAAAAATGGGGTTGAGACCATCCGGGAATACATCAATTTGTTGCTTCTCAAAGGGGCCATTGGCAAACCCAATGCGGGGACTTGTCCGGTTAGGGGACATAGCAATGTACAAGGCGACCGTAGTGTAGGAATCATGCACTTCGTGAATAAGGAACTTAATCAAAGAATAGAAAAGCACCTAGGTTTTAAACCTCCAACTAAGGAAGGTTATGATACTGTTGAAGCAATGCAGGCAATGTACAACGGCAAAACAAAACTATTTATGTGCCTTGGCGGCAATTTTTTAATGGCGGCTTCGGACACCGAATATACTGCCAAAGCAATTCAAAATTGTAACCTCACCGCACAAATAAGCACAAAATTGAATCGTACTCATTTGGTTACAGGAAAAACTGCGCTGATTTTACCAACTTTTGGTCGATCAGAGAAAGATATGAAGAATGGCAAGCAACGCTATATTACAGTTGAAAATAGCATGGGTAGGGTAAGGCAGTCTCGCGGTATTCTAAAACCTGCTTCAACCAATATTAAAAGTGAACCGGATATTATCGCTGAATTGGCGGATTTTCATTTTAAGGGAAACCACACAATGGATTGGAAAGCAATGGGAGAGGATTACGAATTGATTCGTACGAATATAGATCGGGTGGTAAAGGGTTTCGATAAAACCAGTGAACGTTCAAAAGGATCTGGTTATTACCTGCCAAATAATGTGAGGGATTTGGATTTTAGTATGCTACCCAATGGCAGGGCACAATTTACTTTGAACAAGTTGCCGGATCATAGATTGGTTTCAGGCGAATTTATGTTGATGACCATTCGATCCCATGATCAGTTCAACACCACGATTTATGGCCTTGATGATCGTTATAGGGGAGTATATAATGAGAGAAGGGTGTTGTTCATGAACGAAATAGACATGAAGAACCAAAATCTAAAAAAGTTGGATGTTGTAGATATTAGTAGCAATTACGATAATACGGAGCGAACCGCTAATAAATTTCTAGTGATTCCGTATAAAATTCCACTAGGTAACTTGGCGGCATATTTTCCGGAGACCAATGTATTGGTACCTTATAACCAATATGCAGATCGCAGTAGAACCCCGATCAGTAAATCAATAAAAGTTACTTTAAAGAAAGTTTAGGGTAAGGATTTGTAGATCTGGATTTCTTTCTTACAACCCATCAGGATTGTTTGCGGAATTATTTCAACTGTCCAATTTATTAAATGCTACCCAATATAAATTGGGGTCTCATTAACTAAAAAGAGTCCTATCTTTTTGGGAAAGGACTCTTTTACGAGAACACTATATGAAAATGAAAAAATTTAATTCGTTTTATTTACATGATAAAAGTAGATTACCATACCCAAGTATGAAAAGAAATGATGCGAAGTATGTGAAAGTTGTGGTGTAAGTAGGCATTTGTGATTTTTACCAAGTGTTTTTGCATTTAAAAATGGTGCTCTAAGACATAGGGCTGCGCAACCAATTTCGAAGATGGTATCTTAAGATAAAAGTATTCAGCTATGAAACGAATAGTCTTTGTTTTGTTTATGATCGTTTTCATTTCCT
This sequence comes from uncultured Flavobacteriaceae bacterium, assembly GCA_963762065.1. Lineage (GTDB taxonomy): Bacteria > Bacteroidota > Bacteroidia > Flavobacteriales > Flavobacteriaceae > Maribacter_A. Next base: position 106,748 of record CAVXJE010000002.1, on the reverse strand, counting down.
CTTGTACAAAGGATAATGATGATGACCTCAAATCGGATTTAGATGGCAAATGGACACTCACCAATGTATCCTGTTTTTGTTGGTTTGGAGAGAATCCTGATTTTAATGGGCATAAGATAATGTTTGATGGTAGTATTTTAAAAGTTGAAAATTCTGGGGAATTGGAGTTTCTAACAAATGCTGTAGGTGCTTATTCATTGCAAGGAAACTTAATTACACTAATAAACGGACAACAATATACCTATATAGTAAAGCTGTATGCCCTAGAACTTACCTTTGTCGATGAGCCTGGTATTGCCGATGATGAGGTATTTATGGAGTATAAGCGCGGTTGATAATTTGTGTACCTGCTAACTTTTTAAATCAGTTACTTCTCTTTTAAGTATGATTTTAAGGCCAAGTATACCCCATTGCTCCATCCAAACCCATCCTGAACGGGATATTCACCTCCACCAGCATTTAAGGTCATGTCCTCGACATTGTATTTTTCAACGAATTTTCCTGTGTTCAAATACACCTTTTCATTAATGGCCACCCAGCGTTCTGCTATGGTTTTTGCCAAATGGTGATGACCGTAGTTTTCCAAACCTTTAATGGTCATCCACTGCAAAGGTGCCCAACCGTTGGGAGCATCCCATTGTTGTCCTGTATGGTATAGGGTAGTGACAACACCACCGGGCTTTAAGAAATACTTTTCAATGTATGATGCTACTTTATCAGCCTGTTCTTGACTGGCCATATTGAAAAACAGTGGGTACGTCATGGCCAAAGATTTTATACCAGTCTGTTTTTGGGTCATCCAATTGTAATCCTCAAAAACTTCATCATGAGCATTGAAGCAGTAGGTATTCAAAAATTCCTTTCTGTTGGCCATACTAGATTTCAGTGCAGCAACATAAGCAGCATCATCTTTATAACATTCTGTCAATATTTCTTCCAAGCCATAAAGCAGTGAATTAAGATCTACAGGAATAATATCAGTAGTTTCTATGGTCTCAATGGTCTTACCATCGGCAAACCAACGTGAAGTATAATCCCAGCCAGATTCTGCCCCAGACCTTAGATCGCGATACATTTTTTTACCGCCCCCTACTTTCTGGACTTGGGTATAATCTTCGCGATACGATTCCTGTCTAGGGGTATCGCCCAAATCATAATAGCGGTTCATGATTCCTGAAGGTGTGCTCACACAATGCTTTATAGGTGCCGTGGTAGCTGTTTGACCTTCCATCCAAAATTCATATTCTTTCCGGAGTGCTCCCTTATATTTCCCATAGATTGAATCTCCTTTATGAATGGCTAATAATTTTACCATTTGCGCAAAGAATGGGGGTTGTGAACGTGTAATGTAATACGTTCTATTGCCATTAGGAATATGGCCTACGGTATTGATGAGGTGGGCAAAATTATCCAACATATTCTCAATTAGTTCAAATTCCCCACTTTCAACCAAGCCCAACATAGTAAAATAGCTGTCCCAATAATAGACTTCACGAAAACGCCCTCCTGGAACGATGTATGGCTTAGGAAGCGGAATTAAAGTACTTCCATCGGTAGCTTTATCGGATTCCCGTTTTAACACTGGCCAAAGGGCATTTACATGCTCGATTGCTGTTCTATTGGGATCCGACTTAAAATTGGAGGAAATAGATTCAGGAATATCAAAGTTTTCCAATACAAAAGTTTTTAGGTCAAAATCTGTCTGATCTTTTTTATTTTGGTAGGCTGCCCTGATTTCTTCATAGGGGTATTTTGCAGTGCAGTCTACAAAGGTCTTTCCGTCTTCAAATACTTCATGTAGCTGAACTTCTGAAAATAAATCATCTAATAGTATATCTGGGGGAGTAAGCTGTTTTGATATGCTTACAGTAGTTGTTTCCGAATCGGTTGAACTAACAGCAGGTTTAACGTCTGATTTGCACCCTATGAAAAGGATAGCCAAAAGAACCAATAAGTGCTTCATATTAAAAATGGAATGGAAATTAATCCCCAAAATAAGTCTTTTTACTGAAATGCCGGCATTCCTGTAATATCTGCCCCTGTGATCAATAAGTGAATATCATGGGTACCTTCATAGGTTATCACGCTTTCAAGATTCATCATGTGGCGCATAATACTGTATTCGCCGGTTATGCCCATACCGCCCAAAACCTGTCTGGCTTCACGGGCTATTTTTATAGCCATGTCCACATTATTACGTTTGGCCATTGAGATCTGTGCGGTAGTCGCACGACCTTCGTTCTTTAATTGCCCCAAACGAAACGCCAATAATTGCGCTTTGGTGATTTCAGTGATCATTTCCGCCAATTTCTTTTGTTGAAGTTGGGTGGCAGCAATTGGTTTCCCAAATTGAATACGTTCTTTCGCATATCTCAATGCCGTATCATAACAGTCCATCGCAGCACCGATGGCCCCCCATGCAATTCCGTAACGGGCAGAATCCAAACAACCGAGTGGTGCTCCCAAGCCATTTTTACCAGGCAAAAGATTTTCCTTGGGTACTTTAACATTATCGAAAATAAGCTCTCCAGTGGCAGATGCCCTTAACGACCATTTGCCATGGGTTTCAGGTGTAGTGAATCCTTCCATTCCACGCTCTACGATCAAACCGTGAATGCGACCTTCTTCGTTCTTGGCCCAAACCACGGCAATATCAGCAAATGGCGAATTAGAAATCCATAATTTGGCGCCGTTCAACAAATAATGGTCTCCCATATCCTTGAATTTTGTTTCCATGCCCGAAGGATTGGATCCATGATTGGGTTCGGTAAGTCCAAAGCATCCCATGAATTCCCCAGAGGCCAATTTGGGTAAATATTTTTGACGTTGATCTTCGGTACCATAAGCAAAAATAGGGTACATCACTAAAGATGATTGTACTGAGGCAGTAGATCGAACACCGCTATCGCCACGTTCTATCTCTTGCATGATGAGTCCGTAGCTTATTTGGTCTAATCCCGCACCGCCATATTCTTCTGGAATATAAGGTCCGAAAGCCCCTATTTCAGCCAAACCACCGATAATCTGTTTTGGGAATTCGGCCTTTTGGGCGTATTCCTCAATAATTGGGGAAATATCGCGCTTAACCCATTGACGTGCTGCATCGCGCACTAAAAGATGCTCGTCGGATAATAAATCATCAAGGTTATAATAGTCGGGAGCTTCAAATAAATCGGGTCTCATATTCGGAATATTTTCACCAAAGGTATATAAAGAAATATAACATATCAAAGGTCAATAATTATATTTTTAAGCATTTAGAAATTGAGCCAATAGTCTGTGAAAATGGTGCACTCCTTGTTCCCTTGTCGGTGAAAATCTTCCTGCTTTGTAAAATTTGGAACGTACACCTTTTTGCACCCCCGCAACAACTTCCTCATCTTCCAGTTCAACCTTATCCAAAATGGAGCCTGCGCCTTTATCCAATTTAGAGGCATCATATACATAACTATAAAAAGAAACCTTTGTACGATTAATTTCCAGAGGCTGTACGACGTTCACGGAAAGACCCCAAGGATAAAAGTTGAACATCATATTTGGGAAGACCCAGTAATAATATGCCGCAATTTTTTTACCGTGATCAATATGCCCAACAGCCAGGTCAAATATGGTATCGGTACCCTCGGCATAACCTATTTGTAAATTGAGATGTTCGTATAGTATTGTATCATAATTGCCATAGTCCAATACGGCATTCAGGTCTTCATGAACAAAGGGTATGTGAAAACCTTCCAAGAAATTATCACAATAAAGTGCCCAATGGGCGTTGACAAAATAATCTTTTGAACGACTTTCATCAAATTTAAACTCATGCAGTGGCAAAAACCCGACCCTTTCATTCATGGTATCGATTACCTTTTGAAAATCGAATGAAGGGTCAAGGCCGGCAAATAAAAACGGCCCCCAATGTTTTAACGGGAACTTGTATAGATTGTCGCAAGGTCTAGGAAAATCCTGTGCTTCCTTAAATTCTGGCATATGTTCAAAAGTGCCATCCAACGTAAATCGCCTGCCGTGGTATCCACAGATTAATTTTTTGGCCTTACCAGATGAATTAACCACTAAATTACCCCTATGGGTACATACATTACTCAAGCAATGAATGTTTTCATTTTCATCTTTGGTCAAAACCAAAGGCTCTGTCATGTAGTTGTCCATTAAAACGAACGGGTGCACATGCGGGGGATTTTTCACTAAATCGCTATGACCAAGCCAATGCCATGATTTATAGAAAACTTTATTTTTTATGGCGTCAAATACTTCTTGATCCCTATAGAATAAGGCTGGTAAAGTTTCAGCCTTACTGATGTCTTTATTAATATGGAAGTTGTAAACCATAGGCATTTTAATTTGTACATTAGGAACCTAGCTTCTCAAATGTAACTAATTATCCTTGAATTATTTCTAAATCGAAACTATGAATAACAACCAAGAAAAGAAAAAATTAGGGTTATGGATGAGCACCTCACTTGTAATTGGCAATATGATCGGGGCAGGGGTTTTTTTGATGCCTGCCGCACTTGCCGCTTATGGTGGGATCAGTATTATTGGATGGCTCGCTTCATCCGCAGGTACTATTGTTTTAGCTTTGGTTTTCAGTAAGCTCAGTAAACTCCTGATCAATAAAAGTGGGGGCCCCTATGCTTATACCAGGGCCGGGTTCGGGGACTTTGCCGGGTTTTTGGTGGCCTGGGGATATTGGATTTCCATTTGGTTGGGTTTAGCTGCTATTACCATTGCCTTTGTAAGTGCTTTGACGGTATTGTTTCCAATATTGGGTGAAAACCCTATTGCTTTGGTCATAACCGGTCTTGGCGCAATTTGGTTTCTCACTTGGGTGAACTCCAAAGGGGTAAGGGAATCCGGAAAAATTCAGGTTGTAACAACGGTACTTAAACTAACCCCCTTGGTAATGATTATTGTAGGCGGCTTTTTCTTTTTTGATATTGACAATTTTACACCTTTTAATGTAAGTGATTCAACAAATTTTGAAGCTATAGCTATTACCTCAACTATGACCCTATATGCTTTTTTAGGATTTGAGAGCGCTACTGTTCCTGCAGATAACGTAAAGGATCCTGGAAAAACCATTCCTAGGGCCACCATGTTGGGAACAATTATCACTACATTGGTTTATGTGTTGGGAACGGTAGCTGTAATGGGGATGGTACCGCTTCATGAGCTTGAGGTTTCCCCAGCGCCATTTGCGGATGCCATGGGGATAATGACCGGAGAATTGGGGCGTTATTTGGTCGCCGGCGGTGCCGCAATTGCTGCCTTTGGAGCCCTTAACGGATGGATCTTAGTTGTTGGCCAATTGTCAAGAGCCGCTGCAAAAGACAAACTATTTCCACTAATTTTTAAGAAGGAAAACAAAAAAGGCGTTCCCGTTTACGGAATGCTGATTGCCAGTTTGTTGGCTTCCGTTGTAATGCTAATGAACTATACCGAAGGTTTGGTTGAGCAATTCAGGTTTCTAATTTTACTGGGCACATTATGTTGTTTAATTCCTTATCTCTTTACTGCTGCTGCCTATGTTAGCATCCTTTTAGAGAAAAAGTTGCCATCACAACCATGGTTAGGAATATATGGTATGGGAAGTTTGGCTTTTTCATACTCCCTATGGGCCGTTTTCGGGGCGGGTGAGGAGGCAGTGTTTTGGGGATTTATATTGCTGATGGTCGGAATACCCTTTTATGTATTTGTGAAATGGAGGAATAAAGATGCCACCTAATAATATTTCGATGGAATATACCTGTCATTCTGAATACAAAAAATTGGAATCAGTTTTCATCAAAACTGCAGAAGATGCCTTTATTGGCGAGGAGAAGCTAAAAAAAGAATGGCATGTCCTTAATTATAGTTACAAACCAGATCTGACTATGGCAATAGAGGAATACAAGGCCTTTAAAAGCCTGCTTGCCAAAGAAGTACCCAACATAATCCGTTTTCCCCGTTCTGAATCTGTTACTATAGATTCCATTTACTGCCGGGATGCCTCTATCTCAACTGATTTTGGTATGATTCTCTGTAATATGGGAAAGCAGTTAAGAATACCCGAACCTATGGCACAGAGGATGGCCTTCCAAACCAATAATATCGAAATCCTAGGTGCAATTAAATCCCCTGGCACTCTGGAGGGTGGTGATGTTGCATGGTTGAATGAAAAAACCTTGGCAGTTGGCCTAACGTATAGGACCAATGTGGAGGGTATTCGACAGCTAAAAAACTTACTTTCCCAAAAGGGAGTTGAAGTCATAGTGGTTGATTTACCCCATTATAAGGGAGTTGATGATGTTTTTCATCTTATGTCTATCTTTAGTCCGGTTGATAAGAACTTAGCGGTGGTTTATTCCCCTTTAATGCCTATTAGATTCAGAAACCTCTTATTGGAAATGGGATTCGTGTTGGTTGAAGTGCCCGAAAAGGAGTTTGAGAGTATGGGTTGTAATGTATTGGCAATTGCTCCGCGAAAATGCATAATGGTTGAAGGTAACCCGAATACCCGGAAAGCACTTGAACAAGCGGGTTGCCAAGTTTACACCTATAAGGGATTGGAAATCAGCATAAAAGGAGGTGGAGGTCCTACTTGTTTAACAAGGCCATTAAAAAGAAGGATGTAGAAATTACATCTTTAAATAAAAGGACTTTGTTATTTCGATGTACTTTTTTGTGTATTGATGTCGTTCCGTTTCGATGATTAATTCATCTTCTAGAACTTCCTTTTTATTATAGTAAAATTCAAGTAAACTTCTTTTGATCTCTGATTTTGGATTTCCTTTTACCCTAGTAATTCGATTTGGATGCAATCCTATTTTAGCGGCCAACCCAATAAATTGTTTTTCTTCCTTAAATGGAATGATGGTTGAAAAGGCACCAGTGGGAGCGAGTAGTTGATAAACTCCATCAATAAGTTCATTAAATGGCAATGACTGGTTTTGTCTTGCTATATCCCTTGAAGAATTACCGCTGGATACCTCTTCGGAATAAAATGGAGGGTTCGAAACTATTAAATCATATTTATCCTCTATTTCATCAACAAACTCATCAAGTCCTGAATGGTAACAGTAAAGTCTGCCACCCCATGGGGATGCTTCAAAATTCCCAACACATTGTTCAAAGGCCTCTTCATTGATTTCAATGGCATCTATGGTCTCTGCATCACTTCGTTGAGCCAACATTAAAGCAATAAGCCCTGTCCCAGTGCCAATATCCAAAATTGAATTAGGCGAATTTTCCACGGATGCCCAAGCACCCAATAAAACCCCATCTGTACCTATTTTCATAGCACAGCGGTCTTGATGAATTGTGAATTGCTTGAATTTGAAAGGTTTAGTCAAAATTCCAATATTTTTGTCATTCCTGCGAAGGGAGGAATCCATTTCTGCGAATCCATTTCATGGGTATGGACTCTGTACCAAGTATGTAACGGTTTCGTCTTTACATCCCCCTAACCCCCTTCAAAGGGGGAATGACAAACATTGGTATTTGTATTTTAATCTATCCTCCCTGGCTCTCGGGTTTCGGAACCTTCGAGCTCTAACAAAGAATCCCCCAATTTAGAACGCATATCATTGGCGAGTAGTTTTATTTCCGCAACGACCTCAGGATTTACATCGGCCACATTTTTGGTCTCACTGATATCATTTTCCATATTATACAACTCGATCTCTTCAAGATCGATCATTCGGTATTCTCCGGGAATTCCGTCTTTACCGGGTTCCTGCCCATCCATAGTTCGGTACCGATGTGGGAAGTACATCTTCCATTTTCCATAACGGACCCCGAAAAGTTCATTAACACGATAGTAAAAGAAATATGCCTTTTGAGGGCTCTTAACACTTTCCCCTGAGAGTACATTCCAAACGTCCTTGCCATCAATGGTCAGCTCTGGCAATTTGGAATTTGTAAGCGCAGCAATGGTGGGCAACATATCAATTGCCATAACGGGAACATCGATGACTTGGCCTGCTTTCAATTTATTGGGATATTTTATGATAAATGGTTCGCGTTGGCCACCTTCCCAAGCGGTACCCTTGCCTTCCCGAAAAGGAAGGGCGCTACCAGCATGATTACCATAAGAAAGCCAAGGACCGTTGTCCGAGGTGAATATTACAATGGTATTTTCTTCAAGACCATTTTGTTTTAGAGCATCCAAAATTCGACCTACCGACCAATCAATCTCCATAATTACATCGCCATATAAACCTCTTTTTGATTTCCCTTTGAACTTTTCTGACACAAATAAAGGAACATGGGGCTGCGGGTGCGGTACATATAAAAAGAAAGGATTGTCCTTATTTCTGTTGATAAAATCAACACTGCGTTCCGTGATTTGAGTGGTTAGTTGGGATTGTTCTGTCAAGGTATCGATTACCGTTTCATTTTCATATAATGGTAAATCGGGAAAATTAAAGATAGGTCCCTGTTGCGGATGATAAGGCCACATGTCATTGGAGTAGGGGATGCCAAAATATTCATCAAAACCGTGCCTATTTGGCATAAATTCAGGGTGGTGTCCTAAATGCCATTTTCCAAAAATGGCTGTTTTATAACCGTTGGCTTTCAACATTTCGGCCATGGTAGTTTCACTACTGTTTATTCCATGTGTGTTCCCAGGGTCCAAAGCATTGTGAATGCCGATACGATTCGGATAACAACCAGTAAGAATACCTGCTCTTGAGGCAGAACAGACCGCTTGCGCCGAATAGTAGCTAGTCAATTGTACACCTTCTTTGGCCATTTGGTCCAAATTTGGGGTTTCAATATTGGGAGAACCAAAAACTCCCACATCTTGATACCCTTGGTCATCGGTAAATATGAGGACTACATTTGGGAGTTGTGATTGTACTAATTGGGGTGCTTTCTTATCCTCACATCCAATAATTAAAAGAATAATTGATACTATTAAATATCTAGGCATTGGTGATAATTTCATTTAGATTCTAAAGTTAAGTGATTTAATTAAAATCTAATATTCTTTCCCGTCGAGGACCCGCCTGCCTCGGGTTCGGTGGTAAAAAGGTTTTTGGTAATTAATTATCTGAAGTTCAAGACTTCACTGAAACGAATAGCCCTAATAGTTCAGGACCTAACCCAAATACAAATCTACCAAGCCCTCTGGCGCAGAAATAAAGATGGTTTTGTTTTCCCTATCTAATTTAGTAATGATTTCATCACTAACAGGAATCAATAATTCCTTTCCGTCTTTATCTATTTCAAAAAGAGCTTGTGAGGTGGTGTCGTTAATGCTTTTGATTTTACCTATATCGCCATGAGCGCTATCAATGACGGCATAACCTATAACCTCGTGAAAATAGAATTTATCACCCTCAAGTTTTGGTAAAAATGAGAGTGGAAGATAGAGTTCAGACCCCATGATACGATCTGCTTCAATTTCGGCTTTTACCTCCTCAAAGTCTATTCGAAGTAAGTTTGATTTATGGAGTCGGCATCTATCAATAAAAAATGGAACCAGATTGTCTCCTATTGAAACAAAAACTGATTCCATATTTTCGTATATCCCGGGTTCGTCGGTATCCAATTTTACAAGTACCTCCCCTTTGAAACTATATTTAGAAACGATTTTACCTAGGTAGAAACAAGCTGACTTGTCCATCGTTTCAGATATTATTTATTTTTCTTCTTCTTCAGTAGAAGCAGTAGGTGCTTTATCTTCTGAATCTGATTCTTTAGCAGCTTCTTTAACTACAGGAGTTTCTGGCTCGACAGCGGCTTTTTCAACTACAGGAGCTTCTTGCTCTGCAGTAACTTCTTTAACTACAGGAGCTTCTGGCTCAGTAGCAACTTCTTCAACAGCTGGTGCTTCTGGAGCAGCAACTTCTTTAGCTTCCTCTTCCTTGGCAGTAGAAGTATCTTTAGCAACAGGAACATCAGCTTCTACTAATTCCACTGCGGATTCTACTATTTCCGCTTCAGGGGATTCAGCTTCAGTTGCATCCAAAATACGTTTTTCGTTTACTTCTTTTTCAGCAGCTAACGCTTTTGCCTTGGCATCTGCTTTGGCTTTATCTAGTCCGCTAACCTTAGAAGAAACAGATTTTTCTTTTTCTGCCATCCAAGTGTTGAATTTATCCTCAGCTTGTTCTTCTGTCAAAGCACCTTTGCGAACACCGCCTAATAAGTGATGTTTCATTAAAACACCTTTGTAAGAAAGAATAGCTCTTGCGGTATCTGTTGGTTGAGCACCATTCTGTAACCACTGTACAGAATTATCAACATTAACTTCGATAGTTGCAGGGTTGGTATTAGGATTGTAGATTCCTAATTTCTCTAAATATTTACCGTCTCTTTTTGCACGGGAATCAGCGGCTACGATCCAATATAAAGGTTTTCCTTTTTTTCCGTGTCTTTGTAATCTTATTTTAACTGGCATATCACATTAATTTTGTAGGGTGCCCGACCCTCGATTATTAATTCTTTTTATCCCTATAATAGGGTCTTGGCCCCCGAAGTTAAACCTTTAGGTTTTTCATAGGAGGGTGCAAATATAATTCATTTCTTTAAATGCACAATAGCTTTAATCGATTTCCTTTATTCCCTTTCTGCCAACTGATCTTTGCCCCGTACCAGATTTGATTTATGGGCTTTTATTAGCGCTTTGATCCGTTCAATAATTTCAGGATGCTCTTTCGAAATATCATGTTTTTCTGAAGGGTCTTTGTTCACATTGTATAATATTGGTATGTTATGGGATTCCCTTTCCCCAAACTGTCCGTAAGCACCTTCTGTAATAAAGTGAGCTTTGTAGTCTCCTAAGCGGGCCGCGTAAAGATCCGTTCCCCGATAATACAAAATGCTTTTTCGTGGACTGGCACTTCGGTTGAGCAAAGTCCCACTAATATCTAAACCATCAATTATGCGATCATCCGGAATTTTGATACCCGCCATTGTACTAAAAGTGGTAAAAAGATCCATAGTAGATCCCAAATCATTGATCAGTCCGGGTTTTATCAAACTTGGACTCCAAAAAATCGCGGGTTCACGCATACCTCCCTCCCAAGTAGTACCTTTCCCAGCTCTTAAAAGACCAGCACTACCTCCATTATTCTTGAAAGCTAACCAAGGTCCATTGTCAGAAGTAAAAACAACAATTGTATTTTTGGCCAAACCTTCTTCTTCTAAAGCAGCCAAAATCTTGCCAACCCCGTTATCAATTTCTTCAACTACATCGCCATAAAGTCCACGCTTACTCCTGCCCTCGAATTCATTGGAGACGAACAACGGAATATGGGGCAGGTTATGGGCGAGGTACACGAAGAAAGGCTTGTCTTTATTATTTTTGATAAAAGAAACAGTCTCATCCGTATATCTTTTTGTGATAGTATGCTGGTTAGCAGGGCGTTCAAAAATTTCGGTATTTCTAATTAATGGAACGTTGAAGTGCTTCGTTTTTATTGAATCATCCGGTTGTTGCCAATACTCCCAATAGGGTATATCTGAAACCATATCCATATCATTCGAATATGGGATTCCAAAATAATAATCAAAACCATTGTTTGTAGGAAGGTATTGTTCTTTATGTCCTAAGTGCCATTTTCCTATGCAGGCGGTACTATAACCAACTTTTTTTAATTGTTCGGCCAAGGTTATTTCACTCGCCGGTAGTCCGTTTTTGGAATTGGGATAAAGTACGCGGGTTTTATTACTCGACATTCCACTCCGTACAGTAAGTCTACCTGTTAATAAGGCAGCCCTACTAGGAGTACAAACACTAGCTGCTACATAAAAGTTGGTCCATTTTTGGCCTTCATGTGCCATACGATCTAAGTTTGGGGTTTGTATGGTGGGGTGCCCATATGCACTTAAATCACCATAGCCCAAATCGTCCGCAAAAATTATTATAAAGTTGGGGATGGTGTTTTCTTGACTAAAAAGCGCAGGGGAGAATGTGATTGAAAATAAAATGGAAAATATCAATATTGGCAAAAACATTTTTATATTCATCTGTATATTATTTTCATGAAAGCTTTAAGATAACAATAAAAGATTTTAATTTTAAATTATCGGATTCATTATTGAGGTTAATAACTCCTGATAACTCCCCTTTTATGGGCAGGGGTTTTTAATTATTTTTATGGTCTGCTTTTTTGCGAAATATAATATTTATGTACCTGATTTTTGACACGGAAACCACTGGCTTGCCCAAACGCTGGGATGCGCCCATAAGCGATACCGATAATTGGCCACGTTGTATCCAGATTGCTTGGCAATTGCATGACGCGATGGGGAATTTGATTGAACATCAGGATTATCTGGTGCAACCGGAGGGATTCAATATTCCTTACGATGCCGAACAAATTCATGGTATATCCACAGAACTGGCACAGCAAAAAGGGATTTCCTTGGCTGAGGTACTTGAAAAATTCAACATTGCACTTTCCAAAGCCAAGTTCGTGGTAGGCCAGAATGTTGGTTTTGATCTGAATATAATAGGAGCGGAGTTTTATAGAATGGATGTTGAAAACCCATTAGAAGAGCTTCCGGTTTTGGATACCTGTACCGAAGAAACCGCACTACTCTGTAAAATTCCTGGAGGGCGAGGGGGTAAATTCAAGTTGCCGACATTGACTGAGCTACATGAATATCTATTCAATGAACCTTTTAATGAGGCACACAATGCAACCGCGGATGTGGAAGCCACAACACGCTGCTTTTTTGAATTGGTTCGCCGAAAACATTATTCTAAGGAACAACTTGATGTTCAACCCGATTATTTTGAAAATTTCTCAGAGGCTAATCCCCAAGAGATTGAGCTTATTGGTTTAAAACACATCAATCTTAAAAAAGCATCCAAGAAAATAGCGGATGCCCTTTGGGAAAAAGATACCGGTAGTGTTTCTGAGGAAGAAATAAAGGAGAATATCGAAAGCCTTTCCAAGGCGCAATTTGTGCATTTACATAACCATTCCCAGTTTTCTGTATTGCAGTCTACCATTAAAATCAAGGATTTGGTACATTCAGCCGCGGAAAATAATATGCCCGCTGTAGCTTTAACGGATCATGCAAATATGATGGGGGCTTTTCATTTTGTAAAAGAGGTAAAATCACATAACCGATCTGTCAAAGAAAAGAATGCAATTGCTATTGATCATGGGGAGTCGCCAACCGGAAAGGAAATCAGACCCATAATTGGCTGTGAATTTTTTGTCTGTGAGGATCATACCAATAAAAACGTAAAGGATTATGGATATCAAATTGTTTTATTGGCCAAGAATAAAAGAGGTTATCACAATCTAGCCAAAATGTCTTCCATTGCCTATACCGATGGTTTTTATTATGTACCCCGAATTGACAGAGGAATAATCAAACTATATAAGGAAGACCTCATTGTTTTGACCGGTAACCTTTATGGTGAAGTCCCGGGAAAGATTTTGAATGTTGGTGAAAAACAGGCTGAAGAGGCATTACTTTGGTGGAAGGAACAATTTGGTGATGACCTGTATATTGAAATGATGCGTCATGGTCAAGAAGATGAAGATCGAGTAAATCAGGTTCTGATTGCTTTTTCAAAAAAGCATCAGGTGAAAATGGTTGCAACCAACAATACCTATTATTGTGCCAAGGAAGATGCCGATGCCCATGATATTTTACTCTGTGTAAAGGATGGTGAAAAGCAGGCCACCCCTATAGGTCGGGGTCGAGGTTATCGCTACGGTCTGCCCAATCAGGAATACTATTTTAAGTCTTCTGATGAAATGGGCGATTTGTTCAAGGATCTACCGGAATCTATTTTGAATATTCAGGAAGTAGTCGAAAAGATTGAAACCTATGAATTGGCGAGGGAGGTATTGTTGCCCAAATTTGATATTCCTTTAGAATTCAAGCTTGCCGAGGATGAATTGGATGGCGGTAAACGCGGAGAAAATACGTACCTAAGGCATATTACTTATGAAGGTGCTAAAAAACGATATAGCGAAATTACTCCTGAAATTGAGGAACGAATTGATTTTGAATTAAAGACCATTGAGAATTCTGGGTATCCTGGATATTTCCTAATAGTGGAGGATTTTATCCGAGAGGCAAGGAATATGGATGTTTCAGTAGGTCCGGGGCGTGGTTCCGCTGCGGGTTCGGTCGTTGCCTATTGTTTGAAAATCACCAATATTGACCCTCTTAAATACGACTTGCTTTTTGAGCGGTTTTTGAATCCGGATAGGGTTTCAATGCCTGATATTGATATCGATTTTGATGATGAAGGTCGGGGTAGGGTTATGGATTATGTAATCGAAAAATATGGTGCCAATCAAGTGGCGCAGATAATTACCTATGGCACAATGGCCGCGAAATCTTCGATTAGGGATACGGCAAGGGTGTTGGATCTTCCATTAGGGGATGCGGATCGTATTGCCAAATTGATACCTACCATGTCTAAACTCGGAAAGATATTCGGGATGCCGGAAGCTGAATTAAAGAAGAAATTTCGTTCGGATGATTTGGAGAAGGTCAATCAATTATTGAATATTTCAGAAGGGGATGATCTAGAGGCACAAACCGTGAACATGGCAAGAGTCTTGGAAGGTTCATTGCGAAATACCGGTATCCATGCTTGTGGTGTTATTATTACCCCAAGTGATATTACCGACTTTGTCCCTGTTGCAACAGCAAAGGATTCTGATTTGTATGTTACCCAATTCGACAACTCCGTGGTGGAAAGTGCGGGATTGTTGAAAATGGATTTCTTGGGATTGAAAACATTGACCCTTATTAAGGATACTGTAAAAATCGTCAAGGCAAAACATGGAATCGATTTGGTTCCCGATGATTTTCCGTTGGATGATGAACAGACCTACGAACTCTTTCAAAGGGGTGATACTGTGGGTATATTCCAGTATGAATCACCGGGGATGCAGAAGCATTTAAAAGATTTAAAACCTACGGTTTTTGATGACCTTATTGCTATGAACGCCTTATATCGCCCAGGACCCATGGAATATATCCCGGATTTTATTTCCAGGAAAAACGGGATAGCCGAGATTACATATGATCTTGATGATATGGAGGAATACCTAAAAGAAACTTATGGTATTACTGTGTATCAGGAACAGGTGATGTTGCTTTCACAAAAACTGGCTGGTTTCTCGAAAGGTGAGGCCGATGTTTTGAGAAAAGCTATGGGTAAAAAGATATTCTCATTACTTCAAAAGTTAAAACCGCAGTTCTTGGATGGGGGCGAAAAGAACGGCCACCCAAGAGAGGTCCTGGAAAAAATATGGAAAGATTGGGAAGCCTTTGCTTCCTATGCCTTCAATAAGAGTCACTCTACCTGTTATGCATATATTGCCTACCAAACAGCTTATTTGAAAGCACATTATCCTGCTGA
Source organism: uncultured Flavobacteriaceae bacterium (assembly GCA_963762065.1). Classification (GTDB taxonomy): domain Bacteria; phylum Bacteroidota; class Bacteroidia; order Flavobacteriales; family Flavobacteriaceae; genus Maribacter_A. The sequence continues at coordinate 91,405 of CAVXJE010000002.1, read as the reverse complement.
ATATATGGCAGCGGTATTATCGAATAATATGAACGACATTAAGCAGGTTACTTTCTTTATGGAAGAATGTAAACGTATGGGCTTGGACGTTCTAGGGCCAGATGTCAATGAATCGTATTATAAATTCGCTGTGAACAAGGATGGAGCGGTACGATTTGGAATGGGAGCCGTAAAAGGTGTGGGGCGTGCAGCCGTTGAGACTATTGTTAAAAACAGAAAAAAAGATGGACCTTTTAAATCTGTTTTTGATTTAGCCAAACGGATAGATTTACGCGCGTCAAATAAAAAAGCATTTGAGAATTTAGCCGTAGCTGGCGGATTTGACTCGTTTGGCACCACACATAGGGCACAATATTTCCATCAAGAAGGTGATGGTATTACATTCTTGGAAAAGGTAATCAGGTATGGATCTAAATATCAGGAAAATGAAAATTCATCACAAGTAAGTCTTTTTGGTGATGCCAGCGAAGTACAAATCCCAGAACCAGAAGTTCCGCCATGCGAAGAGTGGGGCACTATGGAAAAATTACGTCGCGAAAAAGAAGTAGTGGGTATTTACATTTCAGGTCATCCTTTGGATGATTTTAAGACAGAGATCAACGCATTTTGTAACGCCAGTGTTTCTAATATGCATGATTTGAATAATTTGGTAAATCGTGAACTTACTTTTGCAGGGGTTGTTACAGATGTGCAGCATAGGGTTTCAAAAAACGGAAAAGGTTGGGCCTTGTTTACAATTGAAGATTATACAGATACCTTTGAATTCAGAATTTTTGGTGAGGAGTATTTGAAATTTAGACATTTTTTAATGATCAATTCTTTTGTATACCTCAAGGTTTATGTGCGTGAAGGTTGGGTGAATAGGGAAACAGGAAAGAAAAGCGATCCAAGATTACAGTACAATAGCTTTATGTTGCTCCAAGAAGTGATGGAAACTTATGCCAAAAAGCTTACCATTCAACTTAATATTGATGAATTGATTAAAGAAAACATCGCTGATTTAAAAGACACCCTTATTTCACATAAAGGGAACCATCTTCTAAACTTTATCGTCTATGAGATGGAGGAAGAAATTAAAGTAAATTTATCTAGTAGAAAGCAAAAAGTGCAAATTTCCAGTGAGCTTTTGCAGACTTTGACGGAGAAAGAAGTGAATTATAAGTTGAATTGACGATTGGTCATTGCGAACAAATTGAAGCAATTTAAATTATTAAAATACTAATCAAACAGATTGCGTACTCCTTGATCACATCATGGAATTGTGATAAATTCCATCGATATAACAATAGGTAAAACGAATCTTAGGTATGTAAGGATTAGGTAAAATAAATGACTAAATTTGTATAATATTAAAATTAATAAACATGGCATTAGAAATAACAGATGCTACTTTTGACGAGGTAGTTTTAAAGAGTAATAAACCAGTAGTAGTAGACTTTTGGGCAGCATGGTGTGGGCCTTGTAGAATGGTAGGTCCTATCATTGATGAGGTTAGTACGGAATATGATGGTAAAGCCATTGTTGGGAAGGTAGATGTTGATGCTAACCAGGAATTTGCCGCGAAATACGGAGTACGTAATATCCCAACCGTTTTGGTTTTTAAAAATGGTGAGATTGTTAATAGACAAGTAGGGGTTTCTCCTAAAAAGGTCTATACTGATGCGATTGACGCACTATTGTAAAAAGAAAATTTTTTGTTTAAGAAAGGTTCGGTCCGGAGTACTCGGGACCGAACCTTTTTTTGTTTTATATTAGAGGAATAGATGTAATAAATGGATCTCAGGTCACAATTAGATAAGGCAACATTATTTCAAAATCTGGAACTTTTGGCACAACAGGTGGTCGAAGGTTTTATCAGTGGTATTCATAAAAGTCCGTTTCATGGGTTTTCCGCTGAATTTGCTGAACATAAAATATATAACAGCGGTGAGAGTACCAAACATATAGATTGGAAGCTGTTTGCAAAGACCGACAAGCTTTACACTAAAAAATATGAGGAAGAAACGAATTTAAGGTGTCATATGATCTTGGATAATTCAGCTTCTATGTATTATCCTGAAATCAAAAATTTAAGTATTGATAATTTGAATAAGATCGGGTTTGGGGTTTTGGCCATAGCTGCATTGATGAATATATTGAAAAAACAGCGGGATGCCGTTGGTTTAAGCGTTTTTTCGGACACCTACAATTTCTATACCCCTGAAAAAGGAAGCGAAAGGCATCATCAAATGTTGTTGTCAAAGTTGAGTGAGATCAGTTTGGATACCAAACCAGCAAAACAAACTGAGATTTATACGTACTTACATCTAATAGCCGAAAAAATAAAGCGCCGAAGTCTTGTTTTCATTTTTACAGATATGTTCCAAACCTCCATTGGGGATGATAAACTTTTCGATGCATTACGCCATTTGAAGTACAATAAGCACGAAGTGGTTTTGTTTCATTTGTTGGATATGGAAAAGGAATTACATTTTAATTTTGAAAATACACCAAAACGTTTTTTGGATGTTGAGACTGGTGAGCATGTTGATTTGTTTTCGAATACGGTAAAAGAGGCCTATGAAGATGCTATAATGAGGTATTTTGATGAGCTTAAACTAAAGTGTGCCCAATATAAAATAAAGTATGTTGATGTTGACGTAAAATCCAATTTTTCAAAGGTCTTGAATACTTTTATGGTAGAGCGACAAAAATTCCTTTGACCTTGGATGATATTTTGAAAGAAAATGTTTGCTGATTTCAATTAGCAATGTATATTTGCACCGCTCTAAGCACGGTCTGGTAGTTCAGTTGGTCCTGACAATTCCGAAATGCGGAATATCAGGATGCTGACAAGCGAGGCTTCGTCAGCATTAGAATAGAAGCTGGCATTAGAAGTAATATATTTTGAAAAATTGGTCTGGTAGTTCAGTTGGTTAGAATACCTGCCTGTCACGCAGGGGGTCGCGGGTTCGAGTCCCGTCCAGACCGCAATAAAAAGCCCTTCACGAAAGTGAAGGGTTTTTTAGTTTCGTAGCGGGAAAGTTCACTTTCAATGCCCAGAAACTAAAAAAGACCGTGACAACGCGGTTGGCGAAGGGCGTATTAATTGTAAGGCCTACCTTTTGTGGCCCTTTGCAAGCTTTGCGAGCAAAGAATCCCGCTTGTCAGGCACCTGGCGGATCCAGACCGCAATAAAAAGCCCTTCACGAAAGTAAGGGACTTTTTTTTTTCCTAATGAGACCAAAACTTGCAATCAAACCGTAATAAATAATATTTTACATCAAGAACAGCTATTAAATAGTTTTCTTTATATCGCATTAATTAGGATTACAATTCGTAAAACTGGGTTTTGGAAGTACCCATTGTGGTGTATTGAAACTAAAATCAACACAATTTGTTACATTAACCACATTCCAACCACTTAGATCCTGGTTGTATTGTGATTCACGAAACATAGAACTCATTTCTATAACATTACTTACATCCCAGGAACTGATATCCTGATTGAATGATGACAAATAGAACATATCGCTCATTGAGTTAACACTGCTTACGTCCCAGGTACTGATATCCTGGTTAAATGGTGAACCCCTAAATACGCCATACATATAAGTAACCTGACTAACGTCCCAACCCCCGATAGGCTGGTTGAATGTTGAATCATAAAACATCCCATACATATTGGTGACGTTACTCACATCCCACATACTGATATCCTGATTAAATGCGGATTCAGCAAACATTCCTTCCATAGTTGTAACCTGGCTTACATCCCAATTTCCTATTGGTTGATTGAATTGTGATCTTAAGAACACCCAAGCCATAGAAGTTACCTTACTTAAATCCCAGGAGCTGATATCCTGGTTAAATGGTGTGTCAGTAAACATAAAACTAATAGAAGTAACGTTACTTACATCCCAGGAACCAATATTTTGATTAAATGGGGTATTTATGAACATGTCCTCCATATCCGTAACCCGACTTACATTCCAGTCACTGATATCTTGATTGAATGGAGTGCCAATAAACATTCCCTTCATATTCCTGACATTGCTTACATCCCAAGAACTGATGTCCTGATTAAATGGTGTTGCAAAGAACAAATACGACATATCTAATACTTGGCTAACTACCCAGGAACCGATGTCTTGATTGAAGGGTGTGTCATAAAACATTGATTCCAAATTCGTGACATTACTTGTATCCCAATTTCCTAAAGGTTGATTAAAGACAGACTCTCTAAACAACCCATGCATCTTAGTAACATTACTCACATCCCAGGAGCTGATATCCTGGTTGAATAGGCTTTTGGAGAACATATAAGACATATTCGTAACACTGCTCACATCCCAGGCACTAATATCCTGATTGAATGGTGATTTCTGTCTGAATCGTGAATCATAAAACATGTAGGACATATCCGCAACATTGCTCACATCCCATGAGCCGATGTTCTGATTGAATTGTTTTTCAAGAAACAGCCTATTCATATCAGTGACCTTACTCGTACAAACTTTAGTAACATCAGCACCCTGTGCAACCATTTCCCTTAGTATGGTCTCATCAACAATAGTGTAGGTAATCCCTTTAATTTCAAAAGTATCCCCGATCTCACCCGAGTCGGCACATTTGATAGTAATTCCATTGGTATCCAGGTAAATGGAGCCCACATCGGAATCTTTAGAACATCCAAGGAGAAGCAGTGCTACTAGGAATACTAACTGTATGTTGAGAACTACTTTCATTGGTGCTTAATAAGGATCACAATTCATAAAGTTGGGTTTGGGAAGTACCCATTGCGGGGTATTCATGCTAAATTCACTACAATGCATAACATTATCCACATTCCAAGCACTCAGATCTTGGTTGAATTCTGAAGCTGCAAACATACTTCCCATATATTCAACATTACTTACATTCCAGGCACCGATGTCTTGGTTGAATGGAGAATTACGAAACATACTATCCATAATAGTGACATTACTTACGTCCCAAGAACCAATATTCTGATTGAAAAGCGATTCGGTAAACATGTCATTCATAAATGTAACATTGCTTACATCCCAGTCACTGATATCTTGGTTGAATGCCGAATTATAAAACATCACTTGCATATTTGTCACATTACTTACGTCCCAATTCCCAATGGGTTGGTCGAATGCTGAATCAGAAAACATGTTAGCCATATTGGTGACATTACCCACATCCCAGATGCCAATATCTTGGTTGAATGGAGAATCCCTAAACATATTAAGCATATCAGTAACATTGTTTACATCCCAGGTACTGATATCTTGATTGAATTCTGAAAAAGCGAACATACCAGTCATAAAAGTCACATTGCCCACCTCCCAGGCACTGATATCTTGGTTGAATTCTGAAGCTGCAAACATACTTCCCATATACTCAACATTTCTTATATCCCAAGCATTAATGTCCTTATTGAATGGTGATCCAAAGAACATAAAAGACATATTTGTAACATTGCTCACATTCCAATATTCAATTGTTTGATTGAATTCCGAACCAGCAAACATATCACGCATATCAGTAACATTACTTACATCCCAGGAACCGATATCCTGGTTAAATGATTTGCCTGAAAATAAAAGACCCATGTCTGTAATCCGGCTTGTACATACGGAAGTTACATCTTTACCATCGTCTACCATTTGTCTTAATAGGGCTTCATCAACAATGGTATAGGTAATGCCATTAATTTTAAAGGTATCACCCACCATCCCCCTAACATCACATTTTATGGTAACGCCATTCGTAGCCAGGTAGATGGGGCTGGAATCGAAATCTTTGGAACACCCACTAATAATCAGAAAGCAAAGGACTATTCTTTTAATCATTTTATATTTTTTCCAAGATTTAAATTTAATTATATAATTCACTTAATAAAATGATAATTCTCATATTTGACTATGGGATAATACTATTAATATCCTGCCTTTCCGCCACTTGGAAGATCCAGACCGCCAGTAAACATAGGTCTTTGAGAAATCGAAGGATTTTGTCGTTTAAAAAACTGCACACTATAACTTGAGAAGGTCCTTTAAGCCTTTTTTTAAGGGTATTTGAATAAAGTATGGACATAAGTCTTCTTCAGGTAAAAAAAGAAAACCAGGCTTTTTACATATGGTTCTAGCAAAAAGAATTCTTTGTTTAAAGCCACACTAGTCATCTGAAAAAAAATATAGTTTGCCGCTAACAATACGCGAATTAATTAAATTAATTAAAACTTAATTCATTATTTTTAGGAGATTGGGTTATCCTTAATTTTATTAGAATTTATGGACATAAACGAATTGAGAAGTACGAAGTGGTTTGGACGAAAAGGTAAAGATGGGTTTATATACCGAGCTTGGATGAAAAACCAAGGTATCCCGGATTATGAATTCAATGACAAACCGGTCATTGGCATTTGCAATACCTGGTCTGAACTGACCCCGTGTAACGGGCACTTTCGCGAACTAGCGCAATCTGTAAAAAAGGGAATTATTGAAGCAGGGGGCTTTCCGGTAGAATTTCCTGTAATGTCCCTGGGGGAAACACTAATGAAGCCCACGGCCATGCTATACCGAAATTTGGCTAGCATGGATGTTGAGGAAAGTATACGCGCCAATCCTTTAGACGGAGTCGTGTTACTTTGTGGCTGCGATAAAACCACCCCTTCCTTGGTCATGGGCGCCTGTAGTGTAAATCTACCCACTATTGTAGTGTCCGGAGGGCCTATGTTAACTGGGAAATACCGTGGAAAAAGTATAGGTACAAGTGATGTCTGGCGGTATCATGATGATGTGCGTGAAGGTAACTTGGAGGAAAAGGAATTGCGAAATATTGAAGCTGCCATGTGCCGAAGTGATGGGCACTGTGCGGTAATGGGCACAGCTTCTTCAATGGCCTGTATGGTAGAGGCATTGGGACTTTCATTACCTGAAAACGCTGCAATCCCGGCAGCGGATTCCCGCAGAAAAGTTTTGGCTCAATTGTCTGGCTTAAGAATTGTTGCTATGGTTCGAGAAAATTTGAAACTATCCGATATTTTGAATCTTGGTGCATTTGAAAATGCTATAAAAGTGAATGCGGCCATTGGAGGTTCAACTAATTTTGTAATACATCTTTTGGCAATCGCTGGCAGAATTGGTATACCACTTACACTTGAGGATTTTAATCGTTTATCTAGTGGAATACCGCTAATAGCGAACCTTCAACCTTCGGGCAAACATTTTATGGAAGATCTTTTTTATGCAGGTGGATTACCAGCCGTAATGAAAGAACTTCAAGGAATTTTAAACAATCATTGTATCACTGTAAACGGAAAAACTGTTGAAGAAAACTATCGAGAAGCACAAAAATATGACGACGATGTTATTGGCAGTGTTTCCAATCCTTTTAGTAAAGCAACTGGTCTTGCTATTTTAAGAGGAAATGTTTGCGAAAATGGGGCGGTCATTAAACCATCTGCCGCTAGTGACCATTTAATGAAGCATACGGGCAAAGCGGTGGTCTTCGAAAATATAGAGGATTATAAAGCGAGAATAGACACCAATGAACTAGACGTGGATGAAAATAGCGTATTGGTTCTTAAAAATGTAGGGCCCAAAGGATATCCTGGTATGCCCGAGGTAGGCAATATGGGACTGCCTAAAAAACTTTTGAAAAAAGGAATCAAGGATATGGTACGCATCTCTGACGGGCGTATGAGTGGTACTGGTTTTGGAACAGTAGTTCTACATGTATCCCCCGAGGCAGCAATGGGAGGGAATTTTTCGGTCATACAAAATGGCGATTTAATAACCTTGGATGTCCATAATCGCAGTTTGAGCGTTGCCTTAACCGATGAAGACTTGGCTTTGAGAAAACAACAAAGAGAAACAACCTCCCCAATTGCAGATCGAGGCTATGTAAATCTATATGTAACCCATGTGCAGCAGGCAGATTTGGGAGCTGACATGGATTTTTTAAGAGGGAAATCTGGAAGTGATGTACCGCGAGATTCCCATTAAATCAAAAATAGGAAGATGAATTTAAAGGGAAAAGTAGCTATAGTCACCGGAGCTGGGCAGGGAATTGGTCTGGAAATATGTAAACAATTGATCTCGGCAGGTGCCAAGGTGCTTTTAAATGATTTGGATTCTGATTTGACAGAAGAGGCGATAACAAAAATTGAAGGCAACAAGCATAACTGCATTGCCTTTCCTGGAGATGCTGCGGATATAACACTGATTCAAGAAATGGTGGATAAGGCCGTAGCCGAATTTGGTAAACTGGATATTGTGGTAGCCAATGCCGGAATTACCTTATTCGGTGATTTCCTGACTTACCCACCCGAATCTTTTTTCAAAGTGATGGAGGTTAATCTGGGTGGCAGCTTCTTTTTGGCAAAGGCAGCGGCCAATCAAATAATAAAACAGGATACGGGCGGGTCAATAGTGTTTATGTCTTCAGTAACGGGACATCAGGCGCATAAGAACCTTGCAGCATACGGTATGAGCAAGGCTGCTCTGGAAATGCTTGCAAAACATCTTGTGGTTGAATTGTCTCCGTATAAGATAAATGTAAATACGATTGCCCCTGGAGCTACCATTACGGAGCGTACCTTAAAAGAAGAAAACTATACCGAAACATGGGAAAAGCTAACCCCGATGGGCAGACTTGCCCAAGTTGACGATATAGCCCAAGCGGTTTTATTCATGGTTTCGGACGGCGCCAAACATATTACAGGCCAGAGTCTTGTGGTCGATGGAGGTTGGACCTCGATCAGTCCCTCGCCGTACGAAGAATAATGTGTATTTACATACTTAAAGAAAAAGTATTAAACACCGATTTTCAGGAAATTATTCAAATCACCAAAGTGTAACCTACTATGTATGAAGTAAAGAAACAAAAAAGCATTGGTCAACATAGTTGGCGAAGGGCGAATTGTTTGGAGGGCCATCTTTTGGTCCGTTTCCGAAGCGAAGGCAAGGAAGCAATCCCTCCTGTCCGCCATCTGGCGGATCAAGACCGCAATAAATAGCATTTTAAGAAAGTGAGGGGTTTTTAGGAATAAAAAGGATTGCCACCATGAAATGTTTCTTTAAGTGCAATTGTATAGCACTTAATAGATATTATATTATCTCTTCCATTTCAATATTAACATCAATCTTAGCGAAAATTTCGAAGAATTACGAAAACGGTTTCGAAAGTTTTAGTTGGAGGTTATAATTTATGTAAAAAACTGGAAAACAATCAATTAAAATGATTTACTTTCATTTATTATATTGATTTATAATCCCTACAACTATTTTATCCTCTCGAAAAAAGTAAAAACTATCGTTACTTTTAATACATTTAAGTACCTTTTAAGGTAACAAACAAACTACCGATTTTTTTTTAAAATAAAGACACCTATGTATTATTTAGGATTGGATATTGGCAGCTCTTCCATAAAAGCAGCTTTGGTTGAAATATCAACTGGTAAGAGCATTGGTGTGGTTCAAGAGCCTGAAACAGAAATGGGAATGGTGGCCTTAAAGAACGGTTGGGCAGAACAAAAACCAGAGGATTGGTGGCAACATGTTTGTGGAGCTATCAATAAATTGAAAAAGAAACATAATATCTCCAGAACACAGATCAAAGGGATTGGCATTTCATACCAAATGCACGGACTGGTTTTGGTGGATGATAAAGGAGAGCCACTTCGTAAATCAATTATTTGGTGCGATAGTAGAGCAGTTGAAATTGGCAACAACGCTTTTGAAGCAATTGGCGAAGAAAAGTGCAATACACATTTGTTGAATTCCCCAGCTAATTTTACGGCTTCCAAATTAAAATGGGTAATGGAAAATGAACCTGAAGTTTATAATGAAATTCATAAATTCATGTTGCCCGGGGATTATATCGCCTATAGGTTTTCGAATGTAATTAATACCACCATTTCAGGTTTGTCGGAAGGTATCTTTTGGGATTTCAAAAAAGATTCCACCGCCGATTTTCTATTAGAGCATTACGGAATTGACAAAGCAATGGTTCCGGATATAGTGGAAACATTCGGACTGCAATCAAAGGTATGTGATAAAGGGGAGTTAGAAAGTGGCATTGTCACAGGAACACCCATTTATTACAGGGCGGGGGATCAACCTAACAATGCCCTCTCACTAAACGTATTTAATCCCGGGGAAGTTGCAGGGACAGGGGGTACTTCGGGAGTTGTTTATGCCATTACTGAAAGTCTTTCTGTCAAGGAAAGTTCCCGTGTCAACAATTTCGCACACGTGAATTATCAAAAAGGAACAGCTCCGAGAATAGGGAAGTTACTTTGTATCAACGGGGCAGGAATCCAATACAGGTGGTTATTGAATAACCTCGCTGTAGATTCCTATGAGGAAATGAACAATTTGGCCTCGGAAATTCCGGTAGGCTCCGATGGGGTTTGTATGATTCCTTTTGGGAATGGTGCTGAAAGAATGCTCAATAATAAGGATGTGGGTTCAAGATTGGTCAACATCAATCTAAATAATCATGGAAAAGCACATATCTGCAGGGCTGCGTTAGAGGGCATTGCCTTTTCATTTGTATACGGAATGGAAATCTTAAAGTCAGACGGAATTGAAATCAAAGTAATGCGAGTGGGGAACGACAATCTGTTCCGCTCCGAAATATTTGCGAATACGATTGCCACATTGATAGAGCACGAAATTGAAATATACAATACCACTGGGGCTATAGGAGCGGCAAGGGCAGCAGGATTACATGATGGGGATTTCGAAAAATTCGGATCTTATATCATGGATAATGACCATGTAATGACATTTATGCCTTTCAAGGATAAAGGACCTTATGAACAGTCATATCAAAACTGGAAAAAAGAATTGGAACTAATAATCAACAAAAAATAATAGAACAATGGCACTAATAGGAAACAAGGAATATTTTAAAGGTATTGACGAAATTAAATTCGAGGGAAAGGGATCTGACAATCCTTTAGCTTTTAAATACTACAATCCAGAACAAGTGGTAGCGGGTAAAACCATGCGAGAGCAATTAAAATTTGCTATTGCTTATTGGCATACCTTCTGTGGTCAAGGATCCGATCCCTTTGGTCCTGGAACCCAGAATTTTGCATGGGACCAATCATCAGACCCAATTCAGGCGGCTAAGGATAAGGCGGATGCGGCCTTTGAATTCATTACCAAAATGGGATTTGATTATTTCTGTTTTCATGATTACGATTTAGTTCAGGAGGGTCCAACTTTTGCTGAATCAGAAAAACGATTAGGGATAATCACTGATTATTTAAAAGAAAAGAAAGCTGCTTCTGGGGTTAAATTACTTTGGGGTACTGCAAATTGCTTTTCCAATCCGCGTTATATGAACGGAGCGGCGACCAATCCTGATTTTGATGTGGTGGCCAGAGCGGGTGGACAGATAAAATTGGCTTTGGATGCTACTATTGCTTTGGGAGGTGAGAACTATGTATTCTGGGGAGGTCGTGAAGGCTATATGTCTTTGTTGAATACAGATATGGGTCGTGAAATGGACCATATGGGACGATTTTTAGCCATGGCCAGGGATTATGCTCGTAGTAAAGGGTTCAAGGGTAATTTCTTTATAGAACCCAAACCTATGGAACCTATGAAACACCAGTATGATTTTGATACGGCTACAGCAATTGGGTTCCTTCGTGAATATGGATTGGAAAAAGACTTTAAAATTAATATAGAAGTGAACCACGCCACCTTGGCACAACATACCTTTCAGCACGAAATTGCCGTGGCAGCAAAAGCTGGCATGTTGGGTAGTTTGGATGCGAATCGTGGGGACTATCAGAATGGGTGGGATACGGATCAGTTCCCTAACAATATTCAGGAAACCACTGAGGCAATGTTGGTATTCCTAAAAGCAGGCGGCCTAAAAGGTGGTGGAATTAATTTCGATGCTAAAATCAGAAGAAACTCCACGGATTTGGACGATGTTTTCCACGCACATATAGGAGGTGCTGATACGTTTGCGCGTGCCTTGCTTACAGCGGATAAAATCATTTCATCATCCGCATATGATAGCCTTCGTAAAAAAAGGTATAGCTCATTCAATACAGGAAAAGGGAAGGACTTTGAAAATGGTAAATTAAGTCTTGAAGACCTTTACGAATTGGCAAAAAACAATGGTGAATTATCGTTAAAAAGTGGTAAACAGGAATTGTTCGAAAATATTATCAATCAATACGTCTAAGTAAAACCGCTTATTTAATAGCAATATGGGAAAGCGACAATAGGTAAGTATTACACATTTATTTTGTTGCCTTTTATATTTTGTTGAAATCCGTATTGTCCTATTTTATGGGTTAACATAGATAAATGGAATTAACTTAAAACTAAGTTCATGGCTAAACTAACCCTTAAAGATATTGCCGAACATTTTAAGGTTTCAATATCCACCGTATCAAAGGCAATAAATGATAGTCATGAAATAAGTGTGCAGTTAAAGGAGAAAATTCAGAAATACGCAAAAAAGAACCACTATAGACCAAACAAAGTTGCCGTTAATCTACGAAATAGAAGTACTAGGAACATAGGCGTGGTTATTCCTAACATTCTTAATTATTTTTTCGTGCAAGTACTTTACGGTATTGAACAAGTATCGAACGCGCGAGGTTACAATATCATAAGTTGCACTAGTAACCAATCTATCGAAAAAGAGGCAAAGACCCTTGAACTTTTAGGCTCCGGTTCGGTAGACGGTTTAATAATTTCCTCGGTCGCCACAGAATCCCAGATTAAAAAACATGTGGATTATATGAAAGAGTTGGTTAATAATCAAATTCCTTTGGTAATGTTCGATAGGGTAACCGATCTTTTGGATTGTGACAAGGTCATCGTGGATGATTTTGAAGCGGGTTATAAGGCTACAAAATATTTTTTGGACACAGGTTGCCGAACCATTGCAATTGTTACCCCGATCAATCATACAGAAATTGGCAGACTGCGAATTGAAGGGTACAAAAAAGCCTTAAATGAAAAGGATATTGTATTTGATATAGACCTAATATTGCCGGTAGTCATCGATGATGATGATAATCTTGAATTTTTGTTGTCTTTTATCCTCAACGATAAAAAAATAGATGCGATTATGGGGTTAGATGAAATTACAACTGTAAAAGTTATGACCATAGTTAAGGCAAGGGGTTATCAAGTACCTAAGGATATTTCAATTATTGGTTTTACCAATGGACAACTCTCTAAATACGTAACTCCTTCGCTAACTATGGTAAGCCAGCACGGTACTTATATAGGTGAAATGGTTGCCAAGCTATTGATTAATAGAATAGAGAACAAGGGCGAGATTGAACCCTATAATACCAAAGTGGTAAAAACAAGTCTGATCGTAAGGGAATCAACAAAAAAAATACCGATGGCCTAGCCCAATTTTTCACCTACCATTTTTCGCATATAATCCAGTTGGGCCAATGCTTTTTCAGTAAAATCAAATAGACTTAGGCACCTATCCAAGTTTTGATTTTCATAGGCTACTTTGTAATATATATTATTGTTCAAGAAATCGGTCAATGCACGCAAACCATGTATAAAAGGCATAAATACCACACCTAATGGTAAGCTGTTTATTTCCTCTTTTGATAAAAACGGACCATTAGCTGCTAAGCCATTTACAAAGTTGTTGAAGAGTTCTTTGTCAAATGTGATTTTACCCAGTTCTCGTTCGTCCTCTGGAGCGGTATTAACAATAGTCCTCACGGCATCCCCAAAATCATAATAAAAATAGCCCTTCATTAGGGTGTCTAGATCAATAAGACAAAGTGCCTTTTTTGACTCTTTTGAGAAGAGAATGTTGTTAAGTTTGGTATCATTATGACACACTCGTATTCGCAACTTTGTATTTTCTAATTTCCCTAAATCAATTAAAATGTTTTTAGCGAAAGCGACTGCATTCTTTGCAAGCTCCAGTTTTTCAGAATCAGCCTTTTCAAGGGCAGTTTCAAATTGATTGCCCCGTAATTTCAAATCATGGAATTGTGGTATAGTGTCCACATAATCCAAAACATTTGTGTTCTGTAAAAGTTGATGGAACTTGCCAATAACCTTACCCGCCTCATAAGCGATATTCACATCGGTTGTTGTATTAAAAGTGGTAGTCTTATTAATATAGGACATTAACCTCCAATACCCATTTTCATTTTCATGATATGGTTTGCCTTCAGTGGTTTTAATGAGGTCAATTTTCGTATAGTCCTCATCATCCAAATTTGTAAGGGCATTGTTTATATTGGCCATAATCCCATTAATATTCTTAAAAACATTATGGTTGATCCTTTGTAGAATATAAACGGGATTCTCCTTATCGAGAACCAAATAGGTGTCATTAATATAGCCATTGTTGATGGTTTCTACAACATAGCTTTTACTTTCAACACAAAAATGTTGCAGAATGGAATTGATAGTATTGCTATTTTTGCGGTCCATCTGTTTTTATCGGGTTATTTCCACAATGGGGCAGGATATCCTCCTTTGTCGGTGGTTTCCTGTAATTGGGATACTGCCATTTCCCTATCACTTGCATAAGTGACCCCGAACCACTTACCACCGGAGGGAACGACTTTTACTTCTACCTCGTTTCGCTGTACCATTTCCTGGATTACAAACGGAATATAAATTTCACCCTTTTCAAGATTTTCACCTTTTTGAAGGAATGATTTCAGATCCTGTTCAATAGCCTTGAAAATGGAAGGTCTGCAAATCCAATAGTTCATACTAACCAATTCATCGCCCGTAAATTCGGAACCTGAATTATGATCCACCACAATATTGTCTTTTTGTTCAAGTTGGGTACGTTCAACAACGGATAATAATATGTTTTTTTCATCGGCTTCACAGACACCCCGCGAAACTGACCCATTATCGGAAAGCGTATCCTTTAAGGTATATCCAACAAGTCCGTATGCATCTTTATTAGCCTTATCTTTTATGAACTCGGCAGCGTTCTTGAAAGCACCTTTACCATAATAATCATCTGCATTGATCACCACAAATGGGTTATTGATTAAGTTTCTCGCTGTCCAGACGGCATGCGCTGTGCCCCATGGTTTTTGACGCTCCCCAGCATAACTGCAACCTTCGGGAATGTCCATTAATTGCTGTGCGATGACATCGAGTTTAATGTTTTTGGGTAATCTCGCCGATAAATGATCTCTTAAAAAGTCAACATTGTCCTTTTTGGTAATAGCCACAACATGGTCAAATTCGTTTTCCAAAGCGTCAAAAATGCTGAATTCCATTAAAAATTCCTCGTTGGGGCCCAAGCCATCGAATTGTTTTAATTTTCCATATCTGCTTCCGCTTCCAGCGGCCATTAAAAGTAATGTCATGTCTGTTTTTTTTATGGGGCAAAAATAGATCTTTTGAATACATTTTATGTGCTATTTTCGATGTACATCTTATTTAATGGTTCTAGTTGTTGCCCTCATGTAATGTTTATTTGATTATTCAAATTATAAACAGACGTTTATCCTTGATACAGGAAATCGACTAATTCTTTGTTATTGAGCAGGTTCTATTTATGTAACTGACAATTATCATATTTTCAATGGGATAACGAACGTATGTTTGTATCATTACCAAATATGTACATGAGCAATCTAGTTCAGAAATATAATATTCCAGGACCTCGATATACAAGCTACCCTACGGTGCCGTATTGGGATATGGAGACCTTCTCTGGTGAAAAATGGAAAAAGACTTTACAAAAAAGCTTTGATGAAAGTAATAGTAATGAGGGTATTAGTCTTTATATTCATTTGCCATTTTGCGAGAGTATGTGCACTTTTTGTGGTTGTCATAAACGTATAACGAAAAAGCATGATGTTGAATCACCGTATATGAATTCCGTATTAAAGGAATGGAATTTATATTGCGACCTTTTTTCGGAAAGACCCATAATAAAGGAGCTTCATTTGGGCGGTGGCACACCTACTTTTTTTTCTCCGGAGAATTTAAAAATGCTTATTGAAGGCATTTTTAGAAAAGCCGATAGGGCAACTAACCATGAATTTAGTTTTGAAGGGCATCCCAACAATACTACAAAAGAGCATTTGCAAGCATTGTATGATGTTGGTTTTAGGAGGGTGAGCTTTGGAGTACAAGATTATAATGAAAAGGTACAATCTGCCATTCATAGAATTCAACCTTTCGAAAATGTAAAAAAAGTTACCGAAGCTGCACGTGGGATAGGGTATACTTCTATTGGTCACGATATTATTTTTGGGCTACCACATCAAACGTTGGAACATGTTGAAGAAACTATCCTTAAAACCAAGGAGCTTATGCCAGACCGATTAGCCTTCTATAGTTATGCGCACGTACCTTGGTTAAGAGGTAATGGGCAAAGAGGATTTAAAGATGAAGACTTACCTACTGCCGAAGAAAAAAGAAAGCAATACGAAAAAGGCAAGGAACTTCTTTCCAAAGTAGGTTACCATGAAATAGGAATGGATCATTTTGCATTGGAGAGCGATAGTCTATACCAATCGATGATATCCGGGAAGTTGCACCGTAATTTTATGGGTTATACTGCTTCCAAAACCCAATTAATGATTGGGCTGGGTGCCTCAAGTATAAGCGATAGTTGGTACAGTTTTGCACAAAATGTAAAAAGTCTGGAAGAGTACGAGCATCTGGTCGAAAATAATATAATCCCCATTTATAGAGGTCATGTATTATCCGATGAGGATCAAATAATTCGTAGACATATCTTGAATCTTATGTGCCGTTTTAAAACTTCTTGGAAAAATGAAGATGCCTTCTTTCCGGAATTACCGGGGATAATAAACAAACTTCATGAAATGGAATTGGACGGATTGGTTGAAATTGGAGTGAATGAATTAAAGGTTACCGAAAAAGGGCGGCCCTTCATACGTAATATTTGCATGGCTTTCGACGTTCTATTACATAGGAAAGTACCCGATACCCGTTTATTTTCCATGACTATTTAAACATTTTAGACAAATCTTAAAATCTTATACCATGAAAAAAATAGTAGTGCCAATCGACTTTTCGGAACAATCGGATAATGCTTTAAAAGTAGCTGCATCTTTGGCAAAAAAACATAATGCCGAAATTATAGCACTTCATATGCTGGAATTAAACCAAGCGATGGTTACTTCATCTGAAGGGTTTCATCCAGAACAAACGGTATTCTTGATTAAGTTGGCAGAGAAAAGATTCAAGGAATTTTTAAGCAAACAATATTTAAAAGGACTGAATATTACGCCTATTGTAAAACATTTCAAGGTGTTTAGTGAAGTAAATGATATAGCCAAAAAGAACGGGGCGGATTTGATTGTTATGGGTTCCCATGGCACTGATGGTTTAAAGGAAATATTTATAGGCTCTAATGCCGAACGTGTAGTAAGGAATGCTGATATTCCTGTTTTGGTAATCAAGAAAGAACATAAGGATTTTAAAGTTGAACGATTCTTGTTCGCATGTGGTTTTAAGGATGAAAGTCTACTTGCCTTTCAAAAAGCAAAGGATTTTGCCGAAATGCTTTCCGCTGAATTGAAACTTGTGTATATAAATACACCGGGGGATGATTTTTTAAGCACCAATGATACCAATGAACGAATTTCCGAATTCTTGAGCAAAGCAGGTGTGAGTTTGAAAGTTGAAATTTACAATGATTATAATGTTGAAAAAGGTATTCTGAATTATAGTGAGAAAATAAATGCTGATGCCATTGGCATACCAACCCATGGCAGAAAAGGGTTGTCACATTTCTTCATGGGAAGTATTGGGGAGGATATTGCCAATCATTCGAATATACCAACGGTTACATTCAAGATTTAGTTGTCTTTATTTAATGTTAAATTGATGTTTAAGGGAAACCAATTTGTGGTTTCCCTTATTTTTGTCCTGAAAACCGGGTATTTCAGCAATTCATTGAAGCTTCCTTCTCGGTTGCGGGGAACGGCATTATTTGGCAATTTTAGTAAGCATGGGAAATAACTTTTTTATTTCATCCATCGAAGGTTGTTTTCCGTATTCACAAATTTCAAATAATTCGGCATGATTGGCAATTGATGCACTATCACCATACCATTTTTTCAAACATTCCACTGCTGTTTTTGTGGGAGTTGATGAACGCCAATTAGCTAACATTTCCAATCTGGATTTTTCGTCTTTCGGCACCTTGTCAAGATTGCCCGAAGTCCATGGTAGCCAATCAAAAAACTGCGATTCATGGGCTGCCATTCCATATATTTTCTGCTCAAATACATCATCTATGACAACAGCAATATCCGGTTCAAACGGACTTGGTTTTTGAAACCTATCTTCTGAATAGAGAAAAACGGGATTTGCTTTAAGCGGTTCAATATCAGGTGCAACATTTGGCACAATTACCAAATAGGCGGCATCTTGTACCAAAATACCAGTGTACCTATGATCAGGATGATAATCGTTGGGTCTGGGCGCAATTACTATATCGGCATTCCATTTTCTGATTTCTCGTATAACCTTCAGTCTGTTGGCCAAGGTAGGCATTAACTCCCCATCGTGATTGTCTAAAACGGTGTATTCGACCCCGAATCTTTTTCCGGCCTCCTTGGCTTCGGAAACCCTGATTTTAGCCAGCTCATCACCTCCCATGGCATAATGCCCGGCATCACCATTGGTGAGGGATACGAATTTAACGTTGTGACCCATCTTTGAAAATAATATAGCGGTACCTCCTGCATCAATGTCACAATCATCGGGATGGGCACCAAAAATTATAACATTTATTGGATTGCTCTGGGAGATTCCTATAAAAGCCAGTAATAGTAGACAAAGGAGTAAAACTGTTCTTCTCATGATTTTGTTCTAAGGATTAAATCAATTTCATGGATTCCGGATTCCAATTAACAGGTTTTTGTTGATAGTAACTCTCATTGGCTAAAAGTGCAGCACCGGCAGCCCGCAGTCCGAAGGTGGGATTTTCAATAATTTCTTTTTTAGTTCGAATACCTTGAAAGAAATTATAAAAGTGGTCATAATGCCCACCTTTATAATCACTTGGAGCTTCCCATTTAGTAGTTCCAGTACCTAATTGAGACGTCCTACTTTCTAAATTTTGAGCGGCATAACCTTCCTTGATTTTTTGTTGTGTAGCTTCGGTATAAGCTATCATGGAATATCCACCTGGGACCATCCCCAATTTTGATCTTGTCAATTTTACCGAATTTTGGCCGACTTCCATTTCCCCTTCGGTACCCACCATTTTAAAACCACCTCCACCACCAGAACCCGCTATGAAATTTACCCTAAAGGAAGCGTTGAAGGCGGCATGTGTACTGGTTTTTGGGTAGTCATAAAATGTAAGGGTTACATCGGGAACATTGCGACCATCTTTCCAATATCGCAATCCGCCAGTAGACAAGGCACGGGTAGGGCCACTTGAATTCAAAATGTAATTCAAAGTCGAAAAAGCATGAACAAATAAATCACCGGCAACACCAGTACCATAATCCGTATAATTTCTCCATCTAAAAAAGCGTGTAGTA
The DNA here is from genome assembly GCA_963762065.1 of uncultured Flavobacteriaceae bacterium. GTDB lineage: Bacteria > Bacteroidota > Bacteroidia > Flavobacteriales > Flavobacteriaceae > Maribacter_A. Next base: position 71,883 of record CAVXJE010000002.1, on the reverse strand, counting down.
TCAAAGGGTATTTTTGGAGCACTACCTAAAAAGGTGTCAAAATCAACCGTATCCGGATTTGCATCTGGTGGTATCGGGTACTGCCATGCCCCTTCCGCCGAATAGCGGTCATTGAACATATCGAGCATCACCATTTCACCTATGGCACCATCCTCATACAGCTGTTTTGCCTTTTCATTTCCCAGGGAGGACATTCCTTGGCTACCAATTTGGCAAACCATGCCGGTTTCTTTTTGAACTTTTATTATTTCATATCCTTCAGAAAAATTTTGCACCATCGGTTTTTCACAATAAACCGCTTTGCCCGCATTCATGGCATCAATGGTGATTTTTTTATGCCAATGGTCCGGAGTTGCCACAATAACAGCATCAATATCTTTCCGATTCAATAATTCGCGATAATCACGGGTAACCATGATGTCATTTCCCCATAATTCTTTGGCGCGATCTAATCTGCCTGTATAAAGATCACATACAGCGACCAATTTTACGCCATCAACTTTTAAAGCGGCTGTAGTATCATAAATTCCTTGGATGCCAGAGCCTATCAATCCAAGATTAATTTGGTCATTGGCAGAATAGGATTCTAATAAATAATCCCTTTCAAGCAGCAATTTTTGTGGATTTGAAGTGGCAAATATATAAGGTACCGAAGTTAAGGCAGCAGAACCCAATGTTACTTTTTTTAGAAATGACCTTCTAGTTTTACTTTTATCCATAATATGGGCTTTTTGGTTGGAAAAAATTGTTGTAGAAAGTTACACTTTTTACAAAAGAAGGACAAGGATATATTCTTATAGTGGCAAAAACGATTTCTTGCTCTTAATTTCCAAAACCATATCATTGATGGACTTATTCTCAAGGGTTTTTATAAGATCCGTACGAAAAGGTGCGGCAAACTTATGCAACGGGCATGGTTTTACACTGTTACAGTTCTGTAAACTCAACAGACAGGAATTCAATCGATTTTCACCATCTATGACATTGATAATTTCAATTAATGAAATTTGCCTATTGTCTTCGTTCAAATAAAAACCCCCGTTTGGGCCTCTTGTTGAGGAAACTATATTATGCTTTGCAAGTTCTTGTAATAATTTGGCAATATATGCCTGGGGAACATTGATGGGTTCACTAATGTTCTTGGCCATGATCTTTTTTGATTCACTGGAATTTACAGCTAAATAAAGGACAGCTTTTAGGGCGTACTTAGAGGAATTTGAAAACATTCAAATCTTGTTTTTTAGGAGAGTGAAATTAAAAAGACATATTTGTCCTAAATATGATTTTTATCATGTTTTAATAATACGGCCACCCATACTTTTGCCCTATAATTCAAAAAATAGACAATAATGAAAATATTATTTAAAAGTGTAGTACTCCTATTCTCCATTTTGCTGGTTAGTTGTGGGGGTAAGGAAGAAAAGAAAACAGAAGGTTTTAGTGTAAAAAGACAAAAAGAAACCACTGAAAAAGCTGCTGAAACCCCGGTTGCTTCTGGGACAAAAGCTTCCGAACGAATAGATTTGTCAAATAAAGGAGTTGGTCCTATTACTTCGATAGTCTTGAATGATGCTATTGATGAGGCGATGGCTGCAACAGGCAAAACGGTATATGACCAAATGTGTTTGGCTTGCCATAGGATAGGCAAAAAATTCATTGGCCCTGCACCCAATGGTGTTTTGGAAAGAAGAACTCCAGAATGGGTAATGAACATGATCCTAAATCCTGATCAAATGGTTAAGGAAGATCCATTAGCTAAAGATTTATTAATTGAATTCAATGGTTCACCGATGGCCAACCAAGGCCTTACTGAAGAACAAGCAAGGGCCATACTTGAATATTTTAGAACGTTATAAATAAAGACCATATGAAAACAACAACCAAATTAAGATTACTTGTTGGGTCATTTTTTATGCTGATATTTTTTATTGGTTGTAAAAATGAAGCCAAAACAGAAGCAACAACAACTTCTTCATCAGCAAACACAGAAGAAGTCAAAAACCAAGGCCAGGCCTTTATTGAGGATGATGGTTCTACACCGAATGTCCTGCAAATTGCAATTGGTTCCCCAGATCATACAACATTGGTCGCCGCAGTACAAGCAGCCGAACTTGAGAATGTCTTGGTAAATGCAGGTCCATTAATGGTTTTTGCACCAACTAATGCAGCTTTTGATGCACTACCCGATGGGACTGTGGAGAATTTATTGAAGCCAGAAAATAAGGACGCATTGGCCAATATACTCAAGTATCATGTTACAGCTGGCAATTATAGCAAGGAATTCTTGATGAAATTCAAAAAATTGGGGCAAGCCAATGACCAGAGCGTGGCCATTGAGGTAAAAGACGGAGAGGTTTATGTTGGCGGCGCTAAGATTATTGGAAGTGTAAAAGGAGGTAATGGTATTGTGCATGTAATTGATAAGGTAATGTTGCCACCCGCAGAATAAAAATCAACTTAAATAATTAAAAACAAATACAATGAAAAAAATCAAATATTCGATGCTTACCCTAATAGGTCTGGCATTGGTCTTCGCAAGTTGTGGCGATCAAGGCAAGAACTCTTCAAATGGGGCATTATCTTCAAGTGCTGCGGAGAAAGTATATGTGGCCCCAGGCGAACAAGACGAATTTTACGCCTTCCTTTCAGGAGGTTATAGTGGTAACCTTACAGTTTATGGTTTACCATCAGGCAGAATGTTCAAGGAAATACCTGTTTTTTCGCAATTTCCGACATCCGGATATGGGTATTCCGAAGAAACCAAACCTATGTTGAATACCTCCTTCGGATTTGTACCTTGGGATGATTCGCACCACCCCGATATTTCACAAACCAATGGTGAATTGGATGGTCGTTGGATTTTTATCAACGGAAACAATACCCCTAGAATAGCTCGTATCAGTTTAACAACTTTCGAGACCGAAGAGATTATCGAGGTGCCGAACAGTGCGGGTAACCACAGTTCATCATTCATTACGGAAAATACGGAATATGTTGTAGCCGGAACACGATTTGCGGTTCCTGTTCCACAAAGGGATATGCCTATCAATGAATATAAAGGAAATTTCAAGGGAGCTTTGTCCTTTATAAGCGTAAATCCAGAAAATGGTAGATTGGATCTTAAATTTCAAATATTGATGCCAGGGTTTAATTATGACCTATCACATCCTGGTAGGGGAAAATCACACGGATGGTTTTTCTTTACTACCTATAATACCGAAGAGGCGAATTCATTGTTGGAGGTAAATGCCTCACAAAACGATAAAGATTTTATCGCTGCCATTAACTGGAAGAAAATAGAAGAATATGTCAACAATGGTGGAGGCACTAAAATGCCTGCCAATTATGCCCATAACGTGTACGACGAGCATACACATACAGCCACTTCGACAATGAAAAAAGAAGTATTGACGGTGGATCCGACCAAAGTACCGGGAGCGGTTTATTTCTTACCTACACCGAAATCACCCCACGGTTGCGACGTTGACCCAACAGGACAATACATTATTGGTAACGGGAAACTTTCCGCCGATCTTACGGTACACTCGTTCGATAAAATGTTAGCAGCAATCGAAGGGAAGAAATTTGATGGTGATGCCTATGGTATTCCGATCTTAAAGTTCGAAGACGTATTGGCTGGCACCGTAAAAAGTGGAGGCCTTGGGCCCTTACATACCGAATTTGATGCCAAGGGTAATGCTTATACTACCTTCTTTATTTCTTCGGAAGTGGTTAAATGGAAAGTAGGGACTTGGGAAGTTATCGATAGAAAACCTACCTATTACTCCGTTGGGCATTTGATGATTCCTGGTGGTAACTCCAGAAAGCCTTTCGGCAAGTATGTAGTGGCAATGAACAAAATCACCAAGGATAGATACCTACCTACAGGTCCTGAAATGGAACACTCTGCTCAACTCTATGATATTTCAGGGGATAAAATGGAACTGTTATATGATTTCCCAACACATGGGGAACCACATTATGCCGCTGGTTGCCCTGCCGAGTTGTTGGCGCCAAAATCACAGAAAATCTATCGATTGGATGAAAATAAGCATGAGTATGCTACACTAGCTACAGGTGATGCACGAGTTGAGCGCAAGGGCAATGAAGTGCATATTTATATGTCTACCATCCGAAGTCATTTCACACCTGACAATATAGAAGGTGTTAAGGTAGGCGATAAAGTGTACTTCCATATTACCAACCATGAGCAAGATTTTGATGTGCCCCATGGTTTTGCCATGATAGGTCAGAATACTTCTGAGCTCTTGGTAATGCCGGGACAGACCAAGACTTCGATATGGGAGCCTAAAACACCTGGAGTATGGCCGTTCTATTGTACCGATTTCTGTTCGGCATTACATCAAGAAATGCAGGGTTATGTTAGGGTATCACCCGCAAATTCAAATATTGACCTTTCTTGGTCTTTAGGCGAATAATTTATACCTGTTTATATTATTTTTTTTCAATTTATTAAAGCGGGCTGAGTCTATGACCGGTCCGCTTTTTTAAAATATCCCAGCAACCTTTCAAAAGCCAAACCTGATTCGTAAACCATCAAAAAGTATTAGTGATGAAAAAAGCAAGTATTTTAATGATTATTGGCCCTTTATTTCTATTGGGATTGTATGTTTTCCCACTTTGGAATATTATGTTAGGAGCACCTCAATATCCGGAACCTCTGGGTATGAACATACATATAAATGGTATTCAGGGAGCCAGTGAATTCGATATTCAGAATATTGACGGACTTAACCACTATATTGGTATGCGTCATTTGCCAAAGCCCGAAGAAATGTGGGAGTTTAGTACCTTTCCTTTGGTAATCGGAGGAATGGTAACATTGGGGGTTTTGATCGGTCTTTTGGGCTTTTTTGGGAAAATAAGTTATAAATGGTTTATAGGATGGTTTGTATTTATGAGCATATTGGGCATATTGGGCATGTACGATTTTAACGCTTGGATGGTGGATTATGGCACCAATCTAGATCCCAATGCCATTATGAAACTCACTAACCTAGATGGAACACCCATGACTTATAAGCCACCACTTTTTGGCCATGCGAAAATGCTTAATTTCGATGTAACCTCATTGCCTTCAACGGGTGGGTGGATGATGTTTGTTGGTATGATTTTGACCGTTGTTGCGTTTTTTGTCGGTAAAAAAGCTTCGAAGGCATAAAACTCGACCAGCTCCGTACACCTATAAAAATTAAGACAAATGAAAAATAGATTCATTTTTGTATCAATAGCGTTTTTAATCTTGGTTTCCTGTGAGGTTAGTCCAAAACCCATAGATTATGGTTCTGATGGCTGTCATTTTTGTTCAATGACCATTGTTGATCGGCAGCATGCGGCGGAAATAGTGACAAAAAAAGGAAAAGCCTTTAAGTTTGATGCTGTGGAATGTATGGTAAACCATTTGAAGGATATTGAACTTGCATCCATTGAGCTTTATTTTGTAAACGATTATAATGCCCCTGGGGAATTAATTGAAGCCAGAAAAGCAACTTATTTAATAAGTAAGGACATTCCAAGTCCAATGGGAGAGTATTTGTCAGCGTTTAAAACGACAGAGGATGCAGAGCGTTTGGAGGCGGAAAATAAGGGAAAATTGTATTCTTGGGATGAGTTGTTGACCAAATTCAAGGTGCAATAATTTATTTTATTTTGATGGTTGATAGTATGTGGTCATGGTATGGCCAACTAATTCTGTTAACCATTATTTTTTAACCAAAGATTAAAAAATGTACGAAATAAGTAACAATATAGTAGAACAGACATTCGACAAATTTCAAATTCAAAAACTTGTAAAGACCGATGTTTTTGAAATTTTAAGTATCAGTTTAGAGAAAGATGCTACCTTTCCTGAACATACCGCTCAAACTGATGCCCAATTGATTGTTTTGGAAGGTGATATAGTATTTCATATTAATGGGAATTCATATCAACTTAAAAAACAACAACATTTTAATTTTCCTAAAGAAATAGTGCATTACGTAGTTGCGAATAAGAACTCTAAGTTTTTGATAATTCGATAATGTGTAGATTTCAGCTGTTAAGGTTTTTACTATTATTTGTGGGTACTTCAATTTGGGCCAGAACCACAGAGGTCTGTGCTTCGTGCGAGGTAAAGTCCATAAAGGAAGGCATTGCCCTTGCCGCTGATTTTGATACCCTTCTCATTAAAAAAGGCACTTACAAGGAATTCAATATCCTCATCGACAAACCCTTGACCTTATTGGGTGAAAACTATCCGGTGATCGATGGGGAAGAACAGGGCGAAATCATACGCATTGTTTCCGATAATGTTACGGTAGACGGACTTTTTATAATAAATGTCGGCACCAGTTATACCTCTGATTATGCTGCCATTCGAGTCGTTAAAAGTGAAAATTTCCTCATTCAGAATGTGGTCTTGGAAAAGTTGTTCTTTGGTATTTACTTGGAAAAATCGAACCATGGGAAAGTGTATCACAACAAGATTATCGGCGATGCCGTGGACGAATATAATTCGGGCAATGGAATACAATTATGGTATTCCCATCATGTTGAGGTTGACCGAAATATCGTGCAAGGGGTACGCGATGGTATTTATTTGGAATTTTCAGACCATATTACCATCAATAACAATGAGAGCACCAATAATCTAAGATATGGTCTGCATTTTATGTTCTCGAACGATGATGTATACACCAATAATACCTTTGAGCGTAATGGAGCGGGGGTGGCTGTCATGTTTTCAAAGCGAATTAAAATGGTGGGGAATACCTTCAGAAAGAATTGGGGAGCGGCAGCCTTTGGCATGTTGCTAAAAGAAATTAACGATGCCGAGATCGTGGGCAATACCTTTGAGGAAAACACCATTGGCATCAATATCGAAGGCTCTAACCGTATTGTTTATAAAAACAATAATTTTGTGAACAATGGATGGGCGGTAAAGGTATTAGGGGCTTGTTATACCAATACTTTTACCCATAATAATTTCCTTTACAACTCCTTTGACATTTCGTATAATAGTAAATTGAATGACAATAAGTTCGAAAAGAATTATTGGAGCAACTACACGGGATACGATTTGAATAAAGACGGAATAGGGGATGTGACCTACAGACCCGTTAAATTGTTTTCGTACATAGTGAACCGAACACCGGAGACCATAGTTTTATTGCGAAGTCTCTTTATGGATATCATTGATTTTTCCGAGAAGGTTTCCCCGGTCTTCACCCCGGATGATCTTTTGGATGCAATGCCTTTAATGAAAAAAACAGAATGATACAAGTAGAGAACCTACATAAGAAATTTGGTAAGAACCAAGTGCTTTCCCATCTCGATCTGAGTATTGAGGCTGGAGGTATTTTTGCCGTGCTGGGTCCCAATGGTTCGGGCAAAACAACACTGATCAAGAGTATTTTGGGAATGGTCGTGCCCAATAAAGGGAGTATTTCGGTACTAGGAAAATCGATTAGGAACAACTGGAAGTACCGTCAAGAAATCGATTATTTACCTCAGATTGCGAACTTTCCGGGTAATCTAAAAGTGAAGGAATTGATCCGTATGATCAAAGATCTTCGCCAAAAGCCAAGTAACGAGCATGAATTGATACGACTTTTTACACTAGAACCATTTTTGGATAAAAAACTGGGAACGCTCTCAGGAGGTACCAAACAGAAAGTCAATATCGTTTTGACCTTTATGTTCGATAGTCCTTTAATTATACTCGATGAACCTACCACGGGATTGGATCCTGCTTCCCTTATTAAATTAAAGGAATTGCTTCAGCGTGAAAAAGCGAAGGGCAAAACAATTTTAATTACTACCCATATAATGCAATTTGTAGAAGAAATGGCAGATGGGATTGTATACCTTTTAGAAGGAAATATCTATTTTAAAGGCACGATTAAGGAATTAATGGCCAAGACCCGACAAAACGATTTTGAACACGCCATCGCGGCGATATCTACCCATACAACGGATGCTTAAGATACTTAAATATAGTTTTTATGATTTAATGAGAAGTCGATGGAGTTATGTGTACTTCCTGTTTTACTTGGCATTGGGTTTTGTACTGCTCTTCTTGAACAACGACCTTTCAAAAGCGGTAATTACCTTAATGAATGTGATTATTGTACTTGTTCCCTTAATAAGCACGATTTTCGGGGTTATGTATTTTTACAATTCCAAGGAGTTTACGGAGTTGCTTTTAGCACAACCTTTAAAGCGTACATCGATATTCTTGGGACAATATTTTGGTGTGGCAGGTTCTTTGACCCTGAGTTTGATCTTAGGCTTGGGGATTCCTTTTGTTTTATACGGACTTTTTCGTAGCGAGGCAATTTGGGATTTTTCATTACTATTGATTACTGGGGCATTTTTAACCTTGATTTTCACGGTATTGGCCTTTATTATTGCCTTATCCAATGAAAATAGAATCAAAGGTTTTGGCTATGCCGTTTTATTGTGGTTGTTTCTGGCGGTCATTTATGATGGATTGTTTTTATTGTCATTGATACTCTTTGAAGAATACCCCTTGGATAACTTTTCATTAGTCGCTATCACCTTGAACCCTATTGATCTGTCTCGAACATTGATTTTATTAAAATTGGATATATCGGCATTATTGGGATATACCGGTGCAGTATTCAAATCCTATTTCGGGACTAGATTGGGATTGTTCATCTCAATTGGGATGCTGGTGTTATGGACGATACTCCCAATTTGGCGATTGGCCTATATGTCTAAAAGAAAGGATTTTTAAACTAAATTCACTTTCTAAAGAATCTTTTTAAGAACGATGAATTTAAAAATCCATGTCAACCTAGCTTTGGGCTATTTTATCATGGCCGCTGTTTTCGGAGTGGTGTTGCGGTCTTTTTATTCAGTTGAAATCCCTGTTAATTATAAATTTATTGTGCATGCCCATTCCCATATTGCTTTGTTGGGATGGGTTTACATGGCGATTACAACATTACTTTATAAGTTATATCTGCAAAACCAAGAACTTGATATAAAATATCGGCGAATATTCTGGTTTACGCAGTTTACTTTGGTAGGAATGCTTTTGTCATTTCCAATTCAAGGATATGGCTTGTTTTCGATTATTTTTTCCACCCTGTTTTTATTTGCGTCCTATTGGTTTACTTGGTTTTTTATTAACAATGTACCTGGCTCATTTAAGAAAACCAATTCTTTTAAATGTGTAAAACTGGCTTTGTGGTACATGGTCTTGTCGAGTCTGGGCCCATGGGCACTAGGGGGTATTATGAATACCATGGGAGCAGAGTCTATTTGGTATAGAATGTCCATTTATTTCTATTTGCATTTTCAGTACAATGGGTGGATGGTTTTGGCACTATTAGGAATCTTACTTTTTGTATTTGAAGAGAAAAATATCCTGATTTCCAATAGGACTTTCAAACAATTTTTTTGGAGTATGAACTTGGGTATTGTGCTTACTTTTTTCTTATCGACCTTATGGACAAATCCTCCAGGTATATTTTATTTTTTGGGAGGATTGGGGGCTTTACTTCAAATAATTGCTATATTAATTTTGGTGGCTTTATGTATAAAATTAACGAATAAATGTTCGGACATGTTTTCTGGATTTCAAATGCTAATGTTTAAGACCATCGCCATGCTGTTGCTAATAAAAATAATTCTACAATTGGTAACGGCTTTTCCCTATTTTTCAAATTTGGCTGCAACAATCACTGATTTTACAATTGGCTATTTGCATTGGACTTTTTTAGGTGTGGTAACCATAGGACTATTTTTATTTTTAGACTATTTAAAACTTTTGAGATTGCCTAAGAACATCTTTATTCTTTATATTATTGGGTTTGTTGGGACTGAAGGGTTAATTTTTTATAAGGGAATAGTAGGTTGGCAAAGATTATCGCTTTTCAATGGTTTTCAAGCTACCTTGGCCATTATAAGTATGATAGTTCCTATTGCATTGATTGTTTTGTTGGTTCACAATTTAAAAAAATTAAAGTTACTTAATTTGTAAAGGGTAAAATAAAATTTTTATAGGTTCCTCTTGATGGATGTGATTTTGTCTTTAAAATGTTTTTGCTTGGAAAACTGGAAAGTATTCTTAAGATCGACTTTTTTCTATTTTCGAAAGAATTATTAGAGCCCCAAGCAATAAGAACAATATCAGAGGCTTTGAAGGCCTTTTTGATTTCTAAATCATTTTGGTCACCAATGTGCTCTTTGGTGCCTATAAAACCTTTCTTTTGTACAAAGGCATATAGGTTAACAATGATTATTTTACCTATTTCATTAAGCTCTTTATAATTTTTTTGAAAAATCAATTTTTCCAAAAATTGTACTGATTTATCGGCTACTTCTGAATTTGCATCACTCGGATTTTGCATGATAACACAAATCGACTTTCCCTTATTGTTCGAGGGGTGTTCAATGATCAACCGGTATCTGAATTTTTTACAATCGGAAAATACCGCGGTCACTTTTAGACCATCAAGATGTTTAAAATTCACTCTTGTTTGCTATTGATTAATCTTGGTTTTTTCTATGTTTAAAAATCTCCATAAATAACATGGTAGACATTTTTTGCGCCCTGTTTTTTGCAATCCATGAAACATCGCCTTCAAAAAGCTCGTCGATAGTCGCAAACCAAAGGTTGAGCCATAACCCAAAATGCTCCGAAGTTATGGTGTGGTTCATCTTGTCATCGACCTCTTGATGGGCCGTCACTGGATTACCGTAATATTTTCTTTTTAAGAAAAGTTGGGTTTCCCAGAAATCGGTCAGCAATGTTAAATGGCTGTCCCAATCGGTGATGATACTGTTGAATATAGGTCCGAGAATATTATCCTTACGTATTTTTACGTAGAACGTATTTACAAGTAAGGAAACATCTTCCCTGTTTTTTATATCGGCTTTTATATGCATTCTGTTTCAAAAATTGGGTTTAAGAAAAGATAATAACCTATTGTATTAAATGGATAATCGTGGTAAAAATACCGATTTTATATATGACTTTAGAAAGTGGCAAGAGTCTTGGTTTTCACGAAATGTTTGTGGCCAAAAAAATAGAAGTCATTGATCATTTCATTTTAAATACTTAATTGATCTTTTGGGTTTGAAAATTTATAAATTGCACACCATATTAAAGGGTAGTTTTGATTTTATTTAAAGAAAGTCCTATTCTAGATTTATTCTCTACCATTTTTAAAAGGTTATAATGATTTCTAAAAACCGTCCTGAAAAGGGTCTGTACCCCGCGTGAATCATAATTTGTCTCCAAATTGGGAAGTTTCATTTTGGGGATTAGTTTAATTTTCCATAATCTATAGATTTGTTCTACATAATTGTTCCATTTCTGTACGTATTTGTTTGATTCTCTCGGGAGTAAGGTTTAATTTCTTTAAATAATCTGGAGCGATAACAAGTTCTTTGACCAAAATAATATCTTGTGCTATCAACTGATCTTTTTCTTTTTTTATCAATGTCGTAAGTGCAGTAATCGGGTACAGGGCGTAAGTATCTATGTTGGCTTTCATGCCATTGTTCTTAGGGTAATCCCAACTTAATAGCGACAACCCAATACACTTTCCATAATTTATGGCGTCAGTTGTAAATCGGGTATTGGTAACTAGCCATCCCTGTTTTAAATGCGTTTTGTTTTTTGTATCGGAATTCCATTGCTTTTGAATGTCCAAGAATCTCGAATTGATGTACAGGGGCGTTTTAACGTTGCTAGAAAAATCGGGTCTGGAATGAAACTTGCATTCGATGGCATATACGTTCCCGTCCTTTTCCGCCAAAACATCTATTTCATGGGTAACACATTCGCCTTGTAAAATTACACCGACCTCGGTTTTATACCCTCTATGATTTAACAATGCACCTACCATTCTTTCAAAAGGATATCCTGTAGGTCCCAAATCAAAAATGGCCCGTTTTAAACTGTATTTTGAAGCGTAAATGCGGTTGTATTTCTTTAATATGGGAGCGATCATTTTATGGATTTCCTCCGAAGATATGCCATCGTATAACTGTGGCTTTATAGTTTCAACTAGGATTTTGATCTCGTCATTTTTCACTCCACAGTTCCGTAGCGATTCATTGAGCTTTCTTATTGAAAAAGGTTCCAGATCACCTGAATTCTTTGTAACAGTAAATCTGTGTTCGTCCATATCTTTATTCGTTTTAGATTAAAACCGCAACAATTCTGTCATTATCCCAAACCGAATGACATCCAACCGATGTTGAAAATAAATATTATAGTAATCCATACCGTGGTACAATTGTACGAAAAAGCCGATTTCCTCTAAAAATTTGGGATGGTAGTAAAACGTCAATCCGATATTGAATCTTTTAAAATTTAAGGTGTCCCAATCATTGATATTGTCGAACATCCAGGTGGTTTCGGCCTTTAATGAGAAATCGGCTTTAACCGATCCTCGATGCCCCATTTTTACAGGGAGTTTGTAAGCGTAAAAGGCATTGTGCCAACGAAAACCACTATACTTGCCATGCAGCTCGTCGTTCATCCAACTTTTGGGATGCACTTCAAGGGAACTTTTGAAAAATTTGGAGGCGTTAAGCGTTTCACTGAACGATGTTTTTATTAGTCCCAATTCAAAGAAGTTAGTGGCAAAGTTGCCATTCTGTAAATTGATGTTGCCGTCGACATCATAAAAATTGCCATCCTGTCCGTTGGAATGGTGTGCAAATTTGCCGAAAAATGTATAATGGTCCACGGGATTCTTTTCCCCCGTCAAATAATAAAAAGTTATCTGTGGAATATAGCTCGGAGTTTTTACGGGATACGATTCTTCATTGTACATTCTGATTGTGACCTGTGACGTAAGCACCGCCATCAAATTCGATTCCTTTCGCTCACGGATGATAAAACTGGGGTTAACGTTGGCCTCGAACATCAAGGGTTCCAGATTGCCGATATCCGTAGGAAACGTAATATAGCTGTCACTCTGGTTGACCTGCGCTATTTTTGCTAGGTCAAGATTGGGTAGGCCATCGTTCGGTTTTTGTGTGTAGGCGGTTTGCATCAAAAAAAGAATGAAGATCGGTATGTAATCATGCCTTATCATTCGTAAACTATTTTTACGGATACGGTGGCATCGGAGTCAAGCTCGAAATTCGCCATGGAGAAATGGCGACGGTTGGCCAACCCAATGCCTTCCATGGCCCGTATGCCGAACCAATCAAAGATCAGTGAACTATTCCAGAACAATGTCAACAGGGTAAAGGCAGTAAATTCATATAAGGTAATTAATCTTAAAATATTGTCCTTTTTCATCTTGTTCGATGTATTGCGGTTGCTTTTTGGCTACTTTCCCCAAACCACCATTTTGGTCTCTGTTCTTTTTTTACAAGATTAAACTTTTCAATGGCGTGGGTTTTGATGTGTTTAGCCATTTCTTCCACGGAATCGGTTACAAAAAGTAATTTCATATCCTCAGGACTTATGCTTTCGTTCTTTGCCATTATTTCTATATGCTGACAAAGTTCTTTATGATATTCGGAACCAAAGATTACCACGGGAAAGTTTTGTATCATTTTAGTCTGGATCAGGGTAATCGATTCGAAAAGCTCGTCTAACGTCCCCATGCCACCGGGCATAACTACAAAGGCATAAGAGTACTTTATCAATACAAACTTTCGCACAAAGAAATAGCGAATGTCTATCCATTTATGCAGATAAGGATTCGGTTTTTGCTCGAAAGGGAGAATGATATTACAGCCAACTGAATATCCCCCGGCTACATAGGCTCCTTTGTTAGCCGCTTCCATGATGCCAGGGCCTCCACCCGTCATTACAGTAAATCCAAGATTAGCCAAGGCCGCACCTACTTTTTCCGCCTTTTGGTAAAACGGGTTTTCCAGATCGAACCGTGCTGAACCGAATACGGTTACACAAGGGCCTATAAAGTGCATCTTACGAAAGGCCTTGATAAAACTGTACTGCACCCTGAAGGTAAAAAACAACTCTTTGAACCTTGATAACGGTCCTCTTATGAATTTGGATTCCCCGGTCTGCAAACGATTGCTATTATTGCTTTCCATTAGGTGACTTTTTTATAGCTGATTACAGCCAACGCATTCATAACCAATGCATAGGCTAATGTTTTTATGAATTGCGGATAAATATCCGAAAGACCTGCACCCTTCAACATAACCATACGCATAACTTGCACAAAATATTTGATTGGGTTGAATTCCGTTAATACCTGTGCCCATTGTGGCATACTTTCAATGGGTGTGAACAAGCCACTCATCAAAATAAAAATGACCATAAAGAACCAAGCGATAAACATGGCCTGTTGCTGTGTATCCGTAAAGTTTGATATAAATAGGCCAATCCCCAAAATGACCAATATGTAGACTATGGTATACATATACATAAGACCTATATTCCCGACTATGGGAATATGGAAGAGTAGTTTGGCGATTATCAGTCCCACGGACAATAACACCAATCCCAGTATCAAGAATGGAAACAGTTTCCCGATGATAAATTGGTATTTCTTTATTGGTGTTACATTGATTTGTTCCAAGGTGCCAATTTCCTTTTCGCGAACTATGTTCATGCCAGAAAGGAATAGTGTTATCATTGTTACCAATAAGACTAGGATTCCGGGTACCATAAAGGTTTTGTAATTCAAGGTCTCGTTGTACCAGAATGAAGGGATCGTCTCAATGTTTTGTAACTTATTTTGCGAATCTCCCGCCTGCATCAATTTTACCCGGGCATTTTTGTTGAACTGCTGTACGATTTGATTTATATAGACATTTTCCACGCCTGCCGCAGCACCGTCAATCGCATTTATTGAAACGGACAAATCTGTTTTTTTATCCTTGATGAGATTGCGTTCAAAATAGTGGGGTATTTCCAAGACCACATCTACCTTACCCTCCAGCATGGCGGATTTTGCCAATTTAGCTGATGGAAAATCAGCTATCACATCAAAATAAGTCGAAGCATCGAATTTTTCTACTAACTCCCTTGAAAATGGGGTTTTATCATTGTCGATATAGGAGAACTTTATATTCTTGACTTCAAATGTTGCCGCGTTCGATAAAATTATCAATTGTATCAAAGGCAACACAAAAATAATCGGTAACATCGCTTTATTTCTAAAGATCTGTTTGAATTCCTTTTGGATTATGTAGCGTATGATGTTCATTTATTTTAGATACTAGATACTAGATACTAGATACTAGATACTGGATGTTAGATTTTCTTTCGTTTTTTTACATGCTTATTTCGAATTTCCACTTTCATTCTAATCTAATTTTATATTTCTTAACACTCAAGGCAATAAAAAACAGTGTCATACCTAACAAAATCAATGTTTCTTTCCAGATATAAGCCAAGCCTACCCCTTTGAGCATAATTCCCTTTAGAATGATGATAAACCACTTGGCAGGAATAATATTACTTATGGCCTGTAATGGAATGGGCATACTGCTAATAGGGAAAATAAAACCTGATAAGAGTATTACTGGAAGCATCAAGCCCATTAAGGAAACCATCATTGCCGTTTGTTGTGTTGCAGAAACGGTAGATATCAAAATCCCCAGCGAGAGGGCGTTGATGATGAACAGGATACTTTCGGCCCCGAGCAGAAACATGCTTCCCTGTATCGGCATTTTAAAAACAAAAATACTTAGTAAAATTATCATGACTGCATTGATAACGGATAGTAGTATATAAGGAATCACTTTGCCAATGATTACTTGAAAGGGTTTTAAGGGGGAAACCAAAAGAATTTCCATAGTTCCCAACTCTTTTTCCCTGGTAATACTAATTGAGGTCATCATAGCCGAAACCAACATCAGGATTACGGTCATAACCCCTGGTACGAACATAAAAACACTTTTCAATTCCGGGTTATAGACCATTCGCGTCTGTGGCACGATTTGGTACAATACTTTCATATCTTGGTTAAGGTCTTGTTGGTATTTCTGTAAAATAGCACTAGTATAATTGCTTATGGTGTTAGCTGTATTGGGATCCGTGGCATCAGTGAGGATTTGGACAGTGGCTTGTTTTTCGGTGACCAATTTTTTGCTGAAATCCTTTTCAAAATTAAGAACTGCTTTTATTTTTCCTTTTTCAAAGGCGGACTCAATAGCGGCTTCATTATCAAGGAACTGCTTAATACTAAAGTATTTGGATGCTGAAATTTTATTTATAATTTCCTTTGTAGTGGCATCTTTGGAATGGTCCAGAATGGCGATATCCACATTATTGATCTCGTTCGTTATGGCAAACCCAAACAGCAAGACCTGTACAATTGGCATACCGAAAAGGATGAACAACGAACGCTTATCCCTTTTGATATGGTAAATCTCCTTTCTAATAAATCCTATGAATCGTTTCACTTTTTTAAAAGGTTATCGAGTTATTTGGTTAATGGTTAATGGTTATGTTAATGGTTAATCGTGTTTCTTATTTTTTCTTGACTCATATTTTTATTGGTTTCGAAATGTAATTCTACTTGCCCGCGAGAACACACCCTCAGCTCCTCTCAAGAGGGGAATAGCTCCTATCTATTTTCCTCACTCTATGTTCCGTGCCAATTTCAAGAAAACTTGGTTCATGGAATCAACTTTATAATGATCTTTAAGATTTTTTGGCGTATCCAAGGCTTCGATTTTTCCTTCGACCATAATAGATACGCGATCGCAATATTCTGCCTCGTCCATGTAGTGGGTCGTAACAAAAATGGTAACACCTTTATTGGCTTCCCTATAGATCATCTCCCAAAATTGACGACGGGTAATCGGGTCTACTCCGCCCGTGGGTTCATCCAAGAAGATAATTTTAGGATTGTGCAACATGGCTACGGAAAAGGAGACCTTCTGCTTCCAACCAAGTGGGAGGGAGCCAACCAATTTATTGGCTTCATCATATAGACCGAGTTCATCGATTAAATTTTGTGATTTCTCCTTTATTGCTGCTTTACTTAATCCGTAAATTCCCCCAAAAAAAACAATGTTCTCTTTAATGGTCAAATCATTATAAAGAGAAAAGCGTTGGCTCATGTAACCAATACTTTTTTTAACATCTTCGGCCTGTGTTGAAACATCATAGCCTGCAACATTTGCCGCACCACTTGTTGGTTTTAATATACCGATCAGCATTTTCATGGCCGTTGTCTTGCCTGCTCCGTTGGCACCTAAAAATCCAAATATCTCACCATTGTTTACTTCAAATGAAATACTATCGACCGCCGTAAAATCACCAAACATTTTGGTCAGGTTCTCAACTTGTATGGCGTTTTCTTTCTTCATTTTGACAGTTCCATAAATGTATCCTCTATTGTGGCTACAGTTTCAATTACTTCAATGTTCGTATGTTGTTTTTTCCTTAAGAAAAGGATTAATTCCTTTGCTTTTAAGGATGGTCTGCTACTTGTAAAGTGAAGGTATTCCCCGAAGGGATAAACACTATGGGTTTCTGGATATTTCTGCAAATCTTGAATCAATTTGTAGGTTTCCGATGCCCTTACCTTATAGATTTTCTTTGGAAATGATGCGATGATTTCTTGGGGAGTATCAATCTTTAAAATTTGTCCATTTGTTATCAATGCTATTCTATCGCATAATTCTGCCTCATCCATATAAGGCGTAGAGACTAAAATCGTGATATTTTTCTCTTGTAAACGTTTTAGCATTTCCCAGAATTCCTTTCTCGAAACGGGATCTACTCCTGTGGTAGGCTCGTCTAAAAACAATACTTCTGGTTTGTGGATAAGGGCGCAGGACAAGGCCAGTTTTTGTTTCATACCCCCCGATAATTTTCCGGCACGTCTATTTTTAAATGGCTCTATCTGTACATATATGTCCTTGATCAGATCATAGTTTTCCTCTATTGTGGTCCCGAAGATCGTCGCGAAAAAATTCAGATTCTCTTCGACGGTAAGATCTTGATAAAGCGAAAATCTGCCTGGCATATAGCCGACATGGCCCCTAATTTCCTTATAATCTTTTACCACATCATAACCCGCAACAGTCGCCACGCCTTGATCTGCAAACAACAAAGTCGTCAAAATTCGGAACAGGGTCGTCTTACCCGCCCCATCAGGGCCAATGAGTCCGAACAATTCCCCTTGTTTTATATCAAAGGAGATATCTTGCAATGCTTTTACCTTATCATAGGATTTGCTGATATTAGTGACTTTTATGCCCATTGGTCATTATTGAAAGGATCCGTTTCACTCAAAATAATCGTAATATGCTTCTAAATGTTCTTTTATATTGGAAGTTATTTGCGCACCATCTTTTGGATTTTCAATATTCTGTAGAAGTGCTATTTTTTCGACAAGTGGATGCAGCCATACGTGCAGGTTGTCATGCGAAGCACCTTTCATGGTACACTCCTTTACGACTGTGTTCCTGATTTCGTTTAATCCGTTACCCAACTTCTTGTAATCGTCCCTGGAGGAAAGCTTGCTTCCGCCTATCAACGATAACATGGCCCCGACCCCATTCGTAGTCTCTAGGTTCGCCTGCCATTTAATGTCATTGTTCAAAAAGATTTCGTTTACCCAATCGTTGTTCAGTTCATGTTTTTTTTCAACGGCTGTAGTTTCGGATTGGGTCTCTGATTTTTTTTGATTTTCCTTTGATTCTTGTTTGCAACTAGCAAAAGGCAAGGTGAATAGAATCATTACCATAATTGTTCTTTTCATGATTTATTAATTTTAATTGAGTTTTCTTTTTTAATCCATACTAGAATAAATATGAGTAGCCAAATACTTACCCTAAAAGCCATTGCCTTTATGCTTTCTGTAGCAACAGTTTCGCTAAAAAAGTAGAGATATGATAAAACAAACAAGTGTAGTAGTAGTATTGTGATTATCAGGTTTATAGAAAATTTTAATTCTTTCCAAATAACAAAACCGGTAATAATAGATAAAATGCCCAAGGTGACATTATAAACTACCAACCAATTTAGTACAGTATAATCAACGACACGAAGGCCTAAAAGAACTGATGAACCCGAAATAACCGACATGGTACCGATTATTGCCGCAAGAACTATTGCTATAATTCGTCTAACTTTCATACTCATTCGGTTTTAGCTTCTAACCACATCTCAGCCGGCATCCCTATTTTTAGGCTTCCATCGTTTTTTACCCTGATTTTTACCGCATATACCAAATTGACCCGTTCTTCTTTCGTCTGTATGATTTTTGGGGTAAACTCGGCCGAATCGGAAATCCATGATATTTGTCCCTGATAAGATTTCATTTCTTCCACATCATCGATTTTTACGGTAACCTCTTGCCCCACTTTTAGATTGGCCAGTTGGTTTTCGCTGATATAGACACGAAGTATCATTTCTTCGAGGTCGGCGATTTTGTAAAGGGGTTTTCCGAAGGATGTAATTTCGTTGGGCTCTGCATATTTGACCAAAACCGTACCTTTTTCGGGGTTTTGAATAAGGCTTTTCTTAATCTGGTCTTCAATCTGTTGTACCTGTACCTCGATGCTTTTTACCTCGTTTACGATAGGGGCATTCTGGGTCACCACGCTTTTCATCTGTTGCTTCAAAATATCGACCTGTCCGTTGATGTCGTCGAGTTGTTTTACGGTAGCGGCGCCCGCTTTCACAAGGTTTGCAATCCTGTTCTGATCGTTTTGGACAACTCTAAGTTGCTCTTTTAGTACTTCCCTTTGTGAGAGTACGTTTCGGGATTTCGAAAAGATCGTATTTTTGGCAGCCAATAATTGGTCTCGCTTTAAGGACAACGGTACGGTATCGATAATGCCCACTAAGTGGTTTTTCTCCAAAACATCACCTTCCTGGACGTTGAAAGTCAGTAGTTTGCCGCTCGCCTCGGAAGAAATAGTGGTTTCCGTTGCTTCAAAGTTTCCGTAGCCGTCGGCCTTATCGGCATTGCGGTTACAGGATAATAAGGTGGACAAAATTATAGCCGCTATGATTGTATTTGCTTTTTTCACTTCTATTATTTTAGTAATTAGTTTTTCTATTATACCATTGCCAGGAACGAAATAATCTGTTGAATGAATGTTCAATTTGAATGTTTGCTTCATCGCATTGCTGATATTAATTAAGTCAACTTTTGATCTGCTCCTCGCAAAGACGTCTTGTTTCTTGACTCTTTATTCTATTGTCTATATCCATTTCTCTATTTCCCATACGTTCCACTTGTGATGTGATATTGAATTCTGTTCAATAATAGTTGGGTCTCGTGTAAATTCAAGTTGCTTTTGGCCTCGAAAAGATTCGTAAATTCAGTAATATATGCCGATGAGGTTATGACCCCGTTTTTTAATTGTGATTCTGCAGTTTTAAGGATGTCTTCGCGAAGAACAATGATTTCGTAATCCGTTGAAATCAATGCTGAAATCTTGTCTATTTCGGTTTGTAAATTGACGAGCTCAAGATTGTTGTTCAGTTCAAAAGTCGCTTTCTGGGTATTGACGATATCTTTGTTAATTTCAAGTGATTGTTTTTGGGTCTTGGTCTTGTTCCAATCGAACACGTTCCAATTCAATTTTATTCCCGTCATATAAAAAGGGTTGAACGAATTGTCGAGCATGTTCAGGCCGGGATTTCCGTAACCGCCTTGTGCAAAGGCATTGATTTTAGGAAGGTTAGATTTTGAGATCAGCTTAGAGGAAAAATCGATTTGTTCCTTTTGAAGGTCAAAAAGCTGTAACTCGGGCCGATTGGATTCGCTTTCGGTCAAAAACACCTCGGGCCTTTCAAGGTTAACGTCTTCAGATAATTCTTTTCCGATAAGCAACGACAACCGTTGTACCAAAGCCGATCTATTATAGCTCAGTTCGGCAAACTGTTGTTTTATTTTTAGGAGTTCCGCCTGAAGTACCTGCTCCGAGGATGCCAGCAAAGCTCCATATTTTACGCCTGCCCTTACTTCTTCGATGCGGGATTTTAATTGCTCCTCTTTTGCACTTAACAACGCTTGGTTTTCTTGCAGCAATAACACCGATAGGTACATCGAGTTTATCTGATTTTTAAGCCCATATAAATTTACATCTACCTGTTGTTGGTTTACTTTTGATGTGGCCTCCTTCACTTTGGAGGTCGCATTGATCAGGCCACCGTTATAGATTAATTGGTTCACATCTAAAGTGGCCCGGTACTGATCCTTGTTGGGCGGTTCGATGGTTACATTGGGAAGTTGAATAGGCAAACTTGTCACATCGGATTGGTAGGTGGCCTGTGCATTGACATCCAATTTGGGCAGTTTGCCTTTTTGCAGGGCTTCAATATCGAGTTGCAACTGATTTTGATATAAACCGGATTGTTTTGCCAACGGATAATTATTGGAAACAAGATCAAAACACTCGTCCAACGTAAGTGTCTCTTGGGCTGCAACCGTAAAGGGTATAATGAATACTATAATTAAAAAAATTCTATTCATTTTATAATATTTAGTTGTCCAAACAAATTGGCTTTTTCGAGCTTTTTGTTAAATTATATTCGTCATCATGGTTGAATGTTATCATCATCCCTTAATGGAATTAATAATATGTTCTGGAATCAGTCGTTTACGTTCTTCCATCATCAATTTAAAAGTCCCTTCGTCGATATTAAGGAGCCCTTTAATCAAACCATTTGCTGCAAAAGAAAACGCTGTTAATGAAAACAAGTTTAAAATTAGTTGCTTGGGATCGATTGGTTTTAGGATGCCTTTTTCTATTTCTTGGACTATTTGTTTTTCAAAGGGGCCTGGATCGGGAACCCCATGCGCACTAAAAAATGACTTGGCAAATTCTGGGTTGTTGTTTATTTCTTGGATAAGAAAAGTGGGTACATACGGATTATCGATAACAAATGAAATATACCGGTCCACAAAACTTATTACCTTTTCGAATACAGTAGCATCGGAATTGAAAATTGCATTAATGTGTGGGGCCAACTTTTGAAAAGCCTTCATAAAAACAGCCTCGAACAATTTTTGTTTGCTCCTATAATAATAATGCAGCATGGCTTTATTGATGTTGGCTTCATCCGCTATTTCTTGCATTCTTGCGCCAGCCATTCCTTTTTTTTGAAATATGGTAATTGCAGCCTTCAATATCTTCTCTTCGGTGCTTTCAACGTTCATGTAACTAAATGGTTTAACCAAATGGTTAATAAAGATATTAATAAATTACGATATCTAAAAGCGATATTCGTTTTTTTTAAATGAATAGGATTAAATCGTTATAATTGATTTTTAAGGATGGCACTCCATGGTACTCGTTGCCATTTCTGTCATTGGTTTTGGGGATATATACGGAATGCCCAATCCCATTCCACGAAGTATAAAGAGCACTCCTATTACCACTACGAAAACAGGGATTAATTGTTGAATTCTTTTCTTTGCCGAACTCTTTAAAAAACCACTCATATATATTGCGGTGGTCATTAGTGGTATAGTTCCCAATCCAAACAAAATCATATAAAGACTACCTTCCATTGGATTACCCATGGCAATAGCACCAAAAAGCGCCATATATACCAAACCACAGGGGAGAAAGCCGTTTAAAAAACCTATGGTCAAGAATGTATCGGGGGATTTCTTTTTCAACTCCTGTCCTAATCGGCTTTTTAATTTGGATATTATTTCGAACACTGGTTTTGAAAAGTTGTATTTACTGAACAATTTGTGTGGAATAAGGACTATTACAATCATTAATACCCCTATGATAATAGAAAGTTTTTGTTGCATACCAAAAACATATAAGCCTTTACCCAATAAGCCAAAAATTAGGCCAATACTACCATAGGCCAATAGTCGACCGAAATGATACATAAAAATTTGGAAAATTTTCTTGAAGTTATTGCTCCTATCAACTGGCAACATAAAGGCAATGGGCCCACACATGCCTACGCAGTGTAAACTACCCATAAGCCCCAATACTATTGCCGATAATAACATTTGTTAATAGGTTATACTTTTTTTGAACATATAAGGTTTATCAAGGTATTCCCAGGATATTTTAATGTCCCAGCGACCATCCAACAAGCGTTTGTCAGGTATGAGCAAATGTGAATTGGATAAACTTATGGGTAAGTCAAAATCCAAGTGTTTATTGGACGGTCTGTATAGGGACACTGTGCCTTTTATTTTTTCTAGATTAATATCCTTTGGAAACTCAACGATCAATCCCTCGGGGGTTTTACTGATAATCAATTTTGAGGATAAGTTATTTGCGTTGGTCTCGGCATCAATTTCTTTTTGATAACCTAATTCTGCTTTATAATATTCTTCGGTTACCAAATCATGATTAGCACGATCGTCAATGCTCATTCTTACTACAAAAAATAGTATAAATCCTATGAAGCCAATAAATGCCAATACAATTCCAGTTCCCCAATTTATTTTCATACTTAATTTTTAAAGTAGCTAACGCTTCTAATTATAACTTCTCGGGGCTAAGAACCTCGCGGTTGTCGTCTCGATTAATTTATCGCCACTATAGACCCCAATCTTCAATTTGTCTTTTTCACCGTTTAACACCGAGTTGTTTATCTCAACAAACAATGTGCCTTCTGCCAAATCTTGTGCCGGAACGCGGAAATTTTGGTGCGTTACAAGTTCTATTTTACCAGTATGGGATAATAATTTAAAGCTAACATCAGGAATTTCCTTAGTGGTTTTGTTGATCAATTTATAGGTGTAAACATTGCTGATAATATTCCCTTCTTTATGCTCATACAATTGGCCTGGTAGTCTTAGAATATTGGCCTCCAAATCGTTTCGCAAGAAAAGCATGCCAATAAGAACACCAGTTAAAATGACCAAAACGGCTGAGTACCCCTTAAGCCTTGGCGTAAACTTGAATTTCTCTTTTTTGGTTATTTCGTCCTCGCTAGCATAGCGAATCAACCCTTTTGGGAGGTTCACTTTCTCCATAATCGTATCGCATTCGTCAATGCATGCTGTACAGTTCACACATTCCAACTGGGTGCCGTTGCGAATATCTATATTTGTTGGGCACACAAAAACACATTGTTTACAATCTATGCAATCGCCATATCCATGAGCTTTACGGTCTTCGTTCTTTCTGAATTTCTTTCTCCCATTTTCAGCCTCTCCGCGCTTATGGTCATAAGCAACGACAATCGACTTATTGTCCAAAAGCACCCCTTGCATTCTTCCATAAGGGCATGCAATGATGCATACCTGTTCCCTGAACCATGCAAATATGAAATAGAACACAGCTGTGAAAACCAACAGGGAAACCAAGGTGCTAATGTGCTGTAAAGGTCCGTCGGTGATATATTGAATCAATCGATCACTTCCAATCAAATAGGCCAGAAAGACATTGGCAATAATAAATGAAATGATAAAGAAAACGAGCCATTTAAGTACGCGTTTCCTGATTTTTTCGGCATTCCATGCTTGTTTGTCCAATCGTATTTGGGCTCCACGATCACCATCAATCCAAAATTCAATGCGGCGGAAGACCATCTCCATGAAAATAGTTTGGGGACACATCCATCCACAGAAAATACGCCCAAAAGCAACCGTAAAAAGGGCAATGAATATTACCCCAATGATCATTGAGATTACAAACAAGTGAAAATCCTGTGGCCAAAACGGGAAGCCAAAAATGTTGAAACGACGTTCAAGCACATTGAACATTAAAAATTGGTTGCCGTTAATTTTTACAAATGGTGATAAAATTAGGAATGCCAATAAAAAGTAACTTACCCATTTACGGTATTTGTAAAATCTACCACTTGGTTTTTTAGGGAATGCCCAAGCGCGTTTACCTTCTTTATTGATGGTGCCTATTGAATCCCTAAAATTATCACCTTCTGGTGTCATAGCAATACCTTTTTATGCAAAAGGAAATTAATTGTTCAATGCCATTGAAGTAGAATCCTTTACTTGTTAAGGTGTTTCCTCAGCTGGAACTGGTTCTTTTTTTGGTGCATTCCCATCTATCCAAATATCACCTTCAGAAGCTTTTGGATTTGCAGGGGTTGTACCTTGGAATGATAATAAATAACTTGATACTTGGGCAATTTCCAATGGTTTAAGCGTTTGTTTCCAAGATACCATTCCCTTACCATCACGACCACCTTCTGATACAGTATTGAACACATTTTTTATACCTCCACCTAAAATCCAGTACTCATCGGTCAGATTAGGTCCAATACCGCCACCACCATCGGCCATATGACAGGCCATACAAGTAGTTTCAAAAATGGCCTTACCGGCACTTAAATCTGATGCATCGGTCAATAATTCCACAGTACTGACATCTACCAGATCTTTCGCGGTTTTTTTGTATTCTTCTATAGCCAAGTTGGCGGCGGCTACTTCCTGCTCATATTCCAAAACCTGATTATAATCACCATAGACATGGAATCGAACTAAGTAAACCACAGCAAAAATTATTGTCGCATAGAACATCCAAACCCACCATGGTGGAAGTTCGTTATCCAATTCACGGATGCCATCATAATTGTGGTCCAAAATAATTTCACCTTCTTTTTCAATAGGTTTGTTGCCGGTAAGTTTCTCCCACACTTTTTTGCCCCAGGCCCATTCATATTGCTCTGATTTGGCATTTAGATAACGTTCTTTAGCCTCCTTTGACAAAGTTTGGAACATAATGTTTTCAATTGAATTCAATATCAACTCGATTGCTATTAAAATCAATAATACCATCAGCATAAAGAACTGGGTGACCGGATATTCGAAAATGGCTGGTTTTTCACCAGAGTCTATAAAGTACTCCATCAATCCAAAAATGACGAAGAATATAATGGGGATTCTAATCCACCAGGGTGACATATTTTTCATAATACTTGATTATTTTGGTTGTTATCTTCTAGAGGTAATTCACTCACTTCTTTGATGTACTCTTTTTTTGCGGTAAATACCCACCAAAAGAGCAGCACAAAAAAGGCAAAGAATATAAGTAAGGATATTATAGGATAGGTGGCAACACCCTCGATACTCTCCATATGGTTTTTTACAAATCTTAACATGGCTTATTTGTTTTCAGATAATAGTTCTCCTGTTTCCTTAACTTTTATATCGGTACCTAACCTTTGCAGATATGCAATTAAAGAGACAATTTCGCGATCTTTCATGGGTATGTAATCTGCACCCATTGATTTTTCATTTTCCTCAAAGGCCCTTTTCAAATCAGGATCTTCTTTAAGTCTTTCAACAATTGCCGTTGCCTGTTCTTCCATCGATAGCTGTGCACTGGCAATATCTTCATCTGTATAAGGCACACCTAAATTAACCATGACTTCCAGTTTATCCCGTGTCGCACTGCGATCATGCTTGTTGCGCACTAACCATTGGTAGGCAGGCATAATTGACCCTGATGACGTACTTTGTGGATCGTACATATGATTAAAGTGCCAACTATCAGAATATTTCCCTCCAATCCTTAACAGGTCTGGTCCGGTACGTTTACTACCCCAAAGGAATGGGTGATCGTAAACAAATTCACCAGCTTTCGCATATTCCCCATAGCGCTCTACTTCGCTTCTGAACGGACGTACCATTTGTGAATGACAACCTACGCAGCCTTCACGAATATAGAGATCTCTTCCTTCCAACTCCAAAGGTGTATAAGGTTTCACACTAGATATGGTCGGTATATTTGATTTTACCATTATTGTAGGTATTATCTGAACAATTCCGCCAATTAAAATAGCTACTGTGGCCAAGATGGTCAACTGAATTGGTTTACGCTCTAACCAAGTATGGAAAGTCTCACCTGCGGTCCTGCTTTTTGACACTCTTGTTAAGGCAGCAGCTTCAGCTAATTCATCCTCTACTTTACTACCTGATTTTATGGTTGCGACCATATTATAAATCATTACGATGGCACCAACAATATATAGGCTACCACCAATGGCACGCATCCAGTACATTGGAATGATTTCATTAACGGTTTCCAAGAAATTACCGTATGCCAATGTCCCATCAGGGTTAAATTCTTTCCACATTAATGCTTGTGTAAACCCAGCAACATACATTGGCAATGCATATAATATGATACCCAAAGTACCTATCCAAAAATGGAAATTCGCTAATCCTAGGGAAAACAATCGCGTCTTAAACATCTTAGGTACCAGCCAATAAATCATTCCAAAGGCCAAGAAACCATTCCATGCCAAAGCGCCTACGTGAACGTGGGCAATAATCCAGTCACTGAAGTGGGCGATTGCATTTACGTTTTTGAGCGAAAGCATAGGGCCTTCAAAGGTTGCCATACCGTAACCGGTAATTGCTACGACCATGAACTTTAAAGTTGGGTCTGTTCTAACTTTATCCCAAGCACCACGAAGGGTCAATAAACCGTTGATCATACCCCCCCAGGAAGGTGCTATCAACATTATAGAAAAAGCAACACCTACATTCTGTGCCCAATCGGGTAAAGAGGTGTACAATAAATGATGAGGTCCTGCCCAGATATATATAAAAATCAATGACCAGAAATGGACTATGGAAAGTCTATAAGAATATATAGGCCTGTTCGCTGCTTTAGGAACAAAGTAGTACATTAGCCCTAAGAAAGGGGTGGTCAGGAAAAATGCCACAGCATTATGACCATACCACCATTGCACTAATGCATCTTGGACACCAGCATATACGGAATAGCTTTTAAATGCGCTTACAGGTAGTTCCAAGCTGTTAAAAATATGAAGTACGGCAACGGTAACAAATGTTGCCACATAGAACCAGATGGCCACATATAAATGCCGCTGTCTTCTTTTGATCATGGTGCCGATAAGGTTTACCCCAAAAGCTACCCAAACCAATGCAATGGCAATATCTATAGGCCATTCCAATTCTGCATATTCTTTTGAAGTTGTATACCCTAAGGGTAATGTAATAGCTGCTGCCACGATAATTAGCTGCCAGCCCCAGAAGTTGAATTTACTCAAGGCATCGCTGAACATTCGCGCTTTCAATAATCGTTGGGTTGAATAATAAACACCGGCAAAAATGGCATTACCCACAAAGGCGAAGATTACAGCATTGGTATGCAAGGGTCGTAAACGACCAAAACTTAACCATGATATATCATCGGTTAAGTTTGGGAATAGGAACATGAAGGCCAATAAAAGACCAACGGACATACCCACAATGCCCCATAACATAGTTGCGTAGAGGAAATTTTTTACGATTTTGTTATCGTAATAGAACTGTTGTACTTCCATAATTACAATTTTTGATTGTTTGACCAATTCAATCGTAAAATATCACGTCTAGACTCGTTCATTTTTCGTTTTCCTTCCTTACTCATAATTTCCGTTCGCCTGCCAGCGTATGGAAATCAAAGGTGGCATTTTAAAACAAAAAAGCAAATTCGTCTTTACGATATTATTTTGCAATTTCTTTGGTTTTATTTAGTTGGATTGATTTATTCTCGTTCTCTATATTTTCTTTGGAATTTTCCCTGCCTTTCTGGGAGGTAGGCTTCACCAGCTCATCCTCAAATAGCATTCGTACGGATGGGGTATATGAATCATCGTATTGTCCACTTCTGACCGAAACAATAAAAGCTGTAAAAAAGATAACAGCAACTATAATGCTGATGGTCAATAGCACATAAATAACACTCATACCTACCTGAATTTCGACGCGAAAATAATTAGCTGATTATTATCAGAAAATGATTTTTGTCAGTTTTTTTAAATTATTTTAAATTTTTACCCAAAAGATTCGTCGCAAAGGTAGTAAACCCTACTACACTTATAGAACTCAAAGGCATTAAAATAGCTGCAATCACTGGCTCCAATTGTCCGGTTACGGCAAAATAAAGTCCAATAATATTATAAAGAAAAGACAATAAAAAACTTAATTTGATAATTTTCATTGCTTTTTTTGATGCGATTATGTATTGATAAAGTTGTTTGAACTTTGATGCGTCCAAAATTCCGTCACAAGCTGGTGAAAAAACATTTACATTTTCAGAAATTGCGATTCCAACATCACTTTGGGCCAAAGCACCAGCATCGTTAAGTCCGTCACCTACCATCATCACCTTTTTATTCTGCTCTTGCAATGATTTAATAAATGCTAATTTATCATTGGGTTTTTTATTAAAATACATGGGTGTTAATTTAGGTAATATCTTTTCCAATCTCGATTTCTCCCCTTCATTATCCCCAGATAAAATGGCCAGATCCAAGGTGTTTTCCATTGCCTTGAAAATATCGGAAACACCTTCCCTGTATTGATTATGAAAAACAAAACGACCTTTGTAGCTGTTGTTACTACTAATGTGAACAGAAGTGTATTCCGTATTTCTTTCTGACGGATTACCTACAAATTCCGCTGAGCCCACTTTAATTATGCTATCATCTTTTTTGCCCTCAACCCCTTTCCCCGAATGTTCTTGATAATCATCCAAGGTTACAATATTATGCTCGGCCAGCATTTCATAGAGGGTACGACTTAAAGGGTGGTTAGAAGCCCGCAAGGTATTTTTTAAAAGGGATTCCTCCTTGTTGGTAAGCTCTCCACCTTCATAGGTAGCCTTGCTTTTTTGGTTAGTGGTAATGGTACCGGTCTTATCAAAAATCGCAGTATCTATTTGTGCCAGCTGTTCTATTGTTTTAGTGTCTTTTAAATAGAATTTTTTACGACCAAAAATGCGGAGCATATTCCCTAAGGTAAAAGGTGCTGCCAATGCAATTGCACATGGGCAGGCAATAATAAGCACAGCGGTGAAGACGTTCATGGCCTTACTACTGTCATAATAAAGCCAAAATAAAGTTGTAACAAATGCAATAGTAAGTACGGTCCAAGTGAAACGTTTGCCAATACTATCCGTTAGCGTCTGGAATTTACTGGCTCTATTATCGTTGAAAATATCATTGCTCCATAATTGGGTCAAATAACTTTGTGAGACAGTTTTTAATACTTCCATCTCGATTGCCCCATTTAGCTGTTTGCCCCCCGCAAAAATCCTTTCCCCGGATTCCTTAAAAACCGGTTCAGATTCCCCGGTAACAAAACTATAGTCTATATGTGCTCTTCCATTGATTAGTATACCATCAACTGGGATCAATTCTTCATTTCTAATAAGCAACCTGTCACCTCGATCAATATCATAGACTTGAACGGTTTCCTCTTTGAAATCTTTGGTTATTCTAGTAATAGCAATTGGGAAATACGATTTGTAATCCCTTTCAAAGGAAAGGAATGAATATGTTTTTTGCTGAAAGAACTTTCCAAGAAGCAAAAAGAATATTAAACCGGTTAAACTATCAAAAAAGCCAGTGCCCCAATCAAAGATTATTTCCAATGTACTTCGAATAAAGAGTACAAGAATACCCAAGGCTATGGGAACATCAATATTCAACAACTTTGATCTTATTCCTTTGTAGGCGGAAATTAAATAGTCCTGTCCGGCATAAAAAACAACAGGCAAGGAAAAAAAGAACATTAACCATCTGAAAATACCCTTGTATTGATCTAGCCAAAATTCATTGACCTCAAAATATTCCGGAAAAGACAGGAACATGACATTGCCAAATGCAAAACCGGCAACACCTATTTTATAAATGAGACTACGGTTTACTTTTAGCTTTCCTTTATCAAAATCATCAAGGGATATGTAGGGCTCATAACCAATTCGAGCCAAAAGCAGTACTAAGTTTTTTATCGTTAGAACCTCCGGGTTATAAGCAATCCTCACTGTTTTTTTTGGGAAATCTACCTGTGAGCTACTTATAGAGCCATTTAGCTTATTAAGATTTTCCAAAATCCAGATGCACGAACTACAATGTATTTGAGGTATGTAGAAATTAACAATTTGGAGTTTATCCTCATTGAACTCCACTATTTTTTCAATTATCTTAGCAGAATCAAGAAAATCGTATTTACCTTCAACAACATTAGGTGCAGCACCGGCAGAGGATTGCAGGTCATAGTAATAAGAAAGGTCATTGGTTGAAAAAATATCGTAAACGGTTTTGCAACCGTTACAACAGAAGTTCTTTCCATCGTGTTCAATAGGTGTATTGCCACAATCGTCACCACAATGATAACAGTTGACTTTATCCATTCACATTTAACTTATACCTGAAGTAAATATTCGTAAATTTGCCAAATATATTTATGATAACTGTCATCTTTTCAATATTTTTATTGAAATATTGATTGGGCACAAATAAAACAGTACATGGAGAATGACGAGTCGACTAGATGTGAGAATTGTATCGTAAGACAGTTCAATTTTTTGCGGGCCATGAACAAAGAGGAATTGAAAAAAGTTTCTGACTCTAAAATTACCAAAACGGTCAAAAAAGGGGAATCCCTATTTGAGGAAGGAGAGAAATTGGATGGTGTTTATTGTGTTCGGTCTGGCGTTTCCAAACTTTCTAAATTAAGTGCCAACGGTAAGGATCAAATTGTAAAATTGGCCAGTAAAGGGGAGGTTATGGGCCAACGCGCCGTTATTGCCGAAGAATCTACAAATGTAAGTGCCGTGGCCGTCAGTGATATGCAAGTTTGTTTTGTTCCAAAGAATAGCATTGTACATACCCTGCATAGGAATCCGGATTTCGCTGTTGAAGTGTTAAGACACATGGCACATGATTTAAAGGAAGCCGATGATGTAATCGTGAATATGTCCCAAAAAACGGTAAAACAAAGAATCGCCGAAGCTTTTTTATATTTGAGAAACAACTATGGTGAGGATGCCAATGGATTTTTAACCCTCACATTGTCCCGGGAGGATATTGCCAACGTAGTAGGGACAGCTACCGAATCGGCCATTCGAATTATTTCGGAATTCAAAAAGAAAGGGATGATAAAAACCTCTGGCAAGAAAATCGGGGTTGTTGACGAAAAATTACTGCAGGATTTGATTGAAGGGTTTTAACTACAATTGCTTCAAATTAAGGTTTGGTTCATTAATATTATTTTCGAAATTTTTGTCCAAAGGATAAAAGTCATGGTATCTTCCACTTGACAATTATTTATACATATATATCTTACCATTTCAGAGAACCCTAAAAATAAGGGGTAAACGCTTTTTTGAAAACTGACATAAGTCATAGTTTCAAAGATATCGTTCCTATAAATTTACCCGAAATTATAATAACATTAGGGATGAAAAACATATTGTTACCTACGGACTTTTCTGATAATGCATGGAATGCTACCAAATATGCTATAGAACTGTTCAGTGGTGATGAATGCGTTTTCCATTTATTGAATACGTATACCCCGGCCATAGCCAACAGTCGTTTTATGGCTGCTTCTTTTAGCAGTGGGCAGTTGGAAGATGGCGTACATAGCAATTCTGAAAGGGGATTAAGGGAGGTATTGGAAAAAATAAAGGGAACTTATAAATATCCTTTGCATAGCTTCAAAACCATATCATCTTTTAGTTTGTTGGTTGATGAAATCAAGGAGATTGTGGAAAGGGAAGCCATAGACCTTATTGTTACAGGGACCAAAGGGGCAACGGGTTTAGATGAGGTGTTTATGGGTAGTAATACCGTTCGTATAATAAAATCGGTTAAAAATTGTCCGGTGTTGGCCATTCCTCAAAATTTTGAATATAAAACCCCTTCTGAAATAGCCTTTGCTACTGATTTCAACAGATTTTATTCCCAATCCGAGTTGCAACCAATAATAGATTTGGCGAATACATTTGATGCTACAATCCGGATTGTACATGTACAGTATGAAATCAAAGCATTAACCGAGATTCAACAGTTTAATCTCAACATGCTACGCAAATACTTAAGTAAGGTTGAACATTATGTTCATACAGTTTCAGAATTGAATTCGGTTTCCAAGACATTGGAAGTATTTGCCGAGGAACTTGATATTCATTTACTTGCCATGCTCAATTTTCACCATAGTTATATGGAAAGAATGACCCGTGAACCTGTTGTTAAACGATTGGCATTTCATACCCGGATACCTTTGTTGGTAATACCAGAATTGGGAATGAGTAAACCTTCAAGATCAAGGATTGAGCAGGAAAATACCACAATGAATCATGATTGACCCATAGGACGGTCTTCATAAAAATCCTTAAAGGTTTTGTCAGTAGTATAATTATCTGTCAAGACTTTATATACCATATTTACTATCATGATCTGACCAAGTACGGTTACATAGAAGACCCAGTTAAAGGGAAAGTTCATTGCGGCCATTATTGTTACCGTAATTAGGACTATTGTCGTAGCTGCCACCCATAGCATTGCGATGTTTTTCATGTTTTTATTTTAAAATTATAAAAACCACACCAAACATATTGTTAACGGAATGACAAAAAATGGTCATGTATTTTCAATAAGGAAAACAGGGAAGGATTTATTAGGGGATTAATTGACTTTGATCCAGAATTTATCGGATATAGGTATATTCTTTTGTCTTCCTATCTCTAAGGGATTGAATTCCGTTTTAGCAAAAATGTACCAGGCCGTGGCAGAAAGAGCAGGGGCAATATCAGCATGGTCCCATAATAGATTTAAACCATAAGTGGTTCCGTAGTTACTGGTATAGGGTAACCCGATCGAATTAGACAATGATGCACTATTGATAAACGATTTTTCCAACTCTGATATAATAATATTGGTTTTAGATTCATCTCCTGCAGTTCTAAAGGCAGTAGCCATTTGTGCGGTACCTTCCAACCAAACCACATCTTTATCCTCATCAAAACAATAACCTGAGATTGCAGTTCCATTTACTGTTGATATTTGGGTTGTAAAAAACCGGTCGGCTTGTAAAAGATTATGCTCTGGATAGTTTTCAAAAATTAAGTTACCTAATGAAAGTAGATCTAATGCGTAGTTGTAATCAGGATTTTCTGGCCATGCCAATAGAACTTCACTAGTGGCATCCCACCGGTTGGTTTTTAAAAAAGTCAATATGTTCTTATGAAAACCATCATAACCATTTACCGCATTGAATGCCGTAATAATACCTTCGGTAATTTTGGGTATCATTGTGCCATCTTCATTATAACCACCCCATAAACCGCCATCATCATCTTGCAAGCTACGTAACCAATGTTCAATTTCGTAAACCATTTCTTGGTATTCATTATTTCCAGTAATTGAATGATAATGGTTTAAAGCAATTAGGAGCCAAGCATTATCACCCATCCAAGTACGATTTCCGTTTTCACCATCACCATCCCTAAACTGATAAAATCCGCCTTTACCATTTAAAAGTTCGGCATCCAATTTGGCATTGAAATAATCAAATATCCGTTCAGCCCTTTCAAGCTCACCTTGATTCATAAAAACAAGGGCGGCAAGTGCATTATCGTATAAAGAAACAAAGTCAGTATTTTCAGAGCTTTCCAATAATCCGTTCGAGGATTGCATGTTTTCAATCCAATTTACAGATTTTGATAGTTGGGTTGGTTGGTCATCAATCACGGTAGTTTGTTCAGGAATAGCAATATTCACAACCTCAATTTCAGATGATGTAAAAATCATTGTTTCATCCTTACTACAAGAAGTAACCAGAATCAAGGATAAAAACAATAAAAGTGCTTTAAAACGCATAGTAGGTATTTGCATTGTTCATGGTAATTTGATAATAAAGATATTGTTCATAGTAATAGCGGATAATGTATTACGACCAATTGTAGGATATTTCAGTCTATATTGATCCGATGAACTGCTTATCCCATTTTTGTGTTTTTAAACTTAATGATGGTGAATTGCTAAAGCCGTTAAGATGACACTATTTACCGTTTAGGATTGATTAATTTTACAAAAAACAATACATGAACATTCCCAAAACCGATAAAAAAAGAATTGTGATTATTGGGGGTGGTTTTGCTGGGATTTCCTTGGCAAAAAAGCTCAAAGATTTGGATGTACAATTGGTTTTGATAGATAAACATAACTATCATACGTTTCAGCCATTATTATATCAGGTTTCTACGAGTGGGTTAGAACCTGATTCTATTGCTTATCCGCTAAGAAAAGTTTTGAAAAATTTAAATAATTTTCATTTTAGATGGGCAATTGTTGAGAAAATTGACCCTGAACATCAATGTTTATTTACAAGTATTGGAAAGTTATCGTACGACTATTTGGTTATGGCAACAGGCACAAAAACGAACTTTTTTGGGAATGGGGCCATTGCAAAATATGCTATGCCCATGAAGAATGTACCACAGGCTTTGAATATTAGGAGTCTGATGCTCCAAAATTTTGAAAAAGCCGATGATTGCGAAAATTTAGAGGAACGCCAATCACTTATGAATTTTTGTATAATTGGGGCGGGACCTACAGGTGTTGAACTGGCAGGAGCATTTGCCGAACTTAAAAACAATGTATTCCCAAGGGATTATAAGCACCTTAATGTAAATGAGATGCAAATACATTTATTCGAGGGTGCCTCAAGAGTCCTTCCCCCAATGAGTGGAACGGCTTCAAAGAAGGCGGCGCAATTTTTAAATGAGTTGGGGGTAAAAATACATTTGAATACCATAGTTCAGGATTATGATGGGGAGGTAATGACCTTAAAAAATCAGACGACTTTAAGAACCAGAAATTTTATCTGGACGGCCGGTGTCACCGGTGCTAGTATTACTGGTTTTGCCGATGATAAGTTAATGGAAAGGCTAAATCGCTACAAGGTTAACATGTTAAATCAAGTTGAAGGGTATGAAAATATTTTTGCTATTGGGGATATTGCCTATATGCAAACCAAGGAATTTCCTAAAGGACATCCACAGGTAGCACAACCGGCAATTCAACAAGGCAAGCATTTGGCCAAAAATTTCAAGAATCTTTTAGAAGGAAAAATTTTGACCCCTTTTAAATATTATGATAAGGGCACAATGGCGACCGTGGGTCGCAACAGGGCAGTTGTTGATTTAAAGCGATTTAAATTTGGAGGATTCCTAGCTTGGTTCATTTGGATGTTCGTTCACTTGATGGCTCTGGTTGGATTTCGTAATAGGGTCATCGTTTTTTTTAACTGGGCATATAACTATATTAATTTTGATAAGGCCGCGCGTTTGATCGTAAGACCATTTAAACCAAAGGAATAGTTAACATTATTGCTTGAAACGCGATTATGGTTATAAAAATCATTTGTATATTTGCAGTGTTGTGTTGAGCTTCAATTAATATTGGAGCTATGGTGAAAATGTCTTTTTGACATTAACCAATGAAAGGCTTTCCAATAATGGGAGGCTTTTTTTGTTAATGGGCGCTTAGTATTCTTTTCTTTATGTACTCTTTCTTAACCAAACCTTAAATTTCAGTATACCTTAATTTATTGTAATTTTAATGGAGCTTAATAAAAATTAAAATGCCTCTATATCATAAACTGGGTAAAATCCCACAAAAAAGACATACTGTTTTTAAAAAAGAAGACGGTTCATTGCATTATGAGCAATTATTTGGAACTATTGGTTTTGATGGAATGTCATCTTTAATGTACCATCTACATCGTCCCACTATGGTAAAAGAGGTAGGGAAGACAATTGATGTATCGCCCAAAGCAGCGGTTGCACATAATATAAAATCAAGATTATTGAAAGGTTTTCAAATAAAACCTGAGGATGGTTTTTTGGATTCTAGAAAAATTGTTTTGTTCAATACTGATGTGAACGTGGCACTAGCTGCACCCAAAAAATCAATGACAAATTATTTTTATAAGAATGCCGATGCAGATGAGTTGCTTTTTATACATAAAGGGAAAGGTATTCTAAAGACACTTTTAGGTGAAATTCCGTTTGAATATGGTGATTATTTGTTGGTACCCCGAGGAATGATTTATCAGATTGAATTTAGTACAGAGGACAATAGGTTATTGATAACAGAATCTTATCATCCAATTTACACCCCAAAAAGATACCGGAATTGGTTTGGGCAGCATTTAGAACATTCCCCTTTTTGTGAGCGCGATTTTAAATTGCCTCAAAATTTACGGACATATGATGAAGAAGGTGAATTTTTATTGAAAGTAAAAAAGCAAGGGCAATTGCATCATTTAGTGTATGCATCGCATCCATTCGATGTGGTAGGTTGGGATGGTTACAATTTTCCGTACGGGTTTTCAATTCATAATTTTGAACCCATAACAGGTAGGGTTCATCAACCGCCACCAGTACATCAGACATTTGAAACTTCTGCCTTTGTAGTATGTTCTTTTGTACCCCGTTTATATGATTACCATCCACAGGCGATACCTGCTCCCTACAACCATTCGAATATAGATTCTGATGAGGTTTTATATTATGTTGACGGGGATTTTATGAGTCGCACGAATATTGATAAGGGTTATATATCATTGCATCCTGCAGGAATACCACACGGGCCTCACCCAGGAACCTATGAAGCAAGTATTGGTAAATCAAAAACGGAAGAGTTGGCCGTAATGATCGATACTTTTAAACCTTTGCAATTAACCCAAGCCGCCTTGGATATCGATGATGGGAAATATTATAAGTCTTGGCTGGAGTAGCGTTTTGAGTAGTTTAGTTTTTATCTAGAATTCTGCTATTTATTTTTAGTATCACTCGTTGTACCAATTCTAGATCACAATTTTTTAATGCAATTTCTTGTGCTTTACCATTGTTGTTGAATTTAAGTTGGTCACTTTCTTTATGAACACTTCCACCACCAATACCAATAACCAAATAATTCGCTTTCTAAGTTTATACGTTTTCATAGGCTAGATATTTTGCAACACAAAATGTATTAAACTGGCCGCTAATTTAGCAGTTTGGCTGTCAATGTCATAGCGAGGGTTCATTTCCGCGATATCCATACTGATCATTTTTTTCGAATTTAAAATGATTTTAAGAGTTTCCAATACAGTTTTTGGCCTAAAACCCATTGGAGATGGGGCGCTAACACCTGGAGCATAAGCAGATGAGAATCCGTCTAAATCAATGGTTAAATAGACATGGTCGACTTTCTGAATGAAGTCAAGGAGTTTCCTTACGATTGCTTTGGCATGTTCTATTGAAAATTCAATTTTTTCTATATAGTCCACACCCAAATCGTCAGCGGTCTGAAATAATATCTTATCATTGGCATCTTTTCGTATTCCTAAACACAAATAATTGAATACTGACCCATTGGCCTTACATTCTTGTGCTATCTGATAAAAAGGGGTTCCGGAGTTATTTCCATTTTCATTGGAACGTAAGTCAAAATGTGCATCGAAATTGATGATTCCAATCGATGCGTTATTGCCAAGATAATTTCTAATGCCATTGTAATGGCCGTAGGCTATATCATGGCCGCCACCTACCAGAACAGGAAATACACCCTGATGTAATAAATGAGACACTTTTTGGCCAAGTAAGTTTTGTGCAGCCTCCATATCCCCATCAGAACATTCGATATTACCACAATCGATAAACCGTTTCCCGGCTTTTAGATGATTTGGCATTTTTCCTAACTGTGTTCGTATGGCATCAGCCCCCGCAGTAGCTCCTGTTCTTCCTAAATTTCTCTTCACCCCTTCATCACAAACATACCCTAATACTGCTACGGCTTTTTTAAGATTATCATCAATACTCTTACATACCACTTTTTCGTGCAGATACAATAGGTCATTTGACTTACGGCCTTTCCAAAGTTCAGGATTTGGCTTTTGATAAGTTGCCATAATTATTTAAATAGGTTGTTTAACAATTTGTCTTCCACTAAATTAGGCAAAGTAACCTTCAATTCAGGTGTCCTTGCCATTTCCCTTTTTATAGCGAACAATGCTTCTTTGTTCCGCGCCCAGCTCCTTCGTGAAATTCCATTGTTCACATCATAAAATAACATGTTTTGCAATCGTCTTGAAGCATCCTCCGAGCCATCGAGTACCATTCCAAATCCGCCATTGATGACTTCCCCCCAACCTACGCCACCACCATTGTGTATAGAGACCCAAGTTGCACCTCTAAAACTATCACCGATTACGTTATGAATGGCCATGTCGGCGGTAAACTTACTGCCATCGTAAATATTGCTGGTTTCGCGGAAAGGGGAATCCGTACCACTTACATCATGGTGGTCTCTACCCAAAACTACAGGTGCGGTTATTTCCCCGGTTTTAATAGCTTGGTTAAAGGCTTCCGCGATTTTCGTGCGACCCTCAGCATCTGCGTATAAAATACGGGCCTGGGAACCAACCACCAGTTTGTTTTGTTCTGCTTCACGGATCCAGGTAATATTATCCTGCATTTGTTGCTTAATCTCCTGTGGTGCAGTGGTTTTTATCCTCCCCATTACCTTTAAAGCAATAGTATCGGTTTTTTGCAGATCTATCGGATTTCCTGATGTACAGACCCATCTGAAAGGGCCAAATCCGTAATCAAAGCATAAGGGTCCTAAAATGTCCTGAACATAGGAGGGGTATTTAAAATCGATGTTATTTTTAGCCATCACATCAGCTCCTGCACGGGATGCTTCCAGCAAAAAGGCATTACCGTAATCGAAGAAGTAAGTACCTTTGGAAGTATGTTTATTAATTGCCGCTACTTGACGTCTTAAGGATTCCTGTACTTTCTTTTTAAACGAATTGGGATCACTACTCATCATTTTATTGGCTTCCTCAAAACTTAATCCTACAGGATAGTAACCTCCTGCCCAAGGATTATGTAATGATGTCTGATCTGAGCCTAGAGATATATAAACTCCTTCTTCATCAAATTTTTCCCAGATATCAACAATATTTCCAATAAAGGCCAAAGAAACTACCTCATTGGATGCAGTGGCTTTTTTGGTTCTAATAACAAGTTCATTTAAATCATCAATCAACTCATCGACCCACCCTTGCTCATGTCGTTTCTTTGCTGCGGCTGCATTCACTTCCGCACAAACAGTAATACATCCTGCAATATTTCCAGCCTTGGGTTGGGCCCCGCTCATACCTCCTAATCCGGAGGTCAAGAATATTTTTCCTGACGGATTGTCATCTTTCTTCAGCACTTTTCTAAATGCGTTCATGACCGTAATTGCGGTACCGTGTACTATGCCTTGGGGACCGATGTACATATAGGAACCTGCGGTCATTTGTCCGTATTGGGTAACTCCCAAAGCATTGTATTTTTCCCAATCATCGGGTTTCGAATAATTGGGGATCATCATGCCATTGGTGACTACAACCCGTGGGGCGTCTTTAGAGGAAGGGAATAACCCCATTGGATGGCCAGAATAAATATGAAGGGTTTGTTCCTCGGTCATAGTTGCCAAGTATTTCATGGTCAACAAATATTGCGCCCAATTCTGGAAAACAGCGCCATTGCCTCCATAAGTAATAAGTTCTTCAGGGTGTTGTGCTACTGCAGGATCCAAATTGTTTTGGATCATCAACATAATACACGCCGCTTGTTTTGTTTTGGCAGGGTAGGCATTGATGGGGCGCGCGTAAATTTCATATGCGGGTTTAAATCGATACATGTAAATTCGTCCATATTCCTCCAGTTCATTGGCAAATTCTTGAGCCAGTTCTGGATGCCATTTTTTTGGAAAATATCGCAAGGCATTACGTACCGCTAATTTTTTCTCTTTCAGGGAAAGAATATCCTTTCTTTTGGGGGCATGGCTAACATTTGTGGCATATAACCGTTTTGGGGGCAATTCTTTTGGAATTCCCTGTAAAAGCTGTGATTTAAAATCCATTTTCATGCTATTCACAGGTATTTTTTAACTTTTATGTTTGTCATAGACGAGTTCACCTTTTTTCCAGACCATACAGGGTTTAAATGCACCCTGATTGTACAAAATTTCTTGATAATTATCAGTATGAAATAGAATAAAATCGGCTAAAAATCCTCCTTTCAATTTACCTCTATCCGATAAATTCAATGCTGCTGCAGCCCTGAAGGTTATTCCGGCCCATACTTCGGTATTGGTCAATTTTTGGAAGGTCCCTAAAATAGAAGCTTGTGTCAACAAATCGCCCATAGGGGCCGAACCTGGATTGTGGTCACTTGCGATGGCTAAGGCACCGCCGGCATCCAATAGCCTACGAGCAGGGGTAAAGGCACATCCCAATCCGATTGATGCTCCAGGGAGTGCAGTCGCGATAACATTGCTTTTAGCCAATAATTCTATTTCCTTGGAAGTACTTGCCTCTAAATGATCTGCGCTGATAGCGTTGAACCCAACGGCAACCTCACTTCCACCTGTAGAGAATTGATCCGCATGTACTGTAATATCGAACCCCATTTCCTTGGCTTTTTCAAAATAAGGAGTAATCATTTTTTTTGTAAAGGCACCCTCTTCGATAAATGCATCAATTCGGTTTGTTAATCCTTTTTCCTTCAAAATTGGAAAAAGTACGGTACTTATTTCAGCCAAATATTCCTCTGCAGTACCAAGGTAATCCCTGGGTAACATATGTGCTGCCAGACAAGTGGAAATTAAATCAGTGGGAAGCATGGTATTCGCATCTTTGATTGCCTGTAGCATTTTTATTTCTTCATCAACTGAAAGTCCGTAGCCACTTTTAACTTCTATAGTAGTAACTCCATTAAGTAGATGTCTTTTTGCCCTTTTAATGATTCCCTTAACTAGTTCCTCTTTTGAGGCTTTTCTTGTTTGGGTTACCGTATCCCAAATACCTCCGCCGGTTTTTGCAATCTCCAAATAGGTTTTGCCAGCATTTCGCATGGCATAATCATTGGCACGGGAACCGGAATAACAGATGTGTGTGTGGGAATCTATCAGGCCGGGTAGACAAACATGATTTCCATTTAATTCAACAAGTTCAGCGTTGACTTCTTTGGCTTTGACCAAAAAATCAGCATATTTTCCAACAGACTTGATTTGTTCTCCTTCGACCAAAATTCCGCCATCCTCAACAATATTCAACTCATCATCGGAAATCGAACCTTTTAGTGAAAGTCCCGTCATGGGAATTATTTGCTTAAATGGACCTATTAGTTTCATGTACAATTTTTTATTTCCAAAGAGATGTAATTCCAATTTTTTATTGGATAATGAATTCCCATCTATGTGGGAATGACAAAACCCTAGATCTTAAAATTCCTCGAATTCTTTTGAAAATTTGGTTTTAATAGAAATATTTTTCTTCTTTTTAACTTCGTTAATCACCTTTATGATTGTTTTGCCCTGTATCATGGTAATACCAATTTCAATATCGTCTGAAAATACCCTGTCCTTTTTGGCAAAGGCAACTTTATTACGAACGGCTTTATGAACCTCTTCAAGTAGAAATCCTGATTTCATAGGTTTTCGGAACTCAAAAGCTTGGGCGGCAGTCAATAATTCTATGGCTAATATTTTTTCAACATTTTCTATTACCTGTAATGCTTTTCGCCCACTAATCGAACCCATGCTTACGTGATCTTCCTGACCAAGGGAAGTTGGAATACTATCGGCACTGGATGGAAAACACAATCCCTTATTTTCACTAGCTAAAGCGGCTGTAGTGTATTGCAATATCATATAACCCGAATTAATACCTGTATCTGCCATTAAAAGTTTGGGCACTCCTGGACTATTCCCTTCCAATGCCAAATAAATTCTGCGATCCGAAATATTACCCAATTCCGAAGCCGCCAAACAAACATAGTCCAGAGCCATAGCTAGGGGTTGCCCATGAAAATTCCCGCCACTTATGGTCAATTCCTCATCAATGATAATGGGGTTGTCCGTGACAGAATTCAGTTCCACTTCCAATAGTTCCTTTAAATGCAACCATGAATTTCTAGAGGCTCCATGAACCTGCGGAATACAGCGAAGTGAATAAGGGTCTTGTACCCGTTCACAATCGGCATGGGCTTCCATAATTTGAGAGCCTTTTAACAGACGCTTAACCCTTTTTGCGACATGTAAATTGCCCTTAAATGGCCTCAACTCATGTAGTTCGTTGTAGAACGGTTTAATGGAACCCTGAAGACCTTCAATCATCATCGCGCCAATAATATCGGCTTGTGAAAGACAGCTATGGAGTTTTTCCACAACTTTTATTGCATGGGCAGCAATGAACTGCGTGCCATTAATAAGTGCAAGTCCTTCCTTGGCCTGCAATTCAATGGATTCAAGTCCAACTTTTTCAAATAATGAGGATGTTGTAATTGTTTCTCCTTGATAGTCAACTTTTCCAAGACCTATAAGCGGAAGGAATAAATGTGATAGGGGCGCCAGATCCCCAGAGGCACCAACTGAACCCTGAGAGGGAACAACCGGAATTGCATCATTATCAATATGCCATAAAATGCGATCTAAAGTCGTTTCAGAAATACCGGAAAAACCCTTGGCAAGTGAATGCACCTTCAAAATAAGCATCAACTTGGCAATTTGTGTATCAATGGGTTTGCCGACTCCTACACTGTGACTTTGTAAAATGTTCGTTTGCAGTATTTGCGTTTCCCCTTTGGAGATTTTTGTTGTACATAGAGGTCCAAAACCGGTATTAATACCATAGACAGGTTCACCTTTGTCTACTATTTTTTCTACAACCTTTCTACTGGCAATAATCCCTTTACGGGATTGTTCGGAGATTTTTCCTTTACGTTTGCCATTGGCGATATCCAATGCCAGACCAGAGGTCAAGTGGTCCTTCCCGTATAAAAAAATCTCGGATGTAGTGGTCATGTCATGCTTGGTTTAAGTACTCTAAAAGTATTGATTATGTTTGATATTATCCAAGTGATTCATGTAAACAAAATATAATTGAAAATCTTAACTTCGCTGTTTAAAATTTATTGACAAATGATTTTTGATTTAATAAAGAATAGACGATCGGTTTTTCCTGTTCAATACAATGACAAACCAATATCCAAAAGTGATATTCAGCAACTATTGGACGCGGCCAATTGTGCGCCTACCCACAAAAAAACCGAGCCATGGCGATTTAAAG
The DNA here is from genome assembly GCA_963762065.1 of uncultured Flavobacteriaceae bacterium. Taxonomy (GTDB): domain Bacteria; phylum Bacteroidota; class Bacteroidia; order Flavobacteriales; family Flavobacteriaceae; genus Maribacter_A. The sequence goes on along the minus strand of CAVXJE010000002.1, from coordinate 28,078 downwards.
TTTTACAAGGTGGGTCCAAAGAAAAGTTGGGACAGTTCTTATCAAATAAATACCAGGAAGTTGAAGAACGGCCAAAGCAGGTAAAAATAAAAAAGCTGATGGATAATCCAACAAAATCCGCTGCAGTAATCGGCATTTGTATGCAACGGGATCCCAAGGAAAGTGTACCTGAATGGGAAGAGTTGGCTGCGGTGGCCATGGCAGTTCAGAATATGTGGCTTTGCTGCACCGAAATGGGGATTGGGTGTTATTGGAGCTCGCCGGGCCTTATAAAATTTATGGATGGATTCTTTGATTTAAATGATGGGGAAAAATGTCTAGGATTCCTCTATATGGGTCATTATGATGGGGAAGTTCCCGTAGTTGCCCGAGGACCAATAGAGGATAAAGTGGTTTGGATGGGCTAATCAAAAAAAGGAAACAAAATCCCTTTATATTCCCAAGCCGTTGAAATAAATAGGCCTAAGAAGACAATTGTGACTACGAATTTTAGAAAAGTCCCTGTAAGGAATCCTATAAAAGAACCAAAAGCAGCTTTTAATGCGGTTTTGTTGTCCGCCTTATTAATAAGTTCCCCAACCAATGCTCCAACAAAAGGCCAAATTATGATACCGAATATTCCCAAAATAGGAAATAGTAAGGCAACCAAAAGGCCAATGGTCGTACCAATCATACCTGATCTGGTACCCCCGAATTTTTTGGTGCCCACGGCAGGGATTATATAATCCAATGTTAGTACGGTCAATGCAATAACCAAGGTAATACCTAAGAACCACCAATCATCAGGAACTGCTTTAGTGAGATAAAGGAGCAGTAGGCCTGCCCAACTAACAGGAGGGCCAGGTAAAACAGGTAGAAAACTACCAAGAATGCCTATCAGCATTAAAATAAACCCAATAATAAATAAAGTAATATCCATAAGCCAGTCTTAGTCACCCCATACTTAGACTACGCTAAGTAGATGAAGTAGGGAAATATGTTGTTTGACGAAGATAACTTCAAAATGTTACATAATTACAAATGATGTTCCACTATTCGATATGACAAGTTAAATTCCTTAAAAAATCGTAATTTGCCCAAAGAATCGGGGTGCATGCGAAAGTTTTTTATGATATTGATTTTGTGCAGTTTCTTTTCATGTGATTATTTCGTGTCAAAAGAAAAGAGGACCCAAAAATTGGTCAATCAAGAAATGTTGACCATTGATTGGAACGATGTAGACAATTATCCACTATTTGAAAATTGTGATGAAACAACTTCCAAAACAAGTCAGAGGGAATGTTTTGAATCTGAATTATTAATGCATTTTTCAGCCACATTAGAGGAGTTCGAGTTTGTAATCGACCCTAAGGCAAATAATACGGTATTTGTAGATTTTTTAATTGATCAAGATGGTAAAATATCGGTCTTGAATATTGAAAAAGATAAGGCAATTGATGATCAAATGCCTGAATTCAATGGTGTTATTTCACAAAGCCTGAAAAATTTACCCACATTGGCCCCTGCATTGAAAAGAGGAATTCCGGTAAGTGCCAAATTTAGAATACCTATAGTTTTAAATCGTAATTAGACACGGGAAATGAGACTTGGAATATGGCATTAGAAATGTTTAAGTACAAACATAAGTTCAAACTCAATAAATATAAAATCTAACATATTGTCCAACGAAAAAATCATATTGGGAATAGATCCAGGAACCACTATTATGGGTTTCGGCATCATCAAAGTCGTTGATAAGCAAATGAAATTTGTTCAGATGAATGAATTGTTGCTTCAAAAATATGATGATCCTTATACCAAGTTAAAGCTCATTTTTGAACGCACGATTGAATTGATAGATACCTATCATCCTGATGAAATTGCCATTGAGGCACCTTTTTATGGTAAAAATATACAATCAATGCTTAAGCTGGGCCGCGCACAGGGTGTAGCCATGGCAGCCGGACTTTCAAGACAAATACCCATTACGGAATATCTTCCTAAGAAAATTAAAATGGCGATTACGGGTAATGGCAATGCCAGTAAGGAACAAGTAGCAAAAATGTTACAAAGCACCTTAGGCCTTAAATCCCTTCCGAAAAATTTGGATAGTACCGATGGCTTGGCCGCTGCGGTTTGTCATTTTTACAATGAAGGCAGGGTAGAAGTTGGGAAAAGTTACTCAGGTTGGGATGCTTTTGTGAAACAAAACGAGAAAAGGGTAAAAAAGTAGGTATTGGAATCGGCGACTCAAAAATATTGTAAAAATTGTGGCACTTTGGTTTCTGATAAATTCTGTCAAAAATGCGGACAGAGAACTTCTGTTCATAAAGTGACTTTTAAGGATACCATTTCTGATTTTGTGGAAAGTGTATTTACGATTAATGCACCATTTTTTGTAACCTTAAAATGCCTAATAACAAATCCTGGGAAATTATTCAGGGAATTTTTGGCAGGAAAGAGAAAACGATATTATAAACCAGTTGCGTTTTTCGTACTTATCACAGTGGTTTACTTATTGATAAGGACACTTATCGATTTTGATCCGTTTCAAGATACATCTGTAATTGCAGTTGATGGTGAGACCGACAAGAAGCTGACCTTGGCTCGTAAATTTATGTTGCTGAACATCAATAAATTTTTATTCATATTTGTCTTTACACTTTCATTATTCCTTAAACTTTTCTTTTATAAAAACTACTCCTGGGCGGAGTATATGGCAATATCATTCTATCTTACTGGCATTTATACCATTTTGACAACCTTGAATATGTTTTTCATTCAATATGTTGACTCTCAATTTACGGCGCTTGCAATTTTATTAATGTGTGTCTATTTAATATTTGCAATGGTATCTTTTTTTAAAGTTGAAAAAATAAGGGTAGTTTTAAAATCATTGGTTCTTTTCTTTTGCTCAATATCATTATACATTTTTTTGGCATTTGGCCTTTCATATATAATAGTTTCTATCAAAAATTAGATGAGTGGAATCTATATTCATATTCCTTTTTGCAAGCAAGCTTGCCATTATTGCGATTTTCACTTTTCCACCAGTATGGGAAAGAAAGAGGTAATGGTATCTGCTTTGAAAAAGGAATTGGTATTGCGAAAAGATGAATTTAAAGATGAAATCGTCGAAACCATTTATTTTGGGGGCGGTACTCCTTCCCTATTAGAGACTACAGAGATTCTTGACATAATCAATACTGTTTATTCCAATTTTACCATGGCAGAACAGCCAGAAATAACTCTAGAGGCGAACCCGGATGATTTAGTACAACGCGCTAAATCGAATGCCGATGTCACCTTGAGCGCAGTCGAAAGAGATGAGGGCAGTATCTTAGAAAAGTATAAAAGAGCAGGAATAAATCGCTTAAGTATTGGTATTCAATCTTTTTTTGATGAGGATTTAAAGTTCATGAACCGTGCCCATTGTGCCGAAGAAGCTGAGGAATGTATTATAGAAGCGGTTAAACATTTTAACAATATTTCAATTGACCTTATTTACGGAATTCCCGATATGACCAATGAACGATGGAAACGAAATATTGAAAAGACCCTTTCTTTTAGTATTCCACATATTTCAAGCTATGCTCTGACTGTAGAGCCTAAAACCGCTTTGTCGAATTTCATCAAAAAAGGCAAAGTAAAGCCGATGGATGATGAGGTGACACAAGCACATTTTAATATTCTATATGATGTTTTAACCTCTTCTGGGTATGATTGTTATGAGATTTCAAATTTTGGAAAACCAGGATTTTATTCCAAAAACAATACGGCCTATTGGCAAGGGAAAAAATATATGGGGATTGGTCCTTCGGCCCATTCGTATGACGGTAAAAACAGGAGTTGGAACGTGAGCAACAATCCAAAATACCTCAAAGCTATTGAGCAAGGCGGAATGCCCATGGAAATTGAAATACTTTCCAAAGCTGACAAGTACAATGAGTATATAATGACGGGTCTAAGAACCAGTTGGGGAGTTTCCTTAATGAAAATTAAGTGTGATTTTGGAAAACAATATTTGAACTATATAAATACCCAAGCTGAAAAGTATCTTTCACAAGATTTATTATATATTGATGGTGATAAATTAGTTGCTACTAAAAAAGGAAAGTTTCTGGTCGATGGGATTGCTTCAGATCTTTTTGTGGTAAATTTAGACAGAAATTGATTTGTCATTCCTGCGGACCTGTACCTGTCTATCCGCAGATAGGAGTAAGAATCCACAGGATATGGTTTTTGCCTGCTTGAGCACAGTCGGGAACTATAAGTTCAACTATTAAAATTGTCTCGACTTCGCTCAACGGGAATACGGTATATATGTTAGCTACGATAAAATATAACTCTAAAAACTATACTATTGATTTAACCAAACCCTTGGATATTTCTATTTCCATAAGTGGGAAAGCCTCCAATGTCAATGCTTGGTATATAGATCATCCAAAAATTATACCCCATACGGAAGGTGATTTTATTGGGGCGGTAACTGAAGGCTCTGCCGTAAATTTTAATGACATATGGTTCAATCCGCATTCACATGGCACTCATACCGAATGTGTTGGTCATATTACCGAGGAATTCCATTCAGTCAATAAAAATTTGAAGCGGTTTTTCTTTCTGGCAGAGGTGGTAACCATTGCCCCGGAAAAGTATCATGGTGACTTTGTAATTTCTAGAAAGCAATTACAATATGCCATGGGAAATAAAAAAAGGGAAGCTGTGGTAATAAGAACCTTGCCAAATCTTCGGGACAAAACCACTAAACAATATTCATTTACAAATCCGCCTTATCTTTTGGAGGAGGCCGCAATGTTTTTAAAGAACAAAGAAGTTGAGCATTTATTGATTGATTTACCTTCGATGGATAAGGAAAAAGATGCCGGGGCACTTTTAGCACATAGGGCATTCTGGAATTTTGAAGGATCAATTCGCAATGAAGCTACAATAACAGAATTTATTTTTGTGCCTAATTCAGTTGAAGATGGCACCTATTTCCTTAATTTACAGATGGCTGCATTTGAGAATGATGCTTCCCCGAGCAGACCTGTTTTATATAAGATATTGTAAGTATGAAGACGCAAATAAAATTGGAAGAACTGATGATGTTTGTACTTGGCATTTTCATGTTCGGTTTACTGGGTTATCAATGGTGGTGGTTTTTGGTGTTGATTTTAGTACCTGATATTGGCATGGTCGGTTATGCATTTGGCAATAGGATAGGAGCTTTTACCTATAACCTCTTTCATAATAAAGGATTGGCTATTATGCTCTATTTTTTAGGAATGTATTTTTCCTGGCCCATATGTCAAATGGCCGGAATTATCTTATTTTCACATTCCTCTTTGGATAGGGTTTTTGGCTATGGCTTAAAATATGACAAAGGGTTCAAGTATACCCATTTAGGGGAAATAGGAAAGAAAAATGGATAGTATAGTCGAGATTTTTTTAGGATTGATTCTTGGTGCAATAAGCATGTATTGGTTGTTTACCCTGTTCAGTAAAAAGAAGAGCAAAGAGCTTACTGAACATCAGTCCACTGTGCTATTGGAAAAGATTAGAAGCGTATGTAAGTTGATTTCCGTTGAGGGGGATTTTGCTGAAATCTATAAATATGAAAATACCAAGGAGCGTTTTATGAGTTTGGTCAGTAGTAAAAAGAAAGCCTTGATTGTTATCAATGCCAAAGCCCAAATCGGCTATGATCTTAAAAAGATATTTATGCATGCCGATAATGAAAAGAAAAAAATAATCCTAACCAATTTTCCTGAACCCGAGGTGATTTCAATTGAACCTGAATTGGAATTCTATGATATACAAAATGGACTTTTCAATTCATTTACACCCAATGATCTAACATCCTTGAACAAAGAAGCAAAAAAGCACATATTGGAAAAAATTCCTGAAAGTGGGTTGATGGATACCGCCAAGCGTGAAGCAGTGGAAGCTGTTCTGCTCATTGAAAAAATCGTAGAAACCATTGGATGGAAATTGGATTATTCAGCCCTTAAAATTTCTGAAAAACAAAAAGATCTATTGAACAAATGAGAAATACAATATTTACACTATTATTTATAACTTTTGCCTTAACCAGTTATGGCCAAAAAGAGAACACTATGAGAGAATTCGATGCTAATTTCGCACATACCGTTTATTTTTGGTTGGCAAACCCCGATAGTCAAGAAGACCGTACTGCTTTTGAAACCTCTTTGCAGAAATTTTTGGATAATTCAGCGTATGCTAAAACTAAATTTATTGGTAAGCCCCCAAGGGCAAGTAGGGATGTGGTTGACGGATCATTCACCTATTCATTGATTGTTACATTTGAATCGGCTGAAGCGCAACAAAATTATCAGGAAGAGGCACCCCATAAATTGTTCATTGAAGAATCGAGTGATCTTTGGACAAAGGTAATTGTCTACGATTCAACTGGGATTTAAGAAGTAGACTCATGAACATCGAAGAGTTTAGGGAATATTGTATCTCGAAAAAGGGGACCACTGAGGAGTTTCCTTTTGACGAATCTACGTTGGTCTTTAAGGTAATGGGTAAAATGTTCGCTTTGGTTCCTTTGGAACGAATACCTTCACAGGCGAATTTAAAGTGTGATCCTGAAAGGGCGATAGAACTGCGCGAAGAACATGATGGTACAATTATCCCTGGATATCATATGAGTAAGGTACATTGGAATACGCTTTTCTTGGACAACCTTCCACCAAAATTGATTATGGAATTAGTGGATCATTCATACGATTTAGTGGTTTCTAAATTCACTAAAAAGCTGAAGGAAGCTTTTAATGCATTAGAATAACCAAAAATGGGAAGTGAACTTAGTTATATCATTAGTGATTTGCAGCAATGTTTTGACGGTAAGCCTTGGTATGGTGATCCAATCATGAAGAAATTGGATTCAATAAATTGGAGGGTAGTGAATGATGAAAAGTATGGTTCAAAAACGATAGCTGTGTTGCTTCAGCATATCATTAACTGGCGGATATTTGTGTTGAAAAAACTCCAAGGAGATGCTGAATATGATATTATCATAGACGGCCAAAATGATTGGGCTCCTATCTATATAAAAAATGAGCAGGAATGGGATCGATTAAAACAGGAACTTCGCGAAACACAGAAAGATTTACTCGATTTTCTATCCAATTGTTCAGTTGGGCTCCTTAAAAAGAAGGTACCTGGAAAGGATTATTTATTCGGTCCAATTTTACAAAGTATCGTTCAACACGATATCTATCATTTAGGACAAATTGCAATGTTAAATGCCAAGCATGGCAAATAACCCAGTTTAATTATCTTTACGGGTTTATAAAGCCATTGTCTTAATGCAAGTCCCTTATTCATATTATAAAAACCAGATTTCAATTTTTGAGGGACACTTGTCCAAGGTAAAAAAACAACTATACGCTTCGAGTATGTTGCGTTTGGCTATTTTTTGTTTAGCTGTGCTTAGTGTTTACCTCTCCTTTGGCAATACAAAATTGGTTATGGGCCTTGTACTAATTACAATTTTACTGTTCATTTTTTTGGTTTCAAGACATTCGGACCTTCAATACAAAAGAGATAAGTTAAAGGTCTTGTTGAAAATCAATTCTACCGAAATTCAGGTTTTGGAGCGTGATTTTCATCATTTAGCCGATGGGAGTGAATTCAAAGACCCAAATCATTTTTTTAGTCAGGATATTGATTTGTTCGGGAGGGGATCATTTTACCAGTATGCCAACCGTACAGCTTTAAAGCAGGGTAGTGTGGTTTTTTCATCAGTGTTGCTAGAGAACTCAATTAAAGATATTGAAGGGAAGCAGGAAGCAATTAAAGAATTATGTAAAATGCCTCAGTGGCGTCAAAATTTCACTGCGATAGCCACCTTGGTCAAAACAGGAACTCCATATGACGTTATTTTAAAATGGTTAAAGACGTATAAGGACTTTGTGCCAAAAAACATGGGGATATTATCAAAAATGTTTTCATTGGTGTCCGTACTGTTGGTAGTATTATATTTTTTGGATATCATTAACGGATGGGGTGTTTTTTTTTGGTGGCTATTCGGGATGGGTATTACGAGTGTTTATTTAAAGGGAATAAATAAACTTTCTGAGCATACATCCAAGATTCAAAGTACATTCCAGCAATATCAAAAGTTGATTTCAGAATTGGAAAAAACTGAATTTGACTCTGGATTATTAAAAGAAAGGCAGTCTAAAATTGCAGGAAATTCAATAAGAACCTCAAAGATCTTGGGTGATTTTTCAAGGATTCTCAATGCATTGGACCAGCGAAATAACATGTTTTTTGGATTTTTGGGAAATGGTTTTCTGTTGTGGGATTTACAACAATGCAATAAAATTGAAAAGTGGATATATGATTTTGGGAATGACGTTGAGGAGTGGTTTAAAGTAATTGCCTTTTTTGATGCCTATAATAGTTTGGGCAACTTTGCCTTTAATCACCCTGATTATACATTTCCTAAGATTAACAATGGGGACGTTATTTTAAAATCTACCAACGCGGGACATCCTTTGCTAGATCCAGGAAAAAGTGTATTGAATGATTTTCAGATTGAAGCAGCACAGTTTTTTATCATTACAGGGGCAAATATGGCGGGTAAAAGCACATTTTTGCGAACCGTTTCCTTACAGATTGTTATGGCGAATACAGGCTTGCCGGTATGCGCCTCTAAAACGGCGTATTCGCCTATTAAATTAATTACAAGTATGCGGACCTCCGATTCGCTAACTGATGATGAATCGTATTTTTTTTCTGAATTGAAACGATTGAAATTCATTGTAGACGAGATTCAGAAAGATCGCTATTTTATTGTTTTAGACGAGATTTTAAAAGGCACAAACAGTACCGATAAGGCCATTGGGTCCAGAAAGTTTGTTGAAAAATTGGTTGACTCGAAATCAACCGGTATAATTGCCACGCATGACCTAAGTCTATGCGAGGTTGCAAAAGAATTGTCCCAAGTGGAAAATTATTATTTTGATGCTGAAATCATAAATGATGAACTGCATTTCGATTACAAATTTAAAAAAGGAATCTGCCAAAATATGAATGCTTCTTTCCTATTAAAAAAGATGAACATTGTTGAATGAGTTTTTAACTAAAAACATGAAAAACCGGTATCTAATATTTCTTATAGCAATAACGCTTTCTTTGACTGTTTCCTGTGAAGTCACTGAAAATAAATCGCCCTTGGTTTATAGTCAATGGCATACGATTACATTATCTTTTGAAGGGCCTGAAACTGCAGAAAATACGGTCGAAAATCCATTTTTGGACTATCGGTTGAGTGTTGAATTCATACATGCGAATACTCAATACACTGTTAGGGGTTTTTATGCTGCGGACGGTAATGCTGCTGAAACAAGTGCGGATTCAGGAAATATTTGGCAAGTGAGGTTTACACCAGATAGGCTAGGGGAATGGAGCTATTCCGCAATGCTCCACAAAGGGGATAGTATTGCTTTGAAGGATGATCTAAATACGGGTACTATTATTCCGATATCAAATGAATCTGGTAATTTTAAGGTAATTGCATCAAACCGTTTGGATCCGGATTTTCGTGCCCATGGTCGTTTAATAAATTCAAACGGATATTTTCGATTTCAGGATACTGATACATATTGGTTGAAAGGTGGCGCCGATAGCCCTGAAAATCTTTTGGCATTTGAAGATTTTGATGGTACCTATAGAATGAAGACGTCAAATAAAGAAGGAGAAGCCAGCACATCGGAGCAGATTCATGCATATACCCCACATCTTGGGGATTGGAAAGAAGGTGAACCTACCTGGAAAAATGGAAATGGTAAGGCCTTGATAGGAGCAATGAATTATTTGTCTTCAAAAGGTATGAATGCCGTTTATTTTTTAACCATGAATATCGGAGGTGATGGTAAGGATGTTTGGCCTTATGTTCAACCTGATGATTTCACCCGTTTTGATGTAAGCAAACTGGAACAGTGGGAAATAGTATTCCAGCATATGCAATCCAAGGGACTTTTATTGCACATTGTATTGCAGGAAACCGAGAACGAAACTATGCTCGATAATGGGGATTTAGGGCCACTGCGGCAACTATATATTCGTGAGATAATTTCACGTTTTGGCCACCATTTAGCATTGAATTTCAATTTAGGTGAGGAGAATGGTCCAGCTGATTTTACCCCGATAGCACAAAATGATGAACAGCGCAAGGCAATGACAAGTTTTATCAAAAAAGTAGATCCATATAATCATCCAATATTATTGCACACACATTCCCATGAACCGGCACGTACCAATGTACTTGATTCCATCTTAGGTTTTGTTGATTTAGACGGACTCTCATTACAAGTTGATCAAAGAGAAGGAGCAGCGGATATAGTAAGGCAATGGAGAAAAAACTCAAAAGAGGCTGGTCATGACTGGATGATAACTATGGATGAAATAGGGATGTGGCATACCGGTGCCCTTCAGGATTCTGAAGATCCCAATCATGATACTTTACGAAGGTATGTTCTATGGGGAACATTATTGTCCGGGGCTGCAGGGGTGGAGTGGTATTTTGGAGCTAATAACGAGCACAATGACCTCAATACTGAGGATTGGAGAACCCGAGACCGCTTATGGGAACTTACAGATATTGCTTTGGTATTCTTTGAAAACATACCTTATTGGGACATGGAGCCGGAACATGGATTGATTAATTCAAAAGAAGCTTATTGTTTTAAAAAAACCGGTGAAGTATATGTTGTTTATATTCCAGATTCAAAAAATTACTCCATTGATCTAAGTGCCGCAAAAGGTGAATTTAGCATACAATGGTATGATCCTTTAAGTGGAGGTGATTTACAACAAGGCTCGATCAAAACTATTTCGGGGGGTAAAATTCAGGAATTAGGTAAACCTCCTATTAAAAGTCAAAATTCCAATTCAATACAGGATTGGGTGGCCCTGATAAAACAAAAAAATAAATCATAGTTTATCAGAGCGAAGGAAAACAATCTTCTAAATTGGAATCCAAAACATGGGGTTTATTTTCCTTGGCTCGTATAGTGAATATCAATCTATAAACTCTTCACCTGCAAATCATGAAAAGCATCGGCCTGTAATTTTAGCAGTGCTTCGGCTTTTTGTTTTTTATAGGCATAGACCGCTTCTTCTTCCGCTATTTCACTATAGATTTTATCATTTAAGGCAGCATCAGTGGCCAAGATTTTCTTTCGTTGTTCAACTTTTTGGGTCACCCAGGTTTTCAGTACACTTTCTTCTTCTTCCAATTTAATATCATATTCCCCTTTAGGGGCTAGTAATTTGGCAATGATGGGGGAGGTCTCGATAGCCAAGAACAATAGGAAAATAAAGAATGAAGGAAACCATGGTAATAGGCCTAAGGCATTTATACGTGCCATGAGTCCGTCAAAACCATCTATAACGGGTTGTGAGTCTTTAACCGAGCCAGCATATTCAGTATTTAAATCAGCAATTTGGGTTTCAATAGCTACGATTTTTTCGGCATTGGTTTGTTTCAGTTGTTGTAATTCGGCCAAGGCAGCATCATGTTTTTCGCGTTTTTCGGCATAAACGGGTCCCTTACCTAAAAGCATAGTACCTGCGGTCCCTTCCGCTTCGGTAATATAAGTGTCGTATAAGGCATTTGTTTCAGCCTCTTTTGTTGCCGTTTCACTTTTTAATGCTGTGACATCCTGATTCAATTTTTCAATCACAGGAGTATATTGTAATGCAATCTGGTCTTTGTTCGCCAAGGTAAGCTCGTTTTTTTGCTCTAACAGGACTTGATTTATTTCCTTTTCAAAAATCTTCATTTCCAGCGGTTTGGAAATAACCACGGCTATAATAACAGCTAAAATGATCCGAGGGGTTGCTTGTAAGAGCTCATTGCTAAAACTATCGCGTTTCTTGATTGTGGAAACTATGAAACGGTCCAAATTGAAAATCAACAGACCCCAAATGAGTCCAAAGAAAATAGCCGCATAAATAGTATCGAAAACGGTATGGAGTGCATACGCACTGGCTAAAAAGGCCATAACAGCCGTAAAGAAAACAGTAGCGCCTATACCGGCATATTTGTTCTGCTCCCCAGGGGAACAGGTTTTAAGCAAAGAGGCATCGGCCCCTGAGCAGAGGATAAAAAAATTCTGTAACATAGTGTTCGTTTTTTGATTTGTCCGCCAATTGGCGGATTGATGGTTCATATAGACAATTAGAACGCAATTTGGGATGAAATGTTACAAAAAAGCCCCTAAAATCGAGGCTTTTATTAAGAATTTAAGATTTCGTTTAGTTTTCGATGATAATCGGCTGGGCAAAGATTCTAACAACGGGGCGCTTGCCTTTGGAACCGCGACTGTCTATGTTCAGGTTCTTGTTCTTTTTTAGAAGATCAATGGCCTTATCAGAGGTAATCTCTTTCCCCTCAAAATAGAATGTTGCATCTTTCTTTGCCATTTCAATGACATGGTCCAGGGGTGAAATGGGCGTTGATGGAGTGGGCGGTAGGTCAATAAAAATCTTCTTAGAATATGGTATGGAATTCAAGTTGTCGTATGGATTAGAATATGGTTTAGAATTCATGTTGTCGTATGGATCTTGATGTACAATGATTGAATCGATAATTTTCCCTGCGACTTCTACTTCATTTAGGTCTGGAGGACTTGGTGGCGGTGGAATATTGCTTTTTTCCCCTTTATTGACTTTCGGTGCTTTTGGTTTTTTAGGCTCTTTTGGTGCCGGTGGGGGCTCGGGAAAATCAGGAAAAGGTTCGGCATTTTCTTTTTGCTCAAGGGTCATTAATCCATTTATAAAATCCAATCTATCCACATCAGATTTATATATCTGAATATTTTTAGATTCACTTAATTGTCTATTGTACTTTTTGGCCAAGGCATCGTATTCTTTAATTTGTTCTTTGGTAGCGCCTTTTTGCTCTCGTATTTCTTGGTTTAGACCAAAGTACTTTTCTGGACCAACAATGTTTATTTGTGCTACTCCATAGTCAACCAAAACAGCTTCAATGACTTTTAATACCTCTTTTGGCGCATCTGCCTCAGCCATAATTACAGCCCTAACAATATTTGATCGTTGTTCTTTGGTCAATTTCGTATTGAATTTTTGTAAATGGGATTTAAGATTATCCAGGGTAATGAATACGCTATTTTGGTCAAGAATTTCTCCTTTTTTAGTTATTCGAAGATTTATGTTTTCTGCAATTAATAACTGTTCTACGGATGGAATACTTGTTTCAACCGTAGTGTGGCGTTCTATAATTTTCTTCTCACTAAAACCATATAATAAAAGGGTAAGTAAAGGTAGAAGTAATAGGCTTCTAAATACAATTGATTTTTTTGATGTTTTTGTTTTCATGACTGTAAATCGTTTTTTGATTGATGAATATTTGATTGCGTTTGCCAATAGTGGTTCGGTTGAGTTTGATGAGAACTCTAAAAGTATTTGTTGATATAAAGTGGGTTGTACCCCATTATTGATTACAGCTTTATCGGCCAGAAACTCGTGGTTAAGTTTTATGGCTTTTTTTGTGAAATAGATTAGGGGATTAAACCAAAATAGTACCTGCAGCAGTTCTACAAGCAATACATCAGCACTATGTTTTTGTAGAGCATGGGTTTCTTCATGTAATAATACTTCACTAGGTATTTCCTTGGCTTCAAATTTGTGTTTATTCAGAAAAATATAATTGAAAAATGTATGGGGAATAATACGATCGAGCAATAATACATTGGTAATTCGATTGATTTTATATTTGGGGTTTTTTTGTATTCTTTGAATAATCTTAAATAGATTTTTTATGAAATTGAACCCAAAAACAAGTATCCCAACACCGTAGATACTCCATAAAATTGAAGGTAAATAATTTGTTGGGGATTGTTCTTGACCTACGCCGGAAACCACGGGAACATTTGAATTAGACTGTTCTATGATTTGGGTCACCACGGGTATCTCAACATATTCTACAAAGATGATGAACGGGATTGCAAAAGCTGCCAAAAGTGATCCTAGTAAATAGAAACGCTTGAATGTGTGCATGTTTTCCCTTTCAAGAAAAATCTTGTAAAAGGCTAACAAAATGGCCAAACAGGTAGCGGATTTTAAAATATATAGCAACATGTTTTACTTTTTTTCAAGTTCTTTATCGATCAAAGCTTTTAAATCTTCCAACTCAGTTTTAGTGAGGTCGGTTTCCTGGGTAAAAAACGACGCGAACTGCGAGGCACTGTCATTGAAGAAATTCTTTATGAGTCCGTTTACGTGTTTTGAGAAATAATCTTTCTTCTTTACAGTGGGGTAGTATTCCCTAGATCGCCCGTAACTAGTATAAGCTACGAATCCTTTATCGGTCATTCTTTTTAATAAGGTAGCGATGGTAGTGGTAGCCGGTTTTGGTTCGGGATAGGCATCCAACAAATCTTTAAGGAAGGCTTTTTGTTGCCTCCACAAGACATTCATAAGTTCTTCTTCCGTTTTTGATAGTTGCATGTTCTACGTTTTTAGAATTACTTCTACAAACATAGAATAAATATTTTAATTCTACAAGTGTAGAGCAGGAAAATAATTTTAATCCATTAAAAATAACAGTTTTTAAAGGTGGAACATTTAATCGTTTAATAAATATTCTCTAGGAGGCTCTTTGTTCAATAAGTGCATTACAAAGTAATCCCATCTTCTGCGTGTCATATAATTGGTCATATCGCCATAGCCATGTCGCTTGTTCGGGAAAAGAATTAAATCGAAATCCTTGTTGGCTTTGATAAGGGCCTCAACAACCAATAAGGTATTTGAAGGCGGAACATTATCATCCATAGTGCCATGTGTGATCAATAGCTTGCCTTTCAGGTTTTCCGCAATCAATTGGTTGGCCTGGTTGTCATAATTGGTCGCTTCTACATTTTGGCCTTCAATGGTCTTATTCACTAATAGACCTTGCCATTTTTCACCCCAATCGGCCTCATAATTCCTATTATCATGATTGCCGGCTCCAGAAACAGCTACGTCATAGAAATCAGGATATGCAAAAATGGCCCTAGTTGAGGCAAAACCCCCTCCTGAATGGCCCCATATACCTACACGCTCTATGTCCAGTCCTTTATACTGTGAAGCAAGTTGTTCTATGGTAGTAATATTGTCTGGCAGACCATTATCCCCCATATTACCATAATAGGCATCATGAAAAGATTTTGAACGCTTGGGTGTGCCCATTGCATCTACCGCTACCACCGCAAAGCCCAATTCGGCAACGGCTTGAAAATCCCTTCGTGCAGTTGTAAAGCCATAGTTGCCTACACTACCTGACTGGGGTCCAGGATAAATGTAGTTTAATATTGGATACTTTTTATTCTCATTGTAATGGGAAGGTAAATACATAAGACCATAAATATCCGTTTCATTATCCCTTGCTTTCACCTTGAATTCAATAGGTTCTTGCCATCCGTTGGCCTTTAGATCAGAGATGTCCAATGTTTCGAGGTCCAATATCTTTTCTCCATTCTGGTCTCTTAAAACCCAGGTCATAGGTGTAGTTGTAGTGGAATAGGAATCAATAAAAAAGTTAAAATCGGGGGAAAAGTCCATTCGATGTGTACCCTTATCAGGGGTTAAGAGCGTAAGCTTACTGCCATCAAAATTAACCTTGTACAGATATTGATGATAGGGGTTGCCTTCTTCCTTGCCGCCAGCAGTAAAGAAAATTTCCCTTTTTTGCGAATCTACATGAAGTACTTGTTGTACGGCCCAATCCCCTTGCGTAATTCGGTTTTTGAGCTTACCGGTGGTTAAATCATACAAATACAAATGGCCCCAATTATCCCTTTCTGAAAACCATAGTAGTTCATTACTATCGAAAAGTGGCTTCCAATTTATTTTATTAACGCCCGACTCATAATAAGTTTTGGTCTCTTCCTTCAGAATCGGTGTTACACTACCCGTATATGCATCGGCTATTTTGAGATGGGCAATTTTATGATCTCGTGAAGATGATACGAATGCCAACTTTGAGCCCTCTTCATTCCACTCATTATCAAAAAACGCCCCATCCCTATCTGCTACGTGATCGGTAATTGTAGAGCGCTGAAAATCAGAATCCATTTTTAACCGTACTATTTTCGGTTTTGTATTTAAATGGATAATAACACGTTCTAATTTAAATACCAAACTGTCGCCAGGTAATGGGTGTTTCCACGCTTCCAACTTTGGATGACCTACATTTGTTGAGGTAAGGTACATTTCAGAAACGCCTCTTGAATCTTGTTGGAATGTTGCTATTTTATCGGAATTAGGAGACCATTTTAAGACAGCTCCATTGCTTTTTATCCAACCTGCGTTATTGGTAGCATAGCCATAATCTTGTTTTCCATCAAAAGTAAGTTGTGTTTTTTTGTTTGTTTCGAGATTTCTTATCCAAAGATTGTGGTTGTCTATATAGGCGGCTATTTTGCCGTTTGGCGCCACATATTCATTACTTTCCTTGGTTGCTCCCAATGCTGTATCCCTCGACACGGTATAATTATCCAGATTACAAATGTATTTTTGTTCTTTTACGCTAAAACCAATAGTATTTTCATTGATAAAGGAGAATTTTGAAAATGGAAGGTTTGTTGGTATTACCTCTTCTTCCGAAAATTCTTTTAGAGCACTAGCCAGTTTGTCATGGTCGAAAGCCTTAGTTTTCTGTTTTTTTACCGAATTGATCTTATAAAATTCCTTTCCATCCTTTAACTTTTTTTGATAAATGAAAATACTGTCATTTTCCCAATTTCCATCGCTCAAATTGCCGTAAACGAATTTGTCCATATGCGATGAAAAATGTTTTTCCGCATTTGCGTAATCCTCGGCTGTAATTGATTCGTTTTCTTTATTTGTACAGTTAACCATTAAAAAACAAACCAAGATTATTCGAGCAAATTTTAATATTCCCATATGATGATTTTAGTTATAGAATACATTTTTAAGTATTGTTGTAAAAATAGGAATTTGTTTCTTTTGAGGAAGTTTCAGTGGATAAAATAAACTTTTGTTATGTATTCTTTTGGTGGAAACGGAGCTGTTCAATATTTTACATAAATGCCCTTTGAAAAAAGGGTATGGCTATCCGGAAATAATATTTAGTGTAGTTTTGCACTGCATAAAAATACAGTATGGGTTTATTGGAAGATTTACAAACAAGAAGCGGTTCAAAGTGTGAATTGTGCACAGCTACCGACAATTTAAAAGTATATGAGGTGCCCCCAGTTTCCACTGGCGGGGTAGACGGTAGTATTTTGGCTTGTGAAACGTGTATTGGACAAATCGAATCCCAAAGCCTCGGAACTGATACCATAGATGCGAACCATTGGCGTTGTTTGAATGACAGTATGTGGAGTGAACACCAAGCTGTTCAGGTAGTAGCTTGGAGAATGCTTTCACGATTAAAAAGTGAAGGTTGGCCACAGGATTTGTTGGATATGCTTTATTTGGATGATGAGACCCTAAATTGGGCTAAAGCAATGGGTGAGGGTGTTGCTGAAGGTGATAAAATTATACATCGCGATGTAAATGGGGTTGTTCTCAATACTGGGGATAGTGTGGTTCTTATCAAAGATTTAAAAGTTAAAGGCTCTAGCATGGTCGCCAAACAAGGTACAGCGGTACGAAGAATCTCATTGGATCCCGAGAATGCGGAATATATTGAAGGTAAGGTAGGTGCCCAGCAAATTGTGATTATTACCAAGTACGTGAAGAAAACCTAATAAATTTCAAACTTTTCTGAAGAATTCAATGCCCCTTATTTTTGGGTATGCATTTCCGTAAAATAGCTATAGAAATAAGGGATGGTTTCAATTCCTTTCAAAAAATACCAAATGCCAAAATGTTCATTGGGTGAATGTATGGCATTGCTATCCAACCCAAATCCCATTAATATGGTTTTGCTTCCCAATTCTTCTTCAAACAATGATACTATAGGGATACTTCCCCCACTACGCTGTGGAATAGGGGTTTTGCCAAAGGTGGTTTCATAGGCTTTAGAAGCGGCTTTATATTCAATGGTATCAATAGGAGTTACATAACCTTGACCACCATGATGGGGGGTAACCTTGACTTTTACACTTTTAGGTGCAAGACTTGTGAAATAAGTAGTAAATAACCCAATAATCTCTTCCCAATTCTGATTTGGCACTAATCGCATCGATATTTTAGCATGGGCTTTGCTGGCAATCACCGTTTTGGCACCTTCACCGATATAACCACCCCAAATACCATTCACATCCAGGGTAGGGCGAATCGAATTTCTTTCGTTGGTCGTATAGCCTTTCTCCCCATAAATACTATCAATATCCAACGCTTTCTGGTACTCCTTTAAATCGAATGGAGCTTTGGCCATTTCCGCTCTTTCCTCAGCAGAAAGCTCTTCAACCTTATCATAAAAACCGGGTATCATAATATGATTGTTTTCATCATGTAGCGCTGCGATCATTTTTGCCAAAATATTGATGGGGTTGGCAACTGCACCACCGTAAAGGCCTGAATGTAAGTCACGATTGGGGCCGGTAACCTCAACTTCAACATAGCTCAATCCTCTTAGTCCGGTGGTTATTGAAGGGTATTCCTTACTTATCATTCCTGTATCGGAAATAAGAATCACATCGTTCTTTAATTTCTCTTTATTATTGGCCACATATTCGGCAATGTTAACACTGCCAACTTCTTCCTCCCCTTCGATCATGAATTTAACATTACAGGGCAATTGGTTAGTTTTTACCATGTATTCCATAGCCTTAACATGCATATACATTTGGCCCTTATCATCACTGGCACCACGAGCGAAAATAGCCCCTTCCGGGTGTTCCTCGGTTTTTTTAATGACAGGTTCAAATGGGGGTGAATCCCAAAGTTCCAAGGGATCTGGTGGCTGAACATCATAATGGCCATAAACCAGGATAGTTGGTAAATTGGGGTCGATTGTTTTTTCACCATAAACTATCGGATAGCCATCGGTTTCACAAATTTCAACCGTATCACATCCTGCATCTTTTAAGGCTTTCTCGACTATTTCAGCGGTGTTGATCACATCTTGTGAAAATGCAGAATCCGCGCTGATAGAAGGAATTTTTAAAAGTTCAATAAGTTCGCTGATAAATCGGTCTTTGTGTTGATTTACATAATCTGTACTACTTTGCATCTATGTTGCTTTGAAGAGAGCTTAAATTTACGAAAAGAACTTTTTAACTTAGGGTATTTCTAAATTGATTTTTTGCTTTATATTTGCATCCCGTTAATCAAGATGTAAATCGGGACTAACAAATGCGGACGTGGTGGTCCCGAAGTGTCGGGAGGTAGACCTGCAGGCAGGCACGCCAGGAAGGCTAGTGACATGTGTATTGTTAGTTGAATTGACGTTCATTGCTATATTATTATTATTTGCGGGCGTGGTGGAATTGGTAGACACGCTAGACTTAGGATCTAGTGCCGTGAGGTGTGGGAGTTCGAGTCTCCCCGCCCGTACTTATGAAGAAAGCCTCTCTTAACCGAGGGGCTTTTTTATTTTTAGCTGAAGCAGGTCCTAAAAAATCGAGTTTTGGACTAAAAAATGACAAACCTTTTTTCTGAAATGATAGGTTCCCGTTAGTAAAAGGTTTATTATTGACTATTACATATTAGATTAGGGTTAATTAATCAAAATGAGGGTCTAATCGGAGTGTTTTACCATTGATTTCCGATTCGATAGGAGTAATGTAGACATTGGATGAAAACTATATTGTTGATAGAGGATGATACTATTCTACTAGAGAATACCGCAGAACTTTTAGAGCTTTCAAATTATAAGGTAATAACGGCACTAAATGGCAGGGCCGGTGTGGAAAAGGCTATACATGTTCTGCCCGATGTCATAATTTGTGACATTATGATGCCCGAATTGGACGGTTATAATGTGTTATTGGAATTGTCGCTAAATAAATCTACCCGTAACATTCCTTTCATTTTTCTATCGGCAAAAGCAGAACAAAAGGATATCTTCAAAGGAATGGATATGGGGGCAAAGGATTATATTAAAAAACCGTTCTACGAGGCTGAAATTATAAATGCTATTGAAAGGGCGCTTGGCAAGATAAGAAAACTATAAAGTACGTTAGCGTTGGTCATTTTATTAATCGGAAAAATTATCAGGTAAATGCATCTTTGACGTATTCGGAAGATGTGGTCGTATGAAGTCCATAGTTAATATCCCACGGCCTGTGTCTAGTCATTTTGAGGTAATTTAATGATAAAGGTACTGCCCTGATTCAGTTTACTTGTAAATTCAATAGTACCACCTAATAACTCCAAATAACGTATTACAATGCTAAGCCCAAGCCCGGTACCCTGAATATTTTCAGCATTCTTCGCTCTAAAAAAACGTTCAAAAAGATTATGCTGTTCTTCTTCCGGGATACCTATACCTCTATCCTTGATACTTAGGATAAGTTTGTCGTTCCCAACAACGGTATTTAGATCAATAGCCGTATTCGAATATTTTATGGCGTTGGAAAGTAAGTTCAAAAGTATATTACGAAAGATTTTTCTATCCAGGAAAACTTCGGTATTTCCCTGATGGGTATAATTGATCTGCTGGTCTTCTTTTAGGATTCCATCCATTTCTTCCAAAACGTTTCTTACAAAATCCCGTAGATTAAAAGTAACCTGGTCCACCCTTATGTTTCCCTTTTGCAACTGTTCCAGTGAAAGAAAGTCGTCCAGAATATTTTTAAAGTGGCCTACCGACGACTTTATGCGGTCGATATGTTTTTGTTGTTTTTGGTAATTGCCCAATTCATTATATTTTTCGATTAAGGATATCGAAGACATAACAATGGTGATCGGTGTACGCAGCTCATGGGAGGCAATACTGATAAAAGCGCTTTTCATTTCGTTGATCAGTTTTTCGCTTTCCAGCGCATCACTCAACTCTTTTGTACGTTCCACTACAATTTCCTCCAAACCATGTGTATATCTTTGTTTGTCGCTTTCTATCCTTTTACGCTCTGTGATATCCTCCCCGGCACATAATGTTCCTATTAGGTCTCCATTCTTACCCAACAATGAAGTATTTGTCCATGCCATAAGACGCGATTCACCATTCCTAAATCTCAAGTTGCCTTCAAAATATGGACTTAATAACAGTTTTTTACGATTAAATTTCTGATTGGATTTATCAATTCCATTCCCATTTGCTTCGATAGTAAAATTTTCAAACCAATTATTTCCTACTATCTCAAGTCGGTCGTAACCCAGTAAACTACATCCTTTCTGATTGATCATTTGAACTTTGTGTTCCGTATCAATTAAAAGAAAAACGACCGGGGCAAGGTCTAGGTACTGTTGTATTTTTTCCGTTTCCCTTTGCAGATCTTCATGCTGTTGCTGCAAGGCTTTAGCTTCCCTTAGTCCCGTCACATCCTGAAGGGACAAGCGGCATACCGCTGTTTTCCCATCTCTTTCTACGGAAATTGCACCTTGAAGCATGCCAATAAACGGATCTTTGTCCTTACCCTTAATTTGTATTTCCAGAGAAGTAAAGTTTCCACTGCTGAATGCATCCCTTAAATTCAGGAACAATTTTATCGATTCCCCTTTAGACATATAAGCGGAAAGCGGTTTGCCCTTTATATAGGAACGTTCAATCCCCAGTAGATTACAAGCGGTTAAATTTATATTGAGAATAACCCCTTTTTGTCCAGGATTAGATATCCAACAGGCGCAAAATCGAACAAGTCGGTGTATTGGTCCCCAACTTCCTCCAAACGATGTTGGCTTTCCCTCAATTCCTGGTTCTGCATCTCCAACTCCACTTGATGAACCTCTAACTCATGGAGCAATGCCCTTGTTTTCTCTAGCGATAGATTCGTTGGCAAAACAGATTTTCTACCAATTTTGGCTTCCGCTTTGGAACGTAGATCACCTTTTATGGGAATTTTATCTGCCATTTTTTTCTTTTTTGATTTCCGCCAGTTGCTGTTCGACCTCAGTTAGTTCGGTCACATCAATTGAGGTACAGGCTATTCCCGTAATCTGACCATTCCCATGTACTGGTCGAATCATAAGGTCATAATATCTGAGCTCTCCACCAATTTTCAATGGAATGACACTTCTATTGGGTTTTCCCGTTTTTAGCACTTCTTTCTTAATTGCATCCAATTTTGAGCTATCTTCCTTTGAAAAAAAATCCGTATCCTTTTTTCCGATCATATTTTTGAACTGAAAATCAGGATGTATGCTAGCCATACTGGTATATGAAAGGTTTTTGTCTTGGGTATAGACTATGGTCCTTGTCATTTCCAGTAAGTGCTCATAATTTTCCTTGAATTCTAGAAGCTCCCTAGAAAGCTGTTTTTCCTGTGAGATATCGACAAAAGTAATGACCACGCCCTCTATCATATTCTCGGAAGTGCGATAAGGCATGCGTTTGCATCTGGTACCAGCTACCATCGTTACTTTGAATAACGATTCTTAAAGAAGTACAGTTTATCAAGCACCTTATTTGCATCTTCCACAATACCGTCATAGATTAAGTTGGAGGACAAATCCTCGATGGAACGTCCAATATCGGTTTGGATAAGGTTGATAATTTTGACCAAGGAGGGGGTAAACCGTTTTATTCTCAGGTCGGAATCCAGAAAAATGGTGCCAATTTCGGTACTGGCAAGTAAGTTGTTCATGTCATCGTACGCCTGTGCCAATTCTTCTATTTTTCCTTGAAGCTCCGTGTTCACTGTTACAATCTCTTCATTTATGCTCTGCAGTTCCTCCTTTGAAGTTTCCATTTCCTCATTGGTACTCTGCAGTTCTTCGTTGCTTGACTGGAGTTCCTCATTGGATGATTTAAGTTCTTCGTTCGATATTTCCAATTGTTCAATGGTTAATTGCAAATATTCCTTAGTAGCAGCCAGTTCTTGCTCCAAGGCACGTAGTTCAGTGGTTTCTTCTGGATTTTTCGCTTTTATTTCAGAAGTTTTATCCGGTACAGCAACCACATCTTCAAAGGCAACCAACCAATAATCTTCCTCCAGTCCCATTTGCGCCATAGGTCGTATTGAAAGATCAATGAGCTGCAAACTTCCATTGGTCTTTACTTTTATATCTTTTCGCTTCTCCAATTTATTGCTTTTACGAGCTCGGGAGATAACAGTCTGTAGATCCGCCTTAAGGCCTTCACGGGCCATATCAACAATATTCAGCTTCGCCTCACCGGGGAGAAACTGTAGATACTTGCCATCTCCGAAAAATATAGGGCATCGCCTTTACTGTTTATTATGGCACATGCCGGCGCAAAATTAGCCAAAAGCATTTTTTCGGTAATACCAGCAAGACTCTCTCCCCATTCCCGCTTCGGTGCAGAGGTATTAATAGTTTTTAGAGGGGTAGACTCTTTGAACAAGTGTTTGCCGATATCAGGCATTTTACCCTGTTTGACATCCTTGAATTTGAATATTTTGTGCTTTCTTTCCATGACCTCGAAAAGACTGGCATATTCCCCCAATGATTCGAAATTACCAACGAAATACCTCTGGATTGAGCGCATAATGGAAAATAGCGAATACTTTTCTTTGGGCCTCTACGTTCAGATAGATCAATAGGTTTCTGCAACTCACTATATCCTGTTCAAGATGGTGGATCTTTAATAAGGTTGTGTTCTGCAAATATGACCTGGTCCCGTATTTCTTTCTTTATCCTATCGGTATTTATTGTCACCATGAAAATAACGGGAGAGGCGTTTAGGACTTATATCAACCGAAATGGTCTCGGGATATACGCCTTGTCGGGCCCTGTAGTGGCGTTTTCATTGTCAATGGGAAGACCGAAAACCTGACTTTTTATGGCTTTTGTGTTGTAACACCTTTAATAAAAAGTATGGCCAACAAGAAAATAGCTTCTGTACCAGGTAGACACCGACACATATGGCAATCATCGCCATAAAGTATATTTTATTGATAAACTAAGTTTTTAAAAAGCTAAAAAGCTTCCTGTCCTAAAAGAATTAGGTGACACCAATCAAGAATTTCCTGAAAAATTTCTTCAGTCATCATATGGCTATTTGTTGAAGTATTTATATAATCCCCAAGTTTATCGATTTGGTTGAGTGCCATCCGCTTTTCTATCCTTCTTATGACAGTACTGTTTTTGTAATCACTGAAGTTACAGCCAGTTTCTTTACGCAAGAGGATAAAGACTTTTTCCAACTGCTCGTTAGGTGTTGAAATTTTTATTGGCTTTTCCTCTGGTTTAAATTTTTGAGGGTTTTTTGAATAATTAAGTAGTAAACTGGGCATTTCCTTAACGGGAAGTATAAAATCTTGCGCTCCAACTGCTATGGCGCTTCTGGGCATACCATCATATTTGGCTGTTTTTGGGTCTTGGACTATTGACAGTCCCCCATGGCCTTTTATATCCTTTAGGCTAAGGGCACCTTCTGCCTGTACCCGATAAGATGTAATACCGTGGCCGGTTCCATCTAACATTGCCAAAGAACGCAAGAGACGAATGGGCTTTCGAAACCCCCTTGCCACTATGAGCACATTCAGTGTTAGCCCATTTGAATGGCCATATCTTTATTGGGAGGGATGATATAAACATGGTTTGCTTTTACTTTTGTATTGTCCCTTACTTCTGTCACCATCATTTTCGTATGCTTTTTCAAAAGCGGAACCATAAGGCTCTTATGTGGGGGTGTAAACGTTGTACAAGAATAAAAGCCATGGAAGGTGCTTCTGGCATTATTCAAAAAACTCCTTAAAGGCTTCTAAACCACCTGCTGAGGCACCCATGCCAACAATAAGAAATCCCCTTTCCTATCACTACCCAAATCTTTTTCTAGTTTGAACTTTAAGAAATAGTTGGGGTAACTTTTGTTTTACTCTTGGCCATGGAATTGAGTTGGTTTCTTAATGGGTTAGTCAGTGTTAAATATAAGTTATTTGTCTGGTTACAAATTAATATCAGTTTTCTTAGGCTGAAGTTTTATAAAAAATACCGTGCCGAACAAAACCCATGCCAAAAAATTAATAGCAAATATATCAAGATGTTAGACAACGGTTAGAAAATGATATTAATCACCTCCAAAAGACTTAAGTGGTTTCTACTTTGAAATGATTTTTGACACTGATATTAGGGGAGCGGGGCAAAATAAAGTCTGTCATTTTCCTATTATTTCTTAAACCAATATTCATAGTCTTGCAAGATTGGAAAGTTAATAATTCTAGCCTAAGGCTTTATCCACATTTTTGCTTATAGGATTTATCTTCTAACAATTCAACTTAAAATAAAAAAAGCCCATCGGTTATAATAGGCTTTAATTTTTTTAAATAAATAGGAGATAATATTTGGGGAAATATCCGATTTAATTGGTCTATAGTACACCAAATGCGGCCAATGAAGGCCTCCTTAAATGAAAATTTATAGATAAATTAAAAGGGTATTCACTTCTTAGAAAGAATTTAAAAAGACAATCTCAAATCAAATGCATTATAAGGAATTAACTTCTTTTCAAATTGCTCAAAAGAGAACCTTAAACCCATTAATCAACATTTGTACCGCCATCATGACCAAAATCATTCCCATAAGGCGTTCTATAGCGTGAAGACCACGTTCACGCAATATTTTATAAAGAAATGGGGCTATAAATAATAGTAGAATCACCGGGAACTTTCCAAGCCAATAGAAGTGCAAATAACCAATTTGACATTTGCGCATACCGTATGGGTCAAAAGCATTAACATAGCCAGCACTGAAGGACCTGCAATCATTGGTATTGCTATGGGAACGATAAAAGGTTCGCCCCCTGGTTGTTTTCCCATTACCCCATATCTATTGGGGAAAATCAATCGCAAGCCTATTATTAAAAGTATAATTCCACCTGCGATAACTCATTCTTGTTGTAAGTGCAGAAAACTAAAGATTCTTTGACCACCAAAAAGGAAGATCAGGAGGATGACGAGAGCAATCAATAACTCACGGAAAATAATAAATCGCTGACGTTTTGGGGGTATCCCTTTTAGCACCGATAGCAATACGGAATATTTCCCAAGGGATCCATTAAAAAGAATAACAGCACGGCGGTCGACAATATAAAATTCCTAAATCGGTCATATTTTTTCTCTTACCTAATTTTTAATGGTTCTAACAAAATACTACTTATTAAAACAATCGTTTAGAATGTCAAAAGCTGTTTCTGCCATTCGATTCCCCTTATTATCCAACAACGGATTTACTTCGGTAAACTCAACACATACTACTTTTTAGTTTTGCAAAAGCCATAGATCAAACGCTTTGCTTCCTCAGGGCTAAATCCAAAAGGAACAGGAGTACCATACCCAATCAAAATCACAATCTAAACTATCTACATCAAAAGTGATATAAATTGAATCACAATGGTCCAATTTTTCTATGGCTTCCCGATAACTTTGAAGCCCTATATGAATCTAACTTCCGGGACCGTATAGTTTTTAATGTTTTTACTCGCTATCAAATTGGTTTCAGCTGCTTCATCTCTAACCCCAAAAAAGATCAAATCTTCCGGCAGAAATTTAGGTGTACTTGTACCAATGTTTTTTAGCTTTTCCCAAGATTCAATGGTTGCCTTATCAGGATCGTTTTATTCATGGCATTGTCCTCTTGTAATGCGGCGGCTTGAGGCATGCCGTGGACATTTCCTGACGGAGAGGTATAAGGCGTATTTAGGTCTACATCGGCATCAATGGAATGATCCCGAGCGGCCTGTTGGATTTGAAGCTTTAATGCCTGAGATTGTTCCATGGGCTGATGAATGGTCCCCTGATAACACTAATGGAAATTCATTCTTTAACAGTGTTTCCTTGACCACATGTAGAACCAATACGTATTGCTCTACAACAAAACCAATTCTTTTCGCAAAAGAAGTTTTAACCTTGTTGTAAATAGTTTGGTTCTGGGTTTTAACGTTCAATAAATTGGAGCCCTGCTAAAAAAACTATTTTCAGAATTTATTGCCGCTATTTCCATGGCATCAATACCCATGTCTGCTCCTCTTGCTCAACTAGATATCTGAGCGGTTTTTGATTATTCTTATATTTCTTTTCATTTTGATTTAATTTCCTTCATCACCTGTTTTTGATAATACTTTTACCGTTCATTCTTATTAATTCTGTTTATCGCCTTTTTAATGATTTCCACACACTCTAAGAGTTGTTCCTTGGTAATGATCAATGGTGGTGCAAAGCGTATAATATTAGAGTGCGTAGGCTTAGCCAAAAGGCCATTTTCTTTTAATAGCATACAAATATCCCACGCTGTGGAGCTGTCTTCGGTATCATTGACCAGAATGGCATTGAAAAGTTCCCTTTTCCGCGAACACTTTTTATCAGTAAGGTAGAAATGAACGTATTCAGTTCTGTTCTGAAAAGTTCACCCATTTCAAAGGCATTTTCCGCTAATTTCTCATCCCTGACAACCTTAAAGCAGCTATACCCACAGCGGCGACTCGATCTACTTCACCAAAAGTGCTGCATGATTACCTGCGGTTGTCTACTTCCATGATATCATTATTGGCCAAAACAGCGGATATCGGATATGCGCCACCAGATATAGCCTTCCCCAAAATCAGAATATCAGGTTTGGTTTCCGGTATGTCGCTGCAATGTTTATCTGTACAAGAGCAATTTCCACAGGTAGCCAGTAAGCATCCTGTCCTTGCAATACCTGTTTGAACTTCATCAGCAATAAAAAGTACATTGTGCTCTTCGCAAAGGGTCTTTGCTTTTTTTAAATAGCCTTCAGAAGGGACATACACCTGCTTCCCCCTGTATGGGTTCAACTAAAAATCCTGCAATATTTCTATTGTTCTTCAAAATTTCCTTTAACGCTCGAGGTTATCGTATTCAATCTTTATGAATCCGTCCATGAAGGGCCCGAAGTTTTTTCGGGCGTTAGTGTCGTTTGAAAATTGAAATAATGGTAGTGGTGCGC
Source organism: uncultured Flavobacteriaceae bacterium (assembly GCA_963762065.1). GTDB lineage: Bacteria > Bacteroidota > Bacteroidia > Flavobacteriales > Flavobacteriaceae > Maribacter_A. The sequence continues at coordinate 121 of CAVXJE010000002.1, read as the reverse complement.
CCATGAAAATTGTTTTTGCAAACCACGATTTGAGCATTGTTTTCCGGAATGCCTTTTTTCTCATACGCCCGCTTTTCTACAAATCTTAATGGCAGTCTCCACGGCCTCTGCGCCGGTGTTC
>CAVXJE010000001.1:0-188805 GCA_963762065.1 uncultured Flavobacteriaceae bacterium | reverse complement strand
TTTTAGGTAACATCTATTACAATCAAGAACTCTTGGACCAATTCTCTTATGCGAAAAGTTTACTTACGCAAAAGGACAAAAGTAAGATGGATACCTTGGCGAAGATCACTTATAGTATGATATACTACGCTGATTTTAGGCGAAAAAGCAGCATCTATCAAACATTGGTAAACAGTGGCGAAATTAAACATATAAGCAATCATAAGATTATCGAAGCGCTACAAAGTTTAGAAGAGACCTATAGTTATATGGACCGAATAGGAGACCAACCGAGAAGTTATCCTATTCCATGTTGTACCAGAGATAAAACCTGTTATAAGGGTTGATCCTATTAAAGTAGAAAATGCGGAAGCCTTATTCAACTTTCAGTTTCAAAATGGCCTGGATCTTTTAATTCATCTAGTGGAGGAGAAAAAAAAACGCGTATGAGCTAGCACAAAATGAAATCACTGCTACGATTGATTTTATCGATCAGGAACTTGCATTGTACAAAATGAACTAAATAGAAGGGAAAAATAAGCAGAAAATTAAATATACCGAAATCCCGTAAATGTTTTCTACAGGTGATGTAGCTTTATTTACAGCATTCACACCTTCGGCGTTTGTTCTTATGATGCTTTTTATTTGACTCTGGGTAAAAGATCTTTTTTACTACAGGGATTTTCTGTTTGATCAACTTCAAGTTGCCCTTTAAATCGAACCTTTTTTGAGACACTACTAATTCTTTAAATAGGTTTCATCTAACGGCTGTTTTCAAACAAACCTTTGTTGGCAACATAATTGTATCTTATTGGTTATCATATTAGTATCTGATTCGGTGCATCAAGTTTAAATAAGGCCAAAGTTGACACTTTACACTTTTCTTTAAACCGACCTGTTTAATTTTGTTTAAATTCGTACCATTTCTCTCCCCATAAAAGATTAGTTATGCCTTTATTCATGGATTTCCATAAAATCGATTCGGATGCTTTTACAGAAGAAGATATGTATCGAGCTCATTAAGGGATATTGCTGTCCAAAACAAACACGGCATGATATACAAGAAGTATTATCTAAATCTTCATCAAAAAACAGCTTTCTGTTTAATGGAAAGTCCTAATAAAGAAGCATGTATCGAAAGTCATAAAGAAGCCCATGGAATTGGGGCATGCAATGTGATTGAGGTATCGCACGAGAACGAATTTTTCCTTATATGGGAGAGGGCGGTCAAAATGAACATGATCTGGCTTTAACCTTATCGGGAGAAATAGATAGTGGGTATCGTACCCTAATGCTTGTAGATGTAATCGCCATGACCGAAGAGGATTCGATTTTGAAATCACAAATTCGAAAATGCATTGAAAACCACAAAGGCAGTGTGGTAAAATTACCCTTGAATCATTTGTTTCTGGTATCTTTTATTGATGCCTCGGATGCAATTTTAGCTGCCCTTGAAATTCGGTCGTTATTTGAATCTTTTGCACATCAGCTTGAATATAGTCTGGCCTTGGCTACTGGGAAACCCGTAGATGAAAAAGGCTCCGATTTGCTCGGGGAAACAAAAAATACGGTGCGAACCTTGGCAGAAAATAGGTTTGTGACGAATACGGTTTTTATTGATTTGGCCACCCAGACTTCGGCCACAAAGGGATGGGATGAATTAGAGCTGGAATCCAAATCTATCTTAGTCTTTAATGATGCTGATCTTTCTGAAATAAAACGGATAGAAGAAGTACTATACCGTAATCTGAGTAATTCAAATTTCAAAAGTGAACACCTCGGCTCAGAACTTGGTTTGAGCAAAACACAACTTTACAGAAAAGTAAGCGCGCTTACTGCACTTACCCCGAATAGATTATTGTCCGAAGTACGACTACGAAGTGCTTTGCGAGCCATAAAAGCTGGAAGTAAGAACGTTTCGGAAATCGCATACGATTCGGGCTTGGATACATCCCACCTATTTTACAAGGGTTTTTCGAAACCGATTCGAGGTGCTTCCTACAGCATTGAAAATGTCCAATCTTTCTTAGACGGTTTTGTTTTTTACAATTGACGTCACGATTGTTTCAGCATTTGGAACAAAACTTACATCGTCCCCTTATTTATCCCCCTAGTTTTACAGTGTTAAAATTTTTAGGAAAATAGATTCGCCAATTACTTTGGTTTAATAGGGGTTTCAAAATATAAGGAATAACTAAAACTTAAAAAGATGGAAAAACGAAAAATTTATAAAAGTACTTTCAATATAGTACTGTTTTATGGTATGTTACTTTTTGCTTTTCAGGGTGCAATAGGTCAAAAATTAGTTTTAGAGCCTAACAAAGTGACCGGCGAAATCCATATCTCGAAAGATAATTTTCCTAAGGGAAATATCATCAACATGGTCAATGGTTGGGGGGGAATGACAGTAGCCATCAATGAGCCAATGGCCGGGACCGATTTTACACCGATTTTAAAAGGGCTCAAAGACGATTTATGCCAAGTGCCACATTGGGGATATTTGGAAAAGGCAAAATACGAATAATAGATAAAGAGAAAAATACCGAAATTATTGAGGCAGGCGAGGTTTTTTATATGCCCCAGGGCACACGGTTATTGTGGATGAAGATGCCAGAATAATAGACTTCAGCCGGAAAAGGAAATGAACGAACTCAATGAGTTTATTGTAAATCAAGTCGCTCAAATGCAAAAAGAAAAATAAAATATCAATAGATATGAGAACCAAAATAGAGGAATTAAAACAGCGCGCAAAAGGCGAAATTATTTTGCCCAATGATAAAAATTACGACGAGGCACGAACGATTTACAATGCCATGATCGATAAACATCCCGCAATTATTTTTAAATGTAAAGATGTTGATGATGTAATCGCCGCCGTGAACTTTGGAAGGGAAAATGGTTTGGAAGTTTCCATACGGAGCGGAGGCCATAATGGTGCCGGATTGGCTTTGGTTGAAGGTGGACTAGTTCATCGATTTGTCCGAAATGAAGGATATCGAAGTGAATCCTCAGAAAAAAACTGCCAAAGTACAACCGGGCAATACCTTACATGATTTGGACAAGGCCACCCACGAACACGGTTTGGCATTGCCAGTAGGTATAAACGGTACTACAGGCGTGGCCGGTCTTACTTTAGGTGGAGGATTGGGATACTTAAGCCGTAAAGGTGGCCTAGCGATCGATAATCTTTTGGAGGCCGAAGTGGTCTTGGCCTCCGGCGAGTTTGTAACGGCCAATGGTATCTCGCATCCCAATCTGTTTTGGGCGTTGCGCGGTGGCGGCGGAAATTTCGGTGTGGTCACGTCGTTCACTTTTAATCTGTTACCGATTAAAAATGTATATGCGGGTCCGATGTTTTGGCCTATGGAACAAGCTGAAAATGCTTTGAAATTTTATGATAAGATTACTAAAAATGCCTCCAATGATTTGTATGGTTTCTTTGCGTTTTTAATCGTGCCACCCGGTGATCCCTTTCCTAAAGAGCTGCATAATCAAAATGTATGTGGAATCGTATGGTGTTATACCGGTCCAATGGAAAAATCGGAAGAGATCTTCAAGCCTATTCGTGAGTTTGAACCACCAATTCTAGATTGGGTGAGCGAGATGCCTATGCCAGCGCTCAATGGATTGTTCGATGATTTGTACCCTGAGGGGATGCATTGGTACTGGCGGGCACATTACGTTAACGAACTTACCGATGCGTGTATTCAAGAAAATATTAAGTTCGGTTCCAACATCCCAACATTTCATTCTACCACACATTTTTATCCAATTGACGGGAAAGTACATGACGTTTCACAAGAAGATACGGCTTGGGCGAATAGAGGAGCAAGATGGGCCCAAGTTATAGTGGGTGTTTCCCCCGAAGCCTCCGAAGCTGATAAAGTTACCCAATGGTGCAAAGATTATTATGATGGTATAAAGCCCTACGCGGTAGGAGGTTCTTATGTCAATTTTATGATGGATGAAGGTCAAGATCGGGTAAAGGCAGGCTACAAAGGCAATTATGAGCGATTGGTGCAAATCAAGACGAAGTACGACCCAACCAATTTCTTTCATATAAACCAGAACATAAAACCAGCTGATTAGTAGGATAAAAATGTCTTACAATATAAACTAAAACAAAACCATAGAAATTTTCACTTTAATGAGGTCAGTAAAAAGAACCTTTTTTGAGACCGTTCGAAATGCTTTATTGATTACATTTTTTGCCTTCTAATTCATACATCCAAAGATTAGAGCGTAGATATTTGTTAAAGCTGATTTCTTATAAAATTAATTTTGAATCGATTTAAATCGTTTTGTTATACCTTTCTTATATTTAGAAAGCGAAAGCGTCAAAACGCCGTTGAGGATGTCCTATTTGATGTCCTATTTTGAAAAAATTGATATAAAATATTGGTATTCAGAGATTTATATTATTAAATACGAATCCTGCCACCCCGACTGAAAGTTTTTAATACCCTGATAATCAATTGATTATCAGGGTATTCTGTTTTTAAAAACACTACCAAAACGAGCCAAATCAGTACAAATTTCATAATGAAGGTGTCCTATTACGTGTCCTGTTTTACCTATTAGTTCTGCCAGGCTTTATTCTTATTAAGGTTGCCATTTTTGGTTCGAATGGAACCCGGATTCGAACCTTGAAGGTAATTTTCAAAGCAATCTATGATAATTTCACTCTAATCGATTTCTGTACTCGGTTGGCGTAGTACCCAAAACCTTTTTCACATAGCGCGTGAAAAAAGACCGACTTGAAAACATCATTTTATCGGCAATTTCGGAAATGTTCAGATTTTTGTTCTGCAAAAAAAGTATGATACGCTCCTTGGTGTATCGTTGGATCCATTCAGACGCCGTGGCTCCCGAGTTCTGCTTGCAAATAAAATTCAAATATTTTGGGGTAACGCTAAGTGTATTAGCGTAATACTGTACTTCCCTTTCGGCCATACAATGCTCTTGGACCAAATGAACGAAGCGCTCATATAAAGACCCACTTTGCAAGGTGCGTTTTCTGCGCTCATATTCGTTTGCAAATGTGTGCCACATTTCAAGAATGAACAACCGCATTTGTAGTTTCAATACCTCTTCATAAAAGCGATGCTCCCTATCTTGGAATCTTTCGTGCAACCATTTAAAATTTGATAAGACCCTTTGCCTGTCATTCTTATCGTTCAGCTTTTTGATAGGGTATTGACGGGAATGCAGGATGGCATCGATACTCCAACTTTGATCAGGGATGTTATCGTATAAAAAATGCTTCTCCACCAGCAAAACAGATGCCTTAAAAGTCTTGGAAAATACCAAATCCTTCAATTGGCTTTCAGCGAACCAGAACAGAAATTCTCCGCCCTTGCATATCATTTTTTTTGCCTTGAACAAAAAAGAAATGCTTCCTTGGTGACAAAACAAATGTGTATGGTAGTAGGTATTGAAATCTATCGGAAATCCTGTTTCCCTAGACAATTCCAGAAGCACAATGCGTGGCTTATTTTGATCTAACTTCTTCAATTTAACTATTGTTTTAACTAAAATAAGTAATATTTGACATTATAGGTGTGATTAGTGTAACAAATGTAACTAACGGATTTTTACTTTTGCAGTATCAAAACCCAATTAATCAAAATGAATAATCGGATCGTAAAAAATCTATTTGTGCTACTGATTGTTTTTCTCAGTGAATTTAATGCAATGGCGCAAGAAGAAACTGAACCTTTCTTAGATGATTTTAGAGGATCGGCAAGCGTTACCCACAACGGAATTTCATTGGTGCCCTCTTTTTCCTTGGGAGATCCGGCCCTTTTATTTGATATAAAATTTACCAAAGGAAAATTAAGTTTTGAACCCGATATGCGCTATGCGTTGGAAGGCAAGCCTTGGTCTTTTATTTTCTGGTTACGGTATAAGGCGATAGAAAAAGAAAGGTTTTCGTTGCGTCTTGGGGTGCACCCCGCCCTGAACTTTAGAACGGTCAATGTTGTTAGGGACGGTCAGCCCGAAGAGCTTTTGGAGTCGCGGCGGTATATTGCCGCCGAGGTGGCACCCACCTATAAGATTTCGGATAAAGTGGGTCTTGGGGTTTACTATCTATATGGCCGTGGATTTGATGAAGGGGTAAAAAACACCCACTTTATGGTATTGAATTCATCCTTCAACAACCTGTATATTTCCGAAAAGTTGTATTTTAATGTATCCCCCCAAGCCTATTATTTGCTTACGGACGATTTAAAAGGATTTTACATTGTGGGCTTTGTTTCCTTGATAAAAAAAGATTTCCCGCTTTCGGTTTCGACCATATTGAACAAGGCGATTGATACCGAGATAGTACCGGAAGATGATTTTACATGGAATATTTCCCTGGTGTACAGCTTTGGTGGTGCCAATAGGCGAACTCCGAAACGAAAAATATGATGGCCATTGTAAATGATGTAATCTTAAAATATGGAAAAGGAAGAAAATAAAAAAGATATTCTACGCCAATCGGATAAGGACATTTTTGAGCGGTTAAAAAATGGGGAAACCATTCACCCCAACGACCCTCAAGCCTATAGAATGCGTGAGGCCTCATATAGCACGAAAAAATTGTTGGTACAGATGAATAACGCCACAGACCCTAAAGAAATCAGGGATTTGCTTAGCCAAATTACCGCTAGTGAAATTGACGAAAGCGTTGCCGTTTTCACCCCTTTGTATATTAATTATGGTAAGCATACAAAAATTGGCAAAAACGTATTTATCAACTTCGATTGTACTTTCTTGGACCTGGGAGGAATTACTATTGATGATGGCGTACTCATTGCACCCAAAGTCAGCTTACTGTCCGAAGGACACCCTCTTTCGTCCCAAGAAAGACACTCGCTGGTTCCGAGACCCATCCACATTAAGAAGAACGCTTGGATCGGTGCGAATGCCACCATTTTGTACGGCGTAACCATTGGCGAAAACTCTGTAGTTGCCGCGGGTTCAGTAGTCTCAAAAGATGTTCCAGACAATGTTGTTGTAGGAGGAACTCCTGCAAAAATCATCAAGAAAATTTAAAACAGATAAAATGAGAACAAAAATCACACTTGCAGTTGCCTTACTACTATTCATAGGTCAGGCCTGCAACACAAAAGTTGAAAAACAAGAAAACACAGAATCGAATCCTTCTGAACAAGCAATTTTTCCTAGGGGTGAAGCTGGGAATGCTGATAACTTCACAGGCAACGCTTATAATTATGGTTTAGTTGCAAATGATTCTATCTACAACACACTCGTGGGTAATGTTTATTTCGAACAAAGTGCCAGATCAAATTGGCACTTTCATCCGAGCGGGCAAATTCTAATTGTACTCGATGGTGTGGGATATCATCAGCTAGAGGGGCAGCCAAGGGAAACCATGAAAAAGGGCGATGTAATTAAGGTTCCCGCAAATACAAGGCACTGGCATGGCGCTACTGAAAACAACAGTCTTACACAGATGTATATTTTGCCGAAAACGGAAAATGGATTCGTTACCTGGCTTGAGCCTGTAACGGATGAGCAGTATACATCTAACAATTGAAACAAATGGAGATTATCAGATTAGGTTCTCAACCATCAGTTAAAGGCCCGTACGGCGCAAGATATACTGAAGCTGGAGAAAGCTTGATTAGGCGATAAGGAATTTTAAAGACAAAATAAATTCATGAAATCTATACTTTTAATGGTTTTAATATTTACTTCAGCTATAATAGGCAATCCATCACCTTGCGAAAAAGAAAATGCCCCCATCAAAACGGAAAACTATGGCACAATGGCAAACGAAACAATAAAAATCATGGTAAATTCACAAAGGTTTACCGCCACGCTTTTGGATACTGATTCCGCAATAGCATTCAAGGAGCTATTGCCTATGACCATACAGATGACCGAGCTGAACGGTAACGAGAAGTATTATGATTTGTCTAAAAGTTTACCGACAAATTCCGCGAATTCTGGGTCCATTAAGAATGGCGACTTGATGCTCTATGGTTCAAAAACTTTGGTCTTATTTTACAAAACTTTCTCAACCTCTTATAGATATACAAAATTGGGAAGCATCGATGATACAGCCGGACTTCAAAAAGCTCTTGGTGCTGGTAACGTAAGCGTTACCATAGATAAAAATTAGAATTCAATGGAAAGCGTATTATGATTAAACTCAATTAAATAACCTAACAAACTAAAAACGTGCTTACAATGAAAATAACAAAACTTTTAATTTTCCTATTGGTCTTACAGATTTCCCAGACGTCTTGTAGTCAAAAATCCAATCCTGTGATTTCTCTATTTCCAAAGGGTACCGTATTGCATGGTAATATAGCCTACAATAATGACACCTTACCGAAACACCTTTTGGATATTTACCTTCCACCCAATGCAAAGGGTAAGGTTCCCTTAATTGTATTTGTTCATGGAGGTGGATGGATCGGTAATGACAAGTATGCCGACATCGGTTATATGAAAAATACGGTGGCAGAAATCATAAACAGTGGCTATGCCCTGGCATCCATAGATTATCAGTTTGCAACACAGGCCATTTTTCCCGCCCAGATTCAGGACTGCAATAGAGCAGTTTCATTTTTATATGATAACGCTGAGAAGTATGGGTTTGATAAAGACCGATTCGCTTTAATGGGTTTTTCCGCTGGAGGACATTTGGCCTCTTTGCAGGGACTATCAAACAATAACCAAATTGATGACTTCTTTATGTCCGGCACATCCCGTGATTTTTCGTTTGAGGCCGTTGTGGATTTTTACGGACCTTCGGAACTGATTCTATTTCCCGGTGCCAATGACCCAAAATCACCCGAAGCTTTATTAATAGGCGCAGTGCCGCTTGACCGGCCAGACCTTGCAAAGACCGCTAGTCCGACCAACTATGTAGATGAGAACGACCCCCCGTTTTTACTGATTCATGGGGAAAAGGACGATTTGGTTTCCCCCAGACAGTCCCAATTATTAAGTTCTTGGTTGACCGTAAAAGGCGTGGAAAACGAATTGATTATGGTTAAGGATGCACCGCATTATGGGGAGATGTTTGATGTGGATGACATTAGAAACAAAGTAATTAATTTTCTAAAAGCCCATCTGAATTAATACCATTAAGATGCTTTTTACAATTTGAGTCGTAGTATTCCAGTTTTGGAAAAAATTGTGTGCTATACTTCTTTTTAGGCATTCATAATATATGTAACTTCATCATAATCATTTATATACACGATCATGGCAAAATTCAATCTAAAAATTAACGGGCAAACGCAAGAAGTTGATGTTGATTCAACAACGCCTTTGCTTTGGGTTCTGAGAGACCATGTAAAATTGGTAGGCACCAAATACGGTTGCGGTATCGCCCAATGTGGGGCATGCACGGTACATTTAGGAGATAACGCCGTGCGTTCTTGTCAACTTCCGGTTTCAGCGGTTGGTGAGCAAGAAATTACCACTATTGAAGGTTTATCCGAGAACGGCGATCATCCAGTTCAAAAAGCCTGGTTAGAAATTGATGTACCTCAATGTGGGTATTGCCAGGCAGGACAGATTATGTCTGCCTCGGCCTTATTGAAAAGAAACCCAAATCCTTCAGATGAAGAAATCGAGTCGGCAATGAACGGTAACATCTGTCGCTGCGGCACCTATATTCGAATAAAAAAGGCCATTAAGACAGCCGCAAATGCCGAAAGCGTTTAATTAGAAAAAATTAGAAGATGACAAAGATGAACACACATATAGGACGTAGGGCTTTTATTAAGAATACAAGTTTGGCAAGTGGGGGATTGGTACTCGGATTCAGTTTTTTAAATTCCTGTAAGCCAGAACAGGTAAAAGAAATGGCCGGCAGTGAAATGCCCAACGAATGGTTCGAGATGAATTCGTATCTGAAAATTGGCGATAACGGGGTGGTGACCATTTATACGCCCAATCCCGAATTCGGTCAGAATATTAGAACATCCATGCCCATGTTGGTTGCAGAAGAGTTGGATGTAGACTGGAAAAACGTGTTGGTAGAGCAAGCGCCCTATCATGCGGAAAAATATGGTTTTCAACTCACAGGAGGCAGTACGGGAATAAAAGCTAGATGGATACCCCTTCGAATGGCCGGTGCAACCGCAAGGCACATGTTGATGGATGCGGCTGCACAAACATGGCAGGTTCCTGTAGAAGAAATTACCGCCGAAGCAGGAGTATTGCAACACGCAGCCACGAAAAAATCGGCTGGGTACGGGGAAATGGCTTCAGTTGCCGCGACACTTGCTGTGCCCGAAGAAGTGCAATTAAAGGAAATAAAAGATTTTAAGCTGATCAGCCGATCCCATAAAAATGTAGATGCAAGAAGTATCATTACCGGCAAACCAATGTTTGGCATGGATTACCAAAAAGAGGGTATGTTGATTGCCATGATCGTACATCCGCCCGCTTTTGGCTTGACCTTAGAATCGTTTGATGGCGAAGCGGCCAAAGCCATGCCAGGCATCAAGGATGTGATAACTATCAAAAGTTTTAAGGAGGGATTTCAAAAACACGGGTTTGACACGAACGCTTTTCCTGAATTGGTGGCTATAGTCGGTAACTCCACCTGGGAAGTCATGCAGGCCAAAAAGAAATTAAATGTTGAATGGAAGCCGATCACTGCAACTACTGAAATTGTCAACGGGTTTTTTGGAAAGGAAACAAGAAATACCCCTGCGGGATTAGAATCCACACAGGGCCACAAGGCACAGATGGAAGCCCTTGCCGCCATTCCGGGAAATATTGTCCGAAAGGATGGAAATCCTGAGGCAGCCTTCAAAAAAGCAGCAAAGATTTTGGAAAGAAGCTATTCAGCCCCTTTTCTTGCCCACAATAGCATGGAACCCATTAATGCTTTTGCTCATGTAGAAGGCGATAAAGTGAAAATAGCGGCGCCCATTCAGATTCCATCCTTTATTATTCCTACGATTGCCAGCAGCTTGGGAATTCCGAAAGAAAATATTGAAATGGAACTACCAAGAATGGGTGGTGGTTTTGGTCGAAAGAGCTATGCCCACTTTGTGGTGGAAGCGGCCCTAATATCCCAAAAAGTAAATGCCCCGATAAAGTTGGTGTATACTCGTGAAGATGATATGACGACCGGCATTTATCGCCCCACGTACCACGCAACCTATCGCGCTGCTTTTGATGAAAACAATGATTTAACGGCCTTGCACATAAAGGCGGGCGGAATACCAGAAAGCCCATTGTTCGCCAATCGTTTTCCGGCGGGGGCTATTGATAATTATATGGCGGAAGAATGGGCCATTGATTCCAATATTACGGTTGGTGCTTTTCGAGCTCCCCGTTCCAATTTTATGGCCGGTGCCGAACAGGCATTTTTGGACGAAGTGGCGGAAGCCATGGGTAAAGACCCTATTCAATTTAGATTGGACCTGCTCCAACGCGCCAAAGAAAACCCCGTAGGCGAACGGAATGATTATGATGCGGAGCGCTACGCCGGAGTTTTGGAACTGGTGCGGGAAAAATCGGCCTGGACAGAAAATGATGTAACGAAACATCGAGGAGTGTCGGCCTATTTTTGCCATAACTCCTATGCAGCGCATGTCCTAGATGTAAAAATGGAAAATGGTAAACCTGTGGTGGAAAAAGTATGTTGTGCTATCGATTGTGGGGTCGTGGTAAATCCTGATGCGGCCACAAATATGGCAGAAGGTGCCATAACCGATGGTGTTGGCAATGCCTTTTTTGGGGAATTGACCTTTAAGGACGGAGCGCCCCAGAAAAATAATTTCCACCAATATCAAATGATCCGTATGAAAGAAGCGCCAAAAGAAATCGACGTACATTTTGTGCAGAATGAAATCGACCCTACAGGTATGGGAGAACCTCCGTTTCCTCCTGTTTTCGGGGCGGTGGCCAATGCCTTGTACAAGGCTACTGGTCAACGTCATTATAATCAGCCATTTATTAAAGAAAAACAAGTGGTCGGGTAGCAAATGAACGAGTAGAAAGACGGCCTCGAAAAACGAAAGTTTATTGAGACCGCGTGTAATGCTTTATTAATTATTTTTTTTTGCCTATAACGCATACTTGCAAAGATTAGAGCTTAGATATTTGTTAAAGCTATTTTCTTATAAAATTAATTTTAAATCGCTTTGCATCGTTTTGATATACCTTTCTTATATTTAGAATACGAAAGCACCAAAACGCCGTGATACGTGTCCTAATAGGTGCCCTATTTTGAAAGAATTGAGATAACACATTGGTTTTTAAGAAATTAGGGTGAAAGGTTCACATTCTGCCACCCCGACCAAGAAAATGCCAAATCACTAAAGTGGTCTGGATTTTTTTTATTGAGATCATTGCCTTTTTGTGTTTAAGGTACCGGTCATACTGATAATTCAGGCTATTTTCACATAAAGCGTTTACGTTCCTGGGTGACTATGTTGGTACTTAATAATACATCGTTTACCCGTTTTACCCATATTCAAAATTAGGGTAATCATGGTAAATTTAAATTTAATTTAAATATTATAAACCCGACGGTTTTCGATATCTAACGTTCAGAATAACAGTATTTTATATGATTTATTTAGTAACCGCATACGCTACCGTATACGGTGAGCTTAAAAAAGTAATCCGTTGATACTGAATGTAAATCATTCAATTTCAACGGATTAATTGTAGCGAGAGGGGGGCACGATCCCCCGACCTCCGGGTTATGAATCCGACGCTCTAACCAGCTGAGCTACCTCGCCATGTGGTCTAAAACGGCTGCAAATATAAAGTTTAATTTTTTGTTCGTCAACATTCATTAACTAAAAAAGATTCTAACGGTTTTAATTTTTTTATCATTTATAAATATATATATTGCTCAACATAAATACCAATCGTAATGAGCGATAAGATTAAATTTGAAATTGAGTTTGTAATACAATCATCACCTCAGTTACTGTATCAATATTTGTCAACACCTTCAGGCCTTTCTGAATGGTTCGCAGACAATGTTAATTCACGCGGTGAGATGTTCAATTTCATCTGGGACGATAGTGAGGAAGAGGCCAAGCTTTTAAAAAGGAAAAGCGATGAATTCGTGAAATTTAGATGGGAGGAAACCGAAGATGATTCTTATTTTGAAATGAAGATCATTGTAGATGAGATTACCAAGGATGTTTCCCTTTTTATAACTGATTTTGCCGAGGAGGATGAAGTGGATGAAGCAAAGATGCTTTGGGAAAATCAAGTTTCAGATTTAAAACAGGTTTTAGGATCAAAATAATTCCTTTTTATAATTTAAAGTATATTTGGCCTTGATTTTCAAGGCTTTTTTTATGGTTAATTTCAATGGGGAACTTCTCTCAAAAGACACATATTTTTTAAATCATGGGAATAGGGGACTTCGGTATGGTGATGCCCTTTTTGAAACTATTCGAGCGATACATGGCAAAGTGATATTTTGGGAGGATCATTATCTAAGATTAATGTCATCAATGCGCATTCTTCGAATGGAAATACCCATGAACTTCACTATGGAATTTATTGAAGAACAAATAGTTAAGACCATTATTTCCAATGAAATCCAAGAAAAACCAGCAAGGGTACGCTTAACCGTTTTTAGGAATAACGGAGGTCTTTATTTGCCTAACACCAATGAAGTTTCATTTATTGTGGAAGCTCAAGAAATGCAATCCCCTTTTTACATTTTGGAAGATAAACGCTATGAAGTGGAACTTTTCAAGGATTTTCATGTTAACCCAGATATGCTTTCCACTCTTAAGACCAATAATAAAATCATCAATGTAGTAGGTAGCATATTTGCAAAGGAAAATGATTATAATAATTGTTTACTACTGAATAATGCCAAGAATGTCGTTGAAGCATTAAACGGAAATATTTTTTTGGTAAAAGACAATATAATTAAAACACCACCCATGAAAGATGGTTGTTTAAATGGGATCATTCGAAATAAATTAATAGGAATAATAAACAATATTAAGGACTATACTTTGACAGAGGATTCTATTTCCCCTTTTGAATTACAAAAGGCCGATGAACTATTCATAACCAATTCGATTGTAGGCATCCGGCCAATAACCAATTATAGGAAAAAGGAATTCAATTATGTTGTCGCCAAAAATTTACTGGGAAAATTAAATACAGTCGCCAGAATGCAACTTACCTAAAAAGTATTAGTTGAGATTGGGATTTTCAGGAGCATTGGACCATAATAGATAGTTTCCGCCAAGTTCAATCATTTTTTCTTTCCAAAAAGCAACCGAGGATTTTTGAATAAGTGAGCTTTCATATTCATTTTTAACAACAATCCATGATTTTGAGGATAATTCCTGATCAAGTTGCAATGATGACCACCCGGAATATCCTAAAAAGAAGCGAATATCATGCTCTGATATTTCCTTATTATTTATTAGGCTAACAGTTCTATCAAAATCACCACCCCAATATATTCCATCGGATATTTCAATACTGTTTTCAATTAAATGGGGTACTTTATGAATAAAATAAAGATTGTCCTGTTCAACAGGACCACCATTAAATACTTGTAAAGGGATTGATATTTCAGTGACCAAATCATTAATATGGAACTTCAGTGGCTTATTAAGGATAAAGCCCACTGATCCTTCTTCGTTATGTTCAGCCAATAATACAACTGACCTATTGAAGGAAACATCTCCAGTAAGTGCAGGTTCTGCAATTAACAGTTTTCCTTTTTTTGGTTTTAAGCCAACCATATTTTCTTTTTCTTGTTATAACTAAAATAAGCTAATTCCTATAAAAAACAAAAGCTTGTGTAATAAAAAAGCCCTGACGGAATCGTCAGGGCTTTTAAATAATATAGTAATATGGACTAGTTTACAGCTTTGCCCAAATCAGCACCTGCTTTAAACTTTACAACATTTTTTGCTGCAATTCTGATAGTTTTTCCAGTTGAAGGATTTCTACCATCTCTTGCATTTCTTCTAGTTACAGACCAAGATCCGAAACCTACTAATGATACACGGTTACCTTTTTTAAGAGACTTTTCAACGTTTCCTAAGAAAGATTCTAATGACTTTTTAGCCGCGGCTTTTGTGATGCCAGCGTCAGCTGCCATTGCATCGATTAATTCTGTTTTGTTCATAATGTAATTAAATTAATTGTTTTAAAAATAATTTTAAACCTTCTAACAAATTTATACGGATTTACGGTGAACACAAGTAAAATAAGGGGAAATCGGCGTTTTTGTTGATAACTCGGATTGTTTGTTGATAAAGTAGGGTGTTTTTTACTTTTCTCGCAGCCCAATGAGAGTCGTAGTTTAGACCATTGACGCAGTTTTGGCCAAATTCAGTCCATTCAAGACCTCCTTTGTTTCCATTTTTCGCTTACCAGAAAGTTGAATTTTCAGAAGATTAATATAGCCATTTTTAACAGCAACCTTAAGTTCTTTTTTGTTGAATATTAATTGTCCATTCTTTAAACCATGCATTTCTTTTTCTTTGGATACTTCATATATTTTCAAGAATATTTCTTCATCGCCATTTAATAGTATGGTCCATGCAGAAGGGTAGGGGCTTAAGCCCCTAATATGGTTATAAACTTGATCCAAGGGTTTACCCCAATCTACCTTGCAAGTATCCTTTTGTATTTTAGGGGCTTCTTTCAATTCTTTGCTGATCTGTTGTTTTGTCCTAACTACCGATCCATTTTCTATTTCCTCGACTGTCTTTAAAACCAGGTCTGCTCCCAAATACATTAACTTATCATGTAACGTGCCTGCTGTATCATTAGTTTCGATAACAACTTTCTCTTGCAATATCATTTCACCTGTATCAATTTTGTCATCGATAAAGAAGGTTGTAACACCAGTTTCGTTTTCACCATTGATAATCGCCCAATTTATAGGAGCGGCTCCCCTATAATTTGGTAAAAGTGATGCATGTAAGTTAAAAGTGCCATATTTTGGCATCTCCCATACCACTCTTGGTAACATTCTAAATGCTACTACAATTTGTAAATTGGCTTTTAATTTCGACAACTCCTTAAGGAATCCCTTATCCTTAAGATTGGTTGGTTGAAGTACGCTTAATCCTTTTTCCTTAGAATATATTTTAATGGCCGATTCATGCATTCTCCTACCTCTACCAGCAGGTTTGTCCGGCGAAGTAATAACACCAACAATATCATAATCGTTTTGAACCAATTTATCCAAAATTGCTACGGCAAATTCAGGAGTTCCCATAAATACAATTCGCAGTTTTTCTTTCTTATCCAAGTTCGTATTCATTCCTTGTATTTATTCTAATTTTTCCAGATTCGAGCATTTTCCTAATGGCCTCTATTATAACCTCTTGATTATAAGACAATTCCGATATTAATTGTCTAGATGTTTTACTTTTAACACTAAGTATGTTTACGATTTCTTTTGTGGCTGAACTTGTTAATCCGATTTCCTTTGGCTTTTTAGCGATACAAGTATCACATATTCCACAGTCTTTATCGACTTTCTCCCCGAAGTAACTCAATAACTGTTTACTTCTGCAAATTTTGGTGTTGTTAACATATGCTAGAATGTGCTCTATATTCTTGACTTTGGATTCATTCAAAGCCTGAACTTTTTTCGAAAACATATTTATCGTAATATCATCTTCACGGGGAACCAAAAAAGTCAACTCCAAATCGCTATTTTGTTCTTGGTAATCTATGATTTGGTCAAAATGTAGTTGTTTTAAAATTTTAAGCACAACCTGTTCTGGGACACCCGCTTTCTTTGAAACTAAAAATGTATTTATTTTAGTGTCAAACTCAAATATCCCACCATAGGTTCTAAGTATTGTCTGAACCGTTGGAACCAAACTTCTATTTTTTTCCAAATAAGTGAATAATTGTTCTTTTGTGGCTGAAAAGCGTAATGATGTTTTTTTTGAAAATGCTTCCGAAAGTGCAAATACAGAGTTTTGATCCATCACCCTGAAAGCATTATAGGTAATTAAAGGGTTAAGCTTATAGGTTTCACAAAATCCATTAAAGTTTAACTGAAACTTTTGGTCATTGCCTTCGCCATAAGGAATTTGAAAATAGTTGTTCAGCTTATTATAGACTAGTTTAATGAAAGGAATATCGGGCAGGATACTTAAAAATTGATTTTTCACCTGACTCTCATCCGTCTTATTTGTAAGAAGAATTGCCCTTGCGGGTTTGCCATTTCTACCAGCCCTACCAGCTTCTTGGAAATAATTCTCAATACAGTCCGGAATTTGGTAGTGAACAATCAAATCCACATCGGGTTTGTCGATACCCATACCGAAAGCATTTGTCGCTACCATTGTTTTGACCTCGTTGTTAAGCCATTGTGCCAATCGGTCTTTTTTTTCTTTTTTTGATAAACCACCGTGAAAAAAAGATGCAGTGCAAGTATTTTGGTTAAGATAATTTGCAAGATCCTGAGCTAAACGTCTCGTTCGGACATATATAATGGAACTTTTATGGGCTTTGGCGCAAAGAACCTTTAATTTATATCGCTTATCCTCTTCCCACAAAACAGAAAAAGCAATATTATCACGTGAAAAAGAATCCTTAACAATTAATGGATTAATAAATTTAAGATTATCCACGATGTCATTGGCCACTTTTTTAGTTGCCGTAGCTGTTAAGGCTATCATTGGGACATTTGGGATAATTTCCCTTAGTATGGAACATTTTAAATAAGCTGGTCTAAAATCATGGCCCCATTGTGAAATACAGTGTGCTTCATCAATTGCGATAAGGTTTACATTCATTTGTTGAATCCTATCCCTTACAATTTCCTGTTGTAATCGTTCTGGGGAAAGGTATAGAAACTTATAGTTGCCGTAAAGACAGTTATCCAATAAATCATTCACTTCTTCAAAAGTTATTCCGCCGGTGAGTGCAATGGCTTTAATTCCTTTTTCTTTAAGACTTTCTACTTGGTCATGTATTAATGCGATTAACGGTGATATTACAATGCAGATTCCCTTTTTGGCCATTGCGGGAATTTGAAAACAAATAGATTTACCCCCACCTGTTGGCATTAGGGCCAAGACATCCCTTTCATTCAATATGGTATCAATGATTTTTTTTTGGGAACCCTTGAATTTTTTAAAACCCCAATAATCCTCCAAAATGGCACTTGGATCTTTTAACATTAGGAGGTATTTAGATGGTCTAAAATATACTCAACTCTTTCCTTAATACTTCCTTTAGGCACTATATTCACATCATATGCGTAATTTTCATAGGAATTTTTGAGACAATCATAAATACGTAAAGATTCCTCATAGCTCTCATATCGCTCATTATCCGATATATGTATTTCTTCCCATGATGGCATTAAATAAACTTGGTCATAACGCAATGTCTCACACGCTTTTGTAAACTCGGATTCATAAGCTTGCTCAAAACAATCCATATACGCAAGCACATCCGGGATTCCTCGGTCAAAAAAAACTGTTTTATTGTATTTGTGGGCGTAATTAAATTGTTCTATTCGTGCATTCAATATTTTCTTATTGAATTTCATTGGGTCTGGAACCGATATTATGGGATTGGTAACAATCTTCAATTTTTCCCCCTTGTTTTTTTCCTCCAAGGTCATGGTTCTGACAACCTCATGCAGACAATGATAACCCTGTCTCTCTAGCTGCTCTATAACCGACGTTTTACCAGTACTGGGACCCCCTGTAATAACAATCTTTCTTGTCATCAATAGAAATAATTTCTTCATACAAAAGTAATGATTCCATAAGGATTAAAAAATTACAGCTTAACCCTTATATTTGTAATAAAATTTACTTATGAGTACTGAAAAACCCGAGGAGTTCTACAATCGTCTCAAATTACAACTTGAGGATAGCACCAAATGGCCTTCAATTTATTTATATAAGTTCATTGTACATACCAATGACGAAAAGATCAAACAGGTACATGATATTTTTGATAACACAGGGGCTGTTATTGATTCAAAACAATCCAAAAAAGGCAAATACACCAGTCTTACAATTACCGTTAATCATAAGAACCCCGATGAGGTTATTGAAAAATATAAGCAAGTAGGTGAGATAGAAGGTGTAATATCGCTATAAAATAGCATTTGACACATAATTTTCTTATTTTGCAGCCGTTATATAAACACTTCCTATACTTTTTTAAGCAATAAAATTTTTAGATTTGAATTTAGTAGAAAACTTAGAATACAATACTGAGCGACCCAGACTTATTATTCCTGAATATGGGCGTCATTTTCAGAAAATGGTAGACCATGCCGTATCCATTGAGGATTCAGTGGAGCGTAACAAAGTCGCCAATTCAATAATTAGTGTCATGGGAAACTTACAGCCCCATTTGAGGGACGTACCTGATTTTCAGCATAAATTATGGGATCAATTGTTTATTATGTCCGATTTTAATTTGGATGTTGAATCACCTTTTCCTATAACTTCCAAAGAAGTACTTCAACAAAGACCTGAACCACTTGAATATCCTCAAAATCATCCTAAATATCGTTTCTATGGGAACAATATTAAACGAATGATCGATGTAGCTGTAAAGTGGGAAAAAGGCGATATGAGGGATGGTTTAGAGTACGCCATAGCCAATCATATGAAGAAGTGTTACTTAAATTGGAATAAGGATACCGTGGATGACACGGCAATATTCAAACACCTCTATGAACTCAGCAATGGTCAAATTGACCTTGCTAAAGAAGGTGAAAACCTGACAGATAGTGGCCAATTCCTAAAAAATAGAGTTGCCAAAACACCACGTAGCAGTTCTTCAGGTAAGAAAAGTCAAAGAAGTAATAATCGCGGCAAGAAGCGATACTAATATTCTCACATCTTAAATGGGAACTTTTAAAATTGAAGGCGGTCATCAATTATCTGGTGAAATAACCCCACAAGGCGCCAAAAATGAAGCATTGCAGATTCTATGTGCCGTGCTATTGACTTCTAAAGAAGTTACTGTACATAATATTCCTGATATTGTTGATGTAAATAAACTTATTTCCCTTTTAGAGGATTTGGGTGTAAAGATCCAAAAGAAAGGAAAAGGTTCATATACCTTTAAGGCAGATGATGTGAATTTGGATTATTTGCAATCTGACCGATTCAAGGAAGATGGCCGAGGGCTCAGAGGTTCCATCATGTTGGTTGGTCCATTGTTGGCACGTTTTGGGAAAGGATATATTCCAAAACCAGGGGGTGATAAAATAGGTCGCCGAAGGTTAGACACCCATTTTGAAGGCTTTATTAACTTAGGTGCCAAATTCCGATACAATAAAAAAGAACATTTTTACGGGGTTGAAGCAAAGAAGCTTAAAGGAACATACATGTTATTGGATGAAGCTTCTGTAACCGGGACTGCCAATATCGTTATGGCTGCAGTTTTGGCCGAAGGTAAAACAACCATTTATAACGCAGCGTGCGAACCCTATTTGCAGCAATTATGCAAAATGCTGAACCGAATGGGGGCTAAAATCTCTGGAATAGGCTCCAATATGTTGCATATTGAAGGTGTTGGGGAATTAGGTGGTACCGAGCATACCATGTTGCCGGATATGATTGAAATAGGTAGCTGGATTGGTCTGGCAGCTATGACCAAAAGCGAGCTCACGGTCAAAAACGTAAGCTGGGATGATTTGGGTCAAATCCCAACTGTATTTCGTAAAATGGGTATTACCCTGGAAAGAAGGGGTGATGATATTTATATACCACAACACAAGGATGGTTATAAAATCCAGAGTTTTATTGATGGCTCAATATTGACTATTGCCGATGCACCTTGGCCTGGTCTTACTCCTGATTTACTTAGTATCATCCTTGTAATGGCAACCCAAGCAAAAGGGGAAGTCCTTATTCATCAAAAAATGTTTGAAAGTCGCTTGTTCTTTGTGGATAAATTGATTGATATGGGTGCAAAGATCATACTTTGTGACCCCCATAGAGCCACGGTTATTGGGCATGATTTTAAATCTGCCTTAAACGCTACGACCATGGTTTCCCCGGATATTAGGGCAGGGATCTCACTTTTAATTGCCGCGTTATCGGCAACTGGCACTTCTACTATCCACAATATTGAGCAGATAGATAGAGGTTATGAGGATATCGATAACCGATTAAGGGCTATTGGAGCTAGGATAACGAGAGTATAATCATTTTTTCACCAATGTACCATCTGGGTATTGCGCAAATCGTCCTTTATCTTTAGGATGTACATTATCATGATGGGGCCAAGGCCAACCACCAAACTGATTTATCCTGTATTCCTGCATTGCTTTTTGTATTTCCTTCTGGGTATTCATAACAAAAGGACCATGTTGAGCAACAGGTTCACCAATAGCTTTGCCCTGTAACATTAGTAAGTGACAAGTTGTATTTCCTGTTTTGATTTCCAAATTTTCATCAGCATTCAATTCAATTCCATGGTTAGGGGAAATTGATTGTCCTTCAATAGTTATTTCCGATCCTTCATAAAAATAAAGTGTTCTATTTACATTGGCTTTTGCACGTGGAAGAACATAGGTGGAATCAGCGTTAATATGGATATTCCAAATAGCTACTTCATTTTCAGCCTTGGCGGCCCAAGAATTAGGGGCCGGTTTTAGTGAATTGGTGTTTCGATAATCTCCTGCAATTATCTTAACAGTGGCATTATCCGATTTTTCGATAGGGATATCCTCATGCCAAAGCATTGCGAAATGGGGATCGACAAACTTATCCGCTTTTGGGAGGTTCAACCAAATTTGGAACAGCTCCAACGGATTTTCCGTATCGGTATTTAAAAGTGGGAACATTTCGGAATGTTGCACACCCCGACCAGCGGTCATCCATTGAACATCGCCTTCACCAAATCTTCCCGAAGCACCCAATGAATCAGAATGATCGCAAAAACCCTTATTCACAATGGTTATAGTTTCAAAACCCCTATGCGGATGTGATGGAAAGCCGGGAATAGTTTGCCCATGATACATGCGCCATCCGTCTTTGATGATAAAATCATTCCCTAGCGAGCGACCTTCCAAGGAAGCTGCCGGACCCATATCGCCATTTCCTTTTGGATAATGATCAAGATGATACACACAAAATAAAAATGGATCTTGGGTTTGCCAGGGAAATCCCAAGGGAAATATACGTTTAGTACTCTTACTCATACCTACTATTTAAGGGATTAAAGTTAATGTAAAAGAACAAACATTTCTCTTAGTAAAATGTTAAGCAAAAGCAATATTAATGCCCCTAAGATTGTGTCACAGTTAAATTGATACCAAAAGCGAACAGTATTACGAGTGTCGATTTTTTCTTTTTGAACTATTAATTGTTTTTATTGAAAATCCAATTTTTGATTATTATCATGCAATGCCTCTTTAGGATCTTGGCGCAATATTCCATTGGTAATCAAATATTGGGCGGTAGCATACGTGGCCATAACAACAAGGTGGGAAAATGGCAGATTCACTAAAAATTTATTGATGGCCAATACACTGTCGGAGGCAATAAAGAACAAAGCACCTATAAAAACAAGTTTAAAACTATTGGTATTTACCATTCCCTTTCTTCTAAAAGCTGTAACTGCCATAAGTAGAATCGCAATTACATAAACAATCACCGGTATAACCAACTCCCCAAGACCTTCTTTCAAATTATGGAACAAAACAGTGCCATAGATAATTAAAAGGGCCAAAACCGCCCAAAAAGAGGATGTTGCATTTTTATTCCATCTTTTGATAAATAGGATGCAATATAAAATGTGGGCTGTTAAAAAAGAAAATAAGCCCAGCATAAAGTATGAATCCGAAATAGAATCATACATAAGAAACACATCTCCCAGCCAAGAAAAGAATAGGGCAGAGAGCATTAGCAAATATATAGACCTATTTAGCTTTCGACCATTTATCGCAAAATAGATAAATAGTGACAATACAATAAGTGGTTTGGAAAAATGCCGTAGCGTTGTAAAATCTAAACTGCTGGCAATCAAATCTATAATAACCAAAAAAATGAAAAACGGAAGAAAGTATGGTGGTCTATATCGTCTGCTATTCATTTTTGCATACTATCCTCGGAAACCGATCTTATTATGTTCCCCATCGCAAAATGGTTTGTTCTTTGAAGCCCCACATCGACAAAAAGCAGTTATTTTATCTTTTTTATGTTCAATTCCATTCTGATCCGTAATTAGACAGGAACCTTGCACCAATAGTGGTCCATTTGGTTTTACCGTAATCTTGGTTTCTTTTTCAGCCATTTCATTTGATTTTGATTCATTTTTTATATAATAGCTTAATGCTCCTGAGGGGCATTTATCTATCTGTGATTTTAAAGCGTCAATACTTGCATTTTCCGGTTTGATCCATGGTTTTGCTTTTGGGTCATAGACCTTGGGCAGTGTTTTTACACATATACCTGAATGGATACATGTTTTAGGTTTCCAGACAATGGTTAGTTCCCCTTTTTGGTATTCCTTAATAACTTCCCTTTCCATAATTTATTCAATTTTTATTCCTTTTAATACTAATTTTTTCCAAGAAGGATTGTTCTTTAAAAATAAAGCCACAAAAGGGCAAAGCGGTATTAACGTTAAATCTTTCTTTTCTATATCCCTTAAGGCTTCTTCGACCAACTTGGATCCAACACCTTTTCCTTCCAATTGTTTTGGAACTTCAGTATGCGTTAAATAGATATTGTTCTTTGCTCGAATGTATTCGATTTTAGCAATAATTCCATCGACATGAAATTCATACTGTTTTGCTTCCGTATTATCTACTAATTGTAATTCTTTCATTTTAAAATTAATAACAAAAAGACGTTTTTCTTATACTTTAATTAGCTGTTATACTTGTGGCTATAATGATCATAGGATGCTTTTATCAAATCAGTCAATACGCTGATATTCACATCCGATAGGTGTTTAATATATAAACAGGATTTCCCTGTTTTATGTTTCCCCAATTTTTGCATCAGATTTTCATATTTATCAAAACCCGCCATAATGTATAGCGTTAGATTCTGCTTTCGTGGCGAAAAACCGGTTAGCAACATATCGCCCTCACGACCTGAATCATATATATAGTGGTAACTGCCAAAACCAATAATACTAGGTCCCCACATAACTGGTGGTTGGCCAGTAATCTTTTTCATTAATTCCAATAGGGTAAAACAATCCTGTTTTTTGATGTCATCATCAATGGCCTCTAAAAACGAAGTTACAGAGGCATTATTGGGTCTGGTCTTGTTTTCTGACATTAAACGGGATTGCTAAGACCTAAATATACTAAAAAAGGTTTATCCAAGAGCTTCTTTATAAACTTTTAGACAGCGTTCGCGAGCCATTTTATGGTCAACTATTTTTTCGGGGTATGTGAATTCCTGTAATTCCGGAACCCATTCATTTATGTACTCTTTTTGTCTATCGAACTTCTCGATTTGCGTTGTGGGGTTGAATATTCTAAAATAGGGTGCAGCGTCTACGCCACTTCCTGCTGCCCATTGCCAATTACCTACGTTGGCACTCAAATCATAGTCAAGCAGCTTTTCAGCAAAATAAGCTTCGCCCCATCGCCAGTCGATCAACAAATGCTTGCAAAGAAAACTGGCAACTAACATTCGTACGCGATTATGCATAAATCCAGTTTCATTCAGTTCCCGCATGCCTGCATCAACCAAAGGATAACCGGTTTGGCCTAATTTCCATTTTTTGAATTCGTCCTTGTTATTTCTCCACTGAATTCGGTCATATTTTGGTTTAAAAGCATAATTAACTGTTTTTGGAAAATGCCAGAGAATTTGCATAAAAAACTCGCGCCAAATAAGTTCATTAAGATAAACCTCATTTTTCACAGTAATAACGAAATCAATTACTTTGCGTATTGAGACGGTACCAAATCGTAAATGGGGACCAATTCTCGAAGTACCTTTCTTAATAGCCGGATAATTTCTAGTTTCCTCATATTTTTCAATATTTTCAAGTGATAGGTGATAGTCAGGAACTTTTATTCCGGAAATTTCAAAACCTATATCTTTGAGTGAAACATTGGGTAAATCCGATTGTTTTATAAAGTTGTCAATATTGGCTTTAGTATTAATCGAGGAGAGATGCGTCTTTGCATCAAAACTCGCCTTCCATTTGTTTTTATAAGGGGTATATACCACATAAGGGGTACCGTCGGATTTAACGATTTCATCTTTTTCAAAAATTACCTGGTCCTTAAGGGATTTAAAATCGATTCCGTTTTTTTGCAAAAGTTCACTTATATATGTATCACGTACCTTGGCATATGGTTCATAGTCATGGTTGGTAAAAACACTGTCAATTGAATATTGCTTTATCAGGGTATCGAATATTCCCATCGGATTACCATAATAAATTGCTATCGAACTACTGTATTTACGGGTAAGCTCATTCCGCATTTTTTGTAAAATTGCATAAATGAAACTTACACGTGCGTCATTTCGAGGCAGATTTTCCAGAATTTCAGTGTCAAAAATAAAAATGGGAAGAACTGGGGACCTAGCCTTTAAGGCTTCAATAAGCCCTGTATTATCATCTAATCTTAAATCCCTTCGAAACCAAAATAAAGACACTTTCTCTTTCATGATTTAAAAATATGCTTTATTCCAGAATATTTTATCCTAAAGTACATATCTAATTTCCAAAATTATTCATTAGATATTTAAGAATTCCTTAACAAGTCTAACAAGGGTTTATCTCTAGATTTGTTAAAACTAAAAATCGATTAGACAAATGAAAAAATTTCTTTTACTAGTATGCGTGGCATTGGTTTCCTTTTCTATGGAATCACAGATAAATACGCCACAGCCCAGCCCTTCTTCAAAATTGATGCAAAAGGTTGGATTGACTGATGTTACCATTGAATATTCGCGACCTTCAATGAGAGGAAGAACAATATTTGGGGATTTGGTTCCTTTTGATAAAATATGGAGAACTGGTGCAAATGCACGCACAAAAATTACTTTTAGCGATGACGTTACCATAGGCGGAAAAGAACTTAAAGCAGGTACCTATGCGATTTTCACTAAGCCAGGAACAACCACTTGGGAAGTTATTTTCTACACTGATGCTGATGGAGGTGGTGCCCCAAGCGAATTGGATGAAAGTAAAGTGGCTGCAAGAACTACCGCTGAGGTTTATACTATGCCCGAAGATGTACAAACCTTTACGATGATAATTGATGATTTAAACAACAACGGTGCAACTTTGGGCATGCTTTGGGAAAAAACCTATGTAGGTGTTCCATTTGAAGTGCCTACGGATGCTATGGTATCTAAAAACATAGAACAAGTTTTAAATGGCCCTGGGGCAGGGGATTATTATGCCGCAGCGGTGTATTATTTAAGTTCAGACAAGGATATTAATAAAGCCAAGGAATGGATGGATAAGGCAATGGCCATGACCGAAAAGCCTGCCTTTTGGCAATTGAGACAACAATCATTGATTCAAGCTAAAGCCGGCGATAAAAAGGCAGCTATCGCAACTGCGAAAAAATCATTGGCAGCATCTGAGGAAGCTGGTAATGCCGATTATGTTAAAATGAACAAAGACTCCTTGAAGGAGTGGGGTGCCATGTAATATTTTTTGCAACCCAAAAATAGAAGGCCCTGATGGAATCATCAGGGCTTTTTTTATATCAAAACAATTCGCTTTAAGTACGTTTGTAGTATCTTTGATAGCTCATTAAACCTCCAAGTACCATGCATAAATCCATCATTTTTATAGTAGTATCCGTTATGTTCATTTCATGTGATAAAAAAGTAGAAAAGCCTGTTTATTCAGCCGAAAAATGGGAGAATCCTGAGTGGGAGAATCCCGAAATATTCCAATTGAATAGGGAAGAGCCTACAGCCTCATTTTTTAGATATGAAGATGTTGAAAATGCATTGAAGAACGAAAGTTGGGAAAATTCTACCTTATACCAATCTTTGAATGGGAGCTGGAACTTTTATTTTGCTGAAAATCCCCAAAAAAGACCGACGGATTTTTATAAAGATGATTTTGACCTTACAGGATGGGATACGATTCCAGTTCCATCAAACTGGGAAATACAAGGTTTTGGTATCCCTTTTTATACCAATGTTACTTATATGTTTCCCCCCAACCCTCCATTTATTCCCCATGATGAAAACCCTGTAGGAAGTTATAAGAAGGAATTTGAATTACCCCAAAACTGGGATGGTAAAGAGGTTTATTTACATTTTGAAGGGGTTAGTGGTGCCATGTATATATGGGTTAATGGGGAAAAAGTGGGTTACAACGAAGGCAGCAAGACCCCTGCAGAATATGCCATTTCAAAGTACATTAAAAAAGGAAAGAATACAGTTGCAGTACAGGTACTCCGTTGGTCCGATGCCAGTTATTTGGAAGACCAGGATTTTTGGAGATTAAGCGGTATTGATCGGGATGTTTATCTCTATGCCACAAATAAGACTACAATTAAGGATTTTACGGTTATCGCCGATTTACAGAATAATTATAAGGACGGTCTGTTTAAACTTCATCTAGAGGTCAATAAAGCTGCCAATAATGCCGTATCCGCGGAAGTAAAATTATTGGAAGGTGACAATGAGGTTTATAATGAAGGAAAGGATGTGGAAGCAGGACTTTCAACAATGGTATTTGAAAAAATTATTTCTAATGTAAAAACTTGGAATGCCGAAACACCAAACCTATATACACTGTTGATTACTTTAAAAAATGAAGATGCTTCAGTCACTGAGGCTACCAGTATTAAAGTTGGTTTTAGGAAGGTCGAAATAAAGAACAACCAATTTTTGGTAAATGGCAAAGCGGTATTGCTTAAAGGGGCTAACCTTCATGACCATGACGATAAGACTGGTCATGTGGTGACAGAAGAACTAACGATGAAAGACCTTACGGTTATGAAGCAAAGCAATCTCAATGCCATTCGTTGTAGTCATTACCCAAAGAATCCCCATTTCTATAGAATGTGCGACAAATATGGTTTTTATGTTATTGACGAGGCGAATATAGAAATACATGGAATGGGAGCAACCAACCAAGGCCTCGATAATAATTTAGAGGCGCAGAAAGTGCACCCAGCATATCTGCCTCAATGGAGGGCCATGCATTTAGACCGCACCATACGAATGTTTGAACGGGATAAGAATTATCCAAGTATCGTTACATGGTCGTTGGGGAATGAGGCTGGTAACGGTGATAATTTCTATGCTACCTACGACTGGCTAAAGGCCCATGATACCACTCGGCCTGTTCAATATGAAGGTGCCACACAATATGAGAACACCGATATTCAGGCACCGATGTATATGAGAATCCCAGAAATGATCGCTTATGCGGAAAACAATCCCAAACGACCATTGATACAATGCGAATATGCCCATGCCATGGGAAATAGTGTAGGTAATCTGCAAGACTACTGGGACGTAATTGAGAAATATGATGTCTTGCAAGGCGGATTTATTTGGGATTGGGTTGATCAAGGTATTCTTACTAAAAATGAAGCAGGAGCTGAGTATTGGGCATATGGCGGTGATTTGGGAGGAAAGGATTACCAAAATGACGTGAACTTTTGTTTGAATGGGGTTGTAAACCCAGATAGGACTGCACATCCTTCGTTGTACGAAGTGAAGAAAGTGTATCAATATGTGAAATTCAATGCTAAAAATGCGAAGAAGGGAGAATTCTCGATCAAGAATATTTATGATTTCACAAACTTGAAGGAATTTAAATTTGGTTGGAAACTCTTTAAAAATGGGGAAGAATCGGCATCAGGTGAGATACCAAATTTGGACATTGCTCCATATAAATCAAAAGCAATAAAACTTGAATTACCTGAATTAAAGGATGCCACAGCAGAGTATTATTTGAACATATACGCAAATACCAAGGAAAAAACTGCTCTTTTACCAAACGACCATTTGATAGCCTATGAACAATTTCAATTAACAGATTTTATACCGGAAACTTTTTCAACAGTTGATTCCCAGGAGGGACTGGAAATTACTTCTGAAAACAACTTGGTTATAATTAATGGAAAAGATTTTGAAGTGAAATTCGACGCCGAAAAAGGTTCAATTTCCTCAATAGATTATGGCAATGGGAATATATTGTTAAAAGGCATTGAGGCTAATTTCTGGAGGGCAACTAACGATAATGATTTTGGTTATAACATGCCGAAAAAATTAAAAGCCTGGAAAGACGCGACTGATAATCAAAAGCTAGTTGATTTAAAAGTTGAATCAGGGAAAAATCAACAAACCATTGATGTCTTGAAAATTACCGAAAATCCATTTAAGGTGACTAATGATAAGTTAAGCGTAGTCACAACTTTTGATTTACTGGATGTAAATGGTCAAGTAGGCATCACCTATGATATTAATGATAAAGGTGAAATTCGTATTACTTCGCGATTAAATAATATTTCAGGGGAACTACCGGTATTGCCACGATTCGGAAATAATTTTATTATTAAGAACGAATACCAAAAAGTAAGTTGGTATGGTAGGGGGCCACATGAAAACTATCAAGATCGTAAAACATCTGCCTTGGTAGGTAAATACGATGCTAATGTTGAGGAATTGTATTATCCGTACATACGTCCTCAAGAAAATGGAAATAGATCGGATGTACGTTGGGTAACCTTTGTAAATGATGCCGGACAGGGGATTGGGATTATTGCCCCCCAATTATTTGAATTCAGTGCACATCATCAATATAATAACGATTTTGACCCAGGGGTAACCAAACAACAAAGGCATACCATTGATATTGAAAAAAGGGAGCTCGTCAACATAAATATTGACTATAAACAAATGGGCGTAGGAGGTGATAATAGTTGGGGTTTCATGCCTTTGGAACAATATCAAATACAACCAAAGGATTTATCCTATAGTTATGTGATTAGGCCGATTAGGAAATAGGCCGAAAATAAACCCATAACAAAGCCCAGATACTATCTGGGCTTTTTTTATGATTATATTCCAAAATCACAATCTTCTTCAAGTATTACCAAATATTATTCGTTAAGTTTTATAGGAGGATTCCTTAGTAATCTATCGAATCCTTCAAAAGCTAGGGCAAATCCGATAACCAAAGCCGAACCAATAAAATTAAGCCATAGATAACCTAACTTTTCCTGGCCTGCAGGGTAAATATGTATTAAATTATAGTATGTTAAACACACCAGTATTTGTGTTAAAATAGCGGCAAAGAATACCGCATTTCCTTTTACATATTTAAAGAAAAACGCTAGTAGAAAAATACCAAGGACGTTACCATAGAATATACTTCCAATTATGTTTACCAATTGTATCAAGTTATCAAAAAGGGTTGCAATGCATGCAATAATTATGGCAGCGATACCCCATAGCAATGTGAAGGCCTTTGATACCTTTACATAATGTTTTTCGGTAAAAACACCGGTCCTATTTCGTTTGTAAAGATCCAAAGCGGTAATGGCACCTAAGGCATTAAGTTCAGACGCTGTGGAAGACATGGCTGCGGATAGTATCACTGCTAAAAGCAAACCTATTAGACCTTTGGGTAAATTGTGTAATATAAAATGGATAAACACATAGTCTTTATCATTGGCCTCGATAGAATCATCAGTTTGTTTAATCAATACCTTTGCATTGGCCCTGTTGGTGCTGTCTTTTTTATTGATGTTGATTATTTGCATTTTGGCCGCTTCAACCGCATTATATTCTTTTAACTCCAGTGCATTAGAGAATTTGTTTTGTGCTATTTTTTTTTCAGTCTCAAGTTCAATTTGTCTTTCTTGAAGCAACCTATAATCATTTGCATTGGGCGAAGCCAAAACACTTTGAGTAGCAGAAGGATTAAAATTCAAAGGAGATGGATTATACTGATAAAATACAAATACCATTACACCAACTAGAAGGATAAAAAACTGCATTGGAATTTTAAATATCCCGTTAAATACGAGTCCTAACTGACTCTCCCGAACTGATTTGCCGGATAAATAACGTTGTACTTGACTTTGATCTGTGCCAAAATAGGCCAAAGCTAAAAAGAGACCTCCTGTAATTCCACTCCAAAACGTATATCTACTCCTGGTGTCCAAACTAAAGTCCAAAATATTTAGCTTGTCACTGGCCCCAGCAACTTTTAATGCCTTAGCAAAACTAATGTCATCAGGCAGTAAGCCCAAAATGAAAAAGAATGCAATGAACATACCTATAAATATGACCAACATTTGTTGTTTTTGGGTAACACTAACAGCTTTGGTACCACCGGAAACGGTATAAATGATCACCAAGGTTCCAATAATTATGTTCAAGGTCCGCAGATCCCAGCCCAATACTGCAGATAATATTATCGAAGGGGCATAAATGGTAATACCTGCAGCGAGACCTCGCTGAATCAAAAATAAAATTGCTGCTAATGACCTTGTCTTTAGGTCAAAACGTTTTTCTAAAAATTCGTAAGCTGTATAAACCTTGAGTTTATGATAAATAGGTATAAAAACCAAACAGATGATTATCATGGCAATAGGTAAGCCAAAATAAAATTGCACAAAACCCATGCCGTCATGAAAAGCCTGTCCTGGAGTCGATAAAAAGGTAATCGCACTTGCTTGGGTTGCCATAACCGATAAACCAATGGTAGACCACTTAGCTTGGTTGCCACCACGCACATAATCATTTACATCTTTGCTTCCCCTAGTTTTCCAAACACCATAACCTACAATAAATAGCAGTGTTCCTGACAGTATTATCCAGTCTAATGTTCCCATATCATGTAAAAACTGCCATTAAATAACTAAAAATCAAAATATAAATGATGTTTAATATCAATACCAAGGTATATTCTTTTTTCCAAACAAAATTCTCTAGCATAATTACCCTTTTACATTTGTCTTTTTACCTACATTTTTCTTGCCTATTGATAACATATTGGCAAAAAGTTTGTATGCCCCGGATACTCCAGCAGGTAGTTCTCTAAAAAAGCTAAGGCCAGTGTATATATAATTGCCTTTCCCATAAGGAGCAACCAACAAACTACCCATCTTGGGAGTTTCATCTTCATCATTCATCGATAGTATTGGTGTAAAAGCATTGTCCCATTTATCTGGGAAATACAATCCACGTTCCTGTACCCATCCCTCAAAATCCAACTCGTTGATTTTGTTAGGGTTGTTCACCAATTCATGGTTTTTTGCGATTATCTGAACTGCAGAATTTTCGTCGGTTACCCTATCTCGTGAAAGTTGTAATGGATAAGGGGCAATATCCTCGAATTGAGTATCCCATCTTCCTGCTGTATTATATTGTACAATAAGATTGCCACCCTGTTTAACATAGTCCAATAAATATCGTTGTTTGAACTTTAATTCATCAACAACATTATAGGCTCTAATACCTAGTACGATAGCATCATATTTTTCTAAAACACGGTCATTTATTTCATTGGGAGAAATGGTATGCACCTGATAACCAATTTGTTCCAGGCTCTTGGGGACCTCGTCACCTGCACCAACAATATAACCGATGTGCTCACCAACTTTTTGAATATTCAATCGTACGACTTTGGCTTCAGAGGGGAGTAAAACATTTTGTGTTGGGATATGGTCATAAGCAATGGTAACCAATTCTTTAGTTAACACCTTACCATTTATTTTGATAATTGGCGATATATAGCTTTCATCT
Organism: uncultured Flavobacteriaceae bacterium; assembly: GCA_963762065.1. Taxonomy (GTDB): domain Bacteria; phylum Bacteroidota; class Bacteroidia; order Flavobacteriales; family Flavobacteriaceae; genus Maribacter_A. The sequence goes on along the minus strand of CAVXJE010000001.1, from coordinate 156,172 downwards.
TCATTTGCTGGGGGTGTCAATTCAAAAACCACAACTTGTTCATCCCCTTTTTTTGCTATTTCAAAAGATCTACTCTCTTGATCAACCTTCCATCCTGTGGAATAACAAAATACAACATCCCCTTTTAAACTATCCTTATGTGCCTTTATTGATATAGGTATTTTTTTTGATTGCCCATCCGCAAATATAATTACCTTATCCTCAAAACTTGCTGTAGCCTCTGGCAGGACATCAAAAGGTTGATACAATTCGCCTTTGTCCGGTTTTGAATAACGATGTATCACCGGTCTTTTGAATTCTATTATATAGCCATTAAAATCCAATACAAATTTGGCATAAAACGATGGTGGCGTTTCTGGGTTGCCTATTATCTCAAGATCTGCCACTCTATACATTCCAAGAGTTCCTTTATTAACCAACCAATAAGGGTTTGAGTAATCAGTACTATCCGGAATTTGTAAATCAATATTCAAATTGACTTTTTCATTCTCTGTTAATTGGATCTCTTTTTGATCCGAAATATCGTTTGCCACTGAAACTGATTTAAGAACAATTTTTAAATCGCTTCTGTTTATGGCTTCAATATTTACTTGAATAGTATTGCCGGGGTTGGCATATGAATTTTCTGCAGAAGCCTCCAGATACAATCCTGTTATCGAAGCGATAATATTTTCCAATTCCTTGGTTTTCTGTTCTTTCCAATGCCTATCTTTTATTTTCTGAATTAGTTTGTGTGCTTTCAAAAAGTCTGATAGGTGGGTAGAAGGGTTTTGAAAATTAAAATTCTTTTCAATTTCATAAAGAATTGCCCCAACTTCCACACCACCTTCTACCCGAGACCATGTGGTATCAATACCATCGAATAAGTTATTTTTGTCTTGCGGTATATTTCCCTTAAGTAATTCAACATATTCATTTTCACTACCTCGTGAGGACAATCTTCCAAAACCCTGACAAAGATGTTGGCTACTGGCCAAAGATGCTATTTCATTATTCGAAACTCCAAGTAAGGGATAATAAGCACCAATGTCAAAATTTAGCATATTTGATTTATCCGCTTTCATAAACTTTTCCTCGCTACCGTAAAACCACCAGGAAGTATTATAAAACAATCGTTTGGGTTGCCAAACATCCAAGCTGCCCAATTGGTCAGGATAGGAAGCGGGGTTTGCAGCCAAATCAAAGGCTTCAACACTAAGTACAGCGGAAGAAGTATGTTGCCCATGGGTAGAGCCAGGTGTTCTATGATCAAAACGGTTTATGATTACATCGGGTTTGAACTTACGTATAATACGAACAACATCGCTTAAAACGGAATCCTTATTCCACAGTTTCAAGGTCTCATTTGGGTGTTTCGAATACCCAAAGTCCTTGGCCCTTGAGAAAAACTGTTCCCCACCATCAATTCTTCTGGCCGCCAATAGTTCTTGTGTTCGTAAAACCCCTAAAAGTTCTTGAAGTTCAGACCCAATAAGGTTTTGACCTCCATCACCCCTTGTAAGTGATAAATAGGCAGTTCTGGCTTTTACTTTATTTGATAGATATGAAATTAATCTGGTATTCTCATCGTCAGGATGTGCTGCAATATATAAAGCAGATCCCAGAAAGTTCAATTTTTGAATTGAATGATAAATATCCGATGATGAACTTTTCTTCGGGGATTGTGCGAATGATGCACTAAATAAGAACAGGATACCTATAAAGGATACCAAAAAATTTCGCATGTTTATCTTTTAGTTGGTTCCCAAAGATATAAAGAAACACAAGCAACGTACAATATTTACGTTTTCTTTAACAGGTACTTTTAATCGGTCTCAGTACCATCTGAAATACTGTTTTTTTCGATAAGCGCCACCCCTTTTTGGAGCAAAAGATTATTAGGATAGGTAACTAACTCCCCATTGTCTTTTCTTAAATAAATATGAAATGCTTTTATATCCAAAATATCGGCTTCGTCTGGTAAATCGCCATCCATAATACGGATTCTGTCCCCGATTTTAAAGGGAAAAGAGAAAAACAGGATAATTCCCGCAGTTATATTGCTCAAAATAGACCATGTAGCGAACATGGCGACCCCGATTATCGCAAATACCGAAGAAAATAAAAGTCCAATATCCTTGAAATTGACTCCCCAAACAAAAATCATAGCACCGATTCCCAAGGTAAGAAGACCAATGGAAACATATTTAATGATTAATCGAGTACGGGCGGAATTAAGATCACTTATATTGGCAATTTTGCGGATTGTCTTTGTGCTTATATATTTCAACAAAAGCAGAACAGCAATACAGATAGCCGATCCTATAAGTTCTTGCCTGTTGTTAATAATGAATTCTTCCATAAATTACAATCCTAAAGAGTCGCGCAAATATAAACTGTTATTTCCACTTTGTTTCCAATAAGGACTTTTTAATGTTTTCATTTTCGAGGCTTTTGATGTTATGGTTTTGGCATCATCCCCAAAACCACTTTTGAAGGTATCTGTCCAACTTTCTATGGTATAGGGAAAAGTAGGGCTGAAATTGATTTCTAAAGTCCTTTCCAGTTCTGGATAGAATATTTTGTAAGTTTTTAAATTTGAATTTTCACTTAAACTTATAATTGCATCGTACTCTTTTAACTCCTTATGGGACATACGTATATATTCAAAAGAAGGTATCATTTTAACTTTACCAATCGGCAGACCGCTGGGATTGATTCTTATTTTGTTCCATAGCTCGTTTTCCAGAATATTTTTGGTCATTTCCATATACTTATCGGCTTCATTTTCAAAATAGGAAAAGGAGTTGATTTCGAACTTTTCGCGGTTGTTCAATTGGGTATAAACCTGACCACACCACTCCTGGGCATTAAAAGTTATTTTCAGGGCATGACTGTTATCTTGAACGGGGTAATAACTGCTGGTCATTATAGAATAAGGATATATTCCTGTTAGATATTTTTTTACACTATTAAGTTTTAAAACAGGAATGTTACTAGGATTGTTTTCATTGGCTTTAACCTGTTTATCGGCAGCAAAGGTTTCCGTTACATAGATTAATACCGAATGACCTTCCCTAATCTCCCCATATCTCGCTTGTTCTAGTTTATAGGAGGTGATTTCGGCGTTACCACTATACCAATAGTCCTTAAACTCTTTTGAAAGCTGTTTATTAGGGGCAATGACCATTACCTCCTTTTTCATAGCAATGTCCGTCGTATTCACCATACTTTTTTCATTGCATGATGCTATGGTTCCAATTACTCCACCAAATAATATTCCTGAAATCCCGAACCTAATCCACTTTTTCATGATATATGTTTTTATATAAAACTACCTAATTTTAATTAGTCGACCATAAGCATTAACGTTTTGTAAACCAAGTGGGTGGGTAGTCCAACAACGTTGGTATAGGAGCCTTTGATTTCCTCGATACCTATCAATCCGATCCAGTCTTGTATTCCATACCCACCTGCTTTATCGAAAGGTTTGAAAATTTGCACATAATATTGGATTTCATAATTAGTAAGTTCTGCAAACTTAACTTTAGTAATATGGTTTACAGTCTTTTGTCCTCTATTGGTCGTAAAAGTAACAGAGGTAATTACATCGTGCCAATTGTTGGATAATTCCTGGAGCATTTCACTAGCTTCCTTTTCATCGGCAGGTTTGGCCAAAGATTTACCCATATGCCAAACCACTGTATCAGAGGTAATCAATATTTCTTTATCCATTAGTGTTTCCTTAAAAGCAGAGGCTTTCAATTTCGCTAGATAATCTGATATTTCACTTCCTTTCAAATCTTCGGGATAAACCTCATCAACAGGTTTTAATCGAATTTCGTAATCGAGACCCATATCTTCAAAGAATTGCTTTCTTCTTGGGGAACCCGAGGCGAGAATTACTTTGTAATGTTTTAGTTTATCCTTCCACATATACTAATCGTTGGCTGCACTGAAGTTATCCATCCAATCGCCACGTACTTTTAAAACTTGTTCTACTACATCGCGCACGCAACCATCCCCACCATTTTTATGTGAGATATATTTACAAACTGCTTTAACTTCCTGTATCGCATTCTGTGGGCAGGTAGGCAAAGCAACCATTCCCATAGGTGGAATATCAGGCATGTCATCACCCATATAAAGTATATTCTCTGGAGCAATACCATAAACATCCATATAATCTTTAAGTGGGTCCCCTTTATGATGGGCCCCCATATAAAAGGTGGTAACACCCAACCCTTTTAAACGTGCTCTAACTCCTTCATTGGTGCCACCCGTTATAATGCAGACGTTGTAGCCCTTTTGTATAGCCGTTTTCAAGGCGTAACCATCCTTTACACTCATTTTGCGCAACAGCTCCCCATCGGTTGTGACCAAAACAGTGCCATCTGTGAAAACACCATCCACATCAAAAACAAAGGTGGTAATGTCCTTCAAAAATTGCTTATAGCTTTTCTCCATAGGTTTTTTGGATCGATTTACTTAAGATTGAATATATATTTTTTTTGTTTTTATCTTTAAGTTGATTCAATTGCTTTTCTAGGGTGCCAACATCATTTCGCCTTGCAGGTCCTGTCTGTGCTTCGTAAGGTGATAATACCTGCACCTTTTTCGCTGTTTCCTTGATTAATGGATGCAACAGTTCAAAAGAAACATTATTTTGAGTGCAGATTTCTTCCGATAAATGATATATATGATTGGTAAAATTATTGGCAAAAACAGCGGCCAAATGAAGTGCTTTTCGTTGCTTTGTATTTATCCTGAAAACCCTATTGGAAATTAATAATGCCAATTTATTTAGTTGGGCGTAATCATCTTCGTTCAAAGCTTCAATACAAATGGGGATTTCCTTAAAATCAACACTTTTCCCAAAGCTAAATGTCTGTAAGGGGTAAAAAACACCGCGCTTATTATTTTTTGGTAGCTCATTTATACCTATACTTCCTGAAGTATGCACGATGAGTCCTTTTTTATGTTCCAACTTTTTCGAAACAACAGCAATGGCATCGTCGCTTACGGCTATTACATAGATGTCTGCATCTGCTATGTTTGATAGATCAGTAATGATTTCTACATGCTCCCCAAAATAGTGTAACGATTCTTTTTTACGCCCATAAACTTGGGTAATTTCAATTCCGTTCTGATTGATAAAAGAATCAAACAGATGTTTGGCCACATTCCCAGTTCCCAAAAGTACGATGCTTTGCATATTGCGAAAATAGTGATATAATTAATCTTGTTGAAGTATTTGATTAAGTAAGGGTGGCAAGTATTATTTTCAACCGAAAATAAAAAGAACCACGGGGAATGTAGTTCTTTCAAATCAATACTTTTCAAAAAAGTTTAAGCACAGGATACCGAAACGGAATGTGTATGTGAATCACCATTCGTTGATGTAACTGATATTGCAGTATTGCTCTTAAGTGCTGTAAAATTGGCAGCTGAAAGTGTTACGCTATGAGCATGGCTAGAAGTACCCTGAATCGAATAGGTCTTTTCAGTACCTGCTTCTACATCTGCTTTTGAAACCGTTAAAGAATGGCCGTGATTGGTTCCAATTGAGATGGCCGTACCATTTGCCAAACAATTAGCTGTTGTGTTCGGATCAGGATTTGGATTACCGCCTCCGTCATCAGAACTTGAACATCCTAAAATAGAATAAGCAGGAATGACCACAAGTATAGCTCCTGCTGTTTTTTTGATAAAAGTTTTTCTGTCCATTTTGCAATTTTTTAAGGTTATAATTCTTTTTCAATATATAAGTTACTAAAAATTAGTAGAATAAAGTGCTAATACCTTTCAGGAATTGACTTTCGTTTGATGGTTTATGTTAATTTAACAGGAGAGGAAAACATCATTTTAATTACAAATTGTATTCTCTTAAAATACTGTATTTTTGCAGACTGCAATTCATAATTAGACTTCATATATGAAAGATTTGTTCAAAAAAATTTTCTTCTCGACCCGTTTAATGGCAGTACTCTTCATCGTTTTTGCTACAGCGATGGCCTTTGGGACTTTTATTGAGAGTTGGTACAGTACTGAAACAGCTCGTATATGGATTTATAATTCCACATGGTTCGAATTGATCATGGTGTTTTTTGTCATCAACTTTGTCGGCAATATTTTTAAATACAAGTTACTGCGAAAAGAAAAATGGCCTGTTTTGACAATGCATTTATCTTGGATACTTATAATCGCCGGAGCTTTTGTGACACGTTATATTAGTTTTGAGGGTATGATGCCTATTCGTGAAGGTAATACGGAAAATGTTTTTTACTCGGACAAGACATTTCTTACTGTTTATATTGATGGGGATATAGAGGGAGAACCTCGAAGGAAAATTTTAGAGGACGACCTAATTGTAACACCGGAAGCTTTAAAGTCGAACTTACCATGGAATCAAGATTTTAATGGACAACCAATTACCATTTCATATGTTGATTTTATTCAAGGGGCTAAAAAAGGATTGATCCCAGACGAAAATGGTAAGGAATATTTAAAAATTGTTGAAGCGGGCAATGGTCAGCGCCATGAACATTTTTTGGAAAACGGTCAGGTGGCTAATATCCATAATGTATTGGTCTCACTGAACCATGAGACGCAAGGCGCCATAAATATCTTTACTACGGATAGCACCTATTTCATAAAATCGGCCTTTGAAGGCAATTTTATGCGTATGGCGGATCAGTTTCGAGGTTCATTGATAAAAGATAGTTTACAGACCTTACAATTACGATCATTGTACAATGCAGCCGGAATGCAATTTGTTATTCCAGAACCTATTGTAAAAGGCTCTTACGGAGTTGTGAAAGTACCTGAAACGGAAATAACACCTGTAACCCAAGATGCCTTGGTTGTTGAAGTGACAAGCAATGGGGAAACTGTTCAACAGAAAATTTTGGGGGGTAAAGGTACTTCAAGATTCTCCGATAAAATCAGAGTAGGAGGGTTAGATGTCGCTATGGCTTTTGGTTCCAAAGTGTATGAACTTCCTTTTAGGATTAAATTGAACGACTTTATCGCCGAGAAATATCCGGGCACTGAAAAAGGCTACGCATCATTCATGAGCAAGGTTACCGTTGAGGATGAAAGACCCTTTGATTATGATATTTTCATGAACCATATTTTGGACCATAAGGGCTATCGCTTTTTTCAATCAGGATTTGACCCCGATGAACGTGGTACTACACTTTCTGTAAACCATGACTTATGGGGTACGTGGATTACCTACATTGGTTATTTTCTGCTATATATCGGGTTAATGGGAATCATGTTTTTTGGTAAAACCCGTTTTAAGGATCTGACCATTTCATTGGATAAATTAAAATCTAAAAAGGCAGCATTGACTGTAATGTTTGTTTTTGGTTTTTTACTGAATTCAATTGGTCAAGAGCCTTCAGTGAATGATGGTCATGACCATAGTAAAACGCCTACCCAAAGTCAGGTAGATTCCTTGCTAATTGCCAATATGGTATCTGCTGAACACGCTGAAAAATTTGGAAAATTGGTAGTCCAGGATGCAGGAGGTCGTATGAAACCCATCAATACATTTTCCTCTGAATTGTTAAGAAAGTTAAGCCTTAAGGATAGATATAAGGATATGAATTCCGATCAGGTTTTCCTATCAATGATGATGAACCCTGCGATATGGTATAATACTGAATTTATTGCTTTGGATAAAAAAGGTCAGAATGACAGTATTCGAAAAATATTAAATATCCCACCCGGACAGAAGTTTGTAAAGGCTATTGATTTCTTTGATGAAAAAGGGCAATATAAATTGGAACCTTATTTAAGGGAAGCGACATCTACCAACATTCCCAATAAGTTTCAACAGGATTTCAAGGATGCAAATATTCGTTTGAGTCTTTTAGATCAAGCATTAAGTGGGCAAATCATAAAGATTTTCCCGCTGTTGAACGATGAGAATAACAAATGGATATCCGCTATCGAGTTTCGTGGTGGGAACTACCAAGTAACCGATTCACTCTATGCGAATTTTATAAAAAATGCCATTCCGTACTATTTGATGTCGCTTCAAAATGCTAAGGGAAGCGGCGATTATACAGAGGCCGATAAATTATTGGCGGCATTCAAAAAAAATCAACAAAACCATGGTAGTGAAGTGTTGCCAACAGAGACCAGGATAAATACCGAGGTAATTTATAACAAGTTGAACATCTTCAATATTTTGTACAAATGCTATGCACTTGTAGGTATCCTGATGTTCTTTGTATTGATTTTTCAGATTTTCAAGGAGCGTTCGGTTTGGCGCATTGGTACTTATTTCTTTAAGGGAACAATTTTTATCTTGTTTTTGTGGCATACCGCTGGTTTAATTTTACGTTGGTATATCTCTGGCCATGCACCTTGGAGCGATGCTTATGAAAGCATTTTGTATGTTTCTTGGGCTACCATGGGTATGGGCTTGCTTTTGGGGCGAAAAAGTGATATGACCATCGCTGCAACTGCCTTTGTGACTTCCATGTTATTATGGATAGCCCACCAGAGTTGGGTTGACCCCTCTATCTCTAATTTGGTTCCTGTATTGGATAGTTATTGGTTAATGATACACGTTGCCGTAATTGTGGCTAGTTACGGTCCTTTGACCGTAGGGATGATTTTGGGTTTTGTTTCCTTGATACTTATTATCCTCACCAATAAAAAGAACAAAAAACGCATGAAACTCAATTTAAAAGAGTTGACCATTATCAATGAATTGGCATTGACCGTTGGCTTGATTATGTTGACCATTGGCAACTTTTTAGGGGGTCAATGGGCCAATGAGAGTTGGGGCCGTTATTGGGGTTGGGATCCCAAGGAGACTTGGGCTTTGATTTCTATAATGATCTACGCATTTGTTTTGCATATGCGCTTAGTTCCCGGATTAAAAAGTAAGTGGACCTTCAATTTTATAAGCGTGTTGGCATTTGGCAGTATTATGATGACCTATTTTGGGGTCAACTTCTATTTGGTGGGGCTTCATAGCTATGCCAGTGGTGCCCAAGTAATTACCCCGGTATTTATCTATTATACCGTTTTTGGAGTATTGGTTTTGGGCGTTATTAGTTATTGGAGGTATAAGGTGAATTATGGGAAATAATCGACCCTAAGGTCTTATTTGCCACCGTTAGCCTGTAAATCAGAAATACATTGTTCATCCAAGTCAGGAACGGCACCCCCACTAAGTGAGTTAAGTAAACCTTCACCAGTTTCAGCGGTCCAATTCATTAAACAACTCCCAGCATCGCAATGCCGGCCGTGTACTTCATCTTGATGGTCACTTTGGGGTGTGGTTCCTGCATTAACGAGGCCCAATAAATGCCCAAATTCATGATTTAATACGGTGGTTTCCAATACCGTAGTACTGGGTGCCAAAGGCTGCCCACTGAATTCTTTTATGGTTTCTTCAAAAATTACGAAAGAGGTATTTCTGTAGGCAACTCCTAGGACACTACCATTTTCAGTATTTTCAGAATATTCACCATCCAAGAATAATCCAAAAATCGCTATTTTCTCATCTAGATTATAAGCAGTACGAATGTTATCCTCTATATCCTTTATATCGGTGATGGAATAAATGGTTTTACCGGGAGATACAATTTGATTCAATTTTACCGTTATGTTGCCAGATTTATTCAAACGTTCTGAAATAAAAGACTCAAAATTCCAAATGGTTGAAGTAGTTGGTTTAAAATCCTCAACATAAAAGATTTCAAGAACCAAACTATTGAAATTTTGTTCAGAAAGAAGGTCATTTGCAGAATCACCAACAGATTTCTTATTGGCTGAGGTTTCAACCGTAAATTGGTTTCCGTTTTCATCAATGATTGTTTTCTCAGATGTACCTTCTTTGGAACATGAGAAAACCATCAGCAATAGTAATAGATATGACTTATATGATTTCATAGTAATTAAACGAACAAGGACCCTTCTTAGTATTAAGGTATTCATGGTTTCTTGTAATCCTAAATTTTCATGCGAGTTGTTGGTTGTTTAATAATAAGGTGTATTAAGTAAAATATTTATCTCTTTAAACATCTATTTTTAATAGCTTCATACGCTCTACCCAAAAAATCCTTGACTCATAAAACAGGAGAACTTCTTTAATTTCATTTAAGGATATATTTGTTGGTGATTTACAGATTATACGCGCCTTGGAACCATCAAAAACCAGGTTTTTATCAAATGTCCAGGTTCCTTTTCCATATTGGTTTTCTTCAGGATTGGATGGTCCTACGTTTCTGTGAAAATGAAATGAAAAAGTGCCATCTGCATTTAAAGAAAGTATGTAATCCATTTCTCCTTGATTATAAGCTTTAAAATGGGCTTCGCAATTACCCACATAAGTCTCCGATTGGGCAAAAAGAGCAAAATTGAAAGTTAGGGATAATACTACAAATATAAATTTCAACGGTAGTATTTTTCATTACTAGCTACAAATTTTAAGGCAAAAAAAGGAGTATTTACTAATTTGACAATGTACAGCGCTTATTGTTGTTCAATTTTTTTTTCGCATCTTTATATCCTCATTAAGTAAGCGAATTATGTTAATTATAGATGTTATTGGGCAAGTACCTAAGAAGTAATCGACTTTTCTGTCGTATTTCGTAGTGCATCTTTTTTCTCCATTTTAACTTAGTTCCTAAAACATGACACACCAAAAGAAACTCACACTTAAAAGCCTTTTTAATTACTTTATTATTGCCATAACCGGCAAGGAAAGCGAATTTACCACTGGCAGTATTCGCAAGGCCATTTTTATGCTATCCATTCCTATGATCTTGGAAATGATGATGGAGTCCATTTTCGCCATTGTCGATATTGCCTATGTTTCCCAAGTCAGTGTAAATGCCGTTGCCACCATTGGTCTAACAGAATCGGTCATTACCTTGGTTTATGCCGTTGCTATTGGTCTTAGTATGGCAGCTACTGCAGTTGTAGCCCGTAGAATAGGGGAGAAGGACGTGAAAGGAGCGCGGGAATCGGCTGTGCAAGCGATTCTTTTGGGCATTGTTGTTTCACTTATAGTTGGAGTATTGGGTTTTTTGTATGCAAAAGACATTCTAGCCCTTATGGGTGCGGAACAAGATCTTATAGATGAAGGCTACGGGTATACAAAACTATTGATAGGTGGAAATATAACAATTCTCTTGTTGTTTCTGATTAATGCCATTTTTCGAGGTGCTGGGGATGCTTCCATTGCCATGTGGACCTTAGTGCTTTCCAACGGATTGAACATTATTCTTGACCCCATTTTTATTTTTGGTTGGGGGCCAGTTCCCGAATACGGGGTTATGGGTGCTGCCATTGCGACTAATATTGGCCGTGGTTCAGCCGTTCTTTTTCAATTGGGCATTCTTTTTTTTGGATGGAGTAGGATTAAACTAGGAATCAAGGATGTAGTAGTGAGACTTTCGGTAATGCTGAATTTAGTAAAAGTTTCCCTAGGAGGCATAGCCCAGTTTCTTATAGGTACTTCCAGTTGGGTTTTTCTGATGAGATTGATGTCGGAATTTGGAAGTGAAGTACTTGCAGGTTATACCATAGCCATTAGGGTAATGATGTTCACGTTGATGCCTGCCTGGGGAATGAGCAATGCAGCTGCTACCCTTGTAGGCCAGAACCTTGGGGCCAATCAACCTGAAAGGGCAGAAATATCCGTATGGAAAACAGGACGTTACAATGCCTATTTTATGGCTGTTGTTTCAGTATTCTATTTGTTGTTTGCCCATGAGATTATAGGGTGGTTCAACGATAATACGGTAGTAGTAAAAAACGGTGGACTTTGCCTTCAGATAATCGCTGCAGGATATATTTTCTATGCCTATGGTATGGTGGTCACACAGGCCTTTAATGGGGCCGGGGATACCAATACACCGACCAAAATGAATTTTGTAGTATTTTGGTTGTTTCAATTGCCTTTCGCATATTTGGCAGCCATTACCTTTAAAATGGGGGCAATGGGTGTTTTTCTGGCGATTACAATGGCAGAAGTGCTACTTGCGGTTATCGCAATTGTTTGGTTTAAAAAAGGCAAATGGAAGAAGTTCCAAGTTTGAGGTTTGTAATTCCTAATCTACCTGCAATTCTAAGGGCTCAGCGACCAAGGTAGGCAGGTGAGCAAATCTAGTAGGAATCCCATCCTGTTTTATTTATAAAATAGTAGGAATGGATAATAAAAGGGCGGCTCAAACCTTGTAAATTAGATAAATATGCCCAAAAGCAATTCCTTGATTTGTTCATCGAATTTCATAACTTTAACTTTAGATAAAAAAGGAAATAATGAGTAAAAGAAATAAAGGGATCAATACCATTTGCACCCATGTTGGGGAAATAGAGGATGAACAGTTCAAAGGGGCAATTTCACCTTTGTATATGAGCACCTCTTATGCCTTTGAGGATGTTGATATAAAACGTTATCCTAGGTATTTCAACACACCAAACCAAATGGCACTTTCCCAGAAAATCGCTGCTTTGGAACATGCTGAAGCTGCCATGATCTTTAGTAGTGGTATGGCGGCTATTAGCACGTCTCTTTTGGCATTCCTAAATGCAGGAGACCATATTGTATTACAAAGAACATTATATGGTGGTACCTATAATTTCGTGAATGAGGAATTCGCTAAATATGGAATTGAATATTCCTTTACAGACGGATTGGAACCACAGGACTTTGGAGCTAAAATTCAAAAAAATACCAAAGCGATTTTTATTGAAACGCCTTCAAACCCTTTGTTGACTATAACCGATTTGACAGCAATTGGCAAGATCGCCAAGAAGCATAATCTGGTTTCTATGATAGACAATACCTTTGCAAGCCCTGTCAATCAGAACCCAATTGATTTTGGTATCGACATTGTTATCCATAGCGCAACCAAATATATGGGTGGTCACTCTGATATATGTGCAGGCGCTGTTGCAACAACTACTAAGAATATGGAACGTATTTTCAGCTTGGCCAAGAATTTAGGTGGTAATTTGAGCGATTATACAGTCTGGTTATTGGAGCGAAGTATTAAAACCATGGGTATTCGGGTTAAAGCACAAAATGAAAATGCCCAACATTTAGCTGAATACTTAGCTAGGCATAAAGAAATAGAGCATGTTTATTATCCAGGTTTACCCAACCATCCTGGTCATGCATTGGCAAAATCACAAATGAATGGCTTTGGTGGAATGATGTCTTTTGAACTCAATGCAAATTATGATGCTTCGGAATTCCAGAAAGCCTTGAAACTGATAAAATCATCAATGAGCTTGGCAGGGGTTGAAAGTACGGTATTATCACCTACCCAAACATCACATGCATTGTTAGGTGCCGAGGAACGTAAAAAACAGGGAATAGCGGATGGCTTGATTCGTTTTTCGGTTGGTATTGAAGAACCAGAGGATTTGATTGCCGATATAGAACAAGCTTTGACGTTAATAAGGACAAGAAGCGTAACTACCACACATTAATTTCAATTTAATAAATGAAACTAGATATATTGGTTTTCGGGGCACACCCTGATGATGCAGAACTTGGGGCAGGAGCTACCATTGCAAAGGAAATTGCCAACGGTAAAAAAGTTGGAATAGTCGATTTAACCCGTGGGGAACTTGGAACAAGGGGCTCTGCCGAAATTAGGGACAAAGAAGCTGCCCATGCTGCCAAAATATTGGGAATTGTGGTTCGTGAAAACCTTGAATTCGCGGATGGTTTTTTCGTAAATGATAGAAAGCACCAAATGGCGGTAATTCGAATGATACGTAAATATCAACCCGAAATAGTATTGTGCAATGCTGTTGATGATCGTCATATAGACCATGCAAAAGGGAGTAAATTGGTTAGTGACGCTTGCTTCTTGAGTGGTTTGCTGAAAATAGATACAATGATGGAAGGCGATGACCAATGGCAGGATCCTTGGCGACCAAAACAAGTGTATCACTATATTCAATGGAAGAATCTTGAACCCGATTTTGTTGTTGATGTCTCTGGATTCATTGATAAAAAGATGGAAGCCATTTTGGCATATTCATCCCAAATGCATAATCCGAAAAGTAATGAGCCTGAAACGCCAATAAGCAGTAAGAACTTCTTGGAAAGTATTAATTATAGGGCAAGGGATTTAGGTCGACTAATTGGGGTAAGACACGCTGAAGGGTTTACTACAGAACGTTGTATTGCAATTGAAAGTTTGGATAAGCTCGTTTAACCGGCTTTTTGATAGTTTTTAGGTGGTTTTGCTTTGGGTACTGTAAAATTGAAAGACGAGCCTCTATTGATTATGCTTTCGACCCAGATAGTGCCATTGTTTTTTTCAACCATTTCTTTACAAAGTGAAAGACCCAAACCGGTGCCTTTTTCATTATTGGTGCCGTAGGTAGTATGGTTTGAGTTTTTCATAAAAAGTTTCTCTAACGTACCTTTATCCATACCAACTCCTGTATCCCGTACGGAAATTTCCCAATTATTGGTTCTTTCGATTGCACCAATGGTAATCATTCCCTTTTCCGGGGTAAACTTCAAGGCATTACTTATTAGATTACGTAAGACAATGTCTATTTGATTACCATCTGACCATACCATCGTATTTGAAGGTAGTTGGTTGATCAGCTTGATCGACTTGCTGGTGGCAATTTCAGAAAGTAGATTAATATTATCATTTACAATGTTATCGATTGCAATTACTGAAGGTTTGGTAACAGATCCATTCATTTGCGTCTGGCCCCATGAAAGTAGATTGTTTAGCGTAAAGGAAATATTATCTATGTCGGCACCTAATTTTGGGATAAAATCCAAAAATTCTTCTTGACTTATTTCCTTATCCCTATAAAGTTTTAACAAGCCCTGAAATGCCCCAATGGGACCTCTAAGATCATGTCCGATAATAGAAAATAGCTTATCTTTTGTTTCATTACTATCCCTTAGTTCTTTTTCGTGTTTAACCAATTCCGCTGTTTTTGCAAAAAGTTCTTTGTTAAGTTTCTTTTGGATTCTTTCACTGCGCTTCATTAAAAATGTAACCACTAGAAAGACCAATAGTATACTCAATGCGGCATAAACGTAATTTTTTTGCTTGGCAAGTGCTTTTTCATTTTGATTGATCAAATCTTCTTTTTGTTTATCATGTTCAATTTTTGTTTTCAACATGGTAAGACTTTTCTTGTTTTCATTTCGTGATAAAGTGTCAGATAGCTGTTGGTAAAGCTCATGATACTCAAGTGCCTTATCAAAATCTTTCCTGTTTTTATGAATTTTAAATAAGGTTTTAGCACATTTTTGGGTACCCTCCTTGAATTTCAACTTATTTGAGATTTCGAATGCATTTAAAGCGTATTGTTGTGAGAGGCTATCATTTTGCAGCCCTAAATATGCTTCTGCAAAACCGTTGAGCAAATCAATTTTACCTCTGTCATCTTCTAAGTTTTCGTGTAGCATTTCACTTTGCTTATACCAATAAAGTGCCCATTTGAACTTGTTTTCCTTTAGGTAAGTTTTTCCCTTAATTTCATAAGCATAAGCAAGCCAATCCAAGATTTCATTTTTTTCAAAAACTGTGATACTACTGTTTACATTGAACATGGCATATTCCAAATTGCCCATATCTGCATATAGTGAGGCCATATTGCTCATTGTTTCTGCAGAATAGATATCATTTCCTATTTTCTCGTTTATCCTTTTAACTAATTTGTAAAAATCCAGAGCCTGTTCATAATCCTTTTGTGAAGCGTAAAGGTTGGCAATGTTTTCGTTTATAATAGACTGCATAAGCTTGTCGTCTATCACTTTGGCCAATTCAACACCCTCAAGATAACCGCTCAAAGCCTTAGCATAATCCCCTTTGTACCCATATTCCCCAGACAAGTTGTTTTGAGTTCTAACAATAAGTTCGGAATCATTAATACCAGTTGCCAAGCTCAGCGCTTTTTGATAATATGAAATCCCCTTTTCATGATTTCCTTTGTCTGAATAATAATCACCAATTCCCAAAAGTGAATTGCATTCACCTTTGACAAAACCAGTGGATTGACTAAGTTTTAGCGCTTGTTCTGAAAGGAGTAATAAACTATCTGCTTTAAAATAACGGAGTTCACGGCCTAATTTATTTACCATGTCAATAAATAGGGTATCATTTGGACTAAAATTATCCTTAGACCTTGCTATTTTTATGTTCAACTCCAAACTATCCTTTGTGCTTAATTGCGAATAGGACGTATTTATACCATAAAATAGTAAAACCAAAAGCATGGCAAACTTTTTCAAAGGATTGTATGGGATTGAATAATTGGTTTTTAGTAAGGACATTTCAGATCTAAGTGCTTTGAATTTGCAATAGATAAAATTAATATCCAATAGAAGGGTATTCTAATTTATGTTGTGAAACGGCGATTTTTGTGTGTTTTGTCTTATAAATCGTGCATTTTGTCGATGTTTTGCCCTTTTGTTTATTGTCGGGGAAACAAGTTAGGTTTAATATTAAGTAAATTTTTAGGAATACCTCCGAAAATATAATATCATTTAATTGGCAAGATCACTTAAAAAAAATTAACTTTGCCACCGCTTAAATGGTGGTTGTAGCTCAGTTGGTTAGAGCATCGGTTTGTGGTACCGAGGGTCGCGGGTTCGAATCCCGTCTTCCACCCAAAACAAAAAGCCCTGACAGTATTGTTAGGGCTTTTTTTGTATGTTTTGATTTTTGGCTTATTTTGATGACTTATCCAGTATCACTCTTTTATCACGGTTTGAGATTTCCCATGCTGTATAAAAAATCAATCGTGCCCTATTCTCTAAAAGATCGTAATTTATTTTATCCGGGGTATCACTTGGTCGGTGATAATCTTCATGTGTTCCATTAAAATAGAATATGATAGGTATGTTGTTTTTTGCAAAATTGTAATGATCACTTCTATAATAAAAGCGATTAGGGTCATTTTCATCATTATATTTATAATCCAATTCCAATTTCGCATATTTTTTATTAATTTCTTCCGAAAGGTTGTGCAAATCCTTACTGAGTTTGTCGGAACCAATGACATAAATGTAATTGCGATCCCCATTGCGTTTAGGGTCAATCCTACCGATCATATCAATATTCAAATTTGCAACGGTTTGTTCCAATGGGAAAATAGGTTCAACATCTGTGTAATATTGTGAACCCAATAATCCTTTTTCCTCTCCTGTTAAATGCAAGAAAACAATAGACCGCTTTGGACCAATACCTGCATCCGCAGCTATTTTAAAAGCTTCGGCGATTTCCAATAAAGCAACAGTCCCTGAACCATCGTCATCTGCACCGTTATTAATCTCACCATCCGCAGTTACGCCAATATGATCTAAATGGGATGAGATAACAATATATTCATTCGGCTTGGTCGAACCTTCAATGAAAGCAATTACATTTTCAGAATTGACCTCATTATCCTCAGAAGTAACATTAAGGTTTATTTCCACATTTATAGTCTGTGGGGTGTCAGATTCATAAATAGTTGATAATAATCCGGTTGCGGCGGTTTTGTCCAATAATACAGTTATAAATTCCGGATTTTTTGGCTTTAACATTAAACTTCCTGAATTATTCCTTTTCATTCTGTCAAAATAACCTTTAAATCTTGCATAATTCGCATCATCAACATATAACATACCATTGCCCCCTTTTTCGGAAATTAAGTTAGCACGTTTATCCGGTGATTCTGACATGTTGCTCCAAACTGATTTTTTGTTTGTACCCGATATTTTGTAGGTTCCGTCATCATTTTTTGGTTCTCCGAATTTTACCAGAACCAATTTACCTTCAACATCCAACCCTTCAAAATCCGAATAAGTTCCTTCTTCAATGCCATAACCCGCATAAACGATATTTTTATACGAGCCTTCCGCTGTAGTAAAAGTCAGGAAATGCTCTCCGATTTCCAATTCAGTCCCATTGAAACGAATAGTTCCAGATGGTAACTTACTCATTTCCAAGGGTACGTTTTGGTAATAATCATTATCACCTTTTGCAGCAGGTATCCCCAATTCAACATATGCGTTCTTTATGTATTCTATAGCTTTTTTCTGCCCAGGCTGTCCGGTCTCTCGACCTTCAAATTCATCCGATGCATAAACAAACAGATGTTCTTTTAATTCAGATTCGGTAATTGTTTCGGCATAAATTTTCGGGTCAGCACCTGATATTATGGTTGTTGTTTTATCTGGGACGATTTTTTGGGAAGAATTACACGCCAAAACCAATCCAAAAACAACTAGAATTATTTTTTTCATACTGCAACTATTTATCGGTTTCAAAAATACTCAAAACTTGATGAATTGACTTATAAAGAACAGAAAATGGACTTTACTAACGTTAAAAAGCCAACCTTGGTATCTTTTGGTTCATATATTGGGAAGGGGATATACCTTTCAATGATTTGAATTTACGATTGAAATTGGAAATTGAATTAAAACCTGATTGTTCGGATATTCCTGCAATAGAAAGATTAGTATCTACAAGCAGTTGGCATGCATGTTCGATTCTAAGCTCGATTAGAAATTGGAAAAAAGTTTTGTTGGTACGATTTTTAAAAAATCTGCAGAATGCATTTGGGGTCATAAAGGCCAGTTCTGCAACAGTTTCCAAGGCAATCTTGTTCTGAAAATTGTTAATGACAAAATCAAAAATAACTTGCATACGCTGGCCTTCACTAGAACTTATTTTCTTTGAATATACAAAGTTGGTCAATACTTTTTTATCAACCTCGCATAGTATCTTCAATAGATTCAATAGATTAATAAAACGTGTAAGCTTATCAGAATCAGGAAATTTAAGCATTATATCCATGACCATTTTGGTATTGGACAGTAGTTGAAATCCGTCTTTGGCTATATTAAAAAATGAATGGATTTCTTCAATATCGGCCAAATCAAAAAAGTCACTTCCGAAAGATTCCCTTGTGAAGAACAAAGAAATCATTTTCACATCCCCATCCATCTGTTCGCTTTGAAATAAATGTGGACAATTGGCGCCGATAACAAAAAAATCACCCTTGGTAAACTGATGTATACTATCTCCAACAACAAGCTTTCCTTGACCTTTTAATATTAAACTAAGTTGTAATTCTTCATGCTGATGTAGTTGATTGTAAAACATTTGTGATTGATCTACCTGTACAATCAAATTCTGGTTTAGGGGTTTTGGAATTTTAAAAGGAAGGACTCTCATAGAATAAAATTACGCAAATATTAAGCATATATTATTAAAATAACACATAATATAGGTAATATAATCATAATTATGGTTAAAATTGATTCAATGTAAATCAGATATCAATGGTATTTTTGTTCTAGTTATTCAAATAAAAAATTCTATTATGAAAGTACAATGGAAAGGTGTAATGCCAGCTGTTACCACAAAATTCAATGAAGACGATACTTTAGACTTAAAAATGTTCCGCACCAACATCGAAGCACAACTTAATGCAGGGGTTAGTGGAATAATCCTTGGAGGAACATTAGGCGAGGCGAGTACCCTAAATGATGATGAAAAGCGAATTTTGATACAAGAAACAGTTGAAATCGTTGATGGAAAAATTCCTGTAATTATCAATATTGCCGAACAAAGTACCAAAGGTGCTATTTTGGCTGCCAAAAGAGCCAAAGAATATGGTGCCAGCGGATTAATGATGTTGCCACCAATGAGATACAATGCCACGGACTATGAAACTGTAGCCTATTTTAAAGCAGTTGCCCAGAGTACGGAGTTACCTATAATGATTTATAACAACCCTGTTGATTACAAGATTGAAGTGACTTTGGACATGTTCGAAGAGCTCTTGGTGCATGATAATATTGAGGCTGTAAAGGAGTCAACGCGCGATATTTCTAATATTACGAGAATCAGGAATAGATTTGGCAATAGATTGAAGGTACTATGCGGTGTTGATACTTTGGCTTTGGAAAGTATTCTCATGGGTGCGGATGGTTGGGTAGCCGGTCTTGTTTGTGCCTTCCCCGAAGAAACGGTTGCAATTCATGAATTGGTTAAAGCAGGGAGAGTTAAAGAGGCTATAGCAATTTATCGATGGTTCTTACCTTTATTGGAATTGGACATAAGCCCACAATTGGTTCAAAATATTAAATTAGCGGAAGTAGGCACCGGAATTGGGACAGAAAACGTAAGAGCCCCTAGATTGCCTTTACAAGGGGTTGAGCGAAATCGGGTTTTGAATATTATTGAAGAAGGTATTCGCACCAGACCTATTTTACCAGATTATAAATCAGTAACTCACAGCCTTTAATTGAGGACTAAATTAAATTTTGGAACAACTTCTTGTTTCAACGATAAATTCTATACTTTGGTAATGAAAATGATTCAAAGCACAAGCACTATTAATATATGATATCAGGTAAAAATTATATAGGAAATAAACAATCTGCCAAAGGCGGAAAATCCTTTAAGACATTTAATCCACAATTGAACCTAGAGAATGAAACCTCTTTTTTGGAGGCAACTTCAGAAGAAATCAATGAAGCGGTTACATTGGCGAAAAATGCCTATCGGGAGTTCAGTAAAATATCTGGGTCGAAAAAAGCGGATTTCCTGAATACCATAGCGGATGAAATTCTGGCCTTGGATGACGAATTAATTCAAACCTATTGCTCGGAAACTGGTTTACCTGCTGGAAGAGCTATGGGTGAGCGCGGCAGGACGGTTGGTCAGCTTAGGGCATTCGCCGAACTGGTCAGAGAAGGTTCTTGGGTTGAGGCGACTATAGATACTGCTATCCCGGATAGAGTCCCTATACCAAAGCCCGATTTGCGTAAAATGTTGATTCCTTTAGGGCCAGTCGTGGTTTTTGGGGCGAGTAATTTTCCATTGGCCTATTCAACGGCCGGAGGGGACACCGCGGCTGCTTTCGCAGCAGGTTGTCCAGTAATTGTGAAATCCCATCCAATGCATGCTGGTACGGGCGAATTGGTAGCCTCGGCCATAATAAGGGCTGCTGGGAAAACAAATATGCCCAATGGTATTTTTTCGAATTTGAACAGCAGTGGTATTGAGGTAGGTGTTGAGTTGGTTCAGCACCCACAAGTAAAGGCCGTTGGTTTTACAGGTAGTATTCGTGGTGGTAGGGCTTTATTCGATTTGGCATCCAAACGTGAGGAACCAATTCCTGTTTTTGCCGAAATGGGGAGCGTAAACCCAGTCGTTATTCTTCCGGAAGCAACAAAACATAGAGGAATGCAATTAGCTAAGACCTACGCAGGTTCCATTACCTTGGGTAGTGGACAGTTTTGTACCAACCCGGGTTTGTTGCTAGGAATAAAAGGTGAAGGATTAACTGCTTTTATTGAGCAACTTTCAAATGAGATAATCAAGATTGAACCGTCCTGTATGCTTCACCCTAATATCATAGGGGCCTTTGAAGGCAATAAACAAAGAGCAGTTTCCCAAGGTGGACTTAAGGTGATTGCAAGTTTTGATTCTGATGTAAAAGAAAATTATGCCAGGCAGACCATAACAACGGTCGAAGGCAATACATTTTTGGAAAATACCACATTACACCAAGAGGTTTTTGGCCCTTATTCGATTGTAGTGCAATGTGAGGACGCAAAGCAGTTAGAATTGATTATTTCCAAGTTAGAAGGACAACTTACTGGCACTATTATCGCTGAGGACCGTGAATTATCAAAGTATACGCCAATCATAGACGCATTGCAGAATAGGGTAGGGAGATTAATTTACAACGGAGTGCCTACCGGAGTGGAAGTTTGCCCTTCAATGCAACATGGAGGCCCATATCCTTCTTCGACCGATAGCAGATTCACAGCAGTTGGTATTCATTCTATAAAACGATGGGTACGACCTGTTAGTTATCAAGATTGGCCAGACAGTTTGCTGCCAGATGAATTGAAAAATTCAAATCCATTGGACATTTCTAGATTGGTAAATAATGCGCAAACCAAAAGAAAAATTTAGATTCGCCAAATCAATAATAAAAAATGGGTCGTAATACATTTACCTGTATTGATGCACATACCTGTGGAAATCCTGTAAGAGTTGTAGCCAAAGGGGGTCCGGACCTAAAAGGCAACAACATGAGTGAAAAAAGACAACATTTCCTTAGTGAATTCGACTGGATTCGAAAAGGACTAATGTTCGAGCCACGTGGACATGATATGATGAGCGGTAGTATTTTCTACCCACCTGCAAATCCCGAAAATGATTTTGGAATTCTTTTTATTGAAACCAGTGGTTGCTTACCCATGTGTGGACATGGAACTATTGGAGCAATAACCATCGGAATAGAGGAGGGCCTATTGGAACCTAAAACCCCTGGAAAAATTAGAATGGAAACGCCTGCAGGGCTTGTTCAGGTAGAATACCAACAGACCGGTAATAAAGTGGATTGGGTAAAACTGACTAATGTAAAATCATATTTGGCAGCAACGGATTTGACCATTGAATGCTCGGAATTGGGTGAACTGGTTTTTGATGTTTCCTACGGAGGAAATTTCTATGCCATTTTGGATTCCCAAAAGAATTTTTCCGGAATTCAAGATTTTACAGCGAGTAAGTTGATACAGTTCAGTCAGGAAATACGGGATAAAATAAATCAAAAATACCCAGATAAATTCATTCATCCAGAAGACAGTACTATTCGTAATGTAAGCCATATATTATGGACAGGAAAAACCATTTCACCCGAAGCAACTGCCCGTAACGCTGTTTTTTATGGTGACAAAGCGATAGATCGTTCACCGTGTGGCACAGGGACTTCGGCAAGAATGGCCCAATGGTATGCCAAAGGAAAATTGAAGGCCGGTGAAGCATTCATACATGAAAGTTATATTGGCTCCCAATTCATTGGCAGAATAGAGGAGGAGACCTCTTTGGCTGGTATACAGGCTATAGTTCCAAGTATTCAAGGTTGGGCCAAAATCTATGGCCACAATACAATTAGTATTGACGATGATGACCCATATGCACATGGGTTTCAGGTCATTTAATGACAATGAAAATAAATGATACTGTACTTGCTTCAGTATCTGTTTCAATTTAAGGCAATTTATGAATAAGGATATCATCATAATTGGAGGCGGGATTATAGGATTGAGTTCTGCCTATTTCTTACAAAAAGAAGGCCATCAAGTAACGGTTATTGATAAATCGGATCTATCTTCTGGTGCTTCGTTCGTCAATGCAGGTTATTTAACGCCTAGTCATATTATTCCCTTGGCATCGCCAGGAATGATTGCCAAAGGGATCAAATGGATGTTCAATTCGGCAAGTCCCTTTTATATGAAACCCCGCTTTGATATGGACTTCTTTAAATGGTCCTGGTATTTTCATAGGGCATCTACCAAAGAGAATGTTGAAATGGCCATCCCTGTAATCAAAGAAATAAATCTCCTAAGCCGCGATTTGTTCGAGGATATTAAATCTTCTGGGGATTTGGGTGATTTCCAGTTGGATAGAAAAGGGTTGTTGATGCTTTACAAGACCGATGAAGCTGGGGAAGACGAAATGCTAGTCGCTGAAAAAGCCAAGCATTTAGGATTGGAAGTTGAATTACTAAACAGACAACAGCTGGATGCCATTGAACCAAATGTGAAGATCAATGCCAAGGGTGCCATTCACTATGAATGTGATGCACATATGACTCCTAACGAGTTTATGCCAAGAATGGTTAAATATCTAACTACGGTTGGGGTCTCGATAAAAACGAATGAAGAGGTTATTGATATTTCAGTTTCCAACAATAAAATAAATGAAATTATCACTTCCAAAGGGTCGTACAAAGCGGATGAAGTGGTCTTGGCAGCAGGTTCCTGGAGCGGTATACTTTCCAAAAAATTGGGGGTTAAATTACCAATCCAAGCGGGTAAAGGGTATCGGATAAATGTACCTAGACCAACAGGAATTACATTCCCGGCTATTCTTATGGAAGCCAAGGTAGCAGTTACTCCAATGAAAGGTTTCACTCGTTTTGCGGGAACAATGGAATTCTCGGGTATCAACACTATAATTCAAAAAAAGCGTGTTCATGCAATTGCTAGCGCCGCCAAAAACTATTATCCGGAAATTGAGGTGAATTTGGAGGAAATAGCCAATGCCCAAAGTGGAATGCGACCTGTTTCACCTGATGGATTACCTTATATTGGCAGAAGTAGTGCAATAGTCAATTTAACTTTTGCCACGGGCCATGCAATGATGGGTTGGAGTTTGGGCCCCGCAACAGGAAAATTGGTTACCGAACTTATCGATGGTAAAAAAACCTCAATGGATATATCTGCTTTTAGACCTGATAGGAAGTTTTAAATCAGCATGAATGGTCACCAACGATTTTCCATTCCCCATTAATGCGTTTAAAAACAATCATAAATGTGCCGTTGGCATCACCCACTTGCCTAGTTAAAATGTATTCGCCCATGACCCAATAAGCATCTTCACTAATTTTTGAAATATTCGCTATTTTGAATTTCAGCTCGCCTGTATCTTCTTTTGTTGGATATGCCTTTTTATAGCGTTCCAACATATTATCCCAGCCGTATGTAACACCATTACTACCAAAATAGGCAATGGAATCGGATTGTTGATACCCCTGCATAAAGCCTACCATGTCATTGTTCGACCATGCTTTTTCTTGGGCTTTAAGTACATTTTTTATAGCTGCAATGTCATCAGTTTTAGAAATCCCGGGATTGCAGGCTGTAAGGCAAAGGATCAATACTGAAATTTGTAATATTTTCATATTTCCAAGTTATGTTATTAAAATATGGGATAAAAGTATAGAGCAACTTATTCTAATTTTCCTCTTGTATCAAATTGAAGGCTCCCTTGACCAAAAATGAATCATTTTCATTGAAATCATCTTTATTTTTAATCATTGTGAATCCATTGAAGCTGTCTCCGACAATTATTTCCTTTTGATTTAAAGAGTAACTGTTAGCATTATCAGCAACATTTACTAATACAAAATTTTTGGTATCCCTTGATACAATAGCGTCATTTGGCAATGCCAATTCTTTTTTAGATTCTGTAATTATTTGGGCATCAACGAACATTCCTACGGCAAAGCTATGGTTTCTATCATCATCTAAATGCCCATGTACTTTTACTGTCCGGTTTTTTGTATCAATAGAGGTACCAACCAGGTGCACTTCGGCCTCAAAGGAATTTTCAACAGCTTCTGGGATTTTAAATAGGATTTTTTGACCTTCCTTTACCTTTAGAATATCTTTTTCGAACACGGCAAGCTCAAGATGAATATGGTCTGTATTAATTATTTCCATAATTTCATCTGCTGGCGAAACATATGCTCCATTGGTCACATTCATCTTTGTTACACTGCCATCAATGGGGGCGTAAAGTGTAACGACCGATGTAATTAAGCCTTCTTCCACAGACTTTGTATTAATATTGAGCATTTGCAATTTCTTTTTTAATCCGTTATACATCGCCAAGGCCCTATTATAATCACTTTCTGCTTTTAGAAAGTTTTTTTGTGAGGTTATCTTTTCTTCCATTAATGTTTTTTGTCGGTCATATTCCGATTTTAAAAAGGTCAGTTGCTCGGCATTTTCAAGATAGTTTTGCTGCATTTCAACAAACTCTGGATTTTCCAATGTTACCAAGACCTGTCCTTTACGTACTTTATTCCCAACTAACAAAGGTGTTTTTTGAACATAACCTCCAGCGAAAGTGCTGATGACGGCCCTGTTTTGGGGAGGAACATCTATCATGCCCGTTGTCTGCACCACTTTTGGAAAGGGCTGTTCAGTTATTTTCCCAAGTTGCATAGCACTGTTATCAAATTGGGTTTTTGTGATTTGAATTGACATTACATCAGATGGAGCTTCATCTTTATTTTTTGTCTCATAAGTATTGGTAGAATCCCCGCAAGCCATAACTACTATAACTATAAGGATGAATGGCAGTTTTTGAAATGATTTCATAAATGTTGCTTTATTTCTTTTTAGGATTGAATTACTATTTACCGATAATATCCTGGAATATTTCATAATGTAAGATGATTTAGGGCTAGAACCGTCTGATTATAATTATTGAGGTTTTCCAAATAGGAAAGAGTAATGTTATGGGCATTTTCCAAACTCTGTATGTATTGGAAAAAATCCAATTCCCCATTTTGATAGCTAATGATTGCTGTTTTGAGTATTTCCTCTGAAAGATTTTGTCCGTCTACCTCATAGTAGGCAAGGGCCTCTTTGTATTTATGGAGCAGCCCTAGTAGCTGTGCCTTTTTTAATTGTAATTGATTGGCATATTCAACCGATTCCTCGACTGCGATTTCCTTGGCGATAGTTGACGCTTTGATTTTTGATGCATTTCCACTAAAGAGAAGAGGAATTTTCAAGCCTACTTGATAACCATATAAATTATCGCCCAACCCAGAGTTACTTCCTTGGAAATAGTCAAGACTTATATCTGGTAAGAGCTGTTGTTTTTCTAATCCACTTTTTGCTTTAAACCATTCATTTCTTTGGTTATACAGGTTAAGCCCCGCATTAAGGGAGATATCAGTTTCTTTTAATTCCATTTTTTGAATGGGGGCAATGGCAATTATAAGGTCCTCTTCAGTCTGGACGATCTTTTGCAATTTTGAATAAGCTACCAACACCTCTTCCTGTGCTTGTTTAAAAAGGATATGAAATTCTTTCTGCTTGGCATTTGCTGTTATTTTTTCTAAATAATTTGTTTCGCCCAATTCGAATCTACGCTGTGAAGCGTGTGCAAATTTTAAATAAATACTATCTAAATATCTATAAACCCTTTCCTTTTCCCTTACAAATTGTAATTCGTGATAAGCCGAGGCAATTTCTCTTTCAAGAATTTGTTTTTGCATCTCAAAGCGGCTATTTTCCATATTCAAACTTGCTTTATTTACACGTTTTCCGGCGAAATAAACTGTTGGAAATAAAATATTTTGTTGCACACCAAAAACCTTTAAAGGTTCATTATTGAAGGCTAGGTTATTTTGGTCATAATGATAATAAACTTCTGCCTTATCAAAGTTGAAGGCACTACCTACAAGGGCTTTGGACTCTTCCACTTTCAATGAAGCCGCTTTTAATCCTGCGTTATTTTCGAAAGCCAGTGCCCGAACCTCTTCAAAATTCAATCCATTATCCTGTGCATTGATATTGCTTGCAAAAAATAATAGTATTATTGATAAACCTTGCACACTTTTCTTTTTCATATCCTTTTTTAGTTCAACTTTACTATCAAAAATCGAGTATAAAACTGGAAGTACTATCATTGTAAGTAGGGTAGCAGTTACAAGCCCTCCTATTACCACTGTAGCCAAGGGGCGTTGTACTTCAGCACCGACATTTGTTGATATTGCCATAGGTAAAAAACCCAGGGCAGCAGCAGCAGCGGTTAATAATACCGCTCTCAATCGATCTTTTGAACCTTTAATTATTCGCGCCTCGATATCGTGCATACCCTGATGTTTTAATTCCTTAAAATGCTCGATCAAAACAATTCCGTTTAATACAGCAATACCAAAAAGAGCTATGAATCCGACTCCGGCCGATATGCTAAAAGGCATATCCCGAATCCAAAGTAAAAATACACCTCCTACTGCTGCCAAAGGTATAGCTGAGTAAATCATTAAAGCCTCTTTCACCGATTTGAATGCGAAAAAGAGCAAAAAGAAAATTAGGACCAAAGCAATGGGAACAGCTATTTTTAAACGATTTTTGGCGCTCTGTAAATTTTCGAACTGCCCTCCGTAGGTAATTGAATAACCTACTGGAAGTGTAATATTGGATTCAATTCTATTTTGAACATCATTAACAACCGATTGTAAATCCCTGTTACGAACATTGATACCTACAACTATTCTTCTCTTGGTATCATCCCTTGAAATTTTGGCAGCTCCTTTGGTGTATGATATTTGTGCCAATTCGCTCATTGGGATTTTACCACTTGAAGGTAGGTCTACATAAAGGTTTTTAATGTTATCAATATCCTTTCTGCTATTTTCATCAAGTCTTAGGGTCAGGTCAAAACGTTTTTCACCTTCAAAAACACTACCTAGATTAGCACCTGCAAAACCCATTGAAACAAGTTTATTCAAATCGCTGATATTCATACCATAACGAGCAATTTTTGCTCGGTTGTATTTAATGTTCATTTGAGGCAAACCGGCAATTTTTTCAACACTGATATCCGAGGCACCTTCTATATCTTCAATCAATCTTTTTATCTCGTTTCCTTTTTTGTTCAATACCTCTAGGTCTTCACCAAATATCTTAATGGCGATATCTGCCCTGACACCTGTAATAAGTTCATTAAAACGCATTTCAATGGGTTGTGTAAATTCAACTTCCATACCTGGAATAACAGCCAATGCTTCTTTGAATTTATCTGCCAGTGCATCTTTAGTGGATGCGGTTACCCAATCTTTCTTCGGTTTAAGGGTGATGATTACATCTGTTTCTTCCATAGACATAGGATCTGTAGGCACTTCAGCTGCACCGATTCGTGTAACTACTTGTTCTACTTCAGGAAATTCATTCAACAAGATCTTTTCAATTCTTGTAGTTGTTTCAATGGTTTTACTTAAAGAAGTACCCGTTTTTAAGATAGGCTGAATTACAAAATCGCCCTCATCCAAGGTCGGTACAAATTCCCCTCCCATCGTGGTAAAAAGAAAAATAGACATTGTCAATAGCAATAATGCAATCCCAAGAACCAATTTCTTGCTCGCCAAAGCCCAATGAATGGAAGGTTCATACATTAAGTTCAGAAATCGCATTAAACGTACGGATATATTTTTTTCTGATTCTCGGGCTGGTTTTAATATCAGTGATGAGATCACCGGTACATACGTAAAGCATAAAAGCATCGCACCAATCAAAGCAAAGCTGAATGTCATTGCCATAGGCTTGAACATTTTTCCTTCAACACCACTCAATGATAATATTGGGATGAATACAATGAGAATAATTAGCTGCCCGAAAATGGCAGAGTTCATCATTTTTGAAGCACTTTTGAATGTAATTTCATCTTTCGCCAAATTTTTATCCGTATGGGACATTTTTCCCAATTCAAGCCTTTTCGAGGTAATTTGGAAAGCAATGTATTCAACGATAATCACAGCACCATCGATAATGATCCCAAAGTCAATGGCTCCCAAACTCATTAAATTCGCATCTACCCCAAACAGGTACATGAACGAAAGCGTGAACAAGAGGGATAAGGGTATTACCGAAGCAACTACTAGCCCTGAACGAAAATTCCCCAATAATAGAACAACCACAAAAATAACGATCAAACATCCTAGAATTAGATTTTCTGCAACGGTAAAAGTAGTTTTCGCAATCAGTTCGCTACGTTCTAAAAAGGGGTTGATGTAAACTCCTTCGGGCAATGTTTTAGCAATGGATTCCACACGCTCCTTTACGGCCTCGATTACCTTTTTCGAATTCGCATCCTTAAGCATCATTACTTGTCCGAGTACTTTTTCACCTTCTCCATTTCCGGTAATTGCGCCAAAGCGAGTAGCACTGCCAAAACCAACTGTGGCTATATTTTTTATGAAAATGGGAATGCCGTCTTCATTTTTGACTACGATATTTTCAATGTCCTCCAAGGAAGTAATTAAGCCCTCGGCGCGAATAAAGAAGGCTTGGTTGGTTTTTTCAATATATCCGCCACCGGCAACTCCATTGTTGTTTTCCAAGGCATCGAAAACTTGGGCAATGGTAATATTCATTGCGTTTAGTTTCCCGGTATTTATAGCAACTTCATATTGCTTTAAAAGTCCACCCCAAGTATTTACCTCTACCACTCCGGGAATACCGGACAATTGACGTTTTACGATCCAATCCTGTATGGTCCGTAGTTCCATAGCCGAATACTTATCTTGGTATCCTGGTTTTGTATCCAGTATGTATTGATAAATTTCACCTAAACCAGTGGTTATGGGACCCATCTCTGGAGTGCCAAATCCTTCAGGGATTTTTTCCGCTGCCGATTTTATTTTTTCAGCAATCAACTGTCGGGGTAGGTAAGTGCCCATATCATCCTCAAAGACAATTGTAACCACAGATAGACCAAATTTGGAGATGGATCTAATTTCAACTACCCCAGGTAAATTTGCCATTTCCAATTCTACTGGATAGGTAATAAACTGTTCAATATCCTGTGTAGATAGATTTTGGGATGTGGTAATGACCTGTACCTGATTATTGGTAACATCGGGTACTGCGCCAATAGGAATTTGGGTCATGGAATAAATCCCAAAGAAAACGATGAAAAGGGTTAGCAAAAGAACAAATAGCTTATTCTTTATACTAAATCGTATGATGTTTGATAACATAATCCTGCAATAGTAAGTGATACAAATTATCCGCACGAAATAGATGCAGATCTAATAAATCAAGAAAGAAATGCAATTACTTTGGAGGTTGAAAAATATCAAATTTTTCAAAAGAGGAATAATTATCCAAATAATAGAAATTGGCTGTCAAGTCTGCGACAGGTCCAATCTTTAACAATGGAATCCCAGCATGGTTCAATACAAAATCGGTATAAATATGGGAACAACAATGATGGTTAAAAGGAAGTTCTTCATGTTCTTTTTTTTCCTCTTGATGGTCTTGGCTATGTTCTTTTTGCAATTCACCGTAATGTTTTGAAATAAAAACCAGGAAATTGTCTCCATACTTTTGAGAATGATACTCGGCATGTTCCAATAGCTCGTCAATATGGGCCAAGTCACCCAATTCCAGATTTAAACTCTGGAATAGAATTAAAAAAGACAAGGCTATGGAAAGAAGTTTACCCATTATAAGACAAAGATAGCGATAATTTCAAATTCTTTAGATACCTAATTTAGAATGCTATTTTGCCATTTTTCTTTATTATATTGTTTATTAAATAAATCAACGGTAACAATTGAATTGAAGCAATTGTTATCCGTTAATAATAGTATCAGCTCCTGTAAAACCAATTGAATGAAGACTTTTATTACCGATGATTTCCTATTACAAAATGATTTTGCCAAAAAGTTGTTCCATGATCATGCGAAAAAACTCCCGATCATTGATTACCATAATCACTTACCGCCAGAAGATATAGCCGCTAACAGGGTTTTTGAAAGCATTAGTCAAGTTTGGTTGGCCGGGGATCATTATAAATGGCGGGCAATGCGTGCTCTAGGTATAGAAGAGAAATATATTACAGGTGATGCTACGGATAAGGAAAAGTTTTTAAAATGGGCAGAAACTGTTCCTTATACGATTCGTAATCCTCTTTTTCATTGGACACATTTGGAATTGCAAAGTTATTTTGGTATTGATGAACTTCTCACATCCGACAATGCTGAAGCAATATATGATAAGACCTCGGCAATGTTGCAAAGCCCTGCCCACCATACCATTGGATTATTGGAACAACAAAAAGTTGAAATCTTATGTACCACTGATGATCCGATAGACTCTTTAGGTTATCACAAAGTTATTAATGGCAAGAAAAAAACAATTCGTGTATATCCTGCATTTCGGCCCGATAAAGCATTTGCTGTGGAACATACCTCTTCTTATTTAAAGTATTTAGAACGTTTGGAAGAGGTAATTGGATCATCGATTAATAGCTATGATGATTTGTTGTCTGCCTTGGAAAATAGGATCGATTATTTTCATGACAATGGTTCGCGAATAGCAGATCATGGCCTTGAACAATTGTATTACTTTGGCAATGGGGAATTGCATTGTAATACTATTTTCAAGAAACTGAAGGATGGCAAAGCGCTTTCATCATCCGAGGTTTCTTTTTTTAAAGCCAATACACTTTTGTTTTTGAGTAAATGTTATCACAAAAAGGGCTGGACCCAGCAATTCCATTTAGGGGCAATTAGAAATAACAATAAGCGGTTACTTGCTGATTTAGGGCCTGATACTGGTTTTGATTCAATCGGGGATTTTTCACAAGCCAGGGCATTGAGTGATTTTTTAAATGAGTTGGATAGCAATGATCAGTTGGCAAAAACCATTATCTACAATCTAAATCCTGCCGATAACGAAGTAATTGCAACCATGACCGGGAATTTCAACGATGGCAGTATAAAAGGAAAAATACAGTATGGTGCTGCCTGGTGGTTTTTAGATCAAAAAAACGGGATGGAAAAACAATTGAACACGCTTTCAAATATGGGATTATTAAGTTGTTTTGTGGGTATGTTGACTGATTCGCGAAGTTTCCTTTCTTTCCCACGGCATGAATACTTTAGGCGTATTTTGTGTAATTTAATTGGTAACGATGTGCAAAACGGAGAGCTTCCGGCAGATGAAAAATGGTTGGGAAAAATAGTCAGTGATATTTGTTATTACAATGCCAAGGATTATTTTGGTTTTCCGGAGCATATCAGTCACTGAATAAAGATTTTTGAATTCCCATTTCCAATCCCCTTAATTCGGCAAGACCACGTAGTCTCCCTATTGCGGAATACCCAGGATTAGTTCTCTTACCAAGATCATCCAACATTTGGTGTCCATGATCTGGTCGCATAGGTATTGAAAAGTCTTTTCTTCCTTTCTTATGTCTTCTTTGTTGTTCGATAAGTACTTGTTTGACAATTTCGTACATGTCTACATCACCATCTAAATGATCAGCCTCATAGAAATTGCCTTTACCATCACGTTTTGTGCTGCGTAAATGCAGAAAATGTACTCTATCTGCAAATCGGTTGAACATTTGGATCAGGTCGTTATCAGCCCTTACCCCTAAAGAACCAGTACAAAATGTAACTCCGTTGTGAATGGACTTCACTTTATCAAAAATATAAGCATAATCCGCTTCTGTACCCATTATTCGCGGTAACCCTAAAATAGTGAACGGTGGATCATCAGGATGTATACACATTAACATCCCGTGGGCCTCAGCAGTTGGGATAATCCGTTCCAAAAAATAAACAAGATTGTCCCGCATTTCAGTTTCCCCAATGTTATTGTAAGTGTCCAATATTTTTTGGAACTTGCCCAAGTCAAATCCCTTTTCCGGAACTGGGTAACCTTCCGAAGAACCAGGTAAACCAGCGATTATGGTTTTTACCAAATTCCAAATACTGTTTTCTGACATTTGCCGGTAATACCCAGCAGCTTCCTTTATCTGTGATTCGGAATAACTTGACCTTGCGTTGGGGCGTTTTAATATAAATAAATCAAATGCCAACAAGGCTTTAAAATCAAATGCCAAAGCTTTTGAACCGTCCGCAACGGTAAAATCGAGACTGGTACGTGTCCAATCCAAAACAGGCATAAAATTATAACAGACCACATGAATACCACATTCACTTAAATTAATAAGGCTCTGTTTATAGTTTTTAATATGTAGAAGATAATCCCCTGATCGGGTCTTAATGTTCTCGTGAATGGGTAACGATTCAACCACAGACCAAAAAAGTCCGTTTTTCTCAATCACTTCTTTTCTTTTATTGATTTCAGAAACAGGCCAAACCTCACCATTGGGAATGTGGTGCAACGCAGTAACTATTCCTTTTGCGCCTGCTTGTTTAATATTACTAAGTGAGACTGGGTCTGTAGGACCGTACCATCTCCAAGTTTGAAGCATTTTCATTTGAATATAATTTGATAATACCCCACTAAAGGCATTAAACCCCACTAAAGGCATTAAACCCCACTAAAGGCACTAAACCCTCCATCAATCGGCAAGACAACCCCTGTAATGAATGAGGCGGCATCACTACACAAAAAATGGATAGCGCCATTCAATTCCTCGGATTTCCCAAATCTACCCATAGGAGTATTTTTTATTATGGTTTCCCCCCTTTGTGTAAAAGAGCCATCTTTATTTGTGAGCAATGCTTTATTTTGCCTACCGATAAAGAAACCAGGTGCAATTGCATTGACTCGAATACCATCGCCAAATTTTTTAGCCATCTCAACGGCCATCCATCGAGTAAAATTCTCCATGGCCGCTTTTGAGGCGGAATACCCTGCGACCCTTGTAATGGCTCTATCAACGGCCATTGAGGAGTAATTAATAATCACCCCTTCCTTTTGTTCAGACATCACTTTTCCAAAAACAAGTGAAGGGATAACTGTGCCATTTAGGTTTAGATCTGTGACTTTCTTAAAATCTTCGATAGACAGGTCGAAAATGGTCTGGTTCTCACCTATGGTGGCTCCAGGTAAATTACCACCCGCTATATTCAAGAGAATGTCAATTCTTCCAAATTCTTTTAGGATAGCTTTCTTTGTTTCCTCAAGTGATTTTTCCGATAATATATCAGCCTTAAAAGCTTTAGCTTCCCCACCTTTTGATACTATAGTTTCCACAAGTTCTTTGGAGGTACCAATATTACGTGTTAAAAGTGCCAACTTAACACCTCGTTCCCCTAAACTTTTAGCAATACTGCCAGCCAAGGTACCACCTGCACCTGTTATAACTGCAACCTTGCCTTTAATATCAAAAATATCATACATCGTTGAAAACTTTAGATGTGAAATATATAACAATAATTTTTAAATAAACTAGAACTTTTGTGGTGAATTGGTCAACATTTAATAGGTAAAATCGGTACTTTTATAAGAATCAATAAAATTTCATTTAAATACATTGGAAATCAATCTTATATATGAGGATTTTTAGGACCAAAGACGGAGCCATAATACAAAAAGGAATCCATTTTTATACAAAGAAGGTATCCGATTGGGATAATTTTCTTAACAGAAAAGGATTATTCAATGCACTAAAAAAAGATATTGAAATATTACATCCTTCCGATAGTAAAATACTTGGTGATGTTTTTTTGCCACCAATGGGTAGTCAAGAAATTTGGGCTTCCGGTGTTACCTATATGCGTAGCAAGGAGGCCCGGATAGAAGAGTCCAAAAAA
Source organism: uncultured Flavobacteriaceae bacterium (assembly GCA_963762065.1). GTDB lineage: Bacteria > Bacteroidota > Bacteroidia > Flavobacteriales > Flavobacteriaceae > Maribacter_A. Next base: position 121,330 of record CAVXJE010000001.1, on the reverse strand, counting down.
GCGGGTGGGGATACTTTTTATGACCGTGTTTACGATGCTGATCGCCCAGAACTTTTTTTTAAAGCCACCCCCAGCCGAACAGTTGGGAATATGGGAACCGTTCGAATCAGAAGGGATTCTAGCTGGAATGTGCCAGAGCCGGAACTCACTTTACTTATTAGTTCCGAAGCGACCATTGAAGGTTATACGATTGGTAATGATATGAGTTCAAGAAGTATCGAGGGGAAAAATCCTCTATACCTTCCTCAAGCAAAGACCTATGAAGGTTGTGCGGCATTAGGACCATGTATTTATGTACCCAAGGAACCGATGGCGCCCACAACCATGATACGTATGGAAATTGAACGGGAAGGGATGGGTGTATTTTCAGGTGAAATTCCAATTGGTAATATGAAGCGGAAGCATACCGAGTTGGTAGAATACTTATTTAGGGAATGCAATTTTACGAATGGTTGTTTTTTGATGACAGGTACCGGAATTATCCCACCAGATGATTTTACCCTAATGTTAAAAGATGAAATCAGGATAACCATTGATGGGATTGGAACTCTCACGAATTTTGTTGGATGAAACAATTTATAATAAATACTGAATATTGACTAGAACATTAAAACATGGAAAAATCTAAACCAAAATCAAATCAAAAAATAACTAAAGCTCAAATTTCTGGACAATCAAGAAGAAAATTTATTACGCAAACTGCGCTAACCGTCGGAGCGATTACTATTGTACCAAGACATGTTCTGGGTCAAGGATTTATGGCCCCTAGCGATAAAATAAACCTTGGTTTTATAGGTCTAGGGAAGCAAACAAATGGACTTGCACAACAATTCGTGAGCAATACCAATGCCCAAATTGTTGCTGGTTGTGATGTTTGGACAACCAAAACCGCTTGGTTCAAAAAACATGTGGAAGAACAATATACAAAAAACAGGAATCAAGAAAAATTCAGTGGAATTGATAGTTATGACGAGTATAAGGAATTATTGGCGAGGAAAGATATAGATGCAGTAGTTATTGCCACTCCAGACCACTGGCATGCAATACAGGCTATGGATGCAATGCATGCCGGAAAGGATGTTTATTGTGAGAAACCTCTAACGCATAGAATAAATGAAGGGGTTAAGCTCGTAGAAACTACGAGGGAAACCGAAAAGATATTACAAACGGGTAGCATGCAACGTTCTTGGGATAATTTTAGAAAAGCCTGTGAGTTGGTTAGAAATGGTTATCTAGGGGAAATTACCAAAGTACTCGTGAATGTAGGTGATCCTGCCATTCCATATAATCTTAAGGAAGAGGCAATTCCAAAAGAATTGGATTGGAATAAATGGTGTGGCCCAGCACCTTTATTGGCTTATAACCACAGATTGGCCCCATCCCGAAATGATGTTGATTTTTGGCCCGATTTTAGGCTGTTCAGGGAAGTAGGTGGCGGAATCTTGTGCGATTGGGGAGCTCATATGTTCGATATTGCCCAATGGGCATTGGGAATGGACAAAACAGGACCTGTTAGGTATATTCCACCTACCGATAATTCAGCAGTAAGAGGATTGCGCATGTTCTATGAAAACGGTATTGAAATGGTACACGAAGATTTTGGCCGTGGTTGGGGTGTGCGCTTTATTGGTTCTGAAGGCACCATGGATGTTAGTAGAAGTTACTTGGAGACCAACCCGGCAACAATTTTATCCGCAGAGTTGAAAGACTCGGATATACATTTGTACAACTCAAAAGACAATCACTACCAAGATTGGTTGGATTCCATTAAAAATAGGACTCAACCCATCTGCGATGTAGAGACGGGCCATAGATCGGCAAGTATTTGCAATATCGCCAATATTTCTTATCAATTGGGGCGTACCCTTGAATGGGACCCACAGAAAGAACAATTTAAAGGTGATGCAGAGGCTAATTCACTTAGGGGCAGGGATAACAGATATTATTAATCCATTTTGGAGTTATTTTCAAACCGATTCAATTGGTTATTGCTTTAAGGCTTTTGCAATAGCTGCTTCGGCCATTGGTGCCATGACCATGTATCCTGCTTTTGTGGGGTGCACTTCATCATTGGCGTAATCTTTTGGAAGGCCATTACGCTCATCGGCCATTGTGGAAAAGTAGTCTAGATAAATATGGCCATTTTCCTTGGCATACTCTTTTATCATTTTATTCAATGTAACGATTTTGCCAGCTGGTTCCAAACCAGGTTTCCAAGGATAATCATAGGCAGGAAGAGTAGAGGAGAGCACTACTTTGATTCCGTTTGATTTTGCCAGTTCTGCCATAGATTTTATATTGTCTGCTATCATCTCTAAAGTTGACGGACCCGTATTTCCTGCAATATCATTGGTACCCGCTAAAATTACCACTACTTTGGGTTTAAGGGCAATCACATCCTGTCTAAAGCGCAATAGCATCTGCGGGGTAGTCTGACCACTAATGCCACGATTTATATAAGGTTTTCCTTCAAAGAATTCCGGAACCGTATGCAACCAACCAATGGTGATGGAGTTTCCCATAAAAACTACACGATTTTCGCCTTCTGAAGGTATGCCTATTTTGGCATTGTCGGCCTTAAACTCTTCCAAATTGGCCCAGTCTTGGGCGTTGGATGTACCCATTATGAAAAGTAGAGTCAGAAATAATATCGATTTATATGTGCTCATATTGCCTTGTCTGATTATTGATTCTGAATGAAGATTTAAATATAACAATTATTAGGAAACATTGCATTGCATTATTTATAGTGCCTCGAACTTAATAATAAAAATACAAAGGTGTTCAATAGAGCCACGCGAAAGGGGAATGGGAAGTAGGGCCATAAAAAACCCTACACTTTTGATGGTTTTACGCTATAGTTTGCCACTTAAAAACAAACTAAAAGCATACATCGAAAGTGTAGGGTATTATTGTTTTTTTCCCTTAAATAATCGAATTACTTACTCACAGGCAACATCTTCCCCTGTACTGTCCCAGCAATGCCACATATCATCCTCAAAATGCGAAGAAGCCATAACACGACCATTAAAGGCGGTTCTATTCCATTCAATATTAACGTCTACAAAATTTTGCAATTGAAGGTCATATACATGAATATTGTAGTAAACATTGTAATCGCCTTCTTGCAATCCGTATTCCAGATAACTGTCTTTGAAAAGATCATCGCTTTGCTCATCATTCATTTCCCTTACCCAGGTATATTTGATATTACCTATTTCATCGTTTTCACGTTCCCAAGCAATATGGATCATTCGGTTAGGACGCTCAGCACTTTGATTAAGCACCCATTCACCGCTATTACCATCAATATTGGAAACTCCTGAAAACCATAGGAACTCATCAAAGGCACCAACACCGTCCTTGGTCACGTACATTTTCCACAGAACGCCATCACTGGTTAATTCCCCTGTAAGTCTTGCCGTATATTCGCTGGTAAAACCGTCGACTGTATATGACCATTGCCAAGTATTTTCACCTAAAAACTCTGCTTCATGGGCAAAGGCACTTCTAAATGAAGCTACAGGAACTGCTAAATTTGTAAAAAGGGCAGTATTCCAAAAACCGACCACTAATCTAGGATAGAGCCAATTACCACCTACTTTGGCGGTTGAAGCTGTTTTGCCAGAATTGGAATCATCCAAAAAATCACTGAAATCAACTGCCATTGACTCATACGGAGGTAATTGTAAGGCATTTGTTTCTATTTTATTGTCATCTGATTTTTCACAGGAAACTGAAAAAACCATAACGAATGCAAGCATTGCATACAAAATTTTAATACTGTTTTTCATAATGATGTGGGATTATTTTTATTTTATTGAATTCAGCTATTTAAACGAAAAAAGCAGTACTTAATTGTAGGGCGGAAGTATTTTTTATGGAAAATCCGAACAATTAATTTTTTTTACTCAAAGACTTTATTTTTGGCCTTTATTTTATTTACCTTTTGATGTGTTTGAGGATTACCATTTAATGGCAACAACATTTAGGCGTGAGGATAGTCCACAAAACAAGTTGAATCTTATTTATTTGAATAATGGCACGTTTTCATTATGCCGAAAAAAACTGGACATAGGGAGTAGCTTACAATGCTAAAGGACTACTTTCTATCTATTTTATCCAGACAACAGAAATTCAGCACAAATTCAAGTGTTTGGTGCTAATCGATAACTATTTTCATTAATTATTCCAAAGGTTTGGAATGTAATAGCTCCATACCTGTTGAGGATCTGGGTTTAAAACCCGTCCAATCTTTTTCGTTGGAATCCTCTTGCACTTCCAGATACTTTGAATATTCTTTTTGCTTTAAATGGATACCTAAAAAGACAGTGACGAAATGTTGGTTGATATTATTGATCTTTCGCTGATCCCAAGTAGAATCCGCATATCTATAATATTCGTCAATATGCAGACCTAATTGTAATGCTTCATTGGGTGGGGGGTTTGGCGCTACATTGTGGCGAGCATTTTTATAGGTAAGCAAATACCTATCGGCATTCACTGTATTAGTATAAATTGCCTTAATTCCGTTCTCATAGCCAGAAATATCATCTTGGCTTCCGGCCACAAAAAAAATTGGGATTTTTAAGCCTTTTAATCCTTCGCCATCCCATACACCGCGTGCCATACCCCAAGGGGCAAAAGCCACTACAGCTTGTATTCTTGAATCCACTAGATTTTGGTATTCCGAATTACTTGCCGCATGTACTGCAATAGACACACTACCCCCTGTCATTCCCGTAAAAAATGCTATCATTGGGTCACTATATCCTGCACCGGCTACATTCAAAACACCGTATCCTCCCATAGAATATCCTATAATTGCGGTATTGTCCGCATCGACAATACCTGATAAAAAGTTTTTGCCTTTTTTGCCCAACTCCGCTATTTGATCAAGTACAAATCGAATATCCTTCGTCCTGTTTAGCAAAGTACTTTGAAATGGCGCCGCATCTTTAAAGGTAGAATCGGTATGTTCAATAGCAACAACTATATAGCCTTTAGAAGCCAAATTTTCAGTTAAATAGGTCATTAGATAACGCGATCCAACGTAGCCATGGGAAACGATAACCAATGGAAACGCACCGTCTGAAGTCAGAGGAGCCTCATCACGTATAGCCCTTCCGTTAAATGTAAATGGCACTAAAGGTCGAAGGGAATCATTGGCAGTTCCCATAACTTCATCATAAGTTACGATTTGTTCAATTTCGTTGGCAACAAATGCAGGGTACCAAACTTCTAACGTCAATGGGCGATCATACAAGGGATCTACTCCATCTTTGGAGTTGAGAATGTCCACCTGGTTTTTGTTTACCAAATTTAAGGTGCGAACCCCAACTTTATAATCTCCTCGGGTAGCTAGTTCAGGAGCATCAGGGAGCGCATCACCGTATAGAAATTCATTTTGTTGGGCAAAATTGCCATTTGAAAATAAAAATAATAATAGTAGGCTGAAAATCAATTTCGAATAGTTCTTCATGAGGGATATTTAGATAGCTTTAAAAATACGTAAATCTAAGGAGGAATAAGTTCTAAGTTTAAATTTTTAGGATAGAATTAAATTTAAATAAAATGTAATTAATTCTTTTTAAATATCCTTATGGGTTGTCCTAAAACCCTTCCATTCTTCGAAAATTCAAGCCCCGCGCTATATATGTATTTTTCTTGTAATTCGAAATCTTGGACAAATTGTACGGATATTTTTATCGTAGAACCTTCGTTTATCCTTAATTCAATAAATTCCAATATCAATGTTCCTAACTAATGGGAATAACCAAAAAAAGGTTGACTCTTCACCAATATTTTAAGATAAACCAATAGGCAGATAAAGATTTTGGTGGTATTACGTTAACTATGCTTTCAAACGCTTAGATTCATAAATGATAAATTTGTAATTTTAAAAGGAATGCAAGCAAGTATTAAAGAAATTAAGATAATATCATGAAAATAAATCGAAGGGATTTCAATACAAAAATTACCCAAGGAATTGCTGGAATAGCATTGTTAGGTGGAATGCCATTGGCTTGTGCCATGGGGAGCGGTCAAGAAAAGAAAAAACTGGGCATAGCCCTTGTTGGTCTCGGGAGCTATAGTACCCGCCAATTGGCACCGGCCTTACAGGATACCAAATATTGTCATTTGGCTGGCGTCGTCACCGGAACTCCTGAAAAAGAGCAGATTTGGATGGACAAATACAGCATACCCAAGACAAATGTCTACAACTATGAAAATTTCGACTCCATTGCAAGTAATAAGGATATTGATATTGTTTATGTTGTTCTGCCAAATAGTATGCATGCCGATTTCTGCATACGTTCGGCTAGGGCAGGTAAGCATGTTATTTGCGAAAAGCCCATGGCCGTAAGTGTCGCCGAGTGTGATGCCATAATTAAAGCCTGTAAAGATGCAGGCGTAAAGCTAAGTGTTGGTTACCGTATGCAATCTGAACCCTATACCAATCAAGTAAAGAAATTTGTACGAGAAAAGACTTTCGGCAATGTGCGCTTTATTTCTTCTGATGCTGGCTATATTTCTGGGGGTAATCCTAACCAATGGCGACTAAATCGTGCACTTTCTGGTGGGGGCGCTTTAATGAATATGGGCGTTTATTCCATTCAATCCAGTATATATGGGACTGGGAGCAATCCCGTTTCGGTTTCGGCCCAAGAGTTTAGTACACGGCCAGAATATTTTAAGGATACCGATGAGACAATCACGGCTCAGTTTGAGTTTCCCACAGGTGCTGTGGGGCATATGTTCACTTCCCATAATGCAAGTGGAAATCGTTTACGCGCTTCTTGTGATAAAGGTTGGTTTGAGCTGCAACCAGCCCATAGTTATGGCCCTATTCATGGCATAACTTCTTTAGGGGAAGAAATACAGTTTCCGCATGAAAGCCAGCAAAAATTACAAATGGATGATTTTGCAAAACATATATTGATGGATACTGTTAATGTGGCGCCAGGGGAAATGGGCAAACGTGATATGATCATAGTTGAGGCCATTTATAAATCGATAGTAGAAGGCGGCAAGCGAATTCCGTTGGATTTGGGGAATATGGGGATTGTTGCAAAATAAAAACTACTAGTTGGACCTTATTGGATTGTAGGGTAATATTTTATCACTTTTTATTTAAGCCGTTTATTTAATTAGAACTTCTCAAAAACCCCAAGACCAAAAAGTGCAAAATCATATTTAACCGGATCCAATGGGTCCAGTTTTCTCAGTGAAGAGTCGAGTTCCAAGAGTGCCTTGGCATCGTTCTGTTTACGTTTGAGCAGTTTTAGTTTTCGGGCAACGTTCCCTGAATGAACATCCAAAGGACATGACAATTGTGAAGGGGAGATAGTTTTCCACAAACCAAAATCAACACCGCTTTTGGCATCCCTTACCATCCATCGTAAGAACATATTAATTCGTTTGGCGGCCGAACCTTTTAGTGGGTCAGAAATATGTTTTGTTGTTCGCTTTGGGTGGGCTATTTCAAAAAAGGTGTTTTTGAACTCGGAAATAGAAGTTTGTAAGGAGTTGATTTCTGCATTTTGCTTGAAAACGTACTCCAAACCATTATGGTTAATATAAATATTCTTTAGGCTTTGTATAAAAAAAGAAAAGTCTGTCCCATTGAACGTACGGTGTACAAAACCTAGTAATTTTTCTAAATCCTTTTCAGTATGGTTCAAAATAAAATCATGGGGTGCCTGATCAAGGAACTGCATCATTTTTTCAGCGTTATTGATGATGCTTTTACGATTGCCCCAAGAAATAGTGGCCGTTAGGAAAGCACTAATTTCTATATCCTCTTTTTTATTGAATTTATGTGGAATTTGAATGGGATCACTTTCCAGAAACTGTGGTAGATTGTATTGGGCTACTTTGGCATCCAAAAACTCTTTGAGTTCGGTTTTGGTCATAGTAGCGGGCGTTTGGACCAATCTGTCCATTCTGCATCTATAGTGTTTGTAATAAGTCCATCAACCATGGTTAGTTTGCGGTCTGCCAAATCTGCCAACTCCCTGTTATGTGTAACTATTACAAAGGTTTGGCCAAATTTATCACGCAATTCAAAAAACAGTTTATGTAAATTGTCCGCACTTTCAGAATCAAGATTTCCACTGGGTTCATCAGCAAAAATGATTGATGGATTATTTATCAAGGCCCGTGCAACGGCAACTCGCTGCTGTTCGCCGCCGGAAAGCTCATTTGGTTTATGGTTAATTCGATGTGAAAGTCCTAAGAAATCCAATATTTCCTTCGCCCTTTGCTCGACATCCACGCTTGGTGTTTTTTTAATATATCCAGGAATGCATACATTCTCAAGTGCCGTAAATTCAGGCAGTAATTGATGAAACTGGAAGATGAAACCAATATGTTCATTCCTGAATTTCGCTAATTCAGTGTCGGATAAATCCGTTACTTCAACATTATTGATCAAAAGCCTACTATCAACCTTATTACTCTGTACGTCCAATGTGCCTAGGATTTGTAATAAGGTGGTTTTGCCAGCGCCGGATGGACCAACAATAGAGACTATTTCGCCCTTTTTAATATGAAGGTCAACCCCTTTTAAAACTTGTAATTCCCCGTAAAATTTTTGGATATTGGTGGCTTGGATCATTCCCTTTTTCTATTTCGATGTGAAAATTAAACAATAGCGCAGACATACCAAAACCAGCTTGCCTATAACAATGCTTGAAAGCTGTTTTATTTTAACAATATAAACGTTAAATTGTCGTGCTGTAATTTTCATTAAAAAAGACAGACTATATTTAAATAGTTACTTTAAAAAGGAAAATCACACCTAATAACATGAAAAAAAATAAAGCATACAGAAGTCTTGAAGAATATAATCTGGAAATCACAAATGATGTAAAGGAAAGGTATTCAAAAATCATAGAGGAAATTGGAGAGGATATTTCTCGCGAAGGTCTTGCAAAGACCCCTGAGCGTGCTGCAAAAGCTATGATGTTTTTAACACAGGGATATCAACAAGATGCTGCAAGCATTTTGAAAAGCGCAATGTTCAAGGAATCTTATAATGAAATGGTCATTGTAAAGGACATTGAACTTTATTCCCTTTGTGAGCATCATATGTTACCTTTTTTTGGAAAGGCGCATATTGCATATATTCCGAATGGTCAGATTGTTGGTTTAAGTAAATTGCCTCGGATTGTTGATGTTTTTGCCCGTAGATTGCAAGTTCAAGAGCGATTGACCGAACAAATCCTAGATTGTATCAATGACACCTTGAAACCTCAAGGGGTTGCAGTTGTTATAGAAGCGGCCCACATGTGTATGATGATGCGTGGGGTACAAAAACAAAATTCGGTCACCACAACCTCAGGATTTAGGGGAAGTTTTGTGAAAGAAGAGACCCGCAACGAATTTTTAAAATTAATCAGTTCAAATCTTTCATAATATGAACTGTTTTAAGGTTCTGAATTTGGCACCCTTATTGTTGTGCTAAAAATGTGAATCCTTATATTTAAATATGTCTAAAAACAAAGATAAAAAGTACCAAAACCTTGCATTGGGATTATTATTCGATGGTATTGGTATGCTTTCATTCGTTGTACCCTTTATTGGCGATTTTTCGGACATTATTTGGGCTCCCTTGGCTGGCTGGTTAATGACTCGACTCTACAAGGGCAAAGTAGGTCAGGCTGCTGGTGTTTTTACTTTTATTGAAGAAATAATCCCAGGTTTGGACGTGGTTCCGACATTCACTATTATGTGGATTTACACCTACATTATCAAAAGTTCAAAAAAAGGAAAAATAATTGAAATTGATGCAGACTAGGTGATTATTCCAATTACCATTCCCAAGGGTATTTTCATAATGGAATGCCTACGGCAAGGGAAATATTTCTTCCAATATTTGCTATTCCATCATTTTTTAAACGAGATAAATGTGAAATATAAGCTTTATCCATTATATTTTGACCACTCACACGAACTTCTATAAGTGTGTTAAAAGCAGAAATATTTGCACCAATACCAAGATTAAGCAAATTATATCCGTCGGAAGGGTCTTCGAATCCACCAACCTTATTTTGATTGAAAACCGATTTTAAGGTAATAAAAGCGTATTTGTTCCTCAACCATTTTGTTGTATCCTTTCCTTCAATCCGAACGGTATTGGTTAGGTTGTTGGCAGGAATAAGAGGTAGGTATTCATCACTTTCCAGCTTTCCGATGACCGTTTCAAAACTACTCTCAAAATGTAACCAATCCAATGGATGTGGGTGTAGGTGAAAACCAATTTCGCCACCGAATAATTTAGCGTTTTGTTGTCGATATTCAAATACCTCATCCTCACCTATACTCAAACCTGTAGGTTCAATAAATATGTAATCGGTAATTGAGTTGTGAAAACCGTTTATGAAAAATTCAAGATGATCGTCCTTATATTCCAATGAAATATCCGTTTGAAAATTTTGTTCATTATCTAAATCAATTTTCCCAATTTCATATCGATTGGTGCCTTCATGGACTCCAAGTGAGGTCAATTCAGCCAAGTTGGGTGCACGAAACCCAGTGGCCATATTAATTCTGGCTACAGTATTATTAAATAATTCAAATTTATAACCTAGTGCAGCATTGAAGCTATTAAAGTCCCGGTCAAAATTTTCATAGAAACTATCCTCCGGAGGTCTATTATTGAATTCACCATTTATATTTCTATGGTCAAATCGAAGCCCCATTTGAAGATCGCTTTTGTTTTCAAAATGCATATGGGATGTAGCTAAAACCCCGATATCGTTGGTGTTAGCGTTAGGAATTAATTGTTCTTCACCGTAGTTTCTATTGGTCTGATGCATTCCTTGAATCCCTATAATGGTCTCTAAATTTCCCCATTTGGGCATTTCAAAGTTTAGATTGTAATTTAAGGTTGACAAATGCATTTCCAGGGCGGCAATATCCTCGTCATCCTCAAATTCTTTCCGATTGTTGAAAGTATAGCCCAATGTTGCCTCTAAACTTGTTTTATCAAAGAAAATTTTGGTCTTGCTGCTAAGGATATGATTACCTATTTGTTGACTTGGCAGTTGTGGGGAACGACTTTTGGACTGCTCACCAATTTCTTCAGGAATACCTATTTCTGATAGATTATAATTGTATCGTAACTCAGTTTTGAATGATGTTGATTGATAGCCCAAACCCGTTTTTAGATCAGATACATTAAATCGGGAATTGGTTAAACGTACGTCATCACCTGTTTTATAGTCTATATGTGAAGCATGGCTTCCACGCAACAGGAATTTTAGTTTTTCACTGGATGTTTTTACACCTATATTGAACCCAAGACCATTGGTATTGGTAAAATAATTAAGGTTTACATCCCCTTCAGTTTCATTCGGAATTGCGAATTTCTCAGGATTGAAATAAAGAACACCACCCATAGCATCCGAGCCGTAGAGTAGGGAAGCGGGACCTTTTATAACCTCTACACTTTCCAAACCTGCATCATTGATTCCGAGGCCATGTTCATCCCCAAATTGTTGATTTTCCAAACGTACTCCTTGGGTATACACCAAGACCCTATTAGCACTTAGCCCTCGGATTACCGGTTTGCCAATTCCAACACCGGTAGAAACACTCTCAACACCTGCAATTTTTGTAATACCGTCTGAAAGGGTTATCGCCCCATTGGCACTAAGTTCTTGCATGCTTTCACGCTCTACTTTCATGACGTTTTCACTTTGTAGTTTGTGAAAGGGGGTGGAAACAATAACTTCCTCCATTTCTATAGCAGTGGATGAAAGGCTTATATTAAAAGTATTGTTGCCCGATAAAACATTTAAGTTTTTTGAATAGGTTTCAAATCCTATATTGGATATTATCATTTCAAAACTTCCAATAGGCACATCATTTAATTCATAATAGCCATTGTAATCAGTAGTTGTGCCCATTTCCAAGTCTGGAAAATAAACGGTAGCCTGCTCAATGGGAAGGTTGTCTTCTTTATTGGTGATTGTCCCTGAAACTATATTTTGTGCAAAGCCCCAATTATAGGACATTGCAAAAATTATAAATAGAAATAAATATTTCATTACATTTTGAATTAAAAGTTACCGATTCTTTTTAATCGAATAATCTATGAAATAAAGGGAGGGCCTCTTAATGCAAAATGTAGATTTTGGTAATTGCTTAAAAAAGAATAATGGGAGAAATGGTTTTTTAATATGCTAACTGAAAAATATTCTGGAAATACTACTAAGGGCGGATATATTACAGGCGAAAGATTGAATTTTTGAAAATCACAATCCATCTCTATTTTATGAAAATGCAATTTTCCAATTTCCTTACATTCCAACAGCTCATGTTCATTTATGGCATGCGAAAATTTAACTATTGATGGGGCTAGAATAAAGACCACCAGAAGTAGTGAAACCATGGAATTCCGAATTTGAAGCTCAAAATGTCCCATACCATAAAGTTAGGCAATAAAGGAGTAAAGGGGAAGTTGAAAAAAGATTAATTCTATTTAATAAGGAACCCCAAGCCTATTCTGTTCAACATTTTCTTTTCAAAGTTCCAAAAGAATTTAAACTGACCAAAAAGCCAACCGAAAGCAACCAGTAAAACCTGATAAATAGGGAAAATAAGTAAGATTCTGACAGTCCAATAAATCCAAGCATTTGTAGTTTCCTTTCCTAAACCGATAAATTCTGTTAATGGCTGTGCCAATTTTGTGGCAGCTGATCCTGTCACGGCAAAAACAATACAAATGACAATAATTTGAAAATTCGAATCAATGCCCCATCTTTGCTTTAATTTCTCCATATCACAATTTAATCTGGGACAAATATACTTTTTAAATTCGAGGGACAAAAGGTCCTAATCTTTGATTGTATTTGCGTTGAAAGTAAATGAAATAGTTGTAAAGTTTGTAATTTACTTCATAACCATAATCTATGTTTGGTGAATAATCTATCTGTAATTCGTATAAATTGGGGTTGTACCTTAGCGGTTGCATTACACGCTGATTCCATTGAATAACGTATAGCTGATTTCTATTCTCTAAAAAAGATTGTGAATAAAATCCTTTTGGTTTTGCAATGCTTTGCAACCAAAAATTAAAACCAGGTTCGATTATTATTATTTCATATTCAACTTCTTCGTTAGCGATTGATATTGTATCCTTTTCCTTTTGGTTGAAGGCCATTTTTTCTTCATCGGAAATGTTGACTGCTTCTTTGGAGCTTCCACAGCTACCAACTATGAGGGCAAGCACCAACAATAACCCACTTGTTTTTAAAACAAACCTTTTCATTTACATTAATTTTTTAAAGGATGTATGATATCCTTTAATCAGTTGATTTAATTTGAAATTATAACATATTCCTAAAGAAAGGTACAAAAAAGCCATTTGAATTTTCAAATGGCCTTTGTTAATAATGCTATAAAATTGGGTTATTTTCCAAAAAGACCTCCAAGTAATCCTCCTAGACCGCCTTTCTTTTTGCCACCTCCCATAACCATACCAGCTACGTCATCCAAAATACTTCCATCGCCATCGGCATCTAAAAGTGTAGTAATCAAGCTTTGGTTTTGTTGTGGTTGTCCTCCTAATAAACCTCCAAGCATACTATTAAGACCGTTGGCATCACTTACCTTGTTTTGAGCTGTTTGTTTACCAATAAAGCCCATTACGATTGGGGCCGCAATTTTAAGGATGCTTGCTATTGAAGCTGCATCCATTCCTGATTTTTGACTCAATGCATTTTCAACTTGAGGTTGTTTACCACCAAAAACATGGCCTAAAATTCCTGCGCCGTCACTCATGACAGATTCATTTACACCGCCGCCGAACAATCCTCCTAAATCATCTAAAATGCTTCCGTTATGTTTGGAAGACAGGGCATTCATTAGTCCCTGTGCCCCTTGAGGGGAAGAAGACACATTTTTTTTCATCGCACCTAATAATAAAGGCATAGCCATACTAAGTACATCGGCAGTTTTGTTTTCAGGTTGCCCTGTTTGGCCTGCGACACCGCTAATAAGTTGTTTGCCCATTGGGCTGTTTAGTAAATCTAATAATCCAGACATTTTATAGTTAATTTAATGTTAAGTCTTGTAATGTACAAAATTGGTTCCAAAATTTTGAGCAAGGTTAATGCAATATTATTTCAAAAGTGATATAATCTGGGATGCCAATTCACTACCTATTCTATCCTGTGCTTCACTGGTCGCAGCTCCAATATGAGGAGTCAAGGAAATTTTAGGATGCATAAGGATCTTAATTTCAGGCTGCGGCTCAGATTCGAAAACATCAAGGCCTGCAAAAGATACTTTGCCTGATTCCAATGCATCGACCAATGCAACTTCATCGATAACTCCACCCCGTGCAGCATTAACTAAACCGACACTATCTTTCATTGATTCAAATTCCTTTTTACCAATTACATAACCCTTTTGGGCAGGAACATGTAAGGTTATAAAGTCGGCATTTTTTAATACTTCCTCTTTAGATATGCTACTAAAGTCTATTTTAACTGATTGTCCATCAAAGAACGGAACTTCAATTGTCGCACTTTCTATGAAGGGATCAAAATAAATCACCTTCATACCAATCCCCAAGGCTATTTTAGCAGTAGCTTGGCCAATTCTTCCGAAACCAATGACCCCTAAAGTTTTACCCCGTAGTTCTGAACCCTTGGCATACGACTTTTTAAGTTGTTTGAATTTGCTATCACCATCCAAAGGCATATTCCTATTGGCATCATATAAAAAGCGAACACCGCCGAAGAGATGGGCAAAAACCAATTCTGCCACTGATTCTGAAGATGCAGCAGGTGTATTGATAACATGAAGTCCTTTTTCCCTGGCGTAGGACACATCAATATTATCCATACCTACACCGCCACGACCAATAAGTTTTAAAGATGGGCAATTGTCAATTATATCTTTTCTAACCTGTGTTGCACTACGAACCAAAAGGCCGTCGATTTTATTTTCATTTATATAGTTGATTAATTGCTCTTGGGCAACGGTTGTGGTATTCACCTCAAAACCAGCAGCTTCAAGATCGTTGATTCCTGTTTGTGATATTCCGTCGTTTGCGAGTATTTTCATTATAAATGCTATATGTTAAATTATAAATGCTAAGTAAAATAGCTTAATTGTTTAGGTTCGTTTGGCTTGTCTTAACAATTAGCATTAACCCTTGCGTTCCATTTCACTCATAACATCTACCAAAACGCCTACACTTTCCAACGAAAGGGCGTTGTACATAGAGGCTCTATAACCACCCACAGAGCGGTGTCCGTTAATTCCATTGATGCCGGCTTCCTTCCACATTGCATCGAAGGAGTCTTTTAATTTAGAATCAGTTAGGTTAAAAGTTGCATTCATGTTAGATCGATCATCTATGTTTGCAAAGCCATCAAACACAGGATTCAAATCTATTTCAGAATATAACAATTGAGCTTTTTTATCGTTTATTTCCTCAATTGCAGGGATACCACCCAAATTTTTCAGCCATTCCATCGTCAGCATCGAGGTGTAAACCGCAAATACCGATGGGGTATTGAACATACTATCCTTACTAATATGTACCTTATAGTCTAACATTGATGGGATTTTACGGGATACTTTTCCCAATACGTCCTCTTTGACCACTACAAGGGTGGTACCCGCTGGTCCCATATTCTTTTGTGCACCTGCATAAATCAAATCAAATTGGGAAAAGTCCATTTGTCTTGAAAATATATCGGAGCTCATATCACAGACCAAAGTCGTATCCACCTTTGGGAACTTTTTGATCTGGGTACCAAAAATCGTATTATTTGAAGTAAGATGTAGATAGTCAAGACCTTTAGGAATTGTATAACCTTTAGGTATATAATTATAATTTTCATCTTTAGAGGAACCTACTTCAACCACCTCCCCAAATAGCTTAGCTTCCTTGATGGCTTTATCACTCCATGCTCCAGTATTCAGATAGCCCGCTTTAGTCTCCAAAAGGTTGTAGGCTACCATAACAAACTCTAGACTTGCTCCTCCTTGTAAAAACAAGGCTTGGTATCCTTTTCCTTCCAAGCCCAAAAGTTCAAGTGCCAAAGTCCTGGCTTTTTCCATGACATCCACAAAATCCTTACTTCTATGGGAAATTTCAATAAGTGAGAGTCCTGATCCATTAAAATCCATCACAGCCTCTGAGGCTTTTAACAATACTTCCTGGGGCAAGATACAAGGACCGGCACTAAAATTATGCTTCTTCATTTTTTATTGAAATTTAGATGGCAAAGGTCATAAAAATTAAGGTAACAATTGTAATGAAAGTGGTATTAATTCATGTTGTTTTTAACATGAATTCAACAGTATCCAAACCATCGGCATAATCGGTTAGATTTGGCGTTTGTGTTTGGCCAAATTTAACTTCATTTTCAAAAACCCCATCTGCCACCACACATTGAATTTTTTCATCGTCCGTTTTTAATCGTCGCTTAAGTTCGTGCAATGAGTCATATTCCTCATAGAAAAGCGTAGCAATGGGGGACGAATAGCTTTTATCTTTTTTGAGCATTAGAAATCCGTTATCCAATAGCTTGAATTCGCTCATTAAATAGACGGCTTTATTGTAGTCATAGTTATTTGCATATTTTGCCTGGTGAATGATGGGATTAAAATCATAAATGGCTTTAAAGAAAGAATCGAAATCATAATCTTTGGAAACAAATAATTTAGAGACACTTCTGCAACCAAGACCATAATATCTAAAAACATCTTCCCCTAAAGCTTTCAATTGTTCTTTGGATTCATTTCCGGTGAGAATGGCAATTGAATTTCTATTTTTGCGAATAATGTTGGGCTTGTGTCCAAAATAATGTTCAAAATAGCGCGAAGTATTGTTACTCCCGGTTGCAATAACCGCATCGAATTTTTCAAGTTTACCCTCGGTTACTAAAATCCCATCTTTAATTGATGGTTCAACATTGATTAAATACTTTACAATAAAAGGAAATAATACCGAATCGTTGGACGATAATTTAATTAAGGCCCTATTTCCACTTAGCATTACGGATAAGAAATCATGAAAACCAACCAACGGTATGTTTCCCGCCATGATTAGGGCCACGGTTTTATATTTGTTAGCTTCCAATTGATATTCTGATAACCAATTTTCCAGATTTTCCTTGGTAAGCAGTACTCCCCAGCATTCAATTGCGAAAAGTATGTTTTCCTTGGTGAACCAGCCGTTCTTATGACCAGCCAACTCTATGATGTCTTCAAAATTCTTATGCCAATGTGATTGTGATGATCTGGATGGATCGTTTTTGCATATTTCACAATACTCCCTGAAAAAACTTCCGAGTTCTATAAAAGCCAGTAATCTTTGCTTTTGGTCTGTCATTATATTTGTTCAGAAATATATAAGGGTTTAACTTTGGGCAAAAATAAGGATACTGTAACAAGTTCACGGCTAAAAAGAAAAAGAAAATTATGGCAATTATAATAACTGATGAATGTATAAATTGTGGTGCTTGCGAACCTGAATGCCCAAATACTGCAATTTATGAAGGCGCGGATGAATGGCGTTATAGCGACGGTACATCTTTAAAAGGGGGAGTGGTATTGCCAAACGGGAAAGCTATTAATGCTGATGAAGTACAAGAACCCGTTAGTGATGAACTTTACTACATCGTAGCGGATAAATGTACAGAATGTAAGGGGTTTCATGACGAACCACAATGTGCAGCAGTATGCCCAGTAGATTGCTGTGTGCCTGATGAAGATCATGTTGAAACAGAAGAAGAACTTTTAGGAAAGCAAAAGTTCATGCATCCTGAGGATTAGTTCCCTTTTCATCCCAAATTTCTGGACGTATTTCTAATCCGGACACTGAAAAATAATCGGTCTAATTGCTATTGTAGGCTTTACAAATTAATGGTGGTGCCAATTCGGATTCCCGAAAATGGGAGGATTTATCCTCAAAAAGAATGCCCACGAGTGTTATTTTATCATTGATCATAAATAGAGAAAGCTACCTAAAGATAGGTAGCTTTCTCTATTGAACGTCATTTTAGTATTAAAAACTAAAATTTAATCTACTAAAGACATAAGTTCCGTCCGATCCCATTTGAACAGAATCAGCAAGACCGCCTTGGTCAGTCCATCCATCAAATTGTGGTGTTGGATATTGATTGAATAAATTATTTGCACCGACTGTCAATTTAAGGTTTTTATATAATTCATAACCAATACTAGCATCCACAACCAAAGCTGCTTCGTAGGTATCAGTTGCTACAGGAAATAGTGCATCAGCTTCTGCCTGGGTTGTAGCCGGTGAATCTACCCATTGAAAATCCTGAAGCAGTACTTCGCTAAATTGTGTCATGGATAACTGTGCATTGAATTTTGAAGCGGTATAACCTAGGTTCAATCCAAACTTGTAATCTGGTGCGGCTGCTTCCAAATAAGCTTGGGAAAAAGGTCCGAAGAATGTAAACTCATTCAAAGCTCCATTATGAATTTTTTTAATATCCAACTCGTTTATATTACCAATAAGATCAATTTTTACTTTTCCGTTTTCACCCACTTGTGTTGAATATCCCAAAACTATATCCACGCCAGTAGTCCTGGTATCGACACCATTTGCAAAAAATTGAGCTGCATCAACATTTAAGGGCCCTAAAATTGCTTGATCTGTAAAATTATCAGTTAAGATAATCCTATCGTCCACAGAAATTGAATACGCATCTATAGTTGCTGTAAACCGCCCTTGGCTATAAGTGAAGCCTATACTGGCATTTACAGCTTTTTCTTCGTTTAACTGACCAATTCCAAAGGCTTTGGTAACTGTACTGTTATTAGCCGACAATAAAGATGGAACGGAAGCACCAGCGACAATATTGTTAAATATTAGATTGTAGTAGAGTTGTGCCAAAGAAGGAGCTCTAAATCCGGTTGATACGGAACCTCTTAATGAGAATGCATCACTTAATTTATATCTACTTGCCAGTTTAAAATTAAAGGTATTGCCAAAATCACTATAATTTTCAAAGCGCAGTGCACCGCCAAGCATAAACTCATCACTAAGGTTTAACTCGGTGTCAAAATAAATGCCATAATTAGTTCTACTTCTATCAACCGCATTATCTGGACTATAACCAGGGAAACCTTGCGAGCCGCCAGGTAAGTCATCCCCATTGCTGTCTTGGGCGACGGTTTGGAGAGCGGGATTGGAAATTGCTATACCATTGGTATCAAACAAGGCGTAAGAGGCTTCCTCGCCTGAAAATATTCCAAAGTTTTCTGTTCTATATTCAAATCCATAGGCTATGTTCATCCCTGCTAGGATATCTTCAAAATACTTGCTAAAATCCAAACCGGTTGTATTCATGGAGAGGAAATGTCCACCTGCGTCAAAGTCAGTTGGGGAAGCATCCCCTAAAGAAGCATTATTGGATCCTTTAATATAGTAATGAAAGTTGTTTTTGCCATAAGTGTTGTTAAAATCAAGATTCCAACCATTGGGCATTTTATGACGAACACCGGCTGAAACGGAGACATCTGTAATAAGGGATGTAATTCTTGGTGTAAAACCATTTGGATAAATACTTGGGACACTTCTATTATCACCATCATCAAAACTATCCCTTGAGAAGGCATATGCATCGGTATCTCTAAAATTTCTTCCTCCAAAGGCATAAATTTCGGTATTATCATCAATAGGTACCGAAGAATTAATCATAAAATTAAAACCGTCGACTCCTGCACCACCATAGCCTTTTCTCCATGAAAAACCAGGTCTCAAGGTTTTATTCTTGTTAAGAAATTCCGTTGTAAAATTAATAAACCCTCCATTTTCACCAATTGGTAATCCGTAATTAGCATCGATCTTAACGGTTTCCCCATCGAAACTTTTACTTTTACCATCCAACCTGTTTTCACCTTCTACATTGAACAGGGTTTCACCTGATTTTTCTGCCCAACCATCTCCTATGGCAGTGCTATATGCACCATAGGTTATGCCGCCAGTAAATCCTTCCGTATTGTTTTTAAGGACAATATTAATAACACCGGCTATGGCATCAGACCCATACTGTGCAGAAGCACCATCACGCAAAACCTCAATTCTTTTGATTGCGGAAGCAGGGATAGCGTTTAGGTCTGTTCCTGAATTTCCTCTACCTCTTGTGCCAAAAACATTGACCAAAGATGATTGATGACGTCTTTTCCCATTAATAAGTACCAAGGTTTGATCGGGACCCAACCCCCTTAAAGAGGCGGGGACAATATGATCGGCACCATCGGAACCAGACTGCTTACTTGCATTAAATGATGGCGCCGCGTACTGCAGTATTTCATTTACCTCAACCTTGCCTGTATTTGAGGCTATTTCTGCTACATCTACCACGTCAACCGGCACAGCTGTATCAGTTAATGTTCTTCTAGTACTTCTAGAACCTACAATAATGAATTCATCCAATTGTACCCCTTCGGCAAGTTGAACGTTCACCACTGAACGGCCTGAAACTTTTTCTTCAACATTACCAAAACCAATATAACTAAATACTAGCGTTGCTCCGTCGGCCACAGTAATGGTGTAATTACCATCAAAATCAGTTGTTGTGCCATTGGAAGTGCCCTTTTCAATGACATTTGCCCCGGCCAAAGGCTGTCCAGATTCATCCTGTACGAGACCAGTAACCGTCAGTTGTGAAAAAAGATATGAAGTGCTCAAAAATAAAGCTAGAAATGTTAATTTAAAAAGTTTCATAAGATTCTTGATTTAAAGTTGATCAAGTTAAAAGTAAATAAAAATATTTAAGCCATTATTTCATAATTTATAAAGGTTTCAATAGGCCTATTTTGTATTATATTTGCGCAATTTTAAAAATTGGGGGAAGCTTTGCTTCTTCTATATTATATTTAAATTATTTTATATGAAAGCCGGAATCGTAGGACTACCCAATGTTGGAAAATCCACTCTTTTCAATTGTTTATCCAATGCCAAAGCGCAAAGTGCCAATTTTCCCTTTTGTACCATTGAACCAAATATTGGGGTTGTAAATGTTCCGGATGTAAGACTTGAAAAATTGGAGGCACTTGTACATCCTGAAAGGGTATTACCAGCTACGGTGGATATTGTGGATATTGCAGGACTTGTAAAAGGAGCCAGTAAAGGAGAGGGACTTGGTAATCAGTTTTTAGGGAATATTCGTGAGACCGATGCTATTTTGCATGTACTTCGATGTTTTGACAATGATAATATAGTGCATGTAGATGGCTCAATTGACCCTATTCGGGATAAAGAAACCATTGATATGGAACTGCAGTTGAAAGACTTGGAAACAGTCGATAAAAAGCTCGATAAGGTTAAACGTGCTGCAAAGACAGGAAACAAGGAGGCTCAAAAAGAAGAAGCGGCCCTTTTGAAATTGAAAGAAGGTTTGGAAGCCGGTATATCTGTAAGAGCTATTGAAATCAACAAAGATGATAGGCGCGATTATGTTACCCCTTTACAGTTCATAACCGATAAACCGGTAATGTATGTCTGTAATGTAGATGAAGAAGCTGCCGTATCAGGGAATGAATATGTTGAAAAGGTAAAAGCGGCAGTAGCCAATGAAAATTCGGAAGTAGTGGTTCTGGCGGTGGGTACGGAAGCAGACATTACAGAGTTGGAAACTTATGATGAACGACAAATGTTCTTGGAAGATTTAGGACTCACTGAACCCGGCTCGGCAAAATTGATCCGGGGTGCTTATAAATTACTCAATTTGGAAACTTACTTTACCGCGGGTGAAAAGGAAGTCCGTGCCTGGACGATTCCTGTGGGTGCGACTGCGCCACAAGCCGCTGGGGTTATCCATACCGATTTTGAAAAAGGCTTTATTCGCGCAGAGGTCATTTCCTATGATGATTATGTTCATTATGGTAGTGAGGCAAAAGTAAAGGAGGCAGGTAAAATGCGCGTTGAGGGCAAGGATTACATAGTTCAAGATGGCGATGTAATGCATTTTAGGTTTAACGTTTAATGGAAATATTTATAGTGAGCACTATGGCATTTTGATTTCTCAAAGCGAAATCCAAAAACAAGGAATTTATCGAATTTAGTTTGTCCTTTCTTAAACTTATTCCGCTAAGCTTCCAATAATATCAACAAAATTGGTAATTTCGTTGTTAATTACTTTCCAAGCCTCACGCTTTGATTTTTGCTTTGAAATTTTATATTAGCAGGGTTAAACCCTGATCCACTTATGGCAGAATCGCAATATACCGAAGATAATATCCGCTCGCTGGACTGGAAGGAGCATATACGCTTACGTCCTGGAATGTATATTGGTAAACTTGGTGATGGCTCATCTGCCGATGATGGTATTTACATTCTTTTAAAGGAAACCATAGATAATAGCATCGATGAATTCGTAATGGGTGCTGGGAAAACTATAGAAATAGGTATTAAGGATAATATCGTAAGGGTAAGGGACTACGGCCGTGGTATACCTCTAGGGAAGGTTGTCGATGTAGTATCTAAAATGAACACTGGCGGTAAATATGATAGTCGGGCGTTTAAAAAATCAGTTGGACTGAATGGGGTAGGTACTAAAGCGGTAAATGCATTATCAAGTTTTTTCGAGGTACAATCCTCAAGGGACAACCAAATAAAAACAGCGGAGTTTAATCAGGGTAATTTAGTTTCGGAAGAAGGCCCAGTTGAGTCTTCCAAGCGAAAGGGCACAAGGGTTTCTTTTACTCCCGATGAAGCAATTTTTAAAAAATATAAATATCGTAATGAGTATGTTGAGCGAATGCTCAGGAACTATGTGTACCTGAACCCGGGATTGACCATTGTATTTAATGGAGAGAAGTTTTTTTCAGAAAACGGTTTGAAAGATTTATTGGAAGACAACAACAATGCTGAGGATATGTTGTATCCCATAATCCATTTAAAGGGTGAAGATATCGAAGTGGCTATTACACATAGCAAAACCCAATATAGCGAGGAATACCATTCATTTGTAAATGGCCAGCATACTACTCAAGGAGGAACACACCAATCAGCATTTCGCGAAGCCTTGGTAAAAACCATACGGGATTTTTACGGCAAGAATTATGAGGCCAGTGATATTCGTAAATCAATAATATCGGCTATTTCAATAAAAGTTATGGAACCGGTTTTTGAGAGCCAGACCAAGACCAAATTAGGATCTACTGATATGGGAGGGGAATTTCCAACAGTTCGTACCTATATCAACGATTTTGTTGGGAAGTATTTAGATAACTATTTGCACAAAAACCCCGAAACAGCAGAGAAATTACAACGTAAGATCATGATGGCCGAAAAAGAGCGTAAAGAACTCTCAGGAATACGTAAATTAGCCCGTGATCGTGCTAAAAAGGCAAGTCTACATAATAAAAAATTACGTGATTGTAGGGTGCATTTAGGGGATATGAAAAATGAAAGACGCTTGGAGAGCACATTATTCATTACCGAGGGTGATTCTGCATCCGGTTCTATTACCAAATCACGTGATGTGAATACTCAAGCGGTATTCAGTTTAAGGGGAAAACCCTTGAATTCCTATGGAATGTCGAAGAAGATCGTTTATGAGAATGAGGAATTCAATTTATTACAGGCTGCCTTGAATATTGAGGAATCTATGGAGGAATTACGATATAATAATATTGTAATTGCTACGGATGCCGATGTTGATGGTATGCATATTAGATTGCTATTAATAACGTTCTTCCTTCAATTTTTCCCTGAATTGATAAAGGAAAACCATCTGTATATTTTGCAAACCCCATTATTCAGGGTACGAAATAAAAAAGAAACCATTTATTGTTATAGTGAAGAGGAAAGGAGAAATGCAATTTCAAAATTGACTGGCAAACCTGAAATCACAAGATTCAAAGGTCTTGGGGAAATATCTCCTGACGAGTTTGTACACTTCATAGGGGAGGATATTCGCTTGGAACCCGTTATGCTCGATAAGGCGATGTCAATAGAAAATCTGTTGAAATTCTATATGGGTAAGAACACACCTGATCGTCAAGAATTCATCATTAATAACCTTAAAGTTGAGATTGACTTAGTAGAGGAAAACCAATTATAAACCAAAGAAATACGATTCTTTCTTTATGGAAGAAAATGAAGAACTGAGCGAAGCACAAAACGAAAATATAGAGGATTCACAGGATGCCCTTACGAAGGTTACAGGAATGTATAAAGATTGGTTCCTGGACTATGCTTCATATGTTATTTTGGAACGTGCCGT
The DNA here is from genome assembly GCA_963762065.1 of uncultured Flavobacteriaceae bacterium. Classification (GTDB taxonomy): domain Bacteria; phylum Bacteroidota; class Bacteroidia; order Flavobacteriales; family Flavobacteriaceae; genus Maribacter_A. Next base: position 97,094 of record CAVXJE010000001.1, on the reverse strand, counting down.
ACCTGCTATTGAGGACGGGTTTAAGCCCGTACAGCGTAGAATAATGCATTCTTTGAAAGACCTTGATGATGGTAGATACAATAAGGTAGCAAATGTTGTTGGGCATACCATGCAATACCACCCTCACGGCGATGCGAGTATTGCTGATGCCATGGTGCAAATAGGTCAAAAAGATCTTTTGATCGATACACAAGGAAACTGGGGAAATATCTTGACTGGCGATAGGGCTGCAGCTTCAAGATATATCGAAGCTCGTCTTTCAAAATTTGCATTGGAAGTTGTTTTTAGCCCCAAAATCACTGAATGGCAACTTTCATATGACGGGCGCAAAAAAGAACCCGTTAATCTTCCGGTCAAATTCCCTTTGTTGTTGGCCCAAGGTGCAGAGGGTATCGCGGTGGGCCTTTCCACAAAAGTATTGCCACACAATTTCATAGAGCTAATTGATGCGTCCATAAAGCATTTAAAGGGGCAGCGTTTTACTATTTATCCCGATTTTCCGACTTCAGGTATCATTGATATAAGTAACTATAACGATGGTTTGCGGGGAGGTAAGATCCGTGTTCGTGCAAGAATTTCCCAACAAGACAGGAATACCCTGGTTATTAATGAAATTCCTTATGGTACCAATACTTCCTCGCTGATAGATTCCATCTTAAAAGCAAATGAAAAAGGAAAAATTAAAATCAAAAAAATAGAGGATAATACTGCAGCTGAGGTCGAAATATTGGTGCATTTACCGAGTGGCATATCACCTGATAAGACCATAGATGCCTTATATGCCTTTACCGCTTGCGAATCATCAATATCTCCCTTGGGTTGTATTATTGAGGACAATAAGCCTTTATTTATCGGAGTATCGGAAATGCTACGACAATCTACCGATCTTACGGTCGATTTGCTAAAAGCAGAGCTCGAGATACAGTTATCCGAACTTGAAGAGCAATGGCATTTTGCTTCTTTGGAACGTATTTTTATTGAGAACAGGATTTATCGCGATATAGAGGAAGAAGAAACTTGGGAAGGGGTAATCAACGCTATCGATAAAGGCTTAATGCCTTATACAAAGAATTTGAAACGTGCAGTAACCGAAGAAGATATTATTAGATTGACCGAAATACGGATAAAACGTATTTCAAAGTTCGATTTGGATAAAGCGCAACAACATCTAGATAGCCTGGAGGAGAAAATCGCAGAGGTGAAACATCATTTGGCTAATTTAATAGAATTCGCAATTGATTACTTCAAGAACTTAAAGACAAAATACGGAAAAGGAAGGGAACGTAAATCCGAAATCCGGATCTTTGATGATATCGAGGCTACGAAAGTTGTTATCCGAAACACAAAATTGTATGTGAATAGGGAGGAAGGCTTTATAGGCACTTCATTACGGCGTGATGAGTATGTTACTGACTGCAGCGACATTGACGACATCATTGTCTTTACCAATGATGGTAAAATGATGATTACAAAAGTGGATTCCAAAACTTTTGTTGGGAAAAACATCATTCATGTAGCCGTATTCAAGAAAAAAGACAAACGAACCACCTATAATCTAATATATAAAGATGGTAAAGGCGGCCCAACATATATAAAGCGATTTAATGTTACTGGTGTAACAAGAGACAAACCATATGATTTGACCCCTGGTAAACCGGGATCTTTGGTTTACTATTTTTCGGCCAATCCTAATGGTGAAGCAGAGGTGGTTACCATAAACTTGCGGCAAGCTGGTAGTATTAAAAAATTGAAATGGGATATAGACTTTGCTGATGTCCTAATCAAGGGAAGGGCATCAAAAGGGAACATAGTAACTAAGTATACCGTGAAGCGCATTGAGCTTAAAGAAAAAGGCGTCTCGACATTAAAGCCTAGAAAAATCTGGTTCGATGATGTTGTACGTCGTTTAAATGTTGATGGTAGAGGCGATTTATTAGGGGACTTCAGGGGAGATGACCTTTTATTGGTAGTTAATCAAAAAGGAATCGCCAAAACTATATTACCAACTCTAACATCGCGCTTTGATGACGATATGATAATTTTGGAAAAATGGAATCCAAAAAAACCATTATCCGCCATTTACTGGGATGGGGAAAAAGAACGTTTTTATGTAAAACGATTTTTAATTGAACAAGGAAACAGGGAAGATCAATTTATTTCAGACCATCAAAAGTCGTATTTGGAATTGGTTTCCACCGATTGGAGACCTGTGGTCGAAATAGAGTTTTCCAAACCAAGAGGAAAGGACGCAAAAGATAATTTAATGGTTGATATTGAAGACTTTATATCAGTTAAAGGAATTAAAGCTTTAGGTAATCAATTAACGTCCGAGAAGGTTAAAAATATTAATTTATTGGAATCTTTGCCTTATGTGGAACCGGAAGAACAGGAACCGAACGAAATTGAAGTTGTAGATGAGGAAGATATAAGTTCGAAGAATTCCGATGTACCCAAGAATGAGCCAAAAAAGGACGATGGTGATGACATTGACGATGAGCGTCAGATCACTTTATTTTAGTATACTTCGATGAAAAACTTTTTACAGGAATTCAAAAATTTTGCAATCAAGGGCAATATGTTGGACATGGCCATTGGTATTATTATTGGAACTGCTTTTAATAAGGTAGTTAGTACATTGGTAAAAAAAGTTGTGATGCCCCCATTATCGCTTTTAACGAACGATGTTAATTTTTCGGATAGAAAATATGTTTTACGTGAGGCCCAGGCAGAATCTGCGGAAGTAGCCATAGGGTATGGCGAACTTATTGAGGTTCTTTTGGATTTTGCGATTATCGCATTTACCATTTTTGTGGTAATAAAATTTATAAACAGATTTAGAATTAGGGCTGAAGACCCTGATGATTCCGCAGAGGTTACCCCGAAGAATATTGAGCTATTAGCCAATTTGGAAAGGCTAATGAAGGAGCAGAATGAAATTCTTCGAAACAATCAAAAATAACCTTATGATTTTGTTAGGTATTTTTTGTATCAATTAGTATTATCTTTGCATTAATTTAAAATTTTATGGATTTTACCAACCCCCTGGTATACGGAGTACCCTGTTTTATTGCATTTATCCTTCTAGAACTTACCTATAGTAAAACCCATGGCGATGATGACTTATATGAGTGGAAAGACTTGTTCGCCAGTGGATTTATGGGTGTTGGGTCAGCAATAATTGCGCCTCTTATCAAGGTAGTATCGGCCATTGTAATATTCGAATTTACATATGAATTGTTCAATCCTTTAGTAGAAGGGGTCCGTACTAACATTATGGGTTACCAATCTTTTGGGTATGTATGGTACATTTGGCTTTTGTGCCAACTAGCGGATGATTTTACGTATTATTGGTTTCATCGCGCCAATCACGAGGTTCGTCTTTTTTGGGCCGCCCATATAGTGCATCATTCCTCTGATAATTTTAATTTGGGCACAGCGGTCAGAAATGGTTGGTTTACCATACTTTACAAACCACTGTTTTATATGTGGATGCCTGCTCTTGGCTTTCCGCCAGAGATGGTCGTTGTATGTTTGGGAATAGAGGCATTGTGGCAGTTTCAGTTACATTCTGTTTATGTTCCAAAGATGGGAATCATCGAGAAAATTTTCAATACCCATACTATGCATCAGGTGCACCATGCCCAAAATGTGGAATATTTGGATAAAAACCATGGTGGTTTCCTAAATATTTTTGATAAGATTTTTGGTACTTGGAAAGAATTGGATGACAAGATCGATGTGAAGTATGGAGTAATCCATGCACCTGAATCTTACAACCCCATTGTTATTCTTACCCACGAATTCAAGGATATTTGGCACGATATTAAAAAGAGCAAGAAATTCTCACATAAGCTTATGTATACATTCGGACCTCCTGGCTGGAGTCACGATGGTAGCACTTTAACTGTAAAGCAGCAACAGCGTTTATTCAAGGAGCAGCAGCTAAAGAATCCCAAAATAGAATATTCTAGGCCTAATTAGATAATTACAAGCTATACTTAACTTATTCCTCAACGACCTCATCGACAGGAATCCTACTGCCTTTCATTCTCATATTAAAGAATTCAACCATCAGAGAGAATGCAATCGAAAAATATAGATACCCTTTGGGAATTGTTCCTACTTCATTCCCAAAAACAACCAAATGCCCTATATGAGCTGCTTCAGCTATAAGCATAAATCCAATCAATATTAAAAAGGAAAGGCCTAAAACTTGAATCGAAGGGTGTTTATTTACAAACTCGCCAACAGGGTTTGCAAATAACATCATAATAATAACGGAGACAACAACGGCTATAACCATAAGTACCAAAGCATCATTTGGGTTGGGCGATATGTTGTTGGTCATTCCAATAGCGGTTAATATGGAATCAAAAGAGAATACAATATTGATGACGGTTATCTGTAGTATAGCATTCGTGAGTGAAGAGGATTGTTGGCTTTTTACCTCCCGTTCATCATGACCCTTATCTTCAATTTTCTCATGTATTTCGTTAGTGCTTTTATAAAGCAGGAACAATCCGCCACCGAATAAAATTAGGGCTTGACCGCTAATTCCTCCTGAAATCCATTCACCATCAATCACCCAGAATGGCTTTTTCAGATTGGTTAAAAGCGAAATACCGAACAAAAGGACAATACGCATGGCCATAGCCAATACCAAGCCAATATTGGTCGCTTTTTTGCGTTGTGATTTCTCAAGTTTACCTGCGGCAATCGAAATGAAGATAATATTATCTATGCCTAGTACTATTTCTAAAAATGTTAATGTGAGTAGTGCTACCCACGCATCTGGGCTAGTTAAAATTTCGAACATGGTTAGTTGGTTTTTATAGCTATTCCTTTAGATTTATTGCTGTCGCCTACAATGTTGTATTCAAATGTATAGGAATTATCGGTTGTAGTCAATATTTTCATATGGATGGTTTTCTCTTCTGATTTGTTTTTTGGGTTCAATTTTTTAACCACATATTCACAATCATTGATCCAACGAACTGAAGAGCTGTCTATCTTACCTTCAAATAAATCAATTTCTAAATTATTATTTCGAATAAAAGTTGAGGTTACTTCCTTTTCATTTATAGTTGAAGTGAATGTAAACTCCCCATTCTTGAAGGCATTACAATCCCTTTGTGGTTCATAGCAAGACGTGAAAGTTAGCAATAATGCCAGAAGCGGATATATTTTTATCAACATAAACACAAAATAAAGAATTTAGTGGCAATTAGCTAGTATGCTTTTCAAAGAAAAAGTTCAAAATTGCAGGCTTTTATTCATGGTATGACTTAAAGCTGCCATCATTGTAGAAAATGATTATTTTTTCAATGGTTTTATCCTTTGAATTGTCTTTAGGCAAATCTTGATTCTGAATTACCATGTCTCTGGGAGTAGGGGGAGTTGTTTTTGTTTTTTCCGAGGCAACTGAAGGAAATATGCCTTTGCCATTTAATAGCCAGTACAAATTTACCTCTGGGAATGTTTTTATCACTTTTAATACAAACTCTAAACTTGGCTTATTTCTTCCTGATAGTAAGTGCGAAATACTTGAGCGCTGTACCTTGATCTTGTCTGCAAAGGCAGCGGAGGAAAGATCATAATAACGCATAAGCTTATCTAAACGTTTTACAAAATCCTCTGAGTTTACCACTGTAACAAATTTTATACAAATCTAACTAAAAGTCTTCGCTTATTCACAATATTGTTATAAACATCTCTACCTATTTACTATACTTAAAGTTTATATAATAACACATAAAATATTGGTTATTAAATATATAGAGAACATTTTAAAAAATCTATGGTATTGAAGCCCCAATTGTTTACAATTGTGTATTAATTATGACTCCCCATAACTAATAAGGTATACAAATGTAAATAATGTGATTACAAATGTAACTAATAATGATATTACTTTTGTAGCCAATAACATTTCATGCATATGAATGTACACGAAATAGATTACCATTCGATAAAACAAAAAATGATTTCCGGAAGGTATATTACGTTTGATCACCTTACTGGGATATTGGATTCCCTTTCCAAAAAATCCCATGTTGCTATAATTGGTTACTCGGTAAATGGTATTCCAATAAATTCGATCACATTAGGAAACGGACCAAAAAAAATACTTATGTGGTCACAAATGCATGGAAACGAATCTACCACTACCAAGGCTATTTTTGATTTAATTAATTTTTTTGATTCGAAGTCAAGATTATCCAATTCAATATTGGAAAATTGTACAATTAGGATAATTCCGATGTTGAATCCTGATGGAGCACAGACATACACGCGGGTCAATGCCAATAATATTGACCTAAACAGGGATGCCCAGGATAGGAGCCAGCCAGAAAGCAATGTTCTGCGGGATTGTTTCGAAGAGTTTAAACCTGACTTTTGTTTCAACCTCCATGATCAACGCACCATTTTTAATGTAGGTAACACCCCAAAACCAGCCACAGTATCATTTCTGGCACCTTCGCATGATGCGAAACGCAGCATTTCAAAATCAAGGGCTATTAGCATGAAGTTAATAGCCGCTATGAACAAACAACTACAGAAATTAATTCCCGGGCAAATAGGGCGTTACGATGATGTGTTTAATGCGAATTGCATTGGAGATACATTTCAAATGCTCAATATTCCAACCATCCTATTCGAAGCTGGCCATTATTTTGATGATTATGAAAGGGAAATTACCAGGCAATATGTATTCATTGCTCTTGTGACTGCTCTAAAAGTAATATCCGAAAATACCATCCATAAGTTTACAGAGGAAGATTATCTAACAATTCCGGAGAATAGTAAGCTCTTTTATGACATACTTATTAATAATGCACATATAATCGACCCAAAACTTTACGGTGATGAAGATTCGATTGGAATTATTTTTAAAGAGTTTCTTCAGGATGCTACCATCAAATTTGAACCATTGGTTGATAAGACTGAAAATTTACAGGATTCCTTTGGGCATAAGGTTTATAACTGTGCTATTGAAAAAGATTTGCAGGAATTGAAATCACGATCTTTTTGGAAAGGACTTTCTCATTAATCTTTAATGTTTTCTATTAAAAACCAATAATAATTTACATTTTTGTTAAAATAATGCAACATTTATTAAATTTAATTTCTTAAATCATTATTTTTGCGGAAAATATGATTAAAATGACAAAGATTAAATTAGACGAAATAGATCACCAAATTCTGGACATGTTAATTGATAACACCAGAACTCCTTTTACCGATATAGCCAAGAAACTTTTAATTTCTGCTGGAACTGTTCATGTTCGTGTTAAAAAAATGGAGGAATCGGGAATAATTAAAGGTTCTTCCTTGACTTTGGATTATGTAAAACTGGGCTATGCATTTATCGCTTATGTTGGTATTTTCTTGGAGAAAACACATCAGACTAAATTTGTCTTGGAGCGTTTGGAACAAATACCAAATGTTACCGTAGCCCATATTACTACCGGTAAATTTAATATATTCTGTAAAATAAGGGCCAAAGACACCAATCATGCTAAAAATATTATCTTTAGGATTGATGATATAGATGGGATAAGCAGAACGGAAACAATGATTTCGCTTGAAGAAAGTATTAACGATAAGAAACGTTTAATGCACAGTATTTTCAATGAGTTATAAGAAACTTAATTTAAAATAATCCATAGTCCCAAAGGCATTGTCTTTGGGATTTTTTATATCAAATAATATGAGAACAATTGAGCTAAAACCAGGAGATTATAACCCTTATTATAAAGCCTATATCAATGTGTTGGGTGATGTGGAGCTTTTGGATATTTTACAACGACAGCTTAAAAATTTTCCTCAATTTTTAGAAAGCCTCCCAGACGGGAAATTAGGGTTTTCTTATGCTGAAGGGAAATGGACCATAGCCGAAGTCTTGGTGCATATTCTAGATACAGAGCGTGTTTTTCAATATAGGGCATTGCGGTTCATGAGAGGTGATAAAACACCTTTACCTGGTTTTGACCAGGATATTTTTGTTCCAAATTCGAATGCAGATCGCAGAACAAAAGAAAGCATTATCGAAGAATATAAAGTAGTAAGGCGCTCAACCATTGCGTTGTATTCAAACATGAATGGTAAGTCGTTACAGAATGTTGGTGTTGCAAGTGATTTCCCGATAACAGTTGCCGCACTGGGTTTTATAATCTGTGGACATCAAAAGCACCATAGAAATATAATCCGGGAACGCTATCTGTAAATACTAATCCAAATTGGTTTCTTCGCTGAATTCGTCTTCTGAATATAGTTCCATCTCAACATCGGAAGTCTCTTCTTCAGGGATTGGTTCAATAGTTGATTCCAATTCTTTTTCAATGTTTTCCTCGAAATTGGAAATGAAATTAGCTAGGCATTTACTAATTTTTACCAAAAAGACAGTGTCATTGGTCTTTAATTCAACTGTTTCGATTATTTCCCCTTTTATATTTTTAAAAGTAATAATATCCTCATCGCCATAGCCATCGGGATAGGTTTCAATAAGTTTGGCTGTTAGATGATGGTCCAGCTTTTTAAAATCAACAAGTTTTCGTAACATAAGTAGTTTGGTTTTTTGGGTTACCCAAATGGATTAAAACATTAACCTAAACTATATAATTATTTAGCTGCTTTCATCAAAGAGTTGTGAAACTCTGATTTTAGTATATGTAAATGTCAATCCTTGTAGTAAGCAAATGCCTCTTTGTACAAACTATCGGGGATTCTAACATCAATGACCGGTTCACCAATTTTCTTAAGTAGCACAAAATTTATATTCCCATGAGAGTTTTTCTTATCAAATTTCAATAGCGATAATATTGCATCTTTATCATGTTCGGTAAAATCGACTTTTTGATATCTTACAAGAAATGTGGTTTTTATATCTTCTAAAGCATCTTTTGAAAGTCCGGATAACTTGTGGGATAGAAAGGCTTCCAATACCATTCCAATAGCAATGGCTTCACCATGGAGTAATGTTTTTTTATTTATACTATCAAGAAAGTATGACTCTATGGCGTGACCCAAAGTATGGCCATAGTTGAGTATTTTACGAAGATTTTGTTCCGTTGGGTCTTCGATAACCACCCTATTTTTAATCAATACGGATTCATAAATAAGTTGATCGATTTCTTCAAAACCAGTTTTGTTTTTTAAAATTTTCCAATATGGGACACTTTGTATTAAACCATGTTTCAACATTTCAGCAAAACCACTCTGTAATTGCCGTTCTTCAAGGGTATTTAGAAAATGCGTGGCTACCAATACCATTTCTGGCTGATTGATAACCCCAATCTGGTTTTTTAAAGTACCTAGGTCCACACCTGTTTTACCTCCTACAGAGGCATCGACCATGGCCAATAGGGTAGTGGGGATATTTATGAAAGCGATACCTCTTTTAAATGTAGAGGCAACAAAACCACCCAAATCGGTAACAACTCCACCACCTAGATTGATCATTATACTTTTGCGATCAGCATCATTCTCTGAAAGTTTAGACCATACATAGGTGCAAGATTCAATATTCTTGTGTACTTCCCCTGACCGTATCTCAATAAGTTCAAAAGTTACCTCGGGATCCAGATGCTTTTTAAAAACGGGCAGGCAATGTTCTTTGGTGTTCTCATCTACCAGAACAAATATCTTGGAATAGGACTTAGAGGAAAGATGTTCATTCAAAGCTTGGTAAGCATTTTTATTGAAATGCACAGCGTAGTCAGAAGTAGTAATTGAATCCATTTTAATAAAAAAGTATAAAGCACAAAATAAACGTTATTTTTAATCATAGGAATACAAAATCTGTGATTATATTTGATCCATTAAAAAATTGCTAAAAATGAAGCGTATTTTTGAGGATACTTCAACCGCATTTGCTTTAAAAACCGATTCCGAATTAGAGCGAGCCTATTTCTTGTTTAAAATGATTGCCAATGAACCCTTGGTAAGAATTGGTACTGCCATGACCAATTTTGCGCTAAAAGCACATCTACCTGTTGATAAATTAATCCGCGCCACAGTTTTTGACCATTTCTGCGGGGGAGTCAATGAGAATGATTGCATGCGTGTTGTTGATAAACTTTGGAGTAAAGGTGTTTGTTCGGTACTTGATTATTCTGTGGAAGGTCAAGATGATGAGGATCCTTTGGATCATTCTTTGGAAAAGATTCTTGAAATTATGGATTTTGTTAAGGAAAAAGAAGCAATTCCTTTTGCAGTTTTTAAGCCAACAGGACTTGGACGATTTGCTCTTTTTCAAAAAATAGGTGAAGGAAAACCGCTAATGAAAGATGAAAAGAACGAATGGGATAGGGTAGTTGGCCGCTTTGATGCTGTTTGTAAAAAAGCATATGATTTGGATGTTTCATTATTGATTGATGCTGAAGAAAGTTGGATGCAGGATGCCTCTGATCAATTGGTGGAACAAATGATGGTTAAGTACAACAAAAAAAGAGCCATAGTTTTCAATACGTTGCAACTGTACAGATGGGATAGAATGGATTACCTAAGAAAACTAAAGGAAAAAGCAGCTAGAGAAGGATTTAAAATTGGCATAAAAACCGTACGTGGTGCATATTTGGAAAAGGAGAATGAACGTGCCGAGGATAAAGGATATAAAAGTCCTATTTGTTCCACAAAAAAAGCCACTGACGATAATTTTGAGGCATGCAACAAATATGCTGTTGAAAATTTAGATTCAATTAGTTTATTTGCCGGCACCCATAATGAAGAAAGTTCTTATGCCTTGATGGACCTAATGACAGCAAAAAAAATTGCAAATAATGACAGTAGAATTTGGTTTGGACAATTATACGGAATGAGCGATCATATATCTTTCAACCTGGCAGCTAAAGGGTACAACGTTGCCAAGTACCTGCCTTTTGGTCCAGTTAGGGATGTTATGCCTTATTTAATTCGTAGGGCCGAGGAAAACACTTCGGTTGCAGGACAAACCAGTCGTGAATTATCATTGTTAAAAAAAGAACGTAAACGTAGGAAAATATAATTTTCATATATGATAGCTGCTTATAATTCAACTTTTTCAATTAGCATACTATCAGTACAATTTTTAACGGTCATTATACCTGTCTTTTCTCCAATCCCCGCTTTTATGATATAGGTTTTACATGGTTTTGATTCCGTATCACTATTCTTAAAATCCACTTCGCCTTCATGCAGGAAATGGGCAATTTTAGTGGAGTCTAATTGTTGGTTATTAAGCAATGCCTTCACATCATCTGAATAGTTCATTGGTTTGGAACGAATGTCTTGCAGCGTTCTACAATTTGGGAAATAACAAAACTCGACCCCTCTTTCTTCAGATTTGTTCTTTAAGAAAATAGTCAAAAAAACGATGCCAATAGACAATCCGATAAGATAAAAACCCAAGCGTTTTAAAAATGCCATATGATACTAAAAGATAAGGAAGTTGATATCGCTGTACTGAAGGTCGAACCATTCCCCAACGGCCTTGCTGGTTAAAATTCCATGATAAATGTAAAGACCATTGCGGAGTCCCTTGTCAAATCTCAAGGAATTTTCAAGCCCACCATCCTCTCCTAATTTTAGGAGATAAGGTGTAAATATGTTGCTTATTGATATTGATGCGGTTTTAGGATATCTGGAAGGAATATTGGGAACACCATAATGAATAACCCCATATTTCTCTATGGTAGGTTTATTGTGATTGGTTATTTCACTAGTTTCAAAGCAACCACCCATATCTATACTTACATCGATGATTACAGCTCCTTTTTTCATATGCTCGACCATTGTCCTTGATACAACCACAGGTGATCTTTCCTTTCCTCGGGCAGCCCCAATGGCAACATCACATCTTTTTAGGGATTTCAATAAATTTTTTGGCTGAATAGTAGAGGTATATACGGTTTGTTTTAAGTTGGTCTGTATATTCCGTAATTTGGTAATTGAATTATCGAAAATCTTTACATTGGCCCCAAGACCAATGGCCGATCTTGCAGCAAATTCACCTACGGTTCCTGCACCGATTATGACAACCTCCACTGGCGGTACCCCACTAATATTACCGAACATAAGTCCGTTACCTTTATTGGTTGCAGCCATAAGTTCAGCGGCGATAAGCACGGAAGATATTCCTGCGATTTCGCTTAATGATCGTACGGCGGGGTATTTTCCATCTTCATCCCTTATGAATTCAAAAGCAATGGCCGTAAGTCGTTTCTTGGCCATTCTTTCAAAATATTCTTTTTTCTGTGTTTTTATCTGCAGGGCCGAAATGACGGTCGTTTGCGGATTTAGCATTTCCAGTTCGGAAAGGGTAGGGGGCTCTACTTTTAATAATAACGGACAGCCAAATACCTTTTTAACATCTTTGGTGATTTCTGCTCCGGCATTCGTATAATCAATATCAGCGAAATGTGCCCCTTCACCGGCCCCTGCCTCAATAAGGATCCTATGACCATGGGCAGTAATGGCATTCACTGCGTCAGGGGTAAGACAAATACGTTTTTCTTGATATTGATTTTCTTTCGGAATACCGATAAACAGTTCCCCTTTTTGTTTCAGGACCTCTAGGGTTTCTTCTTGGGGAAGCAGTTGATGCTTACTAAATGGCGAGGATGGTTGATTCATATATTTTACATATAATCGAAAAAACTTCGACTAAAAGTAAAATTAAGCTTTTTTGATGAAATCCCAGATTTGTTTTGATTATGCGTTGAAACTCGAATTAGCTATTCGTTAAAACTTAAGATGCAACCAACTTTTCAAATTGTTTTGAAAATCCCTGAATTTCCTTTCGATATTATCTGTTGAGAGAGCGGTGTTCAAATACTCTGAGAGCGATTGATAACCTATTTCAGGTTGTACTGCATTCTCTTTTTCAAGTTCCTTGTCAGTATTGGAGGATGATCCACTCTCCCCCATATGGGTTTTAATGGTTTTTAATTCCGCGTCCATAGCTTCCATATCAATACCATGAACGTATTTATCGTACAATTTAATACGGATAAGGTAAACGAAGGGAATTACCACCATACAAATAGGTATTAGCCACCAGATATTTTCAGTATCAACATAGTCATCTGAATCAAAGATTACTTCAAAAAGTTGAAATGAATACATGGCAATGGGAATCAAAATAATATGGTACCACCAGTTTTTCGAGGTCATAAACCAAAAAACCATTAAATAAAGCGGTACTATTTTACTCATCATAAACCACACATAAGTGGAAATATCATGAAATCCATTGTTGTCAATTATAATACCAAAAAAAGAAATAGTTGCTTCCGGATCTTCTGGTAAATAATCATATAGCTTGAATAAAAAAGGGGAAATAGCAATAAAAAAAACAAAGGATGATTCTATCAAAATCTTTCTTTTTGCCTTTTTTCGGGTTTTAAATTCTCTCATTACTAAATTAAATCTGTAAATCGCTAACGCAATAGAACCCTGAATAGTATAAAAAAAGGGACAATCTACATTGTCCCTCGTTAAACTGCATAAAAAGCGGTTTAAATTTTTCTATCTAATTTGTCTTTGTGGATTCCTTGCTCATACAATTGATCTTCATCTGCAGTCGAATTTGGTTCGCAAGACACTGCTAATAGTGTTACACATGCCATAAGGCCAAAAATTAATCTCTTCATTTTCATTCTGATAGGTTTTTAGTTAGAAATTGGACATTTAATATGATGCTAATGTAGGAAAAATAAGAACAACAAAATGCAGATAAACGTTAAAATTACACACATTAACCTAAAAAAGGTACATTATATCGAAATTATTGCCGTTCATCGAATTTTAGACAATAATAAATGAGGCGATTCGTTGGTAGGGACTACAAAAAATTGTAGGAATAGGATATTTTTCTTGTAGTAGGATCAAGAACCTCAATTTGGATTTTCGCAGCATCGATTGGTAGGATAGATTCAATTTTTTCGGGCCATTCGATAAAAATCCACGCATCGGAATTTAAGTAATCCTCAATTCCCAAATCATAAGCTTCAATTTCATTATGCAATCTATAAAAGTCAAAATGATAGGCGAGAAGGTTATCATTGTTATCATGATATTCATTTACGATTCCAAAAGTAGGGCTATTGGCAACACCGGCCCCTCCTAATTGTTTAACGATGGCTTTGATCAAAGTGGTTTTTCCGGCACCCATTTGACCGTAAAAACACAGTACTTTACTCGGAGCATTTTCAATTACTTGCCGAGCAATCTTTTCGATCTGGTTTTCAGAATATGTGATATGCATTGTCAGAAAAACTTATTTCGGTTCCAATACTAAAAAAGGAATGATCATTTCCTCCAAGGACACCCCACCATGTTGGTAGGTATTTCGATAATAACCAACATAATGGTTATAGTTATTGGGATAGGCAAAGAACATATCATTTTTTGCAAAAATAAAAGAGCTGCTCATATTTATGCTAGGTAATTGTATGTCGGCAGGGTTTCTAGCTTCAAGTACATCTTTCTTATCATAGCTTAAACTTCTCCCCGTTTTATACCTTAGATTAAGACTGGTTTCTTTGTCACCAATAACCTTTGAGGGTTGTTTTACATTAATGGTTCCGTGATCGGTAGTAATGATCAACTTTAGCCCCATGTTCTGTGCCTGTTGAATAATTTCAATTAAGGGGGAGTTCTTAAACCAACTTTGGGTAAGGGACCTATATGCCTTATCGTTGGAAGCCAATTCCTTAATAACCTCCATTTCCGTTCTGGAATGTGATAGCATATCAACAAAATTGTATACAATGACAGTAAGATCATTGTCTTTTTGGGTTTTAAAGTTTTGGGAAAGGTTTTTGCCCTGTTTTAAACTACTTATTTTATGGTATTCCCATTTTAAATCAAGCCCTAATCGTTTTAATTGTTCACCTAGGAATTTATCTTCGAACAGATTTTTACCACCCTCATCCGTATCATTTTTCCACCAGTCGGGATATTTTTTTTCCATTTCCAAGGGTGTTAATCCCGAAAAAATAGCATTTCTGGCATATTGGGTAGCTGTTGGCAAGATACTTATATAAGACTCTTCCTTTGTTTTTTTATAAAAAGAACCCACGGTTTCCTCAAAGGCAAACCATTGGTCATATCTTAAATTATCTATTACTACCAGAAGTGTGGGAGTATCGATTATTTCTGGTTTTATCAATTTTTTGAACAAGGTGTGCGACATTACCGGCCCATCTTGCCCCGAGAACCAATCCTCATAATTATTTTCAACAAATTTGCCAAATTGGTTATTGGCCTCGTTTTTCTGGGATTCTAAAATCTCGAACATACTACTATCCTCAATATCCTCAAGTCTAAGTTCCCAATAAATAAGTTTTTTATATAGATCTATCCATTCCTCATAGGAATTCACCATGGAAAGATCCATGGCAATTTTCCGGAACTCTTGTTGGTAATTGGCCGTGGTTCTTTCGGAAACCAAACGTGAATGATCAAGATTTTTCTTTAAGGAAAGCAATATTTGATTCGGATTCACGGGTTTTATAAGATAGTCGGCTATCTTTGAACCAATAGCCTCTTCCATGATCATTTCCTCCTCGCTCTTGGTGATCATTACTACTGGAATAGAAGAATTAATGACCTTGATTTCGTTCAGGGTTTCCAAACCGGATAATCCTGGCATATTTTCATCGAGGAAAATAATATCAACTTGTGTTTTTTGTATTTCCTCCAAGGCTTCCTGGCCACTTTTGCAGGTAACAACTTCATAATTTTTTCCTTCCAAAAAAAGTATATGCGGTTTGAGCAAATCTATTTCATCATCGACCCAAAGGATTGTAATTTTGTTCATATTATTGAAACCGTGTTTTTAAAAGTCTGTAAGTCGCATTTAAAATGCGAAGATGAACTGGCGAACCGGCAAGCAGGCTAACCCTGACCACCAGTGTTAGGGTCTCATCACATTTGCATAACTTTGTTTTTAAATTCAAAAATCTAAGAATTTTGATAAAATCAAACAAGCTAAAGATTTTCAATGATCCAATTTACGGATTTATTAGAATTCCAAGTACCTTAATATTCGACCTAATTGCGGATCCATATTTTCAGAGGTTGCGTAGAATCTCACAAATGGGCTTATCCTATTTGGTATATCCTGGAGCACATCACACAAGGTTTCATCATGCACTGGGCAGTATGCATTTAATGCAGCAAGCAATACAATTGCTTCGTTTTAAGGAAGTTGAAATTTCAGAAGAGGAGGAAGAAGGTCTTCTGGTGGCGATACTTTTGCATGATATTGGTCATGGTCCATTTTCCCACGCCATGGAAAATAGTATAGTGGAAGGTATTTCACATGAGCATATTTCACTATTATTTATGCAAGCTCTTAACTTAAGGTTTAACGGAAGTTTAACGCTTGCCATAGAAATATTTCAAGGAAAATGTCCAAAAAAGTTCTTAAATCAGTTGGTTTCAAGTCAACTTGATATGGATCGCTTGGATTATCTAAAAAGGGACAGCTTCTATACAGGGGTTGCCGAGGGAAGTATTAATGCAGAACGATTGATTATAATGCTTAATGTAGTTGACAATAACCTAGTAGTTGAGGAGAAGGGAATTTATTCGGTAGAAAAATTCCTTATGGCAAGGCGTTTTATGTATTGGCAAGTGTATTTACATAAAACAGGCTTGGTGGCAGAGCAATTATTGATCCGAATTTTAAAACGAGCTAAAGAGTTATTGGGTAATGGGGGGTCTTTGGAATGCAGTGACACTCTTTTGTTTTTCTTGAAAAACAGGATAAGTAAGGAAAATTTCGATTCATCTATTTTGGACAAATTCGCCAAACTTGATGATATAGATATCTTGGCAGCAATCAAAGAGTGGCAATATCACAATGATTTTGTGCTTTCCCATTTATGTCGGATGATAATTAATAGAAAATTATTGAATATTAAATTGAAAAACAAACCAATTTCCGTAACTGATTTAAATACTTTTTTTGAGGCTTTTAAAAAACAAAATGACCTAACAAATGAAGAGGTGGAATATTTCGTATTTTCTGGTAAAATTGAAAATAGGGCCTATAACCATGAGAAACAGAATATTAATATCCTTAAAAAGAATGGTCGTTTAAAAGATGTTGCAAAGGCATCTGATCAATTGAATTTAGAGGCGCTTTCCAAAACTGTCACCAAATATTATATCTGTTACCCTAAAGAATCGGTATAACAATTTTTCTTACTTTTGTGCCCATGGTATTTACAGCAGGTCAGATTGCGGGTATATTAGAGGGTGAGGTAGACGGAAATCCAGAGATATCCGTTCATAAACTCACTAAGATCGAAGAGGGCGAAATAGGTTCTTTAACCTTTTTGGCAAACCCTAAATACACTTCTTTTATTTACACGACAAAAGCCTCTGTAACTATTGTAAATAGGGATTTTGTTCCTGAACAGGATATTACCACGACCATGATCAAGGTAGACGATGCTTATGAATCTTTCTCAAAGCTCTTGGAATATTATAATCAGGTTAAGAATAACAAGGTGGGAATAGAATCACCCGTGTTTAAATCCAAAGATGCCGTATATGGGGAGAATTTCTATTTGGGGGCCTTTTCGTATTTGGGGAATAATGTTCTTATAGGTGGGAATGTGAAGATTTATCCAAATGTCTATATAGGTGATAATGTAAAGATCGGGGATGATGTTATCATTTTTGCAGGGGCTAAAATTTACTCGGAAACCATTATTGGACGAAATTGTGTAATTCATAGTGGTGCCATAATTGGTGCGGATGGTTTTGGCTATACCCCAAATAAAGATGGGGAATTCAGTAAGGTACCACAAACCGGCAATGTAATTCTGGAAGAAAATGTAGATGTGGGTGCCGGCACAACCATTGATAGGGCCACCTTGGGTTCCACCATTTTAAGAAGAGGTGTGAAATTGGATAATCAAATTCAGATAGCCCACAATGTGGAAATAGGGGAACACACCGTTATTGCCGCACAGACCGGTATTGCCGGTTCAACCAAAATAGGAAAAAGATGTATGATTGGCGGACAAGTTGGTATTGTCGGGCATATTACGATAGGTGATAATGTAAAAATACAGGCACAGTCCGGTATAGGAAGAAACGTTAAGGATAACGAAGTTTTACAAGGATCACCTGCATTGAATTATGGTGATTATAATAAGTCGTATGTTCATTTTAAGAACTTACCGAAGATTATAACTAAAATTGACAAACTGGATAAAAAAATTGACATTGACCAAAACAAATAACAAGCAAAGAACCATAGGTAAAGAGGTTACACTCACAGGTGTGGGCTTACATACTGGTGCTAATGTAACATTAAAATTTTGTCCTGCTCCCGTGAATCATGGGTATGCTTTTAAGCGGGTTGATTTGGAAGGTGAACCTATAATTGAGGCAGACGCCAACTATGTCATAAATACCCAAAGAGGAACCAACCTCGAAAAAAGGGGAGTTAAGATTCAAACTTCAGAACATGTATTGGCGGCTTTGGTAGGATTGGAGATTGATAATGTTTTGATAGAATTGGATTCCCCAGAACCTCCCATTATGGATGGTTCTTCGAAATTTTTTGTTGAAGCCCTTGAAAAAGCTGGAATTGTGGAGCAAGATGCGGAGCGTGAGGAATATGTGGTAAAGGAAGTTATTTCATATAAGGATGAAGCTACGGGAAGCGAAATAACGGTTATACCTTCAGATAGTTACCAAATTACGTCAATGGTTGATTTTGGAACGAAAGTGTTGGGAACCCAAAATGCTACCTTGGAAAAGCTTTCCGATTTTAAAACGGAAATAGCCGATGCCCGTACATTCAGTTTTCTTCACGAACTTGAAATGCTTTTGGAAAATGGATTGATTAAGGGAGGCGACCTTAATAATGCCATTGTCTATGTAGATAAGGAGATTTCTGAGGGAACAATGAAAAAATTAGAGAAAGCTTTCAATAAGAAAAAGCTTTCAGTTAAGCCTAATGGTATATTGGATAATTTAACTTTACATCAACCCAATGAAGCTGCAAGGCACAAATTATTGGATGTTGTTGGTGATTTAGCTTTGGCTGGTACTAGAATCAGAGGTAAGGTCATAGCTAATAAGCCTGGGCATTTTGTAAATACACAATTTGCCAAGAAGTTGTCAAAGATCATAAAGCTTGAGAAACGCAACAATGTTCCTAAGTATGATCTTTCGAAGACGCCATTGATGGATATTCATCAAATAATGGCCATGTTGCCACATAGACCCCCATTTTTATTAATCGATAGAATTTTGGAACTTTCCGATAATCATGTTGTTGGTATGAAGAATGTTACCATGAACGAGCCATTCTTCGTGGGTCATTTTCCTGGTGCTCCTGTAATGCCCGGTGTTCTGCAAGTTGAGGCTATGGCCCAGACAGGCGGAATATTGGTTTTAAGTACTGTTCCAGATCCTGAGAACTACCTAACATTGTTCATGAAGATCGACAATGTAAAATTCAAACAAAAAGTATTGCCTGGAGATACGTTGATTTTTCATTGTAGTCTAATATCCCCGATTCGCAGGGGAATTTGTCATATGCAAGCTTATGCTTATGCAAACGATAAATTGGTTTGTGAAGCAGAAATGATGGCCCAAATAGTTAAAAAAAGTTAACATGAACCAACCGCTTGCTTATATACATCCTGGCGCGAAAATTTCCAAAAATGTAGTAGTTGAACCATTTACCACCATACACCAAAATGTTATTATTGGTGATGGCACGTGGATTGGGTCTAATGTTACCATTATGGAAGGCGCACGGATCGGTAAAAACTGTAATATTTTCCCGGGTGCGGTTATTTCCGCCCCTCCTCAAGATTTAAAGTACGAAGGCGAGGAAACTACCGTAGAAATCGGAAATAATACCACAATCAGGGAATGTGCCACCATTCATAAGGGCACCCATGATCGAATGAAAACGGTTATTGGCAAAAATTGCCTCATTATGGCTTATTGCCATATTGCCCATGATTGCCATGTAGGGAATAATTGTATATTTTCGAACAACTCAACTTTGGCAGGCCACGTTACCATTGGAGACAATGTTATTTTAGCCGGATTGGTTGCGGTACATCAATTCGTATCTATTGGTAATCATGCATTTGTGACAGGAGGGTCATTGGTTCGTAAAGATGTACCCCCTTATGTAAAGGCCGCTCGTGAACCTCTTTCCTATGTGGGTATTAATTCCGTTGGATTACGAAGAAGAGGATATTCCTCAGATAAGATCCGTGAAATTCAAAATATTTACCGCATACTTTACCAAAAAAATTATAACAATACCCAGGCAGTTCAAATTATAGAAGCTGAAATGGAAGCGACTCCTGAAAGAGATGAAATACTCCAATTTATTAGAGACTCACAACGCGGAATCATGAAAGGATATTTCAGTAATAATTAAACAAAATATGGCATCTACATCGGATATTAGAAAAGGGTTATGCATTAAGTACAACCATGATATTTTTAAGATAATTGAATTTTTACATGTAAAACCAGGTAAAGGCCCAGCTTTTGTACGTACTAAACTGAAAAGTGTCACAACCGGTAAGGTAATAGACAATACATTTTCTTCCGGTCATAAAATTGAAGACGTTAGAGTAGAGACAAGATCATATCAATTTTTATATGCTGATGGTGAAACCTATCATTTTATGAATACTGATGATTATAATCAAATAACACTTCAGAAAAGCTCACTTGATTCCCCAGATCTATTAAAAGAAGGTGAAATTGTAACAATCCTTTTCAATACCGAGGATAGTATGCCATTGTCTGTTGATATGCCCGCAAGTGTAATTTTGGAAGTTACCCATGCAGAGCCTGGCGTTAAGGGTAATACCGCAACAAATGCAACAAAGCCTGCAACCTTGGAAACAGGTGCGAAGGTTAATGTTCCTCTTTTTATTAATGAAGGTGACAAAATAAAAGTTGATACGGATAAGGGCAATTATATGGAAAGGGTCAAAGAATAATCCATTAGGACACTATGAGATTTCCAAATCCGCACACCCTCGAACAAATAGCCACCATAATTGGTTCTACCTACATTGGGGCTAATGATTTTCCTGTTTTGGGAATGAACGAAATTCATGTTGTTCAAGAAGGGGAAATAGTTTTTGTAGATCATCCAAAGTACTATGACAAGGCTCTAAAGTCAAAAGCATCAGTTATTCTTATCAATAAAAATGTTGATTGTCCAGAGGGAAAGGCATTATTGATTTCGGATGATCCTTTTCGGGATTTTAACAAAATATCCAAATTTTTCAGACCTTTTGAAAAAAGCAATGTTTCAATTTCCATTTCAGCCAAGATTGGGGAAAATACGGTAATCCAGCCGAACGTATTTATAGGTAACAATGTTACTATTGGCAATGATTGCCTCTTACATTCTAATGTTTCCATTTATGATAATTGTATTATTGGCGACAATGTGGTGATCCATGCCGGAACAGTATTAGGCTCCGATGCTTTTTATTTTAAAAAGAGGCCTGAGGGATATGATAAGCTGATCTCATGTGGCAGGGTTGTAGTGGAGGATAATGTTGAGATAGGTGCTTTATGTACCGTAGATAAGGGGGTGACCGGGGATACAACGATAATGAATGGGACGAAACTTGATAACCAAGTACATGTGGGACATGATACGGTTATCGGTAAAAAATGTTTAATAGCCTCACAGACAGGAATTGCTGGTTGTGTAATAATAGAGGATGAAGTCACGATTTGGGGCCAAGTAGGGACCAATAGTGGAATCACCATAGGGAAAAAGGCAATTATAATGGGCCAGACAGGGGTAACCAAATCTGTCGAAGGGGGCAAGAGTTATTTCGGGACTCCTGTAGAGGAATCCAGGGAAAAGTTGAAGCAGTTGGCCTATATTAAGAAAATACCATCAATCTTAAAAAAATTGGAAGAATAAATTTAGGATTGCTTTAGTATTCCTATGGAATCGCATATTTTTGTGCTGCAAAAAATAAATCAAATAATAAATATGAGCGTTCTAGTCAATAAAAACTCCAAAATTATAGTGCAAGGTTTTACTGGTAGTGAGGGAACTTTCCATGCAGAGCAAATGATCGAATATGGAACAAATGTTGTTGGCGGGGTAACTCCGGGAAAAGGAGGGCAGAAACACTTGGGTAGACCTGTATTTAATACTGTAGAAGATGCTGTAAAAAGTGTAGGAGCAGACACTACCATTATTTTCGTACCACCAGCTTTTGCGGCAGATGCCATTATGGAAGCTGCCAATGCAGGTATTAAAGTAATTATAACAATAACCGAAGGTATTCCCGTGGCCGATATGGTAAAAGTCTCCAATTACATAAAAGACAAGGATTGTCGTTTAGTTGGACCAAATTGTCCCGGCGTAATTACACCGGAAGAAGCAAAAGTAGGAATCATGCCAGGTTTTGTTTTCAAAAAAGGGAATGTAGGTATCGTTTCCAAATCGGGAACATTAACCTATGAAGCTGCGGACCAAGTGGTTCGACAAGGATTGGGAATTACGACGGCTATTGGAATCGGCGGAGACCCCATTATTGGAACAACCACCAAGGATGCAGTTGAGTTATTAATAAACGATCCTGAAACCAAATGTGTGGTTATGATTGGGGAAATTGGCGGACAGTTGGAAGCGGATGCTGCCAAGTGGTACCGGGCTAGTGGAAGCAAAAAACCAATAGTTGGGTTTATCGCTGGGGAAACCGCTCCCGCTGGAAGAACCATGGGCCACGCTGGCGCTATTGTTGGTGGAAGTGATGACACTGCCCAAGCGAAAAAAAGAATAATGAGGGAATGCGGTATATATGTTGTTGATTCACCTGCAGAAATAGGTATTAAAGTTAAAGAGGTGATGGGATAATCTTAATCCAATAATCAACGCCTTGATAAATAGTAATATGAATCCCGTTTTTCCTGATATTTATGCAGGATTTTCGGGATTTTTTTCACCTTTGGTCAAACATAAACTATATTTGACAATCAACTGACAAACAAGGAAACCAATGAAATTATTAGAAGGACAGAATGTTATAATTACAGGGGCAAGTAGAGGAATAGGCAAAGGAATTGCAGAGGTATTCGCAAAACATGGTGCCAACGTTGCATTCACATATAGTTCCAGTGAGGCACCCGCACTTGAATTGCAAAAAGAGCTTACCAATAAAGGCGTAAAAGCCAAAGCCTACAAGAGTAACGCTGCTAGTTTTGAGGAATCGGAAAAATTGGTTGCACGGGTTTTGGAAGACTTTGGCGGAATTGATGTTTTAATTAATAATGCGGGGATTACAAAAGACAACTTATTAATGAGAATGGGAGAGGCAGATTTTGACCAGGTCTTGGAAACAAACCTAAAGTCGGTCTTCAATATGACCAAGGCTGTATTGCGTACCCTTTTAAAACAGCGTAAAGGCTCAATTATCAACATAAGTAGTGTGGTAGGGGTCAAAGGTAATGCTGGTCAGGCTAATTATGCCGCTTCCAAAGCAGGTATGATAGGTTTTACAAAATCGGTAGCACTCGAATTAGGCTCAAGAAATATAAGGTGCAATGCCGTTGCTCCTGGTTTCATCGAAACCGAAATGACAGGGAAATTAGATGAAAAAGTAGTACAGGGATGGCGTGATGGTATTCCATTAAAACGAGGGGGTTCACCGGAGGACGTTGCAAATGCTTGTTTGTTTTTGGCGTCAGATCTATCAGCATATATTACCGGGCAAGTCCTGAATGTAGACGGGGGTATGTTGACGTAAGGCATAACAATCTTAGGGAACATAAATGGTCAAATGACTTTTACATAGTAACTCTAATCCATTTTTGTACTATTCATATGACTAGCTAATAAACAAATGCAGACAACGACAGTACTTTTAATCATTTTGGCCGCCGTTTTGGCCATGATAATAGTGCTTTTTCAATATTTTTTTAAAGAAAAAAACAAAGGAAGCTTACGATTATGGCTATCCTTTTTAAGGTTCCTTTCCTTGTTCAGTTTGTTTTTATTGTTGGTCAATCCAAAATTCACAAAAAAGGACTTCACTTTAGAGAAATCGAACCTCATACTTTTGGTTGACAATTCATCATCCATAAAACTAAACACTGCTGATAACAGCGTTGATTCCATTTTGAAAATCATCAAAGCCTCTTATAAGCTTAAAGATAAATTCAACATTGAACAATATCGTTTTGGTAAGGATCTGAGCAATTCCGATACCATTTCCTTTTTAGATACAAACACTGATATTGCAAGAGCCATAAAATCGTTAAACACGATATTCGGTAATCGCAAAAGCGCTGTTGTACTATTTTCAGATGGGAATAGTACTATTGGAGAGGATTATGAATACTATGGTAAAAATCAAAAATTTCCAATTTACCCTTTGGTTTTAGGGGATACCACAACTTTTGAGGACTTAAAAATTACCCAGGTAAACGCAAACAAATATGCTTTTTTAAAGAACAAGTACCCTATTGAAACTTTCGTTTCATACGAAGGGAAAGCAAATGTAAAAGCCAATTTAAATGTGTATGTTGATGGGATAAAGACTTATAGTCAGAATTTAGAACTTTCAGCCATTGATAATTCCAAAGTAATTACCTCTTTGTTGAATGCAGGTTCGGTTGGTCTGAAAACCATTCGAATTAGTGTTGAGCCGCTAATAAATGAGAAAAACATTATCAACAATCAGAAAAATATATCGATAGAGGTAATCGATGAAAAAACCAATATTGCGATTATTTCTGATATGCTTCACCCGGATATAGGAGCCCTAAAAAAAGCGATTGAAAGCAATGAACAACGATCAGTTACATTATTGAAGCCAATTGTCAGCGAAAAGGTATTGGATGATATGGATATTTTCATTTTATATCAACCCAATGCTTCATTCAGAGGTGTTTATGAGTATATAAATAAGAGAAAGGTGAATATTTTTACCATAAGTGGTCCAAATACTGATTGGAATTTTCTGAATAACACACAAAATAGTTTTACTAAAAACAGTTATGGGCAAACGGAGGAAGTTACTCCATTGGTCGATAGGGGATTCTCAATATTTGACATATCAAATTTTGAAGTGGGTAATTATCCACCCCTGGAAACAAATCTTGGCGAGGTGATTATTAATAAGGCGCATGATATTTTATTGGGACAAAAAATAAAGGGAACGGAAATTAATGAGCCCCTATTGGCCTTGGTCGGTAACGACTTGGATCGTGAGGCCATTTTATTTGGTGAAAACCTTTGGAAATGGCGTGTACAGGGATATCGTGAATATCAAAATTTTAATAGTTTTGATGAAATCATGGGCAAAATAATACTTTATCTATCCACGAATGAATCAAGAAGTCGCTTGTTGGTGGATTATAAATCGTTTTATGAAGGTAATAATGAAGTAAAAATATCCGCAACATATTTTGATGAGACCTTCTCTTTTGATCCAGGAGCTAGTATTAATTTGATTTTAAAGGCAAAAGGTGATAATACCACCAAAGAGCTACCAATGCTTTTAAAAGGAAATTCCTATGAAGCTGATTTG
This sequence comes from uncultured Flavobacteriaceae bacterium, assembly GCA_963762065.1. Taxonomy (GTDB): domain Bacteria; phylum Bacteroidota; class Bacteroidia; order Flavobacteriales; family Flavobacteriaceae; genus Maribacter_A. Next base: position 71,541 of record CAVXJE010000001.1, on the reverse strand, counting down.
GGTAATATCGCCTCAGGGGAATATGATTTTACCATCGATGTTGTAAACGAAAATTTATCAAAATCAGGAAGATTCAATATTTTGGATTTCGATGTGGAAAAACAATTTTCATCTAGTAATTATAAGAAATTGGAACGGCTTGCAACAAATACGAAAGGAAAACTTTATTATCCTTCAAGTGCAGAAGAATTGTTGCAAGATTTGATAACCGAAGACAATTTTAAACCTATCCAGAAAAGCAATCAAAATGTCGTATCTTTGATCGATTTTCGATTCTTGTTAGGAATAATAATAGCTTCTTTAACAGTGGAATGGTTTATTAGAAAATATAACGGATTAATATAAATAATATCAAAAATGGATAAATTACCTAAAATAGCATTACCTGCAATCATCGTATTGATTCTTGCAGTAATTTTAATATCAAAATCTGCAGTTACCATCGGTTCTGGTGAGGCAGGCGTACTTTATAAAACTTTCGGCGATGGGGTAGTTACCGATGAACCTCCGTTAGGGGAAGGTTTTCATATTGTTGCACCATGGAACAAGGTTTTTATTTATGAAGTAAGGCAACAGGAAGTATTTGAAAAAATGCAGGTGCTTTCATCAAATGGATTGGAAATTAAATTGGATGCCTCAGCTTGGTTTGAGCCAAAACGGGAATTTCTTGGCAAACTGCATCAAGAAAAAGGAGAGGCTTATGTTCAACGCGTATTATTGCCAACTATTCGATCCGCTGCGAGAAGTGTAGTTGGGCGTTATACCCCTGAACAATTGTACTCAAGTAAAAGAGATGCCATACAGGTAGAGATTTATGAAGAAACCCACAAGATTGTTGACGAGCAATATATTCAACTTAATCAAATATTAATTCGGGATGTAACCCTGCCTGCTACTATTAAAGAAGCAATTGAACGAAAATTAAAACAAGAACAGGAATCTTTGGAATATGAATTTAGATTGGTAACAGCAAAGAAGGAAGCTGAAAAAGTTACCATTGAAGCGAAGGGTAAAGCGGATGCGAATAAAATTTTAAGTGCTTCATTGACTGATAAGATTTTACAGGACAAAGGAATTGATGCAACATTGGAGCTTTCCAAATCCCCAAATACGAAAGTGGTTATCGTTGGTAGTGGTGATTCTGGACTTCCATTGATATTGGGAAACAACTAATTTTTGTTTGTTAAAGCACAACCACTAATAAGAATTGTGCAATTTTGAACAAATGTTTTGTGATTTAAAAATTAGTTTTAATTTTACATCAGTAATGGGAAACCAAAATACACATCATCATTTTTATACTTGCTCTCAGGCGAGGTAGAAATGTATTGTAGTATTTACAACATATATCTGACCCGTTTGAGAAATCAAACGGGTTTTTTAATTAGTGATTTTTTGTTCATCCCCTTGTTTGCATATAGGCATGTTCGTGGAAATGACAATAATATTTTAAAATTATGACAAAACTTAGAATTGCAATACAAAAATCAGGTCGCCTTAATGAGGATTCCTTAGAGATACTTAAAAACTGTGGAGTTTCAATTGATAACGGTAAGGACCAATTAAAAGCTTCAGCGAGGAACTTTCCTTTGGAAGTTTTCTATTTACGAAATGGCGACATACCGCAATATTTGAGTGATGGTGTGGTGGATGCTGCTATTATTGGGGAAAACGTTCTTATTGAAAAAGGGGGTGATATAGAAATAATCGAGAAATTGGGTTTTTCAAAATGCAGGGTATCCTTGGCGGTCCCGAAATCGGTGAAGTATAATTCGGTTAAGGATTTTAAAGGAAAGCGAATCGCTACTTCGTACCCAAATACGGTCCAAAATTATTTGAAGGAAAAAGGGGTTGAGGCCGATTTGCATATTATCAATGGTTCCGTTGAGATTGCTCCCAATATAGGATTGGCAGATGCCATCTGCGATATTGTATCCAGCGGCAGCACCCTATTCAAGAACAACCTTAAGGAAGTTGAGATAATGTTGAAGAGCGAAGCTGTTTTAGCCGTATCCAAAAAAATATCGGAAGAGCGAAGGGCGATTCTGGGGAAATTACAGTTTCGGATTAAATCTGTATTGCAGGCAAGACAGTCCAAATACGTTTTGTTGAATGCACCTAATAATAAATTGGATGATATTTTAAGACTTTTACCCGGAATGCGGAGTCCAACAGTCTTACCATTGGCAGAGAAAGGTTGGAGCTCGGTTCATACGGTTATCAACAAAGATAAGTTTTGGGAAGTGATAGATGAATTGAAACAGGCAGGGGCAGAAGGTATTTTAGTATGCCCCATTGAAAAAATGGTATTGTAATGATTAAAATTTACAACCCGGATAAAAAAAAGTGGAAGGACCTATTAAAACGTCCTACACAATCGTTATCCGATATCGAGGATACTGTAAATACTATTTTTGCAGAGGTTAAGAAAGATGGGGATTCCGCACTAAAAAAGTTTACCCAAAAGTTTGATGGGGTTGCCTTGGAAACTTTGCTGATTTCAAAAGATGGGATAACTGAGGCTGCTTCTTTGGTAAGCGAGGATTTGAAAAACGCTATTACTGTTGCCAAGAACAATATAGAAGCGTTCCATATTGCCCAAAAAACACCCAAAGTAGAAGTTGAAACCGCAAAAGGTGTTATATGTTGGCAAGAGAAACGCGCCATACAGAAGGTGGGTTTATATATTCCTGGGGGCTCGGCTCCTTTATTCTCCACAATATTGATGCTTACCATTCCAGCCAATATAGCTGGTTGTCAGGAGATTATATTATGTTCACCACCTAATAAAGAAGGTAAAATACATCCTGCAATCTTATATACGGCAAGCTTGTGTGGTGTAACTAAAATATTTAAAGTAGGAGGCATACAGGCCATTGCGGGGATGACTTTCGGCACTGAAACAGTTCCGCAAGTGTATAAAATATTCGGCCCTGGTAACCAATATGTAACGGTAGCCAAACAAATTGCAACAAAACACGGTGTAGCCATCGATATGCCTGCGGGCCCAAGTGAACTATTGGTAATGGCAGATGATTCCGCTAATGCTTCTTTTGTAGCTTCAGATTTGTTGAGTCAAGCAGAGCATGGTGCTGACAGCCAAGTGATACTAGTATCGACTTCCAGGGATATGATATTGAAAGTGGAAAAAGAAGTTAATACTCAAATCAGGGATCTACCCAGAAAAGAAATAGCGTCAAAAGCTATTGCGAATAGTAAGTTGATTTTTGTCGAAGATGCCCAAATAGCAATAGATTTGATCAACGAATACGGGCCAGAACACTATATACTCTGTGTAGAGGAAGAGGATTTGTTTCTTGATCAAATCATAAATGCCGGTTCGGTTTTCATAGGTAACTATACCCCGGAAAGTGCAGGTGATTATGCATCAGGCACCAATCATACGCTGCCGACCAATGGGTATGCAAAGCAATATAGTGGTGTGAATTTGGATAGTTTTATGAAGAGCATGACTTTTCAAAAAATCTCCCCAGAAGGTATTAAGGAAATAGGAAAGACCATCGAATTAATGGCAGAGGCAGAGGGCTTACATGCACATAAAAATGCGGTAACATTACGATTAGATAGTTTAAAAAATAGAAACCCCTTTTGAGAGGCATGAATTCCAAAGGAATCTGGGTGTGTAGATATATAAATGAGTAAAAATTTCAACATAGAAAGCTTGGTACGTGAAAACGTAAAGAATATGCAGCCTTATTCGTCAGCTAGGGACGAATATGTATCCGATGGTACCCGCATGGTTTTCTTGGATGCCAATGAGAATCCGTTTGATAATGGCATAAATAGATATCCTGACCCCCAACAACGCAATTTGAAAAGAGTTTTGGCGGACCAAAAAGGCATGGGTGTTGAGAATATCCTCTTGGGTAATGGTAGCGATGAAGTATTGGACTTGATTTTCAGGGCATTTTGTGAACCTAAAAAAGATAATGTCATTACGTTACCACCTACATATGGCATGTACAAGGTTTTGTCAGGCATAAATAATGTTGAAAATAGGGAAGTAATGCTTTCTGAGGATTTTGAACCAAACGTTTCAAAGATTCTCGATGTGGTGGACAGTAATAGCAAAATTATTTTCTTATGTTCACCCAACAATCCTACTGGGAATAGTTTTGATGAAAAGGCTATTTTGAATCTACTTAATGGATTTAATGGATTAGTGGTCATTGATGAGGCTTATATTGATTTTTCCCCAAAAAATAGTTGGTTGAATCGACTGAACGAATTTCCAAATTTGGTAGTAACGCAAACACTATCCAAGGCATACGGAATGGCAGGAATCCGATTGGGGATTTGTTTTGCCTCAAGCGAGATCATATCAATCCTGAATAAAATAAAACCGCCTTACAATGTGAATCAACTAACACAAAAAACGGCATATGAACAGGCAATAAAGACTCATATTCTTAAGTTGGAAGTTACTGAAATATTGAGTAATAAGAACCATTTACTTAAAGCATTGAATGAAGTTGATTTTATTCTTAAAATATATCCCTCTGATGCCAATTTTGTACTGGTCAAAGTTGATGACGCCAACAAAAGATATAAGCAACTTTTAGCTAAAGGAATTGTGGTAAGGAATAGAACAACACAACCACTTTGTAAAAATACATTACGATTCACAATAGGGACAAAAGATGAAAACAAGAAGCTATTGAAGGCTTTAAAAGAAATTGCATAAAATGAAAAAAGTATTGTTTATAGATCGGGATGGAACCATTATCAAGGAAACCGCCGATGAGCAAATTGATGATTTTGGGAAAATTGAGTTTTATCCAAAAGTATTCACATACTTGGGAAAGATTGCTAAGGAATTGGATTATGAGTTGGTCATGATTACCAATCAGGATGGGTTGGGTACGGATTCCTTTCCGGAAGAAAACTTTTGGCCGGTGCAAAATTTTATCCTGAAATCTTTCGAAAATGAGGGGGTAATCTTCGATAATATATTCTTGGACAGGACCTTTCCAAACGAGAATGCGAATACGCGAAAACCGGGAACTGGCTTGTTGACAGAGTATTTTTCAGGTGAATATGATTTAAAAGAATCCTTTGTCATAGGGGATAGGCTAACTGATATGGAACTAGCTAAAAACCTTGGCTCTAAGGGAATATTCATCAATGATAATACCAATTTGGGAGCAGGGGAAATTACGGTTGATTCTTCTGATTTGGGAGATATTATTGCACTGGAATCCAATGATTGGGAGAGGATTTACGGGTTTTTAAAGTTAGAAGACCGAGTATCTGAAGTAATACGGAAGACCAATGAGACAGATATCCATATCAAATTGAATCTTGACGGGACAGGTAAAGGTACTATTGATACGGGATTGGCATTTTTTGACCATATGTTGGATCAGTTGGCCCGTCATGGGCAAATGGATTTGGATATTAAGGTGAAGGGGGATTTGGAAGTTGATGAACACCATACCATTGAGGATACGGCTATAGCTTTGGGCGAAGTGTTCCACAAGGCACTGGGCAATAAATTAGGAATTGAACGCTATGGTTTTTGTTTACCGATGGATGATTGTTTGGCGCTAGTCGCTATCGATTTTGGTGGTCGTAATTGGTTGGTATGGGAAACAGAATTCAAGCGCGAGATGATCGGCCAAATGCCGACGGAAATGTTCAACCATTTTTTTAAATCGTTTACTGATGGTGCCAAAGCAAATTTGAATATAAAGGCAGAAGGCTCAAATGAACACCACAAAATAGAGGCCATTTTCAAGGCGTTTGCAAAAGCAATTAAAATGGCAGTCAAGAGGGATGCTGAAAAAATGGTTTTACCATCAACTAAAGGAGTCCTTTAAATTCTCTTCTAGAGAGGGGAAAGTCTATCAAAGACAGACAAGGGGTGTGAAATAATCGGAAAGATCAAATGAAAATTGCAATAATCAACTACGGGGCCGGTAATATTCAAAGCATAAAATTCGCCTTTCAAAGACTAGGGTACAAAGCAATCCTGACTCATGATGCGGAGGAAATAAAAAATGCTGATAAAGTGATATTTCCAGGAGTAGGAGAGGCCAGCAGTGCTATGAAAATGCTAAGGGAAAGTAAATTGGACAAGTTGATACCTGATCTTAAACAACCAGTATTGGGTATCTGTTTAGGAATGCAATTAATGTGTCATTCTTCTGAAGAAGGCAAGACAGAAGGGCTTGGAATTTTTGATGTGGATGTGGTCAAGTTTACGAACAAGGTGAAAGTACCCCAAATTGGATGGAATGAAATATCAAATCTAAAAACAGATTTATTCAAGGGAATTTCTGAAAAAGCACATATTTACTTGGTGCATAGTTTTTATGCGCCCCTTTGTAAAGAAACAATTGCAGAATCGGATTATGAATTTACATATAGTGCTGCTTTGGGAAAAGATAACTTTTATGGTGTCCAATTTCATCCTGAAAAAAGTAGTTTAGTGGGGGAGAAAATTCTTTTAAATTTTCTAAGTATCAAGTAAAATGTGAACAGTATAAAGTATGAACTTAAAATGAATGATAACAATTTTCGTAACTCTAATTTCGTATTTTCAGATTTAATATGAGAATTATACCAGCAATAGATATTATAGATGGGAAGTGCGTAAGGCTCTCGAAAGGGGATTATAGCACTAAAAAGATTTATAATGAAAATCCGTTGGAAGTAGCCAAGGAATTTGAAGACCATGGCATTAAATTCCTTCATTTGGTTGATTTAGATGGGGCTAAGTCACAACATATTGTAAATCATAGGATTCTGGGTCAAATTGCCTCAAAAACGAATTTGAAAATAGATTTTGGTGGGGGCCTAAAGAGTGATGATGATTTACGGATAGCCTTTGAAAATGGGGCTAATCAAATAACCGGGGGTAGTATTGCCGTTAAGAATAAAGAGATTTTTCTTGGATGGCTAAACAAGTATGGTTCTGATAAAATTATTTTGGGTGCAGATGCCATGAATGAAAAAGTGGCCATTTCGGGATGGCTTGAGGAATCGAACGAGAAGTTGGTGCCATTTATTAAATCCTATCAAGAAAAAGGGATTGAATATGTAATTTGCACTGATATCAGTAAAGATGGTATGCTTACAGGGCCTTCCTTTGACCTTTATGTAAAAATTCTTGAAGAATCTGGCACAGGATTGAAACTTATAGCAAGTGGAGGGATATCTACTTTTGGAGAATTACCCAAACTAGCACAAATTGGTTGTGAAGGCACTATTATTGGTAAGGCAATTTATGAGAATAGGATTAGCCTTAAGGAATTAGAAGAATTTATTCTTTCAAATACAAACTAAATGCTGGCAAAAAGAATAATCCCCTGTTTGGATATTAAAGATGGTCGAACTGTAAAGGGTGTCAATTTTATTGACCTACGTGATGCCGGTGACCCAGTGGAATTAGCTGAAATCTATAGTAGGGAAGGGGCAGATGAACTTGTTTTTTTAGATATTTCTGCTACAGAGCAGAAACGCAAAACCTTGGCCGATTTAGTATATCATGTTGCAGAAAAAGTAAATATACCATTTACCGTAGGAGGTGGTATATCGTCTATTGAGGATGTTGACGTGCTACTTCACAATGGTGCTGATAAGGTTTCTATAAATTCATCCGCTGTCAAAAACCCTCAATTGATAAATGATTTAGTAGCCAAATTTGGATCACAGTGCATTGTTGTTGCAATCGATGCCAAGGAAATAGACGGTAAATGGATTGTACATTTGGTAGGCGGCAAAGTCCCAACCGATCATGATCTATTCGAATGGGCGAAGGAAGTAGAGGAACGTGGTGCGGGTGAGATACTATTTACGTCAATGAACCATGATGGCACAAAAAATGGCTTTGCCAATAAGGCGTTGGCAAAATTGTCAACAGAAGTAAATATTCCGATAATAGCTTCCGGAGGTGCGGGTAATATGCAACATTTTGTGGATACGTTTAAAAAAGGGAAAGCAGATGCGGCATTGGCTGCCAGTGTTTTTCATTTTAAGGAAATAGATATTAAAGATTTAAAAGGGGAACTTCGGGAAAACGGAATTCCAGTACGGTTATAATTAGTCGATGGTTCATTGTTGATGGTTTTTAGAGCAAGCCATCAAGGAGTAACTATCAACAAACAACTATTAACGATGAAAATTGATTTTAACAAAAATAATGACGGCTTGATTCCTGCGATAATTCAGGATGCCACAACAAAAAACGTATTGATGTTGGGCTATATGAATGAAGAGGCTTTTCAAAAAACAAAGGATACCAAAAAAGTAACTTTTTATAGTCGAACTAAGCAGCGATTATGGACAAAAGGGGAGGAAAGTGGCAATTTTTTAAATCTTGTGGATATAAAAAACGATTGTGACAATGATACTCTGTTGATTAGAGTAAATCCCATTGGACCTGTTTGCCATAAGGGAAGTGATACTTGTTGGAATGAAACTAATAAGCTGAGCTTTGGATTTTTATCAGAATTGGAAGATGTGATTGCCCAACGCAAAGGGAATCTCGACAATTCAAAAAGCTATGTCTCATCGCTTTTTAAAAGCGGCATAAACAAAGTTGCCCAAAAAGTGGGGGAAGAGGCCGTAGAGGTAGTAATTGAAGCTAAAGATAATAATGATGAGCTGTTTTTAAATGAAAGTGCAGACTTACTATTTCACTATCTTATATTGCTTCAGGCAAAAGAATTTAAGCTCAATGATGTTGTTAAAGTGTTAGAAGGAAGACATTAAACCTAATATGGTTATTGGCTTTCTTCACTACGAATTTCCGATTGCATATTTGCTTCCGTCCACTCATCCAATACGGTTATTAGGTCTGAGGTATTTTGGTAAACTTTTTTACTATAATAACGTCCTCTTGCCCAATCAATGGGGTCTGCAGCTTTTTCTGCATCATTCGTAATATCTTCGATCATTTCAGTTAGCTCTTTGCAACCACAATTTTCCATGCCTGCGGCTATCTTATTATATGACTCTAAGGTTTTACCGGAATAATAAACTTGATGATCAAAATTATTGGCCTTTAGTGCTTTTTTGGAATGGGATAGGGCATAGGCAGCCATATTATAGACCATATAACAATCGTCTTCGGTGTTGGTAGGTAAAAAAGACATGATAGAAATTATTATAATAAATAACTTGTTCATTTTAAATGTAGATTTGGGACTTGTTGTAACGATAACGCATCCAATTTTTTAATATTATTTTATGGTAGTATAAAAAGACCAAAGGAGAAACTAATCGTTATACGGACATTTAGTTAAAAAAATAATTGATGCCTTAAAGTTTAAACAGTTAAGTTTTTCTAAAAACAAATTTCCTTCTTCTGAAATATGTTAATTTTATGGTATGGCTATGAATATAAGAAAGGGCTTTCGTTTTGCAACGTATGAAGCACCGGAACAAACTCCTTTTGACAAACTTTTCGATATTTTCCAGGAACTTATTACCCACACCTCGGGTGATTTTGATGAGGCGATAGATTGGTTACGCGAATTGGACAAGGAATATGAACTTACAAATGATGATTATACCATTGACGATTTTATTGACGATTTAAAAGCCAAAGGATATATAAGAGAGGAATTTGAAGATGGTGGTGGTGAAGGTAATGGGGAAGAGGGCGAAGGTTCGGGAAATATTTCAATAACGGCCAAGATGGAAAGAATCATCAGAAAGAGGGCGTTGGATCAAATATTCGGGAAACTAAAACGAAGCGGCGCAGGAAACCATAGAACGAATAAAGCTGGCCAAGGGGATGAGCATACCGGGGACTTTCGTGAATACCGCTATGGTGATGCTCTTGAACACATTTCAATGACCGAAAGTTTAAAAAATGCCCAAATCAATAATGGAATTGGGGATTTTTCTTTAACAGAAGACGATTTGGTGGTTGAGGATACACACTTTAAGGCCCAAATGAGTACGGTATTGATGATAGATATTAGCCATAGTATGATTCTCTATGGGGAAGACCGTATTACCCCGGCAAAAAAAGTAGCCATGGCTTTGGCTGAATTGATTACCACAAGATATCCAAAAGATACTTTGGATATTCTAGTTTTTGGTAATGATGCATGGCCAATACCTATAAAAGATCTACCTTATTTGAAAGTGGGTCCATACCATACGAACACAGTAGCGGGATTGCAATTAGCAATGGATATGCTTCGCAGAAAACGAAATACCAACAAACAGATTTTTATGATTACCGATGGTAAGCCAAGTTGCTTAAGGTTACCTGATGGCACCTATTATAAAAACAGTGTGGGCTTGGATGATTATATTGTGGAAAAGTGTTATAATATGGCTAGTCAGGCAAGGAAATTACATATCCCTATAACAACCTTCATGATTGCGCAAGACCCATATCTAAAGCAATTCATTAGACATTTTACCGAAGCTAACAAGGGGAAGGCCTTTTTTACCGGACTAACCGGATTGGGTGAAATGATTTTTGAGGATTATGAGGCGAACCGAAGAAAAAGATTGAAAGGCTAAAAACAGATACCTTCATTCCTGTGAATTCAGGAAACCATTTTAAAAAAATATGAAATTGAATACTAAAGAAATAAATACATTAGGAGCGCTTAAGAAAGCGGGGTACAAAATAAAGAGCATCAAAGATGAACTTCGTGATAATCTTAGGGAGAAAATAAAGAATGGGGAGGAAACCTTCAAAGGGGTCTGGGGTTATGAGAATTCAGTAATTCCCGAATTGGAACGTGCAATTCTATCACGTCATAATATCAATTTATTGGGACTTCGCGGTCAGGCCAAAACAAGATTAGCCAGATTGATGGTGAATTTATTGGATGAGTGGATTCCTATAGTCGAAGGTTCTGAAATAAATGATGATCCTTTAAAACCTATATCGCGCTATGCAAAAGAACTCATCAAGGAAAAAGGTGATAAAACCCCAATTTCATGGTTACATCGCGACGACCGTTTTTATGAAAAGTTGGCTACCCCCGATGTTACTGTTGCCGACCTGATTGGTGATGTAGATCCTATAAAAGCGGCGAATCTAAAACTTTCGTATGCGGATGATAGGGTCATTCATTTTGGAATGATTCCACGTGCAAATCGCTGTATTTTCGTGATAAATGAATTACCGGATCTTCAATCCCGTATTCAGGTCTCACTTTTCAATATTTTGGAAGAAGGCGACATTCAAATAAGGGGATTCAAGTTAAGATTGCCTCTGGATCTGCAATTTGTTTTCACTGCAAACCCTGAGGATTACACTAATCGTGGTAGTATAGTAACTCCTTTAAAAGATAGGATAGGATCCCAGATTTTGACACATTATCCCGATGATATTCCTACTGCTAGAAAAATTACAGAACAAGAATCAAAACCGGATAATAGACAGGTCGAGGCTGTTGTGGTTCCTGAAATAGCAAAGGACTTAGTGGAACAAATTAGCTTTGAAGCACGAAATAGTGAATATGTTGATGCTAAAAGTGGGGTAAGTGCCAGAACTAGTATAACGGCCTTTGAAAACTTATTGAGTACTGCAGAGCGAAGGGTTTTAATTTCAGGAGCCGATAAAACGACTGTTAGATTAAGTGATTTTCTTGGAGTAGTTCCTGCTATAACCGGTAAGATTGAACTGGTCTATGAAGGGGAACAGGAAGGGGCTGATACCGTTGCAGCTATATTGATAGACGATGCCATAAAATCATTATTCCCAAATTACTTTCCTAAAATCGAAAAACTGGAGCGAAAAGATGCTGAAGGTCCTTATGATGAGTTGCTAAAATGGTTTTTTGAAGGTGAAGGTTTTGAGCTATTGGATGATTATACAGATGCCGAGTATAAGAGGGCGTTAGACAGTATTCCTTCATTGAATCAATTGATTAAGGATTATCAACCAGATGCCTCAAAAACAGATAGTTACTTTTTAAAGGAATTGCTATTATGGGGATTGGTAACCTATAATAAATTGAGTAAAAATAGGTTTTCAGAAGGATTTCAATTCAAAGATCTGTATGGTAGTTTTATAAGTGGACTATAAGATATATTCTGGGTGTTCAATAATAATTTAAGTATAAATTCATTCCCATGAATCCATCTGATCGTTCATACTGTTGAATCTATAATGGCCAACTAGTTTATTTCTGTGCTTAAATGTTATCAAGGTGAGCCCTAATAATGAAGCATACAGAAATAATATCAATAACCCCATGGGTATAAAAGTCACAGGTATTACATAGCTTTCAAAATCACTATAGCTCTTAAGTATGAACAGGGTGTCAAAAAACCTGAAAATGTATATAAAAAAGAGGATGTATAGGGCAAATTCCAAATTTCGCATTTGGGGGTCTGTTAGTTCATTTTCCCTTATTTTAAACCATAGGACATATAAATAGGTAAAATGAACAAGTGTTAGCAAAGGGAATATATAATTATCGAACTTGAAGATGTAAAATTTATTGGTATAGAGGCCATAAAAACTAAAGACAATCAATAACAATAAAACGATAACAGAAAGTAATAAGCTACTTTTCCACGAAAACATTCGCAAAATCAACTTCATATTAAGTAGGTTTCAAGGATTTGGGGAACCCTAGTTCATTTTTAAAAACGATATCGTATTTTGTTTATTTGAATTAATCGATGAACAACAATTAATGTTGGGAACACTGAAAAAAGTGTGGTAAAAATCGAATTAGACCCTCGCCACACTTCATGTTTAATCTAATTTCCTGTTTAGGAAATCCAGCCTTTATTTTGCGACGACTTCGCAAACAAGACAAGAACCACACCAATTACAATTATCAATAATGGCATTACCATACCTTGTGCCGTACCATAAACTTCCAAAGCATTGCTCATAAAAAACGAATAGGACATCTGCACAAGAATGCCTAAGAGAGAAATGACTAAAACAGGTCGGGCCCACTTTTTTCTCAATAATAATGCTATACAACCCAATACGCCGCCCCAAACTGCAATTGCGAAAGCCGCGGTTGCCCATGCTGGAATATTCTCTAAAAGTGCCTGTTGATCAGCGGGAAGTGCTGTTTTAACTTCATCGGTCATATATGCTTGACCAATGTAGGCCATGGCTCCCATGAGATTCCATAATAATGCTACTACACTCACTACCCAAAACCATACAGGTGGTTTTACTTTGCCATTGTTTGTCATAATAATATGTTTAGTTGATTAATGCATTTAAAATACAAAATTTATGGATATCCATTTGACAAGAAGTGTGAAATGGATTTTTTCTCCTAATAATCGGAATTACTTGCCTTGATATTTTCTATAAATATTACATTTATCAGGCAAATCATGAATTTATGAATGAGCAACGTTTTTTTTATGTGATTCACCTCCAATTTTTGGGTTTTAGGTATAGTGGTTGGCAAAAACAGCCCTATCAGAAAACCATTGAAGGCATGATTTCCAAGACATTGAAATTTGTTTTACCGGAAAGAACGTTTAAAATATTGGGGGCTGGCCGTACCGATGCCAAAGTTTCGGCCTTGGATGCAGCTTTTGAGCTCTTTTTGGAAGATTATCCAATTCATGGGTTTGAGGAATTTTTAGCGGTTTTCAATAAGAATCTTCCGCCAGATATAAGAGCTTTGAAAATATATGAAGTAGATGCATCCTATAATATAATCAAAGACCCAAAGAAAAAAGAATATGTGTATCTGTTTTCATACGGAGAAAAGAACCATCCTTTTAGCGCACCCTTTATCACAAATATAATTGAAGAATTAAATTTGGAACTAATGCAGAAAGCAGCTAAACTGTTCAAAGGCACTCATGATTTTTCGGTCTATACTGTGAAAAACCAAAATAATTCAAAAACAATAAGGACCGTTGAGCTCTGTGAAATTGTGGAAAATACAATACTCAAAGCTAATTTTTTTCCAAAAAGGTCTTACGCATTACATGTAGTGGGCAAAGGATTTATTAGATATCAAATAAGAATGATGATGGGTGCTTTGATACAGTTGGGTAAGGGCGAATTGTCTTATGAAGAAATCGTTGTATCCCTAACAAAAGCAAATTCAATACAGCTTACCTATGTGGCCCCTGGATCTGGATTAGTCTTGAATAAATTAGAGCTTTGATGGCACATCTATTGGATTCAACTTTTATTACCTTTATCGAAATGCATTTTCATGGCGAAGAATAAAAACACCAAACACACCAAAAAAACCAATCATAAAAAAATCTCCCGTGTCCACCGAAAAATGGGCAAAGCCCCAGGTGCAATTACATATCTTGGTGCTAGGGAAGGCGGTGAAAGAACGGTAAACATAATTGAGTACGATGAAAATATATTCAATATTTATACCCCACAAACAGTTGAAGAAATAAAATCACACAAGGATTCACCTTCAATTTCTTGGATAAATATTGTGGGGATTAGCGATGAATTATTTATTGAGGAATTGGGAAACCAGTTTAAACTAAATCCTCTCATCTTAGAGGATGCCGTAAATACACAGCAACGCCCAAAAATAGATGAATATGAAACTTATATTTTTGGAGTTTTTAAAATGTTGTACTTAAATGAACAAAATGATTTGGTGAATGAACATATTGCGATTGTACTTATGGATAAAACAGTTTTTGTATTTCAGGAACTAAAGGATGATGTTTTTAACGGGGCACGTGAAAGGATAAAATCAAAATCCGGGCGAATTAGAAGTAGGGGAGCGGACTATTTATTTTTTGTTCTGTTAGATTCGATTATTGATAATTATTTTGCGGTTTTAGAAAACATTAATAACAATATAGAAATCTTGGAAGAGGAGGTGTACCGTGATCCAACGCCCGAAGTTGCTCACAAAATACAAATCCTAAAAAAGGAAGTGTTGAAAATTAGAGGATGGATTCATCCAGTTAAAGAACTCGTAAACAGATTAATAGATTCAGAGAATCAATTAATAACCAAGGACACAAAACTTTTTCTAAGGGATGCTATGGATCACTGTATAGAAATTAATGATAGCCTTCTAATATATCGGGAGATGACCATGAGCCTCATGGAAATGTACATGAGCAATATCAGCAATAAAATGAACGAAGTAATGAAAGTATTGACCATAATGGCTTCTATTTTTATTCCATTAACATTTATTGCCGGAATATACGGCATGAATTTCGAACACATGCCCGAACTCCATTGGGAATACGGCTACTATGCCATTTGGGGCGTTATGTTCTTGATTTTCATTGGGTTATTGATTTTCTTTAAGAAAAAGAAATGGATATAATTCTGGCAGTTATGGCTTACTTTTAAAATTTATTATTCAAACCTACTGAATTTCAAGTGTCTGTATCAAAGATTAGGGCAATTAATGAACAAATTGGAAATGTACTGAGGTACTTTCACAATATTTTTTTTGTACATTGTTATTAAACAGCAATGTATGCAATATTGGGTTTCAATTATTTTGCTTGTTCTTGGTATTTATCTTGGGATAAGTATTCTACTTTATTTTCTGCAGGATTACTTGATGTTTAAACCTGAAAAACTTCCTAAAGACTTTGAATTCCATTATGAAAATCAGCTGATTGAAGAATACAATGTGGAAACTAGGGATGGAGCGATTATAAATGGACTCCGATTCAAGTCCAAGAACCCAAAAGGAATTGTATTCTATTTAAAAGGAAATTCAAAAAGCATCAAAGGTTGGGGCAAGTTCGCCGTTGATTTTACCCGTCATGGTTATGATGTTTTAATGATCGATTACCGCGGTTTTGGTAAGAGTACAGGAAGACGGACGCAGAAAGCGATTAAAAGGGATTTGCAGATAGTATATGACAAAATAAAGGAGAATGTTCCTGAAAAGTATATACTTCTTTATGGAAGGTCGTTAGGTTCTGGTTTTGCAACCAAATTGGCTTCAATGAACAATCCTCGAATGCTAATTTTAGATGCCCCATATTATAGCTTAAGTAAGGTTGCAAAGAAATTCATTCCGTTTATGCCACTCTCACTGCTTTTGAAATTTCCTATGCCGACCTATAAATGGTTGAAATACGTAAATTGTCCAATTCATATTATTCATGGGACCGATGATAAATTAATACCCTATAAAACAAGTGTGAAATTATCAAAGATAAAACCAAAATCAACTAGATTGTATACTGTTATCGGTGGAGGACATAAAAATCTAAATACTTTTACGTCATATCACAAAATGTTGAGCGAAATTATAACCAATAAACCCGAGGTGATTAATTTAGAAGGTTCAAGTATCAATGTACTGCACTCATCAAAAAGATCCAATGCGAAAGCTTAAAAAAATAGCTGGGGTATTAATTTTTATTTATACTTTAATTACGATTATGCTATATTTTCTTCAAGAAAAATTAATATTCCTTCCAACCAAATTGCCTCAGGATTTTGAATATTCCTTCGCACAGAATTTTGACGAGTTGAATTTGAAGTCAGAAGACAATGCAAACCTTAATGCTATTCATTTTAAGCAAGTTAACCCTAAAGGTCTAATTCTTTACTTTCATGGTAATGCCGGTGATTTATCTCGCTGGGGAGAAATTACATCGTTTTTTGCAATGAAGAAATATGATGTGATTGTGATGGATTATAGGACATACGGTAAAAGCACTGGTAAATTGAGTGAAGAGGCATTACATAATGATGCACAGCTTTTTTATGATTATGCACTTGAACATTACGATGAGAATAAAATAACCCTTTATGGGCGATCTATAGGAACAGGGATAGCTACCAAATTAGCCTCGAAGAATAAACCAAATAAATTGATTTTGGAAACACCTTATTATAGTTTAATTGATGTAGCCAAAGAAAGATTTCCATTCTTGCCATTAAAATGGTTGATGAAATATACGTTTTTGTCCTATGAATATATACAAATGGTTACTTGTCCTATTACAATATTCCATGGAACCCATGATAGTGTGGTGCCTTACGATTCAGCTAAACGACTTTTTGGGTCAATCCCCTTGCAACATAAAAAATTCTATACCATTGAAAGAGGGGAACATAATACTCTAATCAAATTTGACGCCTATTTACGCGGAATAGAAGAGGTTTTGAAATAATTCAATCAAATAAATCCGAAGAAAGGTACCTATCACCACGGTCACATACAATCGATACTATTGTGCCACTTTTGAGAGTAGCCGCCAATCGTAATGCAGCTGCTGTTGCACCTCCACTACTCATACCAGCGAAAATACCTTCTTCCCTTGCCAATCGTATTGCCATTACTTTTGCTTCAACCTCACTGACTTCCATAACCGTATCTACTTTTGAGGCATCGAATATTTTGGGCAGGTATTCTTTAGGCCATTTACGTATGCCTGGTATTTTGGAATCGTCGGTTGGTTGCACCCCTATTATTTGAATATTCTTATTTTTCCCTTTTAAAAAAGTCGAGGTACCCATAATGGTGCCTGTAGTTCCCATTGAGGATACAAAATGGGTTATTTCCCCTTCGGTGTCGTCCCATATCTCTGGCCCTGTCGTTTTATAATGTGCTTGCCAATTATCATCATTTGAAAACTGGTCTAGCATAATATAACCTTCATTGTTGACTTTCGCTTCGGCATAATCCCGTGCGCCTTCAATGCCAACATCCGAGGGTGTCAAAGTGACTTTGGCACCATACGCCTTCATCGTTTGTACGCGCTCTTTGGTAGAGTTCTCAGGCATCACTAATTCAATGTCCAATCCGTAAATACCTGCTATCATTGCCAAAGCAATTCCTGTATTGCCACTAGTGGCTTCAATTAGTTTGGTATTTTTTGAGATAGTTGCCTTTTCCAATCCGCATTTAATCATATTATAAGCTGCGCGGTCCTTAACGCTTCCGCCTGGATTGTTCCCTTCTAGTTTAAAAAGGAGTTTCACATTTGGGTTTGGGTTAAGGACGGTGGATAATACCAATG
This sequence comes from uncultured Flavobacteriaceae bacterium, assembly GCA_963762065.1. Lineage (GTDB taxonomy): Bacteria > Bacteroidota > Bacteroidia > Flavobacteriales > Flavobacteriaceae > Maribacter_A. Next base: position 53,625 of record CAVXJE010000001.1, on the reverse strand, counting down.
GCGTATTTCCGATAAAATCCAATATAGTTTTAGACATTGGCAATCTTTTTTATTTTTATCTCAGGGGTGTGAAAAACCGTGGAATTAGCTGCTACTGATGATGTTACCCAAGCATTACCCCCAATAATACTGTTGGCTCCAATGACTGTATCACCGCCAAGAATTGTAGCGTTGGCATATATTGTCACATTATCTTCAATGGTCGGATGCCTTTTGGTTTTTTGCAAATTCTTGGCCACATATAGTGCTCCCAAAGTAACTCCTTGGTACACTTTGACATTATCCTTAATTATAGCTGATTCGCCTATTACAACACCTGTAGCATGGTCAATAAAGAACGATCTTCCAATTTGGGCACCTGGGTTAATATCGACTCCTGTTTGTCTATGTGCATATTCCGTCATAAGTCTTGGGACTAGTGGGAATCCTTCTTGGTATAGTACATGTGCCAGTCTATAAATCGCTATTGCATAGAATCCCGGATATGCCATATAGACTTCTTCAATAGACATTGAGGCAGGGTCACAATCAACAATGGCCTCTGCGTCAAGATTAAGGCTTTCCAATATATCTGGTAAGGAATTTAAATACCGTTCCCATATCTTGCCACAGGGTTTGGCCGTTTCCCAGCAGACAAGATCGGTTAACTCTATAAACTCATTTTCCAACTTTTTGAGATTTGTATCAACTGGGGTGTCAATATCAAAAAGGGTATAAAAAAGTCGATTTGTAAACAATTCTACCTTTTCCTTTATAACATACCTTAAGTTAGGTTGCTTCTTGTGTTGCTTAATTCTTTCTATTATTGATTGCTGGTCCATATGTTTCTAATTACAATATCAAAATTAACCATAATTTTAAAAGTAGTTTATGCCATTTGGTTAACTTTAGCTTAAAGTAAACAACTTAAGTCGTATGCAGAACGCTATAATTACTAAAGAACTTTTCCTTTTTTTAAAGGATTTGGAGAAAAACAACAATCGTCCTTGGTTTGAAGAAAATAAAACCAAATTCAAAGCATTGGAGTCCGGTTACAAGGCATTTTTCGTTATAGTGATGCATAATCTAAAACTTCATGACGATATTGAGAAAATGAAAATGTTCCGTATTTATAGGGATGTAAGATTTTCAAAGGACAAAACTCCATATAAATCGCATATTGCCGGATCATTTACTAGGGCCGGAGCCAAGTTAAGAGGTGGGTATTATGTACATATAAAGCCAGGGGGAAGTTTTATAGCAACTGGCTTTTGGGAGCCCAACAAAGATGATCTTCTAAGAATACGGAAGGAACTGGAACTGGATGCCGATGATTTCAGAAAAGTGATCAATGCTAAAAAATTCAAGGATATTTGGGGAGAATTAGTGGGTGATGAGGTAAAGACCGCGCCCAAAGGTTTTGACAAAGAACACCCTAATATTGATTTAATAAAAAAGAAGCAATTTATATTTGTGCGTAATTTTTCCGATAAGGAAGTATTATCAAATGACTTCGCAAAGATGATAGATGACTCATTTAAGGCGATACATCCTTATTTTGACTTAATGAGCGATATACTTACCACAAATTTGAACGGTGAATCTTTATTGTACTAGAACTTCAACATCAAAAAGTTGAATCTGGTTCTTTAAGCGGGCAATGACAATATTCATCATCCGCTTATTGAGGTTAGAAGAATTTAAAATATATATTTTATATTCTTCTACTGTAAATTGTCCAATAATCATCCCTTTTAGCGAGTTTCTAAACTTGATGTCTTTTTGAATGGCATTTTCTATATACCCAAGGCGGTTTTCAATACAAAGTTCATAATATCTGTTCTTATGCTTTGCAATATAGTTTTGAAAAGCAGCCACTAGTAATGGGTTCTGAAGTTTGATTATAGGTCTCAATGTTCTGTTTTGAAACTGCTCGTCCTGACTCATTTCGGGAGCGACTTTTGCAGAAGAAATTTTTGGACGAATTTGCTGAAGATTATGGGACCTATCACACATGTCACGAAGTTTTATTAAAGGTACTGCATAAATTAGTGGCCTTAATTCGTGTGTTTTTAAGTTTTTAACGAGGTTATGAACAAGATAATCTAAAATTGATTATAATAAGTATGTGCCGGTTTTATTTGGTTTTTTTAAAGTTGTTTGGCAACTTCTTGCGTTCTCAAGTACTCTCAAAAGGTTTCCTCCCCATAGTTTATCAATTTCCACTTCGGTCTATCCCCATCCAATTTTCCATTATGATCAGATAGCGCACAAACAGTACAACAGAATGTGAAAATCGATGCTTTCGATAAGTTTTTCATTTTCATCATCGTTTCTTTTGAAAGAGGTGATGCATTAATCATAATACCAAATATATTCATCAGATACACAGTATTTTACATAAATTACTTAAACTATTGCTTAACTATAAAAAATCATCTTCTACTGTATTGGAATCATGAAGCTGACAATGCCCATTGTAGGACAATGGGATATATCTTGTGCATAATTAGTTGAATTAGGAATATTCTTTACATTCATATCATCAAGAGTGTCAATTGCCATTATTTTTTGAAGAAATCTTTCGACCCTGCCTATCCCACTTGTTTCGGATTTTAATGGGTTTCTGCACAAGAGAGAATCTCCAAAAAGCTTATTGACTAAACAATAAATTTCATACTGTAAGAATTTACACCTACAAATAAAGCAATTTGACAACAAAAACGGCCCGTTCGAAAACAATTAATTGCACAACCACAATGAAATGATGATTTTTAGAATGTTTTAGCGGGTTTGTTAAATTATGATATGCTTAATAAAACACAGAGTTGCGTTAAAAACGACGCTAAATAATTTACCCAAAGAAACCTACAACTTGAAAGCAAAAAAAATACTTTCCCAATTATCATACATGGAATCCATGTTGAGCGAATATTCCTACCAAGAATTGAAATCCGTGGAGGCTGTTAATTTAAAAAAATCCTTTCAGTCTTTTAAAACGAGTTTAGAGGACAAGGTATTCGGTTCCTCAATACCACAAAGAACTGTTGACATAAATCCTGCGAATGACAAATTAGATGGTTCAACAACTCAAAATGTAAATACGCTGGTTTCTAAAGTCAGCCATGAGATTAGGACGCCTTTGAACGGAATAATCGGATTTGCGGATCTTCTGAAGGAAGAGGGACTTACTACTAAGCAATTAGCACATGTAGGTGCTATACAAACTGCATCTTTTTCTTTGATGAAAATTTTTAACGAATTATTGTCAAAACTTGTAAACCAAACGAACAGCAAAGATAGTAATGAAAATCCATTGCCCATGTTAAATCAAAGAGCCGATACTAAAAGTAAAAATCCGGAAATAGATCTTTCAAGCATGTTGGAAGATTGCTTGGGAGAGATTGATTTATTGGAAAATCTAGTACTATTATTCAAGCAAAACGTGTTCGAATTCATTCGGGCAGCAAGTTGCCATTTAAAAAACAAGGATTTAGAACAATTGGCTTTTGCTGCACATAAAATAAAAGCAGGCTTGGCAATGATGCAGTCAGATTCATTACACTCGATAATAGTGACGATGGAGCAATGTTGTAAGGACAAAGCGGACAAAGAACAATTAGATTTTTTATATGCAAGTTTTTTAAGGGAATACCCCAAAACAGAAAGTGCTATTGATGTGCAAATGAATAAATTAAAAAACAACAGGAAATAATGGAGAAGAAAAAGATTTTAATGGCTGAGGATGATGAACTATTGGCAGCTTTGTTGAACTTTCGATTGCAAAAGGGTGGGTATGATGTTGCCCTTTGTCGAGATGGAAAGGAAATGAAGGAATATCTTGCCCATAGCATTCCTGATATTATCGTAAGCGACATAATGATGCCTTATTTTTCAGGAATGGAACTTATAGGATATGTTCGAAACGAATTGCGATCTAATATTCCGATAATCATCATATCCTCTGCAGGCAATGAGGAAAATGTTTTGAGCGCCTTTGAATTAGGCGCGAATGATTTTATATCAAAACCAGTAAGTCCGTCCGAATTAATGGTACGGGTATCAAGAGAACTGAACAAGTTATAATTTGCAATTTAACTTTCTAAAATATAAAAGCTATTTATTGATAAGTCCCCCAAAGATCCACACGGATTTGTTGTGGGACCTATCTATTTTGTTCGTAGGTCTTGCTGCTCTTTATTTTGTAGTTATATTCTTTTTTAGGAATAATATTTCCTCTAAATCAAAAAAAGTAAAACTTAGTAAAAGGGAACTATCCCCTATGATCAGTGAATTCCTTTTTCACGAGGATGATGCAACAAAGGATGAGAAAAGCGATTATGTTAATTTGAAAATTGAAATCAGGGAATTGCTTAAAAATGAATTTAACCGAAAAGTACTTTCTGAAATACTGTTGGATTTACGAAAAGATGTTTCCGGTGAAACTCAAAGTCGCTTATTTAAACTTTATCAAGACCTAGGGCTTCATCAAGACGCCTTTGTTAAACTAAAGAGCCGTCGTTGGCATATAGTTTCAAAAGGTATTTATGAACTAACCCAAATGCAAATTGCTGAATCCTATAGCTTTATTATAAAGTTTATTAATGATAAAAGGGGAACAATTCGTAAACAAGCGGAGATTGCAACAGTTACACTTAAAAATGAAGGGATAAGTTATTTCCTGGATACTACTAAGTATAGAATATCTGAATGGCAACAACTTAAACTTTTGGATGTTATAAGAAATCAAGATGATTTTCAACCACCTCGATTCAGGGCATGGTTAACTTCCAATAACAAATATGTAGTACTATTTGCAATCAGATTAATAAAATATTACAACCAAAATGATGCGAATGCCTCACTTATAGAATTGGTAAAACATAGAAACAACCAGATAAAAGCTGAAGCAATAAATAGTATAAAGGAATTCAACGTCGTTGAAGCATTGGAAACTTTGAAATTGGTTTTTTGGAAAAGCACGGTACACATCAAAATTACTATTCTTGATGCTATTGCAGAACTAGGAAGCGAAGCGGATTTGGATTTTTTAAAATTAGTTCAAAAAAAACAATCAAATTTTACGGTAAGAAGTAAGGCCATAAGTAGTATTAATTTTATAGTTCCTGGAAGTATAATGCCCACATTGGGCATACAACAAATTAGAGGAAACCAGATTCCTGAAGACATTGTATCGGATCCAATATTGGATGTTGAAAAAGAAATAGAGGATACTAGTTTGGTGGATGTGGAAATCAATGCTAAAAGCGAAATGAGCATAGAAACGAAGAACGATGATGTAGAGGAAAAATCATTGGATTTGGAACCCCAAGGCGACACTGAAAAATTGGATGTTGGCACTTCTGAGGATAAAGTAACCTCCATTGACCTTGGGTTTCTGCCTGTTGTAGTAGAAAGTGTTGAGAAGAACGAATCAGCATCAAAATCTCCCCAAAATGACTATAAATCTTTCGAAACCCATGTTTCCAAGGAGATATTGGATATGGAAGTGATTATTGAAGAAGCGGTAATGGCCCCTCAAAATTTCAAGTCTGATGTACCTAAAGAAAAAACAGATAAGGAATCTTCCCCAGCGAAAGATGATTTTGATTTAAATGATTTAGCATTCCTGCCTATTGTTATTGAGGATACAATTGAAGAGGAAAGCGAATCCATGCAAATTGAGGATTTCATACCTCATAATACCAATATAACGCCCGGTAGAAAAGAAATTATAAATATTAATTTGGAGTTGGATCTTGAAGCCCCTGAAGAGCTTGATATTTCAAATTCAGAAAAGACCACAAACGAAGTACCTATTTCCATAAATAAAGAGTCAACAGCTGGTATTTTAGATCTCAAAGTGGTTTATGAAGAAATAAAAATAACAACCAACAAAATAGAGGAAAGGAATGCAGAGGATGAATTTATAGAATGGCCGACCGAAACAATAAATAACCAAGAACCTTTTGAATTGAATATTTCATCATTTGATAAGGAAAAGGAGTTTGATAAGGAAAAAGAGTTGGAAGACGAAAACACCAATATTGCCAATGAATTAAAAGCAATATTAGCGAAAATCCCCAAACCCAAATATGATGATGGCGAAACAATAATCACGATGCGTTTACTTGACGATATCGAGGAATTTGGTGACCATCGTGAAATTCCTCTGCTAAAGGAGTTATTGGTACAAACGGAGACAATTAGCATAAAAGATAGAATTGAAAAAATCCTAAAAACACTTTTAGAAGAAAAACCCAAACGCCAGTCTTTTGAATTAATGGAATCCATCGATGCCGGGTTTAGGCCTTTTAGCGTATTTGAGGATTTATTCAGGGTTTGTGATACGGAAGCCAAATTAATACTAATGGACGAAATTGTTTCTGTGGGTGATGAGAAAGAAATTGGCTTTTTAAATACTCTTTTGGATGACTCCGAAATAAAAATAAGCAAAAAGGCCAAACTAATATTGGATGAATTACAAAACAAACTATTTCATGATAGCCTTTCATTCGAGCTATCAGAGTCCTTTATTAAAGAACCAACAGATATGAACCTAATTGACCGGTATCATGGTTCTTTAATTAAACGGTTAAGCTCAATTCCTAATAAAATAATTGAAAAGTTGAATGGATAGCCAGTTATTCAATATCATTTTAGAATATATAAACATTGTGTTTTTGGTGTTTACAATAGTACTGTTCATTATGTTCAGTTTTATGGGATATCTATCCACAAGAAACTCGATTCATTACAGAAACAAAAACAGCTTCGGGGATCTTTCCAAAATAATGGCATCACCGTTAGCTCCTAGTATAACAATTATTGCCCCAGCATATAATGAAGGATTGACAATCGTAGCAAATATTCGTTCCCTTCTGTCATTGCGTTATGTAAACTATGAAGTAATGGTGGTCAATGACGGTAGTAAGGACGACACTCTCGAAAAGATGATATATGCCTATGATTTGGTAGAAATTGAACAGGAAATTGATCCAAATTGGCGGAGCAAACCAATAAAGGGTGTTTATAAATCATCCCAAAAGGCTTTTTCAAAGTTAACCGTAATAGATAAGGAAAACGGTGGCAAGTCTGACGCACTAAATGCGGGTATGGCACTTTCTGCCAATCAATATATAGGCTGTATAGATGTAGATTGTCTTTTACTGCCAGATGCATTGTTACATGTGGTAAAATCTTTCTATCAAAGATCAGGGAAAAGGGTCATAGCAGTAGGAGGTGTAATTCGCGTCGCAAATTCCTGTGTTATTCAAGGTGGACAATTAGAGGAAATACGACTTCCCAAAAATTGGTTGGCAAGATTTCAATTATTGGAATATACCAGATCATTTATTCTTGGTAGAATGGCATGGGGGCGTATTGATAGTCTTTTGATTATTTCTGGTGCTTTTGGTTTTTTTGACCGTGAAATAGCAATGGAGGTGGGCGGATATGATACTAATACCGTTGGGGAGGATATGGAAATAGTTTTCAAAATGCGGCGATACATGCATGAAAGAAAAATGCCTTATACTATTGAATATATACCTGACCCACTCTGTTGGACAGAGGTGCCTGAAGATTTAAAGATATTGGTGAATCAACGGGACAGATGGAGTAGAGGTAATTTAGAAACCCTTTTCAAACATAAAGACATGTTTTTTAATCCCAAATTCGGAAGATTGGGTTTACTCAGTTACCCCTATTGGTTTTTTTATGAATGGTTAGCTCCGATATTGGAGTTTATTGGTTTTTTAACCGTTGTACTTTTTTACTACTTGGGAATACTTAATTGGGATTTCTTCATAGCAATTACGGCAGCGGTCTATATGTATTCTATAATGTTCTCATTCTATGCCATTTTATGGGAGGTATATTCCTATAATGAATATAAAAAGACAAATGATATTTTAATACTGATGTTCTGTGCGATAATAGAGCCCATAATTTTTCACCCTATTGTGGTTTGGGCCGCTGTTAGAGGTAATTATAAAAAATTATTCAAAATAAAATCGGGCTGGGGAACCCAAGTGCGTAAAGGTTTTGCGAAGGCAACTTAATTTTTCAAGATGAATACAAGTCAACTCGATAGATACACCCTGAAGCATTATACAAGATTGATCATCTCATTCTTTGTTAGTCTGCTCGTGCTCTCAATTTACCAATATGCCAACTTGTATTTCAAGGGCGTGGTGGATACTATCTTGAGTACAAGTTTTTTCATTGCCGTAGTGCACCAAATGGGTTATGCATCGATTGTTGGTATTGGCCTTGCCTTTCCTTTTAATTTTTGGGAAAATCTAAGGCCAAGATATGGGTTTAACCTTGTTTTTGTTCTACTTATCCTTTTTTTGATTATTGAGGCGATGCTCATTAGTTACTATTGCACAGCTCTTGTTCCATTAGGCTCTGATTTATTGGGATATAGTTTTAAGGATATAAAAGCAACTATTACCAATTCTGGGGGTTTGTCTTTTTTCTTCATCATTGGTCTTGTCGTTATTACGGGAATGTTCTTGGGCTTTTATAAAATCACTTCAAAGCACTATCATCTAATCAGTAAAATGTACCCTTTTACAATCATCCTTTTCAGTCTATTTGTCATGACCCTTTTTATTGAAGGAAAACCCATCAACCAAAACAAGACCCAATATCTTGCTTTGAACATATATAACACTTCTACCGAGGATATTTCCTATAATTCGGATGTTGAGTATCCCTTGATCCAGTCCCAACAAATACAAAACGTACTTGGAGAATACTTTGAACTGAAGAAAGAAAAGCCCAATATCGTTTTCATCATTGTAGAAGGCCTTGGAAGGGATTTTGTTGGCGAAGGCGCCGAATATAAGGGATTTACACCTTTTTTGGATTCCCTGACGCTGAAATCGCTGTATTGGGAAAATTGCCTTAGCAATACCGGGAGGACTTTTGGGGTACTTCCTTCATTAATCGGGTCCTTGCCATTTGGAAAAAGTGGTTTTATGGAACTTGAAAAATATCCAAACAAACTAACGATGTATAGTATACTAAAAAACAACGGGTATCATACTTCCTATTATCAGGGGACGAATAGTTCTTTTGACAATATAGATCGTTTCCTTCTTAGCGAGAACGTTGATTTTGTATTGGATAAATCCGGTTTTGGAAGCAGGTTCGAAATGCAAGAGGAAGATGCGGCAGGTTCTTCCTGGGGATATCCTGACAAAGAACTGTTCAAGAAAAGCATGAGTTTACCACGGGAGGCCGAACAACCGCGGATGGAGGTATATATGACCATTAGTACACATGAACCCTTTATACCACCCAAGCAAGAATATTACGAAAATAAAGTAGAACAAATATTGTCCAAGAGCGATCTTGGCAGCAAGGCCAAGAAAGTGATTAAAAAAAACGACAATGTTTTTGCCACTCTTTTGTATACAGATAGTGCTTTAAAATATGTTTTTGAGGAATATAAAAAACAACCTAATTATGAAAATACCATTTTTATAGTCACAGGTGACCATAGACTAATCCCAATACCACAAAGGAACAATCTAAGCCGTTTTCATGTACCGTTGATTATGTACAGCCCTTTATTGAAGTCCACGAAAAAGATGAGTGCTGTTATCTCGCATTTCGATGTTACACCAACCTTATTGGCCTTACTTGAGGACAACTATGAACTTAAAATGCCTAAAAGAACCGCTTGGATGGGAAACACATTGGATATGCAATCGGAATTCAGGTGCCTAAAGGACATCCCCCTAATGCGTAACAAGAATGAATTGAAAGAGTATATCAGCGGGAAGAAACTTTTCTCCGATGGGTCTGTTTATGAAATTGATGAAAATATGGATTTGAGCACTGCTTTTGGGGGTTCAAAGGTCGAGGCAAAACTGGATGCTTTTAAATCCATGAACGCATATGTAACGGCCAATAACAAGATCATACCCGATAGCCTGGCAATTTTTGCCGTTAAAAAAGAAAAATTCACGGATAGCGAGATTATATGGTTCAATAGTGTCTATAATGGACAAAATTTTGACAAGGTATATTTGATTGCCAGAGAACTGGCCTTTAATAAGGAATACGACAAATCTTTGCTGTTATGTCGGTACATCCTTTCCGAAGCACCGAGTCATATTGATACCAAAATATTGACAGGTCGCATAAATGTTTGGAAAGGCAATTACGAAGAATCAATTAAGATACTAAAAGCTTGTATAAAGATGAATCCCGATTATATCGATTCATATTCCGCTTTATTCGATGTCTATTTTTGGTCGGGAAGGAATCAAGAGGCTTTGGAATTGATAGATCTTGCTGAGCAGAATAGCTCTAGTGTTCATGAAATTGCCGATAAAATTGCCAGGGCACGGAAAGAGGCTAGAAAGAAACAAACAGCATTGTTAAGTATAAAATCTAAAAAACAACTAAAGGATATCGATATGGTAGCCTTAGACCAATAATGCAACAGAAAAGCATATATACTATCTTGTTCTTTGGATTGCTCTGTATTTGGGGCTGGGCCCAGGATGTGGCCTATAATGATTCCGAGGAAATTTCATTTACAAAAGCATATGATCTTGCTTATGACGGCGATTATAAAACCGCTAAGGATTTGTTGCTTCAAGTACTCCAAGAAAAGCCTGATAATATTGAATCACTTTCTTTACTGGCTAGCACATATAGTTGGAGCGGCCAGTTTGAACTGGCTAGGGGAGTGTTCAACAAAATCACATCCGAGGTTCGAAATAATAGGGATATGTGGATTTCCACAGTAAAGAACGAATTATATGCAAAAAATTATGCTACCGCATTAGGGCTGGCCAACAAAGCGCTGTTTTTTCTAAAGAGCGATTATGAAGTTGAACGGCTGAGGGAAATTGCATTAATGAACATAAAAAATGCGAAATACCCTGAACTCACATTGTATGACAAAGGAGTAGTATTAAAGACCAAGAAGACCAAGACCACCCAATCGAAGGCTAAAAGCGTTACTGAAAATAACATTGGGGATTCGGAAACAAAACCCTCCGATATAGTTGCCAAGTCACCAGTGGCTATTGAAGTATTGAACAATAGGGTCGGCATCGATAACTCCTTGATTATCTATGACCAGAGGTATGATCCTATGGTCTATTCCAGCATTTCTTTTAGGCGGCAGACATTGGCGGGAAGTATCATTCCTAGGTTAAACTATAGTAATCGATTGGGTAAGAATGGCCTACAATATGATTTGGATTTCTATCCAAAATTCTCCAAACGCCTTTATGCTTACATTAATTATGGGTATTCGAATGCAGATATTTATCCCAACCACAAGGTAGGCGGGGATTTGTATGTGAATTTGCCTGGAGCAATCGAATTCTCGGCAGGTGGCCGCTATATAAATTTTGATACCAAGAATGTTAAGGTAATCACTAATTCATTGGGTCTCTACAGAGGCAACTACTATTTATCCTTACGCTCATACGTTACCCCAAGACCTGATAATCTGACTAGGGTGTCGGGAAACATATTGGTCCGAAAATATTTAAAGGATGCCGAAAATTACCTTGGGTTAAACTTTGGTATGGGCTATTCACCAGAGCTTAGGCAATTGACTTCCAAAGGCGAATTGCTTGCAGAGACCCTTCTATTCATTGAATCTCAACGATTGAGTTTTCAATATCAATTTACAGGCAAGAAGAACCCAAACATTTATCGAACTACCTTAGGTGTCGCACGTCAAGAGCTTGTTTTTAATTCTGGCCACTTCTTTTGGGCGGTTTCCGCAGGTATGGCCTATCAGGTAAAGTTTTAATACTTTAATAGCTTACAATTAGCCTAATCGAAAACCCATTTATCAGCATACATACCATATATGAGTCCAATCTCGTTTTCCTGTACATATTTTTCATCCTTACCGGGGTCAAAATTAACGTTGTACACATAAACTTTTATACCCTGCTCCCTTAATTGTTGCATCAACTTGGTTTGGCTGGCAATGATTCTTCGTGAAATGGCTACATACTTAACATTATTTATTGCTAAATAATTTAGTTTATCACCTACTATACCCATCAGGGCATCTTGTGAAATCATAGCATTAATACCATTGTTTGTAGCTTGCTCCACTGTCATTAGACTAAAAAGTTCCATAATTAGTCTGTCTTTGTCAACAAATTCGTTGGCAAAAGCAATGGGGTCATTAACCTTATCAGTTACAAGCGTGGCATCCGGATGTGCTGCGAACCAATCGTTAATAGCCTTAAAGTCCAGGGTAGTATATTCGCCGTAGATCTTTTGTTTTAAAAATTCAGAATGACTTGGCGGTAGCACTCCTTGGTAATCAGTAAACCTTGCCCACATCTGCCAGTCGTGCACCGCTACCAGTTTTCCATCGGATGTCTTATTGATATCCAATTCAAAAAGACGAAATCCCTTTTTATAATTCTGATCAAGGGCGTCTTTGGTGTTAGTGGATTTAATGCCGTTCACTTCGCCACCTGCATGTGCAATATAACGATCAATACTGGGCTTGAATTCATACCGTACTTTGGGAAAATAGAGATTATTATCCGATGCGCCTTGAGGAATATCCAGGGATATTGAAACTGAATTATCGTCAATATTCTCAAATATCCTTTCATTAAAGTTGTGCATTACATAGGCCTGTCTACCTTTTAAGGTACTCAGTTGGGAAAACCCCATTTTAGCCAACTTATCAGCCTGTTTCAACAAACCATTGGCGGCGGAATCATGGGCAAGAATCGCGAAGATCGCCTTGTTTTTTTGCATACGCCATAAAATCTCCACCATTATTTCTGACGCTTCTTCGCTGGCATAGGTGTCAAAAGTCCGGTATTCGAATTTTCCGGTAGTATTGAAATGTATAATGGTTAGGCCCCTTTCTATTGTTTCTGTTTGCTCTGCAATCCTAAAAGTGCTTCTTTCTTTAGCGTTAAAACCATTACTGGTAAGAACAATTTGTTGTGCTTCAAGTATATCTAGATTTAGTGAACGCTCATTCGTTTGGGCAACGACGGTTTGAATAAAACTTAGATGGATAAAAAAGTATAGTAGCCCTACGGGCCACATAATTAGTAAAACTCTATTTGCTGTTTTCATTTTTTGCTTTGCCAGGACGATTTGTCCAAATAATTTGGTTGTCTATGACCGACTGATTTAGTAATCAACGATATTATTGGCATCTTATTGCAAGGAAAACCGGATTGGCCAGTAAGGCCCAAAAGTGGATTTAATCCAAGAAGCCTTAGTTGGATTTTGGTTTTTGGACTTTGGAACAATCAAGGAAGTTTCTATACGAGCCTCGTCGTGATATGCAAAGGCAGTTTTTCATTAAAAAAATTTAGGGGTTGCACGATAATAATTGGCATATGAATCCGGCAGTTACTTTTGGCCGCTTTCCACTGGATTTAAATACCTTATCAAGTTTTAGTTATTAGCAATAAAATGATTTACCTAAATCATCGATGAACTGCATGCCACTTTTTTTATTCTTAATTCCTATTCTATATAAAAGGGGTATTTGACAACATAATTTACTTTGTACACCACAATTTTTTGTAACACTTATTCGTTATCTATATGTTTACCGTATGAATTTTGAATCCCAAATCAATATTTAACTTAACCTAAAACCACTATGCTTTACGATACCTACGGCGAGGAATACTTATCATTTCTCCAAGATTTAAACGAAATATTAAGCTTAAATGAATTGGTTGAATTGGACTATATGTAGTCTAATCCGAATTCAACCTTAAAACCCCCAAATTATGGCAAATCAAAACCCAGACAATGCTGCTTACTTAAATTTTATTGAAGATTTAAACGAAATTCTTGTAGATTATAATATTAGCAAACTAAGTTTTTCATAGTAGTTAAAACATACTGTAAGAATTAAAAAGAGCCCTGACGCTAATGTCAGGGCTCTTTTTTTGTATTAATTTGATTCTGCTTATCCCAAATAGGTTTTTAGCAGTTTACTGCGTGAGTTATGGCGTAATTTGCGAATTGCTTTTTCGCGAATTTGGCGCACACGTTCCCGGGTAAGATCAAAAGTTTGACCGATTTCTGCCAAGGTCATTGATTGTTGATCACCTATTCCGTAATAAAGCTTAACAACATCGGCCTCTCTTGGCGATAAGGTTTCCAATGCTCTATTGATTTCGGTGTTCAAAGACTGCTGCAACAATAATTTATCGGGTCTTGGTGATTCACCAGAGCGCAATACGTCATAAAGATTTGAATTTTCACCTTCTCTAAGTGGCGCATCCATCGATACGTGTCTTCCGGAATTCTTTAAAGACTGTTTTACCTCGGTAACGGTCATATCCAATTCCTGTGCTATTTCCTCCGCTGAAGGCGGGCGTTCATGTGCCTGCTCTAAATAAGAGAATGTCTTTTTGATTTTATTGATCGAACCAATTTTGTTCAGGGGTAGCCTTACTACCCTGGACTGCTCCGCCAAAGCCTGGAGAATTGATTGTCTTATCCACCAAACTGCGTATGAAATGAATTTGAACCCTCGGGTTTCATCAAATCTTTTAGCGGCCTTTACTAATCCTAAATTTCCTTCATTTATTAAATCAGGTAATTTTAAGCCTTGATTCTGGTATTGTTTAGCTACCGATACCACGAATCGTAAATTGGCGATTGTTAATTTTTCAAGGGCAAGTTGATCACCCGCGCGGATACGCTGTGCCAATTCTACCTCTTCGGATGCGTTTATCAAATCTATTTTACTAATATCCTGCAAGTACTTATCCAATGATTTTGATTCCCTATTGGTTACTTGCTTGATAATCTTTAGTTGCCTCATATCTGTTCTAAGTGTTTTTGATTGTACATTCTACAAGAGTATATAATACATCATAATTCTGTCTTTTCCAAAGGAATTCGATTTTGTTTTACATAAACTATTAGCACTACTGAATTTCTGCTATAAGACAATGTTTATCATCCTGCAAAGTGTATTTTTGAAAAACAAACATTATCAAATGAGTAAAAGAGCTCTGAAAAAATATTTGAGAGAACTCAAAAAAACAGAACTGGAAGAGCAATTAATGGATCTTTACGGCAAATTTCCTGTTGTAAAAGAGTACTACGATTTTATTTTCAATCCGAAGGAAGATAAAATGGTACAGGAGGCGAAGACAAAGATTTCAAATGAATATTTTCCTCTTAAAAGAAAACGCCCGAAAGCAAGAAGGTCTGTAGCCCAGAAATATATAAAGCATTTTATCCAATTAGGGGTAGAACCCCATTTAATATCCGATATTATGCTGTACAATCTGGAAATTGCACAATCTTTTTCCTTAAACCGTAATGTTCCTGATGCCTTTTTTAAAAGTATGCTGAATTCTTTCAAGGAAATGGTTCAGTATGTAGCTTTAAATTCTTTATTGCCTAATTTTAAAGAAAGAATTGTTAAAACCTATGATGTGACCCAGGAACAAAATTGGCCATACGGTGAAGGTTTTTCAAGGGCTTTGGATATATTGGATTAATATGGCTATAGTAATTATAAGACAAGACGGCAAAATTGATATTTGGAAAGAAGCTATAAAGAAATTTGATCCAGATATTCCTGTATTTAGTTATTTGGAAGAACATCCCAAGGATAAAATAAAAATGGCCCTTGTCTGGAAGCATCCGGCAGGCGAACTGGCCAATTACCCCAATCTTGAATGCATAGCTTCCAGTGGTGCAGGGGTTGATTTTTTATTTGAGGATAAAAAACTTCCTTCCAATATACCTATAACACGTGTTGTCGATGAATACTTGGCAAAAGACATGTCAGAACATGTCATTGCGGTAATTTTTAATTATCTGAAGAACTTGGGACAATATAAAATTGACCAGATCAATAAAGTATGGAAACCCATTGAGTATTATCGGATTAAAGATTTTACAATCGGAATTATGGGTCTAGGGGCTTTGGGTAAGGTACTGGCCGATGATTTGGTGGGATTTGGTTTTAAAGTGTATGGTTGGTCCAACTCCAAAAAAACGTTGGAAGGCATCAACACTTTTATCGGGGCAGGGGAGCGATCCCAATTTTTAGCTTCTTCACAGATTTTAATTTGTTTACTTCCATTGACAAAAGCGACATTCGGCATCTTAAACAAAGAACTTTTTGCGCAGCTACCCAAGGGTGCACATGTGATAAATGTTGCCCGTGGGGGTCATTTAGTAGATGATGACCTTCTGCAAATGATAAATAGCGAACAGCTATCAGGTGCAAGTTTGGATGTTTATCATCAAGAGCCATTGCCAAAGGACCACCCTTTTTGGGAACACCCCAAAGTACATATGACACCTCACTATGCCAGTGTTTCGGATACCAACTCGGTAGTTCCCCAAATATTGGAAAATTACAAAAGGCTTTTAGATGGTAAAACGTTGCTTAACCTTGTTTCAAAAACCAAAGGATATTGATTTTTTCTTGATTTCTTGTCATAAATTTCGTGTAGGGACTTATTTCTCTTAATTTTGCAAAATTGGTTTTTAATGAAGTCCAAAATCAAATGTAATTGCAAATTATACAAATAAGCCTACTTGGAAATACAAAATAACACGACAGAAAAGACGCTTTACGATTATCAATTGGAAGACCTCAATACTATTTTCAAGTACTTGGAAGAATCCCCTGATAATGCCAACCTTTTGTATCAACTACCTACCGGAGGTGGTAAAACAGTTGTTTTTTCAGAGATAGCGCGAAGGTATATCACCCAAACACAAAAAAAAGTGGTCGTATTGACCCATAGAATTGAGTTAAGCCAACAAACTTCAAAAATGCTCACTGGTTTTAAGGTAAAGAATAAAATCATTAGTAGCGAGGTTAAAGAGCTTAGGGATCAAAATGAGTATATGTGCTTTGTTGCAATGGTTGAAACATTGAACAACAGACTCCAAGAAGAAAAAGTTGAAATCAACAACATAGGACTTGTTATTATTGATGAAGCACATTATAATTCTTTCCGTAAATTATTCAAATACTTCGAAAATTCGGTAATACTCGGTGTTACGGCGACTCCGTTAAGTTCAAATATTAAGCTGCCGATGAAAGACAATTATCAAAAATTGATTGTGGGTGAATCAATTGCCTCCTTGATCGGTAAAAGATTCTTGTCCAAGGCAAACATGTATAATTATGATGTAAGCCTGCAAGGATTAAAATTGGGGATCAATGGTGATTATACAGTAAAATCATCCGATGAACTATATGGTAACCTCAGTATGTTGGGGAAATTATTGAATGCCTATAATGAGATTTCAAAAGGCAAGAAAACATTGATTTTCAATAATGGGATCAATACCTCAATATACGTATATGAGACTTTCAAAAAAGCAGGGTATAATATTCGGCATTTGGATAATAAGAATAGTGCTTCTGAAAGAAGGGAGATATTAAAATGGTTTGCTGAAACCCCAGACGCTATTTTGACATCTGTAAGTATACTCACTACTGGCTTTGATGAGCCAACCGTTGAAACGATTATGTTGAACAGGGCAACACGTTCTTTGACCTTATATTTTCAAATGATCGGTAGGGGATCCAGGATCTTGCCAGACAAAGAGGAGTTTACGGTCGTAGATCTTGGAAATAACGTCGCACGTTTTGGAATGTGGGATGCCCCGATTGATTGGCAAGAAATATTTCATTTTCCTGATTTCTATTTGGAGAATATTAAAAATGACGAGGATATTGAGCGCGATTTCATTTATGAAATGCCCGCTGAACTACGGGCGAAATTTTCAAAATCAAAAAACATTGAGTATGATGTAAAGGCCGAATATAAGAAGGTTTTTGCCCAAGGTCTAAAGTCCAAAATTGTTTTGGAACAAAGCATAAAGCAGCATGCAACGATTTGTGTTGAAAACGCTGGGGACGTTTTTGATGCCCGTATGCTTGCCAAATCCCTAAAGGAAGAAATAGCATTTCGAGTCCGTCAATATTCTTATTGCATCATGAACAACACTAAAAACTACAAGGAATGGCTGGAAGAGGATTATGAACGCAAATTGCGATCAAGTATTTCCCGAATGTTCGCCGAAAAAATGTAATTCACAATATGGGAAGCAGTGCCAATACTTTATTGATTATCGGTTTTGTATGGCCAGAACCCAGTACGACTGCTGCTGGTAGCCGTATGATGCAATTGATCCGCTGCTTTCAGGACCAGCAATATGACATTACCTTTGCCAGTACAGCTGCCAAGACGGAATATTCTCAGGATTTGGCAGCAATAGGTATTAAAGCACAAAAGATTGTATTGAACGATCCCAGCTTTGATTCGTTTATACAAAAGTGTGATCCCAACATGGTGTTGTTCGACCGTTTTTTGACCGAGGAACACTTTGGTTGGCGGGTGGCCGAGTTCGTACCAGATGCCCTTAGGGTCCTCGATACAGAAGACCTTCATTCCCTACGACAGGTTAGAGAACAACTTTTTAAAAAGAACACCCCTTTTACACCCGAAAAATGGTTGCAAAGCGATGTGACCAAACGTGAAATTGCCGCCATCTATCGCTGTGACCTTTCCTTGATAATCTCGACCTTTGAAATGGAATTGTTGTTAAAGATGGTTAAAATAGATGAAAAGCTGTTGCTGCACCTACCTTTTCAGTTAGATAAGATCAACGATAACAGAATAGCAAGTTGGCCAGGTTTTAATAAGCGTAAGGACTTTATCTGCATCGGCAATGGCAAGCATGCCCCCAATATCGATGCCGTGCTATGGCTGAAAAAAGAAATTTGGCCCTTGATCCATAAGGCATTGCCCCTTGCCAGGCTATATATTTACGGTAGTTATTTACCAGAGCAGCTACAACAAATGCACAACCCTGCAAACGGTTTTTATGTTGAGGGTTGGGTCGAAAGTGTTGAGGATGTTATGCAACAACATCGTATTAACTTAGCACCTTTGCGTTTTGGGGCGGGGATAAAGGGCAAATTGATTGATGCCATGAACAATGGTACTCCAAGCATTACAACCTCGATTGGTGCTGAAGGAATTCATGGCGAATTGCCATGGAATGGTTGGGTTACAGATGCTGCTGAAAGTTTCGCAAATGCCGCTGTTGCTTTGTATAACAATGCGTCAGACTGGAGGCAATCGCAACAAAATGGAATCAAAATCATTAATGGGCTATACAATAAGGATGGATTGGATAAAAAACTTTTAGCTACGATTAAAGACATTCACAACAACCTTCAAGAACATCGGGACTCAAATTTCTTGGGAGCCATGTTAATGCACCAAACACTGTATAGTACCAAATATATGGCGAAGTGGATCGAAACTAAGAATAATAAATAGCAAGGTTGCGTTATTGGATATTAATAAAAAGTTTTGCAATCTGGAATTGGGATAGGATTTTTCAGTTGTCATTATGCACTTTTTTTCCTACATTATTGATTAATTACCCAATTTGGACCCACAAATTTTCTTAAAGGTTATAATAAAATATAAGTTGATAACCTATTATACAAATAATACTTTCAGGTAGAACCTTTGATATCGAGGGTCTAAATACATAAATCCCAGTTTTACAAATATCTTACTTAGATAAATTTAGGATTGCTAAAAGATTCTCTTCTCCCAGTCCAGGATTTCTAATATTAAAACGATGGTTTCTGTCCTAATCTTAAATTTCTAACAATCAGGTTGTGTAAAGGAATTTGGATTACCGGGCGTTGATTATTAGCTAAATCCTATGAATCTCGATACTGTTAATGCATTTTATAAATTGGATATGGAGCATCATATAATGCCCTTTTAATTTTTGGTTTATAATACATAGAAAATTTTTAGTGTGTGTTTTTTAATATAATCCAACTTTGGAGTATAATTAAATAATATTTTTTGGTTACTATTGCCTAATAATATTTAATACATGATTTATTGCTATGAAAGTAAGTAAGAAATTTTGGATTTTTTTAATAATCCCTTTGACCTATATTTTGTTATATAATTTAAAGAAAGATTATCAAATAATTTTGTCAAAAGAAGATGGATTTATTGAATATATTGGTGCTTTTGCATATTTAATCGCTTTTGTAATGTTTATTTATTTATTTATAAAAATTGACGATAAACAATTTACCTTTTTAGGTAAATCAACAAAACGCAACATTTATTACGCACTTCTTGGAATAATATTTTTAATAGCTTTTGGTGAAGAAATTAGTTGGGGACAACGAATTTTTAATTGGAATACGCCGGAGGTATTTAAGGATTTAAATGCACAAAAAGAAACAAATCTTCATAATTTATGGCTGTTTCAGGGTTATAGAGAGGATGGAACTTCAAAATCATTTTTTGAAAATATGCTAAATATGAATAGGTTATTAAACATATTTTGGTTGTTGTTTTGTGTTGTTATTCCTACTGTGTCTTTAATTTCCAATAAAGGGAAAAAATTAATTAATTATTTAGGAATACCTTTAGTTCCATTATGGATTGGCGGTTTTTTTATTTTAAACTACATTGTGTTTATTTTTTCAATATATATTAATAATTATATTAATTATATACATTACTTGGAAGTTGATGAAGTTAAAGAATCTTTTTATGCAATTGGTTTTGCATTATTGGGCTTACATTTATTTAAAGAAAAAGGTTAAGAATAAATTCGCCACCATGGCAACGACATATAATTTTTATTTAATAGATGCATCGAGATTTTCAATGTAAACCTACATTTTTTTAATAGGGAATTGCTGATTGGAAGACTACTAGATAACATAAAATTCTTGTAAAATAGATTAAGTAACCATCGCGAAACTAATTTCTTAGGAGCCATGTTAATGCACCAAACACTTAAAAGTACCTAATATATGTCAAAGTGAATTGTGGCCAAGTATAGCAAATAGGAAGGTTTCGTTATCGATGTCTGCTTTGGTAGTGAGGATTTTTCTTATCCCAAGGTATAAATACCAGAGAAGCTAAAAACTTTGATTTACTTTTCTTTTTTTTCGTCAAATCGAAGATTTGATGTTGCTCATTAACTCCACTAATTTAACAAAAAACACGAACCCCGAATTATTTATCATAAATTTTTGCTTTTGCTGCATTGCTATTAAATCACTTGAAATCATTATAAACTTAATACATGAGTTCACAAATTGTTCTTTAAAAACCAATGAATCTTTAAGCAATTTTTCAATAATAAGCTCTCTATTATCAAGTATTATGCGATTACTATCAACTTTAAAACTCTGATTACTAACAAAGTTCCTTAAATTTAAAATGATTTCAGTTGTTTGATTGTTTTTAAATTCAATTGACCCCTTTGAATCAGCACTAATACTTTGAGAAATATCATTGCAATCTAATTGTTCTAATAAAATCCATTTTTTATAAATATTTTCATCTTGTGAAAATCTATTTATTGTTATTAATAGTAATGTTAAAATAAATATTGACTTATTCACTTTTATTTTTTTATGATTATTCCTGCCAGCGTTAAAGATATAAACGCTTTTAATTGTGCATATCTACCGACAACGAAGTTAGTTGAAATTTCTGTCATTTTTAAGTACGTATAAATGGGAGTTATCAATGGATGTCAACAACCTTTAATGAACTATTCAAAAGGTATTTCCAAACATTCATTATCATTTAATCACAAGATTAGTTTTATCAAATTGTGTTACTTTGCAATAGCTAAAACGAGTGCATAATTAAATTCAAGACTATGTCAAAAATAAACTGGGAAACCGCTATAAAATTTGAGGATATCACCTATAAAAAATGCAACGGGGTAGCCCGTATCGCCTTTAACCGGCCCAATGTACGTAACGCCTTTCGACCAAAGACCACAAGTGAACTCTACAAGGCGTTTTATGATGCCCAGGAAGATACTTCCATTGGGGTGGTTTTACTTTCTGCCGAGGGGCCTTCGACTAAAGATGGGGTATATTCCTTTTGTAGCGGTGGCGACCAAAAGGCTAGGGGGCACAAAGGTTATGTGGGTGAAGATGGTATGCACCGTTTGAACATTCTCGAAGTACAACGATTGATCCGTTTTATGCCCAAAGTGGTAATCGCCGTTGTACCGGGTTGGGCCGTAGGTGGTGGTCATAGCTTGCATGTGGTTTGCGACCTTACTCTGGCAAGCAAGGAGCACGCCATTTTTAAACAGACTGATGCGGATGTGACCAGTTTTGATGGCGGTTATGGTTCTGCGTATTTGGCTAAAATGGTAGGCCAGAAAAAAGCTAGGGAGATTTTCTTTTTGGGTCGAAGCTATACGGCACAGGTCGCTTATGAAATGGGAATGGTAAATGCCGTAATTCCCCATGAGGAATTAGAGGAAACTGCCTTTGAATGGGCTCAGGAAATATTGGAAAAATCACCCACTTCGATAAAAATGCTGAAGTTCGCCATGAACCTTACTGATGACGGTATGGTAGGTCAACAGGTATTTGCAGGGGAAGCTACACGTTTGGCCTATATGACCGATGAAGCCATCGAGGGGCGAAATGCTTTCTTGGAAAAACGAAAGCCCAATTTCGGTAAGAATAATTGGATTCCGTAAATGGTTGCTGAGTGTACCTGCCTGAAGGCAGGGGCTAGGGGGTTAAAAAGATTCCGCTTTTCATCGGAATTAATTCAACCATTCAATTTATTTATTGCTTCGCAATATAAATTGGAGTTTCATTAACTAAAAAGAGCCTCACCCTTTAGGACAAGACTCTTTTACGAGAACACTATATGAAAATGAAAAATTTTATTTCGAATTAATTACATAATAAATGTAGCATGAACCTTCACTAATATGAAATTTATGTTGTAAGATGTGCGGGTTTTGTGGTGAATGTATCTAAAAGTGATATTTTGGCTTTGAAACAAAATCGTAAACTTTGATTTATACCACCAAATACATTATTTAATAACTTTAACTACCTCACTCAAAAACTTGTTCACATCAAAATCATTGTTAATAAGAATACAACCTAAGTTATCTTTATAATAGGCCTTACGCTCCATTTAACCATATAGGGTAGCTGAAGCCCCATTATAATGAACTTCAACATTTGCCGATTTAATTAGTGGTACATTGTTGTCTTTTTCTTTTACAGACACAGCACTTCGATGTGCAATAAATAAGTTCGAAGCCATGTTTTTAGCAGCAAAACCCAAAATAATATTCAATTTGGGATAGTTTAAAAGAATAATTACCGCCAGAATTATTGGAATTAACAGTAAACTTCTTTTTAGTAGTTTCATAAAAATCTTAATGTATAACTTCAAATATAAATTGTCTTTTCTTATATTATGGTATTGACAAATAACTTAAGATAGAAATGGAATTATGGTCAAGCGAATATTGATATTCATTTTTTTATCTATACCAATTGGATGTGTTGAAAAGGATAATAAAGATCCTTTTGTTTGGATTCCCATTGAAGTGACAGCAACAGCTTATAATTCCGTTCCTTCACAAACTTCCGATATTCATCCTGAAATTACCGCTTGGGGAGATTCGTTAAAACCAGGAATGAAAGTCATTGCTGTTTCGAGGGATTTGATTTCAAAAGGTTTGAAATACAATACAATGGTCCGTATAGATGAATTTTCCGATACTTTCTTTGTAAAGGACAAAATGCATCATAAATGGCGTAATAGAATAGATATTTATATGGACAATGATATAAAAAAAGCAAGGGAATGGGGAAGAAGAAAACTCATAATCAAATATGCAGTTTTAAAACAAAACTTGGATTCCTTGCAAGCCATGTCAGAAACAAACAATATTGAATGACACGATTAGCAGTTCCAATAGCTATTTTCTTATTTGTTTCGTGTTCGGATTCAAAACGTATAGTGGATAAACCGATCAACTTTAATGAAGAACGAAATGAATTAACCTTACAGTATCTTTATGATAGGTATGGATTAAAACAAGAAATACCATCGATAAATCCAAAGATAATAGTACTTCATTGGTCTGCCATCCCTACTTTTGAACGTTCGTTTGGCACATTTTATAATTCCAAACTTCCTAACAGGCGCACAGAAATTGAAAATGAAAGCGACCTTAATGTATCGTCCCATTTTTTAGTTGACCAGGATGGGACCATTTATCGACTCATGCCGGAAACGACCATGGGCAGGCATGTAATAGGATTGAATCATTGCGCTATCGGAGTTGAAAATGTAGGAGGCACGCAAAACAAACCCTTGAACAAGGCACAATTGAAGTCGAACATTTGGCTCATAAATTATTTGGCCAAAAAATATGAAATCGAGTATCTTATTGGCCATCATGAGTACATCCATTTTGAAGGCCACCCATTATGGTTAGAGATAGATGAGGGGTATAGGACAACGAAAACCGATCCAGGGGAGGAATTTATGGACCAGGTTCGAAAAGCAACCAAAAATCTTAATTTTAAAACTATTCCGAAATAAAGCAAATAGCATGCAGAAAAGATTCATAATCCTTTTAACACTTGTTATCATCACAACCTCCTTGTTTTCACAGGAAAATGACCTTACCTCCAGCCTGTATGATACTTATGACAAGTACAGGGTAGAAAAGTTGGATAGAAGAAGAATAAAACACCATGAACTACAACCATTGATTACAAGATATGTCTCAGACCCGCGGTTTACCGTTAAGAAAGTAGGTGAATCAATTGAAGGTAGGGACTTAAGCTTGATCAGTATTGGTTCTGGAAAGACCAACGTACTTCTTTGGTCACAAATGCATGGTGATGAACCCACTGCAACACAATCTATCTTTGATATCCTCAACTTCTTGGGAAGCGATGATTACACAACAGAAAAACGGGAAATATTAAGCAACCTGACATTGCACTTTCTACCCATGTTGAATCCCGATGGGGCAGAACGTTTTCAAAGAAGAAATGCCCTTGGTATCGATATTAATAGGGATGCCTTGCGATTACAATCCCCAGAGAGTAAAACCTTAAAGCGTGTAAGGGATAGTCTGGATGCGGACTTTGGGTTTAACCTTCACGATCAAAGCACCTATTATAATGCGGAATTGACTGAAAAACCAGCTACCATCTCTTATCTCGCCACTGCCTATAATTATGAAAGGGAAATTAATGTTGTTCGAGCAAAATCAATGCAAATTATTGTCTACATGAACAAAATAATCCAAAAGTACGCCCCGGGCCAAGTAGGTCGCTATAGCGATGAATTTGAACCTCGTGCCTTTGGTGATAATATTCAAAAATGGGGTACAAGTCTTATACTTATTGAATCGGGTGGATATGCAAATGATACTGAAAAACAGGAAATTCGAAAATTGAACTATGTGTCGATATTGTCGGCTATTTATACCATTGCCAATGAAAATTATAAGGGCATTCCTATTGAGGATTATGAAAAGATACCCGAAAACGATCGCAAGTTGTTCGATTTAAAGATAACAAATGCAACTTACAACCTTAAGGGAAACGATTATATTCTTGATTTAGGAATTCATCGCCTTGAGGTTGATAAAGAAGGGAATAATGATTTTTGGTACAGCAGTCGAATCGTTGATCAGGGGGACCTATCAACTTACTATGGTTATGCATCCTTGGATGCAGATGGGTATTCTATAATCAAAGGGAAAGAGTATCCACAGGTTATGGAAAGTATCGATCAATTGAAAGAGTTGAATGCACTGAGCGTATTAAAACAAGGTTATACATATATCCGTGTTATGGATATTCCATATGGTATTAAAGAATCACCGATTCCTTTGAATTTGCTGGGTCCCAAATTTCGATTGCCTGAATTTCTTCTGGAAGTTGGCATTAATCCGACTTTTATTTTGGAGAAAAACGGACAACCACAATTCGCAATTATAAATGGCTTTCTTATTGACCTAATTTCGGGAAAGACCGATTTTAAGAATGCAATGATCTATCGGTAGATAACTCAGCCGTTATCGCAATTACATGTCATTCTTAAGGTATGTAAGGAATATTATGCCCGATTTACCCATATAGTGGATTTAGTTGCCAACTAGGATGCGATTTCTCAGTCGTACCTCTTTCAAAATGACTTGTTCACCAATTTAATAACCAAAATGAAAGGTCATATTTGGGCCGTTTTTTATCAAAATAACCAGCATTGTGAACAATACGGATACTATTAAGGAAAATAATAATAAAACAAAGCTTTTATATCCTTTGGACATTGGGCCAATGGCGCTGTTCTGAATAATTTCGTTGATTACATCCATGATTCCTTTTTTTTAAACCTGTCTGTCGACCGGCATGATTAAACTTCGTAATAGCTTTTAGGATGTAGGTATTCAATTTAATTGGGGGTTGTTGGTAATAGAACAACATGCTAACCAAAAACCCTACTTAAAAAAATAGCGAAAGGAAAGAATAAAAAAAGGGAATCGATTAGATTCCCTCATATAATTATACACTTATAAAACTATTATTCACAGCCACCGGTAAACCCTTTAGCATTGAACTTTGTCTGTACAGCACCATGGCGACTACCTTCAACTACCCGTATGGCAAGATTGTTCTCGCCACTTCCGTCACGTTTAGGGCTACAATACTCAAATAGATAGAAACTATTGGCTTGTTCTGATACCTTAATTGAAATATCGTTGAAGGTATTTTCCAATTCTTGGGCATTACCTGCAAAAACGCTGAAAGTCTTGCCAATATCAGTTAATACCTGAGTATCAATTTCTGCACCCAAACCAATGGTAAAGAATGAAATATTTGCATTTGCGTCGTTAACCTTCTTTAATGCCGCTTCCTTGGTATATCGCGAAGCTTGGTCGGTACCGTCTGTAAATAGTACTACCGATGCTGCTCCAATAACCTCATTTTTAATACTCTCATTCAATAGTTCCCCAGCAATCGTGGTAGATTTAATCACAGCCCCATATAAATCAGTTGATGGATCATTACTTATGTCATCGGTAATTGTCCCTATGGAATCAACCAATTCTTGTTTTGAAGCTGTAAGCGGATTTAATAAGTGAAGTTTATCTTCCCCATCGAACCAATAAATAGCCATTTTATAGGAATCCACTGTGGTTGTTGGCATAACGTTATTAATGAAACTAACCGAGGCTGTTTTCAATTCATCCAAACTACTGCTTAAAACACTATTGCTTAAATCCAATACCAAAATGGTGCTTGAATTGAATATTTGTGAATTGGATGAAATTCGCGCCAACGATTCTGAAGTAGATATTGTATTGAAGCAGTCATCATTACGTCCTTGCTCATAAATAGTGAATTTATCGGCCGTAAGTCCAGCAACAGGGTTACCATCTATGTCTGAAACTTTGAACAAAATGGATACTTTTCCAGGTAAGGTTGTATATTGTTCTTGAATGGAGAGCACTAAATCGCTTTCACCTAAATTGAGACATTCATCAACAGGTATCCCTTTACCAAGACCATCAATATAATTTAAATTTAGATTAACATCATCATCAGCATTGCCGCAAGAAAAAGTTAAAAAAAGGATAGTTATAACGCTTAAGTAATTTAAGACTGATTTCATTTTCATTGTTTTGAGGTTCAACACACAGAACGCACAATTGAATTTTAAATTATACGCAAAAAATAAAAGTTTGTTAAATTTTGTTAAAGTAAAAATCAATGCTCATTATACCCTACTTAATCATTTCAATTACAATGGATTGGAAATGTGCAGTCGCAGTATAATTTATTGAAATCCCAAAATTTTAAAAGAGTTTAAAAAGTATTATAGAATGACTATTTTCAATATTTAATTCAGGAATGATTATTTTTAGGCTACCGGGAAATGCAAGAAAAATCGAATAAAATAGCCGTTGTACTTTTGGCAGCAGGGGAATCCTCACGAATGCATACCATAAAGCAATTACTACCTTGGGGCAATTCCACGCTAATTGGGAATGCAATAAAATCTGCATTGAATTGTAATGCTTCAGAAGTCTATGTTGTTTTGGGAGCCCATGCCGATCAAATCAAAAAAAATTATTTGAATTCATCTGTTCAATGGGTATTAAATGAAGATTGGCAACAGGGTATGGGCGCATCCATAGCCTCTTCGACCAAAAGTCTAATTAATTCCTCGATCCCATATTCGGGAATGCTGATTATGCTTTGTGACCAACCATTAGTGGACGCCAATTTTCTTAACCGGATAATCGATGCTTTCAATAACTCAAAAAAAGGAATTGTTGCAACCGCTTACAAGAGGAGAAGTGGGGTTCCTGCCTTATTCGATAAAAAGTATTTTTCGGAATTGGGGAGTTTGAATAAGGATTACGGGGCCAAGGATATAATTCTCAAGAATGCCGATGATTTGCTTGCCATTGATCCTGAAGGAAAAGCAAGGGATTTGGATACAATGGAAGATTATCAAAAATTAGTTAAACATATCAAGTTATAATATAATTAAACTACATAAGATAATGAATTACAGGTATTTAAAATATATTATTGTTATTTTATTTTTGCAATCCATTTCATGTAACGCACAAGAAATGGGATTCGAGGAATATAATCCCATCTCTACCTTAGTGGTGCCAATAAATGAAATAAAAAAGGCGAAATTTCCCTTTATCGATGTTCATAGTCACCAAAGGGATATGTCTACCGAGGCCTTGAAGGCTATGTCAATAGACATGGACCAATTGAATGAAGCTATCATGGTGAATTTAAGTGGAGGTTCAGGCGATAGACTCAATGACATGTTGGGTAGTATAAAGGAAAATTATCCAAATCGTTTTGCTGTTTTCGCTAATGTTGATTTTGAGGGCGTTGGTTCAGTGGGGTGGTCGGAGAAAGCGGTAGCTCAGTTGGGAAGGGATATTAAAAATGGGGCAAAAGGGTTGAAAATATATAAAAGTCTTGGACTTAGGTATAAAGATAGTGAGGGCAATCGGTTGGCCATTGATGACCCTAGACTAGACCCAGTTTGGGAAAAGTGTGCAGAAATGGGTGTTCCAATATTAATACATGCGGCAGACCCAAAATCTTTTTGGGATCCTATTGACAATACCAATGAACGTTGGCTTGAGTTGAAAACCCATCCCAGAAGAAAACGTTCGGCCACAGATCCCGCACCTTGGGAGCAGATTATTCGAGAGCAGCATAATATGTTCAAGAAACATCCTAAAACAAAATTCATAAATGCCCATATGGGATGGTATGCCAATAATTTGAAAAAGTTGGGGGAACTTATGGATGAAATGCCCAATATGAGCGTGGGTATTGGGGCGGTTATAGCTGAATTGGGTAGACAACCCAAAAATGCCAAGCAATTTTTTATTAAGTACCAAGACAGAATCCTTTTTGGGAAAGACAGCTGGAGACCGGAAGAGTTCCACACTTATTTCAGGGTATTGGAATCTGATGACGAGTATTTCCCTTACTATAAGAAATATCATGCATTTTGGGCCATGTACGGACTTGACCTTCCCGATGAGGTACTGAAAAAAGTATATTATAAAAACGCGCTAAACCTTATTCCCGGATTGGATAAAAGTTTATTTCCGAAAGATTGATTTTTAAAATCTTAACGATTATGATTTGGCATTCAATTTAAAAGATAAGAACTTGTAGTACATAACCCATAAATCTTATTTACCATGTGCAACAACCATCATTGTCATATTGTTCCACCCCATATATTGGAAGAATTGGCAAAACGAGGCAGCATCAGCTGTAAAAAAACCTTGAATGATACCCATAGAATACTTCAAAAAAGAAATACTTCACTTAATAACCTCCTGATTCGGGAGTATGGGGAAGGGGTAGGTGACCGATATATCTACGATTCCCACAACCGCTATAAACAACGATTGGCCTTAAGGCGAAAAGAGGGAGGTGTAAGTTATGTTGACCATGTGGTGAACGAAGCTTATGACACCTCTGGATTTGTCAGGGAATATTTTAAAAATACTTTTGGGTTGAATTCGGTAAATGGGGAAGGACTGGATATAATTTCAAATGTACATTACGGAGTAAATTATAACAATGCCTTTTGGGATGGGGACGAAATGACCTATGGGGATGGGGATAACATTGAATTCAATAATTTTGCTAGTGCTATCGATGTTGTAGCCCATGAATTAATGCATGGTGTTACACAATTTACCGCGAACTTGGAGTACAAAGCCCAATCTGGAGCTTTGAATGAGCATTTTTCCGATGTGTTTGGAACCATCATAAAACAAAAATATTTAAAACAATCCCTTTCTGAGGCAGACTGGCTTATTGGGGATACCGTAGTTACCGAAGAATTCCCAGGCAAGGCGATTCGCTCCATAAAAGAGCCAGGAATAGCTAATGATTTTGATTTGCAACCTGCCCATATGAAGGATTATTATACAGGTTCTTCCGATAATCAAGGGGTTCATATTAATTCGGGTATACCAAATAAGGCATTCTACCTATGCTGTCTTGAAATAGGGATTGATGAATGCGCATTGATATGGTTCGAGACCTTAAAATTACTCTGGAGAACAGCAAATTTCAATGATTTGTTGGAAGTTATTTTAACCACTACTAAAAGGCTCGTTGAAGAAAAAGATATATGTGATACTGCTGTTGAAGCAATCACAGAAAGTTTTGCCAAAGTAGGTTTGGAACAAGTTGTAGTATGAAATACAAACTTTTAATTGAAGGCGGATTTACCGGTATTCCGAAGGAATATAAAGGGGAGCTAACACTCGGTGAAAATGACAGATTTTTGCTTCTTAAAACCTTGGATAATGCGATTTCTAAGCCCAGTGAGCAAATGAG
This sequence comes from uncultured Flavobacteriaceae bacterium, assembly GCA_963762065.1. GTDB lineage: Bacteria > Bacteroidota > Bacteroidia > Flavobacteriales > Flavobacteriaceae > Maribacter_A. Next base: position 22,898 of record CAVXJE010000001.1, on the reverse strand, counting down.
GGATGGCCTATCTTATCATTTAAAAATTGTCGACAATGATAAAGTTTATCAAGCACTATTTGATGATTCCAATATTCCAATGGAATTTAGGAAACTGATTGATACAATAGTACAAGAAAAATAATTTGACCCATTTCATAAAAGGATAGCTCAACCATTTTATTAAATTTACTTAAATCCAATAAAGGAATAAACTATGAAGCCAGAGTCTAAGTCTTTTGATGCAATTGTTATTGGCTCAGGTATTTCCGGTGGATGGGCAGCAAAGGAATTGTGTGGGAATGGATTAAAAACCCTTGTTCTGGAAAGAGGGCGGAATGTTGAACATTTAAAAGACTATCCAACCGCCAACATGCATCCCTGGGAATTTAAATACAGAGGACGTATGAGCAAGAAATTTATTGATAATAACCCCTTGATAACTAGGGCTGCTGGTTTTGATGAAGGTACTGCCCATTTTTTTATTGAAGACGATGATCACCCTTATATTCAAGAAAAACCATTTGACTGGATTAGGGGATACCAAGTAGGTGGAAAATCCCTCACATGGGGAAGAGCCTGTCAACGATGGAGTGATTATGAATTTAAGGCACCCCATAAATTTGGGTATGGGATAGAATGGCCCATATCTTATGACGATGTAGCCCCTTGGTATGCCCATGTCGAAAGATTCATTGGTGTTTGTGGTAAAAAAGATGGCATTGAAGCAATGCCAGATGGCGAATTTTTACCACCCTTCGATTTTAATTGTGTAGAACAGCATATGAGCGATAGTATTAAAAAACACTATCCAAATAGGCACTTGGTTCAAGGTAGATGGGCACAATTAAGCGAACCCCAGGAAATTCACTTGGAACAGGGCCGTGGAAAATGTCAATCCCGTAATTTATGTATGAGGGGTTGCCCATTTGGCGGTTATTTCAGTTCGGTATCCTCGACGCTTCCTTGGGCAGATAAAACAGGAAACCTTACCATTAGGCCCTTTTCCGTTGTGCATTCCATAATATATGATGAAAAAACGGGTAAAGCATCCGGAGTAAAAGTTATTGATACCAATTCGCGGGAGGAAATCGTTTTTGAAGCAAGGATTATTTTTATAAATGCATCGGCTTTAAACACGAACCTGATTTTACTCAATTCCAAATCATCACGTTTTCCAAATGGGTTGGGCAATGACAACGGACTATTGGGAAAATATATATGTTTTCATATTTATAGGGGCTATGCCGGTGGAAAAATTGAAGGATTTGAAGATAAATATGTATATGGAAAAAACCCTACAGAACCAATTTTGGCCAATTTTCGTAATTTAAAGGAGCAAGAGATGGATTATGTTGGTGGTTTTACCACATTTTGTGGGGCTTACCGGGTGCGAAATAACAAACTTCCCGATAGCGATATTCAGATCGGGGCCGATTTTAAGCATGCCATAAGTGAAGCTGGGGAGTGGCATATATACATGTATATGCAGGGCGAAACCATCCCTAAAAAAACCAATAGGGTTTATTTGAGTAAAGAAAAGAAAGATCAATGGGGAATTCCACTCTTGGTTACCGATGTGGGTTATGATGAAAACGATGATAGAATGGTGGTTGATTTTTTAGAGCAGAGCAGGGAAATGTTGGAGAAGATAGGATGTACCGAAATCGATGTTGATGATAATAAGCAACCTCCTGGATTGGATATTCATGAGATGGGAGGCGTTAGAATGGGAAAAAACCCTGCAGATTCACTTTTAAATGAATGGAATCAAATGCACTTATGCAAAAATGTATTTGTCACTGACGGAGCTTGTATGACCAGCACAGGAAACCAGAGTCCGTCTATACTTTATATGGCGTTAACGGCAAGAGCTGCAAATTATGCCGCGGAAGAATTTCACAAAGGGAAACTATAATTTAAAAATTCATCAATGAACAAAAAGGTAGGTATTGGGTTGGTTGGGTCGCAATTTATCTCGTCGATACATGCAAAAGCATTGAAAACAGTTGCCGATGCCGAAATCATTGCGGTGATGTCCCCGACCAAGGGTAACGCCAAGGGGTTCGCCGCCAAACATGGTATCCCACATCATTTTACAAAGATTGAGGAAATGCTAGCCATGGACGAAATTGACATGATTGTCATAGGCGCACCAAATTACCTTCATTGCGAAATTACTTTAAAAGCGGCCAATGTTGGAAAACATATAGTCGTTGAAAAACCATTTTGTATGAACTTGGCCGAAGCGGACCAGATGATAGATGCCTGTAAAAATGCCAATGTCAAATTAATGTATGCCGAAGAACTTTGTTTTACCCCTAAATATGTAAGACTTAAAGGGTTGTTGGACGAAGGTGCCCTTGGAAGGCCTATTATATTGAAACAATCAGAAAAACACGACGGTCCACATGCCGACCATTTTTGGGACGTGGAAAGATCTGGTGGCGGTGTTACCATGGATATGGGTTGCCATGCCATAGAATTTTTTAGATGGATGAATGGTAGAAAACCCATTAAATCAGTTTATGCACAAATGACTACCAGCGTACATACCGATAAAACCATAGGTGATGATAATGCCATCATTATTCTGGAATTTGAGAATGGCGTTATAGCTATTGCAGAGGAGAGTTGGACCAAATTAGGCGGAATGGACGACCGCGCAGAGATCCATGGCTCGGAAGGGGTGGCCTATGCCGATGTACTTCAGGGAAATTCGATTCAAACCTATAGCAAAAAGGGGGTAGGGTATGCCGTGGAAAAAGCTGGAAATACGGTAGGTTGGAGTTTTACCATGTATGAGGAAATATGGAATTACGGTTTCCCCCAGGAATTTGCCCATTTTGTAGATTGTGTAAAGAATGATAAAAAACCATTGGTAACAGGTGAGGACGGCAGGGCAGTTTTAGAGGTAATATTTGCGGCTTATGAATCGGCAGGAACCCATAAAAAAGTATTTATGCCCTTTAGGTCAAAGGTTGATAAACCCTATAAGCTATGGAAAAAATTTAATAAAAATGGATAGAAGAAAAGCACTGATACTCACCACTAGTATTGTAGGCAGCGCAATAATTGGCTCAGATATTTTTCTATCAGGCTGTACCCCAAAAGTAAAAAACGAAAGAATATTTTCTGATTCGGATATTGCCCTATTGGATGAAGTCGGCGAAACCATTTTACCGGAAACGAATCGCTCACCGGGTGCAAAAGCGGCTAATATTGGCTTGTTCATGACGACCATTGTAGCTGATTGTTATGATGAAAAGGAACAGACGATTTTCAAACAAGGAATCGATGAATTAAATCGAACGGCAGACGATACTTATTCCAATAGCTTTTTGGAGCTTTCCAAAAAACATAAACACGATTTATTGGTTAAATTGGACAATGGGACCAGGGCTCTTACCGACCATGATACCCCGCATTTTTTTTCTATGATGAAACAACTTACTATTTGGGGCTTTTTTACTTCAGAACCCGGAGCTACAAAAGCGTTACGCTATAATCCGATTCCGGGTGATTTTAAGGGATGTATTCCCTATAATAAGGGAGATAAAGCTTGGGCCTGATATGAAAGTACATTATTGCTCCGATTATGATGAAATGAGCCAGTTATCTTGCGATAACATTGTTTCTGATTTAAAAATGCACCCAAAGAAATTGATCTGTACCGCTACTGGAAATTCACCAATAGGTTTATATGGAAATTTGGCAAACGTCTACAAAAAGGAGCCCGATATTTCCTCCCAATTGAGCATATTAAAATTGGATGAATGGGGAGGGATAAATTTGAAAGGGCCAAACTCCTGTGAAACGTTTATTTGGGAGAAAATACTTTGGCCTTTAAATATTTCAGAAGAAAACTATATTTCATTTTTTGGTAATCCGATTTCCCCTAAACAAGAATGTGAAAGAATACAAATTGAATTGCAAAAAAAAGGCCCTATCGATATCTGTATTTTAGGTTTGGGACAAAATGGCCATATCGGATTCAATGAACCAGCAGCTGAACTAGTACCCCACTGTCATGTTGCCCATCTCTCAAAGGAATCATTAGTGCACCAAATGATAGATACATTGGAGAATAAACCTATTTATGGTTTTACTTTAGGTATGGCCGACATACTGCAATCCAAAAAAATTATCTTGCTGATTACAGGTATCAATAAAAAAGAAGTGATACAAAAGTTGTTGTCAAAAAAAATCACCACCTATTTACCCGCGTCCTTTTTATGGCTTCATGATCAAGTGGAATGCTTTGTTGATAAGAACGCTACGTGACCTTCAAATGGAATAAGAAGGGCTTAAAATTTGTTTATATTGGCGCTTTCAATCGATAAGGGCTGAATACAACTAATAACCAATCTTGAATTTCAGTACTATTGTAATTATTCTTTCTTGATGGAAACTGTGGTTGGATGGATGTCAAAATCGATTTTTCCATAATCCTGGAAAATTCCACAAGAGTTATCTTTCTTGACCAATGAATTTTCTATTCTTGATTTCTTCTTCGCCAAAGCTTCAATTTGAGGTGATAGATATCCCATTAATTTCAATTTTATTAGTAATAAAACGGTAATTAAAAGCAAATGTTGTTTTTACTTTATGCGTTGTCCATTTTCATCATAAATTTAGTTCGATAATTGGGCAATTAATAATAGTTTACACAATGTTTGTGATTTTTTAATGATAAGGTATACTAATATCACAAACCAAAACCAATCCATGGGGAAGGAAGAAGAATTTGTTGGGATCATTAAGCAAAACGAGGGAGTCATTTTCAAGATAACCACCATTTATACTGATAATAGGCGCGATCAGCAAGATCTATATCAGGATATTGTTTACCAACTATGGAAATCATTTGAATCGTTCAGAAACGAAGCTAAAATAAGTACTTGGATGTACCGTGTTGCGCTAAACACCGCATTGACACGAATAAAAATGAATAAAAGGAAAGGGCATTCGGTTTCAATAGATAAAGTGGTTTTGAGCCAAACCGAACATTATGATACGGGGTTTGAAGAAAAATTGAAAATTCTATACGGACATATAATACAGCTCAATGTGTTGGAAAAAGGATTGATGCTTTTGTTGTTGGAAGGCAAGAAATATGATGAAATTGCTGAAATAACCGGACTAAGCCAAAGCAATGTAGGTACACGGATCTCTCGGATCAAAAACAAACTAAAATCACAGATTCTAAAAAAATAGATTATGGAAATTGAGGAATTACAGGCCACTTGGACCCAAATGAGTGAGGAATTGGAAAAGCAGAAAAAATTAACCGATAAAATAATAATGGAAATGACACAACAAAAGTATTCCAGCAAATTTCAAAAGATAACTACCTATGAAACGATAGGTGCGGTAATATGCTTTGCAGTTGCAGTATATCTAACTATAAACTTTTATAAATTGGACACCTGGTATTTGTTAATATGTGGCATAATTACACTTGCTATTATTCTTATACTCCCTATCGTTACATTAAGGTCGCTTGGCAGAATAAAGCATTTGAACATTAAAGAAAACAGTTATAAAAAAACGATACTCGGTTATTCAAAAGCTAAGAAGAAACTTTTATTGCTACAACAGTTTAGTATGTATGCAAGTTTTGCCTTGATGTTCACGACATTACCGGTAGCTGCTAAAATATTATCGAATAAAGACTTTTTTCTGATGGAAAAAGATTTATGGCTTTATGGATTTATTGGGATTATGCTTGTTTTTCTATTCTTTTTTGCCCGATGGGGTTTTGGTTGCTATAAGAGCATTACAAAATCAGCTGAAAATATATTAAAGGAGTTGGAGTAGGGTTAATCCCATGCTTAAGACAAGCTCAAATAAAACGTAGTTGCTTTTGAATGTAATCCAATATAAGCATCCAGTTCATTTTAAGCACAAGGGCAGCGGTCGGAACATTGTCATCCTCAATAGCAGAGATTATTCCATCGTGTTGGTTATCAGATTTGGCATAGATGGAATCGTCTGACATAAAAGCCCTTTCATAAAAAATGATCCGTGTTTTTAAATCCGTTAAAATCTGTTGCGCGAGATCATTTTTATAATGCTGTGTAAGAATTCGATGAAATTCCAATTTAGCATGAATGCGACCTAAAGTATCCTTTGCGTTTTTGAATTTAATTTGGTGTTGTTTTAAGGAAATGATAGAGGCTTCATCAAAAACGGAATTTTCCAAAGCCAGCACTTCCAAATCGGCAACAAGCTCGTATAGATCTTTTGCCTCAAGGTAGTTTAATTCAGCAATAATAAATCCTCTATTGGGTATTGCCTTGATCAGTTTTGATTGTTGCAATTGTGTAAGTGCCTCTCTAATTGGGGTCACACTTACATCTAGCTTGCGTGCAAGGGCAGCTAAATTAATGGTCTTACCAGCATCCAACAATCCTTTCGACATTTGGTCTAGTAGGTATTCCCGAACCTGGTCTCTTAAAATAACCTTTGAAATCATTTTATAAATATAATATATCGTATACGATTTAACGGTAATAAATATAAGATGGTATTTTGAATTCTATATTTATTTAATCAAAAAGCAACAAAACCTGACAAATAAAGCTTTATAATTGGCAATAATCCACAATAATAATTTACAAAATATCGGTACTTTAGTGTAGAATATGAAGAATTGGCATTTATTTTTTATAGCTGTGATTATTGGCCTACAAGGCATTGCTCAAAAAAAGAACGAATCTTTTCGTTTGAACATTCGAAAGACCAATTTACCCATAGTCATAGATGGTATCGCTGATGATTTGGCTTGGAAAAATACCGATGTAGCAAAGGATTTTTTTATGGTTTTACCAATGGACAAGGGTGAGGCAAATGAAAAATCAGAAATTCGTATGACTTATGATGAAAAAAATATTTATCTGATCGCCACTTTTTACAATAGTACTAAAGGGACCAATTTTGTGGAATCCTTGCGCCGTGATTTTTCTTTTGGAAAGAATGATAACTTTTTACTTTTCATTGACCCCTTTAATAATCAAACAACAGGGTTTTCTTTTGGTTCAAATGCCGCTGGAGCCCAATGGGATGGGACTATGTTCAGTGGTAGTGGGATAGATTTGAACTGGGACAGTAAATGGGTGTCGGAAGTTCAAAGAGACGATGACAAATGGGTGTTTGAAATGGCTCTTCCATTTAAATCAATCCGATATAAAGATGGGGTTACTGAATGGGGAATTAACTTTAGCAGGTTAGACCTTAAAGCCAGTGAAAAATCGAGCTGGACCCCGATTCCACGACAATTTCCAACATCATCTTTGGCTTATTCGGGTGTTTTGGTTTGGGATGCCCCACCACCATCACCAGGAACGAATATATCTATCATACCTTATGTTTTGGGTAGTGTTGATAATGACGAAGAAGGCGACAGCACTTATGATAAAAAATTTGGAGGTGACGTGAAATTCAGCCTGACTTCCTCCTTAAATTTGGATTTAACCGTTAATCCAGATTTTTCACAGGTTGAAGTGGATCGTCAAATAACCAATCTAGATCGGTTTGAATTGTTCTTTCCTGAAAAACGCCAATTTTTCCTAGAGAATGGTGATTTGTTCGCGAGTTTTGGTTATCCTACCATAAGGCCATTCTTTTCACGACGTATTGGCCTTGGGGTTCCAATAAGGGCAGGAGCAAGGGTAAGTGGTAATCTCAATGAAAAATGGCGATTAGGTCTAATGGATATGCAAACAGCGGCCGTTGATGAAACCGGACTCCCCAGTCAAAATTTTGGTGTTCTTTCCTTGCAACGAAAAGTATTCAGTAGATCAAGCATTGGGTTAATGTTCGTTAATAAGGAATCGCTAAATTACCCTCAAGAAAATGATTCTTTAACGTCTTTGTATCCAAAATTCAATCGAAATGTCGGGGTGGAGTACAATTTGGCATCATCCAATAATTTATGGAATGGTAAGGCCTTTTTATTAAAATCATTTTCGCCGAATAAGGTTGGCAATGGTATTACCCAGGCCGCACATTTGGAATACAAAAGTAGAAAATGGAATTGGCGCATTCAGGAAGAATCCGTTGGGGAAAGTTATACCGCGGAAGTGGGTTTTGTTCCCAGAAATGGTTACGTGAATTTTCGTTCGTTTTTGGGGCATCTTTTTTTTCCAAAATCAGGTAAAATAGTAAGTCATGGACCCACTCTCAACACAAGTTATTATTTCAACCAAAATTTAGAACGAACCGATAATACCAGTTATCTTGTTTATTCCCTTGCGTTTCGGAACCGTAGTAATTTTGATTTCTTCATATCCGATGACTTTGTTGGGTTATTGTCACCTTTTGACCCTACCAGGTTGGGCAAGGAAGAATTGCTAGCTGGCACCAGGCATCATTGGAACGCTTTTGGATGGAAGTACGAGTCAAGACCCCAAAGTCTGTTTACGTATACCTTTGATGCCCGTTTTGGTGGATATTACGAAGATGGTAACCGAACAAGTCTTACTTCGGAATTAGGATATAGGTTTCAGCCGTATGTGAGCCTCAGCACAAACCTGAACTATAACCGTATTAAAATGCCCGCTCCCTGGAATACGAGTGAATTTTGGCTTATTGGTTCGGAAGTGGATATTACGTTCACGAACAAATTATTTTTTGCAACTCTTTTTCAATATAACGAGCAATCGAAAAATTTTGATTTGAACTCTAGGTTGCAATGGCGATATAAACCAGCTTCCGATTTATTCATAGTTTATACCAACAACCATCTTTTGGCTCCATACACGGGTAAAACATGGTCACTTACATTAAAACTCAACTTTTGGTTCAATCCTTAATTTTCATTGGTAGATTGCATAATAAACCAAGATTACCATTGAATCCTTATTCAGGTATTCACATCATATTTAAAACCCGATATCTTTAGTATAATTTTCATAGCATTTTAGTATTTTTAAAGGAATATTCATTCAATCATTATTGGTTAATGGATAATATGTCTGGATTATTTTGAATATATGATATGTATTGTTACCAAAAACTAACAAATGTCATGTTATACAAGGTATTGTAATTCTAGATTTGTAAGTACAACTAAAATAAATATTCCATGAAAATATATGACGACAAACACATAAAAAATGTTGTTCTTGTAGGGGCTCATAATGCTGGAAAAACGACACTGGCCGAGACGATGCTTTTCGAGGCCGGATTAATCAATAGAAGAGGTACTGTAGAAAATTTCAATACTGTATCCGATTATCATGAGGTAGAACATGAAAGGGGTAATTCGGTTTTCGCAACCCCAATGCATACTGAATGGCGACAGTATAAAATCAACATTATAGACACTCCTGGGCTTGATGATTTTATCGGTGAAATAATTTCATCAATACGTGTGGCAGATACTATAGTTACTGTATTGAATGGACAAAATGGCGTTGAAGTGGGCACGGAGATTATCTGGAACTATGTTGATAAATATCAAAAACCCACCATATTCGTAATCAATCAAATAGACCATATAAACACCAATTTTGAAGAAAGTTATAATAGTATTAAAAATTTGGTGGGCAACAATTTAGTGAAGGTACAATATCCTTTAAAGATTAATGGGGCCCAATGTATCGTGGATGTTTTAAAAATGAAAATGTACAAATTTTCACCTGAAGGAGGCAAACCTGAAAAACTTCCCATTCCTGATGATCAAAAAGAGTTAGCTGATAAATTACATAATGAATTGGTAGAGAAAGCTGCTGAAAATGATGAACAGCTGCTAGAATTATTTTTTGAGAAAGGGACCTTGAATGAAGATGAAATGCGCCAGGGAATTAAAGCCGGGATGCTTAATCATGAGGTATACCCTGTATTCTGTACATCGGGCTTGAATGATATGGGAAGTGGCCGTTTAATGGGATTCATTGATAATGTAGCCCCGTCAGCAGCCGATTTAAAACAAGAACAAAGCGCTGAAGGCGAAACCATTATTCGTAAAAAAGAGGCTCCAACGGCACTTTTTGTATTTAAAACAATTCACCAACCCAATTTAGGACAAATTACCTTTTTCAAGGTAAAATCAGGGGAGGTAAAACAAAATGATAAATTAGTGAATTCAAGAAATGGGGAAACCGAGATTTTGAACCAACTTTTCATTATGGATGGTAAAAAACGGGAACCAGTTTCGAAATTGACCGTGGGGGATATTGGCGCTACCTTAAAATTGAAATATACCGAAACCAATGACACCTTGCATAAACCCGGTAAACCAATTACCATTAAGCCCATTCAATTTCCCAAACCGAGAACAAGAAAATCAATATCCGCGGTAAACAAAAAAGAGGAGGTAAAACTGAGTGAAGCATTAAAGAAAATACATAGTCAGGATCCAACTGTAGATATTTCCTATTCAAAAGAATTGAAGCAATTGATTTTGGGATGTCAAGGGGAATTGCATTTAGCAACAATTGACTGGGCATTAAAGAATATATACGGTATTGAAGCTAAGTTCGAACAGCCGAAAATTGCCTATAGAGAAACTATTCAACGCTCATCCAACTCAAGTTATAGACACAAAAAACAGTCTGGTGGGGCAGGTCAATTTGCACAGGTACATATGAAAATTGAACCATGGTATGAAGGAATGCCAGAACCAGAGGGCTTTAACCTTAGGGGAAAAGAAGAGGTTGATTTACCGTGGGGAGGTAAATTGGTTTTCTATAACTGTATTGTCGGAGGTGTGATAGATGTGCGTTATTTACCATCGATTATGAAGGGGGTATTGGAGGTCATGGAATCAGGACCTTTAACAGGCTCCTATATACGTGACGTTCGTGTTATGGTATACGATGGTAAAATGCATTCTGTTGATTCTAATGATATATCCTTTAAAATTGCAGGTGCGCACGCCTTTAAGGAAGCATTTTTAAATGCCAAACCCAATCTTTTGGAACCTGTTCAAGAACTTACTGTGAAGGTACCAGAAGAAATGGTAGGAAATGTAATGACCGATCTACAATCTCGCAGATCAATAATCCAAGGAATAGATACCAGTGAGCATTTTCAAATTTTGAAATGTACAGTACCAGCCGCTGAACTCTACGGATATTCCACCAACTTAAGGTCTATGACACAAGGTAGGGCTACATTTAATTCGGTATTCTCATCCTTTCAAGCTGTACCGCCCAACGTACAGAAAGGATTAGTAAAACAGGAGTAAAATAAATTGATAACCAACCTAAGTAAAGAGGGCATACTTGATTCAATGTATGTCCTCTTTTTAAATCCCGAAAAGCGTTATTGAGTAGTTGGTTATTCTTTATTCAATTCCCCTAATAATCCTTCATACGTATCAATATTGGTATGTAATCTACCCCCAAGATTAATAATAGGCATTTGTAAAGAATCAACAGAAGTGCTATTAGCTCCAAAAGATCGTTGTAATTGTTCTCGAATATTATCGTTTTCTTTCAATATATGGGATCTAAATATGTATTTACCGGTGTTTAAGTGACTCATTAAACTATCGCATGTTGTACAATTCTCAGGAAGATAAACGGTTATTTGTTTCCTAGGTTTAAGTTTTACCTTTTCAAATGGTTTTTTCAAAGCCCTATTTGATAAACTATCATTAAAGATAAGGTCGTACTTATAAGAGGGGGTCTTTCCACGCATCAACATTATGGTTTTTACGTGTACTTTGGTGGCAGAAGGTACCCTGATCAATCTAGGCTTAGCTTTACTTTGTCTAAAATTTGTTCCTGTAATGGTTATCATTACATCATAATCGTTCATGCTTTCATTGATCGCATAAAATGCCAATCTATTGGGAATATTTTCCTCAACAATTTTGATGGGAGCATCTTGAGCACAGAGCTTTAATGCGAAGAGCATGATAAAATAAAATCTAAGACCAAACATTCGAATGTGATATAAGTTACAATATATGAAATTATTAATTGGAATAATCAAATGTTCGGAGCAGCATAGGGCACAAAGTGATTAAACAAAAAAAGAGGCTAACATTCCTTAATGCAAACCTCTTTTTTTATAATCCTTCCAAGGATTTGTTTTCTGTTTAAACCAATTTAATGGCTGAAGTGTCTATATTCTACCCAACGAACTCTTTTGCTGTTTCTAAAGTTAGAGAAATAGGAGTTTTTTCTAGATTCTGTGGGTGTCTGTAATACGAATGGTGCTCTCATGATATTTTGTTTTTATTGTTGTAAATAGTTGTTGTTTTTGATAAATGCTTAGCGATTATAGGTCCTATATTCTGCCCAGCGTACCCTTTTACTGTCCTTGAAGTTTGAAAAGTATGAGAACTTTCTTGCTTCGGTCGGTGTTTTACTGATTGTTGCTTTCATGATTTCTGTTTTTTGATGTTTTTTGAATTGATGTCTTTAATACTGGATTAACGGTTATAATTTCTGTAACCTGCCCATTGAACTCTTTTTGAATCCCTTAATGAGGAAAAAAATGAATTTACCTTAGATTCTGTTGCTGTTCTTCTGATTGATGCTTTCATGATTTCTTATTTTAGTTTTAATTGTTTTGTTCTCAATTTTTTGATCGTATAATCTGTCTGTATTCCAACCGTTTCCCACTACGTAGTAAATTTTAGGTCTTAATTGATGTGGATATTTAGTTTCCATTTTGTTATGTTTTGATTGACTTACAACTAATAGACGAGGAGAGGATTAATTTGTTACAGTACTATGCATAAAAAGGTACTATATTATGGAATATTTAACAAATTAGCAAGGTGACAGGGGAGGTAAAAAAGCTATAAAATACTGATAAACAGTATATTGACATGATAAATCGATTAACTATAAAATAATTGTTAAAATGCAGGAATTTAATTCATGCAGAAAAATGGAAGAATCCAAACGAAGAATTGAACAGAAAATAATGGCTACAAGGTCTTTAGATATTCCAAAATAGCATTGCGTTCGGTATCTGTTAAATCATCACCAAAATTATGTCCGCCATTTCCATATCCCTTAATAGTAGTATCGTAGGTATTTTTATCTGTTTTTGAAGTTTCCTCGGTATAATTCCAACCTACTTTGGTTTTATCAGTATCGGAATTATTGAAAGTCCTACTCCAATATTTTGGCCTCATACCACTGTTTAGGACTAAATATAAATTTGGAACCGAGCCATTATGAAAATAAGGTGCAGTGCCCCAAATACCATCCAATGGAGGTGCTATATAACCACCTTGGGGTACTATTTGCAAAGGATTATTACTGTTTCCAAACCAACCGGTATTAAACCAATCTAAAAAATAGTCATTGAAGTTAGATGGGGAATTATAAAGATTGGACAGTTCTGCATCGGTTCCTATGGTATTTAAAGCGACCAATAAATTAGGATAGGTATCGGTATCCCCATAAGTTCCATGACAGGTAGCACAATTGTTTTCGAATAAAAGCCTTCCTTGTTCAGCCAAAGTGGTATTTATACCAAAAGGATAGGAGGGGGCCTCCAACGAAAAGATATATGCGAGCATATCGACCATTTTTTGATCAACTTCCTCAGCTTTTGTAACATCTGTCAATGTCAACAAACTTGAGCCAATAAAAGATTTACAATAATCCTTTCTACCCATGGCCGTATAGAACATGGCATTTTTCTTTTTTAATAGCCACCAGGCAGGAACATCTGTCGGAATTACCTCATCTGTCAATTCCACAAAAGGTGCATCACTCCATTCCAATGTATTTTTATCCCTATGCGAAATCAATACTTGGGCGATTTTATCCGCTGGGTTTGATCCCCGGGTTTCGGTAATCGTTTTTGGACCAATGGCAATGATGCTTTTTCGAAATTGGTCATAGGCTTTCCATTCTTCACTTTCCTGACCACCATATAAAAAAGATACCGCAGAATTCAAGAGCGAAATATTATCCGCACGATTGACCGTGAAGTCAGAATCATGGCTACCTAAACCCATCACAAATTCATTATTTATTTCAGAGGCATGACAGGAAATACAATTGGGGGCCACCACCCGTACTCCATTTGTTGCCGTTATTGCCGTATAATTAGGAGGTATTACCACGTTATCACCTGAACGGTTTAATATATTGTCGGTATTTTCACCAAAACCGGCAATAAAAGCGTCATAGGGGATTCCTGAGCTCATATAATCCCCAGAAATCAAATAATCCCTCCCCAACGCCACATCTCCAATTCGTTGTACAGAGGCTGTGATAAAATCTACCTCATAAATAGGTTCTTCCGGACTATTTGGTTCAGGCTCCGATATTATTGGCGGCCTATTATCCGTATTTATTTCTTCTATTGAATTATTGGAGCAAGAAACCAAGAAAACAGTAGCATATATTAAAAACAGTATGGAGAAATATTTATTCAAAATGTTTGCTTTTGGTAAATCATTAAATCCCGATGCTTAAACGATTCGAATAAATGTACATATTTTTAGAAGCAACTAAATACCGGAGTCCAGTTTACCCTTGATTAATCGATGAATGGCACCATCTATATCGTAAGAGGGTTATGCAGATATGCAACCAAAATAGCAATGGGAAACACTATCATAATTTTATAATAATCCAATTAATAAGATTTTATTCCTTATAAGTGGGGCATATTGTAGTCAGAAGGACTAATATCTGGTCTAAAATTCAGAAAAACAGCGTAAAAGTGACGAGAATTAAAATATCTTAAGATTAATTTAAATGCAATTCTTATCTTTGCATAAGTTTAAAGAGTTGATTTTAACCAATGGTTACAATCACCACGACTAATTTTTGGTAAATTATTTTATTATTTTCTTTTCCAATTACTCGTTTTAAAGTTCAAACTTCCTCTTAAACCAAATAAAAAATTTATATACAATAAAGAATGGCAAAATCGCAGCAGACCTTTAATAAAAGTGAAAAAGAAAAGAAACGTTTAAAAAAGCGTGAGGAGAAAAAAAAGAAAAAAATAGCACGTAAAACTGCGGCAAAGGAAAGTGGTGGAGGCATACAATTTGCATATGTTGACTATAACGGAAACTTAACCGATACCCCACCGGATCCTTCCCAAAAAATTGTAATAGAAGCAGAGGATATAATCTTAGGCATTCCTAAAAAAGAAGAAGGGGATGAGGAAAAGTTTGATCCAATAAGAAACGGTAAGGTATCTTTTTATGATTCTTCCAAAGGCTTTGGGTTTATAATTGACTCTGTCAATCAAGAAAAATATTTCACCCACGTTAGTGGTTTAATTGATGAAATTGAGGAAAACGATAAGGTTTCCTTTGAACTTGAAAAAGGTATGAGGGGTATGAATGCCGTTCGAGTCAAGAAGATATAACCATTTACAAAGTTCAGAAATACAAGTTAAATCCTACAAAATAACGTATGTAACAACCGCAAAATCTTTGCGGTTTTTTTATTCGTCAGTTTTCCTCGATTACTTTTCCATTTATTTGATAAATAATATGATGGTTTCGGACAGTAAAACTATCCTTTCGTCCTTTTCGACTCTATTAGTTCCAACATAGTTACTTAATTACGGTAGAATTGGTGATACAAAAGTTGTATCCCATAATAAGTAACCTAACATTAAATTATGATGAAAAATGTAATTCTAACCGCCTTACTACTTTTTGTGGCATTGGGCTATTCACAAAAGAAAAAAAATGGGACGATTTTTTTAGAACACCCAGCAATCGAGACTGTAAACGAAATGCTTGCCGCATGGATGGCTGGTGATGATACTAAAGTCGCAACCTATCTTTCTGATGACTTTAAATCTTATTACGGTTCTCAAACAAATAAAGATCGTAAAGGTCAAAATAAGGAAAACTTCCTAAATCAGGTAAATTCCATCACAGATAATCTTTCCTATATTTCGCTGGAGCCCACAAAAGGGGCTTTCCCTGATGCTTTGGAATACAAAGAAGGTGATGTCTGGGTGCAAACTTGGAACCATATGAAAGCCATGCACAAAAAAACAGGGGTGAAAATAGATATGCCATTTCATCGAATGTTTAAGCTGAATGCTGATGGCAAGATCAATGTTATGATCAATTATTATGAAAACAGGATTTTCTGGGAAATAGGAAACAGTTATTCAGATCGTAAAAATGGCGTCATTTACAACAATCATGATAACATAAATACAGTAAGAAAGGCGATGGGTGCCTTTGAAAATGGTGATTTTGAAACAGCTTATGGTTTTTTTGACGAAGATTGCCGTTTTAATTCACTTGAATTACCTGACGGTGAAACCATGTCTCTAGATGAATTAAAAGAACGTAATAAAAGGATGTGGGAAATATATGATTTTAATAGTATAGATGTCGTAGGTTATCCCGATTACCTGGAATACGATTTGCGCGATGGTAAAGTGGTACAATCCTGGTGGAAATTTAGAATGACACGAAAGTCGGATAGTAAAAAGTTTGTTGTTCCAGCTTTTTATTTACATGATTTTAATGATGAAGGTAAAATCATCAGTTCAAGCGCTTATATAAGTACCAAGGTCTTGGATGCAAAATAAATTTTAATATAAATACCGATTAAGAGGGCTTTTTAGCCCTCTTTTTTTTGCCCTGCGTTTAAGAATATCATAACAAAATTCTGTAAAATGATGTGTTTCATCGAAAAAAATAAAAAAGATTCAATTTTTGGTAGGGTATTGGTCACCTTGCACTGTTATAAGTTTATATCCATTTTTCAAAAGCATAAAACCTACATTTTAACAATTAAAAACTTGAATCATGAAAATAAAAGTTCTATCAATTATCTTATTTGCTGCTTTAACGGTATTTATTGGTTGTTCCGATGGTGATGACAACACTAATGGAATGGGAATATTAAAGGTTCAGATGACCGATGCCCCTTTTCCACACGATTTGGTCGCAGAAGCCAATGTTACCATATTCAAAATAGATGCCAGGTATAAAAGCGAAGAAATGGAGATGGAAATGGAAAGTGAAAGTGAAAGTGAAAAAACAGAAGATGCAACAACAGATGAGTATGAAGAAGATGGGCATTCATCTTTTATTACCCTAATGGAAGATGAGAAAAATATAAACCTTCTAGACCTCATCAATGGGGTTACAGAGGACTTGGTAAATACCAAAGTGCCTGTTGGTACCTACGATTTAATACGTGTTTATGTGAAAGGTGTTAATATTGTTCTTGTAGATGGTAGGACTTTCGATTTAAAAGTACCTAGCGGTGAACAAACAGGTATTAAAGTTTTTATTAAACCTGGAATTGTGGTAAACGGCGAGTTAACATCAGATCTTCTATTGGATTTTGATGTAAGTAAGTCTTTTGTACCCAAAGGCAGTAGAAAAGATTTTACGGGGATTACAGGTTTTAACTTTAAACCAGTAATCAAAGCCTGTAATAAATCTACAGCAGGCACATTATCTGGAAAGGTATTTACCACAAATCAAGAAGATCTTGTTGTTGGTTTAGAAGGGGCACAAGTAGACGTTTATCTTGCAAAGGAACAGGATCCAATCCCAGCAGAGGAACCGGAGCCTTATAGAACAACATCCACCGATGAAGATGGTGCCTATACTGTTTTAGGTCTAGATGCTGGTACTTACAATATAGTTGTTGAACTGGATGGCTATGAAATGCTGCCAGAAGAAGCTGTAGCTGTTGAGATAGTGGAGGCAAATAAAACTATTCAAGATTTCGAATTGGTGGTAGAAGTAGTTGCGCAACCATAGAAGTATTTCTAAAAAATTAAAAAGGTGGGATATTTTATCCCACCTTTTTTTATTTAACTTTTTTGAAGAGGTCAAGGAAACTATTGGGTTATTTTTGCGCTTTCTCGAAATGAAGTTTTATTTATGTTGAAGACCATTAAAAAGTTACTAAAAAAAATGTTATTGGGAATCGGAGTTATTTTAGGTGTTGTACTGATAAGTGGTACACTTTTCATAAATTTTAGCCCTGAATTTGGTGGTAAGGCAAACAAGGAACAACAAGAAAAGTATGCGAACTCCCAAAACCATAAAGACGGCAAGTTTATCAATAAAGGGGATGTGCAAATGAGCATGGATTTCACCAAATTCATAAAAAGCCTAGTGGGTTATTTTAATTCACCGTCTAAAACAGTACCTAACACCGATATTGCGGTGGTTAAGATTGATTCTTTGGATATTGTTGGGTATAAGGATAGTACAAGATTGATTTGGTTTGGTCATTCAACCTTTTTACTTCAGATGAATAACAAGAATATACTCATAGACCCTATGTTCGGTGATGTTCCCGCACCACATCCAATATTGGGTAGTAAACGGTTCAGCAGTGAACTGCCTATTGAAATAGAAAAACTTCCAAAAATTGATGCCGTTATTCTTTCACATGACCATTATGACCATTTGGATTATGGTTCAATTCTGAGGCTAAAAGATAAGGTAGGTATGTTCTATACCCCATTAGGAGTAGGAGTTCATTTACAAGAGTGGGGTGTTGAAGATCAAAGGATCGTGGAACTGGATTGGTGGCAAGAAATAAATTTTAAGGACCTCAAATTTAAATGTGCACCAGCACAGCATTTTTCAGGAAGGGGAATCGATGATAGGCGAAATACATTATGGAGTTCCTGGATTATTCAATCTGAAACCGAAAACATTTTTTTTAGTGGGGATAGTGGTTATGGTCCTCATTTTAAAGAAATTGGGGATAAATACGGTCCCTTTGATTTTGCGATGATGGAGTGTGGTCAATATAATGATATGTGGAAGGAGATACATATGATGCCTGAGGAGACCGCTCAAGCTGGTTTGGATGTCAAGGCTAAGTTTATCATGCCTATCCATTGGGGCGCATTTAAGATGGCAATGCACCCATGGACCGATCCTGTTGAGCGCTTAATGACAAAAGCTTCTTCCTTGAAAATTCCGGTTTTGGTTCCAAGAATTGGAGAGTTTGTAATTCTTCATGAAAAAGAAATCCAAACTAATAATTGGTGGACGAAATTCGATTAGCATATAATCCTAAAGTCCAAAAGTTAAATTGTTTTCAATTCAAAATTGCTTTTAAGGCATCTTTGTCTTGCAACTTCTTTTAATTCACCTATTTGTTTCAGAAATAAGGGAATAACCTGACAAATGTCAGTTATTTACAAGGCCTAAGTATCTAATTTTGTTAATTATTCAATAAATGTACCGTACACTCTTAATTTGAATAAGTGTATGCACTTCAAATAGCTTAAAATAATTAACCATGGGAAAAAACAACAATTTATCATTAGTATTCCGAACAATAAGCGGTCTGGCAATATTTGGACTCTTACTTATTTCATTAGGTTGTAATCAAAAAACTGAATCTAAAACTGACCTGAATGTAGATAAGGTCGAAGTACTAAGTAATCCTAAAGACATAATTTGGCATATCAAGGCAGTTCATCCCGATGGTAGGCTATTAGACGTCAAGGCCTTTGATATGGATGATAAGGTTTATGATATTAAAGCCTTTCAAGATTCCGACCAACGTAGTTTTTTGGATATTAAGGCTTTGGTAGGTAATAGTACCCTTCCGGTCAAAATATTGGTAAGTGGTGACAAGTATACCCGCGTAAAAGCCCTCGCTGATGATGGAAGCGTTTATGATATAAAGGCCTTGACACCAGAAGGTAAAAAATTGGATGTTAAGGGCATAAGCCGTGCAGATAATATTATCCATATTAAAGCAATTAATGAAGCTGGTGATTTTTACGGAATCAAAGCCATATCCCCAAAAGGCCAGTTAAATGATGTAAAAGGTGTGAAAATGAGCGAAGATCAAACAGAGGTTTTGATAAATGGCCATGCTGTTTATGCCCATGTAAAAGCTATTCCCCAAGCAGGATGCATTAGCAATAGTGGCATTTGGCATATTAAAGCTGTACATCCAGATGGCAAATTCTTGGATGTAAAAGCCTTGGATAACAAAGGGAATATTTTTGATGTAAAAGCTATTCAGGACTTTCAACGACATCTTATGGATATTAAAGCGCTTGTGGGAGATAAAAAATTACCTATAAAAATGTTGGTAAGCGATGATAAATATGCTCCGATAAAGGCCATTACCGAGGATGGGACTATTTATGATGTAAAAGCACTCACAGAGGATGGTGATAAATTGGATGTGAAAGGGGTAAAACGATCAGGTAATATCATACATATCAAAGCAATTTCCAAGACAGGTGATTTATATGGAGTCAAGGCCATTTCACCTGAAGGTGAATTGAACGATGTTAAAGGAATTAAAATATTAAAAGAAAAATCAGAAATGAAAGTTAATGGGGTAGATGTGCATGCCCATGTTAAAGCAATTCCACAAGTTGATTGATCTTTTGGGAGTACTTTCAAAATTGGAAGTACCACATTGTAATTACTGTAAAAAAACCGACCAAATTTAGTTAAGAAAGAGCGTTAAAAGCGCTCTTTTTTCATTAAAATCAGTAACTTAGAAAAAACAAAACTCAATCATGCCAATATTCATGGATCGTCACGATATGCCCGAAGATATTAATGCGGAGCATGTGGCCCGAATGCACCAAGCTGATTTAAAAATCGAACATGAATACAATTGTAGGGGTTTAACATATTGGTGCGATGAACGAAGGAAGACGGCATTTTGTTTGATAGAAGCGCCAAATAAAGAAGCCATTCAAAAAATGCATAATCATGCGCATGGCGATGTAGCACATAGAATAATAGAAGTTGATGAAAATGTTGTTGAATCATTTTTGGGCCGTATTGAAGACCCGGAAAAATCGCTAAATACAGAGTTGAACATAATCAATGACCCTGCTTTTAGGGTAATTATGGTTTTGGAAACCAGTAATTATCTGAATAGATTGGAAGCAAACCAATTTAGCGTATTCACACAAAAATTTCATAGAAGTGTTACGAAAACACTAAAGCATTTTGAAGGCAGAATCGCCAAGCAAGATGACAAATCCTATTTGGTTTCGTTTAAATCGGTTACCAATGCGGTATTATGTGCTTTAAAAATCCAATTTAATTTTAAATACATAACGCCAAGGTTCGATGCTCCCAACCGAAGGTTGAATATTGGTTTAAGTGCGGGAGTCCCAGTTACCGATAAGGACCAGATTTTTGCTGAGACTATTACCTTGGCCACCCAGATGTGTGAATTTGTTAACAACCAAATAGTAATCTCATCAGCAGTAAAAGAATTATATGAAAGTGAAAATAGACAGGTCAAAATAGATAAAGAACTTATTCGTGCCTTACGACCACAAGAAGAGCGATTTTTGTCCCAATTAATAAAATTTTGCGAGAAAACATGCAATAAATCCCATTTTAATGTAAGTACCTTTAGTGCCGAATTAGGTTATAGCAAATCCCAGCTTTATCGTAAATTGATACAATTGACCGGTAAATCCCCAAACAACTTTATGAAAGAATATCGTTTGCATAGGGCCTTGAATTTAATACATAAACAATTTGGTAATATTTCTGAAATTGCCTTTGAAACAGGTTTCAATAGCCCTGCATATTTTTCAAAATGTTTTATGGCCAAATTTGGTATTCTTCCTTCAAGATATGCCCAACAGCACACTACATAACCCCGTTTTATGATTTTCAATGAAAATGGTTCAAAATTATAATTATTTGAATCAAAAGTAGCTATGTTTCGTAAATGGTCTTTTTAACTTTGGGAATAACTAAAATTGGAACAACATGAAAATTGCAAAAGAAAACATAGATGTTAAAATGAAAATACCTGGTGCTGTTATCCGTCAAAAAACCAATTTCGGCGATGCAACTGGCTTAGGTAAGATAAGTGGTGAGTATTTCAGCCTTTCTAAAGGAGTAGATACCACCCCACTTTTCATAGGACTTGAAGGTAATTTGTGCCAGTGCCCTCATTGGGGATACGTAATAAGTGGTCAACTTACTACCACAGATGCTAAAGGCATTCAAGAAATTGTTAACACAAACGATTTATTTTATTGGCCAGCCGGACATAATGTTTTGGTCAATGAAGATGCGGAGATCGTAATGTTCAGCCCTCAGCACGAGCACAGTCCTGTAATTGATCATATGATAGAAAAGACCAAAGGTTAAACCCAAAACCAAAAGTTAGATCCAGTCGTCTTTCCAACCATGTTACCAGATGTAATGTAAAAAATTCATTACTTGGATTGTTGTGCTTTTACAATTATTGGTTTCTACCCAAACACATGCATATTAATAAAGCTTGTATACTATAGAAAGAGGGCGTATTCCCCCTCTTTTTATTTTTATGGACGTTCTTTTGTTTTTTGAACTATAAATTGGACTTTTAATAAAGGTTATTCCTAATATTGATGCATATTAGGACATTCAGGAAATCATATGGATAAAAATCAGCGTCCAATTCTTATAATTCTTGCTTTTTTCTCCATTTATGTTATTTGGGGATCTACCTATCTATTGAATAAAATAGCCGTAAACGAGTTACCGCCTTTTATGTTGGCATCCGTTCGGTTTATTATTGCCGGGATGTTGATTTTCATTATCGCCAAACTCATGGGAACGAGTATTGTAATAAGCTGGCGGCAACTTCGCAATACGATTATTGCTGGTTTTTTGTTTTTGACTTTTGGAAATGGGGTAGTGGTTTGGGCTTTAAAATATGTGGATAGCGGTTTCGCTGCTTTGGAGATTTCTGCCCAACCCTTGATAATCCTTTTGCTTATGAGGATTTTGCAAGGAAAAAAAATTCAAATGATGTCGGTTATCGGGGTCATCCTAGGATTCATTGGAATTTATTTGCTTGTAAGTCAAAAGCAAATCATTAGTCAGGAAAATTCAATTTTGGGGATACTAATGATTTTTGCGTGTATGTTGAGTTGGGGCTACGGTAGTCTCTTTGTTGGAAAAGCGGATTTGCCAATAAATTACTTCGTGAACACGGGATATCAAATGCTTACAGGAGGTATTATGTTAGTGATAGCCA